>JAIOXN010000003.1 GCA_021741585.1 Aquiluna sp. | reverse complement strand
GACATACTCGGCATTTGTTGGAAGCCAGTCAGCCGGTTCACGATCCGACTTTGACCTATTTGAACTAGCCGAGACTGCAATCAGGCTGTGCGAAAAAGCGAGGTCATTTGCGAAAGCTTGACGAGTTGCCATTGACCAGTTCCAGGCACCACTGTCCCAAGCTTCTTTCAGCGGAACCATGTGATCAACATCGAAAGTCGATGGGTCGGTAGTCTCTAGAAGGTCGTAGGAAGAAATCCACTTTCCGCCACTGATAGAGCAACCAGTCCCAATCGATACAGGAGCGATGGACTCTTGGATCAAGACCTCTTCGCGGCTGTCGCAACCATCGCCATCTGCATCTACCCAGTGCTTGAATAAGTCTCGGTCATAGCCGCTTGAATATTCCGATTCAACTTTTAGAGAAAGAATCAGGCTGTTGAGCTGGCTGGAGGTTGCCTGTTCAGATTGCGCAGAAGGCGTCTGATCCTCGTTGGCTGGCTGAGGAGTGGCGATGTCTTGCTCGACTTCTGACGCCCCTATTGGAGTCTTAACAGTTAGAAGAACTTTGCCTGCATAACTTTTAGCCTTGGTTGGTTTGTTTTGGTAAAAGGTCGATAGAGCAGGATTGAGCGTCTTGGCGAAGTCACATGCGCTCTTTGCACGCTTTCTAACCACGATGTTCTCAGACATAGGTGCCGACTCAAACCGAATGCCCGTGCAAATAAACTTCTCACCGCTTGGGTTTGAATCAACTGCTGCTTTAACTTGAGACTTCTGCTGGGGAGTTAGAGTCGTTGACGCTCCGCTGAAGGGAGCCAGAGTCCTCTGGGATACTGCATACTCGGCAGATGCAATCGATGGCGTTGCAAACCCCACCACTAAAAGCAGTGGCCCAAATAATGCGATGAATTTTTTCAAACTTCCCCCTAACTTCTTCTACAATACGTGATTCCAACAAATGGATGGCCAGACGTTTTGTTCTGAGTGCCTGTGGAAAACTCAACGCCTAACGATTGAAGTCTTTATAACGTTAGCGTTTATGAAATGTGAACTATGCAGTGAATCAGTACCACTTCATTCGATGAGCAACGTCCAAGGCTGGATTCTGATTTGCAACAATTGCGACCCTCGGTTTTTTCTAGCCCCGTCCCCAATCCCGCGCAAGCCTGGGTTTTTTCACCAACTAACAAAATTATTTGATTGGGGTAGGGTGAAGACATGAGTGTTTTATGGGCGCCTAGCAATGAATTCATTTGTCCTCATTGCCAGCAACGCGGTGGCGTGGAAACTAAGTTTATTTCCCGCAAGTCCGGGTTGAGTGGTCCAAAAATCTTTCTTGCACTCGTGACTTTCGGTATTTCCTTACTTCTAGTGGGAGTGTCGAGCCACGAAACAGCTAAAAAGGCAAGGTGCAATCGCTGTAATGCAGAGTGGTGGCTATAACCGGCAGGCCTCTCAGCACCCCGAGCACACTTTCACGCACAAAGTCGCAGTTCGAAACTTTTTGCCCACCTGAGTAACCACGATGAGTTCAAATCCCCATAAGATGAATTTAAGATGGGGGATCCACATGAAAAAGAATTCATTCCTGCTCGCATTAGCACTATTGCTGTCAGGCATTGGAATAGCATCTTTCGCGAGCACCGATCAGCCGACTTCAACAGTCGCTGTTTGCGTTGATTGGACAACGAAGGTTGTGAAATACAGCAAGGCGTGGGAGAAGTGCCCCCCGAAAACAACAAAGATCGAATTAGGTAAAGAGGGAGAGCCTGGCGCTGCAGGTCCCGCCGGACCTCAAGGTGTCCCTGGTTTGACGGGTGCTACCGGGGCAACTGGCGCTACCGGGCCTCGCGGGGCGTCTGGAAGCTCGACCTCCTTTTGGGACTCCTTTAGCAATTGCAACATGAAGCTTGGGGTCGCTAAGTCAGCGGGCTACTACTTACCAGTGAAGACCAATCGAGACTCATTTGAATCAGCAAGTGGCTGCATAGTGGAAAATTCATGGAAAAGCGAGAGACAAGCAGCCATCGACGCTGGACTTCCGGCCATAGTAGACATACAGCTTCATGACATAACGGATCAATGTGTATTAATTGATTATCAGAACAGGGGCTGGCTCGGAAACTCAGCCTGGTGCGTTGCTCACTATGACCTGTCCATTGTGAACTTGGATTCCCTGTCTTCAATTGCCAATATGCCGATCAAGCCGTGTGCCCCATCCACAAATGTTAGCGACTCAAGGATTACAGACCTAGGTAATGGCGACTATAGATATAGAACAATCATTCGGGGCGATGGCGGCGGCCTTTTCGCAGAAATCCGAATCGGCTATTGGTTCAATGGACGATGCAATTACTATTTGGACTACATGCAAGCATTTATTGACGAAGACCCTGCCGAATTGTCGGCTGCACTTAGCGGCTCCGTCGTAGACACCTACTGGTCTGACCTACTGAGTCAATGGGGCTGGTAAGCGTTGGAGGATTGAAAAGAGTTTAGAAAAAGAAATGTCTGTGGAAATGAATCCTTTTGCTTCTAAAGCAGCCTGAATCAATTGCAGCCTGGATTTCTGGGTCAAAACACTCTCAAGGAGAAGCCCTTGACGCTCCATCCGATTTTCATTTGAAGAGCCGAATCGGGCCCGAGCAAACCAAAATAGATCCTCCCCGGACAGCAGAGAGTTGCCAGGTAGGAGGTACCTTTTCACGTTAACGTACTCACCATCTAGAGCCATTCCCTTGACAGGTATAGGTTCGTCAATCGTAAGCTGAATACTTCCAACTCGATTCAAAAAGCTATAGGCCCATGTCATATCTAAGGCAATCAACGAGGCCGAATCAAGTCCGTACTGTTCGACTACCACGTCTCTTAGTGCCAATAGTCCGATTTCGCGGGCGGACTCTCTATCCAGATCAAGACCCAGCTGGCCGTAAGCGTAAATCCCTTGTAGCGAGCAAAATGGTTCGCAGTTCGAAATTCCAAGGTATTGCATGACAAGTGATTCATCAGAGTTTCGAGATTGTGTTAGGTCTCTTGGAACTGACTGAGTTGAGAAATCTGAGGTATCTACAATCGTGATGGCGTCGGGCAACCCCCCCTCATTGGGATTTCGTGAGTCCAGAACAACAAGAATTACATAAGGTGATTGAGCATCTTCATTTAAGCCAAGACTGTGAGCAGAAAGCCAGTTGCTGGTAAAAACTACCAACGCGCCTAATGGGGCGATAACGGCAACAATAAGTGAGATTCCTATTATGCCGAGGACTCTTCTTTTTTTGGAAAGTTGCAGGGCTCGACTTCTCAACAATTCCCCAACTTCCCCTAATTTCAGTAGGCCCAACAATAGCAAGAACTACAAAATGCTTGCCGTTTAGGCAAGGCCGCAAGTTTGCTGTAGCGCGCTCTAAATCGTGTTTGACTTCGCAGCCAACCCCTTTTTACCAGCTATCAAAATTACCTGAGGCTCAAGAAGATTGAGATAAATATTTCTTAGATTCGCGAGCGCCGATTCCCCTCCGACTTTGATCCGGGGTGGGCGTTGCTTTGGAGAACTTTTCCCGTCGGCACCCCGAGCACACTCTTGCGCAAACTCCCGCGAAATTAGAGTTTTTTTCGCAACCGCACTTTTGGACAGGAAAAGCCCGGGGACTTTTGATCCCCGAGCCTCCCATTGCTAGTTGCGCTTTCTTGTCTTTCTCTTGACTGCATTTCTTTGCGCTGCCTTGCGCTTGTGTGTTGGGAAAGGAATTCTCGTCCACTTGTTTATGCCTGGTTTCAAAAGAGATCCCCGTCCGGTTTGTCCGATTCGTCCGGTTTGTCCGGTTCTACGGGAGAGATACCAAGTTGGTTCCAGATCACTGTAAATTGCCGTTTGTGATAACCCCTAGATCGAGCCGGATCACTCCACCTCAAAGAGTTAACCCCAAAGGCATTACTGAGAATCCGTCCAAACCTTTGCGGGGTTAGATCCTTGCCATAGAAACTAGCGCTCGACCATTGATCCGGATTGTGCCGAATTAGCCTTGCAACTAGGTGTTGGGTTGGAGAGAACTCGGGTTCGGTGTTATAGATCTCAAAAAGATCCTTGGCTAGTTGTAGGTTTGGAGAGAGTTGAACATCGCCGGATTCTGCCAGTTCCCTAGCCGATTCCAGATCCGCCAAGATAAGTTGATCAACCCTCATTGCCCAATCGGCGCTCGCAACCGCCGCAACCCGTTTTAGGGGTTTCCAACGCTCTTTGAGCCTATTCACACACCCGGGCGGTAGATCGGGATTTGACTCCCTTATCTGATCCTTATGTGCATCCAGCACCCGTTGGATTCTTTCCGAGAGTTCCCGAGCGATTGGTTCTAGTGCCTCCCAATCACTCTCTCTAACCTTGCCGTTGCGATCTGGCATTAGTCGCACCACAAGGCACCTCGAGCGAGTATCTTCCGGAATTAGTGGAGAGTTACCCGCAATCGCAACAGGGGAAAAGGTAGGCATTTCCTCAACCACCCAATCACTCTTGGACGCGACCAAGACCGGGCGGGTGCCGCCGCGCTTGTACCCGCTATTGAGTATTGCAATTAGATCCTCAACGCCGGGTTTCTTTGGATTGAGCGCTCGGTCTGCTTCATCGATTAGCAAGGTTCGAATCTCGTTAGCGGTGAGCCTGGCAAGCATTGCCGAACTCGATACCGCCGCCATTTGAACGGGGTTCTTGCACAATCTGCCAAGGTGTTCAAGCAAAGTTGTTTTGCCGGATCCTGGCACCGGACTATCAATGAGCAATCTCGGGGTTGTATAAGTTTCCTCGCAAACCCAAGTGTGAACCGCCCACAAGGCCAATAGATCCAAATCTGAGTCCCTAAGCACAAACACATAACGAGCGAACCAATTTCTGACCTCCCCGAGTAGCCCACTCAAGGAACCGGCCGAACCGGACAAGCCGCCCGAACCGGGAATTTGCAGGATCACCGAGAACCCCCAAGGTAAGCCGCGATTGCTTGCCAGCCACTTGCCCACTCCCAATTTCTCGGAGCTGCTTTGAATTGCCAATTGAGGTCGACCCGATACCACTCAGTATCAAGATGAGTGACTATTGGGAACCCAAGCTGTATTGGTGCCATTGTGCAAACCACACGAACATTAGTCCCGGCGGGCAGGTCACAGGTTGCACGGCGAATCTGCTCGCGGGGGTCTCCGAATAGAGGATTAAGGTCGAACTCAACGACCGATTGCGCTCTAGTTCCAGACACCGAAATCACCACCCTTGTATGGGGTGAGTAGGTTCAAAAGTTCTTGCTCATTGATCCTAATGTTGCGACCAATTCGATAAGCCTCGAGCCGCCCTTGTGTGATTGCGTTTCTGATTGAGTTGGGGTGCAACTTAGTTAGTAGCGCCGCCTCTTTTATTGTCAATAAATTGACACTTGGTTGTGATTCCATAATTACCTAACGAAATAGTTTGTATTTCGCTAGGGCGGGAACTGGACGGCAGTCTTCCCCATAAGCCCAAGGGGAGAGTCATTCCAGGTTTGGGCAACCTAGCCAGTTCTACGCTTAGAGTCGGGGGGTTCCCTATCTCGCCACAAGCACCTCACATCACCCGGTAAGCATTTCACTTGTTTTCCGAGAGTTATCTCTAACCAATGACAAATTACTACATCTAGTGCCAATTTGAGGATTAGACACGCTATTTAGTGTTTTTCGCGCCGAGTTGAGATAACCACCTCAATTAGGCCCAAAAAAGCCGGGGATTTCATACCAATGTTCAAGGGTCCTTGAGAGAGGGCTTTCATCAAATTGACCTACCAGCCTGTCAAGGTAATCGCTGGGCGAAATTTTACTGAAATTTACCCTTTCGAAATTTGAGCGATACTCCAAAAGATCAATGTATTGAGAAGAGTTTGTGCCGTAGGAACTGTCAAGAGGATCCTCGTGATATAGACGGATATAGATTTGATTCCAACTCCCAAAATAAGGGGATGACTCAATTTCAAATTTCGTGAACGGTCGCAAATCATGCCACTTCTCCGTGTGAAATTTGTAAGGTTCCCAAGGCTCGTCAGGCTCTTTCTCGGAAATGAATTGAAGGTCTTGCCTAAACCAGCGCACTAATCGACTATTTTCATCCGAGTTGTCTTTGAAACTTTCCTGGTCCCAACGTTCCAATTCACTCTGGATTGTGTAAACGACTGTGGCCAAGGTTTCATCACTATGTCCTGACGCATCAGCTGAACTTCCAGCGGCTACAACTATGTATGTCTCATTGTCTCCACCAGGGTTGACAATTGAAAACGAGCAGCCTTGCCCTTCAAATCCAAGATCAAAATCTTGGAGCGCCCTTTTGGCCGATTCGTTGGTGATAAATTCATCTGGAATTTGACTAAGTAACCAGCGGACAAAGCCACCATGACCAACTAATTGCCTCAAAGCTCCTCCACTTCTCACATTTCTTAACCTAGTCGTCTAAGCAATTCAACATCACGTCCGGTTGATCTCTGATAACGCATTGCCGTTTTTATGTCCCGGTGCCCGAACCTATCCATAAGTTCCTGGTTGGTTGGATTCGCCTTTGCAAATTCAGTTGCGGCAAAGGTTCGTAGTGAGTGAAATCTGCCCGGGTAGTTAGCAACCGCCCGAACTTTGCGCCAGATTGGGTTTAGTTCATATTCCCCCCAATGCTTGTTATCTGCCTTGGCGAACAAAAGTGCCTCGGGATTAATTGGAACTCGAGTTAGGTATTTGATCAACAGCTCGCTAGCAGCGAGCGGCAAAAGCAGGGAACGGATTCCGGCCTCGGTTTTAGGCCTCCTTACCTCTTGTACGCCCTGGTTCCAAATCACCCCGCGACTAATGTTCACCCTCAACCAACGCTCGCCTTGATCCTCAACGATTTCAAAATCCTTTCGGCGCAACTCAAAGATTTCACCCTTTCGCAAACCTCCAAAAGCGGCTAGGGCAAGGATTGCTTGAAAGTCCCCGGTTGAGTTCTCGAGCATAATTTGCACCTGCTCTTTGGTTGGTGCCGGGGGTTCGGTTGGCGTGTAGGCAGATCCGCGCTCGATGTCGCAAGGATTCGTTGCAATCCAACTCCGCTTGTGCGCCCAAGTCATAAGAGTTTTTAGATGCTTGTATGCCTTTACCGCTTGATTCGGTGCCCGCTTGATTTCCGGCGCTCGCCATTGCTCTATGTGCTGCCTAGTTATCTGGCGGATAGGTTGATCCGCAAAAGCCGCCAAAACCCGTTCTATGAGCCTCTGATACTCGTTTAGGGTATTCGGGCTAAGTGGCAATCCTTTACTCGATACTTGTTGGGAACGCCAATGTGCCGCCAGATCTCTCAAAGTAAGAGTCTTTGGGTCGAGATCTCCCGCTTGCGGTGTGTGATCAATGTGCCAAGTGCCAGATTCGATCTCGCCTCGAATTGTGGTGAGTTGAAATTCTGCCGCCGCCTTGGTGTGAAATGTTGTTCTGGCGGTTCGCCTAATTCCTTGCGGATCGGTAAATCTCACCTGGTATCGCCCGGACGGCAATTTGCGAATTGATCCGAGTCCCCTCCGAGTTCCCAAGTCTCCCCCTCGATTCGTGCCCAACGCGTGCCCAATGCGTGCCCAAAATGGTTGGGAATCATTGTTATTCGATGTTACTCAAAGGATAAGACAAAAAGAAGAAGTCCCCTGTATTTACAAGGGACTTTGGCTTATTTACTTGGTGCGCCCCCCGGGACTTGAACCCGGAACCCACTGATTAAGAGTCAGTTGCTCTGCCGATTGAGCTAGAGGCGCAACAGCGAGAAAGCTTATCACTTCTCGAGGTTGCTGTGGCAAGGGGATTTTCAAAACGCTATTGGCGAACCTAAAACAAGAGGTCGCAGATTTTGTTTAGGCTGTTTGTTGTCCAACAAAGGGGTCTTATGGCTGAAGAATTTCCACGCTTAAAAGCTTTAGATGTTGCGCCTGAAATTTCCCTGCTGGACCAGGATTCAAAACCTTTCAAGCTTTCTGACCACCTTGGCCAAAAAGTAATTGTGTATTTCTATCCGGCCGCTGGCAGCCCTGGTTGCACCAAAGAGGCTGCCGACTTTCAGGAAAGTCTTGAGGATTTCAAGAAATTAGGATTCTCGGTGGTTGGGGTTTCTCCGGACGATGTTCCAAGAATCAAGAGCTTCCAAGAAGCTCACGAACTTGAATTTACTTTGTTGAGCGATCCGGATTTTGTTGCCCACAAGGCATTTGGCGCTTTCGGAGAGAAGACTCTTTATGGAAGAAAGTTTCGCGGTGCCCTGCGATCAACCGTGATTGTCGATGAAAAGGGTAAGGTCATCGACGCTCTTTACAGCGTCTCGTCTACCGGACACACCAAAGCTCTTCTAAAACTACTTTCCTAGTCGCGCTGAAAAAGCGCTCTGATTTTTGCACTAAAGAGCAAGAAAAAAGCAGCCGCCGAAGGAATCAGAAGCGCAAACCCAACTAGCAGATTTCCAAACTCTCCGCCGAAACTGGCGGTTGCAATTGATGCAACCAGAAGTTGCAATATCAAACCTGGGGTGTGGGACCAGCGCTTTAGCTTCGCTAATCCAAGGGCAATATTGCTTGCCCAGAGTGCAGCCGCTAAAACTAAACCAATCAAAAACAGAGCGCTCACAAAAGAAGTGTTGTCATTTTGCAAAAGTGCAACAATCGACCAAATGCCAAATCCCCATAGAACTAGGGCCTCCAGGGCGATAATGGCCACTGCGATGAGAAGTGCTTTTGGGTGCTTAGGCATTTTGGGTCTTGATTTCTGTCTCGGCCTGTGAAACCATTTTGGAGTTGCACATGTGACTTTACCCGCAGAAGTTATGCGGGACCTCCTGTTTACGAATCTTTTAGGAATAACAGAACACTATGGATATGCAGTGGCTAAATCAGGCCCGATGCCTCAATGAAGATCCCGAACTCTTCTTTCCGGTCGGAAACACCGGACCAGCTCTAGAGCAGATCGAACAGGCAAAATCCATTTGTAGGCAATGCAATGTCTCCGCAAATTGCTTGGAATATGCGATCAAGGAAAACCAGGACACCGGCGTTTGGGGTGGCCTTTCTGAAGATGAGCGTCGCTCGCTAAAGCGCCGTTATGCTCGTGCCCGTCGCGCAGGCTAAATAGGCAAATCAATCGCCACGCGGGTTCCTCCGCGAATCGGTGAAGTCCAGCTGATTTTTCCGCGGAGTTCAGACTCGACCAGGGTCTTAATAATCTGAGTCCCAAGACCTGACCCCACCTTGCCTTCGGCAAGACCAGAACCGTCATCGGTTACTTCGATGTGGAGGTTCTTCTTATCTCTTGATGCTTCAACCGCAATCTTCCCGCTGCGGTCCCCCAGACCGTGCTCCACGGCGTTTGCAACCACTTCAGTGAGAACCAGTGCCAGCGGGGTTGCCCTCGCGGTAGGAAGCTCCCCAAAGGTTCCAGAGAACTCTGTTTTTACCGTGGTGTGATATCCCGCAATATCTGGAATGAGAGCCAAAATTCGTTTGAAGATTTGATCAAAGGAAATCTCTTGTTCAATACCCTCAGAGAGAACGTCGTGCACCACAGCGATAGCACTGACTCTGCGCATGGCCTGACTAAGGGATTCTTTGACTTCTTCGGAATCTGATTGCCTTGCTTGCAATCGCAAAAGGGAAGCTACAGTCTGAAGATTATTTTTTACCCGGTGGTGGATCTCTCGAATTGTTAGGTCTTTAGTTATCAGTTCGCGCTCGCGAACCCTGAGATCTGAAACCTCGCGGCAAAGCAAAATTGCACCGGTTCTTTCGCCCATGTGTTTTACAGGTATCGAGCGCAGGGCTAACGTGGTTGATCCAAGCTCCAGGTCACACCGCCAAGCCCCCTTACCGGTCAAGACAAGCGGGAGCGCCTCGTCTGCCTGCTGCAGTCCTGAGCCTGAAGTGGTAACCGCTTCTGCTAGAACACGTCCTTCAAGTTCGCCTAAGACTTCCGCTCGATTCAGCATCGAGAGTGCATTTGGCGAAGCAAAAATCACTCTTCCGTCAGCATCCAATCGAATTAGACCATCGCTAGGTCTAGGAGCACCGCGCTTTGAGGCGGTTCCTGCTTCAGGGATTGGAAATTCACCGGTCGACACCATTTCCAGCAACTCATTTGCTGCCGCCATGAAATTGATTTGAAACTTGGTTGGCATCCTTGATTCACCAAGATTAGTGTGGCGCGAAATGACTGCAATTGGCCGTGAGCCACTCTTCTTGCCTCCTGGAAAGACTGGGTATGCAGCGACTCGAGTATTGGTGCCTTCGTACTCTGCAAGTTCAGGCTGAGCCGTAACCTCTCCAGAGTCGAAAGCTCTTTGCAGGACCTCGGCCCAGTCGTACCTGGAAACCGGTCCCGAGATGTCTCGATAGAAAAGCGTTGCCGCAGCAGCCGGTCGGGCGTGAGCATAGGCGCTAAGCCTTCCGCCCTCTGGAACCCAAAGCACTAGGTCTGAAAAGGCCAGGTCGGCAATCAATTGCCAATCGGCCTGGAGCGCCCTAAGCCACGAACTTTCAAGTTCAATTTGATCCACCATGATTTTTCGAGTTTAGTGCGCAAGCCAGTCGATGATATCCAGCGCCAAGAGTCTGATCCCCTCGGTTAGCTTTGAGCCGCGTGCAGCCAACAATAGCGGCTGGGCCCTTTGAAGTGCTTGGTCGACGGCAGCTCCATCCTCAACTAAAACCGCCTTGAGTTCAGCCCTTGCGGCTCGATGATATGCGTCTTTCACCTGGCGTTCTGGATTCCTACCCAATACCGAAGACCGGACCCGATTTGCAATAGGCCAAAAACTAAATTCAACTTTCCCGCAATCAAGCAAGAATCGATTCAGGCCAACCTGATCTGCATTGAAAACTCCCAGGACTAGTGAACTTTTCTCGATTGCTGTGATTTGAGTTTGATTCCTGATTGCCCCAGCTTC
This sequence comes from Aquiluna sp., assembly GCA_021741585.1. Classification (GTDB taxonomy): domain Bacteria; phylum Actinomycetota; class Actinomycetes; order Actinomycetales; family Microbacteriaceae; genus Aquiluna. Next base: position 130,264 of record JAIOXN010000003.1, on the reverse strand, counting down.
GAGCGAGATCTGATCAATATCGTGCTCGTCATTTATGTCGATCACTACATAGTCATATTCGGAGGAAAGCAATTCGAGAATCTTGGTGGTTTCATGAGAGCCAATTTCAGCGAACCTACTTGGTTGATTTAGGCCAGGGATGAATAAAACTTTATGTTTTTGAAATTTGATTTCATGGCCGAGTCTGAGTATTTCCGCAGACTCAAGCCGATCTTGTCTAGCCAGCCTTGCAATTGCAGTGATGCCGGCGCCCGGTTCGACTATTCCAAGTGAAGCGGCTACTGAAGGCCGCCTGGTATCAAGATCCACAAGCGCGACCGAGTGACTTGTTTCAGCAAGCTGGAAGGCAAGATTTGTTGCCAACATCGTTTTGCCAGAGCCGGCACTGCCCCAGACCGTAATAATCTGCCCTGCAAATCGCGGAGGGGCCAGCGGGGCAATTGGAGAATCTTCGGTCCGCTTCTCAAGCAGTTCAACAAGACTCATGGCACCGGAAGAAGATAGACGTCATTGCCTGCAGTCAGTGCAGATAAAAGAAGGGAGGAATCCTCTAGTTGTAAAGAAATTTCAACTTCTGGGCTGTTCCCAGCAAAAAGCCCATCCTCAGTGATAACCCCCAAGACTAGGGCTCTTGAGATCAACCGCTGAGATTCAAAGGCGTCTTCTGTTTCGATTACCTGCCAAATCGAAACCCAGCTTCCCGGCTTCATCTCTTTGGATGGCTTGAGTTCTGGCACAAAGCGCAATGACGTGAAATCTCTAGTGAGATATCTTGTCAGCCCTGCTTTTGGAATGAGTTCACCCTGGCGAATCAGGCTAAGAACTGTTGCGTCTTTGAGAGCCTCACCTTGTCGGAGATATAGATTCGCGCTGGCTCCCAAATTGAAACTCGCTGCCATGAGGGAATCTGCAGATATCGGTTCGCCAGGCACTAAGTCCTCGGCCGCAATCAGATATTCCGGAAGTGGTTTATTTAGTGCCGAGACACTCAATGCGAATATCACCATGAACATCCCAATAGCCAAAATGAGCCAGTTTGGAATTCTTCTCCTCAAGAGTTTTTGCATCACTTCTCCTTTGAAGGAAGATTTGCAAACTGGGAAGAATTTTGCTTTTGGTTATCCACAGGATCAATCAGAACAAGATTCAGGCTTTGAATCGGCAACCAACCAACACCTTGAGTGGTTGCAACCCTCAACCACTTATCGACAACGTTTAGCAACCAACAACGATTCAGCTTGCTCCCTGATAGATACTCAAGCCTCACTGGGGTCTTTTGAGCGCTTAGAAACTGATTTAGGTTCGTATCAACGCTTTTTGGCAGGCCCGCCCCAACTGTCTGTGAAATCGCCCTGAGAGGAATGGCAACTGCCCCGGACGGGCTAATGCCCGCGATGAAATCTTCGCCAAGAACTGCGCGATCAAGCCTGGTGCGGAGGTCACCATGAATAACAAGTAGTTGGCCCTGAGATCCCGGTATCAATGAATTTATTTGCTCTTCAAGTTCACTCAAAAATTCCATGGGCGAAAGTATTGCCCCAAAAATGTCCCCTAATGAGTTATCCACAGGAGAGAAGTTTTTCTTTCCAAATCAGACAATTCGTTCCAGTATCGGAATAATAACCGCCAAAAAGGGGGCAAAAATGGCCACTCGGGAAGCAATCAGGCAGACCGAAAACAATCCGGAGCGGATATTCGCTGAAATCAGTACCGCATACATTGAAATACTGGCAGGTATGCGAAGCCCCGACCAATTAGCAAGGTGGCTGTCGGACAAAACCTATTACGACTTATGTCAAAAATGTCGTCGTGAAAATCGCTCCAGGCAAGTGACCGGCGCAAAATCCAGACCGGCCATCACAATTCGGCGAAGTCGAGTCTTTTTGACAGATGTTCAGGCACTTCAGGGAGTTGTTGTTGTTGATATTTCAGGTGCCACCAAAGCCGTCTCCATAAGGGCTGAAGTGATTCACGATCGTTATCGAGTAACGGATTTGGTCCTGCTTTAGTTTTTGAAGAACGAACTTCCCTGGCCACCCTGTTTTGGTTTGGGCTGGGACTCAGGCTTTGAGGTCTTCTCTTCAGCATGCACATCGACTCCACCCTGTTCGGTTGGGGCAGAATACGTCAGCTCTTGAGGGGCCGGCTGTGATACGACTGGTTCGTTCTGCTTTATTTCAATGTTGAATAGGAACTGCACGGCTTCCTCCCGGATGCCCGCCATCATTCCAATGAACATCGCATAACCCTCGCGCTGGTACTCCACCAATGGATCACGCTGAGCCATTGCACGAAGGCCAATTCCTTCTTTGAGGTAATCCATCTCGTAAAGGTGATCACGCCACTTGCGGTCAATCACAGAGAGCATGACTCGGCGTTCAAGCTCACGCATGAGCTGCTCGCCAACTTCCTTGGTGCGTTTTTCGTATGCTAAACGGGCGTCGCTGAGAATCTCAGAAACGAGGAATGCCTTTGTCAGTTTGTTTCTAGAACCAACCTCTTCGAGAATTTCATTGATTTCGATAGAAATCGGGTAAATGGTCTTTAGTTCGACCCAAAGTGCCTCTAGATCCCACTCTTGCGCTGAGCCTTCAGGGATTGCTGCTCCAACCACATCTTCGATTGTCTGGTCCAAGAAGTTGTGGAAGGTGTCGGAAATGTCCACGCCATCCAGAATTCTTCGCCTGTCGGAGTAAATTGCTTCACGCTGACGATTCATTACATCGTCATATTTGAGGATGTTCTTCCTGATCTCAGCATTTCGACCTTCGACCTGCCCTTGGGCAGAAGCAATGGCCCTTGAGACCACTTTGGACTCAATCGCCGAGTCGTCTGGAACCGATGAACGGTTCATAAGAGCTGCCGCGGCACCTGAGTTGAAAAGCCTCATCAAATCATCGGTCAACGAGAGGTAGAACCTAGATTCCCCCGGGTCGCCTTGGCGACCCGATCTACCGCGAAGCTGATTATCGATTCGTCTGGATTCATGTCTCTCTGTTCCGAGCACATAGAGTCCACCAACTTCGAGGACTTTTTGAGCCTCAATGGCAACATCCGCCTTGACCTTTGCGAAGATTTCGTCCCAGGCAGCTTCATATTCCTCTGGCTGTTCGTTTGGATCAAGTCCAAGCTTTGCCATCTCTTGAACTGCTAAGAACTCAGCGTTACCACCGAGCATGATATCTGTACCACGACCGGCCATATTGGTTGCAACGGTAACTGCCTTGAACTGTCCTGCCTGAGCAACAATATTTGCCTCACGGGCATTGTTCTTGGCATTCAGGACCTCGTGCTTGATACCGCGCTTGGCTAGCAACTTGGAAAGGTACTCGCTCTTTTCAACGCTTGTAGTTCCAACCAAGACTGGCTGTCCGGTCTCATGGCGCTGGGCGATATCCTCTACGACAACTCGGAACTTCACTTCTTCATTCTTGAAAATCAGGTCAGATTGGTCTTTTCTAACCATCTCGCGATTGGTTGGAATAGGCACGACACCAAGCTTGTAGGTGGACATGAATTCAGCCGCTTCGGTCTCAGCAGTACCAGTCATACCAGCGAGCTTCTTATAAAGCCTGAAGTAGTTCTGCAGAGTAACGGTTGCAAGAGTCTGGTTCTCAGCCTTGATTGCTACACCCTCTTTGGCCTCGATTGCCTGGTGCATTCCCTCGTTATAGCGACGACCGCCCAAGATTCGACCGGTGTGCTCATCAACAATTTGCACCTCGCCATCAACTACTACATAGTCACGGTCGCGCCTGAAGAGCTCCTTGGCGCGAATCGAATTGTTCAAAAAGGAGATGAGTGGAGTGTTTACAGATTCATAAAGATTGTCGATTCCCAGATAATCCTCGACCTTGTCGATACCGGATTCCGAGACTCCAATGGTTCGCTTCTTCTCGTCGACCTCGTAATCAACACCCGCCTCCATAGTCTGGGCAAGCTTTGCAAAAACACCGAACCAACGATTCACATCCTGGGATGAGGGGCCGGAAATAATCAATGGGGTTCTAGCCTCATCAATCAGAATCGAGTCAACCTCGTCCACGATTGCAAAAAAGTGACCGCGCTGAACCAGGTCATTTTTAGAAAGCGCCATGTTGTCGCGGAGGTAGTCGAAACCAAATTCGTTGTTGGTTCCGTATGTGATGTCACAGTCGTACTGTGCTTTTCTCACAATTGGATCCTGGCCGGAGGTAATACAACCAGTTGTTAGACCAAGCGCTCGGAAAATTCGACCCATAAGCTCAGACTGGTAGCTTGCCAGGAAGTCGTTCACGGTAATAACGTGAACGCCAAGACCTGGAATTGCGTTCAAATAAGCGGCCAAAGTGGCGACCAAAGTCTTACCCTCACCAGTCTTCATCTCGGAGATATTGCCAAGGTGCAGAGCTGCACCACCCATAAGCTGCACATCGAAGTGGCGCATTCCAAGGGTTCGAACAGATGCTTCGCGAACAGCAGCAAAAGCTTCAGGTAGTAGATCGTCGAGCGACTCCCCCGCGGTATATCTCTCGCGGAGGCCTTGAGTTGATGAACGAAGCTCCTCATCTGAGAAAGAATTGAAGTCTTGCTCAAGTGCATTCACTTGGGATGCAATGTTTTCTAGCTTGCGAAGCAGCCTGCCCTCGCCAGCGCGAAGCAGTCTGTCGATAATTGTCGCCAAGTTTTACTCCTTGAGTTTCGACTTCAATTCTAGCCGAAGCCCCTTCTCGCTAGCTGAGTGTTATTACTCCGTAGCTCCAACCCTTGCGGCGATAAACCACGGATGGTTGATCGGTATCAGAGTCATGGAAGAAATAGAAATCATGTCCAACTAGCTCCATGTGGCCGACAGCATCCTCTGAAGTCATTGGGACCTTCTCAAAGTTCTTCTTTCGAAAAACTATTGGGGAATCACCCATATCCGGTTCAGCGGCTGGTTCTTCAACGATCTTGACCTCACCAGTCAAGAGAGAGAGGTCTGCTGGTACCAAATCTATTGCAGCAAAATCAGTTGCTGCCAGCTCAGATGTTCCCAAATTCTTGTGGCCGCCTCCGCGGTGGACCTTGTGCTTATTGCCGTATCGGCGAAGACGCTCAAGGAGTTTTCCAAAAGCAATATCGAACGCTGCAAACTTGTCTGAAGCCCTGGCTTCTGCGCGAACCACGTGTCCTGGTTCGTAAACGGTTAGCTCTACTTGGTCTTCAACTCCAGCATTTCGATTGTGTTCGTGACGCGTGACTTTGATGTTGAGTTCTTGTGGGCGGTGTGAAAGCTGCTCAACCTTGGAGGATTTATCAGAAACATATTCTCGGAAGCGGTCTGACACAGTGACGTTTTTGGCGGAAATTCTGAGTTCCATTTTTACCTCCTAGTGGGGCAACTTTGCCCTAGTTCCAAAATACGCCCATTTGAACTTCTGCGTTGCCAAAAACTAAATCCTTTTAGCTAAAACACAGATTCCCACAATATTTCCCTTGGCTTCGGTAGTCGCTCTGACCATTTCCCGCATGGTCGATCCGGTTGTCATCACATCATCGAAGAGCAAGACTTTGAGTCCGTTCAGATCTTTTGACAAAAATGCCCTCGATACATTTTGGCGCCGGGAATACCGATCCAGTCCACGCTGGTCACTCACCTGTCTTGTCAACTTTAGGGTCTTGATCTCAACATTCCAGCCGATTCTTGCTAGGGCACCAGCGACTATCTTCTTGCTCGGGACAAAGCCTCGCATTTTGTAATTTGCTCTGGAACTTGATGGCGTGATGATTAATTGCGGTTGAGTTTTCTCGATGATTGCGCTTAGGTGGCTAGACAAAGCCTTAGATAAAAAGTTAGCGTGGAAGGTTTTGGATTTGTCCTTATAGTCCGAGAGAATCCTCCCCAGCTCTTCTGAATACTCAAATACATAAATCCCTGGGATTGAATCAAGGGAGAACTCTCCGACTGTCCGCTCAGGTGCACATTCAGAACAGAGCGGCCTGGCTGGCTGGCCACAAATCACACATTTGGCTGGAAAAACAAAATCGATTAGAAAGTCAAACACCTAGGAAAGTCTGGAATGAGAAGCACTGGATTTCTAAGTGAAAGCCATATTTGGGAATAACTAGGTGATTTTTGTGACTGTTAGCGCAACCCAGAAACATCTGATCCGACTAGGCCGGTTTTCCTCCAGCTGGAGCCACTGAGCACCCAAATCGAATCATCATCTGCCAAAAGGTAAGTCGAGAGTGCTGCTGGTCCCGGCACCAACTTGATACCGACAGCAGGTGGGAAGGTGACAGGCAATCTCGGGCCGCTAAGGGGGTAATCGCTAACGGCCGTGAGGTTCGACGCGGTTGTCTCGAGCAGACGGATTGTATTTGTGTCCTGCCAAGAGACGGCCGAAGGAGTCCCCAAGACGGCCTGGATCTCTAAACCTGGATTCAGCTTGATCGGGTAAGAACCGCTGTCTCGAGTAATAGTGAGAACTTCGACTCTTCGGATTCCAGAATCTTCTAGGACAATTGCAAGTTTTGTGCCCTCGGTGCCAATTTCAGCGGAGATTCTGGTTCCGAACAGATTTTCACTGACGGTTCGACGGCTTCCGGTGGCGTTATAGATTTCAATATCCTCGTCTGCCCGGGTCGGAACTATCCACAGAAGTCCCGCCTCATCATAGAAAATCGCTGAGATCGAGGATTGCTCGCTTACCTTTGTCACCTGAGAAGAAAGCCCGCTGGCTTCTGATACATAAATCCCGGTCTCGGTGGCAATTGCAATGCGATTGCCACCATTGCTAATTGCGAATCTGGTGGGCATTTTGGACTTGATTAGAGCGGAGGTTCCTGGAACCAATGAGGATGAACCGGCGGCGGCTCTAAAGATACCCTCATCAGACATGACATACGCGGCACCTCCAGAGCTAGAGACAAAGATTGGTGCTGGAGTGATCTCCTGCGGTGAGTTATTCACCGACAGGGCTACGTCCCTAACTCCGGGAAGTTGAAGCAATGTGTTTCGCAACTGAGAAAGCATTAGCCTGCGATCCAAGGCGTCCGCCTGAAGCGCATTGGCATCAAGGTCAACTTGAGCAACGCCCTCAAGAACCTGCACCGCATCAATTGTCAAATGAGTATTTTCTGGAATCGCTGATTGCACGCCGGCTGATAGCCAGTCAGAGGGGCCGGCGAGTATCGCATTCACCAATCGTGTTCCGGTAGAAGCTCGAGTTGGGAACCATCTAAGGTCTGAAATCAGGTTGCTTCGAGTGCTGTCGAAGAAATACACCGAATACGCCCTGAAGACAACCAGAAAAACTGGAGGCGTAACCACGGTGAGGTTTGGCGCGCTAGTTATTCGCCATTCACCATTTTCCTTTTGCAGCTGGAACCGAAGCGCAGTGTTTTTTTGCCCCTGGCTGTCTAGATACCGCCCCTGCTCGTCCAGGGTTGCAGCGACGCTAATGTTCACAACCTGGAGAGAGCCATCTGAAGATGAAAATTCAGGTGAGCCAGTTCTGATAAGAACTCCGCTGTCCGGGTTCCAGCGCTGAGCAAAACTTTGGCTCAGGAATTCTCTTGCCACCGAGTAGTCATTTTGCGGTCCGGTTCCAGCTGCAAGAAATCCTGAAATTATTTCCTGAGCAGTCGCACCTTGAACTGGGCCGGAAGGCGTGTAATAACTAAATTCCTGCGCAGTGGGTGCAATGAGTTCTGGGCCGGTCTTGATATCAATTTCTGTTGGCAGCCCTGCGCAACCGGCAAGCAACAAAACCATAATCAGTGAAAATACTTTTTTCATTACAGCTCCATCGCTCTCGGTGGCAGCGGCAGTGGGGAGTTTGCGATCACCGAAGATTTACGTTTCGGCAATGTCAACCTAAAGCTCGAGCCGCGTTGCGGCCTAGACCAAACCTGGAGCCATCCTCTGTGCAGGGTTGCATCTTCTTTGGAGATTGCTAGGCCTAGACCTGTGCCACCAACCGAGCGCTTCCTTGAAGGATCGGCCCTCCAAAAACGATCGAAAACCCTCTCCAGTTGCTGTTTGCTCATTCCGACCCCGGAGTCTGTAACACAAACAGCAACGGCGTTGGCATTTTGCGCCACTTCAACTCGAATCGGCTTACCTTCACCATGCTCGACGGCATTCGAGAGGAGATTGCGCAATAGTCTTTCAATCCGGCTGGCATCAAATTCTGCCTCAACCGAACTTCCGGGCAAAACAACCTCAATTTGAGTGTTCATCGACTGAGCCAATGGCTCAATCGATGCGATTGCCGCACCAACAACGGCATTGAGGTCTTGCAGCTCCATGTCCGGGGTTACAGCTCCGGCGTCGTAGCGTGAAATTTCAAGAAGATCGGCAAGAAGTTTTTCAAAGCGTTCAATCTGATTCTGCATTAGTTCGGCCGAACGCGAGAGTGCTGGTTCTAGCTTTTCTCGGTTACCAAAAATAACCTCGCCGGCCAGCTTTATGGTGGTCAATGGGGTTCGAAGTTCATGAGAAACATCCGAGACAAATCTGCGCTGCATCCTGGAAAGTGAATCCAGCTGAGTGATTTGACCCTGCAAATTATTTGCCATCCTATTAAAGGACTTTGCCCAACTGGCAATTACATCGTGACCCTTCTCGGAAAGTCGCTCGTCGAGTTTCCCTTGGGCCAAATTCTCAGCAGCTTGAGCTGCCAATTCAACCGGACGAACAATCCTTCGAGTGACGTAGTAACTAACTCCTGAAAACAGCACGATAAGGATCAAGCCCGCGATTGCTAATGCGTTTTGGACCAAGGTCAAAGACGCCTGCTCTTGAGCCAGATCAAAAACCAAATACAGCTCAAAGTTTCCAGCCAATGGGATTGACAGCGGCGCACCAACGGTGATCCCAGGAACTAGTTGGCCGTCTCGCACTAATTGAATTGGCGTGTAGGTCAGAATTCCAGTCGAATCTCTAACTGCGGTTCGCAACTTGTCTGGAATGGAATTTAGTTCCAAGTCTCTAGAAATCGGCGATTGAAATAATTGAAGTTGCGGTTGACCAGGGCTGCGCAATAAAGCCACCTGCCGGGTTCCGGATCCACCAGAAATCTCCAAAGAGGGCACCACCGAATTAATTAGAGTCTGAAGTGCTGTCTCATCGGTCAGTGAAGCCGCAGCAATCGTGTTTTGTACAGAGCTGACAGCCCGCTCAGTTTCATCTAAAACTTGCTCAAGTCGATTTTGATAAAAGCTATTTGCCAGCGAATAAGAAAGAAAACCACCGAGTGTGACAAGCGCCAAACCGCTCAGAACCATTGTTGCAAATACGGTGCGAGCGGTCAGGGACCTGCGCAGCAATGAGATCACGGAGTTTCGGAACCAGCTCTGTATCCGTGGCCGCGAACCGTCATGACGATTTGAGGATTCTCCGGATCGTCCTCAATCTTTGAGCGCAACCGCTGAACATGGACATTCACTAGTCGAGTATCAGCTTTATATTGATATCCCCAGACCGACTCCAACAACATTTCCCTGCTAAATACCTGCTGGGGCTTCACGGCTAAAGTGTGCAAAAGTTTAAATTCCAGCGGAGTGAGCGAAACATTGCTATCTCCACGTTTCACCTCGAAGGTCCGAGGGTCAAGAGTCAAGGGACCAACTTTGACAACCGGTGAATCGTCGGCGAACGGGCGAAGCCTGGCCTTGATGCGAGCTAGCAGTTCTGCTCCGTTATGAGGCTTGACGACATAGTCGTCAGCCCCGGCCTCTAAGCCAACCACAACATCTTCGGTGTCTCCCCTGGCGGTCAGCATCACGATCGGAACGCCTGAGGTCTTGCGAATCTCTCTGCATACCTCGATACCACTTTGGCCAGGAAGCATGATGTCCAGCAAAACTAAATCCGGTTGAGTGTCGCGGCATACAGTTACCGCAGAAATTCCATCAGCGGCAAACACCGCCTCATAGCCAGCACCTGAAAGAACTAAGCCAACCATTTCGCGCAGTGCGTCATCGTCGTCTACGACAAGAATCTTCTGGCTCACTGCGCCTCCCTGCTAGTAGCGGTAGTGGTCTACCTTATACGGCCCATCTACGCTTACACCAATGTATCGTGCTTGCGATGATGTTAGTGAAGTTAGCTCAACTCCCAAAGCATCAAGGTGCAATCTGGCAACTTTTTCATCAAGTTCTTTCGGCATGATGTGAACGCCAAGCCCGTATTCATCAGCTCTCAGGAATAGCTCAATCTGAGCCAAAACCTGGTTACTGAAAGAGGTAGACATCACGAAGCTTGGGTGTCCGGTTGCGTTGCCAAGATTCATCAAACGACCCTCGGAGAGAATCAGGATTGCCTTGCCTGATGTAAGTCTCCACTCGTGAACCTGAGGCTTGATTTCAACCTTCTGGATTCCAGGAATTCGCGCTATTCCTGCCATGTCAATCTCGTTATCGAAGTGACCAACGTTAGCCAGGATTGCCAGGTTCTTCATCTGGTCAAGGTGCTCTGGCCTAATGATATTTTCATTTCCAGTTGAGGTGACGAAGATGTCAATCTGGCCGATGACCGATTCCAACTTGGCAACCTGGAAGCCATCCATGGCTGCCTGAAGAGCGCAAATTGGATCGATCTCACTCACGATTACTCGAGCACCCTGGCCACGGAGAGCCTCGGCACACCCCTTACCAACATCGCCATAGCCTGCCACGAAGCAAACTTTGCCACCCATCAAAACGTCGGTTGCGCGGTTTAGGCCATCTGGCAAGGAGTGTCTGATGCCGTACTTGTTGTCAAACTTTGACTTAGTCACCGCATCGTTTACGTTGATCGCGGGGAAAAGCAATCTTCCTTCTTTGAAGAATTCGTATAGGCGGTGCACGCCTGTGGTGGTTTCCTCGGAAACCCCGCGGATCTCAGCAGCCAACTTGGTGAAGTACTGAGGGTCTCGCCTGAGGGACTCGGTAAGCGCGCTCAAGACAACGCGATATTCAGCGGAGTCATCCACCCCGGCAGGCGGCACAGATCCAGCTTTCTCAAACTCGATTCCCTTGTGGACAAGCAATGTTGCATCGCCACCGTCGTCAAGAATAAGGTTTGGCCCGACATGGCCATCAGAGCTGAAGTCGAAGATACGCTCGGTGCACCACCAGTATTCCTCTAGAGTTTCACCTTTCCAGGCGAATACGGGTGTGCCCTTCGGTAATTCTGGAGTGCCGGAACCAACAACTACTGCAGCTGCGGCTTCATCCTGGGTGGAGTAAATATTGCAGGATGCCCAGCGCACAGATGCGCCAAGTTCGACCAGGGTCTCAATCAATACTGCAGTCTGAACGGTCATATGCAGCGAACCCGAGATGCGAGCGCCGGTCAGGGGCTTAGCCGCACCGAACTCTTTACGAAGCGCCATAAGTCCTGGCATTTCGGCCTCCGCTAGACGAATCTGGTGGCGTCCGGCTTCAGCGAGGGAAAGATCTGCGACTTTATAGTCAGGGGAAGTTAGGGTGTTGCTCATGGAAATGGCCTTTCAAGAAAATTAGCTCTGTCGAATCGCACTAATTGCTTTGTCCCGAATCTCAACCAACAAGGCCTCGTGGTTTGATTCTGCATTTAGTCTAAGCAAAGGTTCGGTATTTGATGGTCGCACGTTCAACCAAAACCATCCAGATTCAGTTTCACCTGAAAGAGTGAGCCCATCAAAATTTTCTTCTGTGCAGTCTGAAAATGCCGATTTGATTCTCTGGATCGCAGCTGGCACATTTGCCACCACTGAATTGATTTCTCCGGATGAGAAATATGGGGTGTTGAGTTTGGAAATTTCCGACATCGTTGAATCCGATGCTGCCAATTCACTCACCAAATGGAGCGCAGCCAACATTCCATTGTCTGCCCCCCAGAAGTCTCTGAAGTAATAGTGAGCTGAGTGCTCACCCCCAAATACCGCACCGGTATTGGCCATTTGATCCTTGATTAGCGAATGACCGACCTTGGTTCTATGTGGAGTTGCACCACTTTCCAAAATGGTTTCTGCGACAAATCTTGAAGTCAAGAGATTGTGAAGCACCGTTATGGAGGTCTCCCCGAGCTTCTTAACGCGTTCAATTTCCCGTCTCGAAACAATCGCAGCAAGCGCTGAAGGGCTTACCAAGCCGCCAGTTTCATCGACAGCGAAGCAGCGGTCTGCATCGCCATCAAAAGCGAGTCCCAAATCAGCCCCATGAGCAACAACTGCCTTTTGAAGGTCAACCAGATTCTTTGGGTCAAGTGGGTTTGCTTCGTGATTCGGGAAAGTACCGTCCAAATCAAAATAAAGCGGAATGATCTCGAAACCAAGGTCTTCGAGTCCCGCAGCATCCTGGAAGACAGCTGGGACAGTAAACCCTCCCATGCCATTGGCTGCATCAACCACGATCTTTAGTTTCCGAGCGCCGGATAAATCAACCAAGGACCTCAAGTACTTCGCATATTCATTTAGGACATCCTGGCTAGAGATTGTGCCCGGATTCGCCACTTGGATGATGCCTTCATCCAGGTACTTTTTAGCTCGATCTCTGATTTGCGCAAGTCCAGTATCCAGGCTGATTCCCCTGGCTCCCGCTCTTGAGAATTTGATTCCGTTGTAGCTTGCCGGGTTGTGGCTGGCAGTGAACATTACTGCCGGTAGCCCCATCACACCAGAAGCGAAATAGGTCATGTCCGTGGAACACAGGCCGATCAAAATCGGATTCGCACCAAGCTTTGTGGCCCCGTTGGCAAATGCCTGGGCGAAACCGGCTGAGCTGTCTCGCATATCGTGCCCGATGATTAGCTTGCCGTCACTGATTTCCAGCTCAGCTGCAAATGCTGCCCCAAAAGCCTCAATAATCTCTGGGGTTAGTTGCGAACCGACTAGCCCTCTGACGTCATAGGTCTTTACAAAATCATCAAAGTTTGTCAAAGGGTTCTCTCCTGTGTTTGGCCAGCCAAGAATACAATGACCGCATGGCACATTCCTCTCCACCACACAGAGACCGTCACGGTCGGGGACTCAGGAGGCCGTTGCCATCAAAACTTTTTAGCTTTGGAATTGCCAGGTCCAGTTTCTTCAAAACGGTGGTTGATGACACCGTCGAATACCTATTGCAAAGTTTCCCAGAGCACTTTGAAACGCTGAGTTATCGAATCGAAGAGGTTCCCCTGATTAGTGATGGCGACAGCGTAAAACGCTGGAGTGCTAATAGGACGAAGCTAGAGATCACCCTTTACCGAATCCCTATTGAGAGATTCAGCAAAGAGAAGCTTCCAGATCCAAGAATGCAGATTGAACATGCCGTCATCTCAGCGGCTGCAAGCTTGGTTGATCTCGACCCTTGGGATTTGATTCACCCTGGCCGCTAGCGAACCAAAATCTCAAGGTTGCTTCCAAGGTTTTGGTTGTTTCCTGGAGTTAGAACCGAATACCCTGCATCCGCAAAAACTGACAAATTAGCAACGAATTTTCCGCTTGAGAGAATCCGCGCACTCCCCTTTGGTACTTCAGCATCCAACATCATGCCAACCCCAAGCTCAAAAGTTTGATAAACCTGACCGGCTTGAATTGTCACATTGACGGGGCTTGAGTTTGGATTAGCTAGAGAAAGAACCGAATTCTCTGCGGGAGAGGCGATTACTGCAAGCTCTGAGAATTCTTGGGCTGGCAAAATCCACGCGAAATCCAACTTGGGTTGCACCACAAAGTTTTTGACCGCAGTCAACACCGGCTGCGTCGAAACTACAGCAACTCCAGTCGCATCAATCGGAACTTCCAAATCAATCGAAGCTATTTCGCCGGCCTCGAGTTCGTGTACTCCCAGAGAGGTCTCAGGACCGGCTCCTTGCGCAAAAACTTCGACGGATGCCGTTACATCACCAGGGTTGAAAACTCTCAAAATCGGAAGCTGATAACCACCAGTTAGATCTTTTGCTCCCGGGAAAAATGATTGCAACAAAGGCTCTGCGATCGCTCCTGAAAGCTCTACACCGGTTGCCGTCAACCCCGATGTGTTCCGAGACTGCATGGTCGCCGAAACCTCACTCGAATTGGATTCAAACCGGACCGCGAAAGCTTCATCGGCGACTACATACTTAGCCAATGGGAGGAGCTTGGTTTCCCCGCTTGCCAAAGTGACTTGATCTTGGGTGGCTCCTGATGGGGCAATGAACTCCAGACTGATGGTCACTTCTGTTGGGTTTGGATTTGAAAGAATCAATACTGACTCCGTCCCTACTGAAGCCTCAGCGCCAACAAACCAGCCCGCAGCCTTTGGCATAGAACAATCAATTCCCGCCAAGCCGCTTGCTCTTGAGGTCGCCACTTCTTGCAATTGATTTGCGTTTAGCAGATCGGTGGATTGGTCTGAGCTTTGAACCTCAAATAGACCAAAATCAATTAAAGTGGCTTCTGGCTCAGACAATAGTGAATCTGCGGTGCTGTGATAATTCACGATGGCACTTGGAAGCCGCTCTATTGCACCAAGGTAAGTACCATCACTGCCACCCACCTGCACGAATGCACCGGGGCAAACTAACTGCAGATTTGCCGGATCTACCGAAGTTTCAGTTGCCTCATTTTGTGCAATGGTGCGTGATTCATAAAGCTGAGGGACAAAAACCCAAGAAGCAAACACAAAGCCAAGGACCAACAATGCAATCTGTATGCGAATGGCAATTCTCACTGCATCTCACCTACTTCAAGCCTTCGATAGCCTCGCAAGGTAGCGGTAGTAGGGATCGCTAGGAGTGCAAAACCTGCGATTACCAAAAGCATCAAATCCCTAATTTGATCTCTTGGCGGAGATTCGACATCCTGGGTTTTGATTACTTCGGTTTTCCAGAGAACCCCATACTTGGTGTTCCCCGCAGGCTGCATTTGAACCATTGAATTCAAAGAACTCTCGATCGGTTTCGACCAAAGCGGGTCCTCGCCTTCGAGCAAGATGAAATCAATTTGAGTTTGATTTAACAGTTCGGCGACCCCATTTTGATTTGCGGCCACTAAAAGAGCGGTTAGCTTGGCGATTTCCGCAACCTCTTGCACTGGAGACGGCTGGATCCAATCCAGAAAATGCACCTCATCTATTGATATCCCGTCACCCTCAATGACCTCAGCAGTAATTTGCTCCCCAGCAGTTATCTTCAGAGTTTTCACGTTTGGCGACACCTCCGACGCAGCCACAACCAAAGCTGGCATCAAACGGTCGTCACCAAAGTCAATCTGCGAGCTTGCCAGGGCACCGAAATACAACCCGCCAATGGAGGTCGCAGAGAACAGAACCGCTCCAAAAATAGCCGAGACTCGCTTTAGATTCAGCGAATCCAAACCGATACCCGTCAACACCAAAGCGCAAAGTAATGCAAACCCCAAAAGCGGATAACTGGAAACCCATGGCTGATAGAGCGCAGCAGCAAAACCAAAAATCATCAAGGCTGTCAGAACAGACACGAGTTTCAGGTTTCCCCTAAAAATGCCAAACATCGATGTCGCCAAAATAATGATTCCAGCGATCACAACCGGGTTGCCCAACTCAAACTGGAATGGGCCGGAGGAAGCGGCAGCAGAAACGGTTAGCAACTCCCAATTTCCGGACTTCACGATCCAGATCACCCAAGGAGAAACCAGTGCGGCCCCAGGTATAAGAGCAGCCAAAATAATCAAAGACCTTCGGTGGCGATAAATTCCGAGCCCAATCGAAACCACGGCCAGCAGCAAGAAAAGCACTATCGACGAGATCGCCACCAGTACAAGTGCAATTCCCGCTAAGCCCGTCCAGCGCCAAGCTCTGGAATTGTTATAGGCCCTAGAAGCCCGGATCAAGAAATAGATTGCCCATGGGCTGAAAGTCAAGCTCACTAATTCAACTATTTGAAGGTTCATTGCGGCCGGCAAAACTATAACCAGAGCGTAGGTTAGTCCGATTAAAGAACGAACCCATATTTTCTGAAAAAATATGGACCCAAGTTGCCAGCTCGCTATAAATGCCAAGGTCGGGGCCGCAAAAACAAAACTTGCGAGCGCAATTGATGGGGACTGTGGATATATCGCAGCCATCAATAGGTAGAACTGGCCAAATGGGTCTGAAGGAATTGAGCCGCCATGCAAATAGATGGCAGTAGCGTTCCAGATCGAATCAAAAGAACGACCAATGGGACTTAGGGAATCACTAAGTAGCGCACCCTGAGGGAAAAGCCTGGCGCTTGCTGCCAATACGATAATCGACAACCAACCGGAGTTGGATGAAAAGAAACCGGCAACCGAATCCGAGTCTCGCATTGGCTCTTGGCTAAACCTGGCCTTGCGACGCTTTCTAACCTCGCTAAAGCCCGCTTTAAGACCGCCAAGACTCTTGACGCTCCCCAGGCCTCTGAGCTGCCTGCGAGCTGCCAGTCGACTTGAGATGGTACCCCAGGCCCAAAGCCAACCTTTGAGTTGGCCAAAGATCCTGCCTGGGCGCTTTGCCAATAGAAGAACAGGGATCGACGCGAGGAAAATCAGCGGGAGCATTAGGTATCCCAAAACCACTAGCAATGCTGGTGACAAAAGAGTTGCCATGTGCAAATGCGACTTGGAGATTGCCTGAGTGAGCGAACCTCCAAGCCACTTCCGGTCGCGCTTTCCGGATGCCGAAAGCTGGTGGTGGAGGACTCTGGCCTTGGGTTCAACAACCACCCTGAAGCCAGCTGCTCTGGCCTTTGCGCCAAGCTCTAGGTCCTGAGCCAATGGCGGGGTTTTGTCGTTGAGGCCACCGAGTCTTTGCCAAGCATCAAGAGAAATCAGCATGCCGGCAGTTGAAACGGCGAAAGAGTCGCCAGATGAATCAAACTGGCCTTGGTCATATTCGTTTTGAACCTGCAGAAACGGCCGGCCGGTCTTTGTCACCGTCAGGCCAAGCTGTTGAATCCGAATCGGATTCCGTGCGTCTAGAAGCTTGGGTCCAATGATTGCGACCGAAGGCGAGATCTCTGCGGCCCTTGCTAAGTGCGAGAGAGCCGTTGGCTCAGGAAAAGAATCATCGTGAAGAATCCAGAGCCAACCGGGTGCTTGGGCTAGAGAGTCGATCCCTGATTGAATTGCTAAACCCAATCGAACATCTGGGGCCATAACGGAAGAAAAACCGTGGCGCTTTGCGCTTTCAGTACTTTGTTGATCCCCACCGGTTTCAACAACCACAACCTGGTTAATCGGGTGGTCTTGGTTTTCTATTGTTTCAAGAACCCGATTCAGGTTTTCGGCTTGGGCGTGTGATACGACAATGGCCGCTACAAAGAGCGAAGCCACGATGTTCTAAGCGCGCCTGCGCAGACGGCGACGCTCACGCTCTGAAAGACCGCCCCAGATGCCAAATCGCTCATCGTTCTTTAGGGCGTATTCCAAGCACTCAGACTTTACGTTGCACTGCGCACAAATTCGCTTGGCGTCTCTTGTCGAGCCGCCCTTCTCAGGGAAGAAGGCCTCTGGATCGGTTTGCGAGCAGAGTGCGTCTGCCTGCCATGCCAGCGGGTCAGAATCGCCTTCGCCGTATGCTCCTGCGACCCCCAGCTTGAGCACATCGATAAACCAGTTTGCAGGCACCTGACCGCGTTGTTCCATGCCTAATTTCCTAACGTTTGTGAATCTCTTGGGTGTAATTACACCGGTGTAAGTATGTCCGTGTCAAGTTCGAATATCCCAAACCGCCAAATCTGTGGATAAAGCTTCAAGGTATCCTTGACACATGAAACTACTTGTCACCGGCGGAGCTGGCTACATCGGATCGCATGTTGTCAGGGCTGCGGAAGCTGCCGGACATTCGATCGTAGTTGTGGACGACCTCTCAACAGGAGTTACGGCACGAATTGACTCCGAATTTGTTCACCTAGATTTATCGTCTGAAACTGCTCAACTTACGCTTGAAAACCTAATGCGCAAGCATGAGTTTGACTCTGTTATTCACCTAGCTGCCAGAAAACAGGTTGGTCAATCTGTTGAACAGCCCGAGCGCTACTATCTGGACAATATTGGCGGGCTCGCCAACCTGCTCTTGGCGATGCGAAACTCAAACCTGAAGTCTTTGGTGTTCTCCTCATCTGCTGCCACATACGGCATGCCGGATGTAGACAGCGTCACAGAGGATTACCCGGGGGTTCCAATCAACCCTTACGGCGAGACCAAGCTAATTGGTGAATGGATGGTTAAAAACGCCAAGGTATGGGGACTCAAGGGAGTCAACCTAAGGTATTTCAATGTCGCCGGTTGCGCGGTGCCAGAGCTGAACGACACTGCTCCGTTGAATTTGATCCCAATCGCCATTGCCGCACTCAAAGCCGGTAAATCTCCAATTGTTTTCGGTGAGGATTACCCAACTGCAGACGGCAGCTGTATTAGAGACTATGTTCACGTTTCAGATCTAGCGGCCGCCCACGTCTCTGCGGTGGATTACCTTACTCAATCAGAACGGCCTTTTGACACCTTCAACGTTGGCACTGGAACCGGTGCGAGCGTCTTTGAAGTCTTGGCAGAATTGAAAATTGCAAGCGGAATTGATTTTGAAGTTTCGGTTGGGCCTCGCCGCGCGGGTGACCCGCCAAAACTTGTGGCGAATGTCTCAAGGATTGAAAAAGTCCTTGGATTTAGTGCAAAGCACAACCTAAAAGACATCGTGAAGTCCGCCTGGGACGCCAGCTAATCTCTAGTTTGGAACCTTTAAGACTTGACCGATTCTGATCAAGTTTGCATTTGTAATTGAATTAGCTTCGGCCAGCGAGGTTGCGCTCACGCCTAGCTTTCTGGCGATGCCCCAGAGGGTGTCACCAGAGACCACCTTGTAGGTCTTTAGGACTGGTTCTGCGACCACCTCGGGCTCAGATGAAGTTACCACCACGGCATTTGATGCAGAGGTGCTGGTTGGAATCTTGAGCACTTGACCAACTTTGATATAAGCCGCATTGGAAATGCTGTTGTAGCTCTGTAACGAGTTCACAGAGACACCGAACTTTGAAGCGATCTTGTATAACGTGTCTCCGGATTGAACCACATAAGTCACCTCGACGGCCTCAGGCTCGGGGCTTGGGCTATTTGTTGGTGTTGGTGTGGGTGTTGGTGTTGGTGTTGGTGTGGACGTGGGCGACGGGGTTGGTGTCGCGGTCGAAACCGATCCAGGAATCTTTAGTACTTGACCGATTCTCAACAGCCTCGGATCAGAAATGTTGTTGAGCGACTGCAATTCGGCAACCGACACCTTGAACTTTGAAGCAATCGCATTCAAGGTATCTCCCGAAACCACCTTGTAAGTCGCAGGATTAGTCGCAACGGCGGTGGCCGAAGGTGTTGGGCTCGGAGCGCTAGAGGCCGCTGGTGTTGGTGTTGCAGTAGGTGTCGGAGTCGCGGTAGGTGTCGGAGTCGCACTAGGTGTTGGCGCGATAACTTCGGGAACCGATCCGGTGAACGAAACCTCGTCGAATACACCGCTTGGGGTGCCATCTGTTGATGCCAATTGAATGGTGGCTGGAGCGGTGCCCGAGGTTGGAATCTTTGACGAGAAATACGAGCTAGCTTTGATGTATCCAGGGCCGTCGCCAACCAAGGTTGCGTAATGGGCCCAAGACTTGATGCGTGCCTTTTTACCGTCTACTACTAGATACAAGACGCCTTTATTGTCCCTTAGGAATTGGCCTACTGCACGAGTTGAAACATTCAGGCCAGCACAGGTTGAAACAGCCAGTGGGTATGGAGTGCCGGGGTAGTTTGCTGCGGCTTCAGGCGCGACTGGATAAAGGGTTCCACCATCGAGCAAATACGTGTCGGCACCACACTGAACTTTGATTGAGGTGAACCCGGTTCGAGTTTGCAACGCTGCTAATTCCGTCTTGGTAAAGCTAAAGATTTTGGAATCCGAGACGCTCTTGGCCTGCGATTCTGAAGCCAATTTAACCTTGCGAGTTAGATCGTCGGCAAGGTAAAGAGTCGAGGTTCCGGAAGCTTTAATGATTGTGCCTGGTGCGATTGCTGTGCCAATGTTTGGCACAGTGTTAATTGCAGCCTGAGGCAAAACCACCGCCTTAGGTTGATCAAGCAGTTTCAAAAACTCGGATGTCATGTCTGCAGTTTTAGATATCCGTCTTTCGCCGGCCTCAACAAAATAAGAAAGCTTGTTTCCGGCTGAAGTGACCATTGCAGGGGTAGCAAGAGTGCCGACAACGTCTGGAATCTGGTTCAACATCGAATCCGGCAAGGTCACAATTTCTTCGGTCCACTCGGATGGATCAGTGACCTCGAGTTTTCCGTCGGCCGTCAAAACATATGTTTTGCCATTCTCTGCGGCCACAAAACCGCGGACCGTAGAAGATGAGATGCTCGGCGCTATCACGGCTGCATCCACAACCGCATTAGAAGTCGTGAACCACTTAGCCAGCCCAGTAGCGCCGATCAGTGAGGCGGTGAATCTATAGGCAGATCCAGACGATGCAATAATCACATCACCAGAGTTCTTGATTCCAAACATCACCAATTCAGAAGCTAATGCTGGACCAGCGCTCAGGCTGGTCACCTGTTCAATTGTCAGCTTTGTTGGGGTCATCGAAGTTGCACCAACAGTGCTTAGCGCCAACTCATCAACCACGATTCTCGATTGACCCTTTTCAACCCAGTATCTTGAATCTCCAGCTTGGATAAATCGAGTTAGAGTCCCACCATCTACAAAGAGATTTACTTGCGGCGGCAATATTGAAGTTGCCAAATCACAACTCAAACCAAATTCCAACGCGGTTGTGCAGTCGGTTAGATACCTAACCCCATCAACCAGCAGGTAGTAGTCGCCGGTGTCTGACTGCTTGACCAGCTGAGTCATGTTTCCGGTGGTCACAAAACTGTCCAGGTAACCCCTAGAAATCTCCCCGATTGGACCAAGCGGCATCAGTGCGGCGATCATCCGAGCATCGGACACCAAATATTTAAGCGAATCCACAATCAGGTAGGTCTCTGAACTGCCTTCCGCTCTCAGCAGGTAACCGCCACCAATTGGGGAGCCAAACCAATCATGGTAAAAACGCCAAAAGTTTCTGTTTCCATATGCCGAGCAGCTGTCACCAGTGCCATACATGTTAGACAGCGCAGCATCGTTTGGTGTGTATGGGGTGTAGTAATAAAGGTTCGCGGTTGCTTGGCTCTTTAGTGCAACGCTCTTTGTGCCACAGGTCGACTTTGGGTTGTATCGCATGGAAACGGTGCGGCCCGGCTTCCAATAGGTAAATGAGCCCTCGGGGTTTCCGTACCAGCGAAACTGCTTTGCAGCTCGGTAAAGCTGGTTAAACAAGCCCGTGTAAACCTTGCCGCAGATACCAGGATCTGAGTCTGGACAGCCAAATCCCATTGCTGCCCGATACATGTAGTCGGTTGGTTTCGTTGAGGTGATGAGACCCTGTTCTTTTTGAAGAGTGGTCAAAAGTACCTTTGGGCTTATGCCGCAGGCATTCGCGATTGTGTAAATTACCTCAGCGGCAGTAGCTCCAGATTTGGCACTGATCGCCAAGCATGGACCCACTTCAGTTGGCAGCGTTGCCGCCACTTCTGGAATATCGGAGAGATAGGACTTCAGGCAATCAAGGGCTGGGTCGGTGGCCCTGCAATTTTCAACCTTTGAATCTAAAAATGCCTGAATCTCCCCCAGATCCATTGATGCGAAGTCAAAAAACACGCTATCGCTGATGATTAGGCCTGGATCAAATGCAGTGGCAGGTGGTGCGGCTACTGCAGGTGCAGCAGGCAATGCAACCAATCCAACTAGAACCATAGTTGCGGAGGAAAGCGTGGCAAAAATCTTCTTTAACATCATCCAATCACCACAGACTGGCCGGCTGATTCTCCAAAATAGCCATCTGATTCATAGCTAACGGAAATTACTCCATCGCCAACGGCAAGGTCCTTGAGCTCGAATTCAATTGGGTGACACTGGGTGTAGTCGCTGGAGGGTTCAGCCTTAGCCGTAAGTGATTTACTAACTGATCCGCCGATGAATTTAAATGTGCAGGTTCCGCCTAGATCCACAATTTCTGGCAACTGCGCGACGACCTGCAGAACGCCGGCTTCTTGATCTACAAACGCCATGATGATTTCAACGGTCGTCTCTTTGCGCTTTATTTCAGTTGCAGTGGGCTCAGCACTTGGCGATTCAGATGGTTCGATTGCTACCTCAGCATCAGTTGACTCCGAAGATTCGGGTGCAGCTGATTCGGAAATTTCTGGTGCCAAATTGGATTCAGTTGGCAATGAAGTCGCGCCCCAGTTTGGGTAGAAGACACTGCATCCGGATAGGGTAAGCGAAGCCAGCGCCAAAACGGCCACGACAAATTTTCTCGGCATCACTCACCTCCACCACCTTCAACCATAGGTTGAGATGCTGAAAATACCCTGATGACCTAGGCGTTTTGAAGAATTAGGGATGCACCCTGAGAGTTACAGAGAGGCTTTCAGGGCAGAGTTTTTCTGCTCCACAAGTTCCTTCAGGCCCTCTTGGTACTGCTCCAATTTGGTCTGCAAAGTCCTGTCTGAAGTGGCCAAAATTCTAATCGCCAAAAGCCCAGCATTTTTAGCGCCATCGATTGATACTGTTGCCACCGGAACCCCGGCTGGCATCTGAACGATTGAGAGCAAAGAGTCCATGCCGTCCAATTTGCTGAGTGAAACCGGAACTCCGATCACCGGAAGTGTGGTAACTGATGCGAGCATTCCCGGTAGGTGGGCTGCTCCCCCGGCACCTGCGATGATGACACTCAGGCCATTTGTTGAGGCGTTTTTACCAAATGCAATCATCTTTTCTGCGGTGCGGTGGGCGCTTAGAACCTCGACCTCGGCTTCAACACCAAATTCCTTGAGTGTGTCCTGGGCATCCTTCATGACTCGCCAATCTGAATCTGATCCCATCACGATCGCAACTTTTGTCATTTTGCCTCCAGGTTCAGTTTCCATAGATTGCTGCTCTTGCAAGATTTGCTCTCTTCAGAATGGTATTTGGCTCATCGCCCAAAATCGTGACGTGTCCCATTTTGCGACCTTTCCGAGGAGCCTTTTCGTAAAGGTGAAATTTAGCTTCGGGAACCAGATCCATTGCCTTTGAAAAATGAGGCTGCATCGTGTTGCTATCATCCTGACCCAACAAATTCAACATTGCAGCAAAGGGGGCATTCAATCCTGTTGAGCCAAGTGGCAGATCTAGAACGGCCCTGAGGTGCTGTTCAAACTGTGAGGTCACACTGCCCTCGATGGTGAAATGACCGGAATTATGCGGTCGCATCGCAAGCTCGTTTACAAAAAGTTCACCAGAATCAACTTGGAAAAGCTCAACCGCCATGACACCAACAACTCCGAGCCCCTCGGAGATGGTTAGGGCGATATTCTTGGCCTGGTCACCAACGTCACTGACCGGGGCAATCACCTCTGAGCAAACCCCCGAGACTTGAACAGTTTTGGCCAGTGGCCAAATTTTGATCTTACCAGATGGCCTGCGGGCACTGAGTTGAGCAAGCTCTGTGACAAAAGGAACCTTTTGCTCTAGCAACAGCTCGCCACCAAAATCGCTAATTGAATCCAGCCAGTCCTGGACTTCTTGAACACTCGAGACGACTCGAACCCCTTTGCCGTCGTAGCCACCAATTGGAGTCTTGACGATAATTTCTGGGCCGTTTTTAGAAATAAAATCTTCTATTTCCGCTGCCGTCTTCGCCGCCGCCCAAATTGGCTGGGAGACCCCGAGACTTGCGAGTTTTTTGCGCATGAAAAGCTTATTTTGAGCGTGAATTAGAGCGGCCGAGCCTGGTCGAACCTTAACCCCTTCACGCTCCAGCATTTCCAATAGGTGCTTTGGAACATGTTCGTGATCGAAAGTAACGGCGTCTACGCCCTTGGCAAATGAGAGAAGGGCGGCCGGATCCAAGTAATCACCGACAGCGGTTGCGCTCAAATGAGCAGAAGAGTTTTCAGCTTCTGCAAAGACTCGAAGCTGTATTCCCAAATTTATAGCGGCAGGCTGCATCATTCTCGCGAGCTGGCCGCCGCCTATTACGCCTACTCTGAGCATCGAAACCTTTCGCCGACCACTAGTTTCGCAGATGCCAGACGTCTGCAGCGGCCAAGGCAACTCTTTCCGGTGTGAGAATCACCAATTGGCCCAAATCATCTATCTCGGATGCGATGCCATGCAAGGTCTTGCCACCCGGCAATTCAGCCCTGACAGCCTGACCCAAGGTCGAGCAGACCTGCTGGAGTTCGCCACGCGTTTTCTTGATTGCAAGTGAAGGCGAATCCTGGAAGATTGCCCAGCGTGCCCGAAAATGAGTTAGAAACAGGGCCAGCACCTCGTCAAACGAAGATTCCACTCCAAGATCGCTCAGGGAAATTGCGTGATCGGGAGCTGCCTCCTGCCTAAGAAGGTTTATCCCCACCCCAAGCACCAAAGATCCATCTTCTTGAAGCTGAGACAAAATTCCGGAGATTTTCTTGCCCTCAACCAAGACATCGTTGGGCCATTTAACACTCACTTTAGATTCTGGGCTAAGACTCGAAATCGTTGCCTGGACACTAACTCCAGCGATGAGGTTCACCCAAGACAACTGTTCAATGCTCGCATCAGAGCGCAGCAATAGAGAAACAGAAATTGAGCTGTTTGGTTCAGATACCCAAGCTCTTCCCATTCTGCCCAGTCCATCGGTTTGAGATCCAGAGACCAAAGCTGTGAAGTTAGGAATCGAAGAAATTGAATTCCTGCGACCAAGTTCAAGATTCGTGGAATCCACGCTCGCTAGATATTCAAGCCGCTGCACTAATGATTGTGATTTAGGTAATTCCACAAAGAAACGATATCGCAATCGACGAATTTGTAGGAAGCTACGATGAAATTGGTGTTTGCTTGTGTTAATTGCTCAAACAAGGAATAGAAGTCGCTCGCTAAAGTAGGGCAGGCGATAGGAGAAAATGTGTCCCAAAAGCCAGATCTAGGTACCACCCAGGGCAAACTCGAGAATCTTCGCCAAAGATATCAAGAGGCGGTCGTCACCCCGGGTGAACTAGCCAAAGAAAAGCAGCAGGCAAAAGGCAAGAACTCCGCTCGCGACCGCATCGAAATGCTGCTTGATCACGGATCGTTTGTCGAAGTGGACGAATATGTTCGTCACCGTTCAACCGCGTTTGGAATGGATGGAAAGCGACCATATGGCGATTCGGTGGTAACCGGAGTTGGAACCATTCACGGCCGACAGGTAGCGGTTTATTCTCAAGATTTCACAGTATTCGGTGGTTCGCTTGGCGAAACAGCCGGAAACAAAATCATCAAGATCATGGAACTTGCAATCAAAACCGGAGTTCCTCTGATCGGAATGTTGGATTCAGGTGGAGCCAGAATCCAAGAAGGCGTCATCGCTCTTGGAAAATACGGTGAGATTTTCAAACTCAACACCATGGCCTCGGGCGTCATCCCACAAATCTCAATCATCATGGGCCCTGCTGCCGGTGGTGCTGTGTACTCACCTGCACTAACCGACTTCGTGATCATGGTTGATAAAACCTCAAACATGTTTGTCACCGGCCCAGATGTGATCAAGACCGTAACCGGTGAAGACGTTGGCATGGAGGAGCTTGGTGGTGCTCGGACCCACAATGAAACTTCAGGTGTGGCACACTACCTGGCTAACGACGAGGCTGATGCCATCGACTACGCCAAGGCGCTGATCGGTTACCTTCCAGAAAACAATCTCTCGGAAACTGTCACCTATCAATCGGAGTCGGAGCTAGAAATCACCGACTTGGACCGAAAACTAAACACCATCATTCCTGACAGCCCGAATCAGCCTTACGACATGCACACGATCATCGAGGCGATCGTGGACGAGAGCGAATTCTTAGAAGTTCAGCCGCTTTTTGCTCCAAACATCTTGATCGGATTTGCTCGTGTTGACGGCAACAGCGTTGGCATCGTCGCGAACCAGCCATTGCAAATGGCCGGGACTTTGAACATCGAGGCTGGTGAAAAAGCTGCTCGCTTTGTGAGGTTCTGTGACGCCTTCTCGATTCCAATCTTGACCCTGGTTGATGTTCCGGGCTACCTGCCGGGCACAGACCAAGAGTGGGCCGGAGTTATCCGGCGCGGAGCCAAGCTTTTGTATGCCTACGCAGAAGCAACCGTGCCACTGGTGACCGTGATTACCCGCAAGGCATATGGCGGCGCATACATCGTGATGGGATCCAAGCAACTTGGAGCCGACATGAACCTAGCCTGGCCGACGGCGGAAATTGCGGTTATGGGTGGCCAAGGAGCAGTAAACATTCTGTTCCGAGACAAGATAAAAGAGGCCACCGAGGCCGGCGAAGACATTGCAATGGTTCGCGATAAGCTCGCTCGCGAATACACCTACAACGTTGCCAGCCCATTTTTAGCAGCAGAACGCGGAGAGTTGGATTCAATCATTGAGCCGGCTGCGACAAGAACCTCGGTCATTCGCTCACTCCGGGCGCTAAAGACCAAACGGGCCAATCTGCCGCCTAAAAAGCACGGAAACATCCCACTCTAATGAAGCAATATTCAGCAGAAGAAATCTCAGAACTGATCCACGTTAAAGGCGGCAACGAAGGCGAACAGGCTGCAGCACTTGCGGTGGTGATGTCTGCAATCAGGGAATCTCGCAGGCTCGGACGCATCGCACTGCGTGCACCAAAATCGAGTTGGAGCAAAAATCCAAATATCTTGAGAGCGGACATTGGCTCGAGCTGGAGCGCCAGCTCCCGTCCGGGACTCTAAATCGTCCCCCGAAGAGCTATGTAACAAAAAGGTCAAAAACCTTTTGCCACCCAAGATTAGCGCCATGATTGAAGTTAAGTCTTGGTGGCTATAAGGGAGCCAAAGACAAGCGAGAAATCGCTACGGGGAAGATGGGGCGGATGAGAATCCGCCCCGCTCTCATTTAAAGCCTCAAGAAAAGATCCGGGCGATCTGAGTCTTTTCGAATTGCCGCGACCGTCAGAGTCCACTCTTCTCCAGCAACGGATCTAATGACGACCTTGCCCGAATTGATTCCACCAAGTTCGCTGGCAACCCTCCTTAGGAGCGCTGTGCGGTCAGCGGGATCCAATTCTGAGATGCCGCCATCATCAAGCAGTTGAACCTCAACCCCACGGGTTCTTGCGTTGGAAATCGCCTCCACCAAAACCGGTTCAATTAGCATCCGCCCGCGAATCTGGTCGCGAAGCGATGCTTCTGCCAGCATGGCGGCAAGCTTTTGATCCTTTGTGAGATTGCCTTTTTTAGCAACGATCTGCTCCAAGAGGGGCAATGATCCACGCAGTGCCTCTTTCACACGTCGCTTTCGCTCAGCTCGTGCAGCCGAGGCGGCAACCAGGGCGGCCTCATTATCAAGTGCTTTGGACTTTGCCTCGTTGGCCGCCTTAGTTGAGGACGTGATTGCAATGGATGCGCCTTGGGCAGCCGTCACGAGAAGGAGTGCCCCGACGATGCCCGAGCTAAAAAGGGTTGATAGCCCACCCCAGATCACAACTTCTGCAACCATAAAAAGCACACCTATCCAGGCCAGGACCGGATGTCGGCGAATTGCAGTGATCCCCATCAGAGTTGCGAGGCCGGCGACATACCAGGTGCTGTAGCCGACCACATAACCCTCTTGGATGGCCTGCGCTATGAGGATAGGTATCGCCACCGTGACCAGAAGATTGAAGATGGCAATTGGTGTCTTTAGCCTTAATCCTGGTCTGGAGAGAAGAGTCAGCAACAGTGCTACAAAATAGAGTGAAATCGCGATAGTTGCATATTCTGATCTCTCATATTGCTGCAAGTACAAGAGCCCAAGGATTCCGTGAAAGGCCCCAAACCCAAGAGCAAAAAGGATTAGTGCGAGTCTTGGAACCTTGATCATGCTGCCCACCTGAGAAGGATTTTTGTTCCTTGGCCAACTTCGCTGTTGATGGAAGCCGCCCCTCCAACCAAGTTCATTCTTGAATAAATTGATGTTTTTATTCCGATGCGATCTCTCGGGACTCGATCAACTCGAAATCCCACACCATTGTCTTCAACCCAGATTTGAATTTCCGATTCGCTAGGAGAGTCCATTCGCAGCAGAATTTTGGAAGCCCTCGAGTGCCTATGGGCATTATCCAAAGCCTGTAGGGTCGCCTCAGTTAGAGCTTGGGCAACATCTCCCGGAATGGGTTCGGTTCCGCCGGTTGAGGTTTCAACCACAACCTCAGGAACCAGTCGAATTGCTGCTCGCTTTAGAGCCCTGAACAAACCCAGTGGAGTCACACCATCTTGATCATGCGGATCCTCGTCTGCATGGCTCAAACTTGTTATTGCCTCTTGAGCCAACGCAACTGCGTGCCCTCGCTCTTCGAGAGTCTTGGCCTTGGCGGCTAGCAGTAAAGTATTCAGGACTCGATCATGGACCAAAGCATCGATTCTCTGCCGTTCGCGCTCGATGGCATCGACCTGGGCTTGAGCAATTGCAGCCTGAATCGCCTCGGTGTTGGTTGAATCCACCTGGCGTGCGCCTTCCCTAACTAAACTCACCAAACCTATTACGGTTCCGCTAAATAAGAATATGTAAACCGAATCCTGGAAACTCACCCATTGATCTGAGGCGCCCCCAAAGGGACTCGTGTCAAGCAAAAACCAGATGACTGAATTTGCAATCAAATAAACAATTGCGAATTTAGTGCTCGTCGTCACACCAACACTGATGGCCGCCATTCCGACCCCCCACCAAATCCAAGGCTGGAATTCAGCAGGAAGCATTGTGGGATCAGGAATTGCCCAAGGCCAGATCAGCATGATCAGCATGCTCATCCCACCGTGAATCCAGAACCATACATCTTTTGCCGATCCGAAAAAACTTGAGATCAATGGCGCCAAAACACTTGCCACAAACAGTGCCAAAAAGAGATAACTGAGGGGATCCAGATATTGAGCCTGGCTCAACCCGTTAGCGACTACTTCGATTCCGGAAAGGGCCACAGTTGCTGTGTAGAGCTTCCGGAACAAGGACTCAAGTCGCGCCGAGGCCGCCGTGGTGAGAACCGACGATGACACTAAAGCAAATCTCCTGAAAGGATGCCATCTTCAAGAGCACGCTTAAACAAATCCACCTTGGTTGCCGCCTCGCGACCCAATTTGGCGTATTTGACTCGAACCCGGTCAATGTGCTCTTTGGCAGAGCTCTGCTTGATGTTGAGCTCATATGCCACCTGCTTGAGACTCATCCCAGATGCATAGAGCGACAGCACCTCGCGTTCACGAGCAGAGAGATTTGCTTCTTTGAATAGGGAATCAGCATCGATCATTGCGCTGGTTTCAGGGTTATTGATGATCGCCCCTTTTGCCGAAAGTTTGATTGCTTCGGCAAGGTCGACCATCGGCTGAGATTTTGGAACAATCGCAGTTGCTCCGGCGCGCAGTGCCGAGCGCATCATTGCTGGTTTGTCTGCGATGCTAAAAATCAAGACCGCTGCACCGTATTCGACAAGACGCTCGATGTTTTCTTGCACCAAAGAACCATCTGCCAAAGACAAATCAGAAACAATCACTTCGCAGTCTTTGCCGCCTATTTGGTCCAGAAGTTCGTTCACCGTTGGGGCTGAACCGACTAGTTCAAAACCGAAGTCGGCGCAGGTTCCAGCAAAACCTAGTCTCACCGCTTCGTGATCATCAACGATTGCAACTCTTACGTGCTCCATTGAGCTAGGTTACCCCCGAGATAGCAGTGCCACAGACTCAAAGTGGTGAGTATGAGGAAAGATATCGAAGGATCTAAGTCCCCTAAGTTGGTAGCCGGCCTTGGTCAAAGTCGATAGATCCCTGGCAAGTGCAACTGGATCGCATGCCACATAAATCAGGTTTCTAGCCTCAATTGCAATCAGCGCATCAATCACTTTGCCGGCAGCACCAGAACGTGGTGGATCCAGCACCACAGTGTCAAACCTTCCAGGGGTTGCCTTTTGGGTTCGCAAATACTGCAAGACATCGGATTTCACAAAAGTGAGGTTGTTCAGATCCCTGGATGACTTTTCTCCGTCAGCCACAGCAATCTTGCTGCTCTCAACAGCAGTGAACCTGGCCTCCGGGTACTGCACGCTCAGAGTTGCGCTAAAGAGTCCGGCACCTGCGTATAGGTCAAGGTTTTCTTTGGTCTGGTCAAACCCGAGTTCTTTGGCTCCCTGCTGCACCGCTTCAACCAGCATGGCTGCCGCGTCCTTATGAACTTGCCAGAAAGCACCGCTTGAAAGGCGGAAGGTTCTGCCCCCAACCCTTTCAACCAATCTTTGAGATCCCTGAACCTTGGAATCGACGCTCCACTGCAAATCTCCGGTGGAGCTTGCGGCAATCGAAATCTTTTTCACGCCTGACCAGTTCTTCAGATGCAGACCAAGTTCTTCAATCTCGCCGACTGCAAGTGGCAAATCCCGCGAATAAACAATTTCGTTCGTGCGCATCCGAACCGGTCCTGCGTTGCCGCGCTCGTCAACATTGAGCTGAACCCTGGTTCGGTAGTGCAAACCTTTGCCATCTAGATCACTTGGGGCTGGCTCAACTACCACTTTTTGGGTGATTCCAGCCATGCGCTCGAGCGCTTCCTCGAGGACCTGAGCCTTGAGCACTCGCTGGTATTCGAGGTCGATGTGGCCAAACTCTGCTCCACCGGCGCCCTCTGATACAGCCTTCCAGAAGTGAGGTCTGCGGTGCTCGCTAGGCGTGATTACCTCAACAACTTTGGCTCTGAGGTATTTTCCAGCATCCTCATAGACTTCTGCATCAACAACTTCGCCATCGATTGCGCCGGTAACAAACACGGCACGCCCTTCGTGGCGAGCAATAAAAATGCCTCCGTGGGCAACTTTTTCAATTTCTAATCTCAAGATCACTAACAAAGTGTTCCACAGCTAACCTAATAATTGTGACCAAACTTCTTTTAGCATCAACATCCCCTGCCCGAAAAAAGCTTTTGACTGAAGCCGGGATTGTCTTTGACACCATTGCCCCTGGGGTAGATGAGGAAGAAGTTGTTGAAAAACTTGCCCCTTCAAGTGCCCACGATCTAACCCTTTGGCTAGCAAGGGCAAAGGCGAAAGCGGTCGCCGGGGAAGATTTAGTACTTGGTTGCGACTCCGCGCTTTGGTTTCAAGGTGAGATTCTAGGTAAGCCAAAAGCTCCAGAGGTGGCTTTTGCTAGGTGGCAGCAAATGCGCGGAAATTTCGGCGAGCTGTTCTCCGGTCACTATCTGGTGGACCACCAATCCGGTAAAGAAGTGGGCTTGGTAACTAGCACCAAGGTTCACTTTGCAAACCTCAGTGATCAAGACATCGAGAAGTACGTTGCCACCAAGGAGCCGCTTGAAGTTGCCGGAGCCTTCACGATCGATGGCCTAGGCGGGGCATTTGTGGAGCGGATCGAGGGCGATTACCACACAGTTGTTGGCCTGTCCTTGGTTGCTCTTAGAAAAATGATGAATGAGCTTGGGCGCGATTACCTAAGCCTCTGGAGATAACCCCAACAAAAACCTTTGTTTTTTGTGCCTTGCTTATAAAACCATGCCCTTTTTGACCAATAAGCTATGGAATTATGACCGAGCGGCGAATCAGAAAACTACTAATAGCCAACCGCGGTGAAATCGCGGTTCGCATCATTCGCGCAGCGAAGGATGCAGGCATCCTCACTGTCGCTGTCTACGCGGACGGTGACAGAAACGCTCAGCACGTAAAGCTTGCCGATGAGGCATTCGCCCTGCACGGTGAAACCGCAGCCGAAACTTATCTAGTCTCTGAAAAACTCATCTCGATTGCCAAGCGATCGGGTGCCAATGCGGTTCACCCCGGATACGGTTTTCTTTCTGAAAATGCCCAGTTTGCTCAAGCGGTAATTGATGCAGAACTAATTTGGATTGGCCCAAGGCCAGATTCAATCGAACAACTTGGAGACAAAGTATCCGCTCGCAAGGTTGCCGAAAGCGTAGGCGCTCCGTTAGCCCCAGGAACTATCAACCCGGTTGAAGAAGTTTCAGAGGTTGAAGAATTTGTTGAAAAGTTCGGACTACCGGTTGCCATCAAGGCGGCCTACGGTGGCGGTGGTCGCGGCATCAAGATTGTTCGTGAGAAATCTGAAATCAAGGAACTCTTTGAATCTGCGACGAGAGAGGCAATTGCAGCATTTGGTCGCGGCGAGTGCTTCTTGGAGAAATACCTAGACAAGCCTCGACACGTTGAAACCCAGTGCCTTGCAGACGAACACGGCAATGTGGTTGTTGTCTCCACTCGTGACTGTTCTTTGCAGCGTCGCCACCAGAAACTAGTTGAGGAAGCCCCAGCGCCATTTCTAACTGATGAGCAGATTCAGAAGCTCTACGACTCCTCCAAGGCAATCCTCAAGGCAGTTGGATATGTCGGAGCCGGTACTTGTGAGTTCTTGGTTGCCCAAGACGGCACAATCTCATTCCTCGAGGTAAATACCAGACTCCAAGTTGAACACCCCGTGTCCGAAGAGGTCACCGGTATCGATTTGGTTCGCGAACAATTCAGAATCGCCGAAGGTGGAGTGCTGGATTATGCGGACCCGAAGGTTGAGGGCCACTCCTTTGAATTCAGGATCAACGGCGAAGATGCCGGAAGGGGATTCTTGCCAGCCCCCGGCCCAATCCACGTTTTCTATGCGCCAAGTGGTCCCGGGGTAAGAGTTGACTCCGGTGTGGTTTCAGGAGACGTCATCTCAGGAAACTTCGACTCGATGGTTGCAAAGCTAATTGTCACCGGAAAGACTCGCGACGAGGCTCTAGCACGCTCAAGAAGAGCGCTCGAGGAGATGCAGGTTCTCGGACTTCCAACCGTGCTGCCTTTCCACCGCGAAATTGTGAAACACCCGGCGTTTATCGGTGAGGGTGGAAAATTTGGCATCTACACCCGGTGGATCGAAACCGAGTGGGACAACAACATCGAACCTTGGCATGGAATTGCAGAGGATCTTCCTGAACCTGAGGTGCGGCATGATGTCGTGGTTGAGGTCGCCGGGAAGCGCCTAGAAGTTAGCGTCCCAAGAAGACTTCTAGTCGGCGAAATCGGATCTGCAGCCGGACATGCACCAAAGCGCATGAAGTCAGCCCATTCATCAAGCCACACAGGTGCAAAAGGTAACTCATTGGTCGCACCAATGCAGGCAACAGTTGTGAAGCTGGCAGTGGCAGAAGGTGCTGCAGTTGAAGAAGGCGATCTTGTAGCAGTGCTTGAGGCTATGAAGATGGAGCAGCCACTTACGGCTCACCGCAAGGGAACTGTCAGCTCAATTGGCGTAGCCGTTGGGGCAACTATTTCGGCCGGAACCAGAATTCTAGATATTCTCGACTAGTCGTCGATTGGCTGGTGCAGTGCGCTTGCAGCCTCTGCGATTGACCCAGAGATAGACGGGTAAACCGTATAGGTTCTAGCTAGTTGATCCACCGTTAGTCGATTCTCCACTGCAACCGCAATTGGATATATCAGATCTGATGCTCTTGGGCCGATTACAACCCCACCAATCACGGTGCCTGAACCAATTGATGCATAAAGCTTGATGAAACCCTCGCGGATTCCCTCCATTTTGGCTCTCGGGTTGGTGTCTAGGAGTACCTTTTCAATCTCACCCCGCACCAGGCCCTGCTCGATCTCGGCCTGAGACCAGCCCACCGAGGCAATCTCTGGGGAAGTAAAGACGTTTGATGCCACATTGCGCAATCTGGTTGGAGCGGCAACATCGCCCATGGTGTGGTAAACGGCTGTTCGACCCTGCATCGCAGAAACCGAGGCTAGCGGCAGGGATGTGGAACAGTCTCCGACGGCATAAACGTTTGCTCTTGAAGTCCTAGCAACCTTGTTTACGATCACGTGACCAGTTTCATTCAGGCGAATGCCGGCTTCTTCCAAACCAAGTCCTGCGGTGTTAGGGATTGCACCGACTGCCATTAGACAGTGCGAACCTTCAATGACCTTGCCATCAGAAAGCGTCACCTTCACACCGGTTCCGGTGTTCTCAACTTTTTCGGCCCTTGAGTTACCAAGAATTTGCATCCCCTTGCGCAGGAATACATCCTCCAAGATTTCAGCCGCATCGGCATCATTGCCGGGCAAAACCTTGTCTCTTGATGAAACCAGAGTCACCTTGCTGCCAAGGTATAAATAGGCAGATGCAAACTCGGCACCTGTAACTCCTGAACCAACAACAATCAGGTGCTCTGGCAGATGGTTGAGGTTATAAAGCTGTTTCCAGTTGAGGATTCTTTCGCCATCCGGCTTGGCCGAATCCATCTCCCTTGGGTGGGCTCCAACTGCAACGATGATGGTTTTGGCTTCTAGGCGCTCAGGCTCGCCACCAACATTTGGTTCGATGATCACGTGGTGATTGCCATCCAAGCGAGCTCTTCCGGAAACCACTCTGACACCCTCTTTTTTCAAGGTGGTGAGCATGTCCTCGGACTGGCTCTTTGCTAAAGAAAGCAGTCTCTTGTTGACAACTTTGAGATCAATTTCAATCTTTGGAGCAATAACTTTGCCATCCAAAGAGAAATTCACACCGAGCGATTGGGCAACCGAAACTCTTTGGGCGGCCTCGGCTGTGGCGATCAAGGTTTTTGAAGGAACCACATCGGTCAGCACAGCGTTTCCACCAATGCCGCTGTCCTCGATCAGGACAACTTCGGCGCCAAGTTGGCGCCCCGCTCTGGCTGCTTCGTAGCCACCTGGGCCACCGCCAATAATTACGATTCGATGGATTGGGGTCTTAGCTTCACTCACAGGAGTATTCTCCCGCACAATCAGGACATTGACCATCGCTAGACTGATTTGATGACCAATCCACTCAATGATGAGAACGCAAATCCCTTCGAAATTGCCAAAAAAGCCGCCCAAGAAATTGCCCAAAAAACCGGTGTTGAATCTCACGACATCGCCCTGACGCTAGGTTCAGGATGGGCAAAGGCCGCCGACTTGATTGGCGAGACAGTTGCAGAAATCCCTGGTAGTGAAATCACTGGGTTCTCAAAGCCGGCAGTTGTTGGCCACGTCGGAACAATTCGCTCCATCAAGCTGCCAAATGGTAAGCATGCTTTGGTCATCGGCGCCAGGACTCACTACTACGAAAACCACGGCGTTCGCGCCGTGGTTCACTCAGTAAGAACCGCAGCCGCCACCGGAGCAAAGACCATGATTTTGACCAATGGTGCCGGAGGAATAAAGCCGGAGTGGGCCGGTGGCGCAGCCGTTCTGATTTCTGATCACATCAACCTCACCGCGAACAGCCCATTGGAGGGCGCGACCTTCATTGATCTGACCGATCTTTATTCAAAGCGCCTGAGAGATTTAGCCAGAGAGGTCGACCCGAGTCTGGACGAGGGTGTTTACGTGCAATTCCGCGGACCTCACTACGAGACCCCGGCTGAAGTCCAAATGGCAAAGACCATGGGTGGACACATTGTTGGCATGTCTACCGCCCTGGAGGCAATTGCAGCTAGGGAAGCTGGCATGGAGATTCTTGGTATGTCGTTGATCACCAACCTGGCTGCGGGCATCCAGAGCACTCCGCTATCCCATGCCGAGGTGCTTGAGGCTGGAAGAAATGCAGAGGCCAGAATCGGCAAGCTGCTCTCGGAGATTGTTGCCAAGCTCTAATGAATTACCTTGAGATCGCCAAAGCCTGGATCCAGCAAGATCCTGATGCTCAGACCAAAGCTGAGCTAGAAAAACTTGTTGAGGAAGAGGCATTGGCAGAACTCGAAGCCAGGTTCGCCACCCGTCTGCAGTTCGGGACTGCCGGACTCAGAGGCGAGTTGGGTGCCGGACCGAACAGAATGAACCGTGTGGTGGTTGGTTGGGCAGCGCTGGCACTTGCCCGCTTTCTTCAAAACAATCGTGCCGCCTATTTGGATAGCAATCAGGAGCTAAGCGTTGTTATCGGCTTTGATGGCAGGCACAACTCCGATGTTTTTGCAAAAGACACCGCCGAGATTCTTGCTGGCGCTGGAATCAAGGCGATGCTTTTTGACCAGATGGTGCCGACCCCAGTTGCAGCCTTCACGGGTAGAGCTCACCGCTCGAGTGCGACCGTAGTTGTCACGGCAAGCCACAATCCCCCAAGAGATAATGGCTACAAGGTTTATCTGGGTGGGGATAACGGTTCAAGCCAACTAATTAGCCCGCAGGATGCTGAAATTTCAGATCTAATCGATCAAATCTCCAGCAGCGTTACCTTTGCAGATATCCCAAAGGGTTCTGAGATTGAGCCTCTAGGCCAGAATGAAATTTCCGCTTACCAGGACCGTGCACTTGAGCTCATCGAAGCCAAGAACTCAGCAAGGCAGAATCTAAAAATCAGCTACACCGCGATGCATGGGGTTGGCTACAAAGTGATTGAGCCAATTTTCAACAGTGCAGGTTTCTTGCTAAACGCCGTCCCTCAACAACGCGATCCAGATGGCAACTTCCCAACCGTTGCATTTCCCAATCCCGAAGAGCCGGGAGCCATGGATTTGGCCTTCGCTCATGGCCGAGAGAATCAAAGCGAACTGATTATTGCAAATGACCCGGATGCCGATCGCTTGGCGATTGCAGTCAATCGCGATGGCGTTTATCTAATGCTCACCGGTGATGAGGTCGGGTTGATTCTCGGCGAGGTTGTTGCCAGAGAGAACAAAACCGGGACCCTTGCTAACTCGATTGTTTCTGCGGGCCTTGAAAAGGTTGCTAGAAAACACAACTTGAATTATCAAGCCACCCTCACCGGATTCAAGTGGATATCAAAGGTCGAAAATCTAATCTTTGGTTACGAAGAAGCATTGGGATATTGCGTAGATCCCAACTTCACACCGGACAAAGATGGCATCACAGCCGCATTACTCATCGCAGAACTTGCGGCCGACCTCAAATCTAAGGGACAGGATTTGGGTGACTTTTTGGCCGAACTTGCTCAAGAATATGGTCACCTGGCAACCGGCCAAGTTTCAATCAGGGTTAGCGACCTCAGCATCATCTCAAAAATCATGGCAGGCCTGAGAGCCAATCCAGTAGGCGAGATTCTTGGCCAGCCCTGCAGTTACGAGGATCTGAAAGAAGGCAAAAACCTGCCTCCAACCGACGGCATACTGCTCAAAACAGATGGACTGAGAGTGATTATTAGGCCATCTGGGACAGAGCCAAAGCTCAAGTGTTATTTGCAGGTTCAAGGCGACAGCGCAGAGGGCGCGGATGTGACTCTAGAGAGCCTAAAAACCTGGGCTAAAGACCTTTTGCAAGGCCTGTCCTAAAGTTCTTCACGCTCTCTGGAATTGGAAGGCTGGCAGCTTCCTCGTCGGCCGGAATAATCTCGCCAATGCTTGTGATGATTGGCACAGTCCCAGCCCAATACCCCTTGTTCATGTCTTCTTCGGGATCATCAACTTCGTTGACCGAGATCTTCACTGAGGTTTCAGTTAGCGGTAGCGAAATGATGAGGGTTGCAGCTAGCTCCTTCTTGGTCGAGGACCTAACCTCTTTCACGCGCCCAGGAATCATTGCGTCGCTAATGGCATCAAGTGCTGCATCCTTTTGATCATCTGGAACCAAATCCGCTTGACCAAAAATCACAACAGAGCGGTAGTGCATCCCTGAGTTGAAGGTGCTTCTTGCAACCTTCAAAGCATTGAGTTCGGTGATCGAAACACAAACCTGAGGATTTGAAGCTAGTGCCCGCATGATTCGAGAACCAGAGGATCCGTGCAGATAAATCACATCTCCGACCCGGCCATAGGCCATGGGTATTACAAATGGGGCACCATCAATCACAAAACCAACGTGGGCAACCAGGTTGGAATCCAGAATTGAATATAGATCGCTTTGCTTATCTGAAGCCTTATAAGAAAGCCGATTCAGGGTGGTTTTTGGCGTGGATCCAGGACTAGACATGCTCTGAGCCTAGCTCAGCGATGCGCTCAATTTCTGGGTTAGTTCGCCCAGGTCAAAGATGTTGTCGATGGTGATTACCTCAGAGGCGATTCCCTTGATTTGATCCTGCAATTCAGGGGTAATCAGCACCACCTGGGCAGGTGATTCTGCATCCATTGCAGTTGCGATTGAAACGGCAGAAACCTCAGCTTCGATATCCAAAACCGACAAAACCTTGTCGATATTCGACTTCAACAAAACAGAGGTGCCAATCCCAGCACCGCAAACCGCATAAATCTTCACTCAGCTATCCAACCAAGTTCTCGGACAAAATATCCCGGATTTCCCCAATAGCGGAAGCATTTAACAAAAGGTTAACCTTGCCGGGGGTGCTCATCATGTTCGCAAACTCCCCCAATAACTCGATATGGGATTCGGAATCAACCGAAGCGAAGGAAAAGAGCAAGCTCACCGGATCGTTGATTGAGCCCGATGCCACGGGCTTTTCCAGCTTCAACAACGCGAACCCTGTTTCTAAAACGGCACTGGATGGGGCAGCATGTGCGATTGCAATTCCGGGAGCCACCACAAAGTACGGACCCAGCTTCTGAGTGGATGCCAACACCTGTTCGAAATACTCCGGTTTGGTTCTGCCGCTTTCTACAAGCAGGTTAACCGAGCGCTCAAGAGCCTCCAGCCAACTGAGTTTCTCAGTTGATATGTCTATGGAGCTGGGCCCGAAAGCTTTAGCTATCACCCATCGCCTCAGCGAATCCAAGTTCAATCATTTCAATTAGCTCTTCGCGCTCCGGCACGCCTTGGAAAGCAGCATCTGCGGCGTTGATTTGGAATACCTCTAGATCGGCAAGCGTGTAACCGAAGGTGTCAACCAAAATCTCAAGCTCCTTGGTCAAATTGGTTGCAGACATCAAGCGGTTGTCGGTGTTCACGGTGACCTTGAAGCCAAGGTCATACAAAACATCAAATGGGTGATCCGCCATCGTGTCACCGAGCATTTCAAAGGCGCCAGTCTGCAAGTTTGAAGACGGCGAAGTCTCCAGTGTGATGCCGCGATCGTGAACCCACTGCGCCACATCCCCAAGAACAACCAGGTCAGTGTCGCCTTCGGTGCGAGAGAACATGATGTCCTCGATAATTCGGATTCCGTGCCCTAGGCGAAGAGCTCGCCCCGAAACAATTGCATCCCTGATTGACTCGACGCCATCGGCCTCACCTGCGTGAACGGTGCAAGGGAACAGTTGACTCGCAAGGTAGTCAAAAGCTGCCTTGTGGCGCACTGGCAAAAAGCCCTTCTCGGCTCCGGCGATGTCAAAACCAACCACGCCATTGTTCCTGTGGCGAACAGCAAGCTCTGCAATTTCCAAGCCTCGATCCGCGTGACGCATGGCAGTCACCAGCTGACCGGTGCGGATAAATCCACCTTGGTCGGCAACCTCTTCCATCCCTCGCTCAAGACCGTCCTGCACTGCTTCAACAGCGTCATCTAGAGTTAGGCCCCCTGCAAGGTGCTGCTCGGGTGCCCAGCGAAGCTCGGCATATATGACGCCTTCATCAGCAAGATCAAGAACAGCCTCGTAAGCAACTCGCTCAAGGCCAGAGCGGTTTTGCATGACAGCAACGGTGTGGTCAAAAGTCTCGAGATATCGCACCAATGAACCGGAGTTCGCCGACTCGGCAAACCAATTGGCTAGGTCGAGAGCGTTGTCCGCAGGCAGTTTGTGACCTATCTCGGCGGCCAGCTCAATGATGGTTTGGGGCCTAAGGCCGCCATCTAAGTGGTCGTGAAGCGAGATCTTTGGGAGCGAGCGGATGTCCATTATTTCCTAACTAATTTTGCCAAGGATGAGCTTACGCTCGACGGCCTGACCATCTGAAATGGTGGTCGATTTCTCAGCCAATTCAATGGCCCTTTCGAATTTCTCTGGGGTGTCGGTATACAAAGTCATAAGCGGAGCACCAGCCTCAATCCTGTCGCCAAGTTGAGCATGCAGCTCGATTCCGGCACCAAATTGCACCTGATCCTCTTTGCGCTCACGACCGGCTCCGAGTCTCCAGGATGCGATTCCAACCTCGAGTGCATCCAATCTAGAGATGTATCCAGATTGGGTAGCTTTGATCTGATGCCATTCTTTGGCTTTTGGAAGCTGTGCATCGACATCGCCACCTTGAGCGGTAATCATCTTGCGCCAGATGTCCATTGCCTTGCCATTTGAGAGATTCTCTCTTGGGTCAACATTTGTGATGCCAACCTGCTCAAGCATTTCCTTAGCCAGGGCAACGGTCAGATCAATCACATCCTGCGGTCCACCACCGGTGAGCACCTCGATAGATTCCTCTACCTCCAAAGCGTTACCGATCTTGAGTCCCAAAGGAGTTGACATGTCGGTCAAAAGTGCGGAGGTTCTCACTCCGGCATCCTTACCAAGCTGAACCAAAGTCTGAGCTAATTCTGTGGCGCGGTCTAGCGTCTTCATAAATGCACCGGAGCCGACCTTGACATCCAGAACCAAAGCTTGGGTGCCCTCGGCAATCTTCTTGCTCATAATTGAGGATGCAATTAGTGGAATCGCTTCAACCGTTCCGGTGACATCGCGCAGGGCATAAAGCTTGCGATCGGCAGGGGCCAGGCCCGTACCGGCAGCACAAATCACCGCACCAATTTCTGCCAATTGCGAATACATCTCTGTGTTGGAGAGCGATGCCTGCCAGCCAGGAATTGCTTCAAGCTTGTCCAGCGTTCCACCGGTGTGGCCAAGGCCACGACCACTTAGCTGAGGAACCGCGACTCCGTAGGATGCGACCAGAGGAGCAAGAGGCAAAGTGATCTTGTCACCGACACCGCCGGTTGAGTGCTTGTCGGCGGTTGGCATCGAAAGCCCCTGGAAATCTAAAGTCTCCCCGGAGGCAATCATTGCCATCGTTAGGTCTTTGATTTCGGAGCGCGCCATACCGTTGAGAAGAACCGCCATCGCAAATGCAGACATTTGCTCGTCGGCAACTGTGCCCTTGGTGTAGTTATCGATTAGCCAATCAATCTCCGCTTTTGAGAGTTCCTGCTTCTCGCGTTTTTTAATAATTAGTTCAACTGCACTGAATGTCATTTGCGGATCTCCAAATCCTCTGGCCCAAATGCATCAGGCAAAACTTCGTCTATTGTCTTGATGCCGGAGACCGTATCCAAAAGCATCCCGGGAGCTCGGTGCTCGAAAAGCAATTGCCGGCATCTGCCGCAGGGCATCAGCGCATTTCCGTGACCGTCAACACAGGCAAAGGCAACTAGTTTTCCGCCACCTTGGCGGAAAAGCTCGCTAACCAACGAACACTCGGCGCAAAGCCCCAATCCATAGGAAGCGTTCTCAACGTTTGCACCGGAAATAATCTTTCCCGAGTCAGTCAGGGCTGCAGCACCAACCGGAAACTTTGAATAGGGTGCGTACGCCTTAGCCATAGCAAGCTTGGCTTCTTCGCGAAGCAGATCCCAATTGATTTCCATTTCTAACCCTTCACATATGGGACGGCTACTGCCTTTGGTGGGCGGGACTTACCAACAAATCCGACCACGGCAATAATCGTCACAACATAAGGAACCATCGTGATGAAGTCCGATGGAATACCCGGGCTCACCTGGTTTGCCCAGACTCGCAAAATGATTGAGAAGCCAAATAGCAACGCTGCCAAGGAAGCGGAGATTGGGTGCCAGCGACCAAGAATCACAACCGCAAGGGCAATGAATCCAAAGCCACCAGACATCTCGCGACCGAAGGCACCAGCATTTCCAATGGTCAATGCTGCGCCACCAAGGCCTGCGATTGCTCCGCCAATTGTCACCCACCAGAATCTGGTTCGGGCAACATTGATGCCAACAGTGTCGGCAGCAAGCGGGTGCTCGCCAACCGCCCTAGCCCTTAGGCCAAGCTTGGTCTTGAACAAGACAAACCAAAGCGCTGGGACAATCAAAAGGGCAGCGAACACTGTGATTCTGTTTTCAAATAGAACTGGACCAATGATCGGAATATCACTTAGGAATGGGATCTTGATGATGTCCAGGGTGCCAGGGAAGTTGGTGTTCTCGCTGTCTTGAGTCAACCACTGTTGATACAAGAAGTTGGTCACACCAATCACCAAAACATTCAGCACCACACCGACGATGATCTGCTGAGCCAGGAACCGCAGTGCGAATACCGCCAGAATCATCGAAAGCAGCGCTGCCGCAACCATCGCCGAGATGATTCCCAGCGTGAAGCTACCGGTGATAGTGGAGACAACCGCCGCCATGAATGCACCGGTGAGCAACTGCCCTTCGATGGCAATGTTTGTGATTCCTGAGCGCTCGCTCATGACCCCACCCATTGCACCGAGCACAATTGGCACCGCCAAGACCAGAGCGGTTCCTGCAATAAAGCTCACTGGGACCGAGTTATCGGCAGCCAGCCAGCCAAGCAGCGAAACAATTCCCAAGAAACCAAAAATTGAAATGCTCCACATTCGAGTCTTGCGATTGCGAAGTGTCAGCCAAAGCGAGAATCCGGCCAAAGCCAACATCAAGATTCCAGAAACAACCCCAAGAAGGCTCGAGTCAATAGGAACATCTGGCAACTGAATCGCATCTTGGCGGCGAGAGATTTGAAAATTCGCCATCCCATCACGGCCAAGCAATCCGAAGAAGACGAGAACAACAAGACCGATTGCCGCCATAACGATAGGAGCTTTGAAGCCAATCTTGGTTTCAGTGACTAACGAGCTCATTTGGTCACCTTCCTCGAAAAGATTCGACTTCGCAACTTGCCCAACACATTGCTGGTTTGAGGCTTAGGAAGACCGAAAAGCGCCCTGATCAAAGGAGGGGCAGCGATAAAGAGCACGATTGCTCCCTGCACGATGCCCAACACCTCTGGAGAAATACCAATCACCTGCATCGAAGGAGAACCAGCCTTGAAAGCTCCGAACAGCAAGCCTGCCATCAGGACACCAGGGGCTGTAGAGCCACCAAGGAGGGCAACAGTAATGGCATCAAAACCAATGTTTGCGTGCGACGAAGGGGTAACTCCAATAGCGGTTCCAAGAGTCTGGTTTGCAGCTGCGACTCCAACAAATGCAGCCGAAAGAGCCATTGCAAGGATGTAGGTACGATTCACATTCACACCGGCAGTTTTGGCTGCATCAGGGTTGAACCCAACCATTCGAAGTCGGAATCCGATTGTGGATCGCTCCATCAGCCACCAATAAACCACGACAGCCATCAGCGCCAAAATCAAACCCCAGGTCAGCGAATAGCTGTCACCCAAAAGCTTTGGCAGAAGAGAATTCTCTGCAGCTGGATCTGCCTTTGGGTTTCCGATGATTCCCTCGCCCTGCA
The DNA here is from genome assembly GCA_021741585.1 of Aquiluna sp. GTDB lineage: Bacteria > Actinomycetota > Actinomycetes > Actinomycetales > Microbacteriaceae > Aquiluna. The sequence goes on along the minus strand of JAIOXN010000003.1, from coordinate 87,040 downwards.
AAAGAGATTGCTCTCTGAGCATGAAGGTGAACAGATACAGCATCACGTAATTGAACATGATGGTGAGGATCACCTCATGGGCACCTGTTCTGGCTTTCAAGAAGCCGATCAGTGCACCCATCAAAGTTGAACCGATGATTGCCGCAATCACAGCAACCAGCATGTGGAGCAAGAATGGAAGTTCAACCTTGGTTGCAACAAAGGTTGCAAAAATCATTCCGGAGATTAGCTGTCCGGTTCCACCAATGTTGAATAGTCCCACTCTGAATGTGAGAGCGATTCCGAGTCCGGCTGCAATCAGCGGTGTTGCTAGGCGCAGGGTTTCGGTGAGCGGGCGAATTGCCTTCTCAAAGGTGTCAGCATCAGCGTTGTAAATCGAACCGCGGAATAGCGCGCCGTAGCCATCTGACACGACTTGCCAAGCGGCCCCTAAAGAATCTCCGGGTCTCGAGAAGAAATAACCCAATCCCTCGATGAACTCCTTATTGGAAATCACCATGAAAATGGCACCGACCAGGAATCCAAGCAGCACCGAAAGAATTGTTCTGGTGGCACCTCCGGCGAGAATCTCCTTCATCGCCTGGTTGAAACCATCTTGATTCACTTCTTTTTTTGTCATGCGCTTACTCCCGCCATGAGCTTTCCAAGATCTGATCTGGAAGTCGTTGGCGGAACAATGCCAACAATCTTTCCTCGGTACATCACAGCAATCCGATCCGCCAGAGCCAAAACCTCATCGAGCTCGGTGGAGACTAGAACAACAGCCTTACCCTCGTCACGCTCGGCGACAATGCGCTCGTGAATAAATTCGATTGAACCAACATCAACACCGCGAGTTGGCTGGGACGCAACCAAGAGTTTGACCTCTCGGGAAAGCTCTCGCGCCACAACAACCTTCTGTTGATTTCCACCAGAAAGCTTGCCGGCTGGTGAATCTGAAGTTTGAGTTCTGACATCGAACTCCTGTACCAGGTCGTCGGCAATTTTGCGTCTTGCCTTGAGATTAATGTTGAGTCCTTTTGTGAAGCGGGACTTGAAGGATGAATCGAGCATTAGGTTCTCGGCCACAGAAAACTCTGCAACCAAACCATCTTTTTTGCGGTCCTCTGGAACGAATGCAACGCCAGCTTCTAGAACCTGTTTCACAGATGCCTCAGTGATGTCCTTGTCGCCAAGCTTGATTGTGCCGGAGCCTTTGATAACTGGCCGCAATCCAAGCAGTGCCTCAGCCAACTCGGTTTGGCCATTGCCTTGAACTCCTGCGATTGCCAGAATCTCACCAGCACGAACCTCGAAACTAACTGAGTCGACCGCTCGCTGCGACCGATCGTCCAGCACGGAAACTGCATCAACGCTAAGTACCAAATCCTTGGGTTGCGCTGGGGCCTTATCGACCTTGAGATCAACCTCACGGCCAACCATCAAAGAGGCAAGCTCATTTGTTGATGCTGAAGGAGATGCAGATCCAACCACCTTGCCGAGACGGATTACGGTGATCTTGTCAGCAACCTCTTTCACCTCACGAAGCTTGTGGGTAATAAAAACAATTGAAGTGCCGTTTTTCGCAAGCTGGCGCATGATGTCCATCAGCTCGTCGGTTTCCTGAGGAGTCAAGACCGCAGTTGGCTCGTCTAAGACCAAAACCTTTGCATCGCGCGAGAGGGCCTTGATGATTTCAACTCGTTGCTGGATGCCGACTGGCAAATCCTCGATCAAGGCATCCGGGTCAACATTGAAGCCGAACTGCTTTGAGATATCTAAAACTCTCTGCCTAGCTTCGGCAAGCTTGAGTGTTCCAAGAACACCGGTGGGTTCATTGCCCAATGCAACATTCTCGGCAACTGTGAAGACTGGAATCAGCATGAAGTGCTGGTGGACCATTCCGATACCAGCGGCCATGGCATCGCCAGGACCTGAAAATTTCTGGACCTTATCGTCCAATAGGATTTCGCCCTCGTCGGCCGTATAAAGGCCATACAGGACATTCATCAGGGTGGATTTCCCTGCGCCATTTTCACCCAATAGGGCGTGGATCTCACCAGGATTGACCGTTAGGTCAATTGAAGCATTTGCTACCAGTGTTCCGAAGCGCTTGGTTATTCCGCGCAACTCTAACTTCACTAGGCACTCCTTTGTGCAATAACACTACCTGCAAATAAGAAGGCCGCAGGCAAAACCTGCGGCCCCCTTTTGATGCTATTTGAGACTAGCTCAGTGGGTCGATCTCGCCAGCAATGATGCCTGCTTCGATCTCGGCTAGACGTGCCTTGGTGGCGTCGTCAATCTTGGAGTCAAACTCGTAGAACGGGCTTAGGCCGGTTCCACCGTTTGCCAAGGTACCGGTGTACTGCTCGCCGGAGAATGCGCCACCAGCTGATAGCTCAGCAATGATGTCGTAAACAGCGTTGGTCATGCGCTTCTCAGCTGAGGTAAGCACCATTGATGCGTACTCTGGGCTGGTTAGAGCTACGTCCTTGTCGACACCGATCATGACGCCGTCAATGCCAGCTTCCTTGATTGCCTCAGATGATGCGCCGAACTGGTCGCCACCTACTGGGAACAATACGTCAGCACCCTCGTTGATCAACGCTGCTGCAATTGACTTTGAGGTTCCGGAGTTTGGAGTGAAGTCACCGATGAACTGACCGGTCTGTGCAACCTTGTCCCAACCGACAACCTTCACGTCAACGCCGTTCTCTGCGCCCCATGCCATTGCACCTGCGTAGAAACCGTCCATGAAGTCAGTAACGGCAGGAATCTGGATTCCACCGTAGGTTCCAACAACCTTGGTTGTTGAGTAAGCAGCTGCAACGTAGCCAGCTAGGTAGCTGGACTGGTTCATTGCGTAGCCAACTGGCTTTAGGTTTGCGTTGCCCTCTGACCAACCATCGATGGTTACGAAGTTCATCTCTGGGTTAGCTGCTGCAATTGCGTTTGCATCTGCAACTAGGTTGAAGCCAACTGCGAAGGTAACGTCACAGCCCTGGTCAACCATTGCCTGAAGGTTTGGAGCAAAATCTTCTGCTGAGTTGGACTCTGCGTCAGCAATCTGAACGCCTAGCTCAGCTTCTGCCTTCTCGATACCGTCGTAAACGGACTCGTTGAAGGACTTGTCGTTCCAGCTACCCTCGTCTGATACTGCACAGGCTAGGTAGTCGATAGTTGGGGCTGCGGACTCAGTTGCGGTCGCAGTCTCAGTTGGAGTCTCTTCTGGAGCTGCGGCGCAGCCAGAGAGAACTAGTGCAGACGCTCCAATTAGAGCAAAAGCTGCAGATGCAGTCTTTAGTTTCAAGGTTCCTCCTGATATGGGTTGGTGCCGATCGGCACCAGATTTGTGAACACTCTATCGGGGATTTTCAAGCTAAATTGCAAGCGACCCAAAGGTTTACAACTGCGTTACAAAACTTAGAGAAGTTCTGAATGTCCGGATGCTTTTAGGACATCAACCAAGGACTTCACTTTTTGTGCATGTTCTTTAGTTGTAATCAAAAGTGCGTCTGGAGTGTCAACCACAATCACGTCCTCCAAGCCAATCAATGCAACCAAACGACCTGTGTCAGAAACCAAAATGCCCGAGGAAGAATCTGCTAGCACGCGGCCGTGACCTAAGACAGCTAGGTTGCCCTTGCGCCCCTGAGACTGCAATTCAGCAATCGATGCAAAGTCTCCAACGTCGTGCCATTCGAACTCTCCTGGCACCACCGCAACCAAACCTTTTTTGGCAGCCGGCTCGGCGATTGCGTAATCAATGGCAATCTTTTTGAGCTTGTCCCAGCGCTTGGCCATTTCGGATTCTTGAGTTTTTGTTCCCCAAGCACTTGCCAAAGCCATGATGCTCTCGTGCAGTTCGGGTTCGGTTTCTTTCAAGACCTCTAGCAGCAACTTTGCTGGGGCGATGTACATACCCGCGTTCCAGAAATAGTCTCCGGAATCCACGTACTGCTTGGCGATTTTGATGTTTGGTTTTTCAACGAAGTTCAGCACCTCGCAGGCGCTCTTGGTTGACAGTCTTTCGCCCTTGTGGATATAACCGAAGGCAACCGAAGGCTCGGTGGGCCGAAGGCCAATGGTGACGATCTTGCCGGTTGCGGCAACCTCGATTGCTTCTTTCACGGTGGCTTCAAAAAGCGCCTGATCCAAAATCACGTGGTCTGCCGCAAAGGATCCGATGATCACATCCGGATCGCGCTGCGCAAGAACGGCTGCGGCCAGCGCGATGGCCGCGGTGGAATCCCTCGGGGTTGGCTCCAAAATAATGTTTTGAAGATCCAGCTCCGGCAACTGTTCTTCGACGGCCTGAGCGTGAATATTTCCCGTCACAACCATGATGCGACCTTTGGCCAACGGCAGCAATCGATCCCAGGTGTCCTGCAACAAGGTTTGCCCGGATCCGGTCAGATCATGCAAGAACTTGGGGGCTGCAGCTCTGGATAGCGGCCAAAGCCTTGATCCAATCCCGCCGGCTGGAATAACCGCGAAAAAGTGCTTGTTGATGTGCTCGTTAGCTGAATTCACAGATTCACCCTAAGTGTTCGCTCGCATTTCCAAAAGGTAAACCGCGATTGCGGTTAGACTTTTGGGAAATAAACGTCTATCCATGGAGGCTAGCTTGGCAACACGGCCAGCAGGAACCCTGTACCGCGGCAAAGTGGGCATGTGGTCCTGGGTATTGCACCGAATCACCGGTGTAGCAATCTTTTTCTTTCTTCTAGTTCACGTGCTTGACACAGCCCTTGTGCGCGTGAGCCCTGAGGCCTATAACGTAGTGATCGAGTCCTATAAGACTCCACTTATTGGCTTGGCGGAGCTTGGCTTGGTTGGAGCAATCTTGTTCCACGGTCTCAACGGCCTAAGAATAATCGCGATTGACTTCTGGTCCAAGGGAACCAAGTTCCAGAGCATCATGTTCTGGCTTGTAATCGCAATCACCGTTATCGCAGTTGCAGGCTTCGCGCCAATGCACATTGCCCGAGTCTTTTCCCACTAAGGAGTAATGATGAGCGTTGTAATCGAAACTCCGCAGGCTCCTAGAAGTCGCAAAGCTGCCAACTGGGAGAAATACGGTTGGTTGTTCATGCGCGTCTCCGGACCGCTACTTGTTGTTCTAATTTTCACCCACCTGGTTGTGAACCTAGTTCTTGGCGATGGCATCAAGGCGATTGACTTTGCCTTTGTTGGCGGCAAGTGGGCTGACCCATTCTGGCAGTGGTGGGACCTTGCGATGCTCTGGCTTGCATTGATCCACGGCACCAACGGCATGCGCACCATCGTCAACGACTACGTCGAAAAGCCAAAGGTTCGCAAGGCTCTTATTACAACCCTTTGGGCTGTTGCCGGAGTGCTAATTCTTTTGGGAACTTTGGTGATTTTCACCTTCGATCCATGTCCTGCAAATGGAGCGGCCGAGCTGCTCCCATCGTTCTGCCCTGCACGCTAGAAAAGGAAATTGATGTCGAATCAAAATGTGACCTACCACGAGTACGACGTTGTGATCGTGGGTGCCGGTGGAGCTGGCATGCGCGCAGCGATTGAAGCTGGTTCTGACACCAAGGTTGCAGTAGTTTCCAAGCTATTTCCAACCAGAAGCCACACCGGTGCCGCCCAGGGTGGCATGGCAGCAGCTCTTGCAAACGTTGAGGAAGACAGCTGGGAATGGCACACCTTCGACACCGTCAAAGGTGGCGACTACCTAGTTGACCAGGATGCAGCTGAGATTTTGGCCAAGGAGTCTGTCCAGGCTGTTATTGATCTTGAGAACATGGGTTTGCCATTCAACAGAACCCCAGATGGCAAGATCGACCAGCGTCGTTTTGGTGGCCACACCCGTGACCACGGCAAGGCTCCGGTTCGCAGAAGCTGCTACGCGGCTGACCGCACCGGCCACATGATTCTGCAGACCCTTTACCAAAACTGCGTAAAGCTTGGAATTGAGTTCTACAACGAGTTCTACGTGCTAGACCTTGCGATGAACGACGGCAAGCCATCTGCGGTTGTCGCTTATGAATTGGCAACCGGAGACATCCACGTCTTTGCCGCCAAATCAATCATCTTTGCAACCGGTGGTTTCGGAAAGATCTACAAGACCACCTCAAATGCTCACACTCTCACCGGTGACGGCGTTGGCATCATCTACCGCAAGGGATTGCCGCTTGAGGACATGGAGTTCTACCAGTTCCACCCAACCGGTCTTGCCGGTCTTGGAATTCTGCTCTCCGAGGCAGCACGTGGTGAGGGTGGAATTCTAAGAAACGCTTCCGGTGAGCGCTTCATGGAGCGCTATGCGCCAACCATCAAGGACCTTGCTCCTCGCGACATGGTTGCAAGAGCAATGGCAAACGAAGTTCGTGAAGGTCGCGGTGCTGGCCCAAACAAGGACTACGTCTACCTAGATCTAACTCACCTAGAACCAGCTGTAATCGACGCCAAGCTTCCAGACATTACAGAGTTTGCAAGAACCTACCTAGGTGTTGAGCCCTACACCGAGATGGTTCCAGTATTCCCAACTGCGCACTATGCGATGGGTGGTATCCCAACCAACATCAAGGCCGAGGTGCTTTCGGACAACGACACCGTTGTTCCAGGTCTTTATGCCGCTGGAGAGTGCGCCTGTGTTTCAGTGCACGGCGCAAACCGCCTTGGCACCAACTCGCTTTTGGACATCAACGTCTTTGGTAAGCGTGCCGGGCAGTACGCGGTTGAATACGCCAAGACCGCCAAGCAGGTTCCGGTTCCAAAGAACGCAGCGGATGAAGTGATTTCAATGCTGGAGAAGGTCCGCAAGGCAAAGGGCAAAGAAAAAGTTGCAGTATTGCGCCGCGAACTTCAGGAAACCATGGACAAGAATGCCCAGGTTTTCAGAACCGAGGAAACACTCACCGAGGCTTACGACAAGATTCAAGAGCTTCGCGCTAGATACGAGAACATCTCAATCCAAGACCAGGGCAAGCGCTTCAACACCGACTTGCTAGAAGCCGTCGAGTTGGGCTTCTTGCTTGATCTTGCAGAAGTAACTGTTATCACCTGCCGCGAGCGCCGCGAAAGCCGTGGTGCCCACCTTCGTGAAGATTTCCCAAACCGCGATGACAAGAAATTCATGGTTCACTCCATGGCATACCTCAAGGACAAGGCACAGAAGGAAACCGGCAGCAACATTGCAATCGGTTGGAAGCCTGTGGTCGTCACCAACTACCAGCCGATGGAGCGCAAGTACTAATGGCACAGCAAGAAATAGCAGAGGTTCCAAGCTTCACTGTCACACTGATGATCAGAAGGTTTGATCCAGAGACTGACTCAGAACCAAAGTGGGTGGACTACGACGTCCAGATGCACGGCACCGACCGCGTCCTCGATGCACTTCACAAGATCAAGTGGGAACAGGATGGTTCGCTAACCTTCCGTCGCTCTTGTGCTCACGGTGTCTGTGGTTCCGATGCAATGCGCATCAACGGCCGCAACCGCCTAGCCTGCAAGACCCTGATCAAAGACCTAGACATCTCGGCACCGATCTATGTTGAGCCAATCAAGGGTCTAACGGTTGAAAAAGATCTAATCGTTGACATGAACCCCTTCTACCAGGCATTCAAAGACGTCAACCCATTCTTGATCTCAAACACCAAGCCAGAGAAAGAGCGCCTGCAGTCCCCCGAGGATCGTGCTCGCTTCGATGACACCACCAAGTGCATCTTGTGTGCCGCTTGCACCTCTTCTTGCCCAGTGTTCTGGACCGATGGTCAGTACTTTGGCCCTGCGGCAATTGTGAATGCCCACCGCTTTATCTTTGACTCTCGCGACGATGCAGCTCAGGTTCGCCTGGACATCCTGAACGACAAAGAGGGTGTTTGGCGCTGCCGAACTACCTTCAACTGCACCGAGGCTTGTCCTCGTGGCATTGAGGTAACAAAGGCTATTGCTGAGGTAAAGCAAGCCATCCTTCGCGGCCGCCCATAACTATGAGCATTTCCCGCAGAGCAGTTCTAGGAGCATCCCTTGCTTCTGGAACCGCAATTGCGCTTTCTGCTTGTGCTGCAGAAACCCCTGCCCAAGAAACCTCAACCTCAAAACCGGCCCAGGTGACAACCACCGGCGATATTCTGCTTGGAGAGACATCCGAGGTAGCGGTCGGTTCTGGCAAAAAGTTCCCAATTGATGCGATGCTCACCGTGTTGATTACCCAACCAAGAGCTGGAGTGTTCCGAGCCTTCTCTGCCACCTGCACCCATGCCGGTTGCATTGTGAACGGAGTCGAGCAAGAAGAAATTGCTTGCGGTTGCCATGGCGCCCGCTTTGACCCGGACAACGGAATGGTGCTCGCTGGACCTGCAAAAACTGCTCTTGGAAAGATTGCTTTAGAGGTTCGTGGCTCAGAACTCTGGATCACAATCTAGGCTTGCCGACATGCTAAAAATCGCAACCGTGAACGTGAACGGGATTCGAGCAGCCGCCCGCAAGGGAATGGACGCTTGGGTCAAAGAAGCAAATCCAGACATTCTTTGCCTTCAGGAAGTTAGAGCTCCTCAGGGAGAGCTTCTAACCCTTGCAGCTCAAGATGGACCAATTGCAATTACCCCAGGTTGGAACATTTATGACCACGAGGCATCAGCCAAGGGCCGTGCCGGAGTTGCAATTTTGAGCAAGAACCCAGCTCTGGCGATTCGCACCACCCTAGGACCCGACGAATTCGATTCGGCTGGTCGCTGGCTGGAGGCTGATTTCCAAACCGAGGCCGGGATCTTGACCGTGGTGAGCGTCTATGTGCACTCTGGTGAAGTTGATACCCCAAAGCAGGTTGAGAAATACAGGTTTCTAGAAGCCATGCGAGAGCGCATGGCAGAGCTCGTCAAAAAGGATCGACTAGCGCTAATTGTTGGTGATCTAAACGTTGGCCACACCGAGCTTGATATCAAAAACTGGAAGGGAAATCTCAAAAATGCCGGCTTCTTGCCTGAGGAGCGCGCCTATTTTGATGATTTTGCCAAGCAGGGTTGGGTGGATATGGGAAGAGCCGCGCATCCTGATACCCCTGGCCCATACACCTGGTGGTCCTATCGCGGGCAAGCCTTTGATACCGATGCCGGTTGGCGGATCGATTACCAACTTGCCACCCCAGCCCTTGCCAAACTAGGCCAGAATTATCGGGTTGATAAGGCAGAAAGCTATGACACTCGTTGGAGTGATCACACTCCAGTTCTTGTCGACTACAACCTCTAGGAATTTATGACCAAGCCAAATCTTCTATCGGGCATGCAGCCCAGCGCATCGAGCCTTCACCTTGGAAACTACCTAGGGGCGCTAACCCAATGGGTTGCGATGCAAAAGGATTACAACGCGTACTACGTGATAGTTGACCTCCACGCAATCACCGTTCCGCAGGATCCTAAAGAGTTACGCGAGAACACCAGGCGCACCGCAGCCCAGTACCTAGCCGCAGGTCTAGACCCAGAGCAATCAGCATTATTTGTCCAGTCTCATGTCCCAGCTCACGCGCAATTGGCTTGGGTGCTCAACTGCATCACTGGTTTTGGTGAGGCTAGCCGCATGACTCAGTTCAAGGACAAGAGTCAAAAAGGTGGTGCTGATAACTCATCGGTTGGTCTCTTCACCTACCCGATCCTTCAGGCCGCAGACATCCTTTTGTATCAACCAAAATCCGTTCCAGTTGGCGAAGATCAGCGCCAGCACTTGGAATTAACCCGAGACCTTGCGATGCGATTCAACTCGCGCTTCGGTGACACGTTCACTATCCCTCAGGCACAGATATTGAAAGAGACTGCAAAGATCTATGACCTGCAGGTCCCAACCGCAAAGATGTCCAAGTCGGCAGCTGACCCCAAGGGACTAATCAATCTGATGGATGAGCCAGCTGTCATCACCAAGAAAATCAAATCGGCTGTCACCGACACCGATGGCGAAATCAGATTCGACCAGGCCAATAAGCCGGGCGTATCCAACCTTCTTGGAATCTACAGCGCGATCACCGGCAAGAGCGTGGCAGAAATTGAAGCGTCGCTTTCAGGCCAAGGCTATGGATCACTCAAATCTGAAGTAGCAGAAGCAGTAATCGCAACCCTCGACCCGATCAGGGTAAGAGCGCTTGAGCTACTGGAAGACAAAGGTGAGCTTGATTCGCTTTTGGCAAAGGGAGCCAAGAAGGCAAATGAGCAAGCCGAGGCAACTCTAGCTTTGGTTTATGACCGCCTTGGTTTTGTCCGCCCATAGCTCTCAGGGAATTTATAGCTCTAAGAGAGTATTGTTCTAACTAACACAGTTCTTCGGGGTCAGTGAAAATCTGAGCCGGCGGTGAGAGTCCGCGACCCGATTGCAACTCTTGCAGCCAGTAAGAGCGTTGGAATCGGTTGAATCGGTGAAATTCCGATACCGACGGTTAAAGTCCGGATGGGAGAAGAACCTAGGCGCTAGTCGCGCCTATCTTTTCGCGTGCCCGCGGTCCTGTGTCAAAGGATAAAGAGGGCAAAATGCTGAATCAACAGGTGCTAGAGGTCGCGATGCGACGCGCACTTGAGCTATCCCTAAACGGTCCAGCGGTTGGAATCAATCCGCAGGTTGGTGCCGTGATTCTTGATGAATTCGGAAATATTGCCGCCGAGGGTTGGCACGAAGGATCTGGCACCCCGCACGCAGAAGTAATGGCGATTCACAACCTCAGAACCAAACTTGGTGTTCACGCCCTCCCCCAGAATTACACGGCAGTTGTAACACTTGAGCCCTGCAATCACACAGGCAAAACCGGGCCTTGTTCACTTGCATTGATTGAAGCCGGGATCGCCAATGTTGTTTATGCATCCAGTGATCCAGGAGATGCATCCTCCAATGGTGCACAAGTTCTCAGAAATGCCGGAATTGAAGTGCTGTCCGGAGTCTTGCTCCAAGAGGCAGAAGAGCAGAACCGAGTTTGGCTGACCGCCAATCGCCTCAAGAGACCTTTTGTCACACTGAAATATGCCAGCTCATTGGATGGAAGATCCGCCGCCGAAGATGGTTCTAGCCAGTGGATTTCCGGTCCGGAATCAAGAGCCGAATCACACCTAAGACGCTCCGAGGTTGACGCCATCTTGGTTGGCACTGGAACCGCAATCGATGACGATCCGGAGCTAACCGCAAGAAAACCAGACGGCAGCTACTACGAGAACCAACCACTGCGAGTGGTACTTGGTGAGAGCGAGCTTTCCAAAGACTTGCGGATCTTCAACGACAAGGCTCAGACTCTGGAACTCAAGACCAGATCAATCCACGGAGCCTTGGCTGAACTTTGGGCAAGAGGCATCAAGCACGTTTGGGTTGAGGGTGGCCCAAAGGTTGCTAGCAAGTTTGAAAAATTGGGCTTGGTCGATGAGTACATCATCTACCTGGCTCCAATGCTGATTGGTGGCGAAAAAACCTCTCTCCGCAACATCGGCGTTGAAAACATCAAGGATGCCCACAAATTGAAGTTTGTCGAGACCAAGATGCTCGGCGAGGACATTTTTATAAGAGCAAGGAGAAGCTAGTGTTCACAGGAATTATTGAAGAGCTTGGCAAGGTTTTGGCAATCGAAACCCAAAATGATGCGGTGCGACTAACGATCGGCTGCAAGAAAGTACTGTCTGACCTAGGTCGCGGCGACTCGATCTCCTGCTCGGGAACCTGCCTGACGGCCATTGAAATTGATGACCACAGTTTCACCGCTGACGTGATGTTGGAGACCCTGAAGCGCTCAAGCCTGAGCCAGGTGAAAGTTGGGGATCCAATCAACTTAGAACGCGCTATGGCTCACGACACGAGGTTTGGTGGCCACATCGTCCAGGGACACGTTGATGGCGTTGGAGAAGTGGTTTCTCGCGAGAAGAGCGAGAACTGGGATTGGGTAAGAATTCGCATTCCGCAAGATCTTCTAAAGTACGTCGTCCACAAGGGCTCAATCACCCTGGATGGCATCTCGCTCACTGTGAACGAAATCATTGACGATGTGGTTGGAGTCTCCTTGATTCCAGAGACTCTAACGGTCACAACTCTTGGATATAAGAACCCAGGCGACCTAATAAACGTGGAGGCCGATGTGCTTGCAAAGCACATTGAAAGATTATTGGAGTTCAAAAAATGACCCAAAAACTCAGCAGCATTGAGGAAGTACTCGATGCGCTCAGGCTTGGAAAACCGGTATTGGTTAGCGATGCCGAGGACCGGGAGAACGAAGGCGATGCAATCATCGCCGCGCAATACGCATCAGAAGAGTGGATCGCCTGGATGGTTCGCCACACCTCGGGATACCTCTGCGCTCCAATGAGCCAAGAGCGCGCCAACGATTTAGATTTGCCATTGATGTGGGTAAAGACCCAAGACCCACACCAAACCGCCTACACAGTGAGCGTGGATGCTGCAGCACGTGAATCAACCGGCATCAGCGCAAAAGAACGAGCACTGACCGCTCGAGTACTCGCCGATAAAAACTCAACACCTAAGTCTTTGATCCGCCCAGGACACGTTTTACCACTGCGCGCAAGGCCTGGTGGGGTGCTGGAGCGCCCTGGCCACACCGAGGCAGCTGTCGACCTAATGACCCTTGCAGGCCTCGAGCCAGTGGCTCTGATGGCGGAGATGGTGAACGACAACGGAACAATGATGAGATTTGGGGAATTATTGGAAGCCTCCCAAAGGTTTGATATTCCCATGACCACAATTGCTCATCTAAAGGACCACCTCGCAAAGCGCGAGACTGGCCTAAACAAGACCACCAACCGCATTCGTTTCGAGGCTGAGGCAAAGTTGCCAACCACCCACGGAGATTTCAAGGTTCGCGGCTACTACGACGTTGAGACCACCGCGGATCACGTCGCCCTAATTGCCGGTAACCCAACTGGTGAAGGCGTCTTGATTCGCATGCACTCCGAGTGCATCACAGGTGAAGCATTTGGTTCCCTAAAGTGTGAATGTGGCCCACAGCTAGAAGCTGCAATGGACGCCGTTCAGGAAAACAAAGACGGTGGCGTAGTTGTCTACCTTCGTGGCCAGGAGGGTCGCGGTATTGGACTTCTAAACAAGCTCAAGGCCTACGCCTTGCAGGACACTGGTCTTGACACCGTTGACGCCAACCTAGCCCTAGGTTTGCCATCCGAAGCCCGTGAATACGGTGCTGCGGTTGCAATCCTTCGCGAACTTGGCATCAAGAGCGTAAGGCTATTGACCAACAACCCAGCGAAGAAGAAGTTCTTGGAAGATGCCGGAATTCCGGTAATCGAGACCGTTCCGCTCATTGTTGGGCTAGCTGCAGAGAATGAGGGTTACCTAGGGGTCAAGCGCGACCGCATGGGACACGAAATTCCCGCTAACCTAGGTGAATGAGCGGTTCCGGAGCACCCCAATTAGCAGTTTCTGCCAAGGGTAAAAAAGTATTTGTAATTTCCACTTCTTGGCACACCCAGATCATGGATGGCCTAGTTGCAGGAGCGAAGCGCGAGCTTGAAAAATCAGGTGCGGTGAACGTGGTTTACCAGGTAATCCCCGGAGCATTCGAACTACCCTTGGCCGCCCAGAAAGCTATCTCCAAGGGTGCTGATGCGGTAATCGCACTCGGTGTTGTGATTCAAGGCGAGACCCCCCACTTTGACTATGTCTGCAACTCAGCAACCGATGGCCTAACCAGGGTTCAACTAGATTCCGGTGTCCCAATTGGTTTTGGTTTGCTGACCGTAAACAATGAAAAAGAGGCGCTTGATCGCGCCGGCCTAGAAGACTCCAAAGAGGACAAGGGTGCAGAGGCGGTCCAAGCCGCGCTCTACATGTCAAACCTTTAGTAATCCAACTGTCCTAGGCTGTTAGAGACCTAAGGAGTTATCTTGGAATTTCTACTAAACACACTCGTTGTCCTGCACTTTATTGGCCTTGCCTCGCTCTTGGGCGGTTTTCTTACCCAAATGAAGTCACTAAAAACCGGCACCGCGAAGATTGTTGCTGCCATGCGCCACGGCGCTTGGACAATGCTGGCAACCGGCCTTCTGCTAGTTGGCGTTCACGAAATGGGCTCAGAAGAGCCACTAAACAACATGAAAATTGCCGTCAAGAGCATTGTTCTGACAGTGATTTTGGTTTTGGTATTGATGAACCGCAAAAAAGAGAGCGTCAAGACTCCAGTCTTTGGGTCAATTGGCGCACTGACCATCACCAATATCGTTCTAGCGGTGTTCTGGTAATCAGCGCATAAACAAAGCTCGTAGGCGGGTGGTGGTAAACCACAATCCGCCTACGATCAAAACCACAAAGTACAAAACGTGCCACAGCACGCCGATGTCCAATACCCCGAGCATCAAAGACCTAACCAGGTCAACGCCCTGCCAAAGGGGCAATGCCTTGACAATCATCTGAATCCACTCTGGATAAACGCTCACCGGGAAAAAGGTTCCCGAGAACAAAAACATCGGCAACAAGAAGAAGTTAATCCAGTTCATTTGCTGGAAGTTCTTCATGTACGAAGTCACCGCCATACCTAACGAGGCAAAGGCGAAGGCAATCAGAGTTGCTGCCGGAATTGCCAAAATGCCCCACCAGTTGGTCACAAGACCTAGCGGCACCACGATTGCCATAAAGCCAAGCGAATAGGTCAATCCTCGCAACAGCGCCCAGGCAATTTCACCAAGGGCGACATCCAGTGGCCCAAGCGATGAAGAAAGCATCACCTGGTAGATCTTGCCAAAGTGCATCTTGAAGAAAACGTTCCAGGTGGCGTCGTAAATCGCGCCATTCATGGCACTAGTTGCCAGAAGAGCGGGTGCGATATAGGCCGCATAGCTCACCGGATTGCCGTTGCCGTCTTGCATATCCCCAATCAGCTGGCCGATGCCGAAACCAAAGGCCATCAAATAAAGCACCGGCTCAACAAAACCCGAGAGAATCACAAGCCAGTTTGAACTCTTGGCGGCATAAAGCCCGCGCTCAATCAACACCGTCGCACGTCCGGCATAAACCCCGGAACCGCGTTTTTGGGCGCGTTTTTCGGCCAGGGCAACGGCCTGGGTAATCACAGCATTGGCGATCATCGAGACAGCCTTTCTGCGAACTTTGGATAAACAAACCGCATTCCAATAACACCCATTAGAGCCAAGTAGGCAAAGTGCACAACTACCAACCAGGTCTCAATCGGCATTCCGTATGCCAAGAATCGACCCAGCTGGGTCGCGTGCCAAAGAGGAGATATCCATCCAAGCGGCTGCAAGAAGATTGGCATTTGCTCGAGCGGGTAAAAAGTTCCGGAAAACAAGAACATTGGTGCCACGACAAACCGGCCAATAATTGCGAAATAACCCTCGTCATTCTCTAGCCTTGCGGTAACTGCCAACATCACGGCTGACCAACCCCAAGCGGCAAGCATTGAAGAGAAAAGAAGTGGCAATGCGCTTGAAAGCGGAATTGCCCCGAAGCCCAAAAGCACTCCCAAATACATCAGAGTGGTAAAAAGCCCTCGACCCAATGCTGTAATCATCACGCCATCGGCGATCTGCCTTGAGGAAACACTGGTGGCATTGATTGCAAAGAACAACTTGTCCCAGACAAAGCCGTCCATAGTCGGGAAAGTCACCTCATCCATAACGCCCTGGATTGCAGCGGTTGCCAAAAGTGCCGGAGCAACAAACTGAAGATATGGAACACCCAAAACTCCACCGCCACCGGTATTGGCGTCTACCAAAGCACCAATACCAAGACCGACAGAAACCAAATACAAGATTGGGTTGCCAAGGCCAAAAGCAATGACTGCCGTCATCCACTTGCTCATCGAGTAAAAGCGATATTCGGCCACCCTGAGCGCGCCGAATCGAATCGCCTTCTGGGTATCCACCGCTCCTCCGGGAGCGAATTTCAGTTCTGCCATTTAGTCAACCAGGGTTCTTCCGGTGAGCCTTAGGAAGACATCTTCGAGCGAAGACCTGCGAACCAAAGAAGTAATCGGATTTAGACCCGAATCAACAATCTTGGCGAGGAGCTCCTCGCCCTTCTCAGTGTAAAGAAGGATGCGGTCTGGCAGGACCTCGATGCGATCTCCAAGGCCTTCAAGTTGCTTGGCGGCAGACTCGTTCTTGTCGGTGCCGAAACGAACTTCGACAACCTCTTTTGAGGAGTACTCCTTGATCAGACTGGCTGGGGATCCCTCTGCCATGATCTTGCCCTTGTCCATGACGATCAAGCGATCACAGAGCTGCTCGGCCTCGTCCATGTAGTGGGTGGTGATAACCAAAGTGACACCCTGCTCTTTGAGGCGGAACAGGCGATCCCAGAGAATGTGCCTGGCCTGAGGGTCAAGGCCTGTGGTTGGTTCATCCAGCAACAAGATTTCAGGCTCGTTGACCAAACCGCGGGCAATCGCAAGCCTGCGCTGCATTCCGCCAGAAAGATCATCGGCTTTGGAGTTTCGTTTTTCGGTCAGCTGAGCAAACTCCAGAAGCTCATCGACCTTAGTTTTGAGCCACTTCCTCGAAAGACCAAAATAACGACCGTAGGTAAATAGGTTCTCCCAAACTTTGAGCTCTCTATCGAGTAGGTCCTTTTGTGGGACAACGCCCAGGTGGGCCCTGATCTCAGGACCTTGGGTGTTTGGCTCTTTACCCAGGATTGTGAGCTCGCCATCGGTCCTCTGGGAGACCGATGAAATCATTTTCATTGTGGTGGATTTCCCGGCACCGTTGGGCCCCAGAAGACCAAATGCTTCACCGCGATAAACATCAAAGTCAACACCGTCGACTGCTGCAAAATCTTTATAGGTTTTCTTTAGACCGCGCGCTCGGATCACAACTTCACGATTGTCCAATTAGACAACTCTCTTTCTTGCCGCCTTTGGCCAGCGTTTCAGATTAGCAAACCAAAGCCTGATAGCTACAGCTGATTTAGTTGATATGTTTGTGCGGTGAGTGAAAAACTTGGGAACCGCAGAGTTACCGGTACCGAGCAGTACTACACGCCAAGTGATTTAGCGTTGGAGCTCACAAAATCGTTACTGGAGAAATTAGTTTCGCCCCTCGAAAAGTCTTTTCTTGAACCCGCTGGTGGCACCGGAAGCTTCCTAAATGCTCTTAAAGCTCTTGGCATCACAAACTATGAAGCGGTTGACCTGCATCCAAAACATGAAGAGGTAAAAAAGCAAAACTTCTTGGATTTCAAGACCACTAAGAGAAACTTAATCACCATCTCAAACCCGCCTTTTGGGAGAAACAACGCGCTGTCTATCCCGTTCTTCAATCACGCTGCGCAGTTCTCGGACGTGATTGCTTTCTTGGTGCCAAGATCCTGGCGCAAGTGGTCTGTACAGAATCGGCTTGACCAAAACTTCCACCTCATCCACGACCAGGACGTCGATGTTGATTATGTGAGAGAGGACGGCTCTCCATTTGGTGAAAAGAATGAACTTCGCACCTGCTTCCAGATCTGGGAAAGAAGAGATTCCAAAAGAGGCAAGGTAAAAATCCAGAACCAGGACCTGATTGCAAAATCCAGCCCAGAAGATGCTGATTTTGCAATTCGAGTATTTGGATATGGCTGCGGCAAGATTTTGAAGAATTTCCCAAAAGAGAAGAACACGACTCTGATGTTCCTGAGGGTTTTGGACAAAAGAGTTTGGGACCACATTGAGGGCCTAGATTATGAGAGGTTCTCGAATAACACCGCCTTCACCAAGGCGCTTTCCTTCCCGGAGATTAATTTCCTGCTCAATGAGCAAATCTTTGGGGATGGGTATTTAGAACTAGAGAGTTAGAGAGTTAGAGACTAAATGAGCGACTACCAGCAGGACCCAACCCAGAACCCAAAAAGCCGCGAATACAAGGGACCTAGGGCAAAGCTCAAAGACCTCCTTCCCTATCTTGCCGATCACCGCAAAGCGCTCACTCTCGCACTGATTCTCTCGGTCGTCGCATCAGCCCTCTCGCTCGCGCAACCACTTTTGATGGGCCAGGTTATTGCCGCCGTTGAAGCTAGTGAAGAGTTCACTCTTATTGCGATCGGGATTGTGGTGTTGATTCTGGTTGGTGCTTTGGTGAATGGATTCCAGTATTTCTTGCTTTATAAAACAGGTGAAGGTGTTGTCCTAAGCACTAGAAAATCCCTAGTGGCCAGAATGCTCAGGCTGCCGATTCCAGAGTATGACCGCAGAAGAATCGGAGACATGGTTTCCAGGGTCGGTTCCGACTCAACTTTGTTGCGAGCAGTTCTGACCCAGGGGTTAGTTGATGCCCTAGGCGGTCTACTGCAGTTCACCGGTGCCGTTGTAGTTATGGCTTTCATCGACCCCGTATTACTTGGCTCCACTCTTGGCGTTGTGTTCCTGGCCATCATTGCGATTGCCATTACGGGAAGAAGAATCAGGTCTGCCACCACGAAAGCTCAGCAAAAAGTAGGTGCAATGAGCGCATCCGTTGAGCGCGCACTTGGGGCAATTAGAACCATTCGAGCAGCTCGCGCCGAAGGGCGCGAAACCGAAGAGATTTACAAAGATGCCACCGCCGCCTATGACCAGGGCGTGAAGATCGCCAAGCTATCTGCAGTGGTCGCCCCTATCGCCCAAATCGCCTTCAACACCGCTTTTATTGTGGTGTTGGGACTAGGTGGTTTGAGGGTTGCAACTGGTGCAACATCAATCGCTTCGCTTGTGACATTTGTGATTTTGCTGTTCTTTATGGTTGGGCCACTAATCTCAGCCTTTGGCGCCTACAGCTCCGTTATGGGAGCACTTGGGGCACTGGCTCGCATCCAGGAAATCATGATCATCCCTGAGGAAAAAACCGGAGAAGCCCAGTCTTTGCGTGAGCCAGTGAATGAAATTGCCCTGGAATTCCAGGAACTGTCGTTTCACTATGCGCCAAGCGAAGATGAAGAACCGAAGCAGATTCTCAATTCGGTAAACCTACAAATCCCGCGTGGCTCGCGAGTTGCTCTTGTTGGACCATCAGGTGCCGGAAAGTCAACAATCTTCTCCTTGATTGAGCGCTTCTATGAGCCAACCTCGGGTGAGATTCTGCTTGATGGCCAGAGGGTAACCGATTTCTCGAGAGCATCACTGCGGGAACAAATTGGTTATGTGGAGCAGGATGCGCCCGTATTAGCTGGATCCCTAAAAGACAACCTGCTGCTTGGAAAAGCTGATGCTACAGACGCAGAACTCACCGCAGTTTTAGGCCAGGTGAATCTCAGTGAAGTTCTAGCAAGAGATCCAAAAGGATTGGATGCCGAGGTTGGTGAAAACGGCATCATGCTCTCCGGAGGCGAGCGCCAAAGACTTGCAATCGCCAGAGCATTGCTTGCTGCACCTGCCATCCTGTTGCTTGATGAATCCACCAGCGCGCTGGATGGACCAAACGAGCAAAGAATGCGCGAAGCAATTGATGCAGTTGCCAAAAACCGCACATTGGTAGTGATTGCACACAGGCTCTCAACAGTGGTTGACAGCGATCAGATCATCGTGCTCGAAAACGGCCAAGTTGTTGGAACAGGCACTCACTCAGAGCTCGTGAAAAGCACTCCGCTGTATGCGGAGCTAGCGAAACACCAGCTGCTGGTCTAGGGATAGGGTAGAACCATGAGTATGGTTCTAGACCCAAACTCGGCTACGCAACGAAGCTATGCAGAATCGCTTGATGCAGCCGATTCCCTTGCCAAATACAAAGCACTATTCCAAATTTCAGACCCCGATCTGTGCTACCTAGATGGGAATTCTTTAGGCCGACTACCCCTAAAGACCGTTGAAGTTGTCAATCACTTTTTGACTCAGGAGTGGGGAAAAGAACTGGTTGATGGCTGGAGCCACTGGATTGATCAAGCCCAACCGGCCGGAGACCTGCTAGCTAGGTCTGTGCTTGGCGCTAACCCTGGTCAGACTTTGGTTTGCGACACCACCTCGGTGAATTTCTATCAACTTTGTGTGGCGGCAATCAAAGCTCGCCCTGGAAGAAAAACCGTCATTATCGATGCCGCTAACTTCCCCACCGATAGATACATTCTCTCCGGAATTGCAGACCAGCTTGGGCTGAATCTCATAACCCTGGACAACGATGGTTTGGGCGGACCAGGGGCGGTTCCAATCGATGCTCCAGACGAAATGATCACTGCCGAGGAGCTCGAAAAATACCTATCTGAAGATGTCGCACTTGTCACCCTGCAGGCGATTCACTATCGCTCAGGAGCCAGACCAAACCTCAAAGAAATAACCGACATCGCAAGAAAATACGGTGCACTTGTGGTGTGGGATTGCTCCCATGCCGCCGGTGCAATCAGCCTCGATTTTGAGAAAAATGGTGTGGATCTTGCCGTTGGCTGCACCTATAAATACGGCAACTCAGGACCTGGGTCACCGGCTTGGTTGTTTGTCTCAAAGCGAATCCAAACCGAACTAAGAGTTCCTATTCAAGGTTGGTTCTCCCAGGAGAAGCAATTTGAAATGGGACCGTTTTATGAGCCAGCGGAGACTATCCGCCGGTACCAAATCGCCAGCCCCTCAATCATTGGAATCAGAGGCGTCCAGGTTGCCTACGAAATGATTGAAGAAGCCGGCATCGAAGCAATTGAGGCAAAGGCTGCACTTGGCACAGAGCTCATGATCGCGCTCCACGATGCCTGGCTAAAACCACTTGGATTTGAACTTGGCACACCTAGAAACCCCAAGCTTCGCGGTGGCCACATCATCCTCAAGCACAAAGACGCAAAGCAAATCGCACTCGCGCTTCGAAAGCTAAAGAACGTGATTCCGGACTATCGCGAACCAAATGCAATTCGCCTTGCCATTTCGCCATTGCCGACTTCTTTTGTTGAAGTTTGGGACGGTTTCCTCCGACTAAAAGAGCTGGTTGAATCCGGTGACTACAAGAGCGTTCAAATCGATGGGAACCGCGTCACATGACCCACGACAAGCACGTTACATACATTTCTTATCTCAAGGTCGATGAACTACTTGAGCTCCAAAAACCACTAAGTGATGGTCCAGAACACGATGAGCTCTTGTTCATCACCATCCACCAGGTTTATGAACTTTGGTTCAAACAAATTCTCCATGAGGCCGAGGCGCTTCAAGTGGCCTTGGAGCTGGGCGACTCACACCGCTCAATGGCGCTTCTGGGTCGCATCAGAACCATCATGAAGACCTGCGTTTCTCAGCTGGACATTCTGGAAACTATGACCCCCTTGCAGTTCAATTCCTTTCGGGAAAGACTCAGCTCAGCCTCCGGTTTTCAGTCCGCTCAATTCAGAGAATTAGAGGCCGTGCTTGGAAGAAGAGATCTAGCTGGAAACTCAGCAGATAAGTCTTCAGGCATGGGAATGGCAGAACACCTGATTCCAGGCTCTTCCGCAAGAGCTAGAGTCGAAGCTGCCATGCTCAGGCCTTCCCTCTGGGATTCAGCGCTGCATTACTTTGATTCACGTGCAGCTATGCCGAAAGAAGTTCTTAGCCGAGATGTCACTCAGGGCTGGGAGCCAAATGAAGTTGTCCAGGAACAACTGATTCACATCCATAAAACTGACCCGGAAGCGGCCATGATTGGCGAAGCCCTAGTTGATTTAGACGAAGGCTTACAGGAGTGGCGCTACCGTCATGTGAAAATGGTCGAGCGAACAATTGGCAGAAAAATGGGCAGTGGTGGTTCCTCAGGAGCTGGCTATCTCGCATCAACATTGTTCAACCCGGTTTTCCCAGACCTCTGGGCAATTAGATCGAAGTTTTAGGAGAGAGAAATGGCAGAGACATTTAGCAAAGAAGAACGCGCAGCAATGCGCGAAGCCGCAAAAGAGCGCAAGGCAAACCTCTCACTTGAGCAGGCAGCAGCCGAAGTCCAAGCCAAGATCGAGGCAATGTCTCCGGCCGATAAAAAGCTTGCCAAGAAGGTGCACGAGATCGTCACCAAGGCCGCGCCAGAACTAAACCCTAAGACTTGGTATGGCATGCAGGCCTATTTCAAAGACGGCAAAGTTGTTTGCTTTTTCCAGGATGGTGGCAAGTTCAAATCTCGCTACAGCACCCTTGGCTTCCAGGATGCAGCAAACCTTGATGAGGGCACGTTCTGGGCAACTTCTTACGCAGTGATTGAAATCACACCAGAGGTCGAAAAAGAAATCACCGACCTGGTCAAAAAAGCCGCTTCCTAAACAGCTAAAGCTTTTTGAATTCGCTGAAGTGAAACGGGCTGACTGGTTCCCAGTGACTGGGCAAACAAACTGATTCTGAACTCTTCGAGCAACCACCGCGCTGTTACTAAGTGAGTTGGGGCGTCAAGAGGCAACGGGATTGAGCCACCTGCCTTGGAAAAGACATCAAGAGCCTTTCGCAACTCAGAATTTGCAACACTGTCACGCGCCGGATTCTCCTGAAGTTTCTGTATGCGCATGCCAATCCCTCGGAAGCAAATCGGCAAACGGGAAACACGATGCAGACCTATTGAACTCAGCAAATTAGGTGAGGTGAGTTCTGCAATGTGCTGTTTCTCGCTTTGAAGTTCTGAGAGAAAGTCGATTGCTCTCGCGTCAGAAATAACCTTGCCAGCATCTCGCATAGCCTTCGCTGCGTTAGCCAAAACTCCGGCAACCTGGAAGGCCTTTTCCAATAGCTCCGCCTCCACGCGATTACGCAAAATCTCAAAGGCATCCTTGGTTGAAACCAAAGCTGTCTGAGTTTCTTGCAGTTCAAGTGCGCTTGCAAAAATTAGGTCTTGCACAAAACTTTCAACAGAACCGTATCCAAGAGTCACTAGCGCCAATTTTTCATCCTGCTTGAGATGACTCTCGACATATTTGGCGGGGCTTGGAATAGACAGCTGAATGAGCCTTGCGATTCCATGGGGATGGCGTTTTCTCTGCTCTGCCTCAGATGCAAAAACCTTGAGACTCAGGCTTTTGCCTTCAATTGCCAGGGCTGGAAATGCCCTAACCTTCTTGCCACTACTTTCGGTTTCAATCAAAAGTGGCAATTCTTGGAAGTCCCAGGCTGAGATGTTTTCTCGTTCAATATTCGAGTGGACAGTGGCTGCAACCTTTGCTACCGCCTGCCTAGAAACGCTCGCATACTTTTCTTTGAGAAGAGCAAGATTTACATCGCTCCCCTGCGGCTTACCCGATTTCCCAATCACCCGATATGTCATTCGCATCGCAACCGGCAATTTAGTCACATCAAAGTCGCTTGTCGAGACAACTGTGCCGGTGAGCTTCTGAATGCTCGCGGCAAACTTCTCGAATAGATTGCCAGAGGGTTCATCACCAATATCCAAAAGAATCTTGCTCGCCCAGTCTGCTGCCGGAACGACGTTTTTTCTAATTGCCTTAGGCAATGAGCGAATCAATTCAGTTGCAAGCTCCTGACGCATCCCCGGAACCAACCAATCAAAACCGTCGCTTGAAACTGAATCAAGAATCTCGAGCGGGATATCGACAGTTAGGCCATCGTCCATGGTGCCCGGTGCGAATCGATAGCTCAAAGAAAAGACTTGGCCGTCTACTTCTATGTGATCGGGGTATTCGACCTCGTTGTCCACGGTCTTGATTTCTTCAAAGAGCTTCTCTTTGGTCATCAGAAGTAGTTCTGGTTTGTCAAGCTTGTGCTTGCGCCACCAACCCTCAAAACTTCTGGTCGAAAAAACATCTAGTGGAATCCGGTTATTGAAAAATGAGTACCTAACATCTTCATCTGGAATCAGGCTCGGATCTCTGAGGCGATCCGCTTCCAAAGTTAGGGACTCAACCAGAGCCTTATTGGGTGCCTCAAACTGCTGTCTCGAATCCCAATCCCCCAAGACAAGTGCGTTTCTAATAAACAGCTCTCTCGAGAACATCGGATCAATCCGGGAGTATTGCATCTTTCTGCCAACCACGATTGGCACCCCGAACAACAACACCCGCTCAAGTGCAACCGCGGCACCCATCTTCTTTTCCCAATGTGGTTCTGAGAAGCTGCGCTTGCAGAGCTCTCCACCCAGTGCTTCTGCCCACTCGGGCTCAATTGCAGCATTCATTCGAGCATAAAGCCGGCTGGTTTCCACCAATTCCGCGCTCATCATTGCAACCGGAGGTTTTTTGGCAATTGCAGAGCCCGGGAAGATCACAAACTTCTTGCCGTTTGAACCCAAGTATTCAACCGGCCCCTTTGAAGGTTTGAGTTTGCCGTTGACGTATTGCTTCTTGTCCGAAACCTGCTTGAGCCCGATCTGACTCAATAGTCCTGCCAGCAGGGACCTGTGGATCCCATTTGGGTCAACTCTTGGGCCACGAACCTCAAAACCGAGTGGTTTAGCAATCGAAGACAGCTGTCTGACCAGATCCTGCCACTCTCGGACCCTCAGGTAATTGAGGTATTCCTTTTTGCAGAGCCTTCTGAAAGCTGAGGATGAGAGCTGTTTTTGCTGTTCTTCAATATGGTTCCAGAGATTCACCAAAGACAAAAAATCACTTGTTGGATCTGCAAATCTGGCATGCAGGGCATCTGCCTGCACCCGCTTTTCAAGCGGGCGCTCTCTTGGGTCTTGAATGGTCAGTCCGGCAACAATAACCATGACCTCTCGAACCACGTTGTTTTGCTTTGCCTCAATCAGCATGCGGGCAAATCTTGGCTCAATCGGAAGTCTTGCGAGAGTCTTGCCAAGCGGTGTGAGACTCAGGCTCTTTTCGCTTGATGGCTCAATTGCACCGAGTTCGGTCAGCAAACCAAGCCCGTCTTTCACGCCCCTTGAATCAGGTGGCTGCAGAAACGGGAACTTGGTGATGTCCTCAAGCCCGATGGTTGCAGCCTGCAAGATAACGGACGCCAGGTTGGTGCGAAGAATCTCGGGAGCTGTGAATTCCGGACGAGACTCGAAATCTTCCTTGGAATATAGCCTTATGCAAATACCGGGCGATGTTCTTCCAGCGCGCCCTGCGCGCTGATTGGCGCTTGCTTGAGAAATGGCTTCAATGGGAAGTCTTTGGACTTTCGCCCTTGGGCTGTAGCGGGAGATTCTTGCGGTTCCAGCATCAATCACGTATTTGATATTTGGAATTGTGAGGCTGGTCTCGGCAACGTTGGTGGCAAGGATAACTCGCTTGCGGACTCCGGCTATTTTGCTCGGCTCAAAGACTCGATGTTGATCGGCTGCGCTAAGCCGACCATAAAGCGGCAATACTTCGGTTCCTGATTTGAGGAAGCCTGCAGTTATCTGGCCCTCAATGGCATCCTGGGCATCTCTAATCTCTGACTCTCCGGAGAGAAAAACCAGAACATCACCGTTCTCTTCTCCCTCTAATTCCTTGAGCGCGGCGCTAATGCCATCCATGTAGTCGGCGGAGGTGGTGGTCTCGTCAGGATCCGAATCATCTCCCGAGTCTCTTCCAACCGGGCGATATCGCATTTCGATCGGATACGTGCGGCCGGAGACCTCAATAATTGGGCAATCATTGAAATGCTTGCTAAAGGATTGCGGATCAATGGTTGCCGAGGTGATAATCACCTTGAGGTCTGGCCTCTTAGGCAGCAAATTCTTGAGATAGCCAAGCAGGAAATCGATGTTTAGGCTTCGTTCGTGAGCCTCATCGATGATGATGGTGTCGTATTTTCTAAGCAATCGATCCGACTGCAGGGCATTCAGCAGGATGCCGTCGGTCATCACCTTTACTTTGGTTTCCTTGGACACCTTGTCGGTGAAGCGAACCTGATAACCAACCAGCCCGCCCAAATCAACCTTCAGCTCCTCGGAGATTCGCTCCGCGACTGCCCTGGCGGCAATTCTTCTGGGCTGAGTGTGGGCAATTGATTCGCGTCCCAGCTCCAGGCACATTTTGGGAATTTGAGTTGTTTTACCCGATCCGGTAGCGCCTGCAATCACAACAACTTGGTGATTGTTGATTGCCTCCAGAATCTCTTCTCTGCGGCCAGATACCGGCAGGTCTTCTGGGTAGGAGATTAGGTAATCAGACATTATGACAATGCTATTCAATTTAGCTAAGCTTGGATTAGACAAGGAAGTTTGGGGAAGCAAATGCTCAACAACATCAAGCAAATGATCAAATCAACAAAGGGCGCAAGCGCAGTTGAATATGCGCTAATCATCGCACTGATTGCTGCAGTAATCGGTGTGGGAATTGCCGCTTTCGGTAGCGACCTAAACGACTTCTTCGATGGACTTTTCGCAACACTAGGTCTCTAGGGCAAATGTTTGCCGCAGCTAGCGGCAAAGGCACAAAAGGTGCGAGTGCAGTTGAATTCGCACTCGTTGTCCCGCTGCTGCTTTTAATCGTTTTATTTATGATCGATGCTGGTCGCGCTTTATTTATCCAGGCATCACTTCAAAATAGCGCCAGCCAGGCCGCGAACGCATTGGCCTCTGGTGCCAGCCCACTGCAAGCCGAAGCGATAGGGCAAGATACCGGAGCGTCAGCGCTGGCTATTTCAGCCAGCGAACAAGAGGCTGTGTTGATCACCTTCATCGAGAGCTGCCCGGAGATTTTTGACCCCGAGGCACTCGCCTCTGCGGTAGTGAGTGCAAGTGTTGATTTTGTTTTCTTCACACCAATTGCGTTGATTCAACGTTTTGACCCGGGAGCAACAGACCCCGGTGTCATTGAAATTACCCTTCAGGCTCAGTGGCTATGCGAAGGCTGATTAAACGCGAAAAGGGTGCAGTAGCGACTCTTCTAGCAGTGTTGCTTGGCTCGGGGGCCCTGCTGGCGGTTATTGCCCTTGCCGTTGATTTTGGCAGGGTCTATCTTGAGCAACAGACTCTACGAAATGCTTCGTCTGCTGCATCACTGGCTCTGGCAAATGCGTGTGCTCAAGACTTGTCACCATGCGCGAGCCAGTCCGCCGCAGAACTTTTTGTTCAAGATTTCCTCAATGCAAACTCAGCAGATGGCGACAGTGTGCTTCTGGAACTATGCGGCTCCTCCCCCTTGGCAACCTGTGTTATCAGCAGCGAAAAAGCTTCAGCGTGTGCGGATTATTTGGGAAGCGATAATTTGGTGAGGGTTATCGCCGGATCTAAAGAGAATGGACTGAGCTCCATCCAATTGTTCTTCACCGATCAAGATTCAGTTGGACTAGCTCAATGCTCACAATCCGAGTGGAATATTGCCGGTGGTGGCGGTCAAACGCTTGAGACCATTTTCGATTTAGGTTTTCCGATTTGCGATTACGTTGCCAACCAAGAACCGGTGGTTTGGTTCCAATTCAGAAACCAGCAGCTGCACCCCGATATCCCAAGAGAACAAAGCTGCGAACTAGAAATAGGCAGTGAAAGTTTCTCGTTTGTAGATGTTTCAAACGGTGTAGCAGGGATAGACATCCCAATTGGCCAATGCGATCAAACAGCGTTTCTGACGTTGGGTCAAATTGTTCAACTGGGTGAAACCAACCTTCAAAAACTTTGCGATGATGAAATTGAAAACTTCTTGGACTCTGTGATTGCCAATGAACAAGCCCTCACAGTTGGGCTGATTGGGGCCTTTGTTAGGTATGCGCCCGGTAATTACGATTTTGAAATTGCCGGAAAAGCGGCCGTGAGGATCCTTGGCTACAGACTGACGAATAACAAAACTGGTGGGGTTGAACCCCCAGGGGGTTGGGATCAATACCCAGTTGGTTTTCCAGCCAATCAATCTTGCAAGGCTTCCCGACCTTGTTTTTATGGTTATTACGTTTCGGAACCAGAGTTTGTGAATGGCCAAGTGCTGGCTAGATTGGTCTATGAGTGAGGGATAAATGATTAGAGTTGCGCTACTAATTTTGGCCGCTTTGGGGTTGGGGACGTTTGCCGCTGTTGGCACTTTTTATGTGCAAGAGCAGAACACTCAGCAAGCCCTGAACGAATACGAAAAGATTCTGGTTCTTTTCACTGAAGAAAACATCCCACAGGGAACCTCACTGGATGACGCAAAAGCAGAGGGTCTAGTCACAACAAGGCTCTTCCCGAAAGCACTCTTGCCTGAATCATCGATAGTCGAATACGGAGACCTCAGTGCGGGATCAGTTGCCACCCGAGACCTCACTGCAAACACCCTGCTTCTTGAAGGAGACTTTGAGCCAGTTACCAAGATGGGTGCTGGCTCCTTGTTGGACCAGAGCTATGCGGCTGTGTCGTTAACCCTTGATGAGCATCAACAAGGCGGCGGACTGATTGGAATCGGCAGCACGGTGGGAGTTCTGAGCACCCAGGAAAATGCAGAAACTGGGCTTCTAGAAACCAAGGTTCTGTTTCCAAACGTGAAAGTTCTTGCAATTGGCGGGCTTTCAGATGGTGGTTCCATGATTGCGCCAAATGCCAATTTCGAAGGCGTAGTGACTCTTTCGATTCCGAGTGCGCAGGTTGCAAAGCTCTTGACGGAATATTCAAATGGAGAAATCACATTAGTTCTTGTTGGCGACGGGGAATCGGTTCCTCAGGTGCAGTACTAGGAGGCAATCATGGCAATTATTCTTGAGACCGATCGACTAAATGTTGACCAAATTCGTGCCGCTCTAAACGAACCTAGCCAGGTTTGCACAACCGTCCAAGATGCTCATGAAATCATGGAATCCAAGGGTGACAATCTAGTAATTGTCGGGCCCACAGTCTCCATGCAGCAAGTCAGCGACATGTCGAAGCACTGTCGAGTCACTCGCCCTTCGCTTGGCGTCGTGGTAGTGCGAGACTACGTTTCTGAACACGATTTACGGCTCGCATTGGAGTCTGGAATCAGAAGCGTTGTCACTTCCGGAGATGCCACAGCGCTCCAAAATGCGATTGCGTCGAGCACCATGCTAAGCGATGAGATTTCGGCTGCGATGGGCATGGATGGCTTCCACCACATGGGCAAAATATTCATGTCCTTTTCTCCTAAAGGTGGAGTGGGTAAAACGACTTTTGCTGTAAACCTCGCGGCTTCACTCGCGCAAAATTCTGAGATCCGGGTCTGTTTGATTGATCTGGATTTGAACTTTGGCGATGTGGCGATGTTCCTGGACAAGATTCCAGATGTGACTCTCGGCAACCTAGCGACCGCCCAAGGTCAGCTGAGCAGAAACACAATTTCCGGCTTGAGCACCTCAATTGATAGCAATTTCGATGCGATTCTTTCGCCGTCGCATCCAGGTATTGGAGAATCACTTGAAGCAGGGCGCATCCTGGAACTCCTGAAGCTTCTGAGAAGAAACTACGACTACGTGATCGTGGATTCGACGGCTCAGTTCACCGATCTAAATATGGATGTTTTTGAGCTTGCAGACGAGATTTACATTCTCTCCACTCCAGATGTCGCAAGCATTAAAGACCTCAAAACCGCTTTGAACGTGATGCAAGAACTGGGAATCACAAGGAATAAGCAAAAAATAATCATCAACCGACTAGATCCAAGAATCAGCCTGAAAATAACTGAAGTTGAGGCACTGATTGGAATCAAAACTTCCTTGCAGATTCCTGAATATCGCGATGCAATCAAGGCTTTGAATCAGGGCCAGACTCTCGTCACATTCAGAAGAAGCAATCCGATTTCAACAAAAATCAATGGCCTGGTGAAAGCACTGCTTGAAGTGCGATTCGCAGTTTCACCTAGTCCAGCAATGCCTGAACCAGCACCAGAAACTTCAGCTCCTTCGGGACTAAAAGAATGAGCCTAAGCGAGAGGCTCGGGTCTGAAGGAAGAGGCTTTGCAAGAACCGAGGCGACATGGCTGAAGACCTCTAATCACACGACCGAACTCAAGGAGCAAGTTCACCTCGCACTGGTGAATAATCTTGGGAAGAGCCTCTACTCCAAGGACCTTGGTGAATCCAGACTGCGCGAAGAGGTTTACTCGGTAATCACCCGCGTTATTGCGAGCCAGACACTGATTCTCACCGATGCTGACCGAGCTCGATTGGTGCAGGAAATCATCGATGACATCGTCGGGCTTGGGCCAATTGAGCAATTACTCCGAGACCCAGACGTCACCGAAGTAATGGTCAATGGCCCTGATGAAGTATTCGCCGAACGAGGTGGTCGACTCTCCAAAGTCCCCGTCAGATTTGAGAACGACGCTCATATCCGTCAAGTAATCGAGCGAATCGTGTCTCGCGTTGGACGAAGAGTTGACGAAGGCTCTCCAATGGTTGATGCCCGACTTCCCGATGGCTCCCGTGTGAATGCGATTGTTCCCCCGGTTGCCGTTGACGGGCCTAGTGTCACGATTAGAAAGTTCTCTGGCAGGGTTGCAAATAAAAACGACCTTATTCGTTTTGGTTCGGTCAGTGCTCCTGCCATGCAGTTTCTCGAGCTTGCAATTAGAGGCAAGCGCAACATTGTGATTTCGGGAGGAACGGGTTCTGGGAAGACTACAACGCTAAATATTCTGGCTGCTCTAATCCCAAGCTATGAACGGATTGTCACAATTGAAGACAGCGCAGAGCTGAGTCTTGGCCAAGAGCACGTTGTCAGGTTGGAATCAAGACCTGCGAACTCCGAGGGGATTGGCGAGGTCACAATTCGTGACCTGGTTAGAAACTCGCTTCGCATGCGACCAGATCGCATTGTTGTTGGAGAAGTTCGAGATGCTGCAGCATTTGACATGCTGCAGGCCATGAATACTGGCCATGACGGATCTTTATCAACTGTTCACGCCAACTCAACCACCGACTGTCTATCACGCATCGAGACGATGGCATCGATGAGCGAATTGCGACTTTCAATCCCGGTAATTAGAGAACAATTGGCTTCTGCAGTGGATATTTTGATTCACCAGGCTAGATTCCGAGATGGCTCAAGGAAGATCACCTCGATTGCAGAAATCGTTGCCCTGGAGAATGGCTCAATTAAGACTCAAGAGATATTTGGATTCGAATACCCAGTGTCCGGAGGGGCTGAAGCGATTGGCCGGTTAGTTGCAACCGGAATCATTCCAGAGTGCGTAAAAAGCATTGAACACCGTGGTGTTGAGGTCGACAGGGAAATCTTCAAGAAGGACTTATGAGATACGCAATCCTTGTTGCCGTAGGTCTCGCGGTCGCCCTAATATTCCTTGCCATTTTTGCAGAACGCTCAAGAATGCAGAGAGAGCGCAGGCTTAATCTGTTGCTATCGAGCGCGGGAGAGGCCAAATACCAAGACCCGCTGGACAGGGCCGTAAGCCAGGTTGGTCAGAACTACCGAAATTTTCAGAATCGACTTACCGATCGGTTTTTTATTATCACCACTCTCAATGACCGCTTGTTTTACGCAGATTTGAGAATGGGCGTTATTTCACTAGCACTGTTGAGTATTGCTGCATCGCTAGTTCTCACATTCTTTTTCTGGACTTCTGGATTAGACCCCTTGGGTGGCTTTGGTTTTGCTGCCGCAATAACCGTTAGTTCGGTTTGGCTTTGGACTTCAAGACGCATCTCAACAAGAAGAGCCGCATTTCAGCAACAGCTTCCTGAATTCCTACTCCTATTGGCATCTTCATTGCGATCTGGCCTTTCACTAATGCAGTCTCTTGATTCGGTGTCAGCCCAGGGCAATGGTGAGATCGAGCGCCAGTTCAGACGATCAGTTCGAGAGATTTCCCTTGGGCTAAGAGTTGAATCGGCATTGACCGCGCTGTCAAAGCGAGCCGGTAGCAGCGACATGGATCTTGTAATCGCGGCACTTGAAACCCAACGCGAAGTCGGCGGCAACCTGTCAGATGTTCTTGAAGAGGTTGCAGAGACCGCTAGAGACCGGGCCGAACTGGCCCAGGAAGTCAGGGTGCTAAGCTCCGAAGGTCGAATCAGCGCACTGTTTCTAACCCTGCTTCCAATTGCTGTTTTTGTGTTTTTTGCCATATTCAATCCAAACTACGTAGATGTCTTTTGGACCGAGCCAGTAGGAATACTTTTGGCTGCAGTATTTGTCCTGTTAGTCGCTATTGGTGCAATTTGGATGCGAATTCTGGTGAGGATTAGGGTCTAATGAATATTTGGACCAACTCGCTCCTGAATGGATTGGCAATTGCGGTGATTGTGCTGGCAATTGGCACAGTGGTGAATGCCTACAGGGTTGCAAAGCGCAGAAAAAGGGCTCTTGAACTTGTTGGAGTATCAAGGGTCGAATTTGAGGTTTATAAAGAAACAACACTAACCAGGCTTCAGAGGCTCGCCGAGGCAAGCATTCGATTGACCCCGAAGGTGCTGCAGGATGTTACAGCTCAACAGCTCACCCGTGCAGGTTTCTATGGCGGCACCCCTAGATTATTGTTGCTTTCTATTGAAATATTGCTTGTCCTGGCATTCGTTCTGACCCTATTCACATCCTTCGGCCAAGGCCCTCTAACTCTGCTGATACTGATTTTTGGATCACTTTTTGTTTTCACTCCTCGAGCGTTCTTGTTGATTCAGAGCGAAATTCGCTCCAACCAACTCAGTCGGGAGCTACCGAACCTTGTGGATCTAATGTTGTTGGTGGTCAGCGGTGGCCTAGGCCTGACTGCAGCCATGGAGAAAGTTGTGAAGACCCAAACTGGCCTACTGGCCGGTGAACTTGTCAGGACCCTCGATGACCTCAAATTAGGCGTCAATCGTGTTGACGCATTCTCGAACCTGGTGGAAAGAACCGGTAGTTCTGAAGTCAGAAGATTCGCCGATGCCATCATGAAGGTTGATCAACTTGGAGTGTCGCTAACAACTGTTTTACGGGCTCAAGCAGCCGAGATGCGCCACAGAAATAGAGTTGAGGCTCGAGAAAGAGCTCAGCGAATCAGCGTGAAGATTCTGTTCCCGCTTATTCTGTGCTTCTTGCCGGGCCTATTCATCGTCGTCATTGGCCCTGCGGTCATTGACATCATCAGCTCGCTAGCGAGATAGATAAAGCACTCAAAAACATGAACGGTGCGAACGCAAATTCGTCTTTCTTGTTTAGCTTTTTGGTCAGCAGCATGACTGCTGCAAAAATACCGGCAAATATAAAAGTGCCTAGAAGCCAAAGCGTCACAGCGCTAAATGAACTGGCACCAAGCAACATTCCAAACCCTGGAGCCAGCTTCACGTCCGCTTCCCCGAAACCACCTCGAGCCAAGAAATAAAGCAACACAAAAACCAGCAAACAAGCTATGGAGGAGAGCAGTGCTCCAGCGGGATCGGCATCAAAGAAAAGCGCAGAGATCAAAACCGAAGCGGTTGCTGTAACTAAAAAGGAAAGCGTTAGCCAGTTTGGAATGTTTCTGGTTCGAGCGTCAATAATGCTAATCGGCACACCGAATCCAATAAAGATCAGTGTGCCGATGAGCGATAAGTCCATCTAGAAAGACTAGCTTCTGAGTGCCTTTGCCAGTTCTTCTAGGGCATTGACCATCTTGTCCATATCCTTCTGGGTGTGGGCAAGCGAGACTAGCCACTGCTCATCCAACCCTGGAGGGGTCAAGATGCCGCGGTTTACACCCCAGAGCCAGCTCAGCTCCGCAATTTCAAAGTCGGTTGCTTTGTAATCGCGGTAGTTACGAACTGGAGTTGTGGACCAAATCACGGCGCCTTTGAGACCAAGACCAATGGTGTGAGCTGGGAGCTCATACTTCTGGATGATGGCATCAATTTTGCGCAGAGTTTCGTTGTTGATTTCCTCTGCAGCCTTCATGACTTCAGGTGTGCAAAGGTCATCAACCGCAATAACACCGGCCATAACCAATGGGTTTCCGTTATAGGTTCCAAAGTGAGCCATGCGGCCATCGACAACGGCATCCATGTACTTCTGCTTGCCACCAAAGGCAGCCACCGGAAGCCCGCCACCAATGCTCTTGGCAAGGGTTACCAGGTCTGGCTTCACACCGGTTCGACCAGCGACTCCGCCATAACCGGCAGTAAGGCCTGTCTTAACCTCATCAAAGATCAATGCGATGTTGTGCTTATCGCAAAGCTCGCGAACCGCCTTGAGGTAGCCAGCATCAGGAAGAACGATTGAAAGGTTTTCCATGACCGGCTCAAGAATGAAGGCGGCGATGGAATCGCCGTGCTCATTCATGATCTTCTCAAGATATGGCAAGTCGTTATAAGGAACGATGTGAACCATGCCAGCCTCGACCTCAAACGGGGTGTCAGGGATTGGCGATTCTGCCGGACCGATGTCAGCAAGTGCCGGCTTCACCGAAACCTGCAATGGGTCATAGCCACCGTGGTAGCCACCCTCAAGCTTGATGATTGCCTTCTTGAGAGTCACAGCCCTGGCGGTACGAATCGCATACATCGTCGATTCGGTACCGGAGTTTGTGAAACGAAGCATGTCAAGCCCGAAGCGCTTCTTGAAGCGCTCGGCTGCCTCAGTTGAGATTGGGGCTGGTGTGACAAACAGTGTTCCAACGCTGCGAAGCGCCTTCTTGACTGCCTTCACAATCTTTGGATTTAGGTGTCCAACCATCATCGCGCCAAATCCCATGGAGAGATCGAGCAGCTTGCGACCGTCAGCGTCGGTTACATAAGCGCCCTTGGCGGATTTGATTGAGATTGGGTATGGGTCCCAGTGCTGAAAGCTTGAGGTGACTCCCATTGGAAGCGACTTCATAGCTTTTGCGTTGTGGACGCCTGAGGCCTTTGTGGAAGCCTCAAATGTTTCCCATTCCTTGGCTAGCAGCTTTGCTATTTTTGCCTGGTCTAGGGGTTTGGATGATTTAGGTATATTTCGCCATCCAGCAGAATCGTGCTGGTGTTGCATTTCGGTAGACAAGAGTCACTCCTTTGTGTCCTCCCATTCTCCATGAGAATCGCAAAGGCACCAAATCGGACTCGCAGGGCGGCGCTAACTTGGATCTTGACCTGTGAGAAGCTCCAGATTTCCAAGGATTCCCTCGAACTCAGCATCGGTGAGATATCCCAGAGAAAGAACGGCCTCTCGGATGGTGCAGTTGTTTTTCTGCGCATATTTGGCCAAGTTGGTTGCCTTTTCGTACCCGAGAACTGGAGAAAGAGCGGTAACCAAACCAATTGAATTTTCAACAGTTGACCGCAAGAACTCCTCGTTGGCCGTGATACCAGAGATGCAGTAGTCCGCAAATACTCGGCAACCTCTGCGTAGGTAGGCGATGTTCATCATTAGAGATCTTGAAATGATCGGCTCGAATGCGTTCAGCTCAAGCTGCCCGGATTCACTGGCCATCGTGACAGTTAGATCATTTCCAATCACAGAATATGCGATTTGGTTTATCACCTCAGGGATAACTGGATTCACCTTGCCAGGCATGATGGAAGATCCCGCCTGCCTTGGAGGAAGGTTTATCTCCCCTAGCCCTGCACGAGGACCCGAAGAGAGCAAACGAAGGTCATTTGCAATCTTGGACATCTTGGTTGCAATTCGCTTCACGATGCTGGAGGCGGTAATGAAAACGCCGGTGTCCTGGGTCGCCTCGATCATGTTCACCGAGGTGGTGAACTTGTGCCCAACGATTGCGCTGAGGTGCTTTAGAACCACCTCGGAATAACCATTTGGTGTGTTGATTCTGGTGCCAATTGCAGTACCACCGAGGTTGATCTCGCTCAGAAGCGGAATGAAGTCTGCAACCCGCTGCTGATCTTCCCGGAGCATTAGTGCCCAAGCAGCAAACTCTTGACCCAGAGTCATGGGGACCGCATCTTGCATTTGGGTGCGACCCATTTTTATGACTCTTTTGAATTCCAAAGCCTTGGCTTCCAGTGCCTGGCAGAGATAACCCATTTCTGAAACCAAGGTCTCCAGCTCGTGGATCAGTGCCACCTTGATAGCGGTTGGGTAGACATCGTTGGTGGACTGGGATGCATTCACGTGATTCAGCGGATGAATGCTCTCGTAATCACCTTTCTCCTTGCCGATGATCTCAAGGGCACGGTTGGCGATCACCTCATTGGCATTCATGTTTGTTGAGGTTCCAGCACCACCTTGAATGGCATCAACCACAAAGGAATCATCCAAAACTCCAGCTGCGACATCTTGGCAAGCCTTTTGAATCGGGAGAAAGATCTCTCGCTCTAGCACTCCTAATTCAAAGTTCGCTAGCGCAGCTGCTTCTTTGACCTGGCCAAGCGCCATCACTTGAGAGCGATAGTGGCCAATTGGCACTAGTGAGATTGGAAAGTTTTCGATGGCTCTTGCCGTGTGGATTCCCCAGTATGCCGAGGTAGGTACTTCTTTATCGCCTAATAAATCGTGTTCGATCCGCATTGATTTCACGCCTCTCATTCTCCTCCTATGTGCCATGAAAAATTGCAGGTCAGAGAAATTGAGCATTGCCGATAAACTTCTTAGGTCTAACTCCCCCGCATCCAAAATTTGGGCGAAGTTATGTTTAGACCATTACTGGAGTAAACCCTTGATAGCCGTCCAAGATCTTGAGATTCAAATTGGCGCGCGGACACTAATGTCCGGGGTAAATTTCCGCGTCCAAAAGGGCGACAAGATTGGACTGGTCGGCAGAAACGGCGCCGGAAAAACCACTCTCACAAAGATCTTGGCCGGCGACGGACAGCCAACCCTTGGAACCGTGACCAGACAGGGTGAGATTGGCTATCTTCCTCAGGACCCACGGTCTGGCGACCCAGAAGAATTAGCAAGAACCAGAATCCTCAATGCCAGAGGCATTGGTGACATCGCCGCCAGAATGGCCAAAGCCACAATGGACATGGCAAGCACCGATCCCAAGATTCACGAATCGGCAATGAAGA
The DNA here is from genome assembly GCA_021741585.1 of Aquiluna sp. Lineage (GTDB taxonomy): Bacteria > Actinomycetota > Actinomycetes > Actinomycetales > Microbacteriaceae > Aquiluna. The sequence continues at coordinate 50,478 of JAIOXN010000003.1, read as the reverse complement.
AGTATGCTCGCGCCGAAGAGGAATTCAACTCCGCCGGTGGCTATGCCGCCGAGGCTGAAGCCGCATCCATTGCCAGCAACCTAGGCATTGGCGAAACCACTCTGGACCAACCACTCAAGACTCTCTCCGGTGGACAGCGAAGAAGAATTGAGCTTGCAAGAATCCTGTTCTCGGACGCCGAGACAATGCTGCTGGATGAGCCAACCAACCACTTGGATGCCGATCGCGTGGTCTGGCTCAGAAGCTTTCTAAAGAACTACCAGGGTGGTCTGATCGTGATCAGCCACGATGTTGACCTGGTTGAAGAAACCGTGAACAAGGTCTTTTACCTAGATGCCAATCGCCAGGTGATTGATGTTTACAACATGGGCTGGAAGCAATACCTAAAGCAGCGTGAATCAGATGAAGAGCGCCGCAAGCGCGAGCGTTCCAGCGCAGAAAAGAAAGCCAGCGTTCTCCAGCTACAAGCCGCAAAGTTTGGAGCCAAGGCAACCAAAGCCGCAGCCGCTCACCAGATGCAGCGCAGGGCCGAGAAGCTCCTCTCTGGTCTTGATGCGGTTCGTGAAGTCGACAGAGTGGCAAGGATCAAGTTCCCTGACCCGGCTCCTTGTGGCAAGACCCCATTGATGGCAAGCAACCTGAGCAAATCATATGGATCACTTGAAATCTTCACCGCGGTTGATCTTGCAATCGATAAGGGCAGCAAGGTTGTTGTAATCGGCCTCAACGGAGCCGGAAAAACCACCCTCTTGAGGATGTTGGCCGGCGTTGATAAACCCGACACCGGACAAATTGAACCAGGTCATGGACTCAAGATTGGCTACTTCGCCCAGGAGCACGAGACTCTGGATGTGAACAGAACCGTGTTGGAAAACATGCAACGCAGTGCTCCGCAGCTCAATGACACTGATTGCCGAAAAGTTTTGGGCTCCTTCCTGTTTTCCGGCGACGATGTTTCAAAGCCGGCTGGCGTTTTATCCGGTGGCGAAAAGACAAGGTTGGCGTTAGCCGCCCTGGTGGTTTCAAGTGCCAACGTATTGCTGCTTGATGAACCAACCAACAACCTGGACCCTGCCAGCCGCGAGGAGATCCTCCGCGCACTTGCATCCTTCACCGGAGCAGTAGTTCTTGTGAGTCACGACGTTGGTGCGGTTGAGGCCCTGAACCCAGAACGCGTTTTGATCCTGCCGGATGGCGTTGAAGACCACTGGAACCAGGGCTACGCAGACCTGATTTCGCTTAGTTAAAGAGAAACAGGCGCCCGAAGGCGCCTGTTTCGAAGTCCAAACTTAGGACTTTAGATCAAACCGGTCGTTGTTCATTACCTTGGTCCAAGCCGCAATAAAGTCCTGCACGAACTTCTCTTTATTGTCGTCCTGGGCATAAACCTCGGCATAGGCACGAAGGATTGAGTTTGAACCAAAGACCAAGTCAGCCCGAGTCGCTGTGAACTTGGCTTCACCGGTCTCGCGGTTGCGAAGAACATATGCGTTCTCTCCACGTGGTTCCCAGACATAGGTCATATCGGTTAGGTTCACGAAGAAGTCGGTGGTCAAGGCACCCACGTTGTCGGTAAGTACACCGTCTTTATTGCCGCCAAAGTTTGCACCAATCACTCGAAGTCCACCAACCAAAGCGGTCATCTCGTGAGCGGTTAGGCCCATGAGCTGTGCTCTGTCGAGCATTAGCTCCTCGGGAGAAACGGTGTAATTCTTCTTCAAGTAGTTCCTGAAACCATCTGCGATCGGCTCTAGTGGAGCAAACGACTCGGTGTCGGTCCAGTCCTGCGTGGCATCACCACGACCTGGAGCAAATGGAACCTTGGCGTTTGAACCGGCTGCCTTGGCAGCCTGCTCGATGCCAACATTTCCAGCCAAAACGATGATGTCGGCAACGCTTGCGCCAACCTCATCTGCGATTGGCTCAAGAACCGAGAGCACCTTGTTCAGGCGCTCAGGCTCATTGCCAGCCCAGGAGCGCTGTGGCTCAAGTCGAATGCGAGCGCCGTTTGCACCACCGCGCAGATCGCTGCCGCGGAAGGTGCGAGCAGAATCCCATGCCGTTGCAACTAGCTCTGCGACAGAGAGCTCAGATGCCGCGATCTTCGCCTTAGCTACCTCAACGTCAAAGCCCTTATTGCCGGCTGGAACTGGATCCTGCCAAATGAGGTCTTCGGTAGGTGCATCAGGTCCGATGTAGCGGGTTCTCGGGCCTAGGTCGCGGTGGGTGAGCTTGAACCAGGCTCTAGCAAAGACCTCGCTGAAATAATCCTGGTCTTTATAGAAGCGCTCGGAAATCTCGCGGTAAATCGGATCCTTGATCATTGCCATGTCGGCATCAGTCATAACAGGATTGAGTCTTGTGGTCATATCCTCAACATCAACTGGCTTGTCTTCCTCTTTGATGTTGATTGGCTCCCACTGGTGGGCGCCGGCCGGAGACTTCTTGAGCTCCCAGTCGTAGTTGAACAATAGATAGAAGTAACCGTTGTCCCACTTGGTTGGGTTTGTGGTCCAAGCGCCTTCAATGCCCGAAGACACAGTGTCGCGGCCAATGCCGCGAGTCTTGTGGTTCATCCAACCAAGACCTGCTTCTGAGATATCTGCACCCTCTGGTGATTCATCCAGATTCTCGGCGCGACCGTTTCCGTGCATCTTTCCAACGGTGTGACCACCGGCGGTTAGTGCAACTGTTTCTTCGTCGTTCATTGCCATGCGGGCAAAAGTCTCGCGAATCTGAAGTGCAGTCTTTAGTGGGTCAGGCTTACCGTTCACGCCCTCTGGGTTTACATAGATCAAACCCATCTGGACTGCAGCAAGTGGATTCTCCATAGAAGAAGGATCTTCAACGTTCTCGTATCTTGAATCAGATGGGGCTAGCCACTCTTTTTCACTACCCCAGTAGACGTCCTTTTCTGGGTGCCAAATGTCTTCGCGACCGTATGCAAATCCATAGGTTTTGAGGCCCATTGATTCGTAGGCCACGGTTCCAGCCAGAATCATAAGGTCTGCCCAAGAAATACGGTTTCCATATTTCTTCTTGATTGGCCAGAGCAATCTGCGTGCTTTGTCGAGGTTGACGTTGTCGGGCCATGAGTTCAGTGGAGCAAATCTTTGGTTTCCAGTTGACCCGCCACCACGACCATCGGCGATTCGATAAGAACCGGCAGAGTGCCATGCCATGCGAATCATCAACCCACCGTAGTGACCCCAGTCTGCTGGCCACCAGCCCTGGCTGTCCTTCAAAAGCTTGTGCATGTCTTCTTTGACTGCATCAAAATCTAGTTCGCGAACTTCCTTGCGGTAATCAAAATCACCCAGTGGGTTGGTCTTCTGATCGTGCTGGTGCAGGATGTCGAGGTTTAGGGCATTTGGCCACCAATCCATGTTGGATACTCCAACCTGAGTCTGAGCCCCATGTTGCACTGGGCACTTTGCGCCATTGTCCATTTGCTTCTCCTTTTTATTGCTTTGTTCTAGATGGTTCAAGCGCTGAATCGGCTAATTGCTTCCCAAATCTGGGCTTTCTAGTTGCCCTCTGCATTGGGGTAGAAATTCACAGAACCCCTAACCCAAACTGTAACCCGCATTCCAACCTCTGGGGCAAATGGTCCATTAGCCCGGGCCTTGATCTTAAGCTTTGGGGTCTGAACCTCGACCACGGCATCGTGCCCGAAGAACTCTCTGCCAACTACCTCGGAGTCTCCAGCTGGATTTGGCTGCAAATAGAAGTTCTCGCTGCGGATTGCAACCACACCCTTATCACCCTCGGTCACGTGGGTAATTGGAGTTAGCTTCCCAAGGGCAGTCTGGAGTTTGCCGTTTTCAACCCAGCCCTCAACTAGTACCGAATCCCCCAAGAAGGTTGCGATTCCAAGGTCAACCGGAGCGTTATAGATTTCAGCAGGCGTGCCGACCTGAATGATCTGACCATCGCGCATCACAGCAACTCGATCCGCCAAGGACAACGCTTCCTCTTGATCGTGTGTGACCAAAATCGCAGTTGCCCCCTCGGTTCGTAGCATTTGCCTCACCTCGGAGCGCAACTGCTCGCGAAGCTCTGCATCAAGTGCGCTAAACGGCTCATCTAACAAGACCACTGCCGGCTTTGGGGCAAGTGCTCGAGCCAGTGCCACGCGTTGGCTCTGACCACCGGATAACTGATCCGGCTTCCGATCGGCAAAAGGAGTCAGTCGGGTTAGCTCCAAGAGCTCTTTTACTCGAGCCTCTCTGGCCGATTTGTCTTGCTTTCCTAATCCAAACGCGATGTTCTCGGAAACAGTTAGGTGCGGGAAAAGCGCCGCCTCTTGCGGCACGATTCCAATTCCTCTTTTTTCCGGATTCAAAAGGTCTCTGGGGCTGGAAATGACATTTCCAGAAAGCAAAATCTCACCAGAGTTTGGTTTCTCAAAACCGGCAATCAGTCGTAGCAAGGTTGATTTGCCAGCCCCAGAAGAACCCAGAATTGCCAGCAGTTCTTGCGGCATCACCTGAAGATTTACCTCGCGCAGAATCTCTTGGCCATCGAAAAAAACACCTAGGTTTTTAATCTCAAGAAGTGGCATCTCTATCTCACCTCCGAGGCCAATTTGCGGGCTTGTGCATTGAGTGCCAAAGCGGGCACTCCCGCAATGATAATCAAGGCCAGCGCATATGGGGCTGCCTGGGCATAAGACAGAGTCTCGGTTGCCGACCAAAGCTTGGTTGCCAGTGTGTCTACCTCGTTAGGCCTGAGCAATAACGTTGCTGGCAATTCCTTCAGGACCGTCAGCGAGGCGAGTGCCATGCCGGCCAGGATTCCAGGAGTCGCAACCGGAATCACCAGCTTGAAAATTGCTCCGACTTGGCTAAGACCGAGCGATCTTGCAACTTGTTCCTGGCCCCTTGACACCTGACCCATTGGGGTGGCAATCACAGATAGTGCATTTGGTAAAAACAGAATCAGATATGCAAACACCAATAACCAAACCGTTTGGTAGATCCAAGGGGTCAGATTTGCACCAACAAAAACCAAAGCCAACCCAACCACAATTGCAGGCAGCGCATGAGAGGACCAGACTGTCGTTTCAATCAAAGACGAGAACCTGGAACCGTATCTAACATTCCAAAGTGCCACGGCTGTCGCAAAGATGCCAATCACAACACCTGCCAAAAGTGCCAGCGACAAGGAGGACCCGAGCGCTGAGAGCAACTCACCCCAGGTTGATCTTGAGCTTCCAACAAAGGCCCAGCCGGTCAGTGCGGCAATTGGGAATCCAGCGCCAAAGAGCCCCAGGACTCCAAACATGGTCATTGCCAAAACTTTCCAATTACCAAGCTCGACCAAATTCCTTCGCCCGGATGCCTCCACGCTTAGATACCTGTTGCGAACCCGGCGCTCAAAATAAAGGGCGATGAGAGTGAGCAATACCAAGACCACAGCAAGAGATGCTGCGGCCGTTCGATCAAATGAACCGCGGTAAGCGTTATAAATGGCCCTTGTGAAGGTGTCATATCTCAAAATTGAAACTGCACCGAATTCGCTGAGCGTGTAAAGCGCTACCAGTAACCCCGAAGCTGTTGCAGCGGTTTTGATCTGGGGCCAGGTGACTTTTGTGAAAACCCTAAACCTAGACAAACCAAGCGATCTTGCAACCTCCTCCTGGGAGGTGTCGACTCTTACCAAGGCTGCCGAAACCCCCAAGAACACATATGGGGCAGTTGCTAAAGACAAGGTGATCCAAGATGCAAAAAAACCGCTGAACCAAGAAAACATCGAAGTATAAGACAGCGCCAAAACATAGCTAGGAATGGCAAGTGGCAAGGTGCCCAAGACTGCAAAGAATCCGGCAAACGGCAAATTAGACCTGGTCACCAACCAGGCCTGAAACAACCCGATCACAATTGCCGTGATCGTCACAGAAACTGTCAGCAATAAGGTGTTGCCCAAAAGCTCAAATGTTCTTGGCCGAGAAAGCTCAGCTAGCGCCTTATCAAAGCCGGAACCGAGGCGTATCAGCAGGTAACCAAGCGGAACCAATGATGCCAGGGCAGCAAAAACCCCCATTGCGATAAGGGCAACAGGGGGCTTTTGCATAACTTGCTTAGATTAGTCCAGCTTGGCGGATCAGCTCTAGTGTCTGATCCAAGGTATCTAGGTCGCTGAGGTCTACATTCGGTGCCGGGATTTCACTCAGTGGAGTCAAATCATCAACCATCTTGACACCTTCTACCAGTGGATACTCTCTGGTTTCCTCGGCAAAGTAGGCCTGGCCGGTTTCGCTCAATAGATACTCAACAAACTTTCTTGCGGCAGTTGAGTCTTTGAGGATTCCCACACCTGCAGCATTGATCAAATTGCCAGCATCGGAGGCCCGGAACTGCCCGAGTGCAGACTTCATGTTCTCAAGACCTACTTCTTGTGCCCTTGCGAACCAGTAGTAGTGGTTGATCAAGCCGGCATCAATCTGGCCGGCTTCAACAGCCTCCAAAATTGCGCCGTTCTTCTCGAACAACACCGCATTCTGCTTCATGGCCTCTAGCCACACAAGAGTTTTCTCATCACCATCAAGAACGCGCATCGCTGTCACAAAAGCCTGGAAAGAAGCATTGGTTGGAGCAATTCCAATCCGGCCCTTCCAGCTTGGATCTGCCAAGTCATATACCGATGCAGGCAGCTGCGTCACAGTCTCTGGGTTGTAGTTCAAAACTCGAACCCGACCTGAAACTCCGACCCAAGAACCATCGGCAGCAGAGTAGCTGGTTGGAACCAGGTCATAAATCTCACTCGGCAACTTGGTCAATAAACCAGCTTTGGCAATTGCTCCGAGGGCTCCGGCATCCTGAGCAAAGAAAACATCGGCTGGAGAATTCTTGCCCTCTTCTAGAAGTTGGGCAGCAAGTTCTGCACTCCCTGCGTAGCGGACCTCAACCGAAATACCGGTCTCTTCTTCAAACTGATCAATCAGTGGCCGAACGAGTTCTTCGCTTCGACCGGCATAAACCACAATCGAATTCTTTTCCTCAACGGGGGCCTGAACGCCACACCCAGTAAGGGTTGTTACTGCAACCAAGGCTGCTGCAATTGCGCGGCTTATTCGCATTTATTTCCTCTCAAAGGGGCACCAAATTGTGGTGCTGTGAATAGGTTAGGTTTACCTAACCTCTTTGTCAAGGAGAACAAAATAGCCACCAAAAGAAAAACCCCGCCTAAGCGGGGTTTTGATTATTTAAACCATTGATCTGGCGGACCGAGCCACAAAAGCGTTGCAAAGATAGCTGGAATCACAATCACCAATACTGCTAACAAAATTAGTGGCCTGGCGATGAACCAGCGAAACAAGCCATCGATCCAGGACAGATCCCTTGGGTCTGAAGATTTCGTTGTCCTCCACGCACCATCTAACGCATCAGCTTTCTTGAGACGAAGCTCAAAAGGAACAGTTGCAAATGGCACGATTGCCAGCAAAACAGCAATTGACAGTCGCGAGAATTTCCAACGTTGGTTTAGTCCAACCAAGACTGCAGTGACCGCATAACCCAAAAACACAGCTCCGTGAATACCGCCGGCAATTGTCACCAAGATTGCTTGCTCAGGAAGAACAACACGGGCAATCAGAGCAGAAATCAATAGAGTCCAAGTGATTGCCTCGGCAGTTGCAAAGAGGCTAAAAAGTTGTTTCGGTTTCATCTATCCCCATCTATCCAAACTGAGTCTAGACAGTTGCCCTAACTTTGCGTGCTCTTGATCGCCTGCAATCTAGAACCCAGCACTAACGCAGAGCCGATAATCACCAAGTTCTTGATGATGTATTGACCCTCCAAGGTAAGCCCAAAAGGAAACACAGAGAAGCAAACCTCAGGCAACAAGACCAAAGGCAAGAAAGTTCCAGGCATCTGCAAAGCCAAAAGCAAAATAGCGATTCTGGTCAATGGAGGAAACAAAAATGCCAAACCAATTGCCACTTCCCAAAGCCCCAGAAGCGGCACGATGATTTCCGGGGTCAGCCAATAAACAGTCTTGGCAACCAGGTCATACGCCGGGCTTAGTTCACCAATTGTCTTGAGGGCACCAAACCAAATGAAAACTGCACCAATGGCAAAGCGCAAAAATGGTAGCCCAATCTTCTCCATGAAATCAATGACGATCTGGTCATACCGGGAAATAATTTGGTTGATTTTCTGCATGTAGTTTGGAACCAACAGAAGAGCCCGAACATTTCCCGAAAAGGAGCCCAATTGCAACTATTGCTTGCCGATCAATTGGGCCCACATTTCGAACTGGAATCTGAGCTTCTGCTCCCGCTAGTCGACAACCAATTCTCAAAGCGCAACTACCATCGCCAAAAGGCCCACCTGATTCGCTATGCGCAACTGGCCCGTGGCAGAGACACAAACGTGAAACTGATTCGGGTTGGTAGCTATCGAGAACTTGAGAATCAAAACCTAACCAGCATCGCCCACCCTTCCTCCAGACCCTTTCTTGCTCTTGCGCAGAGCCTGAATCTTGAGATTCATGAAAACCCAGGATTTTGCTCGAATTTTGAAGACTGGGATGCGTTCCTAGCCTCAAGCCCAAAAAGACTTCGTCTCGAGGATTTCTATCGGATTCAACGAAAACGTATTGACATTCTCATGCACCAAGGAGAACCCGAGGGTGGCAAATGGAACTTCGATGAGGAGAATCGACTCCCACCACCAAAGGCCGGCCTTGGTCTACCGGAACCATATCGCCCACAAGAAGATGAGCTCGATCTACAAGTCAGAGCAGAGTTGGATGCCCTCGAGAAAAGTGGCAAGGCAAAGTTCATCGGGAACGATGGTCCAAGGATATTTCCTGGAACCCGCGAGCAGGCGCTGGTCGCTCTGAATGATTTCATTGAAAACCGCCTCGATCTATTTGGTCCCTACGAAGATGCGATGGATGACCGGGATTGGGTAATGGCCCACTCGATGCTTTCGGTGCCAATAAACCTTGGACTACTCTCACCACTCGAAGTAGTCAATGCAGCTGTTGCCGCTTATCAGTCAGGCGATGCAAGGCTCGCCAGTGTAGAGGGTTTCATCCGCCAAATCATTGGCTGGCGAGACTATGTTTGGCAGCTCTACTGGCACTTTGGCGAAGACTACGAATCTAAAAACGAGCTCAAAGCAAATACGCCACTTCCGACAAGTTTCAGCGAACTAGATCCAGACCAAATCGAAGCCAAGTGCCTCGCGCATGCAGTCAAATCTGTGCGGGACAATGCCTGGACTCACCACATTCCAAGGCTTATGGTGCTGGGCAACACCGCGCTGCAGCGCGGGTTTAATCCCAAGCAAACCAACGACTGGTTCATCGATGCCTTTGCCGATGGCACGCCATGGGTAATGCCGGCAAACGTCATCGGCATGTCGCTCTACGCCGACGGTGGTCAAATGTCCACCAAGCCATATGCCGCGGGTGGTGCCTACATAAACAAAATGAGCAACCACTGCGTCGGCTGCAAATTCAAACCAACCATCCGCGTTGGCGAGGAAGCTTGCCCATTCACCGCCGGCTACTGGAACTTCTTGGCAAAGAACCAAGAGACATTCAAGTCCAACCACAGAATGAGCCAGACCCTGGGTGGGCTTAGGCGGCTATCGGATTTACCTCAACTTCTCGAGCAAGAGGCTAAACGGAAATCGCTCTGATTTAGGAGAGAAATTCCGCGGTCTGGAGCGCGATTGCAAGCTCTTCGTTGGTTGGCACAACCAACACCTTCACGCTTGCACCCTCAACCGAGATTTCTCGGGCGGATTTATCACGCAGCTGGTTTTTGGCAGCATCGATTTTGATTCCAAGATGTTCAAGTCCAGAAGTTATCTGAGAGCGCATCTCAACTGAGTTTTCGCCAACGCCTGCGGTGAAGACGAGAGCATCAATCGGGCCAATCTGAGCAAGGTAGGCACCGATGTAGTGCTTGATTCTCATTGAGTAAACGGCAAGTGCATCGATTGCGACCTGGTCACCAGCTTTTGCACGAGATTCAACATCTCGCAAATCTGAGTCACCAGTCAGGCCCTTGAGTCCCGCGTTTTTATTCAAAGATGCATCGACCTCGTCAATGCTCATCTTTGCCACTCGCTCTAGATAGGCAACAATCGCCGGATCAATATCTCCGGAGCGAGTACCCATCACTAGACCCTGCAGCGGGGTCAAGCCCATTGAGGTGTTGATAGATTCTCCGTTTTTGATTGCGGATGCCGATGCGCCATTTCCAAGGTGCAAAATGATGGCGTTTAGCTCAGAAAGGTCTTTGCCTAAAAACTCTGCGGTCTTCTGTGCAACAAAGGCGTGGCTGGTGCCATGGAAGCCATATCGGCGAATGCCGTATTCATCGGCAAGCTTTTGATCTATTGCGTATCGATATGATTCGACTGGCATGGTCTGGTGGAAAGCGGTGTCAAAGACTGCGACCTGAACCAGTTCAGGAAAAGCTGCAACGGCTCCTTCGATCCCTGCAACGTGTCCTGGGTTATGCAATGGGGCCAAAGAACTAAGCTCCTTGATTCTTGCAATCACAGCGTTATCGATAATTACAGGTTTTGAAAACTCAGATCCGCCATGCACCACGCGGTGCCCGATGGCTAACGGCGAAACATCTCCAAGCTCCTGAATCATTTGCTTAAATGCCATGGCGTGGTCTGTCACTCGCTCGATCAAACCTGATTGCAACGCAACCGAAGAATCAACATCAACCAGCTGATATTTCAGTGAGCTGGAACCGGAATTGATAACCAGGATTGGTCTCATTTTTGCCCCATGCTCTGAGCCTGAATGGCGGTAATTGCAATCGTGTTCACTATGTCCTGCACCAAAGCACCACGTGATAGATCATTCACTGGCTTATTCAAACCCTGCAAAATTGGTCCGATCGCCAGCGCTCCAGCGGTGCGCTGGACTGCCTTGTAGGTGTTGTTTCCGGTATTCAAATCTGGGAACACAAATACGGTTGCGCGGCCAGCCACCGTGGACTCTGGAAGCTTGGCCTTGGCAACTGCCACGTCAACAGCAGCATCGTATTGGATTGGCCCTTCGACCGATAGTTCCGGAGCCCTTTCGCGAACCAACTTTGTGGCAGCGCGAACCCGATCAACGTCTGCACCCGAGCCAGATTCACCCGTGGAATAGGAAAGCATTGCGACATGCGGTTCGATGTTGAAGCTTCTGGCGGTTTCGGCAGAGGAGATTGCGATGTCTGCAAGCTCCTCGACGCTTGGTTCAGGAATCACAGCGCAGTCGCCATAAACCAAAACGCGATCTTCTAGGGCCATCAAAAAGACAGAGGAAACGGCAGAGACACCGGGCTTGGCCTTGATGAATTCGAAGCTTGGTTTGATGGTGTGGGCAGTGGTGTGGGCAGCTCCCGAGACCATGCCATCGGCTAGCCCAAGCTGCACCAGCATGGTTCCAAAATAGGAAACATCCAGCATTACCTCTTTGGCTTTTTCCTCAGTGACACCCTTGTGTGAACGGAGTTTGACGTATTCGGCAACACATGCAGCGAAGTGCTCTGACTTTGCCGGATCCATCAAGCTTGCTGCCGACAGATCCAACCCGAGGGCATTTGCCTTGGCTTGAATCTGTTGAGGATCTCCGAGAATGATCAGCTTTGCGATCTTCTTGCCAAGGATTTGGCTTGCTGCTGCGAGCACCCGATCATCATCACCCTCGGGCAACACAATGGTCTTTTGATCATCGCTTGCTCGCTTGAGAAGCGAGTACTCGAAGAACAACGGAGTGATAGCTCTAGGTGTGGTTTGCTCGAGAAGGTCAACCAGCTGTTCGGTGTCCAGGTGGTCAACCACAAGCTTTCTGGCACGCTCAATCTTTTGTAGATCTCTAGCGCTAACCAATCCCCTGGTTGAGGAAATCTTCACGGTGGTGTCAAAGCTTCTACCGTCTGTTGTCACTACCGGCAGGGTTGGATCCAGACCCTCGATCAATACCCGGATTGGTTCTGGAATCTCAAAACCACCGTTCAAAACAATTCCGGCAAGCGATGGGAAGGTCTTTGAGGCATCAGCCATCAGTAGCGCAAGCAAAACATCTGTGCGGTCGGCTGGAACCACAACTACCGAACCCTCGGAAATTCTTTGCAAAACGTGCTCGGGAGTCATTGCGGCGACCACCAAGTCCATAGCCTCGTTGGTTAGGCGCTTGCCCGAACCAAATAGCAACTTGCCATCAACAGCTTCAAGGATCTGCCCCATTCTTGGAGCTGGAAGATGTGGATCCTCGGGCACTACCCAGACCGGAACCGAGTCCGGAAGAGCCTTGCCAACCGCCTCTTTGATTGATTGCAGGCGCTCAGAATCTGCGCGGTTGACAACCGCAGCCAAGATTGTGGTGTGGGCATCCGCGACCTCTTGCATCACAAGCTCGGCCATGGACTTTAGGTCTTGAGAGTTCCTAGGCTTCGCCTGACCCAAGTGCTCTGAGGTGGTGTGAATCTCACGGCCATTGAAGACCAAAATCATTGGGATGCCAAGGTTTGCTGCCACCCGAGCGTTGAAGGAAAACTCTGCTGGGCTAAAGACATCGGTGTAATCGGAACCGACGACCACTACCGCGTCGCAGCTTGCTTCCAGGGCTTTATAGCGCTCAAGGATCTTCCCCAAAGACTTCTCTGGAGTCTCGTGCATCTCGCGATAGCTCACGCCAACACAGTCTTCTATTGCGAATTCTGTGTTGGTATTGCTCATCAAAAGTTCAAGAATTGCGTCGTGACCACTTGGGTCTTCGCTGATGGCTCGAAAGACTCCAACCTTTTGAAATTTCTTGGTTAGGGTTTCCAAAACTCCGAGAGCAACCACTGATTTTGCGGTGTGGCCCTCGACCGATGCAACATAAACACTTCGCGCCATACCTCTAGGTTAGTCCCTGTCTGCTCGGCTAAAACTATTTTTGAGACTGAGTTTTTTATATGGCCGATTGCTGAAGATTGGCCCCGCACTTATAAAAACCGAAGACCAAGTTATCCAGCGCGATTCGGTTATTTGTGGTCACCTTGGAGCCAAGATTGAAAACGCTAAAGACTAGCTCGGTGCCATCTTTTGCGGTGAGGTATCCAGCCAGCGAATACCCGGTGTGGATATAGCCGGTCTTGGCAATCACCTTTCCAATTGCGGCTTTTTTATAGCCGCTTGAAAAGCGGTAGTGCAAAGATCCACGTTGACCAGAAACCGGCAAACCATCAATCAAAGCCTCGGCAGCAATTTCATCCGCCTTGATTTGAGCCAAGAGATCGGTAAACAAGTCTGCTGAAACCAGGTTCCAAGAAGACAACCCGGAGGCATCCACGATGTCAATGCTGGAAACATCCAAACCGCGAGCGCCGAGCACTTGGCGATAGGTTGGCGTTAGCGATTCCATGCTGCCGTCAAGACCAAGAGCCAAAGAGCTCAATCTGCCAAGGGCCTCAGCCAATGAGTTGTCCGAGACCTTGAGCATGTTCTCAACCCACTCAGACATTGGCCTAGATTTCACCGAGGCGATCTGAATTGCACCTTCTGGAAGTTTTCCCTGCTCTAGCTTTGCTCCAACTGCCAATTTTGATTTGTTCAGCGAGGCCAAGAACAATGCGCCCGCTTGCTCAACCGGCTTGCTGGTGCGCTTGGCAATAAAACGATTTTTTGAGTTCGTGAGTCTTCCAGCATCGATAGAAAGTGCTGAAACCGGAGCCATATACCCTTGCGATAAACCAAGCTTGCTCCAGGTTGAGTGCCAGTCACCCTTTTCACCAAACAGGGTTGAATCGGTAACCACGGTTTGAATCTGCACTCCAGATTGCTTGCTCCAATTTTTCAATAACCGAGTCAAGGTGTCTAGCTTCGGAGCCTTCGCGTAATAAGAGGTGATGTTCCCGGGCATTCGAGAAAGCGTCACATCCCCTGCGCCAACCAGATAGATCTTGGTAGGGTCAATCGGGTCTTGATAAACCTTGGTTTCAACCTGGTAGTCCGGACCCAAAACATCAAGTGCAACGGTCGCAGTCAAAAGCTTGAGCACTGAGGCTGTTCTGATTGGGGTGTCCGCATCCTGAGAGAACAGAACTTCACCGGTCTCGGCGTTCACGACCTGGGCGTGCAAATCAAGAATTGATTTACTTGCCAACTGCTTTTCAACCGAACAACTTGCAGCGCTTGCCGAAACCGGGTTGGCCAGAGTCAGTGCCAATAGCCCGGCAATGATTGTTGTTTTGATTTTCAAGAAGTGCTCCCTGTTCAACCCGAGGTTATCAAGAGATAGCCAATTTCTGAGGGACCGCCTTCCCCAATGCGCCATTTCGTCCTTTATCTCGCTGAAGTTGGTAAAGTTAGAGGAAATTTCGCCCAGCGTTGAGCGCCCAGAATCTCCCAATCAAAAAGAATCAGGAACTACATGTCTGAAAAAGCAAATATTGGTGTTGTTGGTCTGGCCGTTATGGGCTCAAACCTTGCCAGAAACCTGGCTAGCCGTGAGGGCAACAAAGTTGCGGTTTATAACCGCTCCGTGGAGCGCACCAACTTATTGGTTGCCGAGCACCCAGAGGCAAACTTCATTGCAGCAGAGACCATTGATGACTTCGTAGCATCACTGCAAAAACCAAGAACCGCGATCATTATGGTGCAGGCGGGTGCTGGAACTGACGCAGTTATCAACCAGCTTGCTGAAAGATTTGAAGAGGGCGACATCATCGTTGATGGTGGCAACGCGCTATTCACCGACACCCTTCGCCGCGAGAAGGAAGTTTCTGCAAAGGGACTTCACTTTGTTGGTGCTGGAATCTCCGGTGGTGAAGAAGGTGCCCTCAAGGGTCCTTCGATCATGCCCGGCGGAAGCGCAGAGTCCTATAAGACCCTTGGTCCAATCCTTTCCTCAATTGCTGCAATTGCCGAGGGTGAGCCATGTGTCACCCACGTTGGCACCGATGGTGCTGGTCACTTTGTGAAGATGATCCACAACGGCATCGAATATGCCGACATGCAGCTCATCGCAGAGGCCTATGACATCCTGCGCCAAGCAGGTAGCTTCTCACCAAGTGAAATCGCAGACATCTTCTCCGAGTGGAACAAGGGCGAACTCGAAAGCTACCTAATCGAGATCACCGCAGAGGTTCTAAAGCAGGTCGATGCAAAAACCGGCAAGCCATTTGTTGACATCGTTCTGGACCAAGCCGGCTCCAAGGGAACCGGTGTTTGGACAGTCCAGACAGCTCTGAACCTTGGCACCCCAGTGTCTGGAATTGCGGAAGCGGTATTTGCCAGAAGCCTTTCGTCTCAAGCCGCTCAGCGCAATGGCGCACCACAGCTAGCGACCGGTACCACAGCGTGGAAGATTGAGGACAAGAAGGCATTTGTCGAAGATGTTCGCAAGGCACTCTATGCCTCCAAGATTGTTGCCTATGCCCAGGGCTTTGATGCCATTCGCGCAGGCGCCAAGGAATACAACTGGAACATCAACCTAGGAAACGTTGCCAAGATCTGGCGCGGTGGCTGCATCATCCGCGCGCAGTTCCTAAACCGCATTTCAGATGCTTATGGCAAGAACGAGAACCTGCTTTCTTTGCTGTTTGACGAGTACTTCCAGAAGGCGATTGACTCCTCTGTCTCTTCTTGGAGAAGTGTGGTTGCACATTCGTCATTGGCGGGAATCCCAAACCCAGCATTTGCATCTTCTCTAAGCTACTTCGATGGTCTCAGGGCAGAGCGCTTGCCAGCGGCTTTGGTTCAAGGTCAGCGCGACTTCTTTGGTGCTCACACCTATAAGAGAGTTGACCTAGACGGCGTCTTCCACACCCTGTGGTCTGGAGATCGCTCGGAGATCGAAACCACACCTTCTAGCCACTAGCATTTTTAGGTGCGCAGCCACTGGATCTGGAAGTTTATTCCGATGGCCCTTATTTGGGGCTCGAGCTTTTTATTCACTGAGCTTTCACTGCGACTAACAACATTCTTTGGCGTTGCCTTTTGGCGCACACTGCTGGGTGCGTTGGCAATGGTTCTTTTGGCTCTGGCTCTGAAGCTTCGTTTTCCAAGCAAACCAAGAGAGTTCTTTCACATTTGGATTGCAGGGCTCTTCATGAGCGCGATTCCCTTTTCGCTTTTCTCTTTTGCCCAGCAATCCACCACTAGTTCGTTAGCCGCAATCATCGGGGCTGCGACCCCGATGTTCACCCTGCTTTCGATCTTGGTCATCTATCGCACCGAGAAAGTGACAGTTATAAGCCTTATTGGTTTGGTAATTGGGCTGATTGGCGTTGGCATAACCCTCGGGGTTTGGCAAGGCTTTGGCGAGAATGAGCCGATGGCGATTCTCGCTTTGGTTCTAGCTGCGCTGTCCTATGGAATTGGCGGGCCTTACATTCGAAAATTTGTGACTCCGATGAAGCTTCCGGGGACAACAACAGCTGCAGTGCAGGTTGGCACAAGCGCAATCACACTCTTGCCGCTCTATGTTTTTTCTGGACCATTGTTTGTTGGTCCTGCAACCCTAGAAAGCGTCTTGGCGATTCTGGCATTGGGAGTTTTGGGCTCTGGCCTTGCCTATAGGTTGTTTCACGATGTGATCGCAGGAGCTGGGTCGGCAGTGGCATCAACCGTCACCTATACCAACCCGGTGATTGCAACAATCTGGGGCATAGCCCTTTTGGGCGAGGTGCTGCACTGGTATGAACCAATTGGTGCGGTGGTTGTGATTTTGGGAGCAGCCTTGGCCCAGGGAAGTCTGGACCCGCTAATCAAAAAACTAAGGCGCTAGTGAGCTTCTTCTTGCTCTAACCCTTTGCGCAGATCAGGAATCTTCCAAGGCCGCACCAAAACCAAAAGGCTAATAAGCGATAGACCAAAGAATACGAATATCAAAAGCCCGATATCCACGGTTGTAGTGGTGGAGAGAACGGCATAAATCCCGGTCATCAAAGAGGCCAAGATAAAGCTGGCCGAGCCAAGCAGCGAAGCTGCTGTGCCGGCCTCAGAACCGTGATTCAAAAGTGCGAGCGTTGGAATCGCGGTTGCTGGGGAACCAAAAACAAACACAACCATGAAGAAGCCGATCTCGGCTTGAACGATGTTCCCACCGGCACTCAGAATCAGGTAGAGACCAGCGATAGTGCCGACTGTGGAGTAAACCGCAAGCATCCACTGGGCCCTAAAAAACCTTGCCATCAAACCACCGAATTGAACTCCCAGGTAAAGCCCAAACGAGTTGAAAGCAAACCAGAGACCAAATTCTTCAACGCTCAAGCCATAAACGTCTTGATACAAAAATGGCACGATATTCAAATAACCAAACAGCGCAGATAGCTGCAGCGACCCGTAGATCATCAACCCGACATAGACCCGGTCTCTCAAAACCGATGTGTAGCCGCGGATAAGTCCTGCCGCAGAGCTAGATCTGCGTCGTGCGACCGGCAAGGTTTCAACTAGGGTGAACCAGGCAACGACGCCAAGCGCCAGCCCAAAGAAGCCAAAGCACAAAAACGCCAATTGCCAGGAACCAAAACCAAGCAGCTGTGAACCAATGATTGGCCCCAAGATTGGCGATAGCGACTGGATCAAAAAGACCTTTGAGAGCATTTGCAACATTGCTTGCCCTCGGAAGAGGTCTCTAATAATTGCCCTGCCAACAACATCCGCGCTGGCGGCAAAAAAGCCCATGAAGAATCTGAGCAAAATGAAGATTTCAATATTCGGTGCAATAAACAGTGTCACCGCGCTGATTCCATAACCAAGAATTGCCAACAGCAATAATGGCCTGCGTCCAAAAGCATCAGAGAGTGGGCCTGTGATCAACTGACCCATCGCAACACCAATGGTTACCCCGGTGAGCGAAGCTTGCACGGTGCCATTTGGAACCCCAAAGAAATCTCCAACAGCCGGAAAAGCTGGCAAGAAGGGGTCGATCGAGTATGGGATCAGGCTCATTGAAAGGCCGATCAATACGATGTAAATCAGGACAACTCTTCGCCCTAGATTTTCGCCCGAGTCTATGACTCTGCCACGACTAAAGAATTTAGAAGGTGTGGGCACCCTAAGAGAATAGTGCCTGGGCAATCACCGAATCTGGCTCAGGACCTTTTGGAATGAAGAATGTTGCAGACCCCACCGGAACAGTCCACTTATTCAATAGGTCAAACTCTTCAAGCCGGCGTTGAATCGGCAAGAACTGCTCCTCGATATTGGCTTGATATGAGCACCAAAGAAGCCCAACATCAACCGAACCGGATTCGGAAATTCCAGCCTCGTAGCTGAAAGGTCTTCTAAAGATGCGCTCTTTGAACGCCTCCGGGGCTGCCCGGCGGATGTGAGCAAAATCTGGAATCACCGATAATCCGTTCGGCAATCGAGCGGCAAAATCCGGAGCATCGGTTTCTAGTGTTCCGGTCAGAGGAGCACCTGATGCCAACTTTCTGCCAATCACTTCTTCTTTACTCTTGGTCCCAAGTTGATCCCAGGTGTCCAATTGCATGGCAATTCTGCGGAACACCATTTGAGTTCCACCAACTGCCCACTCGGGCCCCTGATCCATCCACACCACCGAAGCGAAATCATCTGAGTTCAGCTGTGGGTTTGCGGTGCCATCGATCTGCCCCATCAGGTTTCTATGGGTGACGCCCGATTTCACAACACCTGGAGTATGAGCAAAACCAGACTGGGTCCACCTCACGCTCGCAAAGGGGATGCTGTCTCGAACTAAAGATCTTGTTGCATGAGAAAGCGCAATGGGATCATCGGCAGCAACGTGAATCACGACATCGCCACCCGAAAACTTCTCCTCGAGCTGATCCATCTTGAATGCCGGCAAATCAATAAAACCTGCAGGAATATCCGATTCCATGCCGAGTTTTATAAACATTGATTTGCCCAACCCAACATATGCACTGAATCCGGCAGGGCCAATAGCAAGCTCAGGAGCAGGGTCGGCAAGAACCGGCTCGCCCCTCGAGAGTCTTGCAATGTCGTCAGTCAAAAGCGTCATCCAACGAAGCATGGATGAGCGATCGGTTTCTGGCTTGAGGTCAAAGGCAACCAAGTTGGTTACGGCCTGAATGGGAGTCTCAATCCCCATTTGGTGCTTGCCGTAGAACGGCAGCTGTCTTTTTGCGGTTGCGGTTTCTGCGGCGGTGTTATTCAGCGCATTAGCCACCAAGGAGCCAGAGGTTGCTCCAATGGCGCTGCCGGCTACGCCTATTGCACCGCCTTGGAGAAAACCTCTGCGTGAAACCAATTAGTTGCTCATGTCCATTTCAGTCTCGTGATAGCTCTCGTCGCCGCCTTCAGCTGGCTTTGCCATCACAGAGTCAAGGGTAATTGAATCTGCACCCTCAAAATCAAACTTCACGCTGATCATGTCACCAGCCATTAGATCACCGGTTAGCTGCATCAACATCAGGTGGTTGCCGCCTGGCTCCAAGACCGCACTCTCGCCGGCAGGGATAACTAGGCCACCTTCGATGCGCTGCATCTTCATTTCGCCATCGATCATTGCCATTTCGTGGACCTCAACCAGTCCTGCAATCGCGGTCTCGCCACCAACGAAAGTGACTTCCTTATCGGTGTTATTTGTGATCGTGCCATACACGGCGGTCATGCCACCCTCGACTGACATCTCACCAGACTTGACCCAAGCATCTGAGATTTCAACCTGGCCGGCAGGAGCACAACCTGCGAGCAGCAAAACCGAAGCTAGTAACACAGCAATTTTCTTCATTCTTTTTCCTAAAATGTCGGACCTATTGAGGAGAATTTCCTCGCTCAAGAACCTTATTCTACAAGTAGTAGAACTAAAAATTACTGATTTTTTATGAATAGTGTGCGACACGCCTAAAATCAGTCGGCTTAAAGTTCAAGTTGTGGGTTAATGTTCAAGAAATAACTAAATAAGTGAATTTTTTGGCGTTGCGACACTACATGTAGTGGTTAAGTGCTAAAGTAGTAAATCTGCAATTTGCGAGAAATTTCACTTAAATTTGCATAAATCCGGGGGTAAAAACCCAATTTTTCCTTGAGGAGGAACCAATGGCGGTGACCGTTTACACACTTCCAGCTTGTGTTCAGTGCGACAGCACTAAGCGCATGCTTTCACGCAACCAGGTTGAGTACAACGAGGTTGACATGAGCCAGGATCCAGTGGCTCTAGAAATGGTCAAAACCATGGGTTACACCGCAGCTCCTGTAGTCGTCGCCGATGACGAGCACTGGAGTGGTTTCCGCATGGACCGCATCCAAGCCCTCTCCGCCTAGGAGATAAAAAATGTTCGACGTCGTTTATTTCTCGAGCATCTCCGAGAACACCAAACGATTTGTCGAGAAGTTCGGACTAAAGACGGTTCGAATCCCAATCAAAACTGACGAAGCCGCAAACTTCGTCTACGAAGCTGAAAACGTTCTAGTTGTCCCAACCTATGGTTCGGGAGAAGAGAAAACCACAGTTCCAAAGCAGGTAATCAAGTTTTTGAATAACCCTGCAAACCGCAAGCACGTGAAAGCCGTGATTGCAACCGGTAACACCAACTTCGGATCATCCTTTGGATTGGCCGGAGATATGGTTGCCCAAAAGCTCGGGGTGCCGCTTATTTATAAGGCGGAAATCC
Organism: Aquiluna sp.; assembly: GCA_021741585.1. Taxonomy (GTDB): domain Bacteria; phylum Actinomycetota; class Actinomycetes; order Actinomycetales; family Microbacteriaceae; genus Aquiluna. The sequence continues at coordinate 29,900 of JAIOXN010000003.1, read as the reverse complement.
TTGGCACCCCAGATGACATAGAAACAATCAAAGAGAGGCTGGAGCAGCTGTGGCTAACCAGATAGTAGAACTAGACGACAACGGCGTGGCAACCGGCAAGACCGGCATTGAGAGCGCGATGAGCTATCACGAGCTCAACGCGATGATCAACCTTTGGGACACCGAAGGCAAGATGCAGCTGGAGAAGGACAAGCTTGCGGTTCGCAAGTACTTCCTTGACCACGTGAACCAGAACACCGTCTTCTTTCACTCTCTTAAAGAAAGACTGGATTACCTGGTTGAGAACGAGTACTACGAGAAGGAAGTTCTCGACCAGTACCGCTTCGAGTTCATCGAGGAACTTGAGAAGCTTGCCTACTCAAAGAAGTTCCGCTTCGAGGCATTCATGGGTGCATACAAGTTCTACACCGGTTATGCCCTAAAGACTTTTGATGGTGCTCGCTACCTAGAGCGCTTTGAAGACCGCGTTGTGATGGTTGCTCTTGCGCTTGCAGAAGGCAAGGAAGAGATTGCAATCTCGATGGTTGAGGAAATCATCTCTGGAAGATTCCAGCCAGCAACCCCAACTTTCTTGAACTGCGGTAAGAAGCAGCGTGGCGAGTTTGTCTCCTGCTTCCTGCTTCGCATCGAAGACAACATGGAGTCAATCTCCCGCGGTATCAACTCAGCGCTTCAGCTTTCCAAGCGCGGTGGCGGAGTTGCACTTTCACTTTCCAACATCCGTGAATACGGTGCACCAATCAAGAAGATTGAGGGCCAGTCCTCCGGCATCATCCCAGTGATGAAGCTTCTGGAAGACAGCTTCTCCTACGCAAACCAGCTAGGTGCTCGTCAGGGTGCAGGTGCGGTTTACCTTAACGCTCACCACCCAGACATCCTGCGCTTCTTGGACACCAAGCGTGAGAACGCTGACGAGAAGATTCGCATCAAGACCCTGTCAATCGGTGTCGTTGTGCCAGATATCACAATGCACCTAGCAAAAGACAACGAGGACATGTACCTGTTCTCCCCATACGATGTCGAGAAGGTTTACGGCATTCCATTTGGCGACATCTCGGTCACCGAGAAGTACCAGGAAATGGTTGATGACCCACGCATCAAGAAGCAGAAGATCAAGGCAAGAACTCTGTTCGAGCGCATCGCAGAGCTTCAGTTTGAATCCGGTTACCCATACGTAATGTATGAAGACACCGTGAATGCTGCTAACCCAATTGAGGGTCGCATCAACATGTCAAACCTTTGCTCCGAGATTCTGCAGGTCAACACCCCAACCACCTATAACGCAGACCTTTCCTATGACAACATCGGTAAGGACATCTCCTGCAACCTGGGCTCCCTAAACATTGCAATGGCAATGGATGGTCCGGACTTTGCAAAGACCATCGAGACCTCAATCCGTGCGCTAACTGCAGTATCTGACCAGTCGGACATCGAAAGCGTTAGAAGCATCTCGGATGGAAACCACAAGAGCCACGCAATTGGTCTTGGCCAGATGAACCTGCACGGATACCTTGCTCGTGAGCACATCCACTACGGTTCCGAAGAAGCTCTTGATTTCACCAACATGTACTTCTACACCGTGGTTTATAACGCAATCAAGGCATCAAACAAGATTGCAATTGAGCGCAAGAGCCACTTCGACAACTTTGAAAACTCAAAGTATGCCTCTGGCGAGTACTTCGAGAAGTACACCGACCAGGTTTGGGCTCCTGCCACTCCAAAGGTGAAGGAACTGTTTGAGAATTCAAACATCCACATCCCAACCCAGAGCGACTGGGAAGAGCTAAAGCAGTCGGTTATGAAGCACGGTATCTACAACCAGAATCTTCAGGCTGTTCCACCAACCGGTTCTATCTCATACATCAACAACTCGACCAGCTCGATTCACCCAATTGCCTCTCGCATTGAGATTCGCAAAGAAGGCAAGCTTGGCCGCGTCTACTACCCAGCACCATTCCTTTCGGAAGACACCTGGGACTACTACGACGATGCCTACGAGGTTGGTCCAGACAAGATCATCGACACCTATGCGGTTGCAACCCAGCACGTTGACCAGGGTCTTTCTTTGACCCTGTTCTTCAAGGACACCGCAACCACTCGTGATGTCAACCGCGCTCAGATCTACGCATGGCGCAAGGGCATCAAGACCATTTACTACATCCGTATTCGCCAGCAGGCCCTAATGGGAACCGAAGTTGACTCCTGCGTCAGCTGCATGCTCTAAGGAAAATCATGGAAAAGACAAAGCTCATCACCCGTCCAATCAACTGGAACAAGATTGAGGACCAGGTTGACCTTGATGTTTGGAACCGCCTGACCCAGAACTTCTGGTTGCCAGAGAAGGTCCCCCTATCAAACGACATTCAGTCTTGGGAAACTCTTCGTCCACACGAGAAGAAGCTCACCATGCACGTCTTCACTGGCTTGACGATGCTGGACACCATCCAGGGCACCGTTGGAGCAACCTCATTGATTCCTGATGCCAGGACTCAGCACGAAGAGGCTGTCATCACCAACATCGCCTTCATGGAGTCGGTCCACGCCAAGAGCTACTCTTCCGTGTTTTCGACTCTGACCTCAACCGCTGAGATCGACGAGGCTTTCCGCTGGTCTGAGGACAACCCTCACCTGCAGAAAAAGGCAGAGATCATCCTTGGCTACTACAACGGTGACGACCCGCTAAAGCGCAAGGTGGCTTCAACTTTGTTGGAGAGCTTCTTGTTCTACTCAGGTTTCTATCTGCCAATGTATTGGTCATCAAGAGCGAAGCTCACCAACACCGCAGACTTGATTCGCCTAATCATTCGTGATGAGGCAATCCACGGTTACTACATCGGATACAAGTACCAGCAGGCACTTGCCGAGGAGTCAACCACTCGCCAAGAGGAAATGCGCGGCTACACATACGATCTTCTTCTCGAGCTATACGAGAACGAGATCAAGTACACCGCCGACCTTTACGACGAAATCGGTCTCACCGCTGATGTGAAGAAGTTCCTTCACTACAACGGCAACAAGGCGCTAATGAACCTAGGCTACGACCCACTATTCCCTAAGGACGAGTGTGAAGTAAGCCCAGCAATCTTGGCTGCCCTATCCCCCAACGCAGACGAGAACCACGACTTCTTCTCGGGATCTGGTTCTTCATATGTGATTGGAAAGCACGAATCAACAACCGATGACGACTGGGACTTCTAGAAAGGAATGACCATGGATTGCAATTGCGGTAAAGACACTTGCGGCTGCGGCGGCAAGCACTAATCAAAGCATTACTAAATAGCCGGCTAGATATTTTTAGCCGGCTTTTTTAGCCCCAGAGGAGATTGAAATGGACGGACTGCTTCTAGCATTTGCAGTCACACTCGGTGCCGGTCTTGCCACCGGCATTGGATCAACCCTCGCCTTTTTCACAAAGACCACAAACAAGTCGTTCTTTGCAATTGCCATGGGGTTCTCGGCAGGCGTGATGGTCTATCTCTCGTTTGTTGAGATTCTCCCCAAGTCCACCGCCTATATCGCCCGCACCACCACCGATGTGCAAGCCTCGGCAATAGCAGCACTAGCCCTTGTCGCAGGCATGATCGTGATGGCCATTATTGATGCGTTGGTGCCATCGGGTGCCAACCCCCATGAGAACACACAGATTGAACTCATGGGAGAAGAAGACAGCCAGCTGCCCTTTGTTGAGCAACGTGCCAACAAGATGCTGCTTCGCACTGGTCTCTTCATAGCTCTTGCAATTGCCATCCACAATTTCCCAGAGGGACTGGCAACATTCTTATTGGTGCTTGATGATCCGCAAATTGGAATTGCTTTGGCAATCGCTGTCGCCATGCACAACATCCCCGAGGGAATCGCAGTCTCTGTCCCGGTTTACTACGCCACCAAATCAAAGGCCAGGGCATTCAGGCTTAGCTTCCTGTCCGGTCTTGCCGAGCCTGCCGGTGCGGTCATTGGTTATCTGCTGTTGTCACAGTTCCTGAACGACTTTGTATTGGGTGTGGTTTTTGCAATGGTTGCTGGAGTGATGGTGTTCTTGGCCATTGATACTCTCTTGCCAACCGCTAGAAACTCCTCCAGGGGTCACCTAACCGTCTATGGCTTCATTGCAGGAGTTGCTGTAATGGCAGCAAGCTTGGTGCTGCTAAGGCTTTAGATCGCCTGCTGGCTTCTCTGGCACTTCTGAAGTTCTCGAAGTCTTTGGTTTTGGCTTTGCCTTTGGCTTGGTCGAGGCAATTTCCGTGGTTGTAGCATTAGTTGTTTTTTCGGTGGACGCTCTCTTTTGAGATTTAGCACGCGCCCTTTTCAAAGCAGGATCCGGCAACGCTTTTGGGTCAAGATCTAATGGTTCAAATTGGAATTCTGCATTCAACTTCCCAAAATGATCCAACAGGTTAGATTTGGCAGCAGAAACGGCTAAAACATCCCACGTTCGGCTTTCTGTGGTTGGCTGTTGTGTCTTAGGGAAGAAGTTGCGAAACAGTCTCGCTATGCGACGTCGCAATTTTCCTCCATCATTAGAGTCAATAGAATAGCCCGTTTAATGGCTATGCTGTACGGACATCCGAAGAAAAGGAAGCGTTTGACCAGAAATTGGTCATAACGGAACCTTATTCAGCGTTCGGAGAATCTGCTTCGATTACTTCGGGTTCGATTGCTGCCTGATCGGCCTTGTCTAAATAGTTTCTTCTGGAAAGGGTGACCTGCTGTTCTGGTGTGAGCAAGTTCTGAGTCTCAAGAAGGAATTCCTCGATGGAGTTTTGCTGGGCTGGAAGCTTTGACAGCAAGTACTCGGCTTCCGCAATCGAATTTCGAGTAATGTCAAGCGACTTGATTGCAAGTTTTTCTGCACGCGCCCTGGTGTCAACCAAAAGGTTCAATGAAAGCGCATTTGCCTCATTAAAGATGCGGTCCGATTCACTGCGAGCTTTCGAAAGAGTTTCCTCTGCATTCTCAATCAAGCTGGCAGCCTCTTGAGTTGCGCTCTGAAGCTCTCGCTCAGCTTGGTCTCGCAAATCGGTTGCCTCTTTTTCGACTCGACGGAAGATTTCAAGAGCCTGACGCTCACCTTCGTCGAGCTTGCGAGCAATTTCAGCTTCTAGATCTGCATTGCGCTTGAGCAGGCGAGCATTTGCGTTTTGAATCTTTTCAACTTCGGCCTGAAGCTCGGCCTTCACGCTAGCGGCATAGTTGTCGGCTTCCGAACGAATCACATTCGCTTGCTTTTCAAGATCAGCACGCTGCTTTGTGGCGCTCTCAAGTTGTTTTTCCGCTTCTTCTGTGAGCTCCAAAGCCCGCTTTGCCGCTGCCCCTGAAGTCACCTTGGCCTTGCGCTCAGCTTCGCGAGTTAGCTGTTCAACTTGCTCTTGAGTGGCAAAGCGATAAGCCTCGGCCTCAGCCTTGGCCTCTTCCCTAATTCTTATTGCATCACGCCCGGCGTCGTTGACTAGGCGGGCTGCCTCAGTCTCAGCCAGACGAAGGGTTTGCTCAAACTGAGCGCCAACCTGAGCATATCCGGGGCTCTTGGCAAGCTTCAGAGATTCTTCAAGCTGGATGATTCTTTCGCGCAGGTTATTTTGTTCGCGAAGCGCCATGGTGTTGTATTGCTCGAGCTGTGCTAATTCGTTTAGCAAATTAAAGATGTGAGCATCCACCTCAGCGCGATTGTAACCGCTAATGGCAGTGCCAAAGACTTTCTTGTTTGGTTCGCTCATTGGATTAGATTATCCCACTTGACGGCTTCAAACAATGCACGCTCATACTAATTTCTCGCTGCTGTGGTCTTGGTGAAACTCTTGTTTTTCGGCTTTTTTGCTAGGGCGCGCTTCGGTACGGCTGTTTTTTGGCCACTTTGATAACAGTATGTTTGCGCTACACGCCCTTGCGCTAGTTTCAAGCCTACCTGGGCCTAAATCGACGATCTTCAAGATAAGTTCAGAATACAAAGCCGAGCGGTCGCCTTTTCCTAAATTTCCCCCCTTCCGATGCCTGAGGAAAAACCCTAGTTGAGAATCAGTGACTATCAAAATTACTGCTCAGCCTCTAGCGCAGTTGCCAAAAGATCCAGCACTGCCCTATCTGGAGAGTATCTAAACACCCCAGTCCAGGAGCCATCCACGGCCTCACCTGAAACAATCAAACCTTCTTCAATGAAGACCGTGAAATCCCCGTAGTTTGAGTTTGTGAGGGTTATTTGATTATCGCCCTCAACGATTGTGGTCGCATCGTCTTGCAACATAATCCAGGCACTGTAAACGGTGAATAGCTCTGGCTGTTCGATTGGGATAACATCATCGAGCTCAACGTTGTAAAGACCTGCCACAAACTCGTCACCAGGTTCGTAAGTCAAAACATATCGATCGCCACTGGAGTCAACTTCTTCGGTCATGCCCTCGGATAGCCACTTTTGGTAGCTAACCTCAACTGCGTCTAACACACTAACCTCTGCTTCACTTTCCGGTGAAGTGGCAACAACAGTGCTTGATGGTCGAGTCGTTGCAGACTCGGCAGGGGCACAGCCGGCAAGGCCGACTAGCAGCATGGCTGAAGCGACAGCCGCAGTGATGACTTGAGGTTTCATAGCATTTAAAGGCTATCTGAAGTTAGACCTCAATTGGCCTTCTTCACCTCAACAACATCGCCGAAGCTGCCAGATTCTTTCACGGTGATTATCCAGCCATCACTTGTTACGGACTCGCCTAGCTTTAGTGATGCGTCCATTGCCCAGCCTCCGCCCAGTTTGACTCTCGCAGGAGCAATAACATCAACCACCTTCTTGGAATCTGGCTGATACATTTTTGCTGAGGTGTCGATGCGATAAACATATGCACCCTCGGATTCCTTGCCAAGAAGAGCGTCATAGCCTTGACGTCTTCTTGACTCAACAACAATGACCTCGTGATCTGAAATCGGAATCACAACAGCCTTCTGGTGGTCACCGGTCCAGGCAACTGGCTGGACTAGGTGAGTGGATGTGGCGGTGTCAGTCTTGCAATCAACCTGACTGTCCTTGAGGATATCAAGCTGCCACCTGGTCCAGGCTGAGAACTCAGGAGCTCCATACCAGCCCCACATCACATCAAAGCCTGCATTGATGTCAGCACTCCAGTTGCGATCAGGTAGGCCAAATAGGTGGCCAAATTCGTGGATCCAGTTAGATATGTCTCGGTTTTGGTCATTGCCGGTAACCATGAGGCTCATGATCTGACCCTCGTCACTATAGAGACCACCATTTCCTGGCTTTGCTGGAGCATGAGGGATGAACATCCCGTGCTCTGCATCGGTAACACTGCGTGGCTCTTCGATGACTACTGCGTCATAGCTTGAGAAGTCATATTTGTCGTCAACCAAGTCAATCACTGCTTGCAGGTAAGGCTGATAGAACTTCCAGAAACCACCGGTGCCATCAAACTCATAATCCAAGTTATAGCTATCGATGCTCTTGCCTATTTGGTAATAGCTCTCTGGAATTGTCCAGTTGAATTCGATTGGAACAGATGATGCCCGCTCATAGAAATTACTCAAAGCAGAAACTACATCTGCCATGTCATCGGCCGGTTTGCTGGTTGTCTTGTGATCGGTGAACTGAACCGGAATCACCAAAATCTTGAAATCAGAACTCAGTTTTGCTCGGTGCTCTGGCAGCGGAAAGCCGAAGGATTTATCCGGCGAACCGTCATTCACCTCAGCAATCTTGCACTGGCTGTAATCACTGAAGGACCCTGTGCTCAAAGCGGTGTTTGGCAGGGTGTCAACAATCTGCGGAACAATGTAGAGATTCGGGGAGTAGCCAAAATTGGTCTTGGAAGGAACGGTCTTTGGCACCAAGGGCTTCTTAGTTACAGGGTCGAATTTCACCATGCTGGTGTCCAATCGAAACGTGCCACCACTGGGATTACTGCATTTCAAATAAGCCGGTTGATTCGAAGAATTCAATCCAAGCACCTGCCAACCAAAACCACCACTGCAGCTCTTACCCACCTTGTAATCAGGATTGATCTTCCAGTCGATCGCCTCGGTTTCTACATACCCTTCAGGAACCGCATTTGCCTTGTCGGCTGGAAGTTTCACCGTCAATAGCACCCGACCGTTGTAACTAGGGGCCTTAGTTGGCTTGTTCTGGAACCAGGTAGATAGCGCTGGATTTAGTTGCTTTGCATAATCACAAGCGGCCTTGGCTCGCTTGCGAACAACGACGTTCATGCTCAAAGGTTGGCCCTCAAGCCTGATGCCCGTGCAAATGAACCTCTCGGCATATGGATTGGCATCAACTACTTGTTTGATTTCTGCCTTCTGCTGAGAGCTCAGGACAGTAGCGCTGCCTATTGAATCACTGATTGTTTTCTGCCTGGCGATATATTCACCGGCAGCCTGCACTGGAACAAGTCCAATAGCCATTACGGCCACTGAAATCAAAACGAGAAACAATTTCTTCATTCAAACCCCCAGGTATTGGTTTCAAGTTTGCAAGCTTTGAAATCAAACTGCAAGGGCTGAATGTCCCCTGTTATCCGAGGTTTTTCTTTGGTTGGAAAAGGCTAACCTGCGGTCTTATTGTCGATTACTGAAAGCTGCCTTGAGATCACCTGTCGAAGCGGCTTGCCGAGTGAGTTTTTTGGAACAACTGGAATGGCAAAAAAGCGCGATGGCGCAACGGTACCAAAGGTTGACCTGAGGCGCTCCATAGCAAGAGTTGGGTTGAAGTCCGAGCTGGAAACAATAGCCACAACAAAGGATCTTGAACCTCCGGGGTTTGTGTGTTCAAATCCGACTGCTTCGGCACAACCAAGTTCTTTGATGCAGAAGTCCTCGATTGGGACTGGGTCGATTTTTACTCCACCGGCATTAACCACAAGATTGGAACGACCCATCAACTGCAATCGATTGTTTACAATCAAACCTTTGTCTCCAGGGTAAAAATAACCATCTCGAAAGTACTGGGAACTTGTTTCAGGGTCTCTGAAATACTCGCTGCCCTTCCATGGGGTCTTTACTCGAATCACGCCAGGTTGGCCAGAAGGGAGAGCCTTGTCACTCTCATCTACAACCTCAACATTTGAGTGAGGAAAGAGTTCTCCGCAGTCCTGCGAACCCTCTCCTATTCCATTTTTTGCTGCAACAAAACCAACCTCGGTGGAACCATAGAGACTTGTCGGCTCGCAACCAAATACTTTTACGGCCTGTGATATTTCCTCTTCACCTAGAAAACCTCCAGTTGTAAATATTGCTTTCAAGCCGAAATAGTCCTCAACTGCCTTGTCGGTTGACCTGAGCAACCCGGCCAAGCCTGCTGGTGAGGTTGCCAACGATTGAAGCGGGAAGTCTTGAATTTGGTCGAGAATGAATTTTCCGCCGCCGGGTAATAAGTAAGGAAGGTTGTATCGAACGCAAGCGAAGAAGGTCATGAATCCAAATGAAACATCGAACCCCAATGCACACATAAATGGCTGATGCACCATCACATTGTTTTTCAAGAATTCCGACCTCGCCAAAAGTTGATCTCCAGTGAAGGGCACGGCCTTTGGACTTCCTGTTGTGCCGCTCGAGAAAACTATCCGCAGCACCTCACTGCCTTCGCCCAAAACCACCGGACTGAAGTCATGGCCGATGGCGCCAGCCGACTCAATAGCTTCCGCGCTCAGCCGAATCGTCGAAACACCCTCAATTTCATTTTGAAGATCACTAGTTAGTAACCATTGAGCACCGAGCTGCTCCATATATTTAGGGCTGGAGGCTATCGAAACGTGAGCACTTACTGCACCTAGGTGAAAAGCGGCAAGCATTGCCGCACATTCGACTTCCTGCGAAAGATTCATTAGAACCAAGTCACCGCGATTCACGCCCCTTTGATGCATGAGCCAAGCAATACTTTCGGAGGCCTCGAGCAACTCCTGATTCGACATGGTGACACCGGGTCCGTGGACGGCAACGCGAGTTGGACTCGAGGCTACATTCTTTTGCAAAAAACTAAAGGGGTTCATTGTTTCCTCTCAAGTAACTTGGGCACCTGTCTTCGGTCTTCAAGATTTGCTCCCTCTCAACACAAGCCTCTCAATGTTTTCCAAAAGGGTCAAAAACGCGACCATCAAAATTAGGACCGCAAATAAGGTCTCATAGTCTTGAACCCGAAGGGCATCGTTTACCACGGACCCCATGCCCCCAGCACCCACCACGCCCAAAACTATTGAGTATCTAAAGTTGAAATCCAGGCTGAAGAAAAAGAACTTGATCAACCTCTTTTTGGTGATTGCTCCAAGGAATAATGTGATTGCTTGCAACCTGTTGACACCGCTCAGATAGAGCATGTTTAGTGTCCCAGAGGTGTTGGAATCAAAATAATCCGAAATCAACCTTGCCAAATAGAGCGAAGATCCGATTGCAATCGCTGCGATTCCAGACTTAAGGCCAAGCCCTAGTTGGCTAACTAGTATCAAGCCCAGAATGATTGTCGGTATTGATCTAAATCCAGCAAGAAGCAGGCGCAGGATGCCTGGAAACCTTTCCGCGTTCATGGCGATGCGAGAGGAAACACTCGCTAGCAAAACCGCAATCAAGAAGGAAATTGCAGTGCCCGACAAGGTCATCACCAATGACTCAAAAACACCTTTTGCAATAGGGCCGGCAAATTCAGTGAAGTTAGGTTTGGAGAGGCTTGCAAACATAGCTTCAAGCGGTCCTAGCCTCACTTCAAACTCAGACTGAGAGCCCCAGAATGACCAAACACCGGCGGTAAAGGCAAATAACGCCAGGGGGGTCAACCAGAAAAAAACGCTGCCTGAAAGGCCTTGACTCTTTTGAGCGAGAAAGCTCCGAATAAATCTTGTTAGCTGCTCGAAAATCAGCACTGTTGCAGCAATAACGATAATCACACCAAGAGTCTTGGAATAATCCATAGAGCCCAGACTGAGCTTTAGAAGTAACCCGAGTCCGCCGCCGCCAACAACTCCGATTATGGTGGCAATTCTGATGTTAATCTCGAGCCTAAACAGGAATTGGCTAGCTATTTCCACAAAGTGAAAAGGAATCCTTGCAGCGACAAAAGCCTGGCCCCGACTTGTTCCAGCCAATCTCAATTTTTCTTCTGATTCAAGTCGGCCAGCCTCAAGCATGTCGCTCAGAGTCCTTGTGCTAACACCTATGGTGCCAAGTGCGATTGCCAAAGTCCCAGCGAAGGGACCTAGGCCAATGATCTGGGTGAGAATTAGGGCAAAGACGAGATCTGGAATCCCCCTGAAGATCAAAGTCAATAACCTGATGAGAAGATTCAGAATTCTGGACTCGCTGACATGGAGCGCTGCTGCTAGACCCAAGGCACCAACAAAACCTATCGAAGTTCCTAAAATGCTCAGAAGCAAAGTGTCTATCAATGCTTGAAGCATTGCATCGGCTGCATAAAATTCAATCGGCCAGGCCAAATTGCCAAAGTTAACAAAACTTTCTATCACTGAAATCGGGCTGACAAGCCCGGCAGTCACAAGCCCACCGACGGACACCAGGATGTAGATAAACGCAACCGAGTAATAGATTCCTAGACGGAATTTCTGACTATTCATTGCCGAGGAGCTGCCTAAGTTTTGCAACTTCAGCTTGCCCAGAACCAATATCAGCGAGGACTTGGCCAGCCTTTAGAACTACTATCCTGTCAGCCCAACCAATTGCAAGATCAAGTTGGTGTAGCACACAAATTACTGCAGGGCCTTGCGCTGCAATCGCAGCCAAATCAGCAAGTACTCGTTCGGCACTATTAGCATCCAGTGCTGCTGTTGGTTCATCAGCCAGAACTATTGCAGGGGCTTTGAGCATCGCTCGGCAAATAGCAACTCGCTGCCGCTGGCCTCCGCTCAATGAATCTGCTGTCTGATGAATTTGTTCACCCAAACCCAACTGCTCCAACAAGGCGATCGCCTTGGTAGTTTCTGTTCTGGGATAGCTCCAAACTCCAAGCCTCGGCATAGTCAGATGCGGCAATGAACCGTGAAGCACGTTCTCGAGGGCAGATAGTGAACCGACCAGGTCTATTTGCTGGGTGATCAAACCAACTTGCTTACGCATGCTCTTGAGCTCAGACTCTCGGGCTCCAATGACCTGCTGGCCAAGCAGCCGAATCTCGCCTGTTGCTTTGCCGTGAGCTCCTAAAATTGCCCGAACTAAAGAAGATTTTCCGGCGCCCGAAGCGCCGATAATTGCCAGCTTCTCACCTGCATGCACTGCCAGGTTCACCCCCGACAGAATCTCCTTCTCACCAAGTACCAGAGTGAAATCGGAGATACCGAGAACTTGAGATAAATCTAGATTTTCTTCCATAAGTCGTATTCTGCTCCCGCTAAACATTACCTGTTTGGGCTTGAGCCATACGTCTTAATTCTTGTCGATCGGGTTTCCCGTTTGACGTCAACGGGAGTCTTTCTAATTCCAAATACGTGGACGGGGCTAACGAGGCAAAACCCATCATGAGCGTGCTTGAAACACTCTCAGCATCAAGACCATTTGGGTTTGTGTAGGCAAGCCCAAGCTGCAATTCCTCATTGTGATCGTTCCAGGTGAATGCACAACACTCGATCAAATCAAGAACTTTTCTGCAATATTCCTCCACTTCAGAAAGGTTTATTTTCACGCCACCTAGATTTGCAACCTCATCCGTTCTCCCAAAAACTTCTAACCTTCCATCCAGTGCTATCAAACCCTTATCGCCAGGATAGAAAAATCCGTCTCGAAACGAAGATTGGTCTTGATCCTCAGTAAACAGATATCCGTCTGCCATGGTCGGACTCTTAAGTCTTACGAAACCAGGCTCACCGCGCCTCACCGGATTCCCATGATCGTCAACGATCTCGACAGTCATTCCCTTCAGTACTGGACCTTGATCCTCTAAAGAAACCCTGGCCGTGCTTGAAATCGCAACCCGCCCAACTTCAACAGACCCATAAACGGTTTGAACATCACATTGAAAAAACTCTGCGGCTTTCCTTTCGAGACTGACTTCAAGAGGTGCTCCCGTGGTATGGATTAGCTCAATTTGTTGCAACCGCTTGCCTCTCGATTGGCAATCTTCAATGAATCTTCTTAGGGAAACTGGTGAGAGGGTGAGAGCCGTGACTCCCCACTTCTCAATTTGATTGAAGGTGAAGTCCAAATTACCGATGCTCAGATAGGTCCCACCAGAGGAAATTGCGTCTGAAACCCGGTAAAGGCCCAACGAGCTTTGGAGCGGGAAGAAGCTCAAAGTCACATGGTTTTTGGTGTTTCCCCCGGCCAACTTCCCTCTAATTAGCACATCACGCTGCGAGCCGACCAGCGCCTTTGGTTTCCCCGTGGATCCGCTCGTGAATGAAACTCGATATGGAAGACCAAGATCTGTTTTTGCTAACTCGACTATCTCGGAACCTTTGTTGCCTGACTCCAAGCCTTGGAGATCGACTTGGATGTGTCGAATTTTCGCCAGAACCGGCGCTGCGGACTCCGCTAGCACATAGTCAAAGTGCCTTTGGACAATGAGCTTTGAATCCAAATCACCAGGGAGCGTGGCGCTGGCAGCACCGAGTGCACCTATGGCAAGGGCACCAATAATTTGAAAATATCTGTCACCCTCAACAGCGAGGTATTGACCTTGTCCAACTCCCCTAGAAGCCAAGCGAGATGCAAGTTTGACCACATCCTGGTGCACCTGCTCGTATGCGAAGTCACCTTCGGGTAGAGACAAGCATTTTGCGTTCGGTTGCCTTCTGGCCCAACTAGCCAGAGAGCTAAATACTGACTCTTCGATGCGTCTAAAAGAGATTGCCATTGCCAACCTCCCCTAACTAGGTTTTCCAGCTATTCCCAGGAGGAACTAGATAACAGCGATTAGTTATTTCCCCTGATGAAGATCCTCACACTGCGGTAATTTTGGCCAATGCCCTTACCGGTTGAAGTCAACACCTTAACCTTTGCTCCTGGAACTAAAGACTCGACCAGGTCACAAGAGTTCTGTGCTCGGGCCTTTGCTAAAGCTTCGTCGGTAGCAACTGCTGGGACTCCTGAAGTGCTTCCAACACAGGTGATGTTTGTGATGCCGTCATAATCCTGGATGAAATTCTTAATAGCACTGGAATCCGCACTCGTCACACCAAACAAGTCACCACCGAAGTTAGCAAACAACTTAGAAACTAGATATGAGGATTCGCTTGGTGAAACCAGCTTGTTCTCTGTCAAAGCGATCGAACCGGTGAGGGTTAGAGTTCCTCCAACCTCATATCTGACTTGGTATGTTCCAGGCTGCAAATCTGGAGTGTTGAACTTGAGCTTGCCATCTGGCAATAGCTCGAATGGAACTTCAACTCCACCGACCCTCACTCTGGTGATGGTGTCGAGTCTCTTTCCGGTTGCTACTGCAAAGTTATTTACCGGAGCCTTTACTTGGGTTACTAGGTTGATTGGGCCCTCGTAGGTCACCTGCCTAACAGCCACAGGGTCGCTACCGGCTAGCAAGAACCTGAAGATGATGGTTCCTGGAGTGCCAGATGCAGATATGTTGTCGTTGACATCGTCGAAATATCTCACCCAACCACCAGTTCCTGCGGGTAGGTCGCTTGGAATTGTGCCGGAGTTAATAATCGAACCACCCGCACCAAATTCGATAGCAGTAGTGCCGCCTGATGGCCACAAACTTTCATCTGCCTGATCATTTGTTACCAATTCAGCCATTGAGATTCCTGAGCCACCTGAATATGGAAACCCTGTTTGGTCCGATGGCGCTGTCGATCCTGTTCCTGCTGAGAGGGCTATGGCGCCGCCGAGAAACTCTACGCTACGCGGATACGAGGGGATCTCGGGCTCGTTGGTACTTTGATCGATGCTGTAATGGTAAGGTGCGGAATTTGCGACTCCAGTGCTGAGCAAAAACTCGGAAGCATCTGATTCTTTAACGAATGCCTCCTCTCCACCCAAGCCGAAGTACCCGGAATAACTAGTGCCAACCGTGAAGGTGTTTGCGGCTTCCGAATAAACCAATTGCCCGCCGTGTCCAGAAGTATATGTGGCCCCACCCGCGTCTGCATTTGCCCCCGTGCCAACAAGCAATATTCCGATTTTTTGAACTTCAGCATTGAGCTCAAAATCGAATCCCGCGCCGTACGCATCATTTGCGTTTTCGGCCTCAATTTTTACCTCACAAAGCCCCCCTGAAAGAGCAGTGGTGGTCTTGGTCGCATTAGACAGGCTGGAAAAAGTAAGGGCCGAATCACAGTCAGCTGCCTGACTTATGGAGGAGTTTGCAACAACTGGGGCCAACGCCAATGTTGAGATGCCCAGACCAGCAGTCACCTTGGTGGAAAAGGATGTTTTCTTTGCATGCTTCGACAATTGGAATCCTCACGTTTACTGTCCCCCCAATGGTAGCAACCTGTTATGCCAGAGTGTTCACACCTTACGGATATCCGTACATATTGTTCGCACAGCAACGGAGAAATTTATTGCTAACTTATGCTCTTTTCAAACGCTTGAGTCAATTCAAGCCGCATAACCTTCCCAAGTTCATTTCTAGGGATCTTGTGAACCCGGAAAATGGCCGTTGGTGCCCTGGCGCCAAGCTCCTGGCGAAGTTTTCTGTGAAGTGATTCAACGTCTGGCTTCTGCGAAGCGACAAAGGCCAAGCCAACCACTGGAACTCCCTGCTTATCTTTGGTTCCAAACACCGCCAGATCATCGAATGGGTAGTGCTCCCTGATAAGACTCTCAACATCTTCGGGCGAGAGTTTTACCCCGCCGACGTTTATCCTTTCGCTAGATCTACCAGTGATGAAGATTTCTCCATTGGATGTGACGAGCCCTAGATCGCCACCATAAAACCAACCGTCTTTCAAAGGGGAATCTGATTGATCATCAAAATAGTTCTGAACGATGTCCCGACTCTTAATCCTGATGTGGCCAATCTCGCCATCAGTCAACTCAAGCGCCTGATCATCGACCACTTGGATTTCAGCCCAGCTGCAAACTTGACCCAAAGATTTGGAAACCGTTCTGCCTACCTTTTGCACTGCAACGGCACCAGACTCTGCCGATCCGAATTGAACTTCTAGTTCACCGTCGAATTCCTTACGCAGGGCCACCAACTGCTCTTTGGTTAGCATGCTCCCCGTCAATTGAATCCTTGAAAGATTTTTTAGAG
Organism: Aquiluna sp.; assembly: GCA_021741585.1. GTDB lineage: Bacteria > Actinomycetota > Actinomycetes > Actinomycetales > Microbacteriaceae > Aquiluna. The sequence goes on along the minus strand of JAIOXN010000003.1, from coordinate 13,756 downwards.
AGGCTCGACCTTTTTCAGTGCTCAGTAGTTCTGCAAGTGTTGCAGGCGAGGTGAGCAACGACTCAATCTGGAAATTACTGATCAAGGTAGCGCCATCAACGCCGGCTTGCGCCTGAAAGAAAGTCTCTCCGTGGATAACATTTGAGAGCATTGTGTGGGATCCAAGCTGAATATCCGGACTGAGCAGAGTCAAATGCTTTGGTCCTATGCCAGCTATTTCTCGCAAGTTCTGAGAACGCCTTATTAGCTGGTTCAAGCTCAACGCAACAGGCTTTGGAGTTCCAGTGGTACCACTTGTGAAGAAGGCGCGGTAGATTTCATCCCCAGAATCATCACCTCTGAAATCTAGAACTTCCCCATCTGAGGCTAGTTCTGCCAGCCGCTCTTGCGTCATTGCCGTTGGTTCAATGGGGTAAAATACATCCATTACCTGCTGAGTAATAAGCCGCTTGCAGCCCAACCTTTCAGGGTTTTTGTAACTGGGGACATGTGGAACCATGACTAAGCCCTCGTGGGCGGCAGCAAAGTTCATTATGACGCTCAGCTCCGCAGGCAACGCTGCCCAAAAGCGATCTCCTTTTGTTAGGCCCAGTCCCCTCAAGAACTTCGCAAAAATGATGCTGGAATTTAGAAGTTCCTGATAGCTGAAGGTCATCCTGGCGCTGACCAAGGCCTTAGAGTCTGGAGATACCTGGCAGGCTCGCTCCAAGATTCCAAAGAGCCCCCTAGGACCTTGGGCTATAGCCAATTGAGGTCACCTATTTGCTGCATTGTTCTATTTCAAGTCTTCCACAGAGCTCTCGGAGAGGATCGTAAAAAGAATCCGTGGACTCAACAAAACCCCAGGCTGCGCTGGATAAGAATGCGCATTCACCCTCCGACTCGCAAATCCCCTCTGCAACCAAAGCTGTTTTGTTGCCGAGGGTTAGCATCTTCTGCTTAATCTTCTCCGCATCCGCTTCACTGATCGCATCAGAGTTAACAACTAGAGCTAGTCCAGGAAGAACTGGCGAGGTCCAGAACTTCTCAATTGAATCCATATCCACTAAATCCGAGTTGGGTAGTGCGGTGTCGTAGATAGCATCTAGCAAAAATCCAGCGTCACAATCTCCATTGGACACGTTTGCAGCAACTTGAGGGAATGTCCCGGCGAAAACAGCTTTGTAATCCTTTGACTCAACCGGATCAAAATCAATTCCAACCTCGTCCATAGAGTACGCGGGCCAGAAGTATCCGACACCTGAACCCGGGTCTGAGTAGCAAACCGTTTTGCCTCTCAAGTCCTCTAGATCTTGAATAGAAGCATCTCCGGCGCCCTTGATTCCATATGCGTATGCACCGGGCAAGTCTCCGCCATCACGGGCAACTGTTCCCAAAAGTTCAATGCTTTCAGTTCTTGACGTCGCAAGCACGTATGAGAAGACCGACAGCAGCGAAACATCAACTTTGCCGGCAATTAAAGCTTCTGTGGATGTTCCGTAATCTTGTGACTGATAGAACTCCACGTCGCGACCGGTTGCCTCTGAAATCAGATTCATCATCAATCGGTAGCTCTCGGCAATATCTTGCGATTCATCCACCGGGACACCTACAAACACCAGAGGATCTGAGCCAGATTCTTGCTCACTCGAGGTCGGTGTGCATCCAGCAAGGAACATAGCGGCAACGCCAGCCAGCGCTATGAAACGTGAAATTTTTAGCAAAGTTGCGTGCTCCATTTTCTAACTCTTATTCGCGGGGCCAATTGCAATATCCTAGCCCGCTGAAACGCATGAGCTTGCTGGGCGTTACTGGTCACCAACTGTCACTTCAGCAATAGCCTCAGGGCTCGCAGTGACTTTTGACCTGCCTTGAACTGATTAGTGGCCAGTGCAACTGAGGTACCTGTGTTTGGGTCATATGCCGCCAAAGAGCCAGTTGCTCCTAAATGACCAACAACACCGTCTTTCCCAGAAACAAACTTTGAAAACTTCATCAGACCCAGGCCATATCTGACGCCCGGAAACAGTGCACTTGTTTCTTCAAGCATCTTGCCCATTGCATTTGTGATGACCTGGTCCTGAAAAAGTGCAGACAAAAATCTTGCAACATCGGTCTGCGATGCGATTAGACCGCCCTCGGCACCTAACGAAGCAAGCCTCCTTGAGCCCAAATAGGAAATATCACCAAAATGCAATTGCGTAGTCTTGTCAAAATCCTGAAGATTGTTTTTGGTCAGCAGCCAGGTTTCTCTCAAATCCAACGGCCGAGTGATTAGCTCTCGAAGTGATGACTCAAACCCACCTGCCACCTGCTCCAATATCCTGTCCAGAAGCTGATAGTTGGTAAATGAGTAATGAGCTCGTTTAGTTGGAAAAGGTTTCGATTTGCCTTTTCTTGCAAGCTCCATTGCGGTCTCAAAGTTCCAGCCAGGGTCGTCCGAAATTTGCGCTTCAGTGTGTTTCTTGGTGAGCGCCAGGTTTTTGTAATAGTTGGGTATCCCAGATTTGTGGCTCAATAGATGCCTTAGAGAAAGTACACCTTGGGACTTGGCAAAAGACAGCTGCCTGGCTTCTTCCGGCAGCCACCTACCAACTGGATCATCCAGGCTTATCTCGCCAAGCTCCTCTAGACGAAGGTAAATCGCAGCTGTGTAAATCTTGGTAACACTGGCAATCATGTCGAATGCCTTGGTATCTCCAATGCTTGCCACTTCCAGCTCATTGGAATACCTTGCAACATTCACGTTCCAGTTATCGCCAGCAAATTCGCGTTGAAGGGTCGATTCGAGATTCATCTGCTATTCCCTAATACTTTTTGGACCAAATTGCAGTCTAATGAGCATGGCGGAGGCCCTTGAATTGGAGCCTGCAAACTTGTGGGGTGTTTGTTATCTGTCGACTATCGAGTGGTCAGATCCACAGTTTCCCGAAGAACCCGGTCAATATAAATCTTGACCGCAACATCAACTCCAGCGCCTGTGTATTCAACGACTCGATAAAGATCATTGGTTGCAGCCGGAATGCTTGGAATAATCACCCAATCTTTTCCAACCTTGGCACTCAGGCGCTTACCCTCATATCCCTTGGCATAGAGAGCAACATAGCCCTTGAAGGAACCTGCGTTGACCCTTGCGGCATCGTTTGCCACTGCTCGAACACCTGCGACTATGTCAACATAAGAGGTTAAGTAGACAGAGTTTTCAGATATGAAGAACTTGACCGCATAGTTGCCAGGAACAATCTCAGGGATCGCAAAGGTTAGTGTTCCTTCCTCAGTCACCTCAAATGTAGTTTGTATCCCGCCAACAAAGACAGCATCGATGCTGCCTAGGTTGTCACCAGTTGCAAAACCGGTTCCGTTTGCAGGAGCACTCTTGCTGACGATAATGCTTGATGGCCCTGTGTATGGTCTTGCAGATGATGCGGCTTTATAGCAGGAGCTTGCGAGAGCCTCCGAAACAAAACCCGGTGCACAAACTGTTTGCACGACACTTCCAACGCTTGCCACGAAATAGCCTGGGTCAGCGATTACGCATTCGTAACTGCCGGCGTTTGGCTGGTAGGTTCCGACAGGGCAGAGAATTTGGGAGCTCGCACCCGTTACGTCAACAAATCGGCCAGGGTCAGCAACTAGGCAGGCGGTTGCCCCTTCAAATGGCTGATATCTTCCAACTGGACAGACCACTGACGCTGAGGAACCCGCTTGCGCCACGTAGTAACCGACTGGCGCCTGGGTGCAGGCAACCGACTGTTCGTTCTCTGCGAATGTTCCAGCTGGGCAATCTGTCGCCACAGTGGCTCCATACGTCGCCACAAACTTACCTACCGGAGCAACGTTGCAAGGCTGATTTCCATCAACTGAATATCTGCCTGGACTGCATTCAAATGACCCGTTGAAATACTGCCAGCTTAGAATCGGCAACCCGCCGTTTATATCCGGATCGATGAACCAGGTTTCAGTCGCTGTAGCGGCTCGCATGGCAGAAAGATCGTTTGTGATGCTCCAAGGAGCGGCGAAAGTTCCAATGGTTTGAAGCTCAAGAGTGGTTTTTGATACACCGTCGGATGGGCTGTTCAGTCCATCCTGAGCCAAGAAATATGTGCTTGTAAAAGGCGATGGGGAGCTCCCCACTTGTCCGACGGTGCCACCCCTGTAAGCCCCGCCCGAAACTGTTCCAGTCGAATAGCCCTTTGTAATTGAGTTCGTGCCTGAGCCGTATCCCACCAGCCCGCCAACCCGACCTGAAGTGCTTTGAAGTGAACCGGAGAAAACTGCGTCTGAAATAGTGGTCCCACGAATTTCACCAACAATTCCCCCCACGTGATAAGTAGCACCCACCGAACCAGCTACAGAGACTTTGGTGATGCTCAAGGTCACCCCAGCATCGACCCTCGGAATAATACCCCCAGCAGATCCGTTGTTAGCGGTAATTGTGGCACCGTCAATTTCGACCTGAGTAATGGAGGTAGTCCCCTTGACTGTGTGAGCAACTACTCCTGCATCCCCGCTCGTCGCTGCAACCGTGGAATCCTTGATTTTCAGGTTCTTGATTGTCATGCCATTCAAGGTTCCAAACAATCCAGCTTTTGCCCCGCTCACTGTTAGGCCAGATATGGTGTGAAAGTCTCCGTCAAAACTACCGTTAGTAAACTCAGAGCTTGTTCCAACAGGGGTCCAGGATAGACCAGCAAGACTTATGTCAGAAGTTAGCTTGAAGTGGTACCCGGTGACAAGACAGGCATTGGTCTCGATCGACTGTAGCTGTGCCGCGGTACTCACTAAGAATGGGGATGCCGAGAGCCCGTCTCCGCCATCAAAAGGGCCTCCCGAAGATGCACCGCAGCCGTTTGCGCTGGCAGGAGAAACGACAAACATGCTGGATAGAAAAAGGCTAGCCGTCAATGCCAGCCTAAGAATCGAAAGTCTCATTACCCAACTCTATAGGTTGATACTCCCTCATTTGGGGGTACTGAAAAATCGCACTTAAGTTCGCCAAAGCAGCCCGACCAGCTGGAATGAGCAAGAACGTTAAATGACTAACCCCAGGCCGACGGGCCTGGGGTTAGTGGCTATTGAACTACTAAGTAAGTGTCACTCACTTGGTGGTTAGGTTAATTGTCTCGATTAGGACACGGTCGATGTAGATTCGAATAGCAACATCAACACCAGCTCCTGTGTACTCAACCACTCGATAGAGATCGTTAGCTGCAGCCGGAATGCTTGGAATAATCACCCAATCTTTACCAACCTTGGCACTCAGGCGCTTACCCTCATGTCCCTTGGCATAGAGAGCAACATAGCCTTTGAAAGAACCTGCGTTTACCTTCTGAACTAGATTCCCGCTAGTCTCCAGCTCGGAAGTCTTCCCGTATACCTGGATTCGTGTAACAAGATTCAAGTTGCTTTTTGAGACAAGGAACTTAAGTTCATAGATTCCGTCCTCCAAGTTGGGAACGTCAAACGTTAGAGAACCGTCTGAATTAATCGTGAAATCAGTATTGATGCCTCCAACCGAGATGGCTGTAATGGTGTCTAGGTTTAAGCCCTTCACCCTTGCAGTTCCAGCCGCCTTGGCCACAGTCTCTGCGACTAAATTCACTGGTCCGTAGTACGAAACCTGCCTGATTACTGGCGCAGATGGCTCTTCCTCAGTGTCGGGATCACCGACAGTCCCACCGTTTACTTGCCCAAGGACAATTCGGCCGGGAACAGTGGTGTTCAGAGAATAAGCAATCAATTCATTCGAGCCGCCATTTAGTAAATCTCGGCCATCTCCATTTGGAAATATTTCTGTCACCTCTGTCGCACCAGTTGTTGGGTCAAATGTTCCCCATCCGATTGCGAATGAAAAAGTTGGGTTTTCCTCGAAAAGGTTTTCGATTTTCAAGGAAACATATTCGATGCCATCTGTTTCGATGTCCTGTATGGCAGAGATGTTATTAGGCGAAGTACATGAAGAGTCCTGCCAGACAGAAACGGTCTTATCGCTGGAACTAACCAGCTTCATGTACTTGGCGTTGTCATCCCAACTTGAATCAGTCAAATCTCCAGGGCCAAAACTGGCAGCACCGGAAACAGCATTATCCTCATCGTCAAAATAGTAGATTGCTTCGCAGACGCCCTCTCTGAGGCCCTCTACCGTGTTGACTCTCACAATATTCGAACCGACTGTCACATCGTTGCGCATGTCCACTGTTGATGCTGGATAGTACCCAATTGCAGATAAGTAAACATCGTCGTAGTTGAAGTAGGCCGTGAAATCACCCTCACCCTCATTGATGAATACGAATTGGAAGCTAGTGGAATTTGTGTCAGGGGTTGCATCTTCACAGCATTCGTCAAATTCTTGCCAAGAGATTATGAAGGCCTGTTTGCCGCCAAGTGTTGTTTGTGCAGTCCATACACTTGATTCGTCAGAATCAAAATATAGGTCCACCATCATCGGTGCGATTCCGCTAGTTTGATCCCTAACGGCCATTTCCGTCAGGCTTCTGTTATAACGATCTGTTGGTTCGTCGAAAAAGATGCCGCCATTGGTATTGAAATATAGGTCGGAGTATGTTGTTCCAAAGAAGTTAACATCAAATCCAATCGGATGTGCTCCTACACGACCGGTATCCGTGTCAATTGGATCAAAGGCGTTGCCATCCTTTGTACAATCGTCTTCACTAGGTGCAGTGCCAGCATCATCCCCTGCCAAAAATGGTCCTGTTGCTGTCACTCCGTTGATAGTGCAGGAGACTCCGGTCTCTACGAAGAAAATATTTGAGTCGTCGTGGTCGCCGTCCTCAAAGTCCTCAAACCAGACTTTCTCTGAGGGGTTAACATCTATCCAAGAAGTCCCCACGGAAGTGTAGGGGTTTGGGGTTGAGTTGGCATACGCTGGCATTGAACCTGTTACAGCAGCCAATAAAACAACAGTGGCCACGCCAATTATTCTCTTTAGAAACGACACTTTGAAGCTCCTCCATTAACGAACCGGAATCGAAATAATCGATCTGGCATTGGGACTCGTTCGCTTAAAGTAGTCAATGACAGACTGCGTACATCGTAGTGTATGTCCGGACAATTTTGGAATGTTAATTTTCAGACCTGAGGTTTTGTAATTGCTCCCTATTGTCAAAATTCTAATCCAAAACTACTTAGCGGGGCTTGCGATCTAGTGGATGACCCAAGAGAAGGGAAAACTTTCAAGCAAAGCGCTGCCTAGATCTACTCCCTGATGAATTTTGCCTCAACGCTCCGATTGCCCAGAATCCCTAAATCGAAAACAAACTGTGTCCTACGTGACAGTCAGTCTTTCCTAACTGCCGGCAAATCAAGCAGCACCTCTGTTGATAGTGCGTAGCGACGCAAGCGGCATAGAATTTTTCAGCCTTGATGCGCCAAGGTATTTTGCTTCCGCCCCAAAGAGAAAACCCGATTTCAAAAGAGGCGACCATTGGGGCGATGAAGGGACGAGGGATCAATCAATCTGGTGGTTTGAAATAGGAGTCGACCTCTTGTGGATTATTGGGTGCCCAGGGGATCTCTCTGCATAGCTCATGCACATAAAGGGCAAATCAATACCTGAGAATTGTCGGGTTTATTACTAACTGCGGCCAGCCAGGGCAAAGCCGGTTTGGCTGATTTTTCCCGTCGCTACATTCACCGTCAGGGTGAGGCGAAGGGTTGCACCATCCAGCCTAGTTTGCCTGTAAATATTTCCACTCACATCTGAGATGGCCCCAATAGAACCAACCAGAACATAGGTTTCATGGGTCGGATCCTCTGACACGACTATTAAATCTATGCCCGATACGTTGGCGAAATACTGATTTTCATCGACGCTAATACCAAGCCTGACATTCTGAAAAGGGGTCTGGCTCTCAGGCTGGAAGATGACATCAGCCCAAATACCCTCATCACTAATCACCGTGATCAGTTCCGGTGCATTAGGGCTGGCAATTGTGCTGGACGATAGGAGCGACCCTTTAATAGAGGACTGCGCAACCAGCGGGTCCAGCAACCAAGGGTCGAACGGGCTGTAATCAATCGACTCTGAGAATGAAGCTAGCTTCAACTCGGCGCTAGCACCAAATGGACTCTCAACGTCAGGGGCAACGGGACTCTCGGAAATTGCGGGATTGGCAACTAGGCCACTATCTGGCTCAGGCTCAGCAGTGGAAAAAGTCTCTGCCGCCAACTCAACAGCCGATACTGGTTCAAGCTCTTCCTGAACTTCTGCAGCTACAGGTGCTTGAGCTTCAGTCTCGACAGCAGAAGTCTCATCACTACCCTGCGAAACCGTCGATGGGGCAACCGCCATGAGCTCCTCGCCGGAATCTCCAAGGTTTGGTATTACTCCAATTGATATTGCCAGAGCCAATAAGAACGCAGACGCAACAGACACATACTTGCCGGCATCCCTAGACGCCTTTCTGGCTGCAACAGACAAGATTTCAGAGAGAGTAAGCCCCTGGGTTTCGGCTTCACCAACCAAAGCCTTTTTAAATGCAGCTTTTGCCCTAAACACCAGCTGCCTGGTGGCATTTTCGTTCAGACCTAGCTGAGCAGCAACCTCACTGGTTGCCTTCTCTTCGTAAAGGCTTGCAACAAGTGCTTCCCTCTGACGGGGTTCTAACTTGGCAAGTGCCATGGCAACAATCGCAGCATCGTCGGCCCGCTCAAGTTGCAGACTCAAAGCTGAATCATCAACAGACAATTCTGGCTGATCTTCAATTGGGGCAAATCTTGCACCGCTGTTGGCCTTTATTAGATCTAAAGCTAGGAATCGAGTCTTCCATTTCAACAGCTTCAGAACCCCAACTTCGCTATCAACCTCAGGCAGTGAGGTCATCAAATAGAGGAAGGCATCCTGGGTAATCTCTTCGGCCTGGGAGTGATTGGTTAGATAACGCTTAGCCTGACGCAAAACATGCGGGTAGAACCTGACATAGATATCGGCGAAGTCCTGTGCCGTCCAGTCCTTAAGAATCAATGGTTGGGAGTTAGCATCTAAGTGCTCAACAAGAACCGCTTCGCCAAACTCTTCATCTGATTCTTCATCCAATAGAAGCTCAAGCGGATCTTCGTTTTTTGGTAGAGCAAGGCTCGCACGCTCGTTAGAAGGATCGAAGCCTTCAGAATTTTTGTTGTCCACCATTCTTACATCTTATTTGCTTGGGCTGGGATTTGGAAGGGGGTTGCAGTTGAAACTCAGCAGGTGAGCGCCATAGTTATGACTCAATCCAAAGACCAACCCCCGTCCTGTTTGAACGGGGGTTGGTTTGGTTTCTAATCTTTCAAACAGTATTTACTTTGTTGTCAAATAGATCGTGTCCATTAGCACTCGATCGATGTAGATTCGCACTGCGCACTCAACACCTACACCAGTGAAATCAACGTGACGGTAAAGGTTGTTTGGCGCAGCTGGGATCACCGGAACAATAACCCAGTCATCGCCAACCTTTGCACTCAAGCGTGAGCCTTCATGGCCTTTGGCATAGATCGCTACGTAGCCCTTGAACGACCCGGCATTCACGGTCTTTTCCATGGACTGAACACCCTGCGATGTGTTTATTTCAAGGCTCGAAACTAACCTGACATTGTTTGCTTGAACAAAGAACTCGACTGCATATCTGCCAACCGTAAAGCTTGGAGTTAGTTCACTGATGTCCAAATTATCCGCTAGTGGTAGGCATGCCGCTGTCGAAAAGGCCAGACTGCAAGGTCTGCTCTAGCAAGCACAGGCTCAGCAGTTTCAAAAATTTTCTATGGCTGCAACGAAACAACAGGCAGAACTCCCCCATGAAAACCTGAAGCCCCTGGACGAAAGAGCACTACGCAACCAAAAGCATTAACAGCACTGGTCACTCCATGAATTGGCATTCGTCTTCCTGGAGCTAGGGAATTTAAGATAAAACGGTGTTGCTAATCAGCAAGTGCCTATCGGGTTAGCACGGTCTTTGTCAGTTGCTTCTGGCCATCTACGTAGATTTCGACCATTACGTTCAACCCAGAGGCGCCCAATGGGCGGTCGAATCTATTGAGTTGATTACCGGTAGCCAACGCAGTTCCCCACTTACCAGCAACCTTCCAAGAGATTTTTGCACCGTCGAGATCAGATGCGTACACAACGAGTTTCCCGCCGAAGGATCCCACGTTCACCTTTGCATCTGAGGCTGTTTGATTTGTCAACGAATTACAAGCTCTGACTATAACGCTGGTTGTTAGGAACAGACTATTTTTAGGGACTGATAGTCGCACCGAGTGGGTCCCAGGTGCCACCGACGAAAGTGAGTAGGCAAGTCTTCCATCTTCAAAAAGCTCGTGGGCAACCTTTTCACCGTCAACCTCCACGGAACTTATTGTGTCTAGCCTCAACCCTGAAAGCGTTGCCAAGGAACCCTCGCAAAAACTGCTTGCCGAGTGCCTCACATTTACTGGCCCCTCGTAATTTGGAATTGCGGGTGTTGAAGGGCTTTCAGGAACTTGAGACGCTACGTAGTCGGCTAAAACCCCACCGGTCTCAGTGGCAATTGGGCCATTATTGCCGATTGTTCCATATGTGCTCGAAATATAAACAAAGTCATAACGAACATAGGGCGAGTCCATGACTGGCTGGTCTGGAATAGTAAAGATTCCTGGCTGGATCCTGAAGTTCAACTCATCCCCGGGAAGTACACCGGCATCGGCAGGATCAGCGCTGTTTTTATTTTCAAATTGAATAAGTCCTGTTCGCCCACTGGAGAAACGTTGGAACCTGCTCACCGAAAAATCTACTCTTTGGCCGTTGCGCATAGACCAAACTTCGATGAAAGGATCACAAGTCACTACAGTCACGCAACCTCCGCCAATACTTGACTGAGTATCCCAAAGAGCAAATTCGCTCGAATCGGTTGGATTTTCGCTATTCCCAAGCCCAATCAAAAATTGAGGAATCTTGTAGTCAACGCCAATTACCGCAAGCGGGGTCGATGAGATAGTTGCTTGCGGAACCGTCTGCTGAATAAGCAACTCGGGGCTCGGGCCTGGGATCAAATCCGCTGTGGCAAGTGCTGGTCCTGCAACTGAGGCTAGCAAGGACAGAGTCACTGCAATAGTTAGGCTCCGCTTCAAAATCTTATTCATGGGATAAGGCTAATCAGGCGATTGATTCGGAAGTGCTTTTATTGCGGTTAACCACACATTTTGTGAATACCAATATGCGAGTTGAGATCAAGTTTGACTTGGAAGCAGAAGCGAAACAGAATTCGAAATTGTTAGTGGCTCCAGGGGCTGAATCCCTGACTGCATCCCCGATTAGCTTTGCCATTCCAGCAACCCAGAACCTATTGCACACGAGAGTGTGCCAGAAAAATCTAACCCCCTGGCGCAGCCAGGGGGTTAGATGTCACTTAACTTTGAATTAGTATTGCTTACTTGGTTGTGAGGTTGACTGTTTCCATTAGAACGCGATCGATATAGATCCGGACTGCCACATCAACACCAGCACCTGTGTACTCAACGTGACGGTAAAGGTTGTTTGGCGCAGCTGGGACGATGGGGACAATGACCCAGTCATCACCAACCTTGGCACTTAACCGTGAGCCTTCATAACCCTTGGCATAAATTGCCACATAACCCTTGAATGACCCTGCGTTTACCATTTGAGATTGGGTTTCAAGGGTGGCTGTTTTAACGGTCACCATCGAATAGAGAGTCGTACTGGAAACTGCTGACCAAAACTCAATCCGATACGAGCCCGGGGCCAACGAAGTTGTGTCGAAGTACAATGCTCCATCTGCATCAAGTCTTTGGGACAAGACTGCACCACTAACCGAAACTCGATCGATGGCTTCCATCCTGAGCCCCGTCACTTTTGCCTCATTTGTGGATTCGTAATTTGGGAGAATGTCCATAATTACAGGACCCTCGTATGGCCTGAATTCAATCGCTCTAGGAGCTGAGGGACCCGCCGGCTGCCAAGCGATATATTGCGCTCCAGGGAAATAACTCACAACCCTGGTGGTGCCCTGTTGGTCAATAGTCAAATCAGGTGGAGTCCTGGTTAGCCAAGCGTCAATTGCGTCCTGATCTATTTCGACCTCAACTACATTTAGGGAAGAGAATGGCACGATTGGACGCAATGACAATGTCGCGGTCTCCGGGACACCAGCACCAACTGAGGCTAGTGTCACGGCATTATTGCTGCTCTCAGCGCCAATCAAGTTTGGGTGAGAAGAAACATTCCACCCAAAGTCGATAATCCTGTCTGCTTCGGCCTCCTCCAATTGTTTCTGGCCGGGGTCCCCTAGAAAAAGGTTTCCGAACAAGTTCATATCCTCATCCTGAACCCAGTAAATAACTGATAACCCGTCCCCAGACTGATTATCCACAAAGGTTGATGTCTGAATGAAACCAGCGTCTTCCGATTCGTCATCATTAAAGACGGCGGCACCTTCGTATCCAGAACTATTTTGGTAAAAGGTGGAATTCGAGATGTGGATGTGCTCCTCGATGTGAATAGCCCCACCGTCTCTAATTGCTTGATTAAATGCAAAATACGATCCGACTATGTCGGTGTCATTGGAACCCACGTAAATAGCGCCACCATCTAGGGCAGTGTTTGAAATAAAGGAAGTTGATGTCGGCTCAACGTCGCTAACAGCATAAATTGCGCCTCCTCTGTTTGTCGCAGAGTTGCCGGAATATAAAGACTCCAGTGTCACCACATCTTCGCCGCTAAAGACTGCACCGCCGTCAGTGGCGATGTTGTTAGTGAATGTGGAGGTAGATATCTGAATATCTTGCTCGGAGTAGACTGCGCCACCGAAGAGAGCCGCATTACCGGTAAAAATAGAGTTCGTAACATACCCTGCGCCGATTACGATTGCTCCGCCACCACTTCCAGATGTGTTGTTATGAAATTCAGAATTCTCTATTCCTACATAGGCGCCATAAGCATAGATCGCGCCTCCTGAAGCCGACGTAACGCCATCACGAAAAGTAATTCCATCAACATAGAGTTCCGCATTGGATGTTAGAAGTGAGAACTGGCCGGTAGCACTAGCCTTTCGCTTGATGGTGATAAGTCCATCACCATCAATCGTGATGGTTTTAGAAAAAATTAACAGAGCTGATTCAATCTCAATAAGCTGAGCCGATCCGCCGTGACTAAAGGAAATGGTTCCCAAATGGGAAACATCGCCCAAGCAAAACCTAATTGTTCGAGACGAATCAGCATCGGAACCTGCAGCGTCCGAGAAATTATCCACAACACAGGTGGACGCGGCAGCGGCAGGCGAACTCAAACCAACCAGTTGCGCTAGCGCAATTGCAAAAATTACTAGCAAGGATTTCAAGCGCTTCGTCTGGCTCATTTTTAGCTCCAATGCAGTTGTGAAATACGTTTCCCGAAGTCTAATGCAGGGGTTGTAGGAAGAGGTTGCTCGTTGAGGCTTGTGACAACTTCGATGTCCGCATGAGAAGGTCAGGCTCAATCCATGCACTGGCAACATTAGCTTTTTGAGACGCGTTGCCAGAGACCTTCCTGAAAGCGAAGTCGATGCCTGAACTCAAGGGATCGTTTCCGCAATCCACTCAAGTGAAATGTGGAGACCAAAGACTAGACATCTCGGTTTTGAGTCAAGAAAATGACTAACCCCCCTGGCGAGGCCAGGGGGGTTAGTGGTTATCTAACTTTTTGAGTAAGTGTTACTTACTTGGTGGTTAGGTTGAATGTCTCGATCTTCACACCATCGATGTAGATGGTAGCGACGATGTCGTATCCGGCTCCGGTGTAGCGAACTAC
>JAIOXN010000002.1 GCA_021741585.1 Aquiluna sp. | reverse complement strand
GGATCGTGAACCGGCTGACTGGCTTCCAACAAATGCCGAGTATGTCTGTGAATATGCGGTTGCTTGGGTGCAAGTGAAAGTTCGATGGGCGCTTTCAATAGACATTATCGAGAAGAGCAAACTCCTCGCACTAGCTTCTGATTGCGGCAGTCAGCCTCTTGAATATTCACCTGAGCTAAAGACCGCACCTGCACCTTCTCCAGCACCAGCTCAAGACTCAGGTTTAGTTTCGGGAACAGTGAGCCCGGGAGCATTCTGCAAGGCCTCAGATGCCGGTAAGCGGGGGCTTGGAACGAACGGAATTATCTACACATGCAAAGTGAGCGTGACGGATTCGCGGTTGCGCTGGAGGCAGTGAAAACCGATCGCAAACCTATTTTTTAGCCTTGGGTCATGAAATGGCTCAATTCTATTGGGCACGCATTGGGCACGAATCGGAGTATACTCGAAGCGTAACCCTGTTAAATAAAGGCAAGCGGGGGATTGGCAATCTGACTCTTAATCAGTGGGTTCCGGGTTCAAGTCCCGGGGGGCGCACCATTTTTGAACCGCAAAAACACTTGTTTTTGCGGTTTTTTGTTTATAGCTTCCCGATACCTTTGATTCACCGAACCGGAAGGTCATTGAGTTGGTTTCCTCTAGAGCCGCAACTGTTGAGCAGTATCTGAGCGAGTTGGATCCAAAGCGCGCGAAAGACGTCACCATGCTGCGAGAACTTTGTTTGGCGAATCTCCCAGGTGAACTAGAAGAAGTAATGGAATGGGGCATGATTTCTTACCAAGTGCCATTTGAATTAGTTCCGGAAACCTACAACGGAAAACCACTACTATTTGCCGCTTTCGCCGCCCAGAAGAACTATATTTCGCTGTATTTAATGGGGATCTACGGATTTGATGAAGCTCGTGAGCGTTTTGAAAAGCGCTGGATTGAATCTGGAAAGAAGCTCAACATCGGTAAAGCATGTATTCGATTCAAATCCGTCGAAGATATTCCCTTGGAAGTGATTCGAGGCGCACTATCTGAGATCTCGGTCCAGGATTTCGTAGCTATGTATGAAGATGTTCGAGGCAGTCACCGAAAAAAACGTTCGGGAAGCTAGAGAGTTGAACCCAATCGGATTATGACCTTGTAGTTTTTGTCCAACTCAAGTTTCTCCGGAAGCCTCACCGCATTCTTGATTGGCAGCACATAGCTATCGTTCTTCTGAAACATCGCAGTTTGAAATTCTGTTTTTCCAATCGTTGCCGACACGGGAATCATGCCCCAGCCATAGGAATACTGGGCGGACTGCTCCTTGATTTCCTGCCCAATCTCTTCCGGAACAGTCATGAAATAAAAAGGTGCTGGGCCGCGCCACTCCCACATCTTTGCCTCGAACTGATATTCCATGACTGCAACGCTAGAGCAAGTTCCCAATCTAGGAATTTAAGATAGTTGAGTAGTACTTGCAAATACAAGCATAAGTCAAGTAATATCGAATCATGAACACTTTAGAGAAATATCTCAAGCTAAGAACATTCATCAATGACATAGAGCGTCGCGGTCTGGTTTACGGCGCGAGTTTTAGTGAGTTTGTGATTCTGCGCACTATCACAGAGGAGGGGTCATCGGGTGTTCGTCGGGTTGACTTGGCTGACACGGTAGGGATGTCCATTTCAGGTGTGACCCGGGCTCTAGCACCGCTCGAAAAGCTTGGTTATATTCAAAAACTTGATCAGGCGCTTGATGCTCGAGTGCGCAGAGTTGGCCTAACCGAGAGCGGCTCTCAGCTCTACGCAGACATTCTTTCTGATGTCCAAGCACGTCTAGAGCGATCTACAGCGGATCTTGACCAACTGCTCCAAAGTATTGCCACAATGAAATAAATTCGGACCCTAAGCTTTGGATATGACAAAAGCATTGATGATTGTTGACGTTCAAGCTGGTGCATTCTTTGGTCCTTGGAAAATCCCGAATTCTCAGGACCTTTTGGTGCGCATCGGCGAACGGCTGATGGATGCTCGCGAAGCTGGTATGCCAGTCATTCACATTCAAAACGACGGACCCGATGACAGCGCTGATGCCCCGGGAGAGCCGATGTGGGAATTGATTTTTGGTCAAAAGGACAATGAAATTGTCTTCCGCAAGACCAAACCAAATGTCTTTGAAAATCTTGAAGTTGGCCAGGAGTTGCATGCCCGCGGGATTACTGAGCTCGAGGTGATTGGTGTGCAGTCCGATATCTGCGTTCGGGAATCTTCGATTGGCGCCATCGACGCCGGTTTCAAAGTTTCGCTAGATCGCAATATGCATGCCACTTATGACGGTGGTTGGCCAGGGGCCACCGAAGGCCCATCGGCCACAGAAATTTCAGACCGAGTTCAGGCCGAGGTGGAAGCCCACTCAAATAAGAACTAGCTAAAAAAGATCACTGGGAACATTGAGGCAACCAAAAGAATTGCCATTGCCCAGTTGAAGATAGTTCTTTGTCTTTCGTTTTTAAATAGCTTTCGCAAGCCTTGTCCAAAAGCTGCCCACACCATTGCTCCGGGGAGTGTTACTGCAAGGAAAATGAAATAACACAGTGCAACGGTTAGAAACCCAGATCCAACCGGCACATAACTTGCAATAAAAGTTGGAACCACGATCCAGGCCTTTGGATTCAACCATTGAGCACCGGTTGCCTGCCAAAGCCCGAGAGGTTTCTGCAGGGACTGAGCGCCTTTTATCCCAGAACTCCTGGTGATGTTCCAGGCGATGTATAGCAAATAGGCGAACCCAACGTATTTCAGGACTTGGAAAGCCACCGGGAATGTGTGGAATAGGGCACTAAGTCCGAGGCCAGAAACCGTTAGCATCCCAGTCATTCCCAACATGATGCCCATCAAGAATGGCCAGGCTTTTTTGAAGCCAAAATTTAATCCGGTTGCCAGCAGAATCGTGTTGTTTGGGCCAGGTGTGATGGATGTGGTTATGGCAAAAAGGGAGATTGAAAGAACAAGCGATAATTCCAAGATTCTCCAGCTGGTAGTTGCTCACAATCTAGTGCCAATCTGCTGCTAGCTTTTGATTGCTAACAAAACCGGAGAGTCCAAAGTGAACCGTAAAGTCGCCCTCGAGCCGAAGCAGTTTCCGGCATACCTTGAGGCGATTGAGAGTGCCGGGGGAGTTGTCTCACCTCTGTCGGGTGATGTGACCGCAATGGTCTGGACGGATTATGGAGATGTCGCAGGTTTAGAGCGGACCATTGCCGAAAACCCTCAGTTGGAATGGATCCAACTTCCATTTGCCGGCGTTGATGCTTTTGCCAAAGTGCTCCAGAGTCCCATCACCTTCACCAGTGCCAAAGGGTCATACGCAGAGCCTGTTGCAGAGCATGCATTGGCCCTTTGTCTCGCACTAGGCAGAAAGCTTCCAGATCGAGTTCGGGCAGTTTCTTGGGGAAAGAAGTTCGCGGATTCGCTTTATGACGAGGATGTGTTGCTTGTTGGCGGCGGAGGCATCGCTGAAGAATTTGCCAAACTCCTAGAGCCTTTTAGGTCTAGGTTGACGGTGGTCCGCAAGCGCCCAGCTATCGGGTTTGCGGGAAATGCCAAGGTGGTCGGCTTCTCGAATTTTGAAAGTGAAATATCAAAGGCCAAGTTTGTGGTCTTGGCTTGCGCACTCACTGATGAGACAAGATTCCTCTTTGGCGAGCGGGCCTTTTCTCTCATGAGAGAAGACGCATATTTGGTCAATATCGCAAGAGGTGAAGTGGTTGATCAAGTTGCGCTTCACAAAGCACTTGAGAGCGGTCAAATAGCTGCAGCCGCGACCGATGTGACCTATCCTGAGCCGCTGCCAGAGGACAGTCCATTGTGGCAACTGGATAACCTGTTGATCACCCCGCACACCGCAGACACCATGCCGATAGTCACAAGGCTGTTTTCTGAGAGACTGAGAGTGAATGTTTCGGCTTGGATATCAGGGTCGACAATGACTGGTCTGGTGGATGCGGAGTTGGGTTACTAAATGAGTTTTTCAAATTGGATTTTGTTTGCCCTGGCAGGATTCGGCCTTGCGCTTACCCCTGGTCCTAATGGCCTTCTCGCATTGACCCACGGAGCTATTTACGGGGCGAGAAAAACAATCTCCACGATTCTCGGTGCTGTCATCGGGTTCGGATTTGTTATCGCCATCTCTTTGTTTGGCATCGGAGCATTGCTGCAAGCTAACGAAGGATTGCTCGTCTTGCTCAAGTGGCTCGGAGGAGGCTACTTGGTTTTCCTGGGCATCCAGGTCTGGAGGTCCCCTGCAATTGGCAGCGCCGAGTCTGTCAATTCCACCCTTGGAGGAGGGGCTTTATTTAGGGCCGGATTTTTGGCGGCCGTGAGCAACCCAAAGGGCATATTGTTTTTTGTGGCATTTCTGCCGCAGTTTGTAGAGCCTGAGAAGCCGCTGATTTTTCAATTTTTGATCATGGCCCTGACCTACATGGTCATCGAGTTCATCTATGAATTCGTTGCGGCAGCGCTGTCGGGCAAGATCCAGCCGCTGTTGAAAAAAAGCGGAAAGAACTTCAACCGATTCTTCGGTCTAGTTTTTATCGCAATCGGTATCTTCTTGCCACTTCGTGGTTAGATGTCGAGCTTGCCCCTGAGCATTGCAACGTGGCCTTTGGCCTTCACGTTGTAGAGCGGGAGGGTTACTTGGCCATTCTCGTCAATCACGATGGTTGAACGAATTGTTCCCAAATACTCTTTTCCATACATGCTCTTAAGGCCATATGTGCCATATAGTTTTTGAATCTCATTCTCTGGATCGCTGAGGAGTTCAAAGTTCAGCGATTCCTTTTCCTGGAACTTCTTCAGCTTGACTGGCT
The DNA here is from genome assembly GCA_021741585.1 of Aquiluna sp. Classification (GTDB taxonomy): domain Bacteria; phylum Actinomycetota; class Actinomycetes; order Actinomycetales; family Microbacteriaceae; genus Aquiluna. The sequence goes on along the minus strand of JAIOXN010000002.1, from coordinate 167,963 downwards.
TGTCGGGGGAGATTCCTAGAACGGCATACCCTGCAGACTTGAGAGAATTTAGGTTGTCTCGGAAATCACAGGCTTGGGTGGTGCAACCTGGGGTTGCCGCCGCTGGATAGAAATACAGAATTACTTTCTGGCCCTTAAATCCAGAGAGTGAAATCTCACTCTCGTCCTGATTTAAAAGTGTGAAATCTGGGGCGCTTTGGCCAACCTCTAATTTGTTTTCGCTCATAAGTAAAAGAACTAACACCGACACAAAAAGATTCCTGGAATAGGCTCTAGAACGTGCTGACATTTTTTGCGGGCCTTGGTACCGGCCTTTCCTTGATCATCGCCATTGGCGCTCAGAATGCTTTTGTGCTCAGGCAGGGACTAAAAAAGGAGCACGTTTTTGCGGTTGTGATCTTTTGCGCGCTATCGGATGCGCTGCTGATTGCAATGGGAGTTGCTGGCCTGGGCTCTTTGATTCAGGCGCTTCCGATTCTGTTAGAGATTATGCGTTTTGGTGGCGCGGCATACCTGATTTGGTTTGGACTCTCTGCGCTGAAAAGAGCAATCAAGCCCGGTGTGCTCAGCGCCCAAGGGGGAGAGGCTAAGAAGCTCTGGCCAACACTTATCACCGCGTTTTCTCTCACCTATTTGAATCCACACGTTTATTTGGACACTGTGATCTTGCTTGGTTCGGTTGCCAATCAGTTTGACCCAGCTCAATGGTTATTTGCATTCGGGGCTATGGCGGGAAGTCTTCTCTGGTTTTTCTCCTTGGGCTATGGCGCAAGGTTCCTATCCAAATACGTCACAAGAGAGAGCTTTTGGCGGGTTTTGGACGGAATCATCGCTTTTGTTATGTTCTCGATCGCGTTGACGCTCCTATTTGGGCTATAAGCACTAGCTATTCGGGCATAATGCTTAGATGACCGATTCTCAAGATTTTGGCAATTTCGCTTCGCGATCTAGTTCCAAGTGGCGCAGATTTGCCTCCGATGTTCTACCCATGCATGTGGCCGAGATGGACTTCGATGTTGCACCAGAAATCAGAGCTCAGATCATTGATTTCGCAAATCGTTCCGACCTTGGTTACCTGGGTCCAATCCCAGAGGTTGCGCAGGCATTCGCCGGTTTTGCGAAAGACCGCTGGGGCTGGGAAATTGATCAATCGCAGCTCAAATTGGCAACCGATGTTGGGGTTGCTGCAGTCGAAATCTTGCGAGCAATTTCAAAACCAGGAGACAAGGTTCTGATTAATTCTCCGGTTTACTCAGCGTTCTTTAATTGGATCGAAGAGGTTGGTTGTGAGCCGGCTGATGCTCCGTTGAAAGTAACCGATTCTGGCTACCAACTTGATCTGGCAGCAATCGAGCAAGCTTTTAAAGACGGAGTAAAGATCTACCTACTCTGCTCCCCGCAAAACCCGGTTGGACTAGTGCACTCGGCCAAGGACTTGTCCGAAGTCGCTCGTCTCGCCGATGAGCACGAGGTGATTGTGATCAGCGATGAGATCCACGCCCCGCTGAGTTGGATTCCATTCACCCCTTATCTCACGCTAGGAGAAGCTGCAGAGCGCACTGGAGTGACGATCTCATCTTCTTCCAAGGCTTGGAATGTTGCAGGCTTGAAGGCGGCTTTCTACATCACTCAGTCAAAGAAGATGCAGCTTGCCCTGAAAGACCTACCAGTGGCACTGAATTGGCGGTCTTCGATCCTTGGGGCATTCTGCATGGCAACCGCATTCATGGATTCCAGGCAGTGGTTGGATGATGCGGTTTCACAGATTCAGGAGAACTATCTTTTCCTAGAGTCAGAGCTGCCAAAGTTTCTCCCCAAGGCAAAGCTGACACAGATGGGTGCAACATACCTGGCCTGGATTGACATCAGCGCATATAAAGTCGCAGATGCTCAAAAGCACATTCTGGAAATTGGAAAGGTTGCGCTTGTGGCGGGGCCGGATCACGGATCTCGTGAAGAGTATCAGGGCTATGTGAGACTAAATTTTGCCTGCTCTAGGGAGCGAATCTCAGAGGCGCTTCGCCGCATGGCTCTTGTTCTAGAGGGCTAGCGACAGATCCTCAAAGAGGTCTTTTGGATCTTCTAGACCGACCGAAAGCCTCAGGGTTGATTCGGTAATACCCATCTTGGCCTGAGTTGCAGCGTCAAGTCTGCGGTGGGTTGTTGAAGCCGGGTGGGTAATCAAAGACCTTGAGTCACCGAGGTTATTTGAAATATCAATCACCTCAAGGCGATTTAGGAATTCAAAAACCTCTGCCTTGGGCCTATCAAGCTCAATCGCAATTGTAGTACCGCCACCGGTCATTTGTTTTTTAGCCAGGGCATTGCCAGGGTGTGAATCCAAGAATGGATACCAGACCTTCTTGATGCCGGGGAGAGCTTCCAGCTTTTGAGCAATCTCGAAAGCAGAGTTGTTCATTTTGTTCACGCGCAGGCTCATCGTCTCAAGTGACTTTGTGAGCACCCAGGCATTGAATGGGCTTAGCGAAGGCCCGGTGTGGCGAGTGAAAGGCTTCAGGATTTCATCGACATATTTTTTGGTCCCAAGCACCGCTCCCCCCAATACACGGCCCTGGCCATCGATGTGCTTGGTCGCTGAATACATCACGATATCTGCACCAAATTCCAAAGGTTTCTGCAAAAGAGGAGAAGCCATCACGTTGTCAACGATCAGTTGAGCACCTGCTCGGTGCGCAAATTTCGCAACCATGGCGATGTCCACAATTTCCAAAAGTGGGTTACTTGGGGTTTCAATGAAAACGGCTTTGGCGGGTGAGGAAAGCGCCCTTTCCCAAGTCTCTGGTTCGTTGTTTTCAATTATCTCGACCTGGATACCCCACTTGGGAAGAATCTCGGTTAGCACGACATAGCAGGAAGAGAACATCGCAGGCGATGCCACCACGCGGTCCCCTTGCGAGACGAGTGCGGCAACAGAGGCAAACATTGCGGACATCCCAGAACCGGTGGCGTGACAGGATTCCGCTCCCTCCATCAGCGCGAGGCGTTCCTCAAACATAGAAATTGTTGGATTGGCGAATCTGGAGTAGAGGTAGTGGTCGTTTTCTTCGGTGAAGGAGGCTTCGGCCTGCTGCGCGCTGTCATAGGTGAAGCCGCTGGTGAGAAACATGGCTTCGGAGGTTTCGCCGAAACCAGTGCGAATCATTGCGCCACGAATCGCCAGAGTGTCAGGATGCAGAGTCCTATTTGTGGACTCGTTGCGTGGCTCTTGGTGCCCCCATGGACGATTGCGCTTTGTCATAAGGCAAAAACTTAGCCGAAAGGCATAGGGTTTGTGGTTGTGAGTCAAGAAGTCATTCAATTAGCGGCCGAGCTTTTTCAAAAACACGGCTTAGTGAATTACTCGTTTGGTTTCGATAGAGCAATCCGTAGGGCGGGATTGTGTAACTACTCAGAGCGCAGGATCACTCTGTCAAAGCACCTAGTCGCAACTGGCGATCGTGAAGTAATTGAGCAGGTTCTCCTCCATGAAATCGCCCATGCGCTTTGTGGTCAGGGTGCTGGCCACGGCAAACTCTGGAAGCAAAAGGCAACCGAGATTGGCTATTTGCATCAAAGGATTGATGGCAACGAAATCGCCAAAATCTCAGCTAACTACAAGGGGATTTGCCCTGGTGGTCACGAGCACTTCCGCTCTCGAAAGCCAACCAGGTTACTCAGCTGCAAACACTGCGCGCCGAGTTTTTCAAGAAGGTTTTTGATTACCTGGGAAAACGCTAACTAATGGGGCCAATCAGAATTGCGCTCACTAGGGCACCTGCGAAGAAGTTCAACCAGATGAACTTCTTCCAGCCCCGATTGGCTCTTTCACAGTCCTCATCAGAGATGCTTAGTTCTCGTGCGACAACTACTAGATATGGCAGCGCAGCAAGGGCGATAAACGCATAGCGATCGGGGAAGTAACTGGCGAGCATGCCTGCCAGAAAGTAACCCAGAAATGCAAACGCCACGGTCTTTCTGGCCCCGATTACGGTTGCGATGGATTTGATACCAGCCTCACGATCGGATTTCACGTCCTGCACAGCACCAAACGCGTGTGAGGCAATGCCCCACAAGAAGAAAGTCAAAACCGCCAGCATGATGATCGGCTGATCGATTGCTACATCCGCCATCGCAAGGCCTACCAACATTGGTCCAACAAAGTGCATGGCTGAAGTGATGGAATCCAAAAATGGAATCTCTTTGAACCTAAGGCCCTTGAGGCTATAGGCAACAACGGCAAAGATAGTCAGCCACAAGAGCCCGGTTGCTACCTGGTTCACAAAGCTCAAAGAGAGCGCGAGCGGCATGCTCAAACCAAAGCTCCAGGCCAGGGTTGGCTTGTGGAACCGGGGGTCTAACAGGGCCCCTTCAATCCCACCTTTTCTCGGGTTGCGCAGATCACTCTCGTAATCAAAGACGTCATTCACCCCGTACATCAAAAGGTTGTAAGGAATTAGAAAAAAGAAGCTCCCAAGAATAAGAATCCAGTCCACTTCCCCAGAGCCAAGAAAATAGGCCGCCGCAAAGGGAAAGGCGGTGTTGATCCAGGAGATTGGTCTTGAAGACCAAAAAAGTTTTTTCACCAAAGTCATTTCTTTTGCACCTTGGCCAAAAGATTGAAAATTGTTGGAACCAGAATTACTGCAACAACCGTGTATGAGAAGTCTTCAATGGGAGCAATTCCAATCTTGATCCCAGAAATCTTCTCGGGGTCATAGGCAACAATTCCCGCCCAGATAATCAAATTGTCAAAGATTGCAGTTAGCAAAACCATCCCCGCCATCGTTACAAGCATTGGTTGGGTGCGAATCCATTTGCGGAGGGCAAAACCAAAAATCAAAAACACAAAAATAACTAGAAGCGCCAGGATGGCATAACTCATTTGGCAAACCTCCTAGCTATCCCTAAATACATCACCAGGGTTGTGTAGCAAAGCAGGATTAGGAAAAAGAGCTCCTCAAGGGGCAGCTCTGGAGCAAGCATGATGCCGGTGAGAAATGGCGTCTGGCCACGAAAGAAGATTCCAAGTGCAATTCCAATTAGGTCCCAGGCAATGAAGACCGCGACACCAACCGAAATGGCCACCAGCGCTGCAATGGGCTTTGTGGCAATTGCGAGCTTGTGCCTAAAGTCCAATAGTCCAATACCAAGAATCGAAAACAGAATCGAAGTTAGATAGAAAAAGGACTGCAGCTCCAACTCAGGCCAGACCCTTCCAGGTCTTTATTTCCTTGAGCTCTCCCGGGATAGGTCCGGAAGATCTGTCGTTGGTGAGGTGTTTATAAACCAACTCTGCACCAATCAGGCACATCGGTAGACCGATTCCCGGGATGGTGTTGTGACCTGTGTAGAAAAGATTCTTCAGCTTCTTGGAGTAGTTCTTTGGTCTGAAGAATGCGCTCTGGGTCAGGGTGTGAGCCATTCCCAAAGCGGTTCCGCTCCAGGCGTTTAGCTCTTCCTCAAAGTTCTTAGGTCCCATGGTGCGGCGAACCACGATTCGCTCGTGCAAATCTGGAATCTCACACCACTGAGCAATTTGGTCAATGATCCGATCTGCCTCTTTTTCAAAAGCCTCATCGCCCTGGCGGTCGATGCCACCGCGGCCAATCGATGGATCGGCGGCAATCGGAACTAAAACAAAGATGTTCTCAAAGCCTTCTGGGGCAACGCTCTTATCGGTTTTGGACGGCATGCAGATGTACAACGAAGCAGGGTTTGGAACGATGGACTTGCCATCTGCCTTTTTGAATACTTCGGCGAAGTTTTTGGCCCAGTCCTTGGTGTACAAAAGCGTGTGGTGATCAAGCTGATCTATTTTTCCCTTCACGCCCAAGTAAATAAGAAGCGCAGAAGGGCCTGGAACCTTCTTGTCCCACCATTTCTGGGGGAGTGACTGGTCTTTGGCATCTAACAGTTTGGTTTCCACGAACTGAAGATCGGCGCTCGCAACTACTACATCGGCTTTATAGGTTGACGCACCAACCTGGACTCCGACAGCTTTTCCATTTTCACTAAGAATCTTGGTGACTGGGGAAGAGGTGTGGATTTCAACCCCGTGTTTTCTTGCAAGGCGATCGATGGCTTCGATGATTGTGTATAGACCACCCTGGGGATAGAAAACGCCTTGGTTCATATCCACATGCGTCATCAGGTGATACATGCTCGGGGTGTTGTAAGGCGAAGCTCCCAGGAAAACCGCTGGGAAATTCAGCATCTTCTTGAGGCGCTCGTCTTTCACGTACTTACCCGAGAAGTCATAAAGCGATGTCAGTAAAAGCTTTAAGAAGGTGCCCAGCTTGGCAAGTACTTCAGGTTGGAAGAAGCTTCTTGGGTCTTTGAAGTTGGTGTACAAGAAGTGTTTGATCGAGAGATCGTAAGCACTCTGGGCGCTATCTAGATATTCCTGGAGTTTTTGACCAGCACCAGGCTCGATTCCCTCAAACATCTCCTTGATTTCATCAAGCTTTTCGCTCATCACAAGGCGATCCCCGAGGCCCTCATTGCGAGTCTGGTAAGCCGGGCTGAGTCGCTGGAGATCAAGTTCTTGGTCTGCTGAAGTGCCCATGAGTCTAAAAAACTGGTCGAAGGCATCTGGCATCAAATACCAAGAAGGACCCATGTCAAAGCGGAAGCCATCTTTTTCCCAAAGGTAGGCCCTGCCACCAAGGGATTCCCTGGCCTCAAAAAGCTGAACCTTCATTCCAGCTTTGGCAAGAAGTGCTGCGCTAGATAGCCCGGCGATGCCGCCGCCAATCACGATTGCGGTTTTTTGGCTCAAGGTTTAGCTCCTAAATAGGCCTTTGCCACAAGCCATAGCTTGCGGAAATTGTTGACTCTGATTCTGGTGTCAATCAAATTTTCGGCACTTGTGTTTCCGATTTTCGAATTTAGTTCTGCAAACAGCAGCTGCGCTGCGGTGACCGCACGTCTTGCACCCTTGGTTAGAAGCGGTAGTGACAATGCTGAAGTCTCAAGATCTTGAGCAATATCCTTGACGAGTCTTTCTTTGGTCGCCTCATCGAAGTTTTCAACATTGACGTTTGGGAAGTAGGAGCGACCAAGCCTTTGGAAATCAGCCGAAAGATCTCTGAGAAAATTCACTTTCTGGAATGCAGCACCCAGGGCGCGCGCACCTCGAACTAAATGCTGCTTTTCTTCAGTTGAATAGCTCTTACCAGATACGAAAACTGCCAGACACATCAAGCCAACAACCTCGGCGCTGCCGTAGACGTATCTCTCGAAGGATTCTTGATCGTGCTCTTTTTCTTGGAGGTCCTGCTTCATCGAATAGAAAAATGGCTCGACGATGTCTTTACCGATGCCGACCTCTCTAGCTGTTTGGGCAAAGGCATGCAGGATCAAGTTGGTGCTGTAGCCAAGCTCCATTGCCCTGTAAGTTTCGGTTTCAAATGCCAAAATTTCTTGCTCTGGGTCAATCTTGGATTCGATAAGTGCTGCCTGTGCGGCTGAGCCATCAACAATCTCATCTGCAACGCGAACCATGGCGTAGATGTTCTCGACATGAGGTCGAATTTTGTTGCCAAGGATTCTGGTTGCGAAGCCAAAAGAGGTTGAGTAGCTGTAGATCACCTCTCGACTGGCTCGGTGAGCGGCAATCGAGTAGAGCGATAACCCGGTCGGGATCTTGGTGGTGTCGTTTGGTTCCACCTGACAAGGCTACCTTGAAGCCAAAGTAAGATTGGACCTATGCCAAATTCCATGAAGCCCCGCTCACACGTTGTAACTGATGGTCTAGAACGAGCTGCCGCTAGAGGCATGCTGCGTGCCGTCGGCATGGGTGATGAGGACTGGGTTAAGCCACAAATCGGTGTCGCTTCCTCCTGGAATGAGGTGACTCCCTGCAACCTTTCGCTTGATCGCCTAGCTGATGCAGCGAAACAAGGTGTCCATGCAGCCAAGGGTTACCCGCTTGAATTTGGAACAATTTCGGTTTCTGACGGAATCTCAATGGGCCACGAAGGTATGCACTTCTCTCTTGTCTCCCGCGAGGTAATTGCAGACTCGGTTGAGACCGTGATGCAGGCTGAGCGCCTTGACGGCTCAGTTTTGCTAGCAGGTTGCGATAAGTCACTACCTGGAATGCTCATGGCTGCGGCCAGGCTTGATTTGGCTTCTGTGTTTTTGTATGCAGGATCGATTGCTCCTGGTTGGGTAAAGCTTTCTGACGGAACTGAAAAGCAGGTCACCATCATCGACGCATTCGAAGCGGTTGGTGCTTGCAAAGCCGGCAAGATGAGCCAGGAAGATGTCGATCGCATCGAGCGAGCAATCTGCCCCGGCGAAGGTGCTTGTGGCGGAATGTACACCGCTAACACCATGGCTTCAATTGGCGAGGCTCTAGGCATGAGCCTGCCAGGTTCTGCCGCTCCACCATCGGCAGACCGTCGTCGCGACAGCTGGGCGCACCGTTCCGGGGAAGCTGTTGTGAACCTAATTTCCAAGGGCATCACCGCCCGCATGATTCTCACCAAAAAGGCTTTCGAGAACGCAATTGCGGTTTTGATGGCTTTTGGTGGTTCGACAAATGCCGTGTTGCACCTGTTGGCGATTGCCCGTGAGGCAGAGGTTGATCTGCAGCTCTCTGACTTCAACCGAATCGCTGACAAGGTTCCGCACCTTGGCGACCTAAAGCCATTTGGGCAATACGTGATGAACGATGTTGACCGTGTCGGTGGCGTCCCTGTTGTGATGAAGGCCCTTTTGGATGCTGGACTTATGCACGGTGACGTGTTGACTGTGACTGGCAAGACCTTGGCCGAGAACCTAGCTGACATCAACCCACCGGACCCAGACGGCAAGATCATCCGAGCGATGAACAACCCGATTCACAAGGACGGTGGCATCGCAATCTTGCACGGAAGCATCGCTCCAGACGGTGCAGTTGTAAAGACCGCAGGTTTCGACCTTGAGTTCTTTGAGGGTCCAGCCAGGGTGTTTGAGCGCGAGGCTGCCGCAATGGAATCGCTCTCCAAGGGCGAGATCAAAGCCGGAGATGTTGTGGTTATTCGCTATGAAGGACCAAAGGGTGGTCCAGGCATGCGCGAGATGCTTGCTATTACTGGTGCAATTAAGGGTGCCGGTTTGGGCAAGGATGTCCTACTATTAACAGACGGAAGATTCTCAGGCGGCACAACCGGCCTTTGTATCGGACACATCGCCCCAGAAGCCACCGAGTGTGGTCCTATTTCTCTGGTGCAGGATGGAGACCTTATTCGGGTCGATATCCAAGCTCGTTCGCTTGACTTACTCGTTGAGCCAGAAGAGTTGGCTCGCCGCAAAGAAAATTGGCAGCCACTGCCACCGCGCTACACCCGCGGTGTTCTTGCTAAGTATTCCAAGCTAGTTCACTCTGCCGCAGAAGGTGCCTACTGCGGCTAGTGCCATAAGAACGAAGAAGGACTCAATGTCTAACGAAAAGATCACCGGAGCCCAAGGAATCATTCGATCCCTAGAGATGCTTGGTGTGACCGATGTCTTTGGGCTGCCTGGTGGCGCAATATTGCCTACCTATGACCCATTGATGGATTCCAAAATCATTCGCCACATCTTGGTTCGTCACGAACAAGGTGCCGGTCATGCTGCGGAGGGTTATGCAGCCGCTACCGGCAAACTGGGTGTCTGCATTGCAACCTCGGGTCCTGGGGCCACCAACTTGGTTACACCGATCATGGATGCACAGATGGACTCGGTTCCACTTTTGGCAATCACCGGTCAGGTGAACTCCCACGCAATTGGAACTGACGCTTTCCAAGAAGCTGACATCGTTGGAATTACCATGCCAATCACCAAGCACAGCTTCTTGGTGACAGACGCAAACGATATTCCTGGAACCATTGCTGCTGCCTATGAGCTTGCAACCACCGGTCGACCGGGTCCAGTTTTGGTTGATGTTGCAAAAGACGCTCAAAACCAGAAATTTGAATTTTCTTGGCCTCCAAAGATTGATCTTCCGGGCTATAAGCCGGTAACCGATCCTCATGGCAAGCAGGTTCAAGCAGCTGCCGAGATGATTCTGGCTTCAGAGAAGCCGATTTTGTATGTCGGTGGTGGCGTGATTCGCGCTGGAGCGAGCAAGGAGCTTTTGGCTCTTGCAGAGCTAATCGGTGCACCAGTAACTACCACTTTGATGGCACGTGGTGCTTTCCCTGACTCTCACCCGCAGCACTTGGGAATGCCAGGAATGCACGGCACCGTCCCTGCGGTCACTGGCTTGCAAAAGGCTGATTTGTTGATCACCCTAGGTGCTCGCTTCGATGACCGAGTCACCGGTGATGTGAAGAGCTTTGCTCCTGGCGCCAAGGTTATCCACGTTGACATTGACCCAGCCGAAATTGGCAAGATCCGTCACGCGGACGTCCCAATTGTTGGTGACGCCAAGGTGGTTATCGCAATGCTTACAGCAGAGCTCAAGAAAGAACTTGGCTCCAAGAAGCCTGAGATCTCAGCTTGGTGGCAATTCTTGGATGGATTGCGCGAACGTTACCCACTGGGATATGTGGATGTTGACGACGGCAAGCTGACCCCGCAGCATGTTATTGAGCGCATCGGTGCACTTTCTGGCCCAGAGGCAATCTTCACAGCAGGCGTCGGTCAGCACCAAATGTGGTCAGCACAGTTCATTAAGTACGAGCGTCCAAATTCCTGGTTGAACTCGGGAGGTGCTGGAACCATGGGTTACTCCGTTCCGGCTGCGATGGGTGCCAAGGTTGGAGCTCCGGACCGCTTGGTTTGGGCGATCGATGGCGACGGTTGCTTCCAGATGACAAATCAGGAACTGGCTACCTGCACCATCAACCACATTCCAATCAAGGTTGCGATCATCAACAACTCTTCGTTGGGCATGGTTCGCCAGTGGCAGACACTGTTCTACGACAAGCGCTATTCCAATACAGATTTGCACACCGGGACCGACACTCAAATGGTTCCAGACTTCGTAAAGCTCGCAGAAGCCTACGGTTGCCTCGCGATTCGAGTTGAAAAAGAAGAAGAAATTGACGCTGCGATCAAGTTGGCTATTGCCACCAATGATCGCCCGGTTGTAATCGACTTCATCGTTGGAAGAGATGCAATGGTATGGCCAATGGTTCCAGCCGGCGTTTCAAATGATGCCGTTCAATACGCAAGAGATGCGGCGCCGATTTGGGATGGTGAGGAGTAAAGATGACCCAGCACGTGCTATCCCTATTGGTTGAAGACCGCCCGGGAATCCTGACCCGCGTTGCAGCATTGTTTGCTCGCCGTGGTTTCAACATTGAGTCTTTGGCGGTGGGTTCCACCGAGGTAGAAGGCCTTTCCAGAATCACCGCGGTGGTTTCTTTGGATGGTCAGCCGCTTGAGCAAGTGACCAAGCAGCTAAACAAGCTAATCAATGTTCTCAAGATCGTGGAATTGGAAGAAGACTCTTCTATTGCCAGAGATCACATGTTGATCAAGGTGAAAACAGATGCCACAACTCGCTCCCAGGTGCTTGAAGCCGTTACGCTATTCAGAGCGCGAGTTGTTGACGTAGTTAGCGACTCGGTTGTAATTGAGGTCACCGGCGACTCGGCTAAGTGCAAGGCGTTTTTGAAAGTCCTTGAGCCATTCGGTATTAAAGAGTTGGTTCAGTCTGGAGCAATCGCAATATCGCGAGGCTCTAAATCAATGAGCGAAAAAGTACTTCGCTAAAGGTTCAAAAAACAAACGTTCACAAAACAAGGAGAATAAAAAAGTGGCGGAAATCTTCTACGACAAGGATGCCGATCTAAGCATCATCCAGGGCCGCAAGGTCGCAGTGTTGGGCTTTGGCTCACAGGGTCACGCTCACGCGCTGAACCTAAAGGACTCCGGCGTTGACGTCGTAGTTGGTCTTCCAGAGGGCTCAAAGTCCCGTGCGAAGGCTGAGGAGCAGGGCCTAAAGGTTCTAACTCCTGGCGAGGCAGTCAAGTGGGCAAACGTAATCGTTGTGCTAGCACCAGACCCAAAGCAGCGCGATCTTTTCGTCAACGACATCGAGCCAAACCTGGAAGCCGGTGACGCACTTGTCTTCGGGCATGGTTTTGCGATCCGTTACGGCTTCATCAAGCCGCCGGCAAACGTTGATGTATTCCTAGTGGCACCAAAGGGCCCAGGTCACCTAGTTCGCCGCGAGTACCAGGCTGGCAAGGGTGTTCCAAACCTAATCGCAGTTGAGCAGGACTCATCTGGAAGCGCATTCGAGCTAGGTCTTTCCTACTCCAAGGCAATCGGTGGAACCCGCGCTGGAACCATCAAGACCACTTTCACCGAAGAGACCGAAACCGATCTTTTCGGTGAGCAGGCAGTTCTATGTGGTGGCGCATCACAGCTAGTGATGTACGGCTTCGAGACTTTGGTTGAGGCTGGTTACCAGCCAGAGATCGCATACTTCGAGGTGCTTCACGAGCTGAAGCTAATTGTTGACCTGATGTACGAGGGTGGCATTGCAAAGCAGCGCTGGAGCGTTTCTGACACCGCCGAATACGGTGACTACGTTTCCGGCCCACGTGTTATTGACCCATCGGTCAAGGACAACATGAAGGCTGTTCTAACCGACATCCAGAACGGTGCATTCGCAAAGCGTTTCATCGACGACCAGGATGCAGGTGCTCCAGAGTTTAAGGCACTTCGTGCCAAGGGCGAGGCTCACCCAATCGAGGTCACGGGCCGCTCACTTCGGAAGCTATTCAGCTGGATCAAGAACGACGACGACTACCAAGAGGGTAACGCCGCTCGCTAAAGACATAAGCAAAAGGCCCCTTCGGGGGCCTTTTGTTCTTTAACGACCAACCGTGGAGAATTGCAGAATGCCTAAAACAATCTTCTATGCAGCCGTGAGCCTTGATGGATACTTGGCAGGTCCCGATGGCGACATGTCCTGGGCGGAAAAGTACCTATCTCCGAACGAAGACTATGGTTGGGCTTCGCTTATTTCTTCTTGCGGCAGTGTGCTGATGGGGAGAAAGACCTTCGAGTTTGAGGCAGATGCTGGAGCAGATCGAATTCTGCCAACCTATGTTGTTACCAACCAGCCATTTGCCTTTGATGGGGCTGCTTATCCAATGGTGAAGTTTGTTTCTGGGGATCTTTCGGCAATCATTCAGCGGATGTACGCAGAGCACCCCAAGGACATTTTTGTTTCCGGTGGCGCAATGTTGGTGAAATCTCTGATTGAGGAAAACCTAATCGATGAGATGAGATTATTCATTGCGCCAGATGTTCTTGGCGGGGGAGTGCAGCTGTTCCTGGATGGTAAGCCACAGGGGTTTGAGTTAGAGTTTTCAAAACGTTTTTCGACCGGATTGGTCGAGATGCGATATAAAAAGACTTCGTCCCAATAAAATATATCCAAACCTTAGAAAGGCCACATATGTGCGCACAAGTAACCTGTGAAGACTGCTCCAAGCCAACTTGGGCTGGCTGTGGCCAGCACGTAGAAGATGCACTTTATGGCATTGCAGAGGCAGATCGCTGCCAGTGCCCAAGGGACTAATTAGCCCTAAAGCCCGCTAGACTAGGCAAGAATCCCAATCGCTGTCGATACCGACGTTAGGTTTGCCATTGTCTAAGCCAGTAGTACTTATTGCCGAAGAGCTTTCACCTGCCACCCTTGAAGCACTTGGACCGGATTTTGAGGTCAGGGAAGTTGATGGTGCAGACCGCGCCAAGTTGCTCCCAGCTCTAAAAGAAGCCAATGCTGTCCTGATTCGCTCTGCCACCAAAATGGACGAAGAGGCAATTGCTGCCGCACCAAAGCTAAAGGTGATTGCAAGAGCCGGTGTCGGGCTAGACAACGTTGACATCAAAGCTGCGACCAATGCCGGCGTGATGGTTGTGAACGCACCAACATCAAACGTTATTTCCGCAGCCGAATTGGCCATTGGGCAGATCATGGCTCTATCCCGCCACATCCCAGATGCTAATGCTTCTTTGAAGCAGGGTCTTTGGAAGCGAAGCAAATACACCGGCGTCGAGCTTTATGAGAAAACCATCGGAATCATCGGACTTGGTCGCATAGGAACCTTGGTTGCTCAGCGACTTCAGGGTTTTGGCGTGACGCTGATCGGTTTTGACCCATACGTGACTCAGGCAAGAGCCGAGCAGATTGGCGTCGAGCTAGTTTCCATGGACCAAATGATGGAGCGCGCTGACTACATCACCATTCACATTCCAAAAACTCCAGAGACTACCGGCATGATTGCTGCCGAGCAGTTCGCTAAGGCAAAGCCAAACCTTCGCATTGTGAACTGTTCTCGCGGTGGAATTATCGACGAGGCTGCACTCTACGATGCGCTGAAATCTGGTCAGATTGCCGGAGCGGGACTAGACGTCTTTGTTACAGAGCCACCAACTGGCTCACCCCTTTTGGAGCTTGAAAACATTTTGGTTACCCCTCACCTTGGCGCATCAACCGATGAGGCTCAGGAGAAGGCCGGTATCTCGGTTGCACGCTCTGTGCGGCTTGCGCTTGCTGGAGACCTGGTTCCAGATGCAGTGAACGTCGCCGGTGGCGTTATCGACGCTTCTGTAAAGCCAGGCATTGCACTGGCTGAAAAGCTTGGCCAGATTGTTGCTGGACTTGCCCACACCTCAATCGTCTCGGTTGAGTTTGAGGCTCGCGGCGAGATCGCAGCCCACGATGTCACCGTGCTCAAGCTGGCTGCCCTAAAGGGAATCTTCCAGACCATGGTCACCGAGCAGGTTTCCTATGTGAATGCCCCTCTGATGGCTGAACAGCGCGGCGTCGAGGTGCGCCTAGTTCAGGACACCGCAAGCGATGAGTATCGCAACGTCACAACTTTGAAGGCAGTACTTTCTGATGGCACAACTGTTTCGGCTGGAGGAACCGTAATTGGACCAAAGCACCAGCAGAAAATCGTCTCCATCAACGGTTATGACGTTGAGCTTGCAATGGCAGAGAACCTAGTTGTAATGGTGTACCAGGACCGTCCAGGAATCGTTGCCATCTATGGCAAGGCATTCTCAGAAGCTTCCGTCAACATCGCCGCAATGACCATTGCTCGCCAGCAAAAGGGCGGCAAGGCGCTGAGCGTAATTACGGTTGATTCACCTGTTGCCCCAGAAGTTCTAGAGAAACTCCGCAATGAGATTCAGGCTGATTTGATGCAGGCTGTCTCTGTGGTGGAACAGTACTAAGACCTAATAAAAAAAGGCCCCCAATCGGGGGCCTTTTTTATTGGCTAGTTCTTAGCTCTCGCTCTGGCATCCATGCCGGACTTCCAAGTCAGATATCCACCATCGAGGTTGCGAACCTTGATTCCATGGCTGCGCAGTAGCTGGGTGGCGGTGTGACCACGCTGACCAACCTGGCAGCTAACAATGACGTCTTTACCCTGAAGCTCTGCGGTGTGGTCGCGAAGAGTGTCAACTGGAATTAGTGTCACACCAGGGATATTGCCTGCTTGATGTTCATCCTTGGTTCTGACATCAACAACAATCGCACCGCTCTGCTGGGCTGCTTCAACCTCATGCCACTGGATGTTTGGAGTTTTACCTTCGCGGACATTGTTTCCAACGTAACCGGTCTGGTTGATAGCATCCTTGGCGCTGCCGAAGGCTGGTGCATAGGCAAGTTCTAGGTCCATGAGGTCATCAACTGTTAGACCAGCAAATATTGCTGTTGCAATAACGTCGATTCGCTTGTCAATACCGTCGCGACCAATCCCTTGGGCTCCAAGGAGCTTTCCGGTGGCCGGGTCGAAGAGAACTTTTAGTGAGACTCGCTCGGCACCTGGGTAGTAGCCAGCGTGGCTACCTGGGTGAAGGTGAATGATGGTGTGAGGAATATTCAGGCGCTTGGCTAGCCCTTCGGTCAATCCGGTTAGAGCCGCCGCCATGCCGTAGGCACCGATAATTCCGGTTCCGATTGATGGTTTTGCTTTGACTTTCTCTCCGGCAATAACGTCGGCAACCATGCGACCGTGACGGTTGGCAAGGTTTGCCAACCAGATCATCTGGTCTTGGCCGGTTAGAGCACTTTGTTTCTGTGCTGCATCGCCAACCGCATAGATTCCCTTTGCTGAGGTTTGAAGTTGATCGTCGACCCAAATACCTCCAGCCTCACCAATCTTTAGGCCAGCATCGACTGCCAGGTGGTGGTCAGCGACCACACCGATTGCTGCGACAACTAGGTCGGCAGGAATTTCGCGGCCATCTTTGAGTAGGAGTGAATTTGGCTTCACTTCGGCTGTTTCTGACGACAGCGCGAGCTTGATACCGTGATCGACCAGCACCTGCTGCATTGGCTCAATCATTTCTGGATCGAACTGCGGCAGGATGTTCTCCCTGAATTCCACGATGGTGGTTTCAATGCCACGGTGCTGCAGGTTTTCGGCAAGTTCAACACCGATAAATCCGGCTCCGATAATTGCCGCTGACTTGATTTCTTTGTTGTCTACCAGTGCCTTGATTTTTACGGCATCTTGGACATCGCGAAGGACATGTGCTCTTTCAAGACCCGGGATTGGAACCATTCTTGGCTTGGCTCCAGTGGAGAGCACTAGAGAGTCATAGCTTTCGGTGTATTTTTCATCGGTCGCAAGATTATGTACCTCGATGGTTTTGGCATCTGGGTTGATCTTGGTGACCCGATTGTTGACGCGCACATCCAGGTTGAAGCGGGCCTTCAGTGAGGCTGGTGTCTGCAACAGCAGGTCCTGTTCCGCAGGGATTACCTCACCAATGTGATAAGGCAGGCCGCAGTTTGCATATGAGACGTTTGGTCCCTGCTCAAAAATGATGATTTCAGCATCTTCGCGAAGCCTTCTTAGTCTGGTTGCGGCGGACATGCCACCGGCAACGCCACCAACAATAAGAACCTTCATGACTAGCGCACCACCTTCAGGCCGCTGCGCTGCCAGTTGGCCATACCACCGGAGACGTTCTTCACTTGGTAGCCGGCAGCCGAAAGGGTTCTAGCTGCCTGAGAAGAACGCATTCCTGATTGGCAAACCACAAGAATTTGGCGCTCTTTTGGAATCTCTCCAAAACGACGCTCGAGCACACCAAGGGAAATTAGCTTTGCTCCTGGGGCGTGACCACTGCGGTATTCGTGGCTTTCGCGAACATCAATCAGCATCGCTCCTTGGTCCTGCAAGTCTTTGGCAGCCTGCGGGGAGATGGTTTCGAACTTCCTCTTGAACATGTCAAATAGACCCATTAGAGCGAAGCCTCCATCGAAACATCTTTGCCGGAACCGATCCAAGAACCTGTGCCACCAGCAACTGAAACAACGTCATAGCCCTGAGCCTCAAGGTAGTTGGCAGCAGTCATTGAGCGGCCGCCTGATTGGCAAATGATCCAAACCTTTTTATCCCTTGGGAAGCTCCCGAGGTTTTCAGGAATTGTGTTTAGGGCGATGTGACGAGCGTTTGGCACATGCCCACCCTCAAATTCCCATGCTTCCCGCACGTCAACAACAAATTCTCCAGCCGCAATAGCTGTCTCTAGTTCATTCAAGCTAACTTCTTGAGCCATGATTTCCTCTCTTAATTTCCCCCACTAGCTCAGCGAGAGAAAAGCCTTTTCTAGTTTCGCGCGGTCCTTTAGACCGTCTTCGTCTTGGGTGCAATTAGCAATCCCGGATGCAATGAGCGAAAACGCTGCCCTTGAAATTGCAGCCTGGGCTGCGGCAAGCTGGGTCAGAACATCGGTGCATTCGCGACCTTCTTCGACCATCCTGATGATTCCGCCGATTTGACCCTGGGCGCGTGAGAGACGGTTCTTCACCGAATCTAAGTCTTCGCGTGGAATTTCCAAATCTTGCTCCTTTTTGCTACTTGTGTATTACAATAGCACATACCCCCAGGGGTATCTTGAAAGGATGAAATCTTGAAGGTTTTGAAATTTTTGGCAGCGGCACTTATTGCGCTTTTCGCCGTTGGGTCTCTGAGCGCTTGCTCAACACAAAGTGAAGATCCAGCTGCGTTTGCAGCGATCATTGATGTTCGCACACCACAGGAGTGGGCCACCGGTTATGTCGATGGTGCCGAGCTATTCGATATCGCAAACCCAGAGTTTGCGGCTCAGATTTCGACGTTGGACCCAGCTGCAGACTATTTCGTCTACTGCAGAAGCGGTAACCGTGCGGGCCAGGCCATCGACTACATGAAGCAGCTTGGGTTCACTGGTCGCTTGGTCAACGGTGGTGCAGTTGCAAATGCGGCAACAACGCTGGGGCTAAGTGTCGTCACCGATTAGTCAATCCGCAAAAGATTGGGACAAGAGATATTCAGAAGCTGAGAGCGTCTGGTCTCTAGAACCAAATCAATTTGTCGCCGCTGAGTTATTTGAGCTTCCAGTCGGAAAAATGGTTGACATTGCAGGAGGCGAAGGGCGCAATGCCCTGGCCTTTGCAAATCTTGGCTGGAAGGTTGAGAATGTTGAGTTTTCAGCCGTTGCGCTGGAAAAGTTCAAAGCTAGGGCCAAAGCTGCTGGGCTATCGCAGCTGTGCTCAAGCAATCTCTCTGATGCTCAATCCGCAAAGTTTGCATTTCAACCAAGCCTGGTTTTGATCGCCTATTTGCAGATCCCATTTGCTGAGCTTGAGAAGACTCTAGATAACGCACTTTCTCAAATGCCACACGGGACTCTGTTTGGTGTTTTTCACGCCCGGAGAAACCTGCGAGAGGGATTCGGTGGGCCACAAAGCATAGAGGTGCTTCCCAGTGTTGAACAGCTTTGTGATTGGGCAGAGCGCAAAGGTCTAGATGCACTCATTGAAGAGCGCTTTCGTGAGGTAAAAACTCCGGCTGGAGTGCGACAGGCAATAGACCTAACTCTCAAGGTTTCGCGCTAAGAAGGCCCTTTTGGGATTAGGGTTTAAGAAACCAATCTTGTGAGGCTTCTTGAACTCTATAAACCTTGCCGTAATCCCCGGAGATGGAATTGGCCCGGAGGTCACTTCTGTCGCTCTCGCCGCCTTGGATAAGGCTTTGGGCGATGTGAATCTAGATCTAACCAACTACCCTCTTGGCTCAGATAGGTATCTAGCGTCTGGCGATATCCTCACCGAGCAAGACCTCGCTGATTTGGCGAAGCACGATGCGATTTTGCTCGGTGCAATTGGTGACCCAAGAGTTCCATCAGGTGTTCTTGAACGAGGCCTGTTGCTGAAACTTCGTTTCGCATTTGATCACCACATCAACCTGCGACCTTCCAAGCTTTTCCGGGGGGTAGTTTCACCACTTACCAATGCCAAGGCATTGGATTTTGTCGTGGTTCGCGAGGGCACCGAAGGTCCTTATGTCGGCAACGGTGGGACAATCCGCCAAGGAACAGAGCACGAGGTTGCAAACGAGGTCTCGGTAAACACAGCTTTTGGTGTCCGCAGGGCCGTTGAGTATGCCTTTGAGCTGGCGCAAAAGCGCGAACGCAAGCACATCACATTGGTTCACAAAACCAACGTGCTTGTGCACGCTGGCAAGATCTGGCTTCGGATGGTTGAGGAAGTTTCCAAAAACTATCCTGATGTAACCCATGACTACATGCACATCGATGCCGCCACAATCCACATGGTGAACAGTCCAGAGCGTTTCGATGTGATTGTCACCGACAATCTTTTTGGTGACATCATCACTGACCTAGCGGCAGCAATTTGCGGGGGTATTGGCCTTGCCGCTTCTGCTAATCTGAACCCAACAGGTGCATTCCCGTCCATGTTCGAACCCGTTCACGGATCAGCACCTGATATCGCCGGAAAAAACCTGGCGGATCCAACCGCGGCAATCCTTTCCGCGGCACTTCTTGCAAAGACTCTGGGTTTCTCAGAGGCTGCAGCAAGGATTGAAAACGCGGTTGAAAAAGACCTAGCCAATCGCGGGGAGCAGAAACGTTCTACGACACAGGTTGCACAAAGCATCCTAGAAATGATTTAGGCAAATGGAATTCGCAATAACCAAGAATCCAAATCCAGTTCCCCAAGCTGAGCGCGAAGCGATTATTGAGAATCCAACCTTTGGAACCCACCTCACCGACCACCAGGTGGTCGTGGTTTGGGAAAAAGACAAGGGTTGGCACTCCGCAGAAGTAATTCCTTACGGCCCAATAATGATGGATCCTTCGTCCGCGGTCTTGCACTACGGTCAAGAGATTTTCGAGGGCATCAAGGCGTATCGGCACGAAGATGGCTCGATCTGGACCTTCCGGCCAGAGGAAAACGCCAAGCGCTTGCAGCGCTCGGCCAAGCGCATGGCATTGCCAGAGTTGCCTATCGACGTTTTTGTTGACTCTCTAAAGCACCTGATTTCGGTCGATGGCGCATGGGTGCCAAAGCCTGAGGGCGAGAAGACCCTTTACTTCCGTCCGTTTGAGATTGCCGCAGAGAATTTCCTGGGTGTGCGGGCAGCTCATCGTGCGGAGTACCGAGTGATCGCTTCTCCAGTTGGACCATATTTCACTGGCGGCATCAAACCTGTTTCAATCTGGATTGCACTTAACTCCTCTCGTGCCGGCAAGCATGGCACCGGGGAGGCAAAGACCGGTGGCAACTACGCTGCATCGCTACTGGCTCAGGGTGAAGGCTATGAGCAGGGTTGCTCGCAGGTGATGTTCTTGGATGCAGAGACTGCTACTTTCATCGAGGAACTCGGAGGCATGAACCTATTCTTTGTTTATAAGGATGGTTCTGTTGCAACCCCTTCTTTGGATGGAACAATTTTGCGGGGAATCACAAGAGACTCGGTCATCACCTTGTTGCAAGATGCCGGCCACAGAGTTGAAGAGCGCAAAATTACGCTTGATGAGGTTCGTAAGGGCATCACCTCAGGTGAAATCGTTGAGGTGTTTGCTTGTGGCACGGCTGCCGTGATAACTCCAGTCGGCACTTTCAAATCCACGCAAGAAGAAATCGTGGTGGCGGGTAATGAGGCTGGCCCTGTCACCATCGCAATGCGTCAGGAACTAACTGGAATTCAGTACGGCATCGTTCCGGACCGCCATAACTGGATGCTGAAGCTGGCAGACTAGCTAGATGAGAATTGCAAGGTTCAGCCACAAAAACCAAACTCGATTTGGAATAGTCTCCGAATCTGAAATTGAGGTTTTCCAAGGAGATCCAATCGAGTCGATGGAACTTTCTGGTGAGAAACTGAATCTTTCTGAAGTCAAGTTTCTGGCACCAGTAACGCCTTCCAAGGTGGTCTGTATTGGCTTGAATTACTCCGCTCATGCAGCAGAAATTGAGCAGGATGTTCAGAAAGAGCCACTTTTTTTCTTCAAACCATCTAGCGCGATTATTGGCATTGGAGAAGAAATCGTCTTGCCAAGCCAATCTCAACAGGTAGAGCTTGAGGTGGAGCTGGTCGTTGTTATTGGCAAGACCGCAAAGAATGTTTCCAAGGAAGCGGCCAACGATTACATCTTTGGTTACACAGTCGGCAATGATGTGACCGCCAGAGACTTGCAGTTTTCAGACCTTCAGTGGGCAAGGTCCAAGGCTTTTGATACCTTCTGCCCAATTGGACCTTGGATTGAGACCGAGTTCTCACCGGAGAAAGTCGCACTCAGTTCTTTTGTAAACGGGGAGAAGCGCCAGAGTTCGAGATCCGATGACATGATTTTTGATATTCCAACAATCATTTCTTTTGTGAGTCAGAACATCACCTTATTGCCGGGAGATATCATCATGACCGGATCTCCCGCCGGCATCTCAAAGATTAGCCATGGCGATTTGGTTGAGTGCGAGATTGAGGGAATTGGCGTTTTAGCCAATCCTGTCACCTAGGATTTTGGGGTTATGACACTAATTACTGCCCCCACCACAACCGCAACCGGATCAGAGATTAAGGTTAGGTTCTGCCCATCACCAACCGGAACCCCACACGTTGGTTTGGTTCGTACCGCACTGTTCAATTGGGCCTACGCCAGAAAAACTGGCGGAAAGTTCGTGTTTCGCATCGAAGACACCGATGCGGCGCGTGACTCTGAAGAGAGCTACGGGCAGATCATTGATTCTTTGCGCTGGTTGGGCATGGATTGGGACGAAGGTGTTGAGGTTGGTGGACCAAACGAACCGTATCGCCAGTCACAACGCAGCGATATCTACATCGAGGTAATTGAGAAGCTAAAAGAATCCGGTCATCTCTACGAGTCTTTCCTGTCATCAGAGGAAATTGAAGCCAGGAACATTGCCGCTGGGCGAGCAGTTCAGCTTGGTTATGACAACTCAGAACGCGACCTCTCCCAAGAACAGAGAGATAAGTATCTAGCCGAAGGCAGACAACCTGCTCTTAGGCTCCGCGTTCCAGACCAGGACATTACCTTCACCGACTTGGTTCGTGGGGAGATTACCTTTCCGGCCGGATCTTTTCCTGACTTTGTTTTAGTTAGACCAGGCGGTGCTCCGCTTTATACGCTTGTGAACCCGGTCGATGACGCCATAATGGGGGTCACGCATGTTTTGCGCGGCGAGGATCTGCTTTCTTCAACGCCTAGGCAGATCGCGCTTTATAACGCGATGTATGAGGCTGGAATCGCAAAGTTCATCCCTCGTTTTGGCCACCTGCCGTTTGTGATGGGTGAGGGAAACAAGAAGCTTTCCAAGCGAAACCCAGAGAGCAACCTGTTCTTGCACCGCGATCGCGGCTTCATTCCTGAGGGTCTATTGAACTACCTGGCGCTGTTGGGGTGGTCAATCTCCGCAGACAGAGACATCTTCACCATGCAGGAACTTTGCGAGAACTTTGATGTTGAAAATGTCAATCCAAACCCTGCTCGCTTCGACCAGAAGAAGGCTGATGCCATCAACTCTGCTCACCTGAGACTCTTGGCTCCAGAGGATTTTGCAGCCAGGCTGATTCCATACCTTGAGAGCGCTGGGGTAATTTCCGCCACCCCAACTCCTGAGCAGCAAGAGCTGTTGAAGAACCTCGCGCCACTAATTCAAGAGCGCATAATTGTGCTGTCTGAGGCTGCCGGAATGCTCGGTTTTATGTTCCAGACTACCGACGAACTCAAGTTCGATGAAGACGCTTTAGCTGGGCTACCTGAGAACGCAAAAGCTATCGTCACTGCCGGGATTGCAGCTCTAGAGGAGCTTGATTCATTCGATGCCCAGTCGATCCAGGATTCCCTGAGCAAGGCCTTAGTTGAAGGACTGGGGGAGAAGCCAAGAAACGCTTTCGGCCCAATCCGAACCGCGGTTTCCGGCAGAAGAGTTACCCCACCACTTTTTGAGTGCATGGAGCTTTTGGGTAAGAAAGAGTCGCTTGCGCGACTAGAGGCTTTTGCTCAAGCCCGCTAAGATAGGACGTCGGACCTAGGTCTGACCCTTGGGGTATGGTGTAATTGGCAACACGGAGGTTTCTGGTACCTTTGTTCTTGGTTCGAGTCCAGGTACCCCAGCAAGGAATTACCGGAGGTAAAAATGCTTAGTGCATTTGCCTCCGGTTTTTTAGTTTTTGCATTTCTGGCCACCGCTCTTTTCCAGCTGGCGATTGTTCTGGGAGCTCCTTTAGGGGAGTTTGCCTATGGAGGGCAACATAAAGGAAAGCTCCCAACCGGTTACCGCTTGGGAAGCATCGTTTCTTTCTTTTTGATGCTTGCATTTGCAGGGCACTATGTTGCCCAATTGGGTCTAGTACCACAGCTGTTGGGCCAAGCGGGTAATCAAATCACAAACTGGGTCCTGGTTAGTTTGAGTGCACTCTCGGCTCTTATGAACAACATCACCAAAAGCCAAAAAGAGAAGCGACTTTGGAGCGGGACGACAATTGCGATGCTTTTGGCATCGATTTTGGTGGCGCTAGATTTCTAGTGAATCTCCTGGCTGCAGGTAGGTAAAATCTCCACCGTTTTTCTCAACAAACTCCTTGATTCTGTTGTTTTGGAGGGTGTTTCCAAAGTCAGAGAGAATCGCGTTGTGGGTTGGGAAGACCCTCTTTGGCTTCAAGGCTTCAAGGTAATCAATTAAATCTGAAATCTTCATCCAGGGTGCCGCCGAAGGGCAAGCCAAAACTTCAACCGGATATTCCGGGAAGGTGTAGCTGTCACCCGGATAGTAGAGCCTCTTATCTACCATCACGCCGAGGTTCTGAACCAAGGGAATGCTGCGGTGGATTTCCTGGTGAAGATCTCCAAAAAACTCGAGCTGAAAACCTGCGACCTCGTGGCTATCGCCGTGAAAACAGGTTGTCACTTCAAGGCCCTTTAGTTTTTCCGCAATCTCCGCAGGGCCGAAGATCTGCAGTCCTGGATTGTGACTGGCAATCACTTCTAGGTGGGGGAGATAGCTGTGGTCGTCATGAATGTGGGTTAGGACAATCGCCGAAACCTTACCCAGGCCAGGCAGTGTTGTCGAATACATTCCAGGGTCGATCAAAATAGTTCCCGAATTCTTGGATAGCTCCAAAAATGCGTGTTCGTGTTTCAAGATTTTCATGCCCACACCTCTCGGAATCCAGTCTATGTTTATTGCAGATTAGAAAGGCTGGCAATGAAGCCACTTGGAGTGTTGGTCAATCCTCAGGCAAACCGTGGTCGCGGCAATATCGTTGGCGATAAGGTTTTCGAACTTCTTGCCAAAGCCGGCATCCCGGCGATAAACCTAAGTGCCGATTCGGCTCTCCATGCCAAAGAGAAATCTCAGATTGCAATTTCCGATCAGGAGATTTCTGGAGTGATTGCAATCGGGGGTGATGGGACGGCCCAGCTTGGCGTAAACATTTGCGTCCCGAACCAGCTGCCCTTAGGGATTGTCCCTGCAGGTTCAGGAAACGACCAGGCGCGAGAGCTCAACATCCCGCTCCAAGATATCCCCGCAGCTGTTTCTAATATTCTCGAGTCCTTGGATTCCCCGCGCCGAGTTGATGTCATGAAGGTCACAACCGGTGAAAGAGAGTTTTGGTCACTTGGATCAATCTCGGCCGGCTTTGATGCACTCTGTGCTCAGCGGGCGAATGGTTTGAAGTGGCCAAAAGGACCAAATAGCTACATTGCCTCTTTGCTATTGGAACTTCCAAGGTTCAGACCAATCGATTACCACCTAGTGGTTGACGGGGAACACAGGGATGTCACAGCAATGCTCTGTGGTGTCGCAAACGTGAAGAACTTTGGTGGCGGAATGCGCATCTCACCTCAGTCGGAAATTACCGATGGCGAACTAGAAGTTTTTATCCTCCACAAAGTATCAAGACCAAAGCTTTTGCAGATCTTTCCTACCGTCTACAAGGGCGAGCACATCAACTACGAAGAGGTAGAAATCTTCAAAGCCAAATCCATTCGGATTGAGAACAATGGCTTTCCAATGACGTGCGATGGAGAGCTGATTGGACCTGCGCCTTTCAGCACCGAAATTCATCCCGGAGCACTGCAAGTTTTTAGCCGGTAGATTGCCTTCTTTCGGAATTTATGGCAGACTTCTGAAGTTGCTTTTCGGCCCCATCGTTTAGCGGCCTAGGACACTGCCCTCTCACGGCAGCGGCGCGGGTTCGAATCCCGCTGGGGTCACCAAATTCCGTTTCCGATGACAAAATCTTGGAAGCGGAATTTTTACTTTAAGCAAGGGTTACACAACGGGCATTAGAAACTATGGGCTTCGAGTTCCTAAATGACCGAGTAGCCCTCGAAACCTGTTGGAGCTTCGAGGAGTTAGTTATTTATGTTTAGAGCCGCCAGAGCGCTTTCTGGAAACAGCATCAACTGTTGCAGCAAGTGCCAGCACGGTTCCGGTCACAACAAAGCTGATTCCAGCGGATAGCCCTAACAGTCCAAGCCCATTATCGATGATTGAGATCACCATTGCACCTAATGCAGCATGGATCAGGCGACCGCGGCCACCAAAGAGGCTCACTCCACCAACAACAGCTGCGGCGACACCGCTTAGGACGATGGTACGACCGGCAGCAGCCTCAACCACTCCGATGCGGCTGACGTGGAATAGGCCCGCGACAACGGCAAGAGTTGAGGTAATTACGAATGCAGTTATGCGAATCCTAACGACCTTGATACCAGCTCTTCT
Source organism: Aquiluna sp. (assembly GCA_021741585.1). Classification (GTDB taxonomy): domain Bacteria; phylum Actinomycetota; class Actinomycetes; order Actinomycetales; family Microbacteriaceae; genus Aquiluna. The sequence goes on along the minus strand of JAIOXN010000002.1, from coordinate 141,970 downwards.
AGCGGCCTCAGGGTTGCCACCTACGGCATAAAGGTGACGTCCAAATTTAGTTCTATCAAGCAGGAAGGTTCCCAGGAAGATGATTACCAACACAATTGGAATCACAATTGGAACACCGGAAATCTCCTTGACCGAAGCACTGCGGTTCAGGTTCAAAACATAGATAACCCCGCCACCAACCAGCGTCATAAAGGCAAGTTTGATTAGAAGCAAAGTAACCGGCCTGTTTACCAGACCACTTGCCGTGCGACGGTAGCGGTCATAGAAGCCCATGCCGGCTGATACTCCAACCACAATGATCAAAAGCAACCAGCCACCCCAAATGGGCAAATTGTTGTTCATGATCGCTCGAACTTCAGGGACTTCAACGCGGAATAGGCCGCCATCTCCAAGCAGAATCAGGGCAACGCCCTGCAATCCCAGGAAGAACGCTAGAGAAATAACAAATGAGGGCACGCCAATCTTTGCGACGAAGAATCCAAGTGTTAGGCCAAGAATTACTCCCACGCCCAGGGCAGCAAGAATAGCTATTTGCCATGGAACACCGAAGGTGGTTGAGAGATAGAACACGTCCATTGCAACACCTGCGGCAACACCGGCTGAAAGGTCAATCTCAGCAAGTAGGAGAACGAACACAAGTGCTACCGCAAGGGTTGTGAGCTGAGCTGCCTGCACAAACAGATTGGCAAAGTTCAACTTGGTCATGAAATATGGGCTGAGAGATGAGAACAGGGCTGTCAACACCAGCAGGGCTCCGACGGCTGGCAGCGCGCCCATCTCGCCGTTTTTGACCCTGGAGAAGTAGGCCCTAACTTGATCCATCACGCCACCCTCGTGCCCGGATGCAATCTCCTGGGCAGCGAGGTTTAAGCCTTGAGTGTTTGAGTTAGTCATGAATTAGTCCTCAACTGACTTTGTTCCGGTGATGTATCCCACCACGTCATTTTGGGTTGTTTTTGTTGTCTCGATCTGGGTTACCATGCGACCCAAATACAAAACTGAGATGTCGTCACAAACCTTGAAGACATCTGCAAGGTTGTGGCTAATAATCAAAACGGCAACGCCTGAGTCGGCAAGTCGCTGAACCAGATTCAATACCTGTTCAGTCTGTGCGACGCCTAGCGCGGCTGTCGGTTCATCAAGAATCACTAGCTTGGCGTTACGAAGCACCGATCTTGCAATTGCAACGGTCTGGCGCTGGCCACCTGAAAGAGAAGAAACTTTCTGGCGAACAGATTTCACTGTTCTAACAGACAGGGACTGCAGGGCCTTGGTTGCCTGAAGTTCCATGCTTGGTTCATCAAGTGTCTTTTGCAGAAGCTCTTCGCGGCCTAGAAACATGTTCTGAACGATGTCTAGATTTTCACAGAGAGCCAAGTCCTGGTAAACAACTTCAATACCTAGCTTTGCTGCCTGAATTGGATTGTTGATGTCAACTTCCTGGCCATCGAAAAGGATTGTGCCGCTGTCATATGGCTGGACTCCCGAAAGCCCTTTGATCAAGGTAGATTTTCCAGCACCGTTGTCACCAACAAGCGCGGTCACCTGACCGGCGTTTACCTTTAGGTTTACACCCTTGAGAACTTCTACTGGCCCAAAACTCTTTTTGACATCGCGTAATTCGATGACCGGATTCGACATTGGTACTCCCGATCTGCAAGCTCGCCCTCGAGCTTGTCTTTATAAAAACTATAGAGAAATTGCTAGCTGCGTGCTGGCCCTAAAAGGGCCAGCACGCAGCGGAACTTTTGTTACTAGTTAATGCCGTACTTTGCACAAGCTGCAGCAACATCTGCGGTGCAGAGTGCCTCTACAGTTGCGTCGCCAGCAGCTACTACGTCCTTGACCTGGTCAGCACCAACCGAGATTGGGTCTAGAGCCAAGAATGGGGTTCCATCCTCAAGGGTCTTGTTTGTAGCAGGAACCTCACCCTTCAAGATTGAGATGGCCATTGCAGCGCCAGCCTCAGCCTCGATGGTGAATGGCTTGTAAACAGTTGCATACTGCTTGCCTAGAAGAACGTTCTGTAGACCAGCAATTGATGCATCCTGACCAGAAACAGGAACGGTAAGGCCGTTCTTGTCTAGGATCGCGATGATCGAAGCAGCGTTGTTGTCGTTAGGAGCTAGAACAGCGTCGACCTTACCTGAAACAGCAGTGAATGCCTGCTCGAATAGGGTGCCAGCCTTGGTTCCATCCCAAGTACCTTCCATGGTGAATGCAGCAGAAGCACCGGCTGCATCAAGAACAGAAAGCGCTCCGTTTAGGAACATTGCAGCGTTACCGTCAGCTGGGTCTCCAGATGAGTAGATGATGCTTGCGGTTGCGATGTCCTTGCCAGCAGCGGCTAGACCATCAACGATCATCTGACCCTGCATTGCACCAACAACCTCGTTGTCGAATGATACGTAGTAGTCAGCGCCAGCAATTGGACGGTCATATGCGATTACAGGAATGCCCTGTGCCTTTGCCTTCTCAGCAACTGAGATTCCAGCACCCTGGTAGTCAACCAATAGCATCACGCCACAGCCCTTTGAAAGCTGCTGGTCGGCGATGGTTGCAAACTTTGCGGTGTCTGACTGAGCGTTCTGGATGTCAACTTCGTATCCGGCAGCTGTAAGTGCCTTCTCCAAAGCCGGACGGTCGCCTGGCTCCCAGCGGGTACCGCTGTCAGCGTCTGGCAAGATCACACATGCACGGCCTGCGGTTGCCTCTACGGCAGTCTCGCTTGCGGCTTCGGTGGTCTCTGTTGCGGTATCAGCTGCACAGCCAGCAAGCGTCAATGCTGCTACTGCTGCAAGTGCCGAGATTGAAAACAATGAAGATTTCTTCATAGTGAATTCGGTCCCTTCCATTTCTTTTTAATACTCGAGGGGTTCCTCGAATAGGCCCCCCAATCGGGACTCCGTATTATGTTGTATCAGACAACAAACTAATGCAATCTGAGATGACCTGATTCTGCTAACGAATGAGTAACGTTACCTATTTGTTGTTTAAGACAACAACTATGTTTAGAGATATCCAAAGGAGGAACGTGCCCAACTTGAGAGAGAAAGCATCGCACCGCGGTCGAAGTGGAGAAGACTTGCGTCAGCACAATCTCTCGACCGTACTGCGGTTAGTTCACCTCCAGGGCACAATTCTTCGTTCAAAAATCACGGCAACAACCGGACTTAATCGATCAACAGTTTCAGACCTAGTTTCCGAGCTTTCAGAGCTGGGACTCTTGGTTGAAAAAGAGACAGAAGCAACATCGGGTGTGGGCAGGCCTTCAATGGCCGTGATGGCGACTGACAGCGTGGTCGCATTTTCAGTAAATCCCGAAATTGACGCCACAACGGTTTCGGCAGTGACTCTTTCTGGAAAGGTTCTCGCAAGAGAGCGAAAACTCATGCGAGCTCACCCAACACCAGAGAGTGCGATCGCGGTTGCCGCCGAAGTGATAACAAAGATGCGAAGAGATCTCGCAAAGGGGATCAAGATTGCCGGCGTAGGCGTTTCAGTCCCAGGTCAGGTCAGAAGTTCCGATGGGGTTATTCGCTTTGCTCCCCAGCTTGGCTGGGTGGAATCAGCGTTTGCAGCAGCCCTAAGCCAGGAGGTTTCGCTCCCTGTTTATCTTGGAAATGACGCCAGCATTGGTTGCCTTGCCGAAGCTCGTTTTGGCGCAGCCAAAGGGGTAGACAACGCCATCTTTTTATTCGCCGGGTCTGGTGGTATTGGTGGAGGTGTGATCAATAATGGCAAGACCCTTAGTGGTGCGGCCGGATATGCAGGTGAGCTTGGGCATATCAGGATTTCAAATTCAAAACAGGTTGATTACTCTGGCCTTCCTGGCACTCTTGAGGCATTGGTTAGGCGAAATGATCTTTTGGATATCTTCAAGCTCTATGTCGCGACCGATGAAGAGCTAGATGCTGAAATCAGAGGGACGGAATCGCCAAAGGCCAAAAAACTAATCTCCGAGCAGGTGGAACATCTTGCCAATGGCATCAGCACCTTGGTGAACATATTCAATCCAGAGGTCGTTGTTCTGGGTGGCTTCTTGAATTCACTTTTTGAGTTTGCCCCGGATCAACTAATCAACCAGATGCGGAAAGGGTCACTGACTGCAGCATCCGAGCGAGTGGTCATTCGCAAGGGCGGTTTAGGCTCCAACCTATTGGTCTTAGGTGCGGCTGAGCTTCCGTTCGAGGCGCTTATTAATGCGCCATCCAGTTATTCACTTTCTGGAGCCTGAGACTCTCGAATCTTAAAATCATGAGCCCTGGAAACAGTCTGGCATTGAAACTGAGATCCATTAAAAACAAGGGAGGCCTTTTTAGGCCACCCTTGTTCTTTTATAAATCAACTAGCTCTTAGCCGGCTCTACCTTCAAGAACTTCCATGCAGCCCATGCCAATACTGCTCCGACAAGCGGTGCTGCAATAAACAACCAAACCTGGCCCATTGCTTCTCCGCCTGCAAATAATGCAGGACCAAATGATCTAGCTGGGTTCACTGATGTCCCGGTTAGTGGAATACCGATGATGTGAACAAGGACAAGAGTGAAACCGATAGCAGCCCCAGCCATTGTTGGGGTGGCGGCCTTCTCGGTTGCCAAGAGAATTACCAACACAAACACGGCGGTCAAAATGGCCTCGAGGACAAATGCCCCAGCCATGTTGATTGAGCCGTTGTCATAGGCGTTGGTGCCAAGACCTCCGGTGTAATCGGTTGCCCCGAATGAGGTTGTGAAAAGTTTCAACAGTGCTCCACCAGCGATTGCTCCTAGGAACTGGGAGACCCAGTAACCCAATGCATCTTTTGTGGAGATGCGACCAGCCAAAAGCACACCGAGGGTAACTGCAGGGTTCACGTGGGTGCCTGAAATTGGACCAAAAGCGTATGCCAATGCAAACACCACTAGGCCGAATGCAAAGGCGACTCCCAGCACTCCTGCTCCATTTGAAGCACCATTTACTCCAACGGTCGCACTAATGCCAAAAACTGCTGCACCAACTGCCACAAAAACCAGGATGAAAGTTCCTAGAAATTCGGCTGCATATTTCTTCATTGCCATTTTTTCTCCTATCGGGCAAATTCACTTCAGTTTAGATATCGATGCGGCCAACGCTAAGGAATTGAACTTAAGTCACACGTTCGTGTTGAAAAGCAAAATCTCGGCTTAACTCCAGCGTCTCGAAAAACTAGTTGCAAACACAATGAAAACAACCGGCAGCAGGGCGGCCGCATTGAGACCTCCAAAGCTATAGAGCGTGAGGATGGTTCCCGAAACCGCGCCACCAAAAGCACCCGACAGATTCATCAGTGAATCACTGAATCCCTGCACTTTGGTTTTTTCATCGGTTGGCAATACTTCGCTCAAGAGTGCGCTGCCTGCAACCGTTGCAGCGGACCATCCTAAACCCAGCAAAAACAAGCCAATAATCACGGCCAGGAAATTTGATTGGCCAAAGCCAGCGGTTATCAGGGATGCAAGAAAAATCACTTGCCCAAAAACAATGACCTTTTTTGCACCAACTTTGTCCGTGAGTGAACCAAATACTGGTGCAAAGGCATACATTCCGGCGATGTGAAGCGAGATTGTGAGCCCAACATCTGAAAGCGAGTGTCCTTCACTGTTCAAGTGCGCTGGGGTCATGCTCATTACGGCAACCATGACCATGTGGCTTAGTGCGATGGTCAATACTGCAAAGCCAGCTAGTGGGTAACTGCGAATCACATCCAGTGCAACTGCCACACCTGGATTCTTTCGACGGGCCGGTAGCCCAGCGACCTCTTTGGCAATCAAAAGTGGATCTGGTCTCAGTCCGAACCAAAACACCAGTGTGGAGCTCAGCTGAGCTGCAACTGTGAAGATAAAAGGACCCGAAAGGTGCGGCATGCCAATCCAAAGCCCGAGTTGCTCGCCGGGGGCAATTAGGTTAGGTCCGATAACGGCGCCAAGTGTTGTTGCCCACACCACTAGCGAGAGATCTTTACCTTTTGGCTGTCCCGTTGGAATATCAGCCGCTGCAAATCTTGCTTGAAGGCCAACTGCGGAACCTGCCCCCAGTAAGAAAAGTGCCACTAGTTCGATGGGAAAAGACCTAGTGAATGCAGCAAGAATCATTCCCAAAGCGCCGAGAATCGCAAGCGCGGCTCCAAAGCCCAGGGCAATTCTTCTGCCAGAACGATATGCCAGGTTTGCCAGTGGAATTGCCGACGCCGCAGAGCCAAGAGTGCTAAGTGTGGCTGCGGCCCCCGACCAAGCCGGAGTCCCAGATAGTTCGACTGCCATCAAGGCACCAACAGAAAGCGTTGCGCCTAGCCCAAACCCACCGAGTGCTTGCCCTAGGGCAAGAGTCTTTACAGTCTTTTTTTGAAGTTGAATTAGTTGATTCTGGGTTAGTTCTGACACCCTCACAATCTACTCCTTGGGGTAAACTTGTCTTTCACGCGAATCGCGAGGTGAGAGATGTCCCAAAAGCCACTAACTTTGGCTGAAAAACTATGGCGAGACCATCTGGTCGTAAAGGGTGAAAATGGCGCACCCGACCTGCTCTACATTGATCTCCACCTAATTCACGAGGTGACAAGCCCGCAGGCATTTGATGGTCTTCGTTTGGCCGGACGAGATGTTCGCCGCAAGGAATTGACCATTGCAACCGAGGATCACAACACTCCAACCACCGATATTCATCTGCCGATTGTTGATCCGACCTCGAGAGCTCAGGTTCAGGCGCTGCGGGACAACACAAAAGAATTTGGTGTTCGCATTCACTCGCTTGGGGATAAGAATCAAGGAATTGTCCACGTTGTTGGTCCGCAGCTGGGCATCACGCAGCCTGGAATGACAATTGTTTGTGGCGATTCCCACACTTCTACCCATGGTGCTTTTGGTTCACTCGCAATGGGTATTGGAACCAGCGAGGTTGAGCACGTTTTGGCTACACAAACTCTTCCATTGCAGCCTTTCAAAACCATGGCAATTAATGTTGAGGGAACGCTGAGACCCGGTGTCAGCGCCAAAGACATTATCTTGGCTGTGATTGCAAAGATTTCCACCGGTGGTGGTCAGGGCTATGTGCTCGAGTATCGCGGCAGCGCGATCCGATCGCTTTCCATGGAAGGTCGCATGACCATCTGCAACATGTCTATCGAGGCAGGCGCAAGGGCTGGAATGGTTGCCCCGGACGAGATCACGTTTGAGTACCTAAAGGGACGTCCGCACGCTCCAGAGGGAGCCGACTGGGATGCCGCGGTTGAGTATTGGAAGACTCTGCAAACCGACGAGGATGCAGTTTTTGATGCAGAAGTCTTTATCGATGCAGACAACCTAGACCCATTTGTGACCTGGGGAACCAACCCGGGTCAGGGCGTATCGCTTCTAGACAGCGTCCCAAACCCAGATGATATTTCTGACCCGAACGAAAAAGCTGCGGCTTTGCGAGCTCTCGAATACATGGACTTAGTGCCAGGGACCAAGATGAAAGACATCAAGGTCGACACGGTCTTTTTGGGCTCCTGCACCAACGCAAGAATCGAAGACCTTAGATCGGCAGCCGAGATAATTCAGGGCAAGAAAAAGGCCGACCACATCCGCATGATGGTTGTGCCTGGCTCTCAGAAGGTTCGCCTGCAGGCAGAAGAAGAAGGTCTAGACAAGATCTTTAAGGACTTTGGTGCCGACTGGAGATTTGCCGGATGTTCGATGTGTCTTGGTATGAACCCGGACCAATTAGCTCCCGGAGAGCGCGCAGCCTCAACTTCAAACCGAAACTTCGAGGGTCGCCAAGGTAAGGGCGCAAGAACCCACCTGGTTTCTCCTGTGGTTGCTGCCGCTACGGCTATTCGTGGAACTCTCTCGAGCCCATCAGATTTGGAGAAGTAATGGAAAAGATTTCAGTTTTCTCAGGGCTTATTGCACCGCTAAAGCGAAGCAATGTTGACACCGACCAGATCATCCCAGCGGTGTATCTAAAGCGAATTACCAAGACTGGTTTCGAGGACGGCCTTTTTGCCAACTGGCGCCAAGATCCTGAATTCGTCCTCAACCAGCCGCAATTTCAGGGAGCTCAGATTTTGGTTGCTGGTCCCGATTTTGGAACCGGCTCCTCGCGTGAACATGCTGTTTGGGCACTCCGTGACTTTGGATTCAAAGCGGTTTTCAGTTCGAAATTTGCCGACATCTTCCGTGGTAACTCGGGCAAGCAGGGGCTAATTGCAGGTGTCATTTCTGAAGCTGACACCGAAGCTATTTGGGCGGCAATCGACGCCGAACCGGGTTTGAACGCAACCGTTGACCTACCTTCTCAGAAGATTCTGGTTGGCGAGCTTGAGGTTAGTTTCGAGATAGACGAATACACTAAATGGCGTCTTACTGAAGGGCTTGATGACATTGGCATCACGCTCCAAAATGAGGCAGCAATTGCTGAATTTGAGGCAAATAGAGCGTCTTGGAAACCCAAGACACTGCCAGCCAAGGGAGTCTGATTGAGTCAAATCACCATAAATGGCGGCAAGCCACTTTCTGGCCGAGTTGACCTCAAAGGTGCCAAGAATTTAGTTACCAAGGCGATGGTTGCGGCCCTATTGGGAGACACCCCGTCTTTGCTATTGGATGTTCCTCACATTTCCGATGTTGAAGTGGTTTCAAGGCTTTTGGAATTGCACGGTGTGATTATCGAGCACGATCCAATCACCGGAGATATGAAGCTGGATTCTTCAAATGTCGAGCAAGCTCACATGGCAGATATTGATGCCCATGCCGGCTCTTCTAGAATTCCAATTCTCTTCTGTGGACCTCTCCTGCACCGTCTCGGAGAGGCTTTTATCCCCGGTCTTGGCGGGTGTGAAATCGGCGATCGTCCGGTGGATTTCCACTTTGATGTTTTGCGTAGCTTTGGTGCGGTTATCGAGAAGCTACCCACCGGAACCAGGCTTTCAGCTCCTGAAGGTCTAACCGGTGCGAAAATCAACTTGCCATATCCATCGGTAGGCGCAACAGAGCAGGTCTTGTTATCAGCAACCACGGCAAAGGGATTGACCGAGCTCTCGGGTGCTGCAATCGAGCCTGAGATCATCGATCTGATTTCAATTCTGCAGAAAATGGGTGCGATTATTTCGGTCGACACCGATCGCGTAATTCGCATCGAAGGAGTCAAGGAGCTCAAGGGCTTTACTCACAGAGCGCTCTTTGATCGCAATGAAGCGGCATCTTGGGCTGCGGCGGCTCTTGCAACCAACGGAGATATTTTTGTTGGCGGAGCCAAGCAAGTTGAGATGATGACATTTCTCAATGTTTTCCGCAAGGTTGGCGGTGGATTTGATATTCACGACGATGGAATCCGCTTCTTCCATCCAGGAACAGAGCTGCAGCCAGTAGTTATTGAAACAGACGTCCACCCAGGTTTTATGACCGACTGGCAACAGCCCTTGGTCGTTGCTCTAACCCAGGCAAAAGGTATTTCGATCGTTCACGAAACCGTATATGAAAATCGATTCGGCTTCACAGATGCTCTGAATCAGATGGGTGCCCAGATCCAGATTTATCGGGAGTGCCTTGGCGGTAACCCTTGCCGATTCGGCCAACGCAACTTCAATCACTCCGCTGTCATATCCGGGCCAACGGCGCTAAAGGGAGCAAACATCAGGGTTCCGGATTTACGCGGAGGCTTTAGCCACGTGGTTGCTGCATTAGCTGCCGAAGGTGTTTCAAATGTGAGCAACATTCAACTTATTTCTCGCGGCTACGAAAGATTTATCACCAAGCTTGAAGATCTTGGTGCCGACTTCAAGTTTGAGGCTTAGAGATGCCTGAAGCCAAGATGCCAAGAGTGCCAAAGCACGAGCGGAGTCTTGCTTTTGTGATTGTGGCGGCAATCCTTGCCCCAATCATCCGGTTAATGTTTCGGATCAAGACCTCAGGTATTGAGAATCTCCCAAAATCGGGGGCATATATCTTGGTGGCAAATCACATGAGCTATTTGGACCCCTTGGCCTTTGCCTATTCGGTTTATATTCACATGAAGCGCACTCCGCACTATCTTGCAAAAGAAGCACTTTTTCGGATTCCAGTGATTGGCAAGCTGCTGCCGAAAGTTGGGCAGATTCCGGTTTATCGATCCGGCCGATCGAACCAAGAACCACTAGCTGCCGCAAAGGAATTTCTAAAGGCTGGCCAAATCATGGTGGTATTCCCAGAGGGAACCCTCACCAGGGACCCAAGCCTTTGGCCAATGCGCGGTAAGGGTGGTGCTATCCGCCTGGCAATAGAAATGGACCTGCCAATCGTTCCTGCGGGCCACTGGGGCGTTGGTGATGTATTGGGTGCCTATACAAAGAAGTTTCGCCCCAACCCCTTTCACAAGGTTGAAGTAAAAATCGGTAAGCCGATGTCTTTTGCGCACCTGAAAAAAGACGGCGTCTCCAACGAGGAAATGGCGCTTGCGACTAATCAAGTGATGGTTGAGGTCGCCAGAATTGTTGGAGAGTTGCGCGGCGAAGAGCCACCAAAGACGCTTTGGGATCCTGCCAAATCCGGACAGACTGAAACCGGAAACTTTAGGAAAGAAAAGTGAGCCAGGTTGTTGTTATAGGCGCTGGTTCCTGGGGCACCACGATCGCCAAGGTGATTGCCGATGGCGGTACCGAGGTGACGCTCTGGTCCAGGCGCCCTGAGGTTGCGGAAGAAATTTCTGAGCAGCACCGCAACGGTGATTACTTGCCTGGAGTGGAACTCCCACACAACCTTTTGGCAACTGACAACATCGCTGAGGCACTTTCCGGTGCCGAGCAAATCTATCTCGCAGTTCCCTCCCAAACCCTCAGGGAAAACCTGCTGGCTTGGCATTCACTTATTCCTAAAGACGCCATATTGGTCAGCCTAATTAAGGGGCTAGAGCAGGGCAGTGGCTTGAGAATGTCCGAGGTGATTTCTCAAGCTGCCAAAGTCGACACTTCAAGAATTGCTGTTCTATCAGGTCCGAATTTGGCTTTGGAAATTGCTAAGGAGCAGCCCGCGGCTTCAGTTTGTGCCTGTGAAGATTTGGAAAACGCTTCCAAAGTTGCAAGGGTCTGCAGCTCCGATTACTTCACAGTTTTCACTAACCAGGATGTCGTTGGAACAGAACTTGGGGGAGTTCTCAAGAATCTAATTGCAGTCGCCATCGGAATCGTAAATGGTCGAGGTTACGGGCAAAACACCAAGGCCTCGATAATGACCAGGGGGCTTGCAGAGATCACACGTTTTGCAGTTGACCACGGTGCTCGCCGGAGAACAATGTTTGGCTTGGCTGGATTGGGCGATCTGATTGCCACCAGCGAGTCCTCACTCTCACGTAATTTTCGAGCAGGAGAAATGCTGGGCAAGGGCTACACCAAAAAAGAAGTTTTAAAGCGTATGCAGCAAACCGCAGAAGGTTTGTCTTCGGTAAAACCAGTGCTTGAGATTGCTCGCCAGCGCGGCATCGAGATGCCTATCGTGTCTCAGGTGAGCGAGGTCATCGAGGGCACAATGAAACCAAGTGACTTTGGTCGCCAGCTAAATCTTGCCGATGACGTTGAGGTTGAGTGATGCTAAACATTGCACTTATTTACGGTGGAGAATCATCAGAACACAGCGTTTCTTGCGTAACCGCGGTCGGTGTCCTCGGGGCGATTGACCAAAGCAAATACAAAGTCATTCCCATTGGCATTACCCCTAAGGGAAAGTTTGTTTTGCATGAAATTGACCCTAGCTGGAAACTTACGGATAACCCAAGCGTCCCAGAATCGGCGCCTGAGATTCGACTACCAATTGGTGGCGGAACCCTACATAACTCCAGTGGAGAATCACTGGGTTCGATTGATTTGGCTTTCCCGGTTCTGCATGGTCCAAACGGTGAAGACGGATCCGTCCAGGGGCTTTTGCAGCTGTGTCATATTCCTTTTGTCGGCAATGGTGTTCTGGCTTCTGCGGTTGCGATGGATAAGACCAAAGCAAAGGCAGTTTTCCGCGATGCAGGGATTGCAGTTGCCAGGCAGATCGATGTATCTAGAGGCGAATTTGCAGGCCATCGGGCAGTTGTTTTGGAGGCGATTGAGCAAGATTTTGAAACCCCATTTTTTGTAAAACCTGCTCGCTCTGGTTCTTCCGTTGGCGTCAGCATGGTCAAGCAGTGGGATCAATTAGAACAGGCGTTAGAGCTTGCACTCAGCCACGATCAAACCGCCTTGGTCGAGGAGAGAATTATTGGCCGCGAGGTGGAATGTTCGGTTCTGCAATTGCCAAACGGTGAACTAAAAGTTTCGTTGGCCGGCGAAATTATTGTTACGACGGGTGATTTTTACGACTACGAGGCTAAATACCTCGGTGGCGGGGCGGATCTAAAGGTTCCAACCACTCTTTCTGCTGCAGAGCTTTCTAAGATGCAAGATTTGGCGAAGCGGGCATTTACCGCATTGGGTTGCACTGGTCTTGCCCGAACCGATTTCTTTTTGACAGAGTCAGGGTTTGTTCTCACCGAGGTAAACACCATGCCCGGTTTTACCCCTATCTCCATGTATCCGGCGCTTTGGCAGGCCAGCGGAGTCAGCTACCAGGAATTGATTGAAACTTTGATTCAAACCGGTTTATCGCTTGGAACACAGCCGCGCTAATTTTCAATAACAGTGCATTTTTTGGTGACTGGAAGTTTTGCAACTGCAATTGCGATTGACTCTAAAACGGTTATCCCGCTGGCATTTTCTGAGTCGACTATCACTTCGACCGCAGGGTTCGTTGCAAAAGAAATAAACCTGAACTTGGGAGCCTGAGAGTCGTCAACCAGCCAATCAACTTCACCAGCGCTGACGCACGGGAGGGTAGAGGCTTCAACCGTCTCTAATCCACACCTAAAAAGCACTACTGCAGGATCACCCCATGCTTTTGTGGCCTGGGCATTGGTATAGCGAGAATCCAAGTCACCAATCTGGTCGGGTAGGCGAACAGTCACCTCGGCACAATTTGGATCATTTGAGTATGGGGCTGCCTCCAGGCTGACAGTTGTAGCACAACCTGAAAGGGCCAAAACCAGGCTCAAAATTAGGACTTTTTGCATTGAATACAGGCTAGCGTTGCTTTGTGAAATATTCAGGCCCAACCATCTTTGAACTTGGTGAAATTGAAGCGCTCAAAAGGGCTGTTGCTGGCTTCAAGTCAGTTTCGACAACGCTCGTCCCTTCTGGTGACGATGCTGCGGTCGTGCAGGTTTCCGATGGGCGTTTTGTGGTGACAACAGACACCATGGTTGAAAATCATGATTTTAGAACTGACCTTTCTTCCGGTTTTGACCTTGGCTTCAAAGCTGTGGCTAGCAATGTCGCCGATGTTGCAGCAATGGGTGCGAGGCCAATTGCCCTAGTCGTAGCAATGGTGGTCACCAAAAACACGACTCAAGCCTGGTTAGAAGATTTTGCTAGGGGGCTGCAGTCTGCAATTGATGAACTTGCGCCAGCCTGTGAGGTGGTCGGAGGAGACCTGGCCGCCGGTGAGCAGATTGTTATCGCAGTGAGTGCTCATGGGCATCTTGAAGGCAGAGAGCCAGTTCTTCGCTCAGGAGCGAAACCAGGTGATGTGTTGGCCATTGCCGGAACACTAGGTCGCGCCGCCTGCGGTTTGGACTTATTGCTTCACGACGACACAACTTTGGCAGATTCTTACTCGGAGTGGGTCGGAGTGCAGCTAAGACCAAAACCGCCAATTAGTTGGGCAATCAGCGCGGCTTCTAGTGCAACCTCGATGCTCGATGTTTCAGATGGTTTGAGCCTTGATGCATCTCGGATTGCTAAAGCGTCCAAGGTTTCGGTCATTTTGCACTCCCAAAAACTGCAAGGTCATGAGGCTGTTCTGGAGCTTGCAGCTCAATCCCTTACTTCTCGGGGGCAGAGGATTTATTCGGAACGCGAGTGGGTCCTGCACGGTGGAGAAGATCATAGCTTCCTGGCAACTTTTCCAGCTGATGTGAAGCTACCGGAGGGTTTTAGGCAGATCGGTGAAGTGGTCGAAAAACGCGAACATACGGTCTATCTAGATACTGAAGAACTAATTGCAAAAGGCTGGGATTCGGTTTCTTCCTAGGCGTGTAATTCGCTATTGAGGGCGATGCCATCACCAGCGCGTGCAATAGCTTCAACCGCTCCGGTTTGAGAATTTCTCCTAAAGAGCATTCCCGGTAATCCACTGAGCTCGGCTGCCTTAACGATCTGAGACCTGCCGTCCAAAATGAGAGTGACCTTGGTGCCGGCTGTGACGTAGAGGCCGGCTTCAACAATTGAATCGTCACCGATTGAAATACCAATTCCGGAGTTGGCTCCCAGAAGAGCTCTTTTGCCAATAGAAATCTTGTGCTTCCCGCCACCAGAGAGGGTGCCCATGATAGATGCACCGCCACCGATATCGCTGCCGTCGCCAACCACAACTCCCTGTGAGATGCGGCCTTCAACCATCGAAGTTCCAAGAGTTCCGGCGTTGAAATTCACGAATCCCTCATGCATCACCGTGGTGCCGGGTGCTAAGTGCGCCCCCAGTCTTACTCGGTTACCGTCTGCGATTCGAACCTTTTTTGGAACCACATAGTCAATCAATCTCGGGAACTTATCTATTGAGTGAGCAACAACGCCTTGATTGCGAAGCGTGATGGTCCTGGCCTCGAAATCTTCCAGGCGCATTACGCCTCTATTTGTGAAGGCAACTATCGGAAGATTTGGAATCAAACCTTCAAGATTGATTGTGTTTGGTTCCACCACCAAATGTGAGAGAAGGTGCAATCTCAAATAGGCATCTTGGGTGTTTGCAACTGGCAGGGTGAGGTCTATTTCTGTGCGAATGACTTCAGTTCGAACCCCTCTGATCTCGTCCTGGCCAACCATTGAATCCAGTTCTCGAGGGGAGAACCATTGCAAATCTGACTTTGGCGCATCGCCTAAAAAAACCTCTGGGTACCAGGCGTCAAGAATGCTGCCATCGCTTGCGATTGTGATTAGCCCGTGGCCCCAGGCCATTGAAGAAAGGTAGGTTGCGCTCATCTAACCCAGAATACAGGTAGCCTTTTGGAATGGCTCTTGATACCCGGAATCTTGTGGAACTAACACTTGCGATTTGCAATATCGAGTCGGTTTCATCCAACGAATCAGCCCTGGCAGATCAGGTCCAACAGACTCTTGAACAGGCAAATTGGCTGGAAACTTCTCGCCACGGCAACACCGTGATTGCAAGAACAAACCTGAATCGCGGAAAGCGTGTGGTAATTGCCGGCCACCTAGACACCGTTCCGGTGGCAAATAACCTCCCTGCGCAATTGCATCATTTTGAGCGTGAACAAGTGATTGTTGGCCGCGGTAGCGTGGATATGAAGGGTGGGGTTGCAGTAATGCTCAAGCTCGCTGTCGAGCTAGATAATCCAAAGCATGACATCACCTGGATCTTTTATGACAACGAGGAAGTTGCCTCAGAATTCAATGGTTTGGGCCTGATTGCTGCGTCGCATCCAGAACTTGTGTCGGGTGATTTTGCCGTGCTCTGTGAACCAACCAGCGCACTGGTTGAGGGTGGTTGCAATGGAACCATCAGGATTGAAGTGAGCACCACTGGCGTCAAGGCACACTCTGCTAGGCCGTGGATGGGTGAAAATGCCATTCATAAGACGGCCGAAATTCTGAATCGCTTGAATGGTTTTGAGCCTGAAACAGTTGCGGTTGATGGCCTTGAGTATCGAGAGAGTCTGAACGCAGTTTTGGTTTCCGGGGGCATCGCAACCAATGTAATTCCGGATCACGCAACTGTGACAATCAACTACCGATTTGCTCCTTCTAGGACTGAGTCAGAGGTTTTGGCTCTGCTGAACAATTTGTTTGAAGGTTTCGATATCAAGGTCACGGACCTGGCCCTGGGGGCCAGACCTGGCTTAGATCGCCCTGAGGCGCTTGAGTTTATCGCGGCAACCGGAACCACTGCTAGACCAAAGTATGGCTGGACCGACGTTGCTAGATTCTCTGCCCTGGGTATCCCAGCGGTGAACTATGGTCCCGGAGATCCATCTTTAGCGCATGCCGATAACGAGAATGTGCCGGTTGGTCATCTATTTGATTGCGAGAAGGGCCTCAGAAGCTGGCTGGCGCCCTAAGGATTGGCTATCTGGGGCGGTTTCTGGGATAATTGGGGTTCAGCCTAATTTCAAGGAGCTTTCCCATGGCAGCAATGAAGCCTCGCACCGGTGACGGACCTATGGAGGCAGAACGCGAACCCAGAGGGCTAATCGTTCTCAGAGTCCCTCTTGAGGGTGGCGGAAGACTGGTAGTTTCCGTAAATGAATCAGAGGCGAAAGCGCTTCACGAGGTTCTAGAAGGCGTTATCAAGAAGTAGTTTTACTTCTTCACGACCATCAGCAGGCCATCTCCAACCATCGAGATGGATGCCAAGAAATCCTGACTATCCGCGAATAACCTAAGGGCGTTTCGCAGCGACGATGTTTCGTCGTCTCTAAGGGCGGGGTTTGGTACACGATCTCTCCAGAGCGCGTGAGAAATCAGTAGCGCTCCGCTTGGCTTTAGAAGGTTTAGCGCGGTTCCCAATAGCGCTTCAACATCGTTTGGATCAATGTCCAGAAATACAAGGTCATAAGCGTTGTCTGCCATGTTGCCCATTACTGCAAGGGCCTTACCCGTGATTACTCGAACACGGTTGGGAGTCATCCCAGAGTCTTTGAAAACATCTCTTGCAACATTTTGATATTCAGGCTCATCGTCGATGGTTGTGAGCACCGAACTGTTTGATGCAGAAAGCAACCAGAGCCCAGAAACTCCGGCTCCAGTTCCAGCCTCAACGATGTTTCCAGCGTTTGCCAGTGCAGCAAGAAGTGCCAATTGATTGCCGGTGGCAGGTGTTACTGCCTCGACCCCAAGCTCCTCGGAATGCCGGCGAGCGCTTTTGATGTGGTCGGGTTCGGTTGCATACTCCTCGGAGTATTTCCAGCTGGCAATTTTGTCAATCATCTTGGGCTCAAGCATAGGTTGGAGTTGTAAAAAACCATGGATTCATGGGGGTAAACTCGTCTCATGTTTGGTCTTAGCGCAGAGAAGCTTTTGTTGTTGGTGCTTCTTGCCGTGCTAATTATTGGACCAGAGCGACTTCCGCACTATTCCAAGCTTCTTGGGGAGTGGGTGCGCAAGGGCAAGCGCATGATTGACAACGCCCAAGTCCAGATGAAATCCGAACTCGGCGACGGTTTTGAGGATCTGGATTGGAAGAAGCTCGATCCGCGGCAATATGACCCCCGCAGAATTGTTCGTGAGGCCCTCAAGGAAGAGATGCGACCACAAAATGCTGCCGAAAAACTAAACCGTGCAGTTCCGGTGAAGCCACTTGAACTTGGCGAAACTGCGCCATTTGACCCAGAGGCTACCTAGAGCCTTTTGGCTAACTTCACCATAAGTGGCGCTAGCTTCTTGTAATCTTTTGCTCGATTCGGCAGGCCAATCGGCAGGTTATTTGCAACGCCAATTGTCCTGGTTTCGGTGAATCTCAGTAAGCCGCCAGGGCCTGATCTGCGACCCATTCCCGATTGCTTCATGCCTCCCATGGGTGCGGCCATCGAAGCCATGGTTGCCCGATATCCTTCGTTGATATTCACCGAACCAGCCATTAGCCGAGAGGCAATCTTGAGGGCCTGCTGCTTATCGCCGACTACCGATGCGTTCAGGCCAAACTCCGTGGCATTTGCCAGCTCCACAGCCTCGTCAAGTGAGTCGTATCCAATCAGCGCAATCACTGGCCCAAAGACTTCCTTGGTGACTAGTTCCGCGCCAGGTTGAAGGTCAGTCACTACCGTTGGAGCAAAAAAGTTTGGTCCAAATTCTGGTTTAGATTTTCCGCCGGTGATTATTCGCGCGCCTTCCTTTGCGGCACGATCCAAGAATCCAGAAACCCGATCACTTTGGGCTGCTGAGGTCAATGAGCCGATGTCAAAATCAAAGCTGTTTGACGCACCCTGTGTCAGAGAATCAACCCTGGACTTTAGTACTTTCTCAAAATCAGATTTCGCACTAGTAGGAATGTAAACCCGCTCGATCGAAACACAGAGCTGACCAGAGTTTCCAAAAGCTCCGCCGATAGCGATTTCTGCCGCCTTCTCAAGGTTTGCTCCCGGCATGATGATCATTGGGTTTTTGCCACCAAGCTCTAGCGAGTAGCCGATAAGTCTCTTCGCGGCCCGTTCGGCCACTATTTTTCCAGTGGGTGTAGATCCAGTGAATGCCACGTAATCGGCATTGTCCGTAATGGCATTTCCAACAACTGCCGCTTCACCGTGGACCACTTGCCAGATTGTTTCCGGGACTCCGGCCTCAACGGCTAGGTCTCTTGCCAATTTCACAGTCTTGGCAGTCTGGTTATCTGCTTTTTGGATGACTGCGTTGCCAGCCATGAGTGCTGGAATCACGTCCATCATCGTGAGGGTTAAGGGGTAGTTCCAGGGCGTAATGATTCCAACCACGCCAACCGGCGCGGATTCAACATAAGCGCTTAGCATGAATGGGACTCCGGCTCGAACCTTTTTCCGCTTCAATAGTTTTGGTGAGACCTTGGCGTAATAGGAGATTGCACCTAGTGCACCTGAAAGTTCTTCAAATGCGTGAGCCCTTGACTTACCGGTTTCCAACTGAAGGAGGGTAAGAACTTCGTCCTGCCGCTTTTCGAGAATCTGCAGCAAAACCTTTGCGATTTTGGCGCGGTCCCTGGGTAGCAATTTTGCCCACTCAGGCTGGGCTGCGCTTGCGGTTTGAAATGAATTCACAACATCCTGCTCGCTGAAGCTTTTTATTTTGTGAAGCAGATTGCCGGTGAGGGGACTGTAAACGCCAATGTTTTCCATAGCTATATCTAACGCGGTTTTAGGCCCAAAGATTTCCCGGCCAACCCACGAGGTGTTTTTGCCAGCGAATGAGCAATCTCAAAAATCACTTTTGCCGCAGGATCTGCCGGGGCGGAGTCAACCAACGGCCTTCCAGAATCGCTCGATTCTCGAAGGGCAGGTGAGAGTGGGATTTTGCCGAGCAGGTCAACTCTTGAGCCTTGCAGGTCAGTCAACCGCTGCGCAACACTTTCGCCGCCACCGGAGCCGAAGATCTCCATCGGACCGCTTGGGGTTTCCAGGTAACTCATGTTTTCAATTACACCGAGGACGCTTCCTCCGGTCTGCAGGCCAATTGCACCGCTTCGCTCGGCAACGGTTGCGGCGGCTTGTTGCGGTGTTGTGATTACAAGAGATTTCGCACTTGGGATTAGCTGCCCAAGGCTGATTGCTATGTCACCAGTCCCTGGCGGTAGGTCGACCAGAAGGAAATCAAGGTCCCCCCAATAAACATCGGTTAGAAACTGCTCTACAGCGCGGTGCAGCATGGGTCCTCGCCAGGCCACCGGTTTATTATCAGCGACAAAAAAACCAATTGAAATTACCTTCACGTCAAATGCAATTGGCGGAAGCATCAGCTCATCCACCTTGGTTGGGCCTTGCGTTATACCCATTTGGCCGGGGATCGAGTACCCAAAAATATCGGCATCCAATAGGCCTACTTTGTGGCCAAGTTTCGCAAGTGCCACGGCCAGGTTCACAGTCAGAGTGGACTTACCAACACCGCCCTTGCCAGACCCAACAAAAATCACCTGAGTGAGGTTATCTTTTTGGGCAAAAGGGTTGAACTTCATTGGCTTGCCGCCACGTAGCGTCTGCTTCAGCACATCTCGTTCGTCGTTCGTCATGGTGGTCATGTGTACTGTGACGGACTCATAAACCTGCTTGAGATTATTCTCAACGTCTCTTTGGATGCTCTGAGATGCTGGGCAACCTACGATCGTGAGCTTGATTTGAACTTCTACCGAAGTTTCGGTCGCAGTGATTTCTCCAACCATGCCGAGTTCGGTGATTGGGGCTCTAAGTTCTGGGTCAATCACAAGAGCAAGAGCTTTTAGTGCTTTTTGACTCACTTTTGCTTCTTGGTTGGCTTTTTTTCGTCGCGCAGTTCTGCCAAAAGCTCTTGCATCAAATCCCGGAGCTCGTCTTTCACGAATTCTCTTGTGGCGACATCCTCAAGTGCGAGTCTGATCGAGGCAACCTCGCGCGCAAGATACTCAGTGTCGGCAAGGTTTCGCTCTGCTCGCTGTCTGTCCTGCTCGAACTTGACCCTGTCACGGTCATCCTGGCGATTCTGAGCCAACAGAATCAGCGGAGCAGCATAAGAGGCCTGAAGCGAGAGAAGAAGCGTTAGAAGAGTGAAATTGAGCGCCCTAGGGTCGAACTGGGCAACGACCGGCATCAGAGAGTTCCAAGCGATCCAAACGACAACAATTCCGCTAAGCGCTATTAGGAAACCTCCGGTGCCCATGCCGCGCGCGACTCTCTCAGAAACTCTGCCTACCGCCTCTTGGTTCAGAGTTGGCAAGCGAAGCAGCTTGCGACTTGAGACCGGAGTCTCAAGTGCTGACTGGTTTCTAGCCATTTCTAATCCTCTTCACTTCGCCAGTCATCTGGCAATAGGTGGTCAAGCACGTCATCGACAGTGACCGCGCCAATCAGGTGTCGATTGTCGTCGACAACCGGCAGTGCAACTAGGTCGTAGGTTGCCAAATCGCGGTGGATCTTCGCAATGGGAGTATCAACATGGATTGGCTCAAGCTCAGTGTCCAGAATCGAACTTAGTCGCTCGTGTGGCGGATAGCGAAGCAATTTCTGGAAGTGAACCACTCCGAGATATCTGCCAGTTGGTGGCTCATAAGGGGGAAGCGTTACAAAAACCTGAGCTGCCAAAACTGGCTCCACCTCTTTGCGGCGAATCAGCGCCATTGCTTCTGCAACAGTGGTGTCTGCCGCGCAAACTATCGGCTCCGGGGTCATCATTCCACCGGCGGTATATGGCTCATACTTCAAAAGCTGCCGAATGTCTTCGGCCTCTTCTTGATCCATCAGATCAAGCAAGGTCTCGGTTCGCTCTGCGGATAGGTTTGCCATTAGGTCGGCAGCATCATCCGGACCCATCAAATCAAGAACTTCGGCAGCGCGATTATCGTCAAGGTCGTTCAGGATCTCAAGCTGCTCTTCTTCTGGCAACTCTTCCAGCAAATCGGCCAATCGCTCATCATCCAGCTCATCGGCAAGGGCTAGCATTCGGTCCTCAGGAAGGTCCAAGACAGCGGTCGCTAGGTCGGCTGGGCGCAGATCAGCAACCGCAGATAGCAACTGCTGGGCATCCTGATCCGCTGGGTTCTCTTTGTTTTCTGAAACCTCGCTCCAGAGCACAAATTGAGTTGGACCCTTGGCAAATGGCAATGCCGAATTCTTTGGCTTACGAACAAATAGTTCCGAAAGAGTCCAGTCACCTCGAGTACCGCGCTCGATTGCAAAGTCTTCTATTTTGGCGTCGCCGGTTCCATCCAAAAGAGTGACCTGGCGGCCTAGAATCTCTGCAATTGCGCGAACTTCCTGTCCGCGCTGAGAAAACCTGCGAAGGTCAATAAATCCGTTCGTCATGAGCTGGCCAGGGGTGATTGCGGTGACTCTTGAAACTGGCAAAAACACTCTTCTGCGACCTGAGATTTCAATGATGAAGCCGGTTGCTCTTGGAGGAAGAGTCTTCCGGTAAGCCATGAGCACGTCAATGACCTTGCCGACCCGGTCTCCCATGGGGTCAAAAACCCCACAGCCAGCCAGTCGTGCGACGAATACCCTGGTTGCGCTCATAGAGATAACCTTATTGCCGATTTCGACTTATCTGGCACAATGCTCTGGTGAGTGATGCGAGAAACAGCGCCCGAAAAGGGGCAACTGGACCATCAATTCCGAAAGGAATTGCAATCGGAGAGTTCCAAAATTACAAGGATGCTTCTGACCTAGTTGAGAAGCTAGTGGCCGGAGACTTTACTCCGAGCAAAATCTCGATAATCGGGCATGAACCCGTGATGGTTGAGCGAGTGCGCGGTCGCCTAGGTTATGGCCGGATCGCACTTTCAGGTTCACTAACCGGATTTTGGATCGGTATCCTCTTCGCACTTCTACTCGGTTCTGGAGTTAGCATCGATGACTCCGGGATGGTTAGTTATTCACCCAATGAATTTTTCTCTGTAGTGATAATCGCAGCCGGTGTTGGAATGTTGTTCAACATTCTTAGATTTGCGTTTGCGAAGAACAAGCGCTCTTTTCTAAGTGCTCAAATGCCAGTTGCCTCAAGGTACGAAGTAATTGTTCCGGACACAGAGGTGGCTGCAGCCAGAAAGATTCTTGGCCTAGCCACCCTGTCCGAGTAGTTCATTTTGGAACCATTCCTCGATTGCCGCTGTGGTTCTAGGTAGTGCAGCAGAAAGGTTCTCAACGCCGTCCTTGATGACAAGAACATCGTCTTCGATTCGAATACCAATTCCCCTGAGCTCCTCGGGGACCCTTAGATCATCTTTGTGGAAATACAAACCAGGTTCGATCGTGAAGACCATTCCCTCTTGCAGGATTCCCTCTTGATACATCTCGCGTCTAGCTTGGGCACAGTCATGCACATCCATTCCAAGGTGGTGACTAGTTCCGTGAACCATGAATCTGCGGTGATGCTGGTTCTCCGGCTTCAATGACTCCTCGGCACTCAAGGGTAGAAGTCCAAGCTCCGCTGTTCTTTGGGCGATGACAGCCATGGCGGCATCGTGCACGGCCTTGAATTTCACGCCTGGTTTCGCAACGGCGAAGGCGGCATCGGCTGCTTCAAGAACTATGTCGTAGACCTTCTTTTGAGCCGCAGTGAACTTTCCATTCACCGGTATGGTCCTTGTGATGTCCGCGGTGTAGAGCGAATCCATTTCAACCCCGGCATCCACCAGAATCAAATCTCCAGAAATCACATCTCCGTCATTTCTGGTCCAGTGCAGGGTGCAGGCGTTTGCGCCCGAGGCTGCGATGGTTTCGTAACCAAGGTCGTAGCCTTCTTGTCTGGCCCTTGCAAAGAATGCAGTTTCGACAACCCGTTCACCCCTGGCTTTTCTGGAGGCAATTGGTAGCGCGCGTGCAACATCACCGAAGCCGGCGATTGTTGCACTAACAGCAAGACGCATCTGGTTTATCTCGTATTGGTCTTTTACGAACCTCATGTTTGATAGGGCTTCAAGGAGCTTTGCGTTCTTTAGCGTGACTTTTTTACCCCACTTCTTGGAATCTTTGTCATAATTCTTCAAATCACGCGTTTCAATTCCCAGCGTTGTTGATACTTCTTCAAGGGTTGGGCGCTTGCCGACCCAGAACTCTCCAATTGCAGGATTGGCAAAAAACTCGTCGCTGTTTTTGCCTGCAGTTGGCCTGAGATAGAGATATGACTTTGGGGTCTTCTTGCTGGCATCGATTACCAAAATCGATTCAGGTACTGCCGCAGAGCCCCAGCCGGTCAGGTGAGAGAAGGCAGTGTCTGGGCGATAACGGTATTCGGTGTCGTTTGAACGCGTCTTCATCGCCCCTGCTTCAATGACCAGGATGCTGCCTTTGAATTGAGCTGCCAGGGTGTTCCTGCGCTTGGCGGCAAAATCGGCTACCTCGTGCCTCTCAGCTTGTGATTGCTGACCCTCTACCCAATCCTTGGATATGTACTCAAGGAATTCCTTAGACAGTGGTGTGCGTGAGCGGTTGGTTGGCTGCTTCTTTTTTCCCATGCGACTATTCTGCTCCTGTGATAGACCTCCACGCACACACAAATTGCTCAGATGGCAAAGACACCCCAACTGAGCTGGTTGCCAATGCCAAAGCGCAGGGAGTAAGTGTGCTCGCTATTACAGATCATGACACCACAATTGGCTGGGATGAGGCGATTGTTGCCGCCGGGAGTCAAGGAATCGGGCTGGTTCCCGGTATTGAAGTTTCCACCCGCGCTCTAACACCCGAGGGTAGGGGCGTCAGCGTTCACATGTTGGCCTACCTACCAGATCCAAATAATTTAGCTCTCAGTGAAGCACTAGAAATGACAAGGGAGTCCAGGATCTTGCGCGCCAAAGAGATGGTTAGACGCCTAGCAGAGGATTACCCAATCAGCTGGGAGTTGGTTTTAGAGCAGCTTCCCAAAGGGTCAACCATTGGCCGACCGGCGCTCGCAGACGCTTTGGTTTCAGCAGGGGTTGTGCCAGACCGTTCCTCCGCCTTTGAGTCGATGTTGCATCGAAACTCTAGGTATTACGTGTCCGAAAAAACACTAGAGACGGCCAAGGCAATTTCCCTGATTCACGGTGCCGGGGGAGTGGCGATCATGGCGCACCCGTTGATTGATTTTCCGGGATCGCTTAAAGATCTCCCCATTGCGCACTTCGAATCCTTGATTGCAGCAGGTCTAGACGGCTTTGAGGTAGATCACAGAAGCGTGCCAAAATTTGCAAAGCCAAGGCTTAGAGATTTGGCGCTGAAGCACAACCTGATTGTCACCGGGTCTTCTGATTACCACGGGGTTGGTGGGAAAGAGAATTTGCTCGGTGAGAATCAAACCTCGCAAGAAATGCTTGATCGAATTATCGATCAAGCTTCTGGGGTTGAGGCGTTTTTGTAGTTTCTGCGACGATTGCGATTGCGCTGCGGTGATGCTGCCGCAACATCCTTGTGTGGCATGTCGCCACCCTTTGCCTTATCGCGATCCGAGCGCTGGTGCCTCTGGCCCGAGTGTCCACCTGGCTTGCCGGTGTTTGCCTTGGGTTCCTCAGACTTGCGCTTTAGGCGGCCCTTGGATTCCGGAGCAATTCCAAGATCGGAATACAGGTGCTCTGAGTTTGAATAGGTCTCAACTGGTTCCGGGATGCCCATATCCAATTCACGGTTGATGTGAACCCAACGAACCATGTCCTCCCAGTCCACAAATGTAACTGCGATTCCAAGCTTTCCAGCGCGACCGGTTCTTCCAACTCGGTGTAGGTAGGCCTTCTCATCTTCTGGCACTGAGTAGTTGATTACGTGAGTCACATCATCAACATCGATTCCGCGGGCAGCCACTTCGGTGGCAACCAAGATGTCCTTTTTGCCGGTTCTAAATGCTTGCATGGAACGCTCACGCGCCTCTTGGTTCATGTCGCCGTGTAGCGGGGTTGCCATAAAACCACGATCAACCAGTTCCTCGGTGAGTTTTGCGCTGTGGCGCTTGGTTCGAACGAAAATTACAGTCTTACCGCGGCCTTCCGCCTGCAAGATTCGCCCAACCACCTCGTCCTTGTCCAAGGCGTGAGCGCGGTAAACAAACTGCTTGATATCTGCCTTGGTCTTACCCTCTTCAGGGTCAGAGACGCGAATGTGGATTGGTCGGTTCTGGTAGCGCCTTGCCAGAGAGAGAATTGCGGCAGGCATGGTTGCAGAGAACAGCATGGTTTGTCGTCCAGCTGGCGTGTAGCTAAATAGCTTCTCAACATCTGGAAGGAAGCCAAGGTCAAGCATTTCGTCTGCTTCATCCAGCACCATGAACTTGATTTTTGAAAGGTCTAGAAGCTTTTGCTTGGAGAGGTCAATTAGGCGGCCAGGGGTTCCAACCACGACCTGGGCACCGGACTTGATTGCTTCAATCTGTCCCTCGTAGGCCTTGCCACCGTAGATAGCAACAACCTGAGTGGAACGGTTCGCACTGGCCAACTCCAAATCCGAAGCCACCTGAACTGCAAGTTCGCGGGTCGGGACAACCACAAGTGCTTGCACGCCTGGTTCTGGATCCTTGCCCAGGGCTTGAAGCATCGGTAGCCCAAAACCTAAGGTTTTTCCGGTTCCGGTTTTTGCCTGACCGATTACATCGGTGCCAGATAACGCAACTGGAATGGCTTGTTCTTGGATTGGGAATGGACTTGTGATTCCTCTGGAATCTAGTGCTTCACAAATGTCGGCATCGATACCGAGTGAAATAAAACTCAAAAAACTCTCCGTCGTATTGGCCCACTTGGATAGTTTCGGGTGAGCACAGTTATAAGCTTGCTGGGTGTTGGATTGGTTTCGCAGATTACGTAAGGTCTCTCAGAAGCTTTCGCTTCCCTCGAGAGATTCCGCTGCTGGACGCAGCCAAGTCCAACTGAACCCCTCAAAGCTTACTCCTAGACCTCAGATTTATCTGAGCACGCTGGCTTGCCTATTTGACCTAGTGGCGGAGACTCTAGAAGATCAGGGAAAGCTGGCCCCAAGTTCGACTTTGGAAAAAGCTCAGTTACTGGTGGCAGATGAATACCGCAGTCGCCACAAAGAGCTTTCCACCATGATTGCAAAATTGGGTGACGACCTGATTGATTTAGAACAATCCTCGGAAGACCGGCTTAATCTACTCTTTGAGCGCACCGCAGGTGCCAACTGGTTCGAGAATTTGATGCAGCTCTATCTAGTGGTCGGAATGCTAGAGGATTCTGCACGCAGGGTTTCTAAGGGTCTAAGTCCGGCACGAAGACTGCGAGTCGAAGAAATGCTCTCGGATTCCTCGCTGGAGAAGTTCGCCAAGAAGACTCTTGAGGCACACATTGCAGAGGCAGAATCTAATGGCGCCGTTCTTGCAATGTTCGGAAGGGCAATCATCGCCGATGCGCTACTGGAAGTTAGGGATTCTGTGAATCTCTCCAACCTGGTCACTTTTGAGCCAGGAACAGATAAAACTCACAGATCAAGAGAAGAGTTCAAGGCGCTTGAGCCATTTACTTCTGAGCTAATTGCGAATCATGCAATTCGCATGGATTATCTAGGCCTTACCGCGTAGGCGGATAGCTGCTAATTCTGCCTCTTCTTCTTGTTCGCGTTTTTTAGCTAGGAAGTTTGAGCCAAAGAAGGTTGCGATTGGCATTCCAAGCATCACGATGAACCAGATCCAGGCCTCGTCGTAGTGCAAACCTGCCCAGGTCAGAATCAACCAGAGTGCACCTCCGGAGACTGCTGCAATGCCAGCTGGCACCAATTTTCCGTACTGATCAGTTTGCTTCAGAACAAATGGGGCAACTAGAGCCAAGATTCCAGCGTAAAAAACAATTACAAGAATTTCCATTAGGCGATAAATCCAACCCGTCGTGCCTCTTCGGCTCCGACCTCTACAAAACTTATGGATGCGGTAGGAATCAGGAATGAACTGCCTTTGGCATCGGTCATGGTGATCAGCTTCTCGCCACCTTCAATTGCCTTCTTGACCAAGTCTGTAATCTGCGATGCGTTCAGACTCGCATCAAAACTTAAATCGCGAGCGCTGTCTTTGATACCAATACGAACTTCCATGACTCTCCTTTTGCTCTAGGTTACGACACAAAAATGTCACCGGAGGCAATTAGATTGTCAAGGTGAGTAATCCAGCACTTTTTGGCCCGCAAAAGCAGTTAGTTGAACTGCCTGCCGCCTCAGTGCTGCCTGAGCAACTGCGCAATCTCAAGCCCGGCTCAAGAATCATCGTCCTCGGTGGAGCGGCAAGCGGTAAGACAACAATGCTCAGGGCTGCCATAAGGGAGCTTGAACTCCAAGGAGTAAACCCAGACGAAATTGAGGTTCTTACCCCCTCCAGACTTTCGGCAAGAACGCTTGGGAGCCAGATTGCAATCGACTCCGAGCTTCCCGCATCTCGCTCAAGGGCCAGGTCGGTCTCGGCTCTGGCATTTGAATACATTCGTGCGGCCGACAAAGATATCGGACTGCTCTCGGGAGCTAATCAAGAACTAGTTTTGGCACAGATCTTGCATGAAAAGATCCGTGCTGGAATATCAAAATCTTGGGGATTTGATTCCCTAACACTTGAACTCAAGGGATTTCGGGCAGAGCTTCGAGATTTAGTCTCGGTCTTTTTAGAGAATCAGCTGGACCAGAAGTCACTCACCAAATTGCAAGCGGATTTTCCGAAAATAAAGCTAGCTGTGTTGCACGACGTGCTGCCGGACTATCTAAAAATCTTGGAAGAACGCGGACTGGTGGACCCGTCACTTTTGCTGATTCGTGGGACTGCGCTGATCGGGAAGACTCAAATCGCTGCAAAGTACCTATTTATTGACGATGCTCAAGACTTCTCTACAGCAGGGCTCAAATTTATCCGAGAGCTATCTAAAGATAAAACTCTTGTGGTTTTCGGCGATCCTGACCTTGCAACCCTTGGTTTCAGAAGCGCCGGAGCTGACCAATTCCTTCAGGTGCTGGCTGCCGAGACAAGAATTTATATTTCCGATCGCACTTATCTGCCTGCTGACATTTCGAAACTAGGGGCTACTCTCAGCGGAAAATTACCAACCTCGATGGCAGGCCCACAGCGCCAGGGGTATTCAAATAGTTCAATTGCGCAAGGCGATGTAATCGCAATGCAATTCCCTGATCGCTCAAGCGAGGCCGACCACTTAGCGCTGCGTCTAAGAAAAGCCAGATTAGAAAAAGGTCTTGATTGGGAGCAAATGGCAGTCATCGCCAGGACCAGAGTCCAGCTCGAGCAAATTGCGTCGGATTTGGCTTCCAGAAATGTGCCGACCAAGATTCTTGGAGTGCAGAAGCCATTGCGTGAAAGCTGGGCCGCAGGTGCAATTCTGAACATCGCAAAAGCAGCGAACAATAGTCAGAACTCAGAGTTGGTTCTTTCTTTGCTGCAATCCGATTTTTGCGGGCTTGATTCGATTGGGGTGAGAAGACTTGGTCGTCAGCTTGCCACATTGGAGCAGTTTTCGCAGTTGACTTTTTCAGATACCTTGCAGGAGATTCTTGAGTCAGAAATTGAATACGATTCGCCTGAGGTTAGAAAGCTAAATAGTCTGATATCCCTGATTGCTAAAGCCAGGCTCGCGCTCGAGAAAACCGCACATGAACTGGTTTCATTGATTTGGGAGCATGGTCCTCAGAAGCGCTGGGAATCGCTCTCGCGAGGAGCGTCAGAGCCGGCTCTGGCGGCAAATCGCGATATCGATTCGGTATTGGAGCTCTTTGCAGCAGCAATTAGATTTGATCTAAATCAACAGGGCAATGCCTTGGATTTCATCGAACACCAATTGAATCTGGCTATTCCAGAAGACTCTTTGGCGCAGATTGGCAGACGTCCGGCGGTCACTTTGGCTACTGCGGCACAGCTTTCCGGATCAAGCTTTGAGCTTGTCGCCTTGCCAAGGTTGCAAGAAGGCATCTGGCCAAACCTCAAGGCGCGAAATTCACTTCTTGGTGCGGCCTCTCTCAGCGCGTATTTAGCCGGGAAAGTGCAAACACCCCTTGAGTCTCCTAAAACAGAACTTGCCGACGAACTTCGGATGCTTTTGAAATCTATTGGCAGCAGCCGGTCGATATTGTGGCTCAGCTGCATTAGCGATCTTGAAGAAACCCCGTCACAGTTTTTCCCGCTTTTGACCATCGAACCAGAGGCTAACCAGGACGCAGTTGATTTTGACCTAAGAAGAAAAGTCGGCCGACTGAGACGTGATTTATTGGCAGGCGATAACAGCGCAGCACCAGTCTTGGCGGCTCTCGCATTGGCTGGAGCACCGGGCGCTCATCCCCATAATTGGCAGGGTTTACAGGAAATCTCAAGCAGTGAGCCGATCACAGAAGCCGGTGAGCAAATCAGAATCTCCGCTTCTAAGTTGGAAGCATTTGAGAAGTGCCCACTGCACTGGTTTGCAAGCACCTTCGGTGCTGACTCTTCGGGCTTCGAAGCTTCACTTGGAACTTTGATCCATGCGGCACTGGAAATGGCACAGTCTCCTTCTGATCTTGCCGGTTACGTGGAAAGTAATTGGCATACCTTGCAGTTTGAAACCGATTGGCTCGCCCAAGCTCAAAAACGAAAAGCCATGAATATGGTCGCTCTAGTTGCTCAATATCTTGGTGAAGCAGGTCGTTTGGTTGCGGCAGAGCAAGGGTTTGAATTAGAGGTTGGCAAGTTGCTAATCTCGGGAAAAATCGATCGAGTTGAAGAGTTGGAAGACGGCTCTGTAATTGCAGTCGATCTCAAAACCGGTAGAATCCCAACCGCCCAAGAAGCGGCTGAAAATCGACAAGTGGCGTTATATCAACTTGCTCTTAGCAAGATGAACCCCGAAGCAAAAGCGGTAACAGGTCGCTTGGTTTACGTGGGAGCTGAAAAGTTGAAGGTGATGGAACAGTCCATTCTGGAAGGTGAACGCCTTGCAGGGTTAGAGACTCTTATGAAAAAGGTGGAACTCGGGGCCGGGGGAAACACCTTTGAGGCCTATTTGGACGAGCACTGTGCCGAAAATGCCACCTGCAAATTGCTAATTGGTCGGGTGGTGACCGGTGGCTAAATTCTCTGCCCAGCAGGTCTACTCGGTGATTTCCGAATACACCCTGACCCCCGAGCAAGTTGCTGCTGTAGAGGGGTCGAGCTTGAGCGCCCCAACCTTGATAGTGGCAGGCGCTGGTTCGGGAAAGACCGAATTGATGACGGTTCGGATTCTTTACCTTGTTGCAAATGGTTTTGCGGCACCAGCCGAGATACTTGGCCTTACTTTCACCAAGAAGGCAGCTTCAGAGCTTTCCAATCGAGTCAGTCAAGCGCTGTTTAGGATGCGGGAAACAGAGTTTTGGCCAGCAGAGCTGTCGAATGATTTTGAAAAACCGAAAATTGCGACCTATAACTCCTTTGGAAATGAAATGTTTCGGGAGCTTGCACTAGGACTTGGCTACGAAGAAGATGCCACGGTGCTCACAGAAGCCACCTCGTTGACTTTGGTCAATGAAGTGCTCAAGAATCTCCCGGCAGAAATATCGCTGGCTCTTCAAGCCTGGGATCGAAGCTCGGATTATTTGGTTGAACTCTTGCTCTCGCTTTCATCCGAGATGACCGACAACCAGGTAAGCGCTCAACAAGCCGATCAGGTTCTCGCACAGCTGCAGGAAAAAATATCGGTTCTGCCAAAAACTGAAAGTGGCGATTTAGCAAGATTCCAATACACCCAAGATTTTCTTGATGCCATTGGCTTGAATCGTCTTCTGTTAATGGCAGCCCAGGAGTACTTATCACAAAAGCGAATGCGAAATCTGGTCGATTTTTCGGATCAAGTTGCGTTGGCGCTTGAAGCCGTGACCAAAACTGAAATTTCAAGCCCGTTCAAATTTGTCATGTTGGATGAGTACCAGGACACCTCAACTATCCAAACCAGGCTACTTGCGAAGCTGTTCTATGCGCGGGCGGTTATGGCGGTCGGAGATCCAAACCAAGCCATTTACGGCTGGCGAGGCGCATCCAGCGCCAATCTGGATAACTTTTTTGAGGATTTTGGGTCTAGCGATTCTTTGCCGCTAAGTCTTAGCACAAGCTGGAGGTCGGGCCCCGGTGTGGTGGGCGTTGCAAACCTAATCAGCCAGGAGCTTGAGGCACCGGCAAGTTATTTGGACTCCACCAAATCCATCAAACCGATCCGACTAAATTCAGTACGGCCACAGAACGGTTCCGGCAACTCTTTTGAGGTCCAGACTGCGATCTTTCAAGACGAGGTCACAGAATCTGAGGCAGTCTGCAATTGGATCGCTTCTCGAATCGACTCAGATTCCACCGCAGCAATATTGTTCAGAACAAAATCTGCGATGTCCCTCTATGCAAAAAGTCTTGATGAACTTGGCATCGAGTACGAGATAACTGGCCTTTCTGGCTTGCTTGATCTGCCCGAAGTTGTGGATTTAGTAAGTGCCCTAAGGGTTATCGAGTCTGCGGATTCTGGTGCGTATCTCATGCGGCTACTTACAGGACCTAGATGGCGTATCGGCCCTAAGGATCTAGTTGCGCTTTCAAGATATGCAAAAAAACTCAGCCGAATCAGATCAGAGGTCAATTCCACTGTCCCGGTAACGATCACTGAGGCGTTGGATGAACTGCGCAGGCCGGAATCAGAAAAATATCTAAATGCGAGTGTTTTGGGAACAGAGCGCCTTCAGGATGCAGCAAACCTGTTCTATCGAATGAGAACCAAGGGTTCACTGGGTCTTGGTGAACTTTGCTGGTCGATCATCAGAGATCTGGAAATTGACATTGAACTTTTTGCCCATTCCAATTCCCGCAATCCAATGGCTAATTTGCAGGCTTTCATCTCTCGAATCATAGATTTTGAAAATTCAAGCATCAGACCATCTCTCACCTCACTGATTCGATATCTTGAAAAAGCGATGGAAAAGGAAAGCTTCGAACTTCCAAAAACTGGAGCAAAAAAGGGAGTGGTTCAAATCCTCACCGCTCACGCCGCGAAGGGCTTGGAGTGGGATAGCGTCGCGGTAGTTGGGCTCAGTAGCGGAGGCTTTCCACTGGATATGCGGGAAACCAAAGGCTGGCTTTCTGCTGGAAAGATTCCTTTCTCGTTGAGAGGTGACTTCGCAAGCCTGCCGGTCTGGTCGTATGACAACTGCACTACTCAAAAAGAGCTCAATGACTCTTTCAAGATTTTCCAATCAGAGCTAAAAGAGCGCCACCTGAGGGAAGAGCGCCGCCTGGCCTATGTTGCCATCACTAGATCAAAGGGCGAGCTTTTGATGACAGCATCACATTTCAAGAGAGGTGCCAAAAAGCCTCGGCCAATTTCCCCATTCTTACAAGAAGTAATCGACTTTGGATTAGCAACGGAGCTGACTCAGACTCCAGAGCCCCTTGAGGTCAACCCTTTGATGGCATTGTCCGAGACATTGAGCTGGCCCATTGATCCACTTGGGGCCAGGCGAGGGCAAGTTAGTTTAGCCGCCTCTGCAGTTGAGAAATCAGTCCCTGCGGCAGTTTTCGAATCAGCTGAATTGGCCCTGTTATTAGAAGAGCGAGAGCGAGCAAGTTGGGTTGCAGCGCCAGATTTTCCTTCCAGGCTCTCAGCCTCATCGGTTAGTGCTCTTTTGGCCGATCCAGCCAGGTTTGCAGCTAATCTCCTGCGGCCGATGCCGTCGTTATTTAGCGAAGTAGCAGCATCAGGAACTGCTTTCCACCAGGCAATCGAAGACGGCTTTTTAGGTTCAGGAGATTTTGACTTTGGAGCCATGGGTGAACCTGGCATAAAGCTCGGAGAAAACTTCAGCGGCTCTAGATTTGCAAACCTATCTCCGGTATTCATCGAAGAACAAATCGAATTCAGTCTGGATTCGATTCTTGTGGTCTGCAAGTTAGATGCGGTTTTTGAAGACGGGGGAGACTTTGAAATCTTGGACTGGAAGTCCGGGAAGGTCCCTAAAGACGAGAAAGAATTGCAAAGCCGCGCGGTCCAATTGGCGCTTTATCGTATTGCGCTTTCTAGAAAGTTGAACATTGGCCTGGAGAGAATCAAGGCAAGCTTCTTTTTCGCATCCGACGGCATAGAGGTCGCGCCAAAGCGCTTGCTAACTGAAAGTGAAATTATTGAGCGTCTAGCCGAGATTAGAAGAGCTCGTCGGGACTAGTCTCTGTTTGAGATTCTGGCTCGGTAGATTCGGAGTCAGTAGGGTCTAGCTCGGATTCTTCTGTTTCAAAGATCTCCTCAAAAGCAGCCACTTCCTCGGGGGCATCTTTCGCCTGAGAATCAATCACTTGGGCCTCGGTCACAATGGTTTGGCTGCTTGTGATTTCAGAGAGCAGGGCAGTGGTTGTAGCTAGACCTACGAAGCTGCTGGCTGTGAGATTCCTTAGGTTGCCCGCCTCAAGGTGAGAGCGAAGATCTTCGATCATGTCCTCAGCCTGTTTGGTTGCTGCTTCATCGCCAGATTTAGCGCAGTGGATCAACCAGGTTGCGAGTTCAAGTTCTGAGTAGAGGGTGGCGCGCTGGGCGATGTTTTCATCAGCTCCAGATCGAATCGATCGGTAGTGGATCATGGCATCGTCAAATGTTGATGGCAATCCGCCACCAGCCAACCAGCGGAAATCCTCGGCAGGGTCGGCAATAGAGACATTGCCCCAGCCCCCGATGGCAACCACATTTTGGCCTTCAACCAAAGCTGTCTCGCTCGAAATGGCACCGTGGGTAGTGGCAGGGTGAAAGCGGAACAGCCCAACATCCTCAAGCGCCGCTTCCCAGCGCGAGAGCAGAATCGCTGGAATTCGCCCGCTAGCTGCAACTCGATCAAGTTCGGATACTTTGGTGTGGAGAATGCTTGAAGAATCATATTCAGGCAGGCCAGCATCTCGGATTGCACCCAGTGGCAAGGAATGGATTGCCGCAATTGCCTCGGCGAAAGTTCTAGAGAAATCTCCGGGCCCGAGTTTGCCTAGGTCAGGTTGATTTCCGCCCAGGAGTGTGAACAAGATGGCCTTCGTGCCATCGAAGTCATTGGTCTGACCTACGTATTCGGAAATCGAAAAAGGCAGTTTTGTCACGAATGGCTTTAGTGCCTTTAGGACTTGGAGTTCAAGGGCCAACTCACCCTCGCCTGCTGGGCTCTTTGGAATCTTGAGCTCGAAGGATTCCCCGGACTCGTCCCAGAGTCTGAGGATCTCGAGCCCATCGTTGCTCTGAGCGAGCATGTAATGACGGAACTTTTTCCCAGGCGCAGCGTCTGCCGCCAGCGCAGCTAATATCAGAGCAGGTCTTCCCACTCAAGAAGGTTAGACAGTTTGCACCAATAAATCAGTCACCGCCACGCGCAGCAAGAGGATTCTTTATGAACTCTGAGTCAAATGAGGATTCCCTCCTCGCTGCGCTTGATGAGGACCAGCGTCTGGCAGCTCAAACGCTTCGGGGTCCGGTGTGCATTATTGCCGGTGCGGGAACGGGTAAGACAAGAACCGTCAGCCACCGCATTGCCCTTGGGATAGAGAAGGGTGTCTACGCACCGAATCGAGTATTGGCGCTTACCTACACAAACAGAGCAGCAGCCGAACTGCGAATTCGCCTACGAGAACTTGGCGCAGCTGGGGTGCAGGTCAGAACCTTTCACTCGGCAGCTTTGAGTCAACTTCAATTTTTTTGGCCTCAACTAACAGGCTCATTGGCACCAAAACTTGCGACGAATAAGGCGGCCCTCATTAAGGAGGTCGTCACTACAAAAAACCTCCGCCTGGCCGAAGGGGCAATTAGAGAGATAGTTGCCGAGATCGAGTGGCTCAAGTATTCGATGGTTTCGCCAAGCGAATATCAAAAACTGGAGCGAACAGAAGTAGCGGGATTGGATTCCACTGTTTTTATAGAAATCGCAACCGAGTATGAAGCTCTAAAGCAATCCAAGCGAGTAATGGACTGGGAAGATGTCCTGCTTTTGACAATAGGAATGTTGCGCTCAGAGGCACGAATGTTGGCCCATGTCCAGCAGCAATTTCGATTTTTCACTGTGGATGAGTACCAAGATATTTCCCCACTTCAGCAGGCACTTTTAGAAACCTGGCTGGGGGAGCGTGAGGACCTTTGCGTTGTTGGAGACCCGCGTCAAACCATTTACAGCTTCTCCGGGGCTTCTCAATCATTTCTGCTTGGATTCGAATCTCGCTACCCAAACGCTGAGGTCATTGAGCTCAATCGAAATTATCGCTCAGGGGTTCAGATTGTTGATTTGGCGAATCGTGTTGCAAAATACTCGGAGCTAAAGCCGGTCAGATCCCACACCTCTACCCCTAAGTTGGTCGCGGCTCAATCAGCACAGTCCGAGGTTGATCTGTGCGTTGAAGAGGTGCTCAATGCTTTGCAAAATGACACACCTCCATCCGAAATCGCAGTTCTTACCCGAATCAATAATCAGCTAGATCCTCTGGAGCAAGCCCTCCAGGCAAAGGGTGTTCAAGTTCAGGTTCGAGGCGCTGGCAGATTCTTTCGACGAAGTGAGGTCCTACAGGTGCTCACTGCTCTGAGGGCGCTTCAGGTTGGTGAGCTGACCAATCCTCTCTTTATCGAGGTCTCCAATATCGTTAGCTCGCTTGGCTGGAAATCAAATGGCTCAAGAGATGAAAAATGGCTCGGCCTCAATTGGTTTTTTGAGGTCCTTGAGGAGCTCGGTGAGAATGTGAGTCTCGATGAATACCTTCGGGAGCTGCAAGAGCGTGAACGCTCTGGGCACGAACCAATTCAAAATGCGGTCACGCTTGCCACATTGCACTCAACCAAGGGTCTCGAGTGGTCGCACGTTTCCCTCTTCGGTCTAAACCAGGGCCTGTTGCCGATCTCTTATGCACAAGATGAGGATGCCATGGCCGAGGAAAAGCGGCTTTTCTATGTCGGTATCACCCGCGCCAAAGACACCCTGACCATCAGCTGGAATGCGCAAAAGCCGGCATCAGAATTCTTGGAGCTTAAGTAGTCAGACTGCAACCGCAGGTTGGATTGCCAACTTGCCTCGTGAGGACAGCACCGGTTTTTCGATCCAATCGAACGATGCGGTTTGCTTGCTCTTGCCAATTTCCAAGGTCAATTTGGGTTAGAACGCTAGTTAGTGCAACCCCAGTTGCGAAAAGCAGGCTTGCACTGTCACTCAAATCTCGATCCACGAGGCTTAGCTGCGGAGCGATAGCGCTCCAGTTGGGATCTGCCGCGAGTCTTTCAAGATTGAGGCAGCTGAGGCAAGGAGTGAGCCCTGGAATAACCAGTTGACTAATTTCGACCCCCGATTCATCGAATGTAATCGCCAGATGCGGCACGTCTCTAGCCATCCAGGTTTGATATTCGATGGGGTTCACAACATCGGTTCCGAGGATTATCGCCACATCAGTTAGATCAAATACTCCTGAGACCCTTGAGTGCAACTGAGTTTTGGTGCCAGCTCCTAGAACCTCTCGAGCACTCGAAATTCTCGTTTTACCAAGGGAGCTTTCTGGGTGGCCAAGGTTTAGCGTGTCACTGGGTCCAACCCTTTGAGAGTCTTGGGTAAAAACCAGGCCTATCCCGGCAGCACTTAGCGCCTCAAGCAGTACCATTCCAGTTCTATCAAGCTTCGAAACGAATACCCTTGCGGCGCTTCTTTTGCGCAATGCCTCAGCAGGATCGGTTGATCCAATAGCGAACAGCCTCAAAATTTCGCTAAATCTGCGCTCGACTTCAGCCTGCTCCAGCTCCGGCAGAAATGACGAGGTCGTCACCAGAATCGAGGAGAGTCTGCCGACTAAATCGCCAATTTTTTGGTCTGTGCCGCCGACTAGTTTTGGCAAAATTGCGAATTGGTTGTTGCTCAAGCCAGCTTCAAGGTATTCCAGGGCAAGTTGACTGGCCGGGGTCTCTGTAGTGACTGCATATGGATTTGGGTAACCAAAATGCCGGGTGTTATTTATCCAGAGTCTTGCCAAAGATGGGTTTATTTGTCGAACCATTGAGGAATCATGCCAAAGCGCTGGGTTCTTAGCTTTTAGTTCTCCACAGGACTAGCCCAGTAAATCTCGCAGTTCTTGGTCAAAGTCATCTCCCGAATCTTGGAGCCTAGAAATTAGAGATTCAGGATCCTGGATCTCTTCCGGGGTCGGAAGCTGATCGGGGTGTGACCAGAGATCGTCTTGAGCCTTAGTTCCGAGTGCTTCAAACACTCGTTGCCACATTTGAGCAGATTCTCTTAGAAGGCGAGGCTTTAGTTCTAGGCCAAGAAGTAATGCAAAGGTTTTCTCCTGAGCACCCTGGGTAACGCGCCTTCTGCGAAGAATCTCCGAGATGGCCGCCTGATTGGGAAGTCGGCGTGCTGCTCTGAATGTAACCGCATCAGCCCAGCCCTCCGAGAGGGCAAGCAGAGTCTCAATTCGCCCGAGCGCAAGTTCCTGTTCAGGTGTCCTTTGACTAATCAACGCCCCGGCCTGGATCATCTCCCGAATTGAATCTGGATTGTTGATATCGATTCCCTCAGCGAGGTTTTCAAGTTCTGAGGTGTCTACTTTTAGGCCGGATGCAAACTCCCGAATTTGCGATACAAGACCTTCACTTAGCCAGTTATTTGAACTGAATAGAGAAACCATTGCAAGTTCTCGGATGCACAAGTAAATCAGAACTTCACTTTTGGGCGTCTCTAGATCTTTGAGGAATTCTGAAATATTCTGCAGCAGCAAGCCTGGGCGATTTGATAGCGGTACACCAATCTCTGAACTACTAAGAACCTCTGAGGAAAGCTTTCCAACCGCCTGTCCAAGCTGCATTGCGAAGATGGTTGCACCGGCATTTCCTAAGAATTTAGTTGCCGGTCCGAGCATTTCGGAAAGCTGTTCTGGAAGGAGGTTACCTAGGTTTTCACTGAGCGCTTTAGCCATTGAAGTGGCGATTGGCTCGGAGAGTTCCTTGTATAGCGGCAGCGCATCGGCAACCCAGATTTTTCTGGTCAGGTGCTTAGGTGGTTGGCTAGATATGAACCCAGTTTCTTCACTAAGCCAGAGATTCGCCATTTCCATTGCGGTCTGAATTTCACGCTGGATTGCTTCCGATGGCTCAATCTGACTCTTGGAAGCTATTTCGCTTGCTTGTTTATTTGCAAGATCCCAGTTGACCGATTCTCCATCGGATTGCATCATCGAACGAAACTGGCTAAAAGCTTGGGCCATCGAGGCGGGGGAGAGGTTGAGCCCTGCAGCTTTTGCGAGAGCCTCTGGGTCAATCGCGCCGGATTGCATCATTTCCCGAAGTAGTTTTTCTAACTCTTCGTTATTTGAGTTTTCTTCCACGGCTACCTTCCTAGGAAGACGCTAGCCCTATTCCCTTGAGAAATGGCTGATTTTTCTGCTGAAAATCGTTTTGTTCGCCAAGGGCGTGAGGTCGCTAACCAAACTGTCAGCTAACCAAATTAGCATTGGGGCAATGACATTCTTCTCAGGGAAAACCCCGCGCAAGCCAGGAGGCAAGTGGGCAATTTTTGGGTTGCTTGCGGCATCGTTGGTTGGCCTGACTTTTCTCCCGAGCGGTTATGTGATCGAAAGACCTGGAGCCGTCTTTAACGTCATGGGTGAAATAGACGGCAATCCGGTAATCAGCTCATCAAATACTGATATTTTTCCTACTGAAACCGAGTTGGACATAACGACAGTTTCATTGCTTGGAAACAGAGAATTTAATCCGAATTGGGTGCAAGTTCTGATTGCCTGGCTGGACCCAGAACAGATTGTGCTTCCCCTGGATCAGGTCTATCCACCAAGCCAAACCGTCGAGGAGGCGCGCGCAGAATCTAGCGCGCAGATGGAGATATCTCAGCAAGATGCTATTGCGGCAGCGCTTGGCAATCTGGGGTATGAAATCCCAAGGACGCTATATGTAAGTTCAGTTATAGAGGGAGCACCATCTTCGGGCATTTTGGTGGGAGGCGACTTTGTCTCCGCGGTTAACGGGGTTCCTGTCTCAAGCTTTGAAAAATTGCGTCAAAAAATTCAAGAATCTCAGGGTGAAGCAATCGAGCTGAGCGTGGTTCGAGATTCAAAAACACTAGTTGTTGAAATCACTCCGGAGCTGAACCAAGACGCCTGGGTTATCGGCGCCATGATTGGCTACACGTATGACTTCCCAATCGATATTTCTCTTCAGTTAGGGGATGTCGGAGGACCATCCGGTGGGTTGATTTTTAGCCTCGGAATCATCGACGCACTAACTCCAGGTTCGATCGCCTCAGATGGACATATCGCTGGCACGGGCACCATATCTGCGGAGGGTCTGGTTGGACCAATCGGCGGGATCGAACTCAAAATGATTGCTGCCAAAAATGCCGGGGCTCAAATCTTTTTAGCTCCACGGGAAAACTGCGCTCAGGTGATTGGGAACGTCCCGGATGGCCTCGAAGTCGTATCGGTGAGAGACTTAGGGGAAGCTTTGCAAGTTCTTGACAGTTTTAGTAAGGCAGAAGCTCTGCCCGAGCTTGGATGCACCAAATAGGAGAAAACAGTGACTCAGACCACGCAACCTAACGCCCGGAAGGTTTCGCCGCTTTCGATTGCCCTTGGAATCTTGGCGGCAATCGCATTCGTCTTTTTCAGTGCTGCCGGCATCTACACCGATTGGCTTTGGTTTAACCAATTGGACTACGCAACTGTATTCACCACCCAAATCATCGGACAGACATTAGCGTTTTTGGCTGGACTAATTGTGGTCGCAATTGTCAGCTCAGTTGGTTTGATTATTGCCTGGAGGACCAGGCCAATTTACTTGCGGATGCCAGATGAGTCTCCATTTGCGCAATACCAACAAATCATCGAGGGTCTGCGCAAGGTCATAATGATTGGTCTGCCTTTGGGTCTTGGGGTCTTGGGCGGGATGATCAGCGCCAGGGAGTGGCAAACCGCAGCATTGTGGCTCAATCGCTCTGAGTTCGGGATCACCGACCCACAGTTTGGTTTCGATGTCTCATTCTTTGTGTTTGACCTTCCGTTTCTGATCTTTGCCGTTGGCTTCCTTTCGGGAACCGTTCTGCTCACACTCTTGATCAACGGTGGAATGCACCTGATTTATGGTGGGATTCGCTTTACAGGGCGCGAAGTGAGCGTTTCCAAGCCAGCAAGAATTCAGCTGGCAGTTCTTGTGGCGATTTACTTGGTCACCCAGGGATTGAGCACCTGGTTGAGCCAGTATTCCGGAGTGACTAATCAAGGTGCGCTTTTCACCGGAGTGAATTACACCGACGCTAATGCCATGATTCCTGGCCTGCAGATTCTTTCTCTGATTTCAATAGTTGTTGCCGCAATGTTTTTGGTCACAGCATTTTTGGGCAGATGGCGCATCTCCATCATCGGAACAGCACTAATGGTCGTCAGCTCAATCGTTCTCGGGGGAATCTACCCATGGATTGTTCAGACTTTCCAGGTGGTTCCAAATGAGCGAACTTTAGAAAGTCAATACCTTCAGCGCAACATTGATGCCACCCGAGTCGCCTATGGCCTGGATCAGGTCAATGTTGTTGATTATGACGCAACTGTGATTGCCGAGCCAGGAGCTTTGCGCAACGATGCCAAGACCACAGCCTCGATTCGTATTATCGACCCTGCTTTGGTTTCGGATGCTTTCCGTCAGCTTGAGCAGTACCGCCAGTACTACAGCTTCCCAAATCGCCTTCACGTTGACCGTTATGAAATTGACGGCGTAAATCAGGACACCGTGATTGCCGTTCGTGAATTGAACCAGTCCGGACTTGGGGAATCCCAGTCTTGGTATAACTCTTCAATTGTTTATACCCACGGTTTTGGTTTGGTCGCGGCTTATGGAAACAAGCGCGATAGCGATGGTAAGCCACTGTTCCTTCAGTCGGGAATTCCAAACGTTGGAGCGCTTGGCGAATTTGAGCCTCGGGTTTACTTTGGTGCAAATTCACCGCTCTACTCGATTGTTGGAGCGCCGGAGGGTGCCCAGCCACTTGAGTTTGATTTTCCTGCTGGAACCGAAGGTCAAAATGAGACTTACACCACCTTTAGCGGTGACGGCGGTCCCAAACTGGACAACCTACTGAACAGAATTGCATTTGCATTGAAGTTCCAGTCTGAGCAGATTTTGCTCTCAGATGCAATCAACAACGAATCTCAGGTGCTTTATAACCGTGATCCAGCTAGTCGCGTTAGCGAAGTTGCTCCGTATCTGACGCTCGACTCCGAGGTGTACCCAGCAGTGGTTGATGGGCGCATCAAGTGGATTATCGATGGATACACCACAACTTCTCACTTCCCTTATTCGAACATCGAGAACTTCGACAGGGCCATTCTGGATACTTCCTCAGAGTCCTTTGGCGGAGGAGCCGGTGAGATCAACTACATCCGAAACTCAGTCAAGGCAACCGTTGATGCATATGACGGATCGGTTGATCTATACGCATGGGATGAAGAGGACCCGATCCTCAAGAGTTGGATGAGCGTCTTCCCAGACACCGTTCAGCCAAGGTCTGCAATATCTGCAGACCTCATGGCCCACGTTCGTTACCCATCG
Organism: Aquiluna sp.; assembly: GCA_021741585.1. Lineage (GTDB taxonomy): Bacteria > Actinomycetota > Actinomycetes > Actinomycetales > Microbacteriaceae > Aquiluna. The sequence continues at coordinate 100,272 of JAIOXN010000002.1, read as the reverse complement.
GATCTTTTCAAGACCCAGCGATCAGTGCTTGGTCGCTACCACGTAACCGAGGCTGGAGCGTTCTACTCCCAGCAGGATGCTTGGATGACTCCGAATGACCCTGTGGAAGGCACCGGACTTGGCCTCCTTCAGCCACCGTATTACCTGACGCTTCAGGCACCTGGAGACACCCAGAGTCAGTTCTCGCTTTACTCAACCTTCATCCCGCAGTCAACGGGGGACACGACAAGAAACGTGCTCACCGGTTACCTGATCGCTAATGCCGATGCTGGCAAGACGGCGGGAGAGGTGAACGAAGATTATGGGAAGCTCACCCTTTTGAACCTACCTAGAGAGACCATCGTTCCAGGTCCCGGACAGGTTCAGAACAACTTCAACGCAGACAGCAATGTTTCTTCGTTGCTAAACCTTTTGAGACAAGGTTCAACCCGAGTTCTAAACGGTAACTTGTTGACCCTACCTGTAGGTGGCGGACTCCTTTATGTTCAGCCGGTCTATGTTGAGTCCACAGGAGAAACCTCGTACCCATTGCTTCAGAAAATCTTGGTAGCGTTCGGAGATCAAATCGCCTTCGAGGACACGCTAGATGAGGCACTTGACCAGCTATTTGGTGGCAATTCTGGAGCCCAAACCGGAGAGGGCACCCCAGCCCCAACTGCACCAACTACCGACGAAAATGGTGTTGAAATTGATAATCCGGCGCTAACTGATGCGCTATCGCGGGCTCAAGTTGCATTGAAAGAAAAGCAGCAAGCACTTAGCGATGGCGATTGGAATGCCTTTGGAATTGCGGATGCGAAACTCGCTAAAGCTATCGAGGATGCCCTAGCAGCGCTGGATTAACTATCCGAGTAATGCTAGAGTTGGAACTTCGCCGCGGGGTGGAGCAGTTCGGTAGCTCGCCGGGCTCATAACCCGGAGGTCGTAGGTTCAAATCCTGCCCCCGCAACTAGATGGAATCCCTGAGTTCGCTCAGGGATTTTCCATTTCTGTGGATAACCAAGAACCCGCTTTTCAATGTTTGGCTAACTTTTCAGAATGAAAATTTCAATTGTTTTGCTCCTGCTGATTCTTTCCGGTTGCGCTCAGAAGTCTGGGGATTCGATAGCTCAGGACATGGTCGTAAGGATCGACACCGCATTGAATCTCTATGCAATTGAGGCTTCGACAAATTCACCGAGGTTTGATCGGATCCTCGAGGGTGATGCTCTTGAGTCTGCAATCCAGACCCAAGAATTGATTGCATCAATGGGTTTGATCCAACTTGGTCATAGTTCTTTTTCCCAGACCACCCTCATTTCAGCTGATCAATTCGAAAGTTGTCTTGATGTTTCGGCAACCAGATTTGTTTATGAAAATGGCGAGGACTTTCCAATCCCGGAGCGCATGGAGCGACAGCTGATGCGTGCAAAATTCGTAGAGCGGTCCTCTGAAGTCAAAATCAATTTGCTTGAGATGGTTGGTCGCGAATGCTAGTAGAGGCGCTGTTCGGATTCTTTGCCCTAGCCGGTTGTGACCTAACAAAAGCTGCACTAGGGCAATGTGATGTTGATTGTTCGGAATCTCAGGCGGGCAGTTTTACAATTTGCGCCAGCCAGGGATCTAATTCTGACTCGACGTCCAATGGCCGGAACCAACCAACAGAACCCAAACCGATGCGACTCTGCCAGTACTACGTGAATGGAAGTATCGATCAGCCCACAATTGGTGTCATAACTTCCTGGATTGTTGTGGGGTCCAGATTGTGTATCGGAGATGCGATCCCAGAGCCCTCGCAGGCCGTTGTTCCTGTCATAAAAAGCGTCCAGACTCAGCTATCAGATCAATTTAGTGCCGATACAACCAAGCCATTTGCTTGGTGGGATCCGGGGGATGAGCTGGAAGTGGAAGAAGTTGGAAATTTCTTTGTGAGCGCATCTGAGTTCCAGAAATCAGGACGCCTGTTTGATCAAAGTGCTCAGATAAGGTTTCGACCTGTCCAAGTTTCATGGAGCTACTCGGATAGAGGGTCAGGTTCCGGGACTAGATATCAAAGGAGTTTTGCCGAAATTGGGACTTATCAGGCAACGGCATTAGTTGATTATGAAGTTGATTACAAAATCGGTTCAGGTAGCTGGGTTTCTAACGCTGCTTCCTGGAGTCTTGAGAGCAATGGACTAACGGTCGTTGTGATAGACCCACCAAGGAGGACTCTATTGGTCGGCTGAGGTAATCTGGAGACTCGGGGTCAGAAGACATTCAGCTTGGATGCATAAAATCCCCAGCGTTGTTGTTCATACTTTGGAACACAACTCGCGAAAGGTTAGACATGTCTGAATGGAATAGGTCCGGTGAGTCCCAGTTTAATTTCAACTCTCCCTACACTCCGCCCCAGATTCCAGCCAAGCCAAAGCGCAAGATTCGGATCTTACGTCCCCTTGGTCTTGCCACACTCGCTCTCACAACTGCGATGATCGGTGGGGTAATTGCCTCAACGGCCTTTACTCTTTCTTATCTTTCAATTACACAACCTGCTCCCATTGTTGTGAACGACACAGAGATGGTGAACTGGGTAACTGGAGCTGCGGCTGCAGCTTCGCCATCTGTTGTGACGCTATCTGTCGAGTCCAGCAGCGGCTCGGGTTCGGGTTCTGGGGTCATGTTGACTGAGGACGGCTACATCCTCACAAATGCCCACGTCGTAACTTTGGGCGGCCTTACCGAGGACGCAAATGTAACGGTTAGGTTGTGGAGCGGGAATGTCTACGCCGCACAGTTGGTGGGTTATGACACCGTTTATGACTTGGCAGTTGTCAAAATTGAGGAATCGGGGCTCAAGCCCATTGTTTTTGCAGACAGTGACAAGCTGAACGTTGGTGATTCTGTGGTGGCAATTGGAGCTCCACTCGGGCTTTCCTCAACCGTCACCCAAGGAATTGTCTCTGCGCTTGACCGGACCATCCAGGTTGCCTCTTCAGAGGTAAATGATTCTCCGGGCTTGCAGCTCTGGAATGGCACCGGGAACGCACCAATTAGTCTTCAGGTAATCCAAACCGATGCTGCAATAAACCCAGGAAACTCGGGCGGTGCTCTTGTTAACAGCAAGGGTGAATTGATCGGCATAAACGAGGCAATCGCCACCGCTGGCAATGGCGAAAGCGGAAGCATCGGAGTTGGCTTCGCAATCCCGTCTAACACTGCATTGAGAATTGCTCAGGAAATTATGGATACCGGTAGTGCAACTCACGGCCTGCTAGGAGCTATGGTTAGCGATAATTTGGAGCCAAATTCCTCTTTCTCCACTGGAGCTTTGATCCAAGAGCTTTCAGTCGGTGGCGCTGCAGAGGCAGCCGGCTTGAAGGCTGGAGATGTTGTGATTGGTTTTGGTGGTAGAGACGTAACCTCGGCTAGCGACTTGACCGCCTTAGTAAGACAGCAGCCCGCAGGGAAAGTTATTGACATCAAAGTGCTCCGCAAGGGCAAGGAACTCGAATTTACCGTGACCCTCGGCGATGCCGCGACTCTAAAATAACCTCATGAATCAAACTCAAAGTGTGGGTGCTACCCAGGTTGAAGAACAGGCAGTTCTGGATCACGGCGATCATGAGCGGTACTCACACTATGTGAAAAAGAACAAAATTGTCGAGTCTGCAGTTATGGGTAATAAGGTTGTCGCACTTTGTGGCAAGGTTTGGGTGCCCTCAAGGGATCCAAAAAAGTTCCCAGTCTGCCCGACCTGCAAAGCAATTTACGAGGGATTTATCCCAGAGCCAGAAGAGACTAATTAAACTCTGTCGGAATCGCTGGCTCGCCTTTTGAAAGGCGCTTAGATTCTGGTGAAAGCTCTGCTATTGCTGATTGGTGAACTTCTCTCGCCATCACAACAGAGTTCTTGCCGAGTAGGTTTTCATTTATCTCACCATTTATAGCGAGCGGAACTTGCAGGGCACGGCCATTTGTTTGGTCGCCAATTAGTTCAGATGTTGCGATGCCCTTCTCAATAATTCGATGCGCAATCTTTTTGCCACCGCGGTTTGACTTCTGGGCTGATTTTTTGGCCACATCGACCCAGCCCTCGCCGGCTTGATGGGAAACCAGTTTGTATACAAAGCCCGCAGTCGGATAGCCAGAACCGGTAACCAAGGATGTCCCAACCCCATAGGAGTCAACTGGCGCTGCTGCCAATGCGGCGATGGTGTATTCATCGAGATCTGAGGTGACTGTAATTTTGGTGGTCTTGGCTCCAAGCTCGTCCAATTGTTGTCTCACTGCAATTGCAGTTGCCGCAAGATCTCCAGAGTCAATTCGAACCGCGCGGAGCTTGCCATCGGTTAGCTTGACTGCCATGGCAACGGCATTGTGAACATCGTAGGTGTCAACCAACAAGGTGGTTTCGGGCCCCATTGAATCGATTTGAGCCCTGAATGCTTCTTCCTCTGAATCGTGTAGCAGGGTGAATGAGTGGGCTGAGGTTCCCATGGTTGGAATTCCCCATTTCTTGCCTGCCTGAAGGTTGCTGGTTGCCGAAAATCCGGTGATATAAGCGGCTCTCGCGGCTGATACAGCAGCCTCTTCTTGGGCTCTGCGACTGCCCATCTCGTTCAATATTCGATCGCCAGCAGCAGTCTTCATCCTTGCCGCAGCGGATGCAATTGCAGAATCGTAGTTCAAAATGGAGAGAATTACCGTCTCCAGGAGAACAGCCTCTGCGAAGCTGCCTTCAACTGTAAGAATGGGGGAGTGACCAAAATAGAGCTCGCCCTCGGCATAACCGCTGATGTTGCCGGAAAATTTATAGGCGGCCAACCAATCCAAAGTTTGAGAGTCGACAACGTTGTTGTCCTTTAGAAATTCCAAATCCGATTGATCGAACCTAAAGTCCCTGATTGCCTCTAAGACCCTGCCAGTGCCGGCGACGACGCCAAAGCGTCTTCCCGGGGGTAGTTGCCTAGAAAACACTTCAAAAACACAGTTTCTGGATGCCTTTCCAGACTTCAGGGCAGCCTGAACCATGGTTAGTTCGTATCTGTCAGTTAGAAGCGCGCTGGTCACCAGAACAGCCTAGCGAAATTGGGCCAATAGACTTATCCGGTGGATTCAAGGCCAATTGGTGTATTCGACTCAGGAGTCGGTGGACTGACCGTTGCGCGGGCAATTATCGATCAACTGCCCCATGAATCAATTCACTATGTTGGTGACACTCTCAATTCTCCATATGGACCTAAATCCATCTCTACAGTCCGCTCGCTAGCGCTTGAGGTAATGGACGAGTTGGTTGCATCAGGCGTGAAGATGTTGGTCATCGCATGTAACTCAGCTTCAGCTGCAGTTCTAAGAGACGCTCGCGAGCGATATACCGAGGGGCTTGGTGTTCCGGTCGTCGAGGTTATTCAGCCTGCAGTAAGAAGAGCGGTTGCAACTTCTAGAAATCACAAGGTTGGGGTGATCGGGACGGATGCCACGATTACATCAGGTGCTTACGACGATGCATTTGCAGCGGCAGTGGACTTTGAAATCACTTCAGCCGCCTGTCCAAAATTTGTAGATTTTGTTGAGCGCGGTATTACCTCAGGCCCTGCGCTATTGAAATCTGCACAAGAATATCTGGAGCCATTGAAGCAGGCTGGGGTGGACACTCTTGTTCTCGGGTGTACTCACTACCCCCTTTTGCAGGCTGCTCTTTCATATGTGATGGGTGAGAGTGTGAACCTGGTTTCTTCCGCGGACGAAACCGCGAAGGATGTTTTTAGAGTACTTACCGAGCATCATCTGCTCGCACCTGAAGATTCGGTTCCTACTTATAAGTTTTTTGCAACCGGCAACGAAGCCGAATTTGAAACATTGGCCAAGAGATTCTTGGGTCCAGAGGTGAACAATGTGTCTCACCTAACCAGAAAGGTCTTTGATGACTAGAGCAGACGGCAGAACTCCTGAACAGATGAGACCGGTTTCTATCGAACGAGGTTTTACGATTCATGCTGAGGGTTCGGTGCTGGTTTCTTTTGGTGACACCAAAGTGCTTTGCAATGCTTCGTTCACTCAAGGGGTGCCAAGGTTTAAAAAGGACAGTGGCGAAGGTTGGGTCACATCTGAATATTCAATGCTTCCAAGGGCAACTAACACTAGAAACGATCGGGAGGCAGTCAAGGGAAAGATCGGTGGCCGCACACACGAGATTTCTAGGCTTATTGGTCGCTCCTTGAGGGCAATCATTGACGTCAAGGCCCTCGGAGAAAACACAATTGTTTTGGACTGTGATGTCTTACAGGCCGATGGTGGCACTAGAACTGCTGCAATCACCGGAGCATTCATTGCCTTGGCCGATGCGATTACCTGGGGAAAGCAGAACGGCATGCTGGCCAAAAGCGCAAAGCCGCTTTTGGACACTGTTTCTGCAGTCTCGGTAGGAATCATTGACGGTGTTCCAATGACAGATTTGGCATATGTGGAAGACGTAAGAGCAGAAACCGACATGAACGTGGTAATGACCGGCCGGGGTCTCTTTGTTGAAGTCCAGGGCACCGCAGAGGCGGCACCATTTGACAAGGCTGAACTGGATGCGCTTTTGGCTCTGGCGACTGGTTCTAACGCCCAACTTGCTCTGGCTCAAAAGGCGGCTCTTGGTGACGCACTGGACCTTCGCTAATGGAATTGGTTTTTGCAACCGGCAATAAACATAAAGCTCAGGAAGCTCAGAATATCTTGGGCTCGGCAATGCCAGATTTGAAGATTTTGACCTATGACGGTCCGGAGCCGGTTGAATCTGGCATCAGCTTTCTTGAGAATGCACGCATCAAAGCCAGGGCGGCATATGCTGCCACCGGCAAGCCGGCATTTGCAGATGACTCAGGTATCGCTGTTGAGGTTATGGGGGGAGCGCCAGGCATCTTCTCTGCTATTTGGTCTGGCACCCGTGACGATAAAACCAACCGAGACTTGCTGTTGGCTCAGCTGAATGACATCCCAGAAGAGAATCGCGCGGCAGCCTTTGTTTGCACGATTGTTCTGGTTACTGATTCGGGTGAAGTTTCCTTCACTGGGATTTGGCAGGGGAGCATCGCGGATGCGGCATCTGGCGATGCAGGGTTTGGTTATGACCCGGTGTTTATTCCAGAGGGCTTTGAGCAAACCGCAGCAGAGCTAGACCCGGATGTCAAGAATGCTTTTTCGCACCGATCAATGGCGATGAGACAGATGGCCGGATACTTGTCTGAAATAGAGCGCCCCTAGCAGGATTCGAACCTGCGCTCCCGCCTCCGGAGGGCGGTGCTCTATCCCCTGAGCTATAGGGGCCAGGGAGCTAAATTCTACTAGTGACTTCAATATGCAAGAATTCCCAGACCAGCACGTGGGTGCAGGCCTGGGAATTCTTGATTTAGGCTCGTTACCCCTTGACCGAACCTGCTAGCAGGCCTCGCACGAAGTATCGCTGGAGCGAGAAGAAGACGATCAGTGGAACAATAATCGATATAAACGCACCGGCTGTTAGGACCTCCCAGCCACCGCCTCTAGTTCCAACCATCTCTGCCAAACGCACGGTGAGAGGAGCAATGTCCTTGGCCCCACCACCAAAGGTCAATCCAACCAACAGGTCGTTCCATACCCAGAGGAACTGGAAGATCGCAAACGATGCGATTGCAGGAATCGATAGCGGGAAGATGATTCTTCTGAACAGGGTGAACCAACCAGCCCCATCAACTCGCGCTGCTTCCACTAGCTCCCTAGGGATCTGGGTTAGGAAGTTATGCAAGAGGAATGTCGCAAGTGGCAGAGCAAAGATGGTGTGAGCGATCCAGATTGGAATGTAGGTTCCAGTAATCCCTAGATCCGGGATGAGGGTCGTGTCACCAATCTTGATGCCCTGAGAGAACAGCTGCAAAAGCGGAATCAAAGACATCTGCAGCGGAACAACCTGCAGCGCAAAAACAGTGAAGAAGATGAAGTTCTTACCCTTGAACTCGAACCACGCCAGAGCGTATGCCGCAAACACCGCGAGTGTTAGAGGGAATAGCGCTGCTGGGATAGTAATTGCGAGCGAGTTAAAGAAGTACTGACTCAACGGGGGAGTAACTGAAGTTCCCTCAAAAAGAACCTGCTGGTAGTTCTCAAGAGTCACGTTTGGGTTGGCAAAGAACGTCCACCAACCTGAACTGTTGATGTCCTTTTGTGGCCTGAAGGAGCTAACCAAGAGACCAAAGGTAGGTATGGTCCAGACGATAGCTAGAACAATCGCCATGGCAGATGCCCAAGGGGAGGTGAATACGTTTTTGACTTTTGCTCGGCCAGTGCGTGTGGTGCCAAGTGTGGTTTTTTCTGCAGTAGTCATTAGCGCTCGCTCCTCTCGATGCGAAGTTGTCGAACGTTGTACCAAACGATCGGCGTAATCGCTACAAACAGGATGATCGCTAGCGCGGATCCTGTTCCGTAGTTCAATTGCCTAAAAGCTTGAGAGTACATTTCGTTAGCAATAACGTTTGTGGAGAAGTTCCCACCGGTCATTGTTCTCACGATGTCGAACACCTTTAGGGTTCCAATCAAAATAGTTGTCACCACAACTACGATGCTTGCTCGAATCATTGGAATGGTAATTAGTAGGAATCGGCGCCACTGGGTCGCACCATCCAGCATGGATGCCTCCACCACCTCATCTGGAATGTTCTTCATCGCGGCACCTAGCACCACCATGGCGAATCCGGTTTGGATCCAAATCATCACAACGATCAGTAGGAAGGTGTTTAGCGGAACTTCAAGCAACCAGTTTGGAGGAGTGAAGCCCAAAGCCTTTGCTATTGCACTTAGAAGACCAATGTCGGTCTTTTTTAGGTTTGGTTCAAAGTCGTAAACAAACTTCCAGATGATGCTTGCGCCAACAAATGAAATTGCCATTGGCATAAAAATTAGAGACTTGATCGCACTGGAGCGCTTCATGCGGTCCGTGAGGTAGGCAATCGAAAGTCCGATAACGGTTGATGCCAATGGAACCAAAATCACCCAAGTCAAGGTGTTGGTCATCACGGTGACGATCTCAGGTCTAGTGAAGGCCCAAATGTAGTTTTCAAACCCGATGAATTCCGAGCTGTCCGCATTCATGAACGAGAGCAGCAAGGTTCTAAATGCGGGGTAGATCAACCCAATCGCAAGAAGCAAAAGAGCGGGGACCAGGAAGACTAGGTACTTGAGCCATTCCTGGGCTTTTACGGAGGCTCGCTCTGCAAGTATGAAAATCAAGAAGATGACTGCAGCGAATGCCAATAGACCGAAAACCAGGACGGTTAGGTTTGGAGCAACAATCTCCCATGGGGTTTTTCTGGCAGCCAGTATTGCAAAGTCTTTCATTTGTGTTCCTTTGTTAAGAGCTAGGGGCCTGGCATGGCCAGGCCCCTAGCCTTTACTGCTTTGAGGTCAGCTTATTAGTTAGCTGGCCAAGATGCTTCAATTGCGTCTAGAACAGCCGCGTCAGACTTGTCCTCGGCAACCCAAGCGGTCATTTCTTTCCAGAATGAACCTGCACCAACAGCAGCTGGCATTAGGTCAGATGCGTCGAAGCGGAAGGTTGTTGCGTTCTGAAGGATCTCAACAGCAACAGCGTTTACTGGGTCAGCAACGTTTGCAGTGTCTAGACCTAGGTTCGCGGAGAACCAGCCACCTAGAGCTGCCTTTGCGTTTGCCCACTCAGGAGTGGTCAAGTAGTGCTGAACTGCAGCAACTTCTGGACGGTCAGCAAATGCACCAACGAACTCGCCACCACCAAGGGCAGGCTTGTTGTCAGCAGATACACCTGGGAAGTAGAAAGTGGTGATTCCACCCTCAACTGTGGTGTCTTCTGGGGTAACGATGGTTGCTGCGTAGTCACCGGCAAGGATTCCACCGATGAATGATGCCTGGCGGTGCATTGCACATGAACCGTCAACGATGCCAGCTCCACCATCCTGGAAGGTGGTGGTTGCAATAGATGCTACGTCGCCCACGAACTCTGGGTTCTTTAGGATCTTGCCTGCTTCGCTGATTGCAGTAACAACTGCAGGGTCGTTGAATGCGATGTCGTGGCTAACCCACTTGTCGTAGGTCTCAGCTGATGCGGTGCGAAGCATGATGTCTTCCATCCAGTCAGTACCAACCCAACCGGTTGCCTCACCAGAACCGAAACCAACACACCAAGGCTGAACATCAGAAGTGTCAGCAATGGTCTGAGATAGAGCTAGAAGCTCGTCCCAAGTGGTTGGGATTGCCCAGCCGTTGTCAGCGAAAGTCTTTGGTGAGTACCAAACGAATGACTTCACGTTTGCACCTAGAGGAGCTGCGTAGAACACGCCATCAACGGTTCCGTAGTTCTTCCAGTCAGCGGTGTAGTTCACAGCTACAGAGTCTGCAACATCAGTAGGAGCGGCAACCATCTGACCGGTTGCAACCATTGCAGCCAATAGACCTGGCTGTGGGAACACGGCTAGGTCTGGAGCGGTGCCACCAGCAACGCGAACAGGCAACTGTGCCTCAAACTCCTGTGAGCCGTTCCAGTTGATGGTGATGCCGGTGCAGTCCTCGAACTCCACGAAGGATTCCATGAACAAGTCAGCCTCAGGGGAAACGATGGTCGAGTAGATCTCTACTTCGGAGCCTTCGTTGCCCATGTATGCCGCGTATGCCTCACAACCGGTTGAACCGGCTGCAGCAGAAGTGGTCTCTTCGGTTGTGGTCTCTTCGGTTGCAGCACAACCTGCAAGCACCAAAGATGCCGCGATCGCAGTTGCTCCAAGAGCAACGACGCGATTACGAATTGTTGACATTTGTGTCCTTTCAATTTACCCAAGCCAGTCGGCTCAGGGCTCCTATCAATAAGGAGGCTTTGACAGCCTAAATCAATCGAAGGTAAAAACTTTTTGTAAGCGATTACATTTGGATAACAAAACAGACACAGCTTTGCACCAATACCTTTACATTATTTACATTTAGACTCATTCCGGCTGTTTGTTGAACTTGCGGCATCAAGTTGTGCAAGGCTCAACGGACAGGTTTACCCCTAGGTTATGGAAGCGTTTATGGAGAAGAAGTTGTCCTCGGACTGGTGGCGCCAAGCCGTCGTTTATCAGATATACCCTCGTTCATTTGCGGACGCCAACGGAGATGGTATTGGTGACCTAAAGGGAATTATCTCCAAAGCTGACTATCTCGCAGCACTAGGCATTGATGCAGTTTGGCTATCTCCCTTTTACCCATCTGCGTTAGCTGATGGCGGCTACGACGTTGCTGACTATCGCGATGTTGATCCCCGAATCGGAAATCTCGCAGAATTCGATGAGATGGTGGAGATTCTTCACTCCAAGGGGATTCGCATCTTTGTTGATGTTGTGCCAAACCATTCATCTGACCAGCATGTTTGGTTCCAAGAAGCCCTGAAATCCGAGAAGGGCTCGAAGGCACGTGAGCGTTACATCTTCCGAGATGGCAGGGGTGAGAATGGCGAACTTCCACCATCGAACCTTTCAAGTCACTTTGGCCCAGAAGGTTGGACTCAGGTTGCAGATGGCCAGTGGTACATGCACCTATTTACCAAGGAGCAGCCAGATTTCAACTGGGACAACCCAGAGGTTCACGAAGATTTTCTGAAGACGTTGAAATTTTGGTCTGACCGCGGGGTTGACGGATATCGCATTGACGTAGCGCATGCGCTGACCAAGAATCTTGATCCTTTGCCGGATCGTGATAGCTACGACCTCAATGTCATGAAAGACGACGGCACGGATCCGCTCTTTGATAGGGATTCAGTTCACGAAATTTATAAAGAATGGCGAGCGCTGTTCAATCAGTACGACCCGCCAAGAGTTGCGGTAGCTGAAGCTTGGGTCCACCCGCACCGCCGTCCTGCATATGCATCGATTGAGGGACTTGGGCAGGCATTCAACTTCGACCTTCTGACTGCCCGCTGGGATGCTGAAGTCTTCCAAGAAGTTGTAGATCGTAATTTGGAATTTGCCAACACCACCGGTTCCTCCACAACCTGGGTGATGTCGAATCACGATGTGATTCGACATGCAACAAGAATGGTGATCCCAGCGGGCGCTGATGGCGTCACTTTTGCGGATGAAAACAAGTGGTACGTCGAAAATCGCCTTAACCACAATCTTGATTTAGATCTGGGGCTTGCAAGAGCCAAAGCTGCAACTCTAATGATTCTGGCTTTGCCGGGTTCTACATACCTTTACCAAGGTGAAGAGCTTGGCTTGCCAGATGTTCTGGATATCCCTTCTGACCAAATGCAAGATCCCCAGTGGTTCCGCGGTGAAGGAAAGCTAAAATCTCGCGATGGCTGCCGCGTCCCATTGCCTTGGGAAAAGCAAGGCTCGTCCTTTGGATTTGGACCAGGTGGCTCCCACTTGCCTCAGCCAGGTTGGTATGGCGAGTACTCGGTTGAAGTCCAGGATAATGACGAGAATTCAACGCTCAACCTGTATCGCAGGGCGATTAATCTCCGCAAGGAACTTGAGGGTCCAGAAGACTTAAGTTGGCTTGAATCCCCAGCGGGGACCCTAGCCTTTGAGCGACCTGGAAACTGGATTTGCTTTGTGAACTTTGGCTCCGAGAGTCAGGTTTTGCCCGAAGGTAAGTTGCTGATCGCAAGCGCGCCTGTTGAGGGTGGCAAGCTTCCTGGAAACAGCACAGCCTGGCTTATTCGCTAGTCAAATAGCCATAACGGGTATGATTTAGGCAAACAACGCAGTGTTCGGCGAACGGCCGATTTTTGCCCGTATTCAGGATTAGACAGTGACTCCAGCTCAGCTTTCAGATGCCATCTTGCAGGCTATTTCTGCTCTGCAGGAAAAAGGCAGTCTGAGTGCGCACGATTTACCGGCAGAAGTTGTCGTTGAGAGACCCAAGAATCGCGATCACGGCGATTGGGCAACCAATATTGCAATGCAGCTCTCTGGCAAGTTCGGCCTAAAGCCAAGAGACTTCGCAGAAATTTTGATTGCCGAGCTTGCCGAGGTTGAGGGCATCACCAAGGTTGAAATCGCTGGTCCAGGATTTATCAATTTGTTTGTGTCAGACGCTGCAGCTGGCATTTTGGCAAAGCAGATTGTTGAACAAGGCGCGGGCTATGGACATGGAGACCTGCTCTCTGGAGTCAAGCTCAACCTAGAGTTTGTTTCGGCAAACCCAACTGGCCCGATTCACCTTGGCGGAACCAGGTGGGCGGCCGTTGGTGACTCACTAGCTCGCATCTTGGAATTCACAGGTGCCGAGGTTACCCGTGAGTACTACTTCAACGACCACGGTGCGCAAATTGATCGGTTCGCAAGATCTCTTCTTGCGGCTGCAAAAAATGAGCCAGCTCCAGAAGATGGATATGCAGGCGCTTACATCTCTGAGATTGCCCAGAGGGTTTTGGATGAGACAGCGGTTGAGATTCTCGAGTTGCCAGATGCTGATGCGCAGGAAGCTTTCCGCGCAGCCGGTGTGGAGCTAATGTTCCAACAAATTCGGGAGTCTCTGCACCAGTTCGGTGTTGATTTTGATGTTTATTTCCACGAGAACTCGCTTTATGAGTCTGGGGCAGTTGAAAAGTCGATCGCGAAACTAAAAGGTCTTGGTCACACCTTCGAAGCCGATGGCGCACTTTGGCTCAGGAGCACATCATTTGGCGATGACCGCGACCGCGTGATTCTCAAATCTGACGGTCAGGCCGCCTACATTGCCGGCGATATCGCCTACTACCAGGACAAGCGCTCCCGCGGTTTTGATCGCTGCGTCTATATGCTCGGTGCAGATCACCACGGTTATGTTCCGAGGATGATGGCGCTCTGCGCGGCCTTTGGAGATATTCCAGGCGACAACATGGAGATCTTGATCGGCCAGATGGTGAATCTTGTTCGCAACGGTGAGCCAGTGAGAATGTCCAAGCGTGCCGGTACCGTGGTGACGTTAGAGGACCTAGTCGAAATGGTTGGAGTTGACGCTGCCAGGTACGCGCTTGCTCGCTCATCCATCAACTCTTCTCTAGATATCGATGTCGAACAGCTTTCAAAAAAGACCAACGACAACCCGGTGTTCTACGTGCAGTATGCACATGCCAGGACTAAGCAGGTTGCCAAGAATGCTGCATCCCTTGATGTTGATAGAACAGATTTCGACCCCGGTTTGCTCTCGCACCCAAGTGAGTCCGAGCTTTTGGCAGCACTTAGCCAGTTCCCAAGGGTTGTTGCCCAGGCAGCAACTTTCCGCGAGCCACACCGGGTCGCAAGATACCTGGAGGAAGTAGCCGGAAGCTACCACCGCTGGTATGACAACTGCCGCGTCACTCCTCTATCTGAAGCTCCAGTTGAGCCGGTTCACAGGACCCGACTTTGGCTAAATGATGCAGCAAGCATTGTGCTTAGCAATGGCCTGCGCCTTCTTGGCGTGAGCGCTCCGGAGAGGATGTAGCAGTGAAGAATCCACTTACTCCGAATTGGCTGTCTGAACCCACCGATATCAACAAACTTGATGAGCGGATTTGGCCTCGAACCGCTAAGCGCAGCGCTAAGGGGGAGTTGAGCATTGGCTCGGTCCCGGTTTCGGATTTAGTACGTCAGTTTGGATCTCCCTTGTATGTGGTTGACCAGGAAGATTTTGAAGCTCGGTTGATTTCGGCAAAGCGAGCCTTCTCAGATGCCGCAACCAAGATCGGTACCTCCGCCAAGATTTATTACGCATCCAAGGCACTATTGACCACCGATGTGGTGCGCTGGGTTGAATCGGCAGGATTGAGTATTGATGTTTCGACCTCGGGGGAGTTGGCGGTAGCGCTTGCCGGCGGTATGCCTGGGGAGCGAATCGGTTTCCACGGCAACAACAAGTCTTTAGTTGAAATCGGTCGAGCAATCTCAGCCGGTGTTGGTGCTCTGGTGATTGACTCTGAGAGCGAGATCGAGCGCATCGCATCGGTTGCCTCGGCACAGGGCAAGACTCAGCCGGTCCGGCTCCGGGTGAATTCGGGTGTGCACGCCAGCACTCACGAGTATCTAGCAACCGCAAGAGAAGATCAAAAGTTTGGTATTGCTATTTCAGATGTGCCAGATCTTGTTGCAAAGATTCGTTCTCACTCGAGCCTGAGATTTCTTGGTTTGCATTCACACATTGGTTCTCAGATCTTTGTGGTCGACGGATTCATTGCAGCGGCGGAGCGGCTTCTGGATCTCCACGCCACTTTGTTGCAATCCGGTGATGTCCCAGAGCTAAATCTTGGTGGCGGCTTTGGCATTAGCTATACCAAAGCGGATCACCCGATGTCGCTTGCCGAAATGGCGGCAAGAATCTCCAGTGCTGTTGAGGCAAAGTGCAAGTCGCTCGGAATCGCTATTCCAAGGCTTGCCTTTGAGCCAGGGAGAGCAATTGCCGGTCCTGCCGGTGTGACTCTGTATTCGGTTGGAACCATCAAAGATGTCCAGGTCTCAGATCAAGGCGCCGGAGCCACAAGAAAATATGTGAGCGTTGATGGCGGTATGAGCGATAACGCAAGACCCGCGCTCTATGAAGCTGAGTACTCGGCTGTTATTGCATCCCGAGTTACTTCTGCAACACCGGCACTTTCGAGGGTTGTGGGCAAACACTGCGAGTCTGGTGACATCGTGGTGCGCCATGAGTTCTTGCCCTCAGATGTTTCTGTAAATGACTTATTGGCGGTTCCTGCCACAGGCGCTTACTGCTTTTCGCTATCTTCTAACTACAACTTCTTGCCGAGGCCGGCTGTGGTTGCAGTCAAGTCCGGTGAATCAATGTTGCTTATTCGGGCAGAGACTGAGCAAGATCTACTAAATCGCGATGCAGGTGTATCGCGGGGAGAGCGATAAGCATGCAAGCCGCATACCGTCCAATCCGAGTCGCGCTTTTGGGTGCTGGCTCAGTTGGCTCTCAAGTAGCCAGGCTTTTGATTGAAAATGCCGATGAGCTTGCCTCTAGAGTCGGCACACAATTAGAGCTCACTGGCGTTGCCGTTCGAAACCTAGACTCCAAGCGTGATTCAGATATTCCAAAAGAACTTCTCACAACTGATGCCGAGGGGCTCATTCTTTCCTCCGATATCGTCATTGAACTTATCGGTGGCATTGAACCAGCAAAGACCTGGGTCAAGCTTGCGTTGAGTTCTGGTTCGGATGTGATTACGGCTAATAAGGCTCTTGTTGCAGCTCACGGACCAGAACTGTTTGATCTTGCTGAACAGCTTGGCGCCCAGTTGTACTTCGAAGCCGCGGTTGCCGGTGCGATTCCAATCATTAGACCGCTGCGCGAGTCACTTGCTGGAGACCGGGTTGACCGAGTCATGGGAATTGTGAATGGAACTACAAACTTTATTCTCGATCGCATGGAATCAACTGGTGCTGATTTTGATGATGCGCTTGCGGAAGCCCAAGAGCTCGGTTACGCAGAGGCTGATCCAACCGCAGATATTGAAGGCTTCGATGCCGCGAGCAAGGCAGCTATTTTGGCTTCCCTCGCATTCCACTCTGAGGTTCCCGTTGAGAAGGTTTATCGCGAGGGTATTACCAAGGTGACTGCCTTGACGATTGAGACCGCTAGAGAAGCCGGCTATGCCGTCAAGCTCCTTGCTATCTGCGAGCGAATCCAAACCGAATCAGGCGAAGGGTTAGTTGCACGAGTACACCCAACCTTGATTCCACTTGAGCACCCTCTTGCCGCGGTTCGTGGCGCCTATAACGCCGTCTTTGTTGAGGCAGAATCTGCTGGGCAGTTGATGTTCTACGGTGCAGGTGCTGGAGGTGCTGAGACCGCCTCTGCAATTCTTGGTGACTTGGTGTCTGCTGCGAAGCGCCACGTCGCTGGAGGTCCAGGGTTGGCAGACTCGGTTCACGCCAACCTCGAAGTCTTGCCAATTCAGTCAATCACCACAAGATTCCAAATCACGCTTCAGGTGAGGGACTTGCCAGGGGTGTTGGCATCTATTGCCTCGGTGTTCGCAAAGCACGAGGTCAGCGTTGAGACCGTTTCGCAGAGCGCGGCCAATGCCAAGACCTCGGCAATCCTTACTGTCATGACTCACGCTGCTTCTGAGGCGGACCTCGAGAGTGTGGTTAGCGAGTTGGAAAGTAATTCTGCAGTTCAAAACATCAATTCGGTTATCCGAGTGGAGGGAATCTAATGGCTCACCAATGGCGCGGAGTGATCCGCGAATATTTCGACAGACTTCCGTTTTCTGAATCAGATGCAATCGTCACTCTTGGTGAGGGTGGAACTCCTCTGATCGAGGCTCCGGCGCTCGCAAAACTTCTTGATGTCGGCAGCGTCCACCTGAAATTCGAAGGAATGAACCCAACCGGTTCATTCAAGGACCGCGGTATGACAACTGCAGTTTCCAAGGCGAAGAGCTCTGGAGCGAAGGCTGTTATCGCTGCCTCAACAGGAAACACCTCGGCCTCCGCAGCTGCCTATGCAGTCAAGGGCGGCATGCAGTCGGTTGTATTGGTTCCTGCTGGAAAGATTTCTTGGGGCAAGCTTTCTCAAGCTGTTGCCCACAAGGCTCAGATCTTGCAGGTCAAAGGCAACTTTGACGACTGCCTAAGACTGGCTCGAGAACTCAGCGAGAACTACCCAGTGTTCTTGGTGAACTCGGTGAACCCAGATCGCCTGCAGGGTCAGAAGACCGCTGCTTTCGAGATCTTTGACGCACTAGGTTACGCACCTGATCTTCACGCTATGCCACTTGGCAACGCAGGAAACATCTCTGCCTATCACCTGGGTTATCGCGAAGACCTCGACGCGGGCAGAATTAGCGTTCTACCTAAGCTCTGGGGGATTCAGGCAGCGGGTTCGGCTCCATTTATCCAGGGATCTCCAGTGAAGAAGCCAGAGACCATTGCAACCGCAATTCGAATCGGAAATCCAGCGTCATGGGATTTGGCACAAGCCGCCAAGGCTGACACTGATGGTTCATTCGGCGCCGTTACTGACAAGGAAATTCTTTGGATGCACCGATTCTTGTCCCAAGAATGTGGTGTCTTTGTTGAGCCATCAAGCGCGACGGGTGCTGCAGGTCTTTATAAGGCAGCCAAGCTTGGAACTTTGCCAAAGGTGAACTCAATTGTTGTGACTGTGACAGGCCACGGACTCAAGGACCCAGATTGGGCATTGAAGGACGAAGCTGGCAGATCTATCAAACCTAAAAAGGTCGCCGCAGTCGCTGACTCGGTGGCTGGCATCCTTGGCCTGGAGCGCAATAAATGACCAACATTTTGGTGAAGATTCCTGCGACAAGTGCAAACCTAGGCCCAGGTTTTGACACTCTGGGAATGGCACTGAGCTACTACGACCAGTTTGAGGCTCAAACCATCGATTCGGGTCTTGAGTTTGAGATTCACGGCGAGGGAGAGAAGGACATCCCGCGCGATCAGTCAAACCTGATCTACCAGACAATCAAGTTGGTATTTTCAAAGTTCGACAAGCAAGTTCCAGCAATCAAGATCACCTGCCACAACAACATTCCTCACGGCCGCGGCATGGGTTCATCTGGAGCCGCTGTAGCCGGTGGAGTAATGCTTGCGGCTGGGCTTTTGCTTCCAGAAATCGAACTAACCGAGCAACAGTTGCTTGACTTTGCCACCGAAATCGAGGGTCACCCCGATAACGTCGCTCCCGCCCTTTTCGGTGGATTGACGATTGCTTGGAATGACGAGTCTGGCCCGCACCACAAGAAACTAACCGTTCACCGCGGAGTGTCGCCTTTGGTTCTGGTGCCGCCAAACCAAATGTCTACCAAGCTGGCAAGAAGCTTGCAGCCAGAGTCTGTGCCACACACCGATGCTGTATTCAATGTTTCTAGATCCGCCCTTTTGGTTGCGGCTCTCACCCAAAGCCCAGAGCTCTTGTTTGCCGCTACCGAGGACCGACTCCACCAGAACTATCGTGCAAGCGCGATGCCAGAAACTTCTAAGTTGATTGAGGCCCTTCGTGCAGAAGGCCACCCAGCTGTTGTTTCTGGAGCGGGTCCTTCGGTTTTGGTTCTGGAGGACGATCCGGTACACCGTCTTGAAGCAATGAGATTTGTGGCTAAGGAGTTTTCAACTTGGAACGCAATGCCACTTGCAGTTGACTTTAAAGGTGCTAGTCTTGAGAGGCAGTTGGGATCAGGCAGCTAAAAGCCCGCCCCTGTATTCTTCGAAATTCTTCACCATCGCCTAATGGCGCCAAGAAATGAGTAAAACAAATAATGGATGAAATCCAAAACGACAAGCCAGTAAGACGCGTCCGTCGCGCAACAGGCTCAAAGGCTTCCGCAGAGACCACCTCGACCAAAGCTGAATCAGCACCGAAGGCAGAGACTGCCCCAAAGACTGAATCCGCACCCAAGTCTGAGTCAGGTTCTGAGTCAGAGGCACCAAAGTCCCAAACCCGCCGTCGCCCAGCACGCAAGACCGATGAGTCCTCAGTCAACAGCGAAGCGCAATCCGCTCCAGAGGGGCAGAAGTCTGAAGGCTCCTCAGAGGGGCGCGAAGACCGCGAAACTCGCTCAGGCGACCGCGAAAACAATCGTGACCGCGACGATGACCGTCGTGGCGGCAGAAACAACAACAACCGTCGTGGTCGCTACCGTGACCGTGACCGTCGTCGTGGCCCTGGTGGCCAGGATGAGGCTGAGCCAGAAATCACCGAGGATGATGTACTAATCCCGGTTGCCGGAATCTTGGACGTTTTGGAAAACTACGCATTCTTGCGCACCTCCGGATACCTACCAGGCGCAAACGATGTTTATGTTTCCCTGGGCCAGGTCAAAAAGTATGCGATGCGCAAGGGAGATGCAGTAGTTGGTGCAATCCGCCAGCCACGCGAAGACCAGAGCAACCAGCGTCAGAAGTTCAACGCACTTGTTCGAGTCGACTCAATTAACGGCCAGACCCTTGAGGAGGCTGCAACTCGCGTTGAGTTTGGCAAGCTAACTCCGCTCTACCCAGACACTCGACTTCGTCTAGAGACCGACTCCAAGAAGCTTTCAACCAGAATCATTGATTTGGTTGCGCCAATTGGTAAGGGTCAGCGCGGTCTGATTGTTTCTCCTCCAAAGGCTGGAAAGACTTTGGTTTTGCAGGCAATTGCAAACGCGATCAGCACCAACAACCCTGAGGTTCACCTAATGGTTGTTTTGGTTGACGAGCGTCCAGAAGAAGTTACCGACATGCAGCGCACCGTCAAGGGTGAGGTTATTGCCTCCACCTTCGACCGCCCTGCAGAGGACCACACCACAGTTGCAGAGCTTGCAATTGAGCGCGCAAAGCGCCTAGTTGAGCTTGGTCACGACGTTGTTGTATTGCTTGACTCGATTACCCGCTTGGGCCGTGCTTACAACCTAAGCGCTCCAGCATCCGGAAGAATTCTTTCCGGTGGTGTTGACTCATCAGCTCTTTACCCACCAAAGCGCTTCTTTGGTGCCGCTCGAAACATCGAAAACGGTGGCTCACTAACCATTCTGGCAACCGCCTTGGTTGAGACCGGATCCAAGATGGACGAGGTCATCTTCGAGGAGTTCAAGGGAACCGGAAACATGGAGCTTCGCCTGTCTCGTGCTCTAGCAGACAAGAGAATCTTCCCAGCGGTTGATATCAACGCTTCCGGTACTCGCCGCGAAGAGATGTTGATGAGCCAGCAAGAGACCAAGATCATTTGGAAGCTCCGTCGTGCACTTGCAGGACTAGAGCAGCAGCAGGCTCTTGAGCTTGTTCTCTCACGCCTCAAGGACACTGCAAGCAACGTTGAGTTCTTGCTGAAGCTTGAGAAGTCAATGCCGGTTCCTTCAGAATCAGACTCGGAGTAATCTTGCTCGATTCGCTTGCAGGCCTAAGGGCCGAGCACGCAAGTTTGCAGGAGCAACTAAGCGACTCGGCCATCCACGCAAACCCTGCGTTGGCCAAGAAACTTAACCGCAGGTATGCCGAACTTTCGGCAATCATGACTGCCGAGGCTAGCCTCATCGCACTAACCGATGACCTCGCCGCGGCTAAAGAGTTAGCTAAAGAGGATGAGTCGTTCGCAAGTGAACTGCCGGATCTGGAGCTTGAACTCAGGGATGCAACCGAAAAACTCCGCCGCCTTCTGATTCCTCGTGACCCTAATGATGGTCGTGATGTGATTCTTGAAATCAAGGCCGGTGAAGGTGGTGCAGAATCAGCACTGTTTGCCGGAGATTTGCTTCGCATGTACATCCAGTACGCCCATTCAAAGGGCTGGAAAGCCGAAGTCTTGGACAAAACCGAGAGCGATCTCGGCGGCATCAAAGACGTTCAGTTGGCAGTGAAATCCAACGCTACTGATCCATCTGAAGGTGTCTTTGCTCACCTGAAGTACGAGGGTGGTGTGCACCGAGTCCAGCGTGTTCCTGTTACAGAAACTCAAGGTCGAATTCACACCTCGGCAGCCGGAGTTTTGGTTTTCCCAGAAGTGGACGAACCTGAAGAAGTCGAGATTTCTCAAAACGATATTCGTATCGATGTGTTCCGCTCATCTGGGCCAGGTGGTCAGTCTGTGAACACGACTGACTCGGCAGTTCGAATCACTCACCTTCCAACCGGAATCGTGGTTTCGATGCAGAACGAGAAGTCTCAGCTGCAGAACCGTGAAGCCGGTATGCGCGTGCTGCGTGCTCGAATCTTGGCTGCCCAGCAAGAGGCGCTTATGGCTGAGCAATCAGCTGCAAGAAAGAGCCAGGTTCGCACAGTAGACCGTTCCGAGCGCATTAGAACTTATAACTTCCCGGAGAACCGAATCGCCGATCACCGCACCGGATATAAGGCTTATAACCTCGATCAGGTGATGGATGGTGCTTTGGAGCCGATTGTGCAATCCGCCATCAAGATGGATGAGGAATCCCAGCTAGCTGCCCTTCAGGGTGAGTAATGCTCCTAAACACTGCCCTTGACCAAGCGGAAAAACTTCTGGAAGCAGCAGGGGTTCCAACTCCAAAAGTAGATTCGCAGCTTTTATTGGCTCACTCGCTTGGTATTTCAAAGGGCGAACTTCAGACTCAATTAGTTCTTGACGGCACCTGTTCCGATTCAGAGTTTGACCAATTCGCAGCCCTAATCAGAGATCGTTGTAAGCGAATCCCGCTTCAACACCTAACGGGCTTGGCCCCTTTTCGAAACTTTGAACTCGAGGTTGGCAAAGGTGTATTCATCCCTCGCCCTGAAACCGAAGGCGTGGTGCAACTCGGTATAGATTTTCTCAATAGTCGGCCTGGTCCAAGAACGGCTATTGACCTTGGCTCTGGTTCCGGTGCAATTGCCATCTCTCTTGCGCTTGAAGTTCCAGATTCAAAGGTGATTGCCGTTGAGTTATCAGAGGAGGCGGCAAGATTCACCGTGCGCAATATCCAAGGACTTGCGCCAGATATCGAGCTTCGAATTGGTTCGATGTTTGAGGCGTGTTCCGATTTAGCGGCATGCATGGATCTTGTGATCTCCAACCCTCCTTACATCCCAACGGACATGGTGCCGATTGATATTGAGGTGCGAGACCACGATCCTGAATTGGCGCTCTACGGGGGAGTCGATGGTCTTGATGTAATTCGAGAAATCTCAGTCCTTGCGCAAAAGATGCTTGTTTCTGGCGGAGCCTTAGTTCTTGAACACGCAGATGGTCAATCTGAAATGGTGTGTCAATTACTATTAGAGGCGGGATGGCAAAGTGTTTCCCCTCACGCCGATGCAACCAATCGTTTGCGCAGCGTGAGTGCCAAAAAAGCTTGAGAGGCAATGATGCAGCGGGTTTATGACTGTGCAGTGGATGTTGAATTACTCGCGGGTTTTCGTCAGGCCAAAGTAGCCATCGGCAGGGGAGAAGCCGTAGTCATCCCTACCGACACCGTTTACGGCATTGCCGCCGATGCTTTTAGCGCTAAGGGTGTGGCAGCCCTATTGCAGGCAAAGGGTCGTGACCGCACCTCTCCGCCGCCGGTTCTGATTCCTAAAGTCGAGACAATGTCGGCTTTAGCCACGGATCTGCCGTTGGTGGCAAATCAGCTGGCAGCGGCATTTTGGCCGGGAGCACTAACAATGATTCTCAAGGCGCAGCCTTCTCTGGATTGGGACCTTGGGGAAACCAGGGGAACCGTTGCACTGCGAATTCCAGACCACAAAATCACTCTTGCACTTTTGGAAGACATTGGCCCTCTGGCTGTTTCTAGCGCAAACCTAACCGGTAAGCCAGCGGCGGTGAATGTGCAGCAGGCTGTGACTTCTTTTGGCCAGAACGTGCCGGTTTATCTCGATGGCGGAGCCAGCCCAAAGGGCGAAGCATCCACAATTCTTGATCTAACGCAGGTTCGAGATGGCGAGCCGATTCGAGTCCTAAGAGTCGGTGCAATTGCTCTGGATCGAATCCGCTCCGTTATCGGTGATGTGGAGCTAGAGGTCTAAAAATGCGCGCCTATTTTCTGGTCGCGCTGATCACTGCTTTGGTCACTTACCTCGCGACCTGGGCGGTTCGTATCGGGGCCAAGAAATACAACATTCACCCCGCGATTCGCGAGCGGGATGTTCATAAGAACCCAACTCCGCGTATTGGCGGGATAGCAATGTTCATCGGGCTTATTGTCGGGGTTTGGGTGGCTGGAAACTTAGGGTGGTTTGATTCGCTTTATAGGGATTCAGGTCCTTTATGGTCGGTGGTCGCAGCCTCCGCCGTGATTATCGTGGTCGGGCTTCTCGATGATTTGATTGAGTTGGACTGGACCGCAAAAATGGGCGGTCAGCTGGTGGCCGCATGGGTCCTGGCTACTGGTGGAATCCAGATAGTGTCTCTACCAATTGGCGGTATTACGGTTGGTAGCTTCGGCGTATCCCTAGCCATCACGGTATTTATAGTCGTGCTTGTTATGAATGCAGTGAACTTTATCGACGGGCTCGATGGTCTTGCCGCCGGAGTTGTTGGGATTGGAACCATCGCGTTCTTCATCTACACATACTTGCTGGCGCAGCAAACCTCACCTACCGATTACTTTTCGTCTGCCGGCCTTCTTTCGGCGATAGTGCTTGGCATGATCGGAGGCTTTCTTCCTCACAACTGGCGCCCCGCCAAGATTTTTATGGGTGATTCAGGTGCGATGCTCTTGGGTCTTCTTATGGCGACCAGTGCTATCAATGTCACTGGTTCGATTGATCCTGCAACTGTCACCCGTACGGATTTGTTGCCAGCATTGATTCCACTTGCACTCCCCGTACTGATTTTGCTCTTGCCGCTTTTAGATCTGGCGTTAGCGGTCGTGCGCAGATTGCGTCGAGGCCAGTCACCGTTTGCTGCTGATCGCGAGCATATCCACCACCAATTGCAGGATATCGGGCATTCTCACCAGGGTGCAGTTTTGGTGTTTTACCACTGGACTACCCTTGTTTCGCTGACACTTCTTCTCTTCTTTTGGTTTGAGATTCCAATTGTGATGATAATTTTCGGGACATGGCTCATAGTCGCTCTGGTTCACACCTACTGGCCGGTTTTCCGCAAGCGTTATGCATTTAGAAAGGCAACTCGTGGCTAACACTTCTGCTCAAGTTTTTAGGAAATCTTTGGTTCTGACTAGTTATCTAGTCTTAGCCATAGCGATTCTTGGTGGAGGGTTGGGTTACTTGATTCTCGGGCTCGAGGGTCTTTATTCAGCCCTATTGGGTGCAGCTGTTGCTCTTGGGTTTAGCGCTGTCACTATCTTGAGCGTCTGGTTCGGCGGAAAATTGCCGTTAAATGGCTTCTTTGGGCTTGTTCTTGGCGGCTGGCTATTGAAAGTGGTCGTTTTTGCACTGAGTCTTGGTGCCCTAAAAAATGCCGAATTCATCTCTGGTCCGGCGTTCTTCTTTGCACTTGTGGCAGCAATTTTGGGCGGCTTGGCAATCGACAGTTACGTCGTCCTAAAGTCACGAATTCCGATTATTGAAAATTAGTCAGTGTTTTTTCGGTTTGGGTGTTTGCAATCTGAATTCGTCTTATAAACTCATGGTGTTTCCAACGAACGATTTGCGGGGTTTTTCACGCCGCCCGAGCCAGGAGAATGAAGCTGTTTAGTGCGCTAACCCTGATTGCGGCTGAAGAAGGCGGTTTCCACCCGCCCAGCATCTACGAGTTCTATCCAGAAATCGTGGCATTTGATGGAACCATTTTTGCTATCAACCGAATCATGATGATTCGTCTGATCGTGATGGTTGCGCTCATCGTGGTCTTCTGGCTTTGGACAAGAAAATTCAAGCAAGCCGTGAAGAGCGGAAACGTTGTTCCTGGCCGATTCCAGCTTCTTGGTGAGATGGCACTTGACTTTGTTCGCAAATCCATTGCCCATGAGCAGTTGGGCGAAAAAGATGGCGAGCGCTTCCTGCCGCTTCTAACCACAATCTTCTTCATGGTGTTCGGTATGAACATCACCGGAATCATTCCATTTGCAAACATTGCTGGAACTTCGGTTATTGGTATCCCGCTTGTGCTGGCTGCTGCTGCCTACGTGACTTTTATTTACGCGGGTATGAAAAAGCACGGACTGAAATTCTTCAAGAACGCCTTGTTCCCAGCCGGTGTGCCAAAAGCTTTCTACGCGCTCGTAACTCCAATTGAGTTGCTTTCAACATTCATCTTGCGCCCCGTGACACTTGCACTTCGTCTTCTGATGAACATGATCGCCGGGCACCTATTGCTCGTGCTTTGTTTCTCAGCAACTCAGTTCTTCTTCTTTGAAGCAGATGGTTTGTTCAAGCTTTTCGGAGCGGGAACATTCTTGTTCGGATTCGCCTTTACTCTCTTTGAGATCTTGGTTGCAGTCCTGCAGGCATACGTTTTCACACTTCTGACCACTGTCTACATTCAGTTGGCATTGGCAGACGAACACTAAGTCGACAACCGTCGATCAAAACCCCACGGAAGGAAATCAAGTGGACGCAGTAAACATCGCCGAGCTATCCGGCAACATCGCAGTAGTTGGTTACGGCCTAGCTGCAATCGGACCAGGAATTGGTGTAGGCCTAGTGGTCTCCAAGACCATCGAGTCAATTGCACGCCAGCCAGAGCTAGCAGCCAAGCTGCAGGTAACCATGTGGCTAGGTATCGCATTTACCGAAGCTCTAGCACTTATTGGTCTAGCAACCCCATTCATCTTCGGATAATAAGGACTAAACGATGATTTCAAGGATTCTTGCCGCGGAGGCAGCAGAGGGCGCAGCAGTGCCTAACCCGCTGATTCCGGCTTGGTATGACATCACCTGGTCATCGGTTGTCTTTGTTATTCTCCTCACCTTCTTCTGGTTCAAGGTTCTTCCTGGCTTCAAGAAGATGCTTGATGAGCGTGCCAAGGCAATCGAAGGTCGTTTGGCCGATGCCGAGGCTGCTCAGAAGGCTGCCGAAGAGCGCACCATGGCCGTTGAGGCTGAGCAAGAGAAGCTTCGCACTGAGTCTTCAGCAATTAGAGAAGAGGCCCGCGCCGAAGGTGCTGCCATCCTTTCTGAGATGAAGAGCCAGGCAGCAATCGATGCTGAGCGCCTAACTCAAATTGCCAAGAGCGCGCTTGAGGCAGAGCGAGACAGCGCAGTTCGTGCGCTTCGCCAGGAAATTGGTGGTCTAGCAATTGAGCTAGCTTCCAAGATCGTCGGAGCAAAGCTTGAAGATGACGCCGTTGCCAACAAGGTTGTCGACGACTTCATCGCAGAGCTCGAAGGCAAGAGGGCGTAATAACAAGTGGCTTCCAGTACCAGAGCATCCAGAATCGCAGCCGAGCAAGCTCTCGGAGCGATTACTGACGCGAACCTTGACACCGCAAGGCAGTTATTTGCGGTTGCCAATGCATTGCAGCAGAGCGCACAGTTGCGCTCGCTACTCTCGGATCCTTCCGCCGAGACTGCAGGCAAGGAGCACATTGTTCGCAAGGCGTTCGGGGCAAAGCTTTCAGAATCAACTCTGAATCTTGTAATTGCCCTGGTTGGATTGCGCTGGTCGGCGACTAGAGACCTCCCTAAAACCGCTGAGTCTTTGGGTGTGCGAGTAATTGCGCAACTAGCCAGTGACCTGGACGGCTTGCAAGGTGAGCTGTTCCAGATTCAGCAGCTTGTTTCCTCGGACCAAGAGTTAGAGCTTGCACTTAGCTCAAACCGAGCCAGCTCAGAGCAGAAGCAGAGTCTTCTCGAGTCACTTCTGAGTGGCAAGGTCTCGGAATCCGCAGCCTTGCTTGCAAGCCAAGCCGTTTCATCCAGAGCGGTGAAGCGCTACGCGGCCGTTTTGGATTCATTTGGCAATGCGCTTGCGCAGGTCGCCGGAGAATCGGTCGCAAACATTCGCGTTGCAAGACCACTTAGTGAATCTCAACTGGCCAAGCTGGGCGATGCGCTCAAGGCGAATTTTGGACGCGCGCTTCAGCTCAATGTTGAAATCGCCCCAGAAGTTGTTGGTGGTGTTCACGTCGCAGTAAACGGTGAAGTCATTGACGCAACCGTTCTAACCAAACTTACCCAAGCAAGATTGCAGCTCTAAAGAGCTCAAGATAAAGAAGAAGCAGAGGAAGCTATGTCAGAGCTAAAGATCAGCCCGAACGAGATTCGGGATGCCCTGAAGGACTTCGTTTCGTCCTATGAACCAAAGGGTTCGGACAAGCAAGAGGTCGGCTACGTCATCGACGCCGCCGACGGTATTGCACACGTTGAGGGATTGCCTTCGGCGATGGCGAACGAGCTATTGCGTTTCCAGGATGGAACCCTTGGTCTTGCTCTGAACCTAGACGAGCGCGAGATCGGTGTTGTAATCCTTGGTGAATTCACCGGAATCGTTGAGGGTATGGAAGTTCACCGCACCGGTGAAGTTCTCTCTGTTCCAATCGGTGACGCATTCTTGGGCCGTGTGGTGAACCCACTTGGTGAGCCAATCGATGGTCTTGGTGAGATCAAGAGCGAGGGTCGCCGTATCCTCGAGCTTCAGGCTCCTGGTGTTATGGACCGTAAGTCGGTTCACGAGCCACTGCAGACTGGCATCAAGGCGATTGACGCCATGATTCCAGTTGGTCGCGGTCAGCGCCAGTTGATCATTGGTGACCGTCAGACCGGTAAGACTGCAATTGCAATCGACACCATCATCAACCAAAAGGGCAACTGGGACTCAGGAGACGTAAACAAGCAGGTTCGCTGTATTTATGTTGCTATTGGCCAGAAGGGTTCAACCATTGCGGGTGTAAAGGCCGCATTGGAAGAGGCCGGAGCCATGGAGTACACCACTATCGTGGCTTCTCCTGCATCTGACCCAGCTGGATTCAAGTACCTTGCTCCTTATACCGGTTCGTCAATTGGGCAGCACTGGATGTACGGCGGCAAGCACGTTCTAATTATTTTTGATGACCTATCCAAGCAGGCCGAGGCCTACCGTGCGGTATCGCTATTGCTACGCCGCCCACCAGGCCGCGAGGCTTACCCTGGAGACGTCTTCTACCTACACTCCCGTTTGCTGGAGCGTTGCGCAAAGCTCTCCGATGGTCTGGGTGCCGGTTCGATGACTGGACTTCCAATCATCGAGACCAAGGCAAACGACGTCTCTGCATACATCCCAACCAACGTGATTTCGATCACCGACGGTCAGATCTTCTTGCAGTCAGACCTCTTCAACGCCAACCAGCGTCCAGCTATTGACGTTGGTATCTCGGTTTCCCGTGTTGGTGGAGCTGCTCAGGTTAAGGGAATCAAGAAGGTTTCTGGAACTCTGAAGCTAGAGCTTGCTCAGTACCGCTCACTCGAGGCATTCGCGATGTTCGCATCTGACCTAGATGCAGCAAGCCGCAAGCAGCTTGAGCGCGGCGCGCGTTTGACCGAGCTTCTAAAGCAGCCTCAGTACTCTCCATACCCTGTCGAAGACCAGACCGTATCGATTTGGGCAGGAACCACCGGCAAGCTAGACGAACTTCCAGTTCAGGATGTTCTGCGCTTCGAGCAGGAGTTCTTGGAGTACTTGCGTCGCAACACTCCAATTCTGACCACAATCGCACAGACCGAGAAGCTAGAAGACGACACCGTTTCAGCTCTTGAGACCGCGGTTGACCACTTCAAGAAGATGTTCCAGCTTCACACCGGTGAGCCTTTGGTGAAGGCCGGTCGTGAGGAAGTTGCACCTTTGTCAGCCGAAGACGTTGGCCAGGAAAAGATCGTTCGCCAAAAGCGATAGAGAAAAGGTAAAGGAAGAAAATGGGAGCGCAACTTCGGGTCTACCGGCAGAAAATTAAATCTGCCAAGACGACCAAGAAGATTACCCGTGCTATGGAGCTGATCTCGGCATCGAGAATTCAGAAAGCCCAACAGCGGGTTGCTTCGTCGAACCCTTATACCAGGGCGGTAACCAGGGCAGTATCTGCTGTCGCAACCCACTCAAATATCTCTCACCCGCTTACCATGAGAAACGACAACCCAAAGCGCGCAGCAATTGTGATCTTCACTTCTGACCGCGGTTTGGCTGGTGCATTCTCATCTGGTGTTCTCAAAGAGGCCGAGGCGCTTTCGTCAAAGCTTCGCAATGAGGGCCAAGAGCTTGTCTACTTCCTAGTCGGACGCAAGGCACTAGCCAACTTCAACTTCCGCAAACGCAAGTTCGTGCAGGAGTGGACCGGTGGCACTGATCTTCCTGAATTTACAACTGCTTCTGCGATTGCAGAACAGGTAACTGAGGTTTTCTTGAAGGACATTGCCGATGGGGGAGTCGATGAGATTTACCTTGTTGGAAACCA
Organism: Aquiluna sp.; assembly: GCA_021741585.1. GTDB lineage: Bacteria > Actinomycetota > Actinomycetes > Actinomycetales > Microbacteriaceae > Aquiluna. The sequence continues at coordinate 70,595 of JAIOXN010000002.1, read as the reverse complement.
ATTCGTTTCTATGATGATCCAGGAGCCAAAGGTCACACGACTTTTGCCTCTCGAGGTTGTTGAAGAGGAAGCCTCGGATTCGCATGAGGTTTTCCCGCTTTACGAATTTGAGCCAGAAGTGGACAAGGTGCTTGACTCTCTGCTCCCTGTCTACATCGAGAATCGTATTTTCAACGTGATGCTTCAGTCAGCAGCAGCCGAGCACGCTGCTCGCCAGAAGGCCATGAAGAGCGCGACAGACAATGCAGAGAAGTTGATTTCGAACTACACCCGCTTGGCAAACGCAGCTCGCCAGGCAGAAATTACCCAGCAGATTTCGGAAATCGTTGGTGGCGCTGACGCGCTAGCAGTGGTATCTGAGGACTAAGAGAAAGAAAGCAAATGGCACAGAGCACACAGACAGTAACGGGTCGGATTGCACGCGTTAATGGACCGGTTGTGGACATCGAGTTCCCACACGACTCCATTCCTGGCATCTACAACGCCCTGACCACTGAGATTGTCCTTGGCGAGGAGAAGACTGTTTTGACCCTTGAGGTCGCTCAGCACCTCGGCGACGACTTGGTTCGTGCGATTGCACTAAAGCCAACCGATGGTTTGGTTCGCGGTGGCGAGGTAGTCGACACCGGTGCCCCTATCTCGGTTCCTGTTGGTGATGTCACCAAGGGTCGTGTATTCAACGTGATTGGTGAAGTTCTAAACGGCAAGCCAGGCGAGCAGATTGAGGTCACCGAGCGTTGGCCAATTCACCGCACCCCACCAGCTTTCGACCAGCTTGAGTCCAAGACTCAGATGTTCGAGACCGGTATCAAGGTCATCGACCTTCTAACCCCTTATGTTCAGGGTGGAAAGATTGGTCTTTTCGGTGGTGCCGGTGTTGGTAAGACTGTTTTGATCCAGGAAATGATTTACCGCGTGGCAGAAAACCACGATGGTGTTTCGGTATTCGCCGGTGTTGGTGAGCGTACTCGTGAGGGTAACGACCTGATCGACGAAATGACCGAGTCTGGTGTTATCGACAAGACTGCACTGGTCTTCGGCCAGATGGATGAGCCACCTGGGACCCGTCTTCGCGTAGCCCTTTCTGCGCTAACCATGGCGGAGTACTTCCGCGATGTTCAGCAGCAGGACGTGCTTTTGTTCATCGACAACATCTTCCGTTTCACTCAGGCAGGTTCTGAGGTTTCCACACTGCTTGGCCGTATGCCATCAGCCGTGGGTTACCAGCCAAACCTTGCCGATGAGATGGGTCTATTGCAGGAGCGCATTACCTCAACCCGTGGTCACTCGATCACTTCGTTGCAGGCGATTTACGTTCCAGCCGATGACTACACCGACCCAGCCCCTGCGACCACATTCGCTCACTTGGATGCAACTACCGAGCTAAGCCGTGAAATTGCATCAAAGGGTCTCTACCCAGCTGTGGACCCATTGGCTTCGACTTCTCGAATCCTTGACCCTCGTTACATCTCAGCCGACCACTACTCGACTGCGGTTCGCGTGAAGCAGATTCTGCAGAAGAACAAGGAACTTCAGGAAATCATCGCCATCTTGGGTGTTGAGGAGCTTTCCGAAGAGGACAAGATCACCGTTTCTCGCGCACGTCGCATCGAGCAGTTCTTGAGTCAGAACACCTACATGGCAACCAAGTTCACATCGGTTCCAGGATCAACTGTTCCACTGAAGGACACCATCGAGGGCTTCTCGATGATTGCCAACGGTGACTTGGACCACGTCCCAGAGCAGGCGTTCTTCAACTGTGGTGGCATTGACGATGTCATGAAGGCATACGAGCGCATCCAGAAGGACCTTGGCTAGTGTCAAAAGAACTCACGGTTAACCTCGTCTCTGCAGACAAGCCAATCTGGAGCGGGAACGCCTCCATGGTTGTGGCAAAGACTGCCGAGGGTGAGATTGGTCTGCTTGCAGGTCACGAGCCAATGCTCGCGATCCTGGCTCCTGGCATGATCAAGATCACACCAACCGAAGGCCCTGCCGTCGTTGCGGAAAGTCTTGATGGGGGATTCTTGTCCATCGAGCGCGACGTTGTTATGGTCGTGGTTCGAAACGCGAGCCTAGTCAGCTAATTGTTAGTACTACTGCCGCCGTCGGAGACTAAGCGTCCCGGCGGCGTTGGTGTATCTATCGACAAGCTCGCCATCATTTGGGCAGCCCTTGACCCCGCTAGGGTAGAAATCTTCTCAAGGTTAGATGTCCTCCTCGAGTCTCCTGAGACAGCGATTAGAAGTTTGAAATTGGGCAAGAAGCCTGACCATGCTCTAGAGGCGATGGCTACTCTGCAGACCTCTCCAACAATGCCAGCAATTGAGCGTTACTCGGGAGTCTTATTCGAGGCACTGGATTACACGACTCTTAGCGAGAAAGCGAAGACGCGAGTCGAGCGGCAGCTGTTTATCCAGTCCGCGCTCTTTGGACTGCTTCCTGCGACCGAGATGATTCCTGATTACAAATTCTCAGCCACTGCAAAAATAGAGGGGTTAAGCCTAAAATCACTTTGGAATCAGGCACATGAGGCGGTTTGGCCAAGAATGGTCGGCCCAATTCTTGACATGCGTTCTGAAAGCTATCGCGCTCTCGCCCCTATTCCACCTAGGGAAAGCTATTTCGTTGAAGTTCTAGATGCCAAAAGCGGTCGAGCTTTGAATCACTTCAATAAAAAGGCGAAGGGTGCTTTTGCCCGGAAGGCTATGGAGCTTGGTATCGAGAGCGTTTCTGATGTCCCAGAAATCGCAAAAGCCGCCGGTTTCAAAGCGAAACTCGACGGCCATCGCGTTTTATTTATAATCCCGCCAGGGTTTTAGCCCTGCTTGGTTGCGGGAAGATCTTCAGTCATCGGCACTCCATAGTCCATTGGTTCAGGTAGAGCTATGACGCCTTCGATGAGGGAAATGATGGGGCTGAACCAACCCTGTTCGTTGAAGAGGGCGTAACCAGGCACTAGCCAGAAACCACCCTTTGCGTCCCAGACTCCAAGCATTGTCTCCACTGACTTGTTTATTTTCAGATCCACAATCTCGGGTTCTGTTTGTAATGGCATCGGCTCATCAATGACAGCAGGTTCTTCATCCATCACTACTTCATCTGTTGAGTCCTCAGGAGCTGGTTCAACGGCTACTTCCCCAAGGTCTTCTGCAGGAAGGGTGGTGATGTCACGTCCGTAGGCGATACCGATGTTCTGGTCTTCATACAGCGACTGTGGCGCAGCGCCCGACCAGCGCCAATCTGAGATTCTGGCAACCGCATCTTGGGCTGAAATCGTATTGAATTCTCCGCGGTCAACTAATTCAAAGCTGCTTCCAGAAATGTAGGAGAGATTTCCAAACATGTCCCAACCGATGTAGAGCGATATTGGCAGTTCGAATCCGTCGATCACGTAGGGCACACTCATGGAGGCTCCCCAGTCATCACGGTAGGAAGTCATTTTGCTCAAGTCAAGGTGCTTGAGATCAAGCTCGGTAATAAGGTTATTTAGCTGCTTTTCCATCTCGTTTACTGATGGAATTAGCTCTGGATTTGGTTGAGGTGTCTGACAGAACCCCTCATCCATCATCTTTTGCGATTCTTCGTCTGTGGCCGATCCAATACAGCGCCACTGAGAAGAGTCCCATTTGTTGTAGCTCCAGTTGCCAGTGCCGCTCCAGTAGACATTCAGCGAGTAGTTCTCACCAGTTATCGAATAGCTTGGATATTCTTCGCTGGCCCATTCATCTAGCTTTGCCTCACCGGTAACATCGAAGATATTCGCAAGCTGATTCAGAAGCGCTTCGGGAGTTCCAATCAGCTCCGCTTGATATACGCGACCGTTGCCATCCTTGTCGCTCAGGCCATCGGCGATGTAGCGGTATTCGATCCAGCCCGGCCAGATCATGTCCGACGCCATCTTGCCGCCTGCTACCGAGGACTCCGCAGCCATGCTTGTCTGTTCTCCGCCAGTTGCCAAGGAGAACAGTGGCTCAGGTGTCATGAGGCTTGGAAGTGCAAGGCTGCCAACCAGTGCAAGTGCGGCAACTGATAGCCCGGCTGAGCCCAGCCGCAATGCTTTATAGGAGAGTACCCTGGGCGTTCTAGACGCCAGTGGTGCTCGAGCAACCACACCCTCATTTAGGGGTTTAATTCCCGCAGCAGGGTCTGCCTTCTTCAGGCGGTCCTCTAATTCAAATTCGTCGTTCATATTATTTAGATGTCTCCGAGTCATTGAAATTTTCAGATTCCACCAAAATGCTTTTTAGGTGGGCCTTGGCCCTGGTGAGTCTTATGGCAGCTGTGTTTTCGTTGGTGCCGATAACGGCTGCAATTTGCGCGTTATTTAGGCCATCCAATGACCACAGTGTGATCAGTTCGCGTTCTGCAAACTTTAGCCGACCCCAGGCTTCAGAAAGCTCAAGATCTGCCAATGCAATGCTCTCCGCACTTGGAGCAGTCGCTGGTCTCTCGAAGATGCTAAGCAGCCTGTTGCGACCAGCCTGTTTGCGGTTGAAGTTTGCCACTAGGTAATTTGCGCTCTTATAGAGCCATGGCAGTTCAAGTCCTTTGGGGATTAAGTCCTTCTTGGACCAGGCAAGTTCAAACAAATCGGAGGCGATATCTTCCACATGTGAGTGGTCTAACCTGCGTGCCAAGAAGCGGGTAATTTCTGGCAGCTGGGCGCGAAAAACTGCATTGAATTCCTCAGGGGTCATTCTTCCTCCTACCTACTCAATGTAGTGGGAGGCTAAGAATTTTCAGCCCTTCTGAAACAACCTGGAGCGTGATCTTGAACAAGACCACTTGATTGCATCAGTGCGTACATGCTGACGCTTCCAACGAACCCAAACCCAAGCTTTTTGAGCTCTTTGCTCAAGGCATCCGATTCGGCAGAAGTTGCTCGCCATTCAAAGTTCTCCGCTGCCGTCAGCGGACTCTCTGGCGCGAATTTCCAAATCAACTCTTCAAGGTTGATATTTTGATCCAAAACCAAATTCGCATTCTTGATGCAGGAAAGTATCTTTGCTCGATTCCGAATAATCCCCGGATCAAGCATTAGGCGTTCGACATCAGAAGAGTCCATGTTCGCAACTTTTGCGATCTGGAAATTGTGAAAGGCTTTTCGAAAGCCCTCGCGACGTCTGAGGATGGTGAACCAGCTAAGACCAGCCTGGAAGCCTTCTAGGCAGAGTGCCTCAAAGAGTTTCTGTTGGTCTCTACCTACAACACCCCACTCTTGGTCGTGGTATTCGATGTATATCGGATCGTTGTTTAGCCAATTACAGCGAGTCAGTCCGTCATCAAATTCTCTAATGTGGCTCAATCTACGTATTCGATTCTCTCGAAGTTCAACAGCCACTTTTTGGTTGGAATCCCTTCACCACCGGAATAGCCGGTGATCTTCTTGGATGCACCCATGACCCTGTGGCAAGGGACGATAATCGGAACTGGGTTCGCGCCAACGGCTGCGCCAACGGCCCTTGAGGCAACGGGGTTTCCTATTCGGGCGGCAATTTCTCCATAGGTTAATTGCTCTCCAAAACCAATATCGGAAATTTCTTTCCAAACGGCTTTTTGAAAACTGGTTCCGATCAGATCCGTTGGAAGATCGAACTCGGTTCTAGCGCCTGCAAAGTATTCGCCAAGTTGAACCACAGCGGTTGAGGCAAGAACTTCCGCACTCTCACTCTCTGCGAAAGCCGCTATTTCAGCATTATTGGGGATTATCTCTGCGTTGAGAATCGCAACATCACTCACCTCGACAACTACGGTACCGATTTGGGTTTCAAGAAAATCTCTAGCTCTGATTGCACTTGTGGTCATAGGGCAATTATCCAACCAGCAAAGGTCTGTCTATTCTCTAATTTCGGAATCTGTGGATAACTTGCGAACCTAGGTTTTCCACATATTCCATTTTTGGTTCGCTAACGCATTTCGGTTTTAGCAATCTAGATGAATGAATCTACTTTTTCTTATCCCAGGTCTTGCCTACGGAATCTTCCTGTTCTTCTCAACAGGAAACCTTGGGTTGCTGATGCTAAGCGGGCTAACTCTTGCTGTGTGGGTGATGATTTCAGGGCAAAGACAACTCGACCCCAAGGGCGAACTGAGCTTCAGGGATGACCGCATATTTCTGGATAATCGAAGACTCGGGATGGTGCCCTGGTTGTGGCCGACCGCGGTTAGGAACAGGGTTTATCTGGATTGCTTTGGTGAAATTCCGGAGGAAACCGGATCTTATTCTGAACTGAGCGCAACCGGAATCGGCTGGAATCAATCCGGTGTTGAATTGCGCTTTGCACCAAGCGAGCATGCCCCTCATTCGATCATTATCGGACCGACCGGTTCTGGCAAAACCGAGCTCATGAAGCTTATGGTGAGGTCTTTCTCCGGAGAGGTTTGGGCGATTGACTTCAAAGGCGGAATGGGATTTAGGCATAACCCAAAAGTGAGCATCCTTTTGACTGAAGAAGACTCCTTGTCTGCACTCGAACACCTTCAGGAGTCATTTTCCAGTAGACAAAGGCTTAGGCCACCGAAAGATATTTTGCTCGTTGTGGACGAACTGGGCGAAGTGATGAAGAACCTGAAGTTCGCACAATTCATAGAAAGCGTTGCCGCTAAAGGAAGATCTCTCGGTGTCTATTTGGTTTGTGCAAACCAGACATTGAGCATGGTTCCAAGAACTATCTGGGTCAATTGCGCAAATCGATACAGCCTCAAGGCAGACATGGTGGACAAGACGCAGCTAGGCATGCGTGGATCGGAATCTGTTCCAGCTGAGGGGTATGGATCGGCGCTTGTGCGATGTGATTCTGCAGAAATCGAATTACTGTTCCCATTGGGATTTGTGCATGAAAAAACCGCCCCGGTTCACACCGAGGCGGTCAATCCACTTCTAGCTAGAGTCGATCCCAAGCTTCGATTAGTACCTTACGAAGGATTTGCTCAAGCTCGTTGAACTCCTTTGGCCCAATGGTTAGCGGAGGAGCCAACTGAATCACAGGGTCTCCGCGGTCATCGGCGCGGCAATACAGTCCAGCATCGTAAAGAGCGTTATTCAAAAAGCCACGGAGGATCTTTTCGGATTGCTCCTTGGTGAGAGTTAGTTTTGTCGCCTTGTCTTGAACTAGCTCAATCGCAAAGAAGTAACCATCTCCACGGACGTCTCCGACAATCGGCAGATCCTTCAACTTCTCAAGGGTCTGGCGGAAGATAGGGGAGTTCACTCGGACATTCTCAACTAGGCGCTCTTCGTCGAAGATATCCAAGTTGGCTAACGCAACCGCACAAGCAACCGGGTGAGCGGCGAAGGTGTAGCCATGAGGGAAGATGACCTGGTCCTTCTTGAAAGGCTCGAAGTATTTTTCCCTCAAGAACAAAGCACCAAGTGGCTGCGCCGCAGATGTGATGCCCTTTGCGGTGACCATCATGTCTGGCTCAAAACCGTAGCGGATCGATGCAAACATCTCTCCGGTGCGGCCATAACCAGTGATGGTCTCGTCGGCAACCAAAATCACATCGTACTTATCGCAAATCTCACGGACTCGTTTGAAGTAGGTGGGGTGTGCAGTGAAGCAACCACCAGAGTTTTGGATTGGCTCAACAAAGAACGCTGCAACGGTGTCTGGTCCTTCGAAAAGGATTGCTTCCTCAACACGGTTCGCAGCCCAAATGCCGAATTCTTCTTCGCTTGCGAAGTTTCCAGGCGCTCTGTACCAGTTGGTGTTTGGAACTCGGAATGTTGATGGCACTAGAGGTTCGAACATTGACTTCATAGCCGCGATACCGGTAATCGATAGCGCGCCGTGACTTGTGCCGTGGTAGGCAGTCATTCTGGAAATGACCTTGGTCTTTGTTGGCTTGCCGGTGAGCTTGAAGTACTGCTTGGCAATCTTCCAAGCAGTTTCAACCGCTTCGCCACCACCGGTGGTGAAAAAGATTCGGTTCAAGTGGGCAGGAGCATATGAAAGCAAGCGCTCTGCAAGCTCAATTGCCTTTGGGTGGGCATAGGACCAAAGTGGCATGTAGTCCAACTGCATGATCTGCTTTGCAGCAGCGTCGGCTAGTTCTTGGCGGGCGTGCCCAGCATTTACCGCAAACAGCCCAGATAGGCCATCAAAGACCTTGCGGCCCTTGGTGTCATAGAGGTAGTTTCCTTCGGCACGCTCAATGATGGTCATGTCCATCGACTGATAAGGGGCGTGGCGAGTGAAGTGGAGCCAGAGGTGATCTTTGGCGGAGCGCTGAAGCTCTTTGTCGCCAATTTCCTCTCCGGAAAGAATTGCATCGTTTAGCGGCAGGTCATCTCGGTCCGCGTAGGTGGTGGTTGTGTCAACTACCTTCTTGCGTTTACCAAAGATGGAACGCAAGCCTTTTACCTTTCTGCTGTCCTGGATTGCCATGATCTATCATCTTCTAACTTGTGTGTTTGGTTTTGTTGCACTCGTCATCGAGTGCCCCAGTTGTAGAACTGCTTGTGTAGCTTCAGGTAGACGAACGTCTCAGCTGAAACAACTCCGGGCAGAATCCGGATTTTTGTATTGAGCAGGTTTATGAGGTCATCATCGTCCTCACAAACCACTTCAACCAAAATGTCAAAACTTCCCGCTGTCATGACTACATAGTCAACCGCTGGGATCTCCGAGAGTAATTCGGCGACTTCTGAGACGTCGCCGGTGCATTTGACGCCAACCATTGCTTGTCTTTTGAAGCCAAGTCGCATTGGGTCGGTTACTGCCACAACCTGCATAACTCCAGATTCGGTGAGCTTCTGCACGCGCTGGCGAACGGCGGCTTCGGATAAGCCGACTACTTTGCCGATTTCTGAATAGGATTTGCGGCCGTCATGCTGAAGCTGCTCGATGATCTGCTTTGATACTTCATCAAGTTGAGAGGCTCTAGTTCGCTGCATGCGGGACATTCACCGAGTATTGCAGTGGATTTTTGATTTGACAAATCAATTCGCAGTATTTTGCCAAATTGACTACTAATTCCGCACACTTTTTGGGTTTTTGGGTCGAATAAGGTGATTCGGGTTTAGAGTCGAAGTAAATCGACTCAACGAGGAGCTTTGGTGTCAAAGAAGCAATTGCATAACTTTATTGGCGGTAAGCATGTAGCCGCAGTCTCAGGTGAAACATCTGAGATCATCAACCCTTCAACTGGCGTGGGATATGCCGATGCCGCGGTTTCAAACCATGAAGATGTTCAAAGCGCCTATGAGGCAGCAGCGAGTGCATTCGAGGAGTGGGGTCAAACCACACCTAGCGAAAGACAGCTTGCTCTATTCAGAATTGCCGATGCATTAGAGGCAAGAGCCCAAGAGGCCGCCGATGTTGAATCCGAGAACACCGGTAAGCCAAGAGGCACCTTGGTTGACTATGAGATCATGCCCTCGGTTGATCAGATTAGGTTCTTTGCAGGTGCTGCTAGAAACCTCGAGGGTCGTGCAACTGCAGAATATCTGAAGGATCACACCTCCTCTATCCGCCGTGAACCAATCGGTGTTATTGGTCAGGTAACTCCATGGAACTACCCGCTGAACATGGCGGTTTGGAAGTTCGCCCCTGCGATTGCAGCTGGAAACACCATCGTCCTAAAGCCATCTGACACAACTCCCGCATCCACATTATTGCTGGCCGAAATCGCAAGCGAATTCTTACCTGCCGGTGTATTCAACGTGGTTACCGGAAACAGAGATTCTGGTCGGGCGATGATTGAAAACAAGATTCCGCAGATGGTTTCCATCACCGGTTCGGTTCGGGCGGGTATGGAAGTTGCCAAGAGTGCAGCGGATGACCTAAAGCGCGTTCACCTAGAACTTGGCGGCAAGGCACCGGTAATTGTGTTTGCTGATGCCGACTTTGAGAAGACCGCTGCTGGCATCGTGGCAGCTGGATTCTTCAATGCAGGTCAAGACTGCACCGCGGCCACCAGGCTTTTGGTTGAAGACAAGGCTTATGACGGATTCATGGCTGCGCTAATCGCCGAGGTGAAGGCGAATGCCAAAGTTGGTTCCCCTGATCAGGATGACATCTTGTTTGGACCGGTCAACAACGCGAACCAGCTTGCTCGTGTGCAGGGCTTCATCGAAAGAGTTCCATCTCACGCACAAATCGAAGTTGGTGGTGGCCGGATTGGCTCACAGGGCTACTTCCTAGAGCCAACGGTAATTTCTGGTTTCAAGCAAACCGATGAGCACATCCAAGAGGAAATCTTTGGACCGGTTATCACTGTCCAAAAGTTCTCGGGAGACGAGCAGGCTCTCAAGTGGGCTAACGATGTTCGCTATGGCCTAGCGGCCTCGGTCTGGACTTCAAACCACACCAGGGCGATGCGATTTGCGAAGTATCTAGACTTTGGGGCGGTCTGGATCAACACCCATATTCCACTTGTTGCAGAGATGCCGCACGGTGGTTTCAAGCACTCTGGATATGGCAAGGACCTATCGCACTACGGGTTCGAGGATTACACCAGGGTCAAGCACGTAATGAGTTACATCGGAGACTAAAAGTAAAAATTAGGTTTCATGGTCCCCTAGGGGGTGGCAAGTGTGCAAAACTTGCCTTTGCTTCGGTCCGCCGCAGCAAGTCCGTGATTGATGGAGACCACTGATTAGATTCGGTGGAAATTAGGAGAACAGTTATGAAGCAAGGACTTCCTCAGGACCCAATGATGCGCCAATTGGTGCTAATGGCCCGCCACAACATGACCCGTCGCGCAGCTCTTGCAGGACTAGGTGGCACCGCAGCCGCCCTATCCCTTGCTTCCTGTGCACCGGCCGGAGAGTCTGCATTGACCCCGGCTGCCGACCTATCCGACAGTGAAAAGGTGCTGACCTGGCACAACTGGCCGCTGTACATGGACGAAGATGACAACGGCAACTACCCAACTTTGGACCGCTTCCAGGCAGAAACCGGAATCGCCGTTGACTACCTATTGGAGATCGACGACAACGACACCTGGTACGCAAAGGTCAAGGACCAGCTAGCTCTTGGACAGGACATCGGTGCCGATGTCGCATCTCCAACCTCATGGCTTGTAGACCGCATGATTGGTCTTGGCTACCTCCAGAAGATGGATGACGCCAACATGCCAAACAAGGTTGCAAACCTTGCTCCTGCTTACCTTGGCAACGCCAATGACCCAGACCGCACCCTCTCTGTTCCTTACCAGGGCATCTTGGGCGGTATTGCCTACCACAAGGCTGCTTTCAAGGAAGCAACCGGCAAGGACGCCCCAACCTCTGTGAACGACCTTTGGTTGCCAGAGCTCAAGGGTCGCGTCGGACTTTTGTCTGAGATGCGCGACACCGTTGGCCTAGTTTTGATGGCTCAGGGAATCGACATTGCAAGCGCAGACTCATTGACTGAAGACGCCTTCAACGCCGCCGTTGAGTTCATTGCTGCTCAGGTTTCATCTGGACAGGTATTCAACATCAAGGGCAACTCATACGCAGAAGACCTAAAGAACGGCAACATCATTGCCGCAACCGCATGGTCTGGAGATATCACCATCATCAACTTCGAGACCGAGTCTGAAGACTTTGGTTTCGTTATTCCTGAAGAGGGTGCAACCATTTCCGCCGACGCTTTTGTGATTCCAATGGGTGCTCAGCACAAGAAGAACGCTGAAGCGCTAATCAACTACTACTACGACCCAGTAAACGCTGCAGAGCTTGCTGCTTGGGTGAACTACGTAACCCCAGTGGTTGGTGCAAAGGAAGTTCTAATGGAGACCGACCCAGATTTGGCAAACAACCCATTGATCTTCCCTGATGCAGAACTATTGTCGAAGACTCACTCTTTCCGTGCCCTAACCGGCCAGGAAGAGCAGCGCTTCGCAACTGCATGGCAAAACGTTCTACTGGGCGCATAATTGGCAACCGACTTCGTAGCCAGAGGTCAAGACCTTGAGCTGGTAGGGATTCGCAAAGAGTTCCCCGGCTTCACGGCCATTGAAAACCTAGATCTGAAGATTCCAGCGGGCGAATTTTTCGCCTTGCTGGGGCCTTCGGGTTGCGGTAAAACCACTACGTTGCGAATTGTCGCCGGGCTTGAAGAAGCCACTCACGGCAAGGTTCTAATTGGCGGTAAGGATGTTTCGGGCACCAAGCCTCATGAGCGTCCGGTAAACACCGTTTTCCAAAACTATGCACTCTTTCCGCACATGTCCGTTCTTGAGAACGTCGCATTTGGTTTGCGCCAGCGCAAAATCAAGGAGCCACTTGCCAAGGCAACCGAAGCTCTTCAAATGGTTGAACTTGAGCATCTTGGTAACCGTAAGCCCCAGCAGCTATCTGGTGGCCAGCAACAGCGCGTAGCGCTGGCTCGTGCATTGGTGAACCGACCAGCATTGCTATTGCTAGATGAGCCTTTGGGCGCCTTGGACCTAAAGTTGCGCAGGCAAATGCAGGTTGAGCTCAAGGCCATTCAAATGGAGGTCGGTCTTACCTTCTTGCACGTAACCCACGACCAAGAAGAGGCCATGGACATGGCTGACACTGTTGCGGTTATGAACCACGGTCAAATTGAGCAGATGGGTGCTCCAGAGGCTCTCTATGACCGCCCAAAGACCGCATTCGTTGCTAGATTCCTAGGCCAGTCCAACATTTTTGTCGGCGAAGTTGTCGAGGAGAATGCCAACACGATTTCTATTGACTGCAACGGTCAAAAGGTCTCTGCTCCAAAATCGCGCAGCGAGAAGCATTCAGGCAAAGTTGCAATTGGTGTTCGTCCAGAGAAGGCAACCTTCCACGAAGATAAGCCAGTTCTTGACAGCAACCACAACTTGGTTGGCCCAGGCGAGATCATTGATATTCGCTTCACCGGAGTTTCTAACCAGTACTTGATTGATATTCCTGGTTTTGGTGACATCACAGTATTTGCCCAGAACGTTGGAAAATCACCTGTGGTCGAATTGGGTGCTCAGGTTTGGGTTTCCTGGAAGGTTGAGCACGCATTCGGTCTTTCTGATCTGCCTCCCAAGGCAGATAACGACGGCGAGTAGTCGTGGCATTCGTAGCACTCGGTCAGGGAAGCGCTGGTAGCGCAACTCCAACCAAAACCTCAAGAGTCGCATTCATTCTGCTGGCTCCAGGTCTTATTTACTTAGGGCTGTTTTTCCTAACGCCGCTTGTTTCTTTGATCATCACCTCGCTCAAGGTATCCAGCCCTACCGGCGAAATCGGAATGTATGACTTTGGCTTCGAGCTAGGTAATTACGCCTACGCCATTGGCCAATATCTGCCGCAAATCTTGCGCAGCTTTACCTATGCGATTATTGCAACCGTTATGGCTCTGATGATTAGCTATCCAATCGCCTATTTCATCGGGGTAAAGGCGCGCAATAAGCCGCTGTTGCAGGCGATGCTACTGACCTTGGTTATCGCACCATTCTTCATTAGCTTCTTGCTGAGAACTTTTGCTTGGAAGCAGATCTTCTCTAATGATTCTCCGGTCACAAATTTCCTTCACACCATCGGCCTTCTGGCTCCCGATCAGTATGTGATTGGAACACCATTTGCCGTGGTATTCGGGTTGACCTATAATTTCATACCTTTCATGACATTGCCGATCTACACCTCGCTGGAGCGTCTAGATATCCGTCTTTTAGAGGCAGGTTCTGACCTCTATGCAACGCCAGCCAAGACTTTTTGGAAGGTTACCTTCCCGCTGTCTTTGCCAGGTGTAATTTCTGGAACTTTGTTGACGTTCATTCCGATTTCAGGCGACTATGTGAATGCCTCGAGAGACTTCTTGGGTGGCTCTGACACCGCCATGATTGGTAACGTCGTGGAGGCCAACTTCTTCAGGATTCAGGATTACCCAACCGCATCAGCGCTGTCTGTGATGCTGATGGCTGCGATTGTGGTCTTGGTCTCGATGTATGTCCGCAAGAGCGGAACGGAGGACCTACTGTGAAATTCTCACTCGGCAAGTTCCTTCTTCCAACCTATGTTGCGTTGGCATTTGTCTTCACCATGATTCCGATTGTCTACACATTCGTTTTCTCGTTCAACGAGGTCAACAAGTCCAACATCGCTTGGAAGCGTTTTACCTTCGATAACTGGCTTTATGTTTGCAATAAGCAAGAGGTCTGTGAAGCCTTCGGTAACTCAATCGCGATTGCGGTTATTGCAACCGCGATCTCGACCGCTCTTGGAACAGCAATCGCTATTGCCCTTGGCCGCTATCGCTTCAAAGGACGTTCGGTCACAAACCTGCTGCTGTTTTTGCCTATGGCAACCCCTGAGGTCGTTATGGGTGCTGGTCTTGCCGCTCAATTCTTGAACGTAGGGGTTGCAAAGGGCTTCTGGACCATTGTGGTGGCACACGTCATGTTCACCTTGAGCTTTGTGGTTGTGACCGTCAAGGCACGTGTTGCGACGCTTGATCCAAAGCTTGAGGAAGCCGGACGGGACCTTTACGGAAATGCGAGCCAGGTGTTCTGGAAGATCACCTTCCCGCTATTGCTTCCGGGTATCGCGGCTGCAGCAATGTTGTCTTTTGCATTGAGTTTTGATGACTTCATCATCACGCAGTTCAACTCTGGACCGGAAACTACTTTCCCCAAGTTTGTCTATACCGCAGCGGTTAGGGGTATCCCACCAGAGGCTAACGTAGTTGGTTCGGGTGTGTTTATTGTCGCCATTGCAATCGTGATGATCGTGCAGGTAAGGGCATCTCGCAAAGCCAAGAGACTGGCTAAGTAAAACCGCTAAATAAAAACTCTTTTTAGAGCTTTGCTAGCCCTTCTTCGAGAACGTCAAGTGCCTCGTTCAACAACTCATCGCTGATTGCTAGCGGTGGCAAGAAGCGAATCACGTTGTTATAAGTTCCTGCATTCAGAATCAGCACGCCATTTTGGTGGCAGTGGCGAACCAGAGCATCTACAGCTTGTGAGTTTGGCTTCTTTGTGCCTGCTTCAACCAATTCGATTGCGATCATGGCACCGCGTCCGCGAACATCACCGATGATTGGGTTGTTGGCTTGCATTGCACTCAGGCGAGTGGTCAGCAGCTCACCAATCTCTTGCGAGCGCTCCATCCAGCCGCCCTCTTCGAGCTGCTCAAGGACCGCGACACCAGCTGCAACGGCTGTTGGAGATCCACCGAAGGTTCCACCTAGTCCACCGGCGTGAGCTGCATCCATAATTTCGGCGCGACCGACAACACCGCTCAGTGGCAATCCGCCGGCAATTCCCTTGGCAACGGTAACTAGATCTGGCTCGAAGCCCTCTTCCCAGTCGCTGGCAAACCACTTTCCGGTTCTTGCGATACCGGACTGCACTTCATCGGCAACCATCACAATTCCGTTTGCTTTGCACCATGAGTCAAGTGTCTTTAGGAAGCCTGGGGCCGGGACAATGAAGCCACCCTCGCCCTGGATTGGCTCGATAAATACTGCTGCAAGCTGTGTAGCTCCGACTCTTTTTTCAAGATAGGTAATTGCCCTTGCAGCAGCCTCTTCGCCGGTCATTCCTGGCTCATCGCGGTATGGGTAGCTCATCGGAGCGTGGTGCACAGATCCGGCCAGGGGTCCAAAGCCGGTGCCATATGGGTGCATCTTGAAGTTCATTGACATGGTCAAGTTGGTGCGGCCGTGATATGCGTGGTCAAAGACTGCAATTTCGGTGCGACCGGTTGCCTTGCGAGCAATCTTTACCGCGTTTTCCACTGCCTCGGCGCCAGAGTTGAAGAACGCTGCCTTCTTGGCAAAGGATCCTGGAGTGTGAGCTGTGATTAGCTCTGCGACTCGGACATAAGGCTCGTATGGGGCAACGGTGAAAAGGGTGTGGGTAAGTTTTGCAACCTGGTTTTGAACTGCTTCAACAACTCTTTGGTTGGTGTGCCCAATCGTCACAACACCAATACCGGTGCCGAGGTCGATGAACTGATTGCCATCAACATCTCGCAGGATTGCTCCGTGTGCGGTGTCGATGAATACCGGCAGCAATGTTCCAACACCTGCGGAAATAACTTTGGTGCGACGCTCCTGCATCTGGATCGAAATAGGTCCAGGAATGGAAGTGGCAAGGATTCTTTTTTGCTCAACAGTCATGGGATAAGTCTAGGTTCCATGTGCCCATTTTTGGACCTTGTTTCATCGTTTCAGCATCAAGTTCTAAGCTTTAGGGATGCGCAAAGTTATCGTCCTGGGTTCAACCGGGTCTATTGGCACCCAGGCGCTTGAAGTTATAGCTGCGCAATCGGAATCCTTCGAGCTGGTGGGGGTTTCTGGAAACTCAAACCTGGAGCTTCTGCGCTCTCAGGCGAAGGCATTTGGTTTGAGTGATGGCCAAGTTGCGATTGGTCCAGAAGCCGCGAGTCAACTCGTTCGCTCTTTGGGTGCAGATGTTGTGGTCAATGGAATCACCGGATCCGCCGGACTTGCCTCAACCTTGGCAGCGCTTGAGACCGGAAAAGTCCTCGCTCTTGCAAACAAAGAGTCCTTGATTGTTGGGGGAGAGCTTGTAAAAAGGATTTCCAAGCCTGGTCAAATTGTTCCTGTCGACTCCGAGCACTCGGCTATTGCGCAAGCGCTTCGGTCTGGAGCTTTCTCGGAAGTCAGCAGATTGATTTTGACGGCTTCCGGCGGCCCTTTCAGGGGTTTTTCAAAGACCCAACTGATGGAAGTTACCCCAGCACAAGCACTTAACCACCCGACCTGGAAAATGGGCCGCGTGGTCACCACGAATTCCGCAACATTGGTGAACAAAGGTCTAGAGGTAATCGAGGCGCACTTGCTTTTTGATTTGCCTTTTGAGCAGATTGCAGTCACCGTTCACCCGCAATCGATCGTTCATTCAATGGTTGAGTTCATTGACGGCTCCGTCATTGCACAATGTTCACCGCCAGATATGAAGCTTCCAATTGCCCTTGGTATGAGCTGGCCAGATCGACTTCCAAATATCTCAACCCCATTGGACTGGACCCTCAGCCACAACTGGACATTTGAGCCGCTGGATGAGGACGTATTTGAGTCGGTGGCGCTAGCAAGACAAGTCGGCTCTCTTGGTTTGACCTACCCTGCAGTGTTCAATGCTGCAAACGAGCAGGCCGTAGACGCTTTTCACGATCAAAAAATCGGCTTCCTCGAAATCATTTCGGTGATTTCTGAAACTCTTTCCATGCATGAAGCATCAGCAAAGTTGAGTCTTGAGAGCGTCCTAGAGGCAGAGAGTTGGGCCAGACGGACTGCCGATTCGCTGATAGCAAAGCGATAGATGTCTGTCACCGCAGTAACCTTATTGGGTGACTGAAACCCTCCTATACATCCTTGGCATTCTTGCCGTTCTAGTTGGAATTGCACTTTCCATTGGACTGCACGAGGTCGGGCATTTCTTGCCTGCAAGGGCCTTCGGAGTAAGAGTCAAACAATTCATGATTGGTTTTGGGCCGACAGTCAAATCCTGGCGCAAGGGAGATACGGAATTTGGCCTGAAGGCCATTCCACTGGGTGGATACATACTGATGACGGGCATGTACCCACCTGAGAAAAGGCCATATAACGGCCCGTTTTCCAGCTGGATCAAAGAGGCAAGAACTGCTGAACGCAGCGATGTTCTGGAAAGCGATGAAAATCGGCAGTTTCACAAACTGAGCGTGCCAAAAAAGTTGGTCATCATGCTTGGTGGGCCAACCATGAACTTATTGCTTGGGTTTGTATTGATTCTCACGGCACTTTCCGGAATTGGGGTCACGCAAAACTCTGCTTCTGTGGGCAAAGTCTTTGACTGCGTTGATTCAAATGTGGACGGCAGCTGCCCAGCCGGAGCGCCAGAATCTCCGGCGCTTGCAGCTGGAATGATGCCGGGCGATGTGGTCCTTGAAGTCAACGGAAACCCCATTGTGTCTTGGACCGAAGTTGTTGCCGAGTTGGATAAGAATCGTGGAAGCTCAGCTTCAATTCTGGTTCAGCGCGATAGCGAGCAAGTCGCACTCCAGCTCACCCCGGTTTTCCACGAACGAGCAGTTTTTGATTCGAGCGGTCAAGCGGTGCGAGACGAAAAGGGAGTTCCCGTCACAGAGCTACGGCCAGTAATCGGGATTCAACTTGGACTCGAGAGCGTCCCGCTGCCAATAAATGAATCTTTTGAGGTTGCTGCCCAAGCAACCGGATCAACCTTTGGTTTCATATTTACCCTGCCCCAACAGGTCTGGGGAGTAGGCGCATCAATTTTCGGACTCCAGGAGCGAGACCCAAATGGTGCGATCTCAATCTTGGGTGTTGGTCAACTTGCTGGAGAGCTTACTGCCACCGACAATATCCCGGTTTCGGCAAAGGCCGCATCGCTTCTGATGTTGTTGGGTTCACTAAATATTGCCCTCTTTGCATTCAACCTCTTGCCGCTCTTGCCACTTGATGGTGGTCACGTGGTTGGCGCTCTCTACGAAGGTGCAAAGCGCCGCGGCGCAAGGCTCTTGGGTAAGGCAGACCCTGGTCCAGTTGACACCGCAAAGTCATTACCTTTTGCCTATGCGATGTGGCTGGTGCTGATTGCAGTTGGTTTGATTTTGATTTTTGCTGATGCAATTAATCCAATTGCACTTAGTTAGGAACGAAGTTGCGCATTTCACTGTTTATGCTTTCTTGAGACGAAAGAGGTTTACTTGCCTGCGATCAATCTGGGACTTCCTAAATCCCCGCCACCAACCATTGCACCCCGTAAAAAGACCCGCCAGATCATGGTCGGGAAGGTTCCAGTTGGTGGAGATGCCCCAATTGCTGTTCAGTCAATGACCACAACCCCGACCACAGACATCAATGCAACCCTGCAGCAGATTGCAGAGTTGACGGCATCTGGTTGCGATATCGTGCGAGTTGCAGTGCCATCTCAAGATGATGCAGATGTGCTTCGAATTATCGCCAAGCGCTCTCAGATTCCGGTGATTGCGGACATTCACTTCCAGCCAAAATATGTTTTCCAGGCAATTGATGCCGGTTGCGGCGCTGTTCGTGTGAACCCTGGCAATATCAGGAAATTTGATGACCAGGTTGGCGCAATTGCAAAGGCGGCCAAGGACGCAGGTGTATCAATCCGCATTGGTGTCAACGCCGGTTCGCTAGATCCGCGCCTAATGGAGAAATATGGAAAAGCCACCCCGGAGGCTCTTGTTGAGTCAGCGGTTTGGGAGGCCAGCCTTTTTGAAGAACACGATTTCCACGATTTCAAGATTTCAGTGAAACACAACGACCCAGTTGTCATGGTTAAGGCATATCAATTGCTCTCCGAACGTGGAGATTGGCCACTACACCTTGGTGTGACAGAGGCTGGTCCTGCCTTCCAGGGAACCATAAAGTCATCTGTGGCCTTTGGCGCACTCTTGGCCCAGGGTATTGGAGACACAATCCGAGTTTCACTTTCTGCGCCACCGGTTGAAGAGATCAAGGTTGGCTCTCAGATTCTTGAATCGCTAAACCTAAGGCCAAGAAAGCTCGAGATTGTTAGCTGCCCAAGTTGCGGAAGAGCTCAGGTTGATGTTTACACCCTGGCCAATCAGGTTACCGAGGGGCTTCAGCACCTAACCGTTCCAATCCGCGTTGCTGTGATGGGCTGTGTTGTAAACGGTCCAGGAGAGGCTCGCGAAGCCGATCTTGGAGTGGCATCCGGAAACGGCAAGGGTCAGATTTTCGTGAAGGGTGAGGTCGTAAAGACCGTTCCTGAGGCTGACATTGTTGCAACCTTGATTGAGGAAGCGAACCGAATTGCAAAAGACATGGATCCTGCTTTGATTGGCAGTGCTCAGATTATGGTGGCCGACAAGTAGCTAACATTGGTGCATGCCAATTCGAATGAGTTCCCTTTTCCTGCGCACGCTTCGTGAGGATCCAGCAGAAGCTGAAGTAGATAGCCACAAACTCCTGGTTCGCGCAGGTTATATACGTCGCGCAGGTTCCGGTCTATTCAGTTGGTTGCCGCTTGGACTAAAGGTAAAAGCCAAGATCGAGCAGATCGTTCGCGAAGAGATGGACCGCGCCGGAGCGCAAGAGGTATTTTTCCCAGCACTGTTGCCAAGGGAAGCATTTGATCAAACCGGTCGCTGGGACGAATACGGCGATAACCTTTTCCGCCTTAAGGACCGCAAAGATGGCGATTACTTGCTGGCTCCAACCCACGAAGAGGTCTTCACTCTCTTGGTGAAGGATCTCTACAACTCCTATAAAGATTTGCCGCTGCAGATTTATCAAATCCAAAACAAATACCGCGATGAGGCAAGACCTCGCGCAGGGCTTCTGCGCGGACGCGAATTTGTGATGAAGGATGCTTATTCCTTTGATATCAACGACGAAGGTTTGGCAAAGAGCTATCAAGCTCAGCGTGATGCCTATGAGCGCATCTTCCAGCGCCTAGGCGTGGAATACGTGATTGTGAAGGCGGATGCTGGAGCAATGGGTGGTTCCAAGTCTGAAGAATTCCTAAACCCATCGGCAATCGGCGAAGACACATTTGTGCGCTCCAAGGGCGGCTTTGCGGCGAATGTGGAAGCGGTCAAGTTCGCACAGCTTCCAGAGCAAGACGCATCAAATACCCCCGCGTCTCAGACCCACCCATCGCCTAACACTCCAACCATTGCATCCTTGGTGGACTACTCAAATTCCAACCACCCCAAAGATCAAGGTGAATGGAGCGCCGCTGACACGCTCAAGAACGTGGTTTTGGCACTGACTGCCCCAGATGGCAAGCGTGAGTTGGTGATCGTTGGACTTCCCGGAGACAGGGAAGTAGATCAGAAGCGCGCCGAGGCATTCTTTGGTCCAAACGAGGTTGAACCAGCCACCGAAGCAGATTTTGCCAAGCACCCAGGGCTTGTGAAGGGCTACATCGGACCGACTCTTGATGGCGAACAATTCTTGGGGGAGAAAGCCACCGCAGGAATTCGTTACCTACTTGATCCAAGAGTTGCAGTTGGAAGTTCTTGGATTACCGGTGCAAACAAGGACCAGATGCACATCTGGAACTTGGTTCATGGTCGTGATTTCCAATCTGACGGAATTGCAGATATTGCAGAGATTCGCGCCGGCGACCCGGCTCCGGATGGCTCTGGAGATCTCGAGCTTGCTCGCGGAATCGAGATTGGTCACGTCTTCCAGCTCGGTCGCAAGTATGCCGACGCTTTGGACCTCAAGGTTCTTGATGAAAACGGCAAGCTTGTCACCGTAACCATGGGCTCTTATGGAATTGGCGTCACTCGCCTAGTTGCAGTTTTGGCCGAGGCATATCACGATGAGAAGGGCATTATCTGGCCAGAGGCTGTCAGCCCGATGGATCTTCACATCATTGCCACCGGCAAAGATGAAGCCGCTTTTGAGGCCGCTGAGGCTCTAACCACGCAGGCCGAGGAACTCGGCTTGAGTGTCTTGCTGGATGACCGCGCCAAGTTGTCTCCTGGTGTGAAATTTGCTGATGCTGAGTTGATTGGAATTCCTTGGATCATCATTTGTGGCCGTGGGGTTGCAGATGGTGAGGTTGAGCTGTGGAATAGAAGAAGCGGCGAAAGAGTGCAGGTGGCGATAGACTCAGCACTTGCTTCGCTTGTCGCAGCTCGAAAATAAAAGAAAAGAGGACCGCAAAATGGATATCGATCTCTCGGTACTACGTCTTCTGGAGCGCGAAAAAGAGATTCCTTTCGAGGATCTCGTTCAGATCATTGAGGCAGCCATCTTGGCTGCCTATCTAAAAAACGCAGATGCCGACAAGGCAGCACGCGCATCTTTAGATCGCAAAACCGGTCACGTTGCCATCCACGCCCCAATTCTGAATGAAGAGGGTGAGCGCGAAGGCGAGACAGATGTCACTCCTGACGGCTTTGGCAGAGTTGCTGCCTATGCTGCAAAACAAGTAATTGCTCAAAGAATGCGCGAAATCTCAGACGAGGGATTGCTCGGAGAATTCAAGGGCAAAGAGGGTGACATTGTTGCAGGAGTGATCCAGCAGGGAACCCGCTCAAACATGGTTTATGTGAACCTAGGTTCGATTGAGGCCATGATGCCTCCTGAGGAGCAGGTTCCATCGGAGGATTACTTCCACGGATCTCGAATTAGGGTTTATGTGACAAGTGTTCAGAAGGGACCGCGCGGTCCGCAGATCACAGTTTCTAGAACTCACCCAAACCTAATCCGCAAGTTGTTCGCTCTTGAGGTGCCAGAGATTGCATCTGGCCAAGTTGAGATTGCATCTGTTGCCAGGGAAGCTGGTCACCGCACCAAGATTGCCGTTTTCGCAAAGGAGCCAGGCATTAATGCCAAGGGTGCTTGCATCGGAGAACTAGGTCAGAGAGTTCGTGCGGTTAGCGCTGAACTGAATGAAGAGAAGATCGACGTGGTTGATTTCTCGGAAAACCTAGCTGATTTTGTGGCTCACGCTTTGTCGCCTGCTCGCGTCTCTGATTCCTTTATCTTGGATGCGGCCACCAAGGCTGTTCGCGTTTTAGTTCCTGACTTTCAGCTTTCTTTGGCAATCGGAAAAGAGGGTCAAAATGCCCGCCTTGCCGCCAAGCTAACCGGTGCCAAAATCGACATCCAGCCCGACAGCATTCTCAAGGACTAGTTACAAATTAGGTGGTTGGGCTTAGAATGGAACCACAACGAACCTGCATCGGCTGTCGCCAGTGCGATTCTCAACAGAATCTGATTAGAGCAACCCTCCAATCCGGCTCCATCTTGATTGATGAGTCTGGTCGGAATCCTGGCCGAGGGGCCTGGTTTCACGAAGGATGCGCCAAATTAGTTTTGGAGAGAAAAGGTTTTCAAAGAGCCTTGGGAGCAACCGATTTGGTCGCCTTCGAGCAATGGTTAGAGAAATAGGCAGAAAACATGCTGGCAACAATATGAGTTCCTCGAAATGAGATTCGCTCAGCAGTAAGGCCTACCCTGATCGGGGTTGGCCCCGGACAGGAGAAATAAGTGGCGCTTCCACGCGTATACGACATAGCCAAAGAACTTGGCATCGACACCAAAGTGGCATTGTCCAAGCTCGAAGAGCTTGGGGAGTATGTCAAGGGTGGTTCATCAACCATCACGCCGCCGGTAGCGGCAAAACTTCGCGGCGCCTTTCCAAAGGTTGAGAAGCCGGCTAAAAAGGCTGAACCAAAGGCCGAAAAGCCTGCGGCACCGAGCCCAAAGCCTGCCGACCCAACAGCACCGACTCCAGTAGCCGAAGCGCCTGCGGCACCTGCCCCAGCGGCACCTGCTGCGCCAGTTGCCGAAACCCCTGCTGTCCCTGCATCGCCAGCGGCCTCTGCCGCGGCTTCTGCAGCGTCAATGCTGGGCACTCCAAGACCAGGAAACAACCCATTCTCATCAAACCAGGGCATGGGCATCCCACGCCCAATGGCAAGACCTGGCAATAATCCTTTTGCATCCAACCAGGGCATGGGCCGTGGCCCAAGGCCCGGTGGCGCACCAAGACCAGGTGGAGCACCTGGTCGTCCAGGACAAACTGGCGCACCAAGACCAGGTGGCGCACCACGTCCCGGTGGAGCACCAAGACCTGGTGGCACTGGTTTTGGAGCACCTAGACCTGCCGGTGGTGGCTTTGGCCCGCCAGCAGGTGGCGCTCCAGGACGTCCGGGACCAGCTGGTCGCGGTGGCCGTGGAGCCGGCACAGCAGGTGCTTTTGGTAAGGGTGGATCGCGTGGCAAGTCCCGCAAGTCCAAGCGCACCAAGAGAGAAGAATTCGAACAAAGAGAAGCACCGAGCCTAGGTGGCGCAATGGTGCCACACGGCGATGGCACGACAGTGCTTCGCTTGCGCCGTGGTGCATCGATTCAGGACTTTGCCGACAAGATTGGCGCAAATGCCGGTCAGTTGATCACCGTTCTGTTCCACCTTGGCCAGATGGCTACAGCAACCGCATCCTTGGATGAGGACACCTTCCAGATTCTTGGTGAGGAGCTTGGTTACAAGATCGAGGTTGTTTCGCCAGAGGACGAAGAGCGCGAGCTGTTTGAAGGCTTTGGTTTGGATATCTCAACCGGTATCGAAGACGAAGACGACGAACTGCTGCAGGCAAGGCCTCCAGTTGTCACCGTTATGGGTCACGTTGACCACGGTAAGACCAAGCTCTTGGACTCGATCCGAAGTGCAAACGTGGTTGCCGGCGAAGCCGGTGGAATCACCCAGCACATTGGTGCTTACCAGGTGCACACCATGCACGAAGGCATCGATCGCGCAATCACCTTTATTGACACCCCAGGTCACGAAGCGTTTACCGCAATGCGTGCCCGTGGTACTCAGGTAACAGACTTGGCAATACTTGTGGTTGCCGCGGACGATGGTGTGATGCCTCAGACAGTTGAGGCTCTGAACCACGCCCAGGCCGCCAAGGTTCCAATCGTGGTTGCTGTGAACAAGGTTGATAAAGAGGGTGCTAACCCAGACAAGATCCGCCAGCAGCTCACCGAATTCGGCCTAGTGGCCGAAGAATACGGTGGCGATGTGATGTTCGTGAACGTCTCGGCTCTAAAGAACCAGGGCATTGACAAATTGTTGGATGCTGTTCTTCTAACCGCAGATGCTGCATTGGATATGCGTGCCAACCCAGATCGTGACGCTCGTGGTGTTGCAATTGAGGCGAACCTGGACAAGGGTCGCGGTTCAGTTGCGACCGTTCTGATTCAGTCGGGAACCCTTCGCGTTGGAGATGCGATTGTCGCAGGTTCTTCTCACGGACGAGTTCGTGCGATGTTCGATGAGAACGGCGATGCGGTTCCAGAGGCTGGTCCTTCAAGACCAGTTCAGGTTCTAGGTCTGCAGTCTGTTCCTCGTGCTGGTGACACCTTCGTGGTGGCAGAAGACGAGCGCCAGGCTCGCCAGATCGCTGAAAAGCGAGAGGCTGCTGACCGTAACGCTCTACTGGCAAAGACTCGCAAGAAGCTATCGCTTGAGGACTTCACTAAGGCGCTTGAAGACGGCAAGGTTGAGTCTCTCAACTTGATTATCAAGGGTGACGTTTCTGGTGCTGTTGAAGCACTTGAGGACTCGCTTCTCAAGATTGAAGTTGACGATTCAGTTCAGCTTCGAATCATCCACCGCGGTGTTGGTGCGATTACCGAGTCTGACGTGAACCTAGCAACCGTGGACTCCGCGGTCATCATTGGATTCAACGTCCGTCCGGACAAGAAGGCCAAGGAACGCGCAGATCGCGAAGGTGTCGACATTCGCCACTACAGCGTCATCTACAACGCTCTTGAGGACATCGAGAACGCCCTTAAGGGAATGCTTAAGCCAGAGTACGAAGAGCAACAAATGGGTACCGCGGAAGTTCGCGAGATCTACAAGTCCTCCAAGTTCGGCACCATTGCAGGTTCTTATGTTCGCTCCGGACTCATCCGCAGAAACGCTCTTGCAAGAGTGCTTCGCGATGGCGTCATGATCAAGGAAGGCCTCAAGATTGAGTCGCTAAAGCGCTTCAAGGACGACGCCACCGAGGTCAAGACCGACTACGAGTGTGGTATTGGCCTAAGCGATTTCAACGACCTAATCGTTGATGACGTTATTGAGACCTATGAGATGGTCGAGAAGCCGAGGGCCTAGTGGTAGATCACGCAAGAGCTCGCAAGCTAGGTGAGCGAATCAAGGTATTGGCTGCACAAGCCCTGGAAAAGGTTGTAAAAGACCCGGACTTGGGGTTTGTGACCATTACCGACGTTCGCGTCACTCCTGATCTTGCTCACGCAAAGCTGTATTACACGGTTTTTGGTAGCGAAGAGGAACTTGAGCGCACCAAGGAAATTCTCGAGGAATACCGAGGTCGAATCCGAGGTGAGATTGGTCACAATCTCACCGTTCGACTCACTCCGACAATCGAGCTAATTCTCGATGAGGTGCCAGAGGTTGCCGGTAACTTGGCTGATTTGCTAGCAGAGGCAAAACGCCGTGATGCCGAAACCGAAAAGCTTGCCAAAAAAGCAAAGCCTGCCGGTGATGCAGATCCATACATCAAGCCAAAGGTTCAGGAAGACTAATGCCCCAAGGGCTAGTTCTGATTGATAAAGAACAGGGCTGGACCAGCCACGATGCCGTTGCAAAACTTCGAGGCATTTTGGGGACAAGAAAAATTGGCCATGCTGGAACTTTGGATCCAATGGCGACCGGGCTTTTGGTGCTTGGCGTGAATGCAGGTACCAAGTTGCTGCAGTTCCTAGTTGGCGCGCCAAAGCAATATATTGCGACTATCCGACTTGGCATGACTACTGTCACAGACGATGCCGATGGCGAGACTCTTGAGGTGATTGATGCCTCGGCAATAACTGCCGATCAGGTTTTGGCCGGAATTCAAAAACTCACCGGAGACATTCTTCAAACCCCATCCAGTGTTAGCGCAATCAAGGTCGACGGCAAAAGAGCATATGACCTGGTTCGAGAAGGCAAAGACGTAGAGCTCAAATCTAGAGCGGTGAAAGTCTCACGTTTTGAATTAGTTGCCGAACCTCGCGCCGTAGATGAATTTCTAGACCTAGATGTGCTTGTTGATTGTTCATCTGGAACATACATTCGAGCATTGGCTAGAGACCTGGGTGGAGACCTTGGAGTCGGTGGTCACTTGACTGCCCTGAAAAGAACAAAGGTTGGAAACTACAGCGTCGACCAGGCATCAAAGATTTCTGGTGAGATTTCTGTTTTAGACCTAACCCAGGCTGCGCAACTTCTATACCCTGAGCACCGACTATCTGAACAAGATGAAATTGATTTGCGGCATGGAAAGAGAATTCCTAGCGGCGATCCGGAAATGGTTGTGGCGATAAATCCGGCTGGCAACCTGGTTGCGGTTTTGGAAAAGTCTGGCCGGGATTACAAATCCGTGAGCGTTTTTCCTGAGGTCTCCAATGCTTGAGTGGTGGTATTTGGCCCAGGTTTGGTATGGGCTTTTTGCTGGATTGCTGCTTGTCCTAATGGGTCTTATCGGAAGAAAACCCTCTGGCTTCTCGCTGGCTTTGGTGATTGGTTCAGAGTTTGGTCTGTTGATGCAATTGGTTGCAACAATCACAGTTCTTCTTCTTGGCGAATCGTCAGTGGGTGACACCTGGGAATTCTTTGGATATCTGTTAGTGGCTTTGGTCGTGCCAATTGGTGGTGCATTCTGGGCCCTGGTTGAAAAATCCAAATGGTCAACGGTTGTGATGGGTGCGGCGATACTCACTGTTGTGGTGATGCTGGTTCGAATGCGACAAATTTGGACCGGTGAGGTCCTGGAATTCTGATACTCGGGTGGTTGTAACCTATTGCGGTGAGTAAATCCAATCTGGGCGTCGGCAGGCTGCTTATTGCCGTATACGGTGTCTTTGCGCTCTCAGCTAGCGCAAGAGCGATTTACCAACTGCTCAGGCGTTTTGACGAAGCACCTTTGGCCTACTCACTCTCTGCGATCTCTGCTCTTGTCTACATTCTTGCGGCAGTGGCCCTTTCAAGAAGCGGAGTTCGCTGGCAGAAAATTGCCTTCGGAACTTTATTATTTGAACTATCCGGCGTCTTGCTGGTCGGCTTTTTGAGCCTTGTTGCCCCGGATTTATTCGCCCATCCTTCGGTGTGGTCTCAGTTCGGAATTGGATATGGCTTCATACCTTTAGCGCTCCCGATTTTGGGATTGATTTGGATGCGACGGACTAATGCACGAAATAACTGACCCAACTGGGCTTCCCGAGGGTTTTCCTGGTTCTGCCGTTGCCATTGGAAAGTTTGATGGTCTGCACCTGGGTCACAGGCAATTACTCCATGAGCTGGTGGAATACTGCGAAGAGTCTGCACTTGGTTCGATTGCAATCACCTTCGATAAGAACCCGAAAGCGCTGTTTGATCCCCAGAATTGCCCTGCGGAGATTGTGGGACCAAAGCAAAAATCAGAGCTGGTGGAATCAGTAGGCGTAGATGTTTTGATGACGCTTGAGTTCAATCAAGCCCTGGCAAGCCTCAGCCCCAAGGAATTCATAGAGCGCTACATCGCAACCCTTGGCGCCCAAATGGTTTTTGTTGGTGAGGATTTCACCTTTGGTGCCAAAGGTCTTGGCACTATTGATGACCTAAGAAACTTTGGCCCAGAGTTTGGCTTTCGCGCCAGAGAGATCGCAAATGTTTTGGTTGGAGATTCTCGGATTTCAAGCACGCAGATTCGCAAGCTCCTGGAATCAGGAAATGTTTCGGCTGCCGCATTGCTTTTGGGGAGAAATCATGTCGTCAGAGGTGAGGTTGAACACGGTCGCAAGCTTGGTCGCACGCTTGGGTTTCCAACCGCGAACCTTTCTCGAGATAGTGAGGGGCTGCTTCCGGCAGACGGAATTTATGCTGGCTATCTGACAGCAGAGGGCGTGCGCTACCCAGCGGCTCACTCCGTTGGCACCAATGACAGCGTTGGCGAGGTGCCTAGATTGCTCGAATCTCACGTCATCGGCCGGGATGACCTTGATCTCTATGGGCAAATTGTGGAGTGTGAATTTGTCGACCAGGTGCGTGGTTGGCAAAAATTCGATTCGCTTGAAGCTTTGGTTGAGCAAATCGGCAAAGATGTTGCCCAAGCATCCAAGATTTTGGGGGAGTAGGCTCAAATCATGACTTTTGTAGATGCAGTAAAGAGCGGTTTTAAGAACTATTTCAACTTCAAGGGCAAGGCTTCCCGTTCCGAGTTTTGGTATTGGGTGCTATTCAACATCTTGCTTTCGTTGGTGGTTAGCACAATTGAAAGTTCGATTTGGCGCGCCCAGCCAATGACCGGTGACTGGATGCAGAATCTCGACGGAATGCTTTCTGTCCAGACCCCAATTTCGAATTTGGTTTCGCTTCTGCTCTTCATTCCAAATCTTTCGATGTCAGCTAGACGTTTCCACGATGCCGGCTTCAGTGCAAAGTGGCTTTTGATGCAGATCGTTCCGTTTTTGTATGCAATTTTTGCCGGCTTCGGAATCATCGCGATTTTGGCAACTTCAACCGGCAACGAGCTCACCTCGCAGCAGCTGATGACGATCGTTTTCCTTGGAATTCCAATCTTCGCCCTATTTGCCTTGGTATTTGTTGTGTTTTTGGTTTTCGCACTTCGTCAGTCAAAGAGTTTCTATGACGGCAATAAATATGTTGAGCCAGAACCGCTTTCTCCACTAGAAGAAGGCACCACCGCCTAGCCAGAATCTAGTTTTTTCACTAGACTTCTCAGGTTGCCGTGTAACGGCCGCGGATAAAGAGAGCCAAAAGCACAGTGTTTTTGGCGCCGCGCAGCGGATGAAAGGATCAGCAAATGGCTCTAGACCCAAAGGTAAAGACCCAAATCATCGAAGAATATGCCACCTCAAAGGGTGACACCGGTTCTCCTGAGGTACAGATTGCAGTGCTGAGCCGCCGCATCTTGGACCTAACCGAGCACCTAAAAGACCACAAGCACGACCACCACTCACGTCGTGGACTGTTGCTTATGGTTGGTCAGCGTCGTCGCCTTCTTGGATACCTACAGCAGGTTGACATTGATCGCTACCGCAAGCTCATTGAGCGCCTAGGTCTTCGTCGATAACGGACTTTCTTGATTACCCCCGGCATGCCGGGGGTTTTCTTGTTTCTAGGTATTTTGCCTATCAGTTGTTAGGCTATGAATAGGAGTATTGCAAGGCGGATCCTCGGTGGAAGATTCTGGGACCTCTCCCAGGTTTTTTTACTGACGATCGGCACTTCAATCCAGGTTAGGCCTGGCTCCAGCATGCGACAAAACTTTGCAGTTGCAAAGTGGGTTTTTTGCGTGCGCAGAAATAAAGAGGAGGGGCCATGGAAGGCCCAGAAATTAAATTCGCAGAAGCAATTATTGACAATGGAAAACACGGCAAGCGCGTTATTCGCTTTGAAACTGGGCGACTAGCTCAGCAGGCTGCTGGTGCAGCTGCCGTCTATATCGACGAAGAGACAATGCTCTTCTCGGCAACTTCGGCATCGAAGCAGCCAAAAGACCAGTTCGACTTCTTCCCACTAACCATCGACGTTGAAGAGCGCATGTATGCAGCTGGAAAGATTCCAGGTTCATTCTTCCGTCGCGAGGGTCGCCCATCAACCGCAGCAATCCTTGCTGCTCGTTTGATTGACCGCCCATTGCGTCCATCATTCGTTGATGGCTTGCGCAACGAGATCCAGGTAGTTGTGACAGTAATGTCAATCGAGCCTGATGAGCTTTACGACGTGGTTGCAATCAACGCAGCTTCAATGTCAACTCAGCTTGCTGGCTTGCCATTCTCTGGCCCAGTTGCCGGTGTCCGCGTTGCACTAATCGATGGCCAGTGGGTTGCATTCCCTAAGCACTCACAGCTTGCAAACGCTGTGTTTGACATGGTTGTTGCAGGTCGCGTTGTCATCGAAGATGGCAAAGAAGATGTCGCAATCATGATGGTTGAGGCCGAGGCTACTGAAGTTAGCTGGGACCTAATCGCCGGTGGCGCAATTGCACCTACC
Organism: Aquiluna sp.; assembly: GCA_021741585.1. Lineage (GTDB taxonomy): Bacteria > Actinomycetota > Actinomycetes > Actinomycetales > Microbacteriaceae > Aquiluna. Next base: position 40,188 of record JAIOXN010000002.1, on the reverse strand, counting down.
GAGGAGATCGTTGCCCAGGGCCTCGAGGCTTCAAAGCCATTCATCAAGGAATTGGTCCGCGCTCAGAGCGAGCTAGCCAAGGTTGCTGCAAAGCCAACCGCAGAGTATCCAGTGTTCTTGCCTTACACCGATGAAGTTTTCTCAGCGGTTGAGGCTGCAGCTGGTGCTGAGCTTTCTGGTGTTTACCAGATCGCTGACAAGCAGGCTCGCCAGGAAGCCGACGATGCACTCAAGGCAAAGGTAAGGGAGCAGCTTGCTGCGACTTTGTCTGAAGAGCAGATGCTTCAGTTCTCTGCGGCTTATAAGTCTGTAACCAAGAAGGTAATGCGTACTCGCGTTCTAAAAGAAGGCATCCGTATCGATGGCCGCGGCCTTCGCGACATTCGTGCTTTGGATGCAGAGGTTGCAGTTATTCCTCGCACCCACGGTTCGGCAATCTTCCAGAGAGGCGAGACTCAGATCCTTGGTGTCACCACTTTGAACATGCTAAAGATGGAGCAGCAGCTTGACGCTCTGACTCCAGAGACTTCAAAGCGCTACATGCACCACTACAACTTCCCTCCTTATTCAACTGGAGAGACCGGTCGTGTTGGTTCACCAAAGCGTCGTGAAATTGGTCACGGTGCTCTTGCAGAGCGCGCTTTGGTTCCAGTTCTGCCATCCCGCGAGGACTTCCCATACGCAATCCGCCAGGTTTCAGAGGCGCTTTCATCAAACGGTTCAACCTCAATGGGTTCTGTTTGTGCATCGACCCTGTCACTACTAAACGCAGGTGTGCCACTTCGCGCACCAGTTGCTGGTATCGCAATGGGTCTAATCTCCGACACTGTTGACGGCAAGGTGCAGTACGCAGCCCTAACCGACATCTTGGGTGCCGAGGATGCTCTTGGCGACATGGACTTCAAGGTTGCTGGAACCTCAAACTTTGTTACCGCCATTCAGTTGGACACCAAGTTGGATGGAATTCCTGCTTCGGTTCTAGCTGGTGCGCTAACTCAGGCCAAGGAAGCCAGAACCTACATCCTTGAGATCATGAACGAGGCGATCGACGAGCCAGACGAGCTTTCGAAGTTCGCACCTCGCGTGATTGCAGTGAAGATCCCAATCGACAAGATCGGTGAGGTTATTGGTCCAAAGGGCAAGATGATCAACCAGATTCAGGAAGACACCGGCGCCGACATCTCAATCGAAGATGACGGAACCGTCTACATTGGTGCAACCAATGGTGAGTCTGCTGATGCCGCGAAGGCAGCAATCAACGCGATTGCTAACCCTCACGTTCCAGAGATCGGTGAGCGTTTCCTAGGAACCGTTGTGAAGCTAGCAACCTTCGGAGCATTCATCTCCTTGATGCCAGGTAAAGACGGGCTATTGCACGTCTCTGAGCTAAAGAAGATCTCCGGTGGCAAGCGCGTTGAGAATGTCGAAGACATTCTTTCTGTCGGCCAGAAGATCCAGGTTGAAATCACCAAGGTTGATGACCGTGGCAAGCTTTCGCTTTCTCCAGTTGTTGAGGGCGGCGAAGAGGCTTCTGAGTAACTCTTGCTCTTTCAACTAAACGATTCAATCGCCTTCACCGCTGAGGCAGCCCGTGTTTCTCGCACGGTGCTGCCCAGCGGTGTTCGCATTCTCACGGAAGAAGTTCTTGGAGCTCCCTCTGTCTCCATTGCGGCATCGGTTGCAGTGGGTTCAAGGGACGAGAGCGGTGTTCACTTTGGCTCCACTCATTTTCTAGAACATTTATTGTTCAAGGGCACGCCAAAACGTGGCCAAAAAGATATCTCTATTGCCTTTGATTCGGTCGGTGGCTCAGCCAATGCGGCAACCGCCAAGGAATACACCAGCTACTACGCAAGGGTGCAGAATTCAGCGCTACCGCTAGCGATCGATGTCATCATCGATATGTTCACATCGGCCAAGATCGACCCAAGCGATTTTGAGATTGAGCGCACCGTCATTCTCGAAGAGCTGGCCATGAACGAGGACGATCCTGAGGATGTCGCTCACGAGGCACTGGCAGCTCACCTATTGCCAACCCATGAACTTGGTCGCCCGATTGGCGGCACTGCGCAAACAATCACCGATGTCTCAAGAGACGCGGTTTTTGAGCACTACAAGACTCACTACACACCTGAAAACTTGGTTATTACGGTAGCTGGAGGCGTCTCGCACGAAAGCGTTGTCGAACTAGTTGTGAAGGCGCTGGATTCGGCAGGCTGGGGAAACCATCTCGGTACTCCAAATCTAAGAAGAGCACAGTTTGACGCAACCCTTGAGTTCTCATTGCCACTTGCGCTTATTGAGAAGGATGTTGCGCAGGCAAATATCTTGCTTGGTTACCAAAGCATTAGGGGTGCAGCAGCCGAGCGCTACGCGCTTGGGATCATGAACACGATTTTGGGTGGTGGTATGAGCTCGAGGCTCTACCAAGAGATTCGCGAAGAGCGCGGTCTTGCCTATTCAACCTATTCATATCAGCAGGGTTATGCGGATGCTGGCTACTACGGCCTCTATGCTGGCACAAACCCCGAGCACGCTCCAGAAGCGCTTGATTTGATGCGCAAAGAATTCCTCAAGCTCGCCAGAGATGGTGTGACCCAAGAGGAATTTGACCTGGCAATCGGAAATATCACTGGCGGCCTAGCGCTTCGCTATGAGAGCTCGATGGCACGCATGAACCGATTGCTATCCGCCGAGATTGGCACCGGGGAGTATCTGAGTGTGTCAGAAATCATGCAGCGTTTCCAAGCTGTGACTCTGGATCAAGTCCAGCAAATTGCTCAGGAAATCATTGCCAAACCAACTTCTTTGGTTGTGGTTGGCAAAGACCTTCGTTCGCTTTCGGGTTTGAGTTGATAGGGTTTCGAACATGATTCGAGTTGCGATTTTAGGTGCCAGTGGGCGCATGGGAACCCTGGCTACCCAGTTGGTAAATGACGATGCCAATCTAAAGCTTCATGCCGCTCTTCGGTCTTCCTCAAGTCCGGAGGAAATGATTGGCGCTGATGTGATTCTGGATTTCACCCTTCCATCGGTCAGCGAGTCGTTGGTTCGCTATGCAATCGAAAACGACCTCAAAGTCGTCATCGGAACATCGGGATGGTCTGAGAATAAGCTCGCCGGGTTGGAGAGGCTGCTATTGGAGCACCCAAACGCCGCCGTTGTTCTGATCCCTAATTTTTCAATTGGCTCAATGCTTGGCCAGTTGTTTGCAGCCCAAGCAGCCAAGTTCTTCTCTTCAATCGAGATCATCGAGGCCCACCATGCTGCCAAAGCGGATTCCCCATCTGGAACCGCGATTCGAACCGCTGAGCTGATTTCCGAATCAAGAAGCGGCATGCCGCAACCACTTATTCCAGGGGTAGAGCAGGAAGCCAGGGGAGAGGTTGTTTCTGGGGTTCCAGTTCACTCACTTCGGCTTGAGGGGATTGGCGCTAAGCAAGAGGTGCATCTCGCCGGTAATTCTGAGGTGCTGAAGATTTCACACGAGGTTTCTTCAAACCAGGCTTATAGCCATGGCATTTTGCGCTCAATCGAATTTGCGGTGAGCGCGACTGGGCTCACGATTGGTCTGGATAAGGTCGTTTTGGCCTAATGGCAAGCAAAATCTGGGCCGGAGTAATGGCCATTTTGGCCTTGATCTACGTGCTCTTGCTCGCGCAAAAGGGAATCGTTCTCTTGACCACCGGTGAACTTGTGCCCATTCTCATGGGTCTGGCCATTTTGGTTTTGCCACTGTTTGCCCTCTGGAGCATTTATGCCGAAGTTAGATTTGGTTTCGCTGCAGAAAAACTAGTCAATAGGGCTCATGAGCTTGGTGTTGAGGAGCTAGACCTCGATCTTCGCCCTTCCGGGCGACCATCGCCCGCAAGCGCTGCAGAGGCTTTGGCGAAGTTGATCGATCAACACGAAGTGAACCAGGATTCTTGGAGTCACTGGTTGCGACTTGGTCAGGCTTATGACGCTAATGGCGAGCGGAAACTTGGCAGAGCTGCCATTCGCAAGGCTATTTCACTTTCGAATAACGCCAAGCCTTCTAAGCCCTAGATACATCTGGCAACCAAGGCAGAAGTTGAAAAATGCGTTCAAGAACGCTGCCACAAAAATAAACCCCGCAGCAATCAGAACGCCAACTGGAAACACAAAGCCGCTAACAACACCAATAAACGCAAATGAAAAGCCAACCTGCTGGGCAAAGTGAGGCGGCCTCGGGTCTTCTAATTCCGTTGGAGCCGAAAGTCTTGGGCGGACTAGCTTCTGGAACAAGAATGCGTATGGGTGGGTGACTTTCTTGAGAAAAACGCTCCAGGCGAATAGGCCAAAGAGGATCCAAAGGATTCCCCAGGAGTAAATCCAACCGCTTTCGTAAACCAGGATTGCAATGATCGCAAACACTGAGGTAATGGCTGCGCCAAATCTTGGACCGCGAGGGTCGATTCTCTTGATTTCAGACATTTAGGCTCCTAGTTTTTCTAGCTCTTGCTGGATGATGTTTGGTTTTGGAACTCCGGAAATTCGATAGGTGATTTCACCTTTTGGATTCAAGATAAAAATCGTTGGGGTTTGTGAAATCGAGAAGTGGGCTGCCAAATCCAAGCGCTCAGTTAGATCGGCTTCTATGAAGCTCACCCCGCCCTTGCGATATTCAATTTGAGCGAGGTTTCTTCTGACCCCAGGGCACTGGCCGCAATACTCGGTTGAGAACATCAAGAGCGTGGCCTTTTTACCAAACTCTCGAATTGGAAAGCCGTTTTTCTCGGCTTTCAATTTCTCCAGGGAAATAATTTCTGATCTTGAAACACTTCTCCCGCGACCGCCAAGAATCTTTATCCCAAGCCCCAGCAAAGACGTGGCGGCGATGAGGATAATCGCAATCAGGGTGAAGGAGAATTCAGGCACCGTATAAGGGTAGGAGAAAAAGAGCTGCAACAGCTCTATGTTGCGTTTATTTACATTTAGGTTCGTCTAGGCTTGCTGCGTGAGCGATATTGAATTTAGATCCGATGTAACCGTTGAGCTTGTGAGATCAAGCGCTGCTGATGCCGACGTGCTTTTTGCCGCTCGAGTCTCAACTCAGGGAGAGCAGACACTTGAGAGTGCTCAGGCAACTCAGGAGCAGACCGAAAAGCGCGATAAAGGTCTAATCAACTATTTGATGCGCGATCGCCACGGTTCCCCATTTGAGCACAACTCAATGACTTTTTATGTGCAGGCACCGATTTTCGTATTCCGTGAATTTATGCGTCACCGCATCGCTAGCTACAACGAGGAATCTGGTCGTTACCGTGAGCTACGCCCAGTTTTTTATGTCCCAGGGGCAGACCGCAAGCTGATCCAAACCGGCAAGCCTGGTCACTACGAGTTTGAAGATGGCACTGCAGAGCAAACCGCACTTGTTACCCAGGAAACCATGGCAGTAACAAGAGCTGCCTATGAGGCTTACCAGCGCATGCTGGAGGCTGGCGTTGCTCGTGAGGTGGCAAGAATTGTTCTTCCGCTAAACATCTATTCGAGCATGTATGTCACGATGAACTCTCGCTCGCTGATGAATTTCCTCTCTCTTCGCACCAAGCGCGAAGGTACTCACTTCCCTTCTTTCCCGCAGCGCGAGATCGAAATGGTTGCCGAGAAGATGGAAGATTTCTGGGCAGAGCTGATGCCACTTAGCTATTCGGCATTCAACGAGAACGGTCGAGTAGCACCTTAGTTAGTCCCCAAAGGTTTCGAGTTCGTCAATAACAGGCGCTCTTCTGGAGGCTCTGGTTTTTCTGAGTGCAAGGTAAAGCACGAGCCCAAGTGCTAGTGCGCTAATCAAATCCAAAACTACTGTTGCGATTAGCGTCAGCACCAAAACCATTCCATCTAGTTTGGAAGTCTTGCCAGTTGCGATTAGTTCGCTTGGTCGAACCATGTGATACGCGGTTGCAACCAGCACTCCGCCTAGTGCTGCCAATGGGATTTGGCCGATAACAGGCCCCAAGAAAATCACGAAGAGGAACAGGAACACTCCGTGGCTAACCGCGGATAGTCTGGAGGTTGCACCTGCGCGAATGTTGACCGCGGTGCGGGCAAGGGCTGCGGTGGCCGGCACTCCACCAAAGAATGGAACCGCAAGATTAGCTAGCCCCTGACCGATTAGTTCTTTGTCTGGATTATGGTGCCCTGACCCGGCCATCTTGTCCGCAATTTTTGCTGACAGCAAGCTTTCAAGGCCAGCCAAAAACGCCACGGCAAGTGCCGGCGGGACGAGCGCAAGCCAATTTCCGCCATTCAGAAAATCAAGGGTCGGAGGATCAAATTGGTTAGGCAAGCTTCCGATCCTCACTAGGTCCAAATCAAGAATATTTGCCAGCAACGTCAGACCAACAACGGTTGCAAGGGGAAGTGGAAAATTAGGTAGCTTCTTGACGCCAAAGATGTTGACCAGAATCGCAATCAGGCCAAAAACAAGTGGGAGTAGGTTCGGTGCCTGGAACCAGACCTGAACTTCAACAAAAACGCTGTGCCAAATGTGGTCGCTCGCCTCAAGTTTCACGCCAAGAATGAAGGCAATTTGCTGCATTGCGATCACTATCGCGATTCCTGCTGTGAAGCCTTCAATTAGCGCGGTTGGAAGTTTGTGGATGTGGCGGCCAAGTTTTAGCAGCCCAGCAGCAATCAAAAAAGCGCTCGACATGAGTCCGACTTGCAGGATTGCTGCCGGCCCATACACCGCCACAATCGGAATCAGAATCACCGTCATTGCCCCTGTTGGTCCTGAGACTTGATACCGGCTGCCGCCAAAGATTGCTGCAATAATTCCAGCGATAATTGCGGTCACAAGTCCTGCTTGAGCACCCAGACCGGAACCGATCCCAAATGCTAGAGCCAGAGGGAGTGCGATGAATGCAACCGTGAGTCCGGATGTGAGATTTTTGAAAACTAACTTGCTGGTCGGCAAATGACCGGTGCTGTCTTTTTGAGCCACAGTCGAACAATACTCCTTTATTTTTCTGAGTTTTCGCATTGCTCAGTAGGCTAGAGAGATGTTTGCGAGACAAAAAGATTTATTTGGGCAGGTGCTGGTAGCACTTGTCACACCAATGACCGAAGATGGCGAGGTGGACTGGCCGGCAACTGAAAAGCACATTGATTATGTGATTTCCAATGGAGCTGATGGAGTTGTCGTCACCGGAACCACCGGAGAAACCTCAACGCTTACCGATGCCGAGAAGATCAAGTTGGTTGAAGTTGGCAAGTCGGTGGCAGCTGGCCGCGCCAAGATCATTACCGGCGGTGGGTCAAACGAGACCGCCCACGCAATTCAGCTTTATAAGGCAAGCGAAAAAGCTGGGGCTGACGGTGTGATGATTGTCACCCCTTATTACAACAAGCCGACTCAGGCCGGAATCCTCACTCACTTCAGGATGATTGCAGATGCAACGGATTTGCCCGTGATTTTGTATGACATTCCCGGTCGCACCGGTGTCGCTATTTCTTATGACACCTTCCACCGAGCTGGCAAGCACCCAAACATTGTTGCGGTCAAGGATGCCAAGGGTGATTTGGCCCAAGCATCAAGACTGATGCTTGAGACTGGACTTTTATATTTTTCGGGCGATGACTCATATGCGTTACCGCACCTATCAATTGGCGCAACTGGACTAATTGGCGTAACCGCAAACATTGCCCCGCATGCCTACAGAGCAATGGTCGATGCGGCTAATGCGAATGATTTCCATGCAGCCCTCCAGGTGCACAACGCACTTGAGCCGTTGCAGCGGGCAATTATGACCCATGTTCCGGGCACGGTTGCCGCGAAGTATGTGCTTCACGGACTTGGCCAAATCGGATCACCTAGAGTTCGTTTGCCGCTTGTTGGGCCTGAAGATCACGAGGCTGCGGCCATTGAAGCTGGAATCGATCAGGTGGTTTCGGTGCCTGGATTGAACTTCTCAAACTTCAGGCCAAATAGAAATGCCGCTGCCGGTGGTGCGCTACCTAAAGTAGCCGGAACCACCAGATAGTGGAGCTGCAGACGCCGCCAGCGCTCGAGCCTGGAACTCTAAGAATCATTCCGCTTGGCGGGCTCGGCGAGATCGGTCGCAACATGACCGTTTTCGAAATTGATAATCAGATCCTCATCGTGGACTGCGGGGTTCTGTTCCCAGAGGAAACCCAGCCTGGTGTGGATTTGATTTTGCCGGATCTTTCTTATCTTGAGGACAAGCTGGACCGCATTGTGGGAGTGGTTCTAACTCACGGTCACGAAGATCACATTGGTGGCGTGCCATATCTATTGGGCATGAAAAAGGATTTGCCACTGCTTGGTTCGACTTTGACCTTGGCGCTGGTCGAAGCAAAGCTAAAAGAACATCGAATCACTCCTTTTACTCTCTTGGTCAAAGAGGGTCAAAAAGAGCAGGTTGGTCCGTTCGCTCTTGAATTTATTGCGGTCAACCACTCTATTCCAGACGCGCTTGCGGTAGTTATTCGCTCACGGGCTGGTGTTGTGCTTGCAACGGGTGATTTCAAGATGGATCAGTTGCCACTTGATGGCAGGCTCACGGACCTTAGAGCTTTTGCTCGGCTTGGTGAAGAGGGTCTTGATCTGTTCATGGCAGACAGCACCAACGCAGATGTTCCTGGTTTCACTCCGCTTGAGCGTGACATCGGCCCGGTGATTGAATCGGTTATCGCAAAGACTCCAGGAAAAGTAGTCGTTGCATCATTTTCCTCCCATGTCCATCGAGTCCAGCAGGTTATTGATGCAGCGGTTGCAAACCGTCGAAATGTTGCCTTTGTTGGTCGCAGCATGGTGCGCAATATGGCCATTGCGCAAGAGCTTGGGTTCTTGAAGGTCCCTGACAATGTAATTGTCGATCTGAAGAAGGTTTCTGATCTTCCGGATCACAAGATTGTTTTGATGTCCACCGGAAGCCAGGGCGAGCCGATGGCGGTGTTGGCAAGGCTTGCCAACCGTGACCACCAAATCTCGATCGGCGAGGGCGACACTGTTTTGCTCGCTAGCTCATTGATTCCCGGCAATGAGAACGCGGTTTACCGAGTGATCGATGGCCTTGTCCGAATCGGTGCCAACGTGGTCCACAAAGGCAATGCCAAGGTTCACGTTTCAGGTCACGCAGCTGCCGGTGAATTGCTGTATTGCTACAACATTCTGAAACCTAAGAACGCGATGCCGATTCACGGTGAATATCGTCACTTGGATGCCAACGCGAAACTAGCAATCAAGACCGGAGTTCCGGCTGAACGCACGCTGATTGCCGAGGATGGTGCAGTGGTTGACTTGCGCGATGGCGTTGCTCAAATTGTCGGTAAGGTCCAGTGCGGAATGCTGTATGTCGACGGAAAAACCGTGGGCAAGATCACCGAGGAGGACCTGAAAGACCGCATGATCTTGGCAGCCGAAGGGTTTATTTCAATCTTTGCGGTGATCGATAAGAACACCGGAAAGGTCCTCGAAGGACCGGAAATTCGCGCGAGGGCATATGCCGAGGATGATCACGTGTTTGATGACATTCTGCCGGCTATTGAAAAGGCGATGGCTTTGGCTGCCGCAGAGGGAATCCGCGATACCTATGCTTTCCAGCAGGTAATCAGGAGAACTATCGGCGGCTGGGTTGCAAAAGCCCATCGCCGCAAGCCAATGATTATCCCAATCGTTGTTGCATCAGAGGGAAAGTCTTAGCGGGAAAATCCCTTTCCCTTGCTAGCTTTGTCGCATGGCTTCAAAGACTCCGCCACCTAGACGCCCTGGTGGCTCAAAACCCGTGCGTCCAAGAACTTCTTCGACCCCGGCAAAAACCAGAAGTGGTCCGGGTTTTTGGAGTGTTGTTGGTAAAGGGTACCTAGGCGCTGCGCACCTCATGGGTAAGTTTGTGCGCGCGTTTAGCACGGAGAAATTAGCCGACTCCGATCGGCGCGACGGCGCGCCATTTTTTGTCTTTTTGTTATCGGTGTTGGGTGCATTATTTGCGTGGTTCCTAATCAATGAGCCCTGGGCAGCATTTCTAAACACCTACACTTTTGGTCTGCTTTTTGGGCAGGTGTCTTTCGCGTTGCCAGCTATTTTCTTTATTTACTCGTTCTACCTGTTTCGTCACCCGGCTTCAGTAAGCGATTCTTCGAGGTTCGCTGTTGGTTTTTGGTTGTTCTTGAGTGTGGTTTCTGGTTTCTTCCACATCTTCACAGGTCACCCATCTCCAAGCACGGACGGTGCTGAAGGAATTGCGGCTGCTGGAGGTTTGTTCGGCTGGTTAGTCGGTGGACCGCTGTTCAGTATCTTGACTGTCTGGGGTGCCGCCCCAATGCTCTTGGTTTTGGCGGGAGTTTCGGTCTTGATAATGACCGGGACGGCCCCAAACAAGATTCTGCCTAGGCTCAAAGAGTTCTATCGATTCCTATTTGGCATCAAGGATTCTCAAGAGGCGATCTCCGATGCATTTGATGGCAAGAAATCTAGTTGGTGGAAAAAAGACAAAGATTCAGAGCCTGCGTTTGACTCCCCGGTTGTTTTAGATATCGATGAATTTGTAGAGCAGGAACTTGCGGATCCATATCCTGAGGTAACCGTTGAGACTGAGGTCGAGACGCTCGGCTTCCTGAGCGAAGAAGAGGGCCTCACGGAACCAATTGATGTTGTCGCAGAGAGCGTGGCTCCAAAGCCAAAGGCTAAGAGTCTCAAGCCATATGCATTGCCTGGTCTAGGACTTCTTGCACCAGGAACGCCGCCGAAGGCTAGAAGTGCCGTGAACGATCAGATTGTGATTGCAATCAACGATGTGTTCCGGGAATTTGATGTTGATGCCAAGGTTTCAGGATTCCTGAGAGGGCCCACAGTTTCAAGATATGAGGTGGAGCTTGCCCCCGGTGTGAAGGTTGAGGCCGTTACTAGGCTAACCAACAACATTTCTTATGCGGTTGCCTCAAATGAGGTTCGCATTTTGGCTCCGATTCCTGGTAAGTCAGCAATCGGCATTGAAATCCCAAACACAGATCGTGAAACCGTCTCTTTAGGAGACGTACTGCGATCTAAAAACGCTGCCACCTCCACTCATCCGTTAACTATTGGTGTTGGTAAAGACGTTGAGGGCGGATATCTAGTTGCCAACCTTGCCAAGATGCCTCACCTCTTAGTTGCTGGTGCGACCGGTGCCGGAAAATCTAGCTTTGTAAATTCCATGATCACGTCGATTTTGATGCGTTCAAAACCTGCTGAAGTGCGAATGGTATTGATCGATCCTAAGCGAGTAGAGCTTGCGGCATACCAAGGTGTTCCCCATCTGGTCACCCCAATCATTACCAACCCTAAGAAGGCTGCAGAGGCTTTGCAGTGGGTCGTGAAGGAGATGGATTCTCGTTACGACGACTTGGCTTCATTTGGCTTCAAGCACATCGATGACTTCAACCGTGCAATCGTTGCAGGTGAGGTAAAACTTCCGGAAGAATCCAAGCGAGATTTGCAGCCGTATCCATACCTATTAGTTGTGGTGGATGAGTTGGCGGACTTGATGATTGTTGCGCCGCGAGATGTTGAGGATTCAATCGTCCGCATCACCCAGTTGGCAAGAGCCTCGGGTATTCACTTAGTGCTTGCCACTCAGCGTCCGTCGGTGGATGTTGTCACCGGATTGATCAAGGCGAACGTCCCCTCCAGATTGGCATTCTCCGTTTCGTCTGTTACAGATTCCAGGGTTATCTTGGATCAACCTGGGGCGGAAAAGCTGGTTGGTCAAGGTGACGCATTGTTCTCGCCCATGGGCTCAAATAAGCCAGTCCGCGTTCAAGGCGCCTGGGTCTCAGAGGATGAGCTGCATCGAGTCGTGGCCCACGTTAAGGCTCAAATGGAGCCTGAGTACAGAAGTGACGTAAGTGCCGTGGTTTCAAGCAAGGTAGTTGATTCTGAGATTGGTGACGATCTAGAGTTGCTGATTTCCGCGGCCGATCTGATTGTGAACTCACAGTTTGGTTCAACCTCGATGTTGCAGCGAAAGCTGCGAGTCGGATTTGCAAAGGCTGGGCGCCTTATGGATTTATTGGAATCCAGGGGAGTAGTTGGACCATCCGAAGGCTCCAAGGCTAGAGATGTTCTGATGAAACCGGAGGATTTGCCGGCATTTATTGCAAAAATCTCTGGCCAAACAACGGCCATTTTTGAGGGCGATACCGGCATTCAGGATGACGAACCGGATGAGGATGCCTGGGGGCTGACTGGTCGTGGTGATGGCTACTAGAGGCTTTTTCTATCGCCAGACACCGAACCTAATAACTGGGTTGCGTATTTTGATGGTGCCGTTGGTGCTGTTCTTGATTTTGGATCAGTGGGATAGTTTTTGGGGTCGCTTCAGCGCCCTGGTTCTGTTGGTGTTAGCCGCTTCCACCGATGGCATCGACGGTGCAATTGCGAGGCGCAGAAACCTAATAACCAACCTGGGCAAGATCCTTGACCCAATTGCAGACAAAGCACTTCTGAGTGGCGCTTTGGTTGTTCTGTCCATTCAGGACGCAGTTCCATGGTGGGCAACAATTGCAATTTTGGTGCGTGAATTTGGCATCACTGTTTACCGTTTGGTTGTAGCCAAAAAGCGAGTAATTGCAGCTTCTGGCGGCGGCAAATTCAAGACAGTGATGCAAATTATCGCGGTGTCGATGGCGCTTGCCCCATTTGACTGGTTCCAGCCATTTTGGGGCATTTTGACTCAGGCGCTGATCGTTTTCACGGTTGGTCTTACCTGGTGGACTGGACTGGCTTATCTGAGGCCGGCTAAATGACCTCACTGGTTGAGTTATTGTCTGCAAAAGGCCTCTTTTTGGCCACGGCAGAATCGCTCACCGGGGGATTGCTCTCATCGATGATTGTTTCCGAAGCTGGAGCATCTGAAGTGTTCTTAGGGGGAGTGGTGTCCTATCAGGATGCGACTAAATCTCGACTGCTGGGTGTTTCGCCAAACCTTCTAGAGTCACAAGGCGCGGTTGACCCCGAGGTGGCCGCACAAATGGCTGCTGGCGTGAGAACCAAGCTAGCCAATGCAAATGGAAAACCAGAGGATTCTGTAATTGGGTTATCTACCACAGGTGTTGCAGGCCCTGATTCAGTGGGCGAGAAACAACCAGGGCTGGTTTATTTAGCAATTTCGTCCCGGGCTGGAACCGTGGTTTTTGAACGTGAATTTCAGGGTGATCGCAGTGCCATCAGGAATCTCGCAGCAGAAGCTGCGATTCTCGCTCTGCGGGAACAAATTCACTCACTCTAGGGTTTAGAGTCAGGAAACTTTCAGCAATGAAAAAGGAAAATGTCGGCCAAAACCGATAGGTTATTGGCCAGGAGGATCGATTGGTAATTCTGAGACAAGAGATTGGTGATGTGCTTCGCACTCACCGACTAAACCGTGGCCAGACTTTGCGTCAGGTTGCAGCTAGGGCATCGGTAGCTTTGGGTTACCTGTCTGAGGTTGAGCGCGGTCAAAAGGAAGTCTCTTCAGAGATTCTTGCTTCTGTAGCCGAGGCTCTAGAGGTTCCACTTAGCGTTGTGATGCGTGAGGTAAGTGATCGCGTTGCTCTCATCGAAGGTATTTACGTCGACGACACCTACATCCCGGACACTGTTCCAGACGCTTTTGTGACAGAGGCAGCGATTTATTCGCCTTCACGCTAGTGAAGCTCAGTCAATTTCAAGAACTCGTGAGAGACGAGTTTGGTAAAGAATTCGCCCAGGTTCTAATTAGCGATACCCGGCTGACGGAACTGTTTGATAAAACCCCAAAAGAGCTGATTGCTCAAGGCGAAGACCCTAAAGACATCTGGCTAGCCATCTGCTCAAGCCAGGGCGTTCCAAAGGAACGTTGGCACGGACTGCCCAAGACAATAAGACACGCCGACTAGACTTCATTCGAAACTTTGTTCGAACATCTAATGTTCTAACAAGTCAAAGAGTTTTCGAGTTTTCCACAGATTTGATTCTGAAGTCGAAAATGTCAGACCGAGAGCGTAGCTTCAAGGCAGTTAGGGCAAGAGCCCGGGAAGAGGTAGTAATGCCAAGTGCAGCAGATAGAGAAAAAGCCCTAGAGACCGCTCTAGCCCAGATTGATCGTCAGTTCGGCAAGGGCTCAGTTATGCGCCTAGGCTCGGAAGAACGCGCACCAATCGAAGCTATTCCAACCGGTTCAATCGCGTTGGATGTTGCGCTAGGAATTGGTGGGCTACCAAAGGGTCGAATCGTTGAGGTTTACGGTCCAGAGTCCTCAGGTAAGACCACCATCGCTCTGCACGCTATTGCGAATGCTCAGGCTGCCGGCGGAATTGCCGCCTTCATCGACGCCGAGCACGCACTTGACCCTGAATATGCCAGAAAGCTAGGCGTCGACGTCGATGCACTTCTAGTTTCTCAGCCAGATACTGGTGAGCAGGCGCTCGAAATTACAGACATGTTGATTCGTTCTGGCTCGGTAGACATCGTTGTCATCGACTCCGTTGCAGCACTAGTACCGCGTGCGGAAATCGAAGGTGAAATGGGCGACTCACACGTCGGTCTCCAAGCTCGCCTGATGTCACAGGCGCTAAGAAAGCTAACTGGGGCAATCAGCAACACCGGAACCACAGCAATTTTCATCAACCAGCTTCGTGAAAAGATCGGTGTGTTCTTTGGTTCACCTGAGACCACCTCTGGTGGAAAAGCACTGAAGTTCTACGCTTCGGTTCGACTAGATATTCGTCGCATTGAAACGCTGAAGGACGGAACCGACTCAGTCGGAAACCGAGTCCGCGTCAAGGTAGTAAAGAACAAAGTGGCCGCACCTTTCCGTCAGGCTGAATTCGACATCATGTTCGGTGAGGGAATCTCCCGCGAAGGTGGCTTGATCGACTTCGGTGTTGAACAGGAAGTTGTAAAGAAATCCGGCGCTTGGTACACCTTCGAGGGCGAGCAGCTGGGTCAGGGTAAGGAAAACTCTAGGCAGTATCTAAAAACCAACCCAGAAGTTGCCAACACCATCGAGTCCCGCATCAAGGTCAAGCTCGGAATTGGCGTGCCACGCGCAGTAGCAGACTTGCCAGCCGAGGAGGCCGCACCGGTCGCCAAGGCTGCGAATGGAAGCTAAAGAGCTTTCCCCAGAAAGGCTTGAGAAGCGGGCCAGAAACGTGCTTTTGCACCAACTGGCCCGCAGTATGAAGACCGAAGAGCAACTGCGTCAGATTCTTATCAAACGAGAGATTCCACCTGAAATCGCTGAGCCCATTTTGGCGCGGTTTGTGGAGGTGCAGCTCATAGATGACCTTGTCTTTGCAAGGGCCTTTGTGAATTCGAGAATTGCCGCGGGTGGAAAGTCCCGGGCCGCTATTGCAAGGGAACTTCGAACCAAAGGAGTTAGCGAGCAACATGCGGCAATGGCTCTAGAGCAATTAGATTCTGAAAAAGAGCAGTCCCTTGCCGACGCCCTTGCCCTAAAGAGATACGGGCAGTTAGCCAAGCTTGAAAGCGATGTTCGCTATCGCAGGCTCTCGGGATTCCTTGCGCGTAGGGGTTTTTCTTCTGCCGTGATTTCCCAGGCGATTCGCAAAGCTCAAGCCGCGGGGTAAAATCAAGGGAATGTCCCTTACATACGAAGTCCGCACATACGGCTGCCAAATGAACGTTCACGATAGTGAGCGCATTTCTGGCTTGCTTGAAAGTGCAGGGTATCTAAAAGCTGAGGAATCTGAACCGGATCTAATCGTCTTCAACACTTGTGCAGTCCGCGAAAACGCAGACAACAAGCTTTATGGCAACCTCGGCACAATGCTGCCAAAAAAGGAAGCCAATCCAAATCTTCAGATTGCCGTAGGCGGTTGCCTGGCGCAAAAAGACCAAGACGTCATCATCAAAAAAGCACCCTGGGTGGACGTAGTGTTCGGAACTCACAACATGGGTTCACTACCAACCCTCTTGGAGCGAGCAAGGCACAATGCCGAAGCTCAAGTTGAAATTCTTGAATCGCTAGAAGTTTTTCCTTCGACTTTGCCAACAAAGAGGGATTCTGCATACGCAGGTTGGGTATCGATTTCTGTAGGTTGCAACAACACTTGCACTTTCTGTATCGTCCCGTCTTTGCGTGGTAAGGAAAAAGATCGTCGCCCGGGCGATGTTCTGTCTGAGGTTCAGGCTTTGGTTCAGGACGGCGCGCTCGAAGTTACCTTGCTCGGTCAAAACGTCAACACTTACGGGGTTGAGTTTGGGGATAAGGGCGCATTCGCCAAGCTCTTGCGAGCCTGCGGTGAAATTGAAGGACTAGAGCGCGTACGCTTCACGTCTCCTCACCCTGCGGCCTTCACTGATGACGTTATTGAGGCAATGGCCCTGACTCACAACGTCATGCCGCAATTGCATATGCCATTGCAATCTGGTTCCGATCGAATTCTCAAAGAAATGCGCCGCAGCTATCGATCCGAGAAATACCTAGGAATCATCGATCGGGTTCGCGCTGCAATGCCGGATGCGGCGATTTCGACCGACATCATTGTTGGATTCCCAGGAGAAACCGAAGAAGACTTCCAGGCGACCATGGATATGGTTCGTAAAGCAAAGTTCGCTATTTGTTACACCTTCCAGTACTCCAAGAGGCCCGGGACTCCTGCAGCTGAGTTGCCTGATCAGTTACCGAAAGAAGTAGTTCAAGAGCGTTATGAGCGCTTGCTCGCGCTCGTGAATCAAGTTGCCTGGGAACAAAATCAAACCCAAATTGGCCGTCAGGTCGAGGTCTTGGTGGCAAATGGCGAAGGTCGCAAGGATGCCGCAACTCATCGACTTTCAGGTCGAGCTAGAGACAACCGCCTGGTTCACTTTGACATCCCAGAAGGTGGCGAAATCCCAAGGCCTGGAGATGTCGTAGAGGTTGTCGTTACTCAGGCAGCCCCGTACCACCTTCTGGCTGAAGCAAGTGAGGGTTCGCTATACAAAGTTCGAAGGACACCTGGCGGGGACGCTCATGACCGTCGCATGGCCGAGAGCTGTGGCGTTGATATTCCAGGCAGTGGCAAGGTGACACTTGGCATCCCCATCAGGGCCAAGCGTGACATTTAGCGTCCTTGCAGTTGTCGGACCAACAGCATCTGGGAAATCGGGTCTCGGCATTCAAATCGCGAAAGCAATCCTTAGCCAGGGACAGCCCGCAGAGATAATAAACGCCGACGCAATGCAGCTTTATCGAGGCATGGATATTGGGACGGCGAAGCTAACAACTTCTGAAAGAGAAGGCGTGGTTCACCACTTGCTGGATGCTATTGGGCCTGACCAGGAGATGACTGCTCTTGAGTATCAATTTCTTGCGCGATCCAAGGCGCAAGGCCTTTTGGAACAAGGCATCACACCAATTTTTGTTGGCGGCAGCATGTTTTACATTTCTGCGGCGTTAGACAATCTTGATTTCTCGCCAACCGATGCGATTGTGCGCGCAAAATATGAAGAAATGGCCCAAATCAAGGGAAACCTTGCGATGCATGAGCTACTTAGAAGCCTTGATGAGAAATCTGCTGAGATCATTCCGGCTGAAAACAGAAGGCGGGTTGTACGAGCTCTCGAAGTCATTGAGATTACGGGGGAGTCCTATCCTTCGGTATTGCCAGAGCCGGTCTACTGGAGGCCGACTCTAACGCTTGGCATCTCGGTCGATCGCCAGATTCTCAAAGAGCGAATTGCTAGCAGGGTGGAACTGATGTGGCAATCCGGACTCCTTGAGGAAGCAGAGGGCCTCAAGGGCTCCCACAAGCTCTCGAGAACCGCATTTCGAGCAATCGGATACTCCCAAGCTTTTGCGCAGCTAGATGGCACTCTGAGTGACTCTGAGGCCAAGGCAGAGACCATTTCTCTCACCCAACGTTACGCAAGAAGGCAAATGTCCTGGTTCAACCGAGATAAGCGAATCAAGTGGCTCGACGGTAGTCAAGAGTTGCTACCGCAGGCACTGAATCAAATTAGGCTTGCTTCATGAATTTAAATTTCACCAAGGGTAATGGCACTGGCAATGACTTTGTGATCATCGAGGACCACATCGGCCAGCTAAACCTTAGTGATGCTGAGATTTCAAAAATGTGTGATCGTCATTTCGGCATTGGTGCTGATGGAATGCTGATTGTGACAAAAACCGCAAAAAGCCAAGAAGTCTCTCATCTTCTAGAAGAAGAGCCAGCTGCTGAGTGGTTCATGGATTACCGCAACCAGGATGGCTCGAAGGCTGAGATGTGTGGAAACGGGATTCGGGTCTTTGCCAAGTACCTATTGGACACAGGGTTAGCGAATCTGACCGATGGCAGCACGCTGCCGATTGCAACCAGGGCTGGAATCAAAGACGTAACAGCAACGGTAAATGGTTTTGCAGTGGATTTGGGTCGTTGGAAGATTGGCGAGAGCGAGATTCTCGTAAATGCCGGCGGGCTCAGAGTTGCCCGTCCTGGATTATCCCTGAACCTTGGAAACCCACATGTTGTTGTGGCACTAGCGAATCTGGAAGAGCTTGATTCTTTGGAGCTATCCAGGATCCCAGAGCTTGATCCAATTGCCAAGGACGGAGCCAACGTTGAATTTGTTGTTCTTGACGAACCGCTTATCAAGCAGGGCGTTGCCGGTTTGAGCATGCGCGTGCACGAGCGAGGAGTGGGTGAAACTCTCAGCTGTGGCACAGGCGTAGCTGCTGCTGCACTTGCAATTCGGCACTATGCCGGAAATGGCCAGAACTTCTGGAAGGTGAAGGTTCCGGGCGGAGAAGTCGGGGTCCGGATGTATCCCACCGAGGATGGCGAGCATGTTGCTATCAGTGGTCCGGCGGAACTTACTTACTCGGGAGTGTGGCAGGGCTAACTACCCTAATCACCCTGAATCCCTTGTCGGTTGAGAGCCGAGAAATTTCAAATTCGGGGAACTGTTCTTGCATCCAAGCCTGTAGTGAATCAGCGCCCAGTTGCTTAGCCACTACAAACATCCCGACACCACCTCGATTCAATCTGGGGATCCATGTCAAAAGCAAGTCATGTAGCACTGCCTTGCCAACCCGGATAGGTGGGTTAGACCAGATGGCATCGAACTTTTGGTCACCTGGAATTTCGTTAGCCAGAACTGCTTTCACGTTGTCAAGTTGCAGGCGCTTGGCGTTTGCCTGAGTCAGATTTAAACTTCGTTGATTTACATCTAAGCCCCAGACCAAAGTTGCAGGGGAGAAGGCGGCAATCGAAATTGAAATTGCCCCCCAGCCACAACCAAGATCGAGCACGTCACCCGATTCTGGAAATAGTTCATAATGCTGCAGTAGAACTCTGGTCCCAGGATCTAGTTTTGTTGCGCTAAAGGTGCCGCTTGCGGCTTGAAGGTTGAATTCCTTGTCGCCAACTTTGAAGAACACTTCTGAGGTTTTGCTAGGGGCGGAAGGATCCGCGCTGAAATAGTGCTCTTGGGACATGGTGTAAACCTAATACAGGCATAGGCTTTAGTCACAATGGAACCAGAATCCACGCTAGAGCGAATCTTACGCAGGGGTAATGCTGCCCCAAGAAATGAATACGATGGGGATCAGCTCGACCTAAAAGAGCGTGAGTCCCTGAGGCGTGTTGCCGGCCTTTCCACAGAATTACAAGATATCTCGGATGTTGAATACCGGCAGTTGCGACTTGAAAAGGTTGTCCTAATTGGGGTTTGGGGCAATGGCACCCTCACCGATGCAGAGAACTCGCTTCGTGAGCTTGCGGCGCTCGCAGAAACCGCTGGTGCGGAAGTCTTGGATGGCCTCTTGCAGCGCAGGGCAATGCCAGATCCAGCTAGTTATTTCGGCAAGGGCAAAGCAGAGGAGCTAAGGCTTCGAGTTGCCGAGCTGGGTGCTGACACCGTAATTGCTAATGCCGAGCTCGCGCCTTCGCAACGTAGAAACCTAGAAGACCTTGTGAAGGTGAAGGTTGTTGATCGGACAGCCATCATCCTTGACATCTTTGCTCAGCACGCCAAGAGTCGTGAGGGTAAGGCTCAAGTTGAGCTTGCCCAAATGGAATACCTACTACCTCGCCTCCGCGGTTGGGGTGACTCCATGTCCCGCCAGGCTGGTGGCCAGGCTGCCGGAGGTGTGGGTATTGGTTCCAGGGGTCCTGGTGAAACTAAGATTGAACTAGATCGCCGCCGAATCAATACAAGAATGGCAAAGCTTCGCAAGGAGATCGCCGCCATGAAAATGGCCAGAGACACTAAGCGGTCAGCACGAAGCAAATCCCTTATTCCGCAGGTTGCAATCGCTGGCTATACGAATGCCGGGAAGTCTTCAGTTCTAAACCGGCTAACCAAGGCCGGAGTCCTTGTTGAAAACGCTTTGTTCGCAACCCTGGACCCGACCGTAAGGGGGCACCACACTCCCGATGGTCGTGATTACACCATCGCCGACACAGTCGGCTTTGTCCGGTCGCTTCCGCACCAGTTGGTTGAGGCGTTCCGATCGACCCTTGAGGAGATCTCTCACGCAGATCTAATCGTGCACATCGTTGATGCAACTGATCCGGACCCAATGGGTCAGATTCGAACTGTGCACGAGGTCATAGCCGAGGTCGATGGATCAGCCATTGAAGAGTTGATTGTTTTCAACAAAGTTGATTTGTGTTCGGATGAAGACATCGTCCGACTCAGAGGTTTAGTTCCAGGATGCCTTCTGGTTTCGGCTCGCACCGGCGCAGGCTTTGAGGATTTAGAGAACACGATTGCATCAAGGCTGCCGAGGCCTGATGTTGAATTCTTTGGAGTAATTCCTTATGACCGAGGAGACTTGGTTTCTAGAGTGCACCTTTCGGGCAAGGTAATGGCACTGGAGTACGTGGAAGATGGCACAAAGCTCAGAGCGCTAGTTCGGGGAGACCTGGCAGCCGAACTTGCCCAATACGCTAAACCGCTCTGAGAACCGCCACTACTTTTCCGAGAATCACGGCGTGATCGCCCAGAATTGGCTCGAACGCAGAGTTTCTTGGTAGCAACCATGTGTGGCCATCTCGCTGTTTGAAAGTCTTGACTGTCGCCTCGTCCTCGAGCATTGCGGCGACAATATCGCCATTCTCTGCATTCTGCTGCTGCCTGACAACGACCCAGTCGCCATCGCAAATTGCGGCGTCGATCATGGATTCACCAACGACTCTCAACAAAAACAGATCTCCCTGACCAACCAACTGGCGCGGAAGGGCGAACACGTCTTCAACATTCTGTTCTGCGGTAATTGGGCCACCGGCCGCAATGCGCCCAACCAGCGGAACCATCGCAGCATCAGCCTTTAGCAGTTCGCCATCGTTGTCCTCGCCCAAGATGTCAATTGTTCTTGGACGTCTTGGGTCACGACTAATGAAACCAAGGAGTTCGAGTTTATTTAGTTGGTGAGAAACGCTGGCCGTGGAACTTAGGCCAACCGACTCACCGATCTCACGCATCGAAGGGGCATAGTTGCGATTCACCATTGACTCTCGAATAACACCAAGAATCTGCTTCTGAACCGAGGTAAGAATTGTCTCGTCCATGGCTCTCTTTCAAAAATGTCGGAGGCTACCTGTTAGCTACCTATATCGAAACTGTATTCGTATTTGAGTGTGAAAACAAACACATTTTCGAAAGATTTGTAAATAACTTGCAAATTCTCTTGCAAATACGAAAACTATTTCTATAATTAGAACAAGTGTTCGAAACAGAAATTCGAACAGAAAGGCAGTCGGCATCATGGCAGCTCTAGGAAACTACAGACTTACTAACCCACGTCGCCTATTTCGCGCAGTCGCGATCCTGGCACTGGCAGCATCATTCAGCGTTGCGGGCATTTCTGTTTCTCAAGCTGGAAACGTTGAGCCGACCGCACTTGAATATGTGACCGTTGTTTCAGGGGATTCGCTCTGGGGGATGGCAAGTGTTCACGCGGCTGGCCAAGACCCTCGTGAATGGATTGCAGAAGTTGTTCTGCTAAATGCTCTTGAGACTGTTGATCTAACACCTGGGCAGCAGATAGCACTCCCATAGCCCAAGGTATTCTTGTGGGGTGACCAACCTCAATGACTTACCGATTCGTGACGATCTCCGTGGTGAAAAGCCGTATGGCGCACCTCAACTTCACGTTCCGGTTCAACTCAATGTAAATGAGAACTCCTTTGGGATTCCTGAGGCAGTTGCGCTTGACATAGTGGAGAGCCTTGCCGCTGAAGTTCTAACTCTCAATAGATACCCTGACCGTGAATTTCTCGAACTGCGGTCATCGCTTGCGAACTACCTTGGTTACGACTTAGTTCCAGAGCAGCTTTGGGCGGCCAACGGTTCCAACGAAATTCTCACTCAAATTTTTCAGGCCTTCGGAGGGCCCGGTAAGACCTCATTGAGCTTCGGACCAACTTATTCGATGTATCCAAACATCGCGCGGCTCACGCTCACTGAATACAGTCAGCTGGATCGCGAAGCTGAATACTCGCTTAGCGCCGATTTTGTAGCTGGGGAGCTGGCTAGAACCAAGCCGTCGATAGCAATTCTCTGCTCGCCAAATAACCCGACCGGAACACCGATAACAAACGATGTGATCATTGCTGCCTACGAGGCATTCGACGGGATCTTGATTGTGGATGAGGCCTACGCTGAATTCTCCTCTTTGGAGTCAGCCCTTGGTTTATTGGCGGGCCGCCCAAGGCTATTGATTTCTAGGACCATGAGCAAGGCGTTTGCTTTTGCTGGTGCGAGGGTCGGTTACCTTGCTGCAGACTCTGCTGTGATTGATGCATTGCGAATCGTGAGATTGCCCTATCACCTCTCTGCTTTGACCCAGGCTGCTGCAAAGGCTGCACTTAGACACAGTGATCAAATGCTGGCAAACGTCGACCTTATTAAGCAGCAACGAGACAGAATTTCAGCCGGAGTGAGACTTCTTGGCCTTAAGCCATACGCAAGCGAATCTAACTTTGTTTTGGTTGAGGGCTTTGAGGATCCAAATGACATTTTTGAGAAACTCCTCGATCGAGGAGTATTGATTCGAAACGTTGGGATTCCGAATACGCTTCGAATTACGGCTGGCACTGAGTCGGAAACCACGAGATTATTGACCGAGCTGGCCCTCGTGCTTGACTAAACTTGGACTTTCAACACCAAAGGGATAAATCATGGGTCGCAGCGCGGTAATCAAAAGGGCTACCAGTGAGTCTCAAATCGAGCTAGAGCTCGATCTTGACGGCACCGGTAAGAGCGAAATCTCGACGGGGGTTCCTTTCTACGACCACATGCTTACAGCGCTGTCTAAGCACTCTCTGATCGACCTAAAGGTAAAAGCAACCGGTGACATTGAGATTGATGCACACCACAGTGTCGAAGACGTGGCCATTGTGTTCGGTCAGGCTTTGAAGCAAGCCCTTGGTGACAAGGCTGGTATTGGTCGATATGGTGACGCAACAGTTCCGCTGGATGAGGCTCTGGCTCGTGCTGTGGTTGACGTCTCAGGTAGACCTTTCTTGGTTCACTCGGGAGAGCCCGCAGGATTCGAATTTCACCTAATCGGCGGTCACTTCACAGGCTCTCTGGTCCGCCACGTTTTTGAGGCGATTGCGTTCAATGCCGGATTGACGATGCACATCACCGTTCTGGGTGGCCGTGACCCTCACCACATCGCGGAGGCGGAATTCAAGGCTTTTGCTCGTGCATTGCGCAAAGCGATCGAGCCTGATTCGAGAGTTTCTGGCATCCCATCCACCAAGGGTTCACTTTGACCAAAAAGGTCGTAGTTTTTGATTACGGCAGCGGTAACGTCCATTCGGCATGCCGTGCTTTGGAGCAAGCGGGCGCTGAGGTTGAGCTGACCTCCGATCGCAAAAAGTCTTTAGAAGCTGACGGCCTGATTCTGCCGGGTGTTGGAGCTTTCGCGGCTGTGATGGAAAAGCTGCATCTCTCGGGTGCTGAATCAATAATCGATCAGAGACTTTCTTCGTCTAGGCCAGTGCTTGGAATTTGCGTGGGTATGCAGGTGATGTTTTCTCATGGGGTTGAGCACGGCATTGACTCAGAGGGTCTGGGGCAGTGGCCAGGCGTCGTAGAGATGCTGGATGCACCAGTTTTGCCGCACATTGGTTGGTCCAAGGTTCAGCCGGACGCGGCTACAAAACTGTTTCAAGGTGTTGAGGATGAGCGTTTCTACTTTGTCCACTCGTATGCTGCAAAGTCTTGGGATCTTTTGATCGAGCCACCATTTATCCCGGCTGCTTTGACCTGGAGTGAACACGGGGAAAAATTCTTGGCCGCTGTTGAAAACGGTCCATTAAGTGCCACTCAGTTTCACCCGGAGAAGTCAGGTCCTGCCGGGCTAAAGCTACTTTCTAATTGGATTCAAACGCTATAGGAGAAGATGTTGCTCGAATTACTACCAGCCGTTGATGTTGCCGCAGGCAAAGCTGTTCGCCTGACCCAGGGGGAAGCCGGCAGCGAAGAGGACTTTGGACACCCACTGGCCGCGGCACAGGATTGGATTAGTGCCGGGGCAGAGTGGATTCACCTAGTAGACCTAGATGCGGCTTTTGGTCGAGGAGAGAATCGCGCCGTTATCGCCGAGGTTGTGGCGGCAGCCGGTTCCACCAAGATTGAGCTCTCCGGTGGCATCAGAGATGATGCATCTTTGGATGCAGCACTTGAATTAGGCGCAACAAGGGTGAACCTTGGCACCGCCGCTCTTGAGGATCCGGAGTGGACCGCCAAGGTAATTGCAAAATACGGCGACCAGATCGCGGTTGGTTTAGATGTCAGGGGAAACACGCTTGCCGCTCGGGGTTGGACCCAAGAGGGCGGGGATCTCTTTGAGGTGCTAGCAAGGCTTGAAGATGCGGGTTGCGCAAGATACGTGGTGACCGATGTAACCAAAGATGGGACCTTACGCGGTCCAAACTTGGAGTTACTCAAGGAAGTCATGAAACACACCAATAAGCCGGTTGTCGCATCTGGCGGAATCTCTTCGCTCCAAGATATTTCAGATTTGGTTGAGCTAGTTCCACTTGGTCTTGAGGGTGCAATTCTTGGTAAATCTCTTTACGCCGGCAGGTTCACGCTCGAGCAGGCACTTGAAATAGCAAATCGCTAATGAACCAAAACCCATTTGAGGATTCTGCCGGTGTTCCTTGGGAGGGCAGAGAGTTCTCAGTGAACGATTGGGCGGGCGATGATGGTTCCGCACCAGCGCACCTTGCTGCTGTTCTTGATCAAAGCCCAATTGACAAAGAGAAGTTTTTTCAGGCCCTCGGTGATTCCAGGTTGCTGATTCCATTGATTGCAACCATTGGGGAATCCGAGGTTGGTCCCCATGGGCTGGAAGTCGATAAGAGTGCAGATTTGGCAATAGTTGCCGTTTCAACCCCCGACGGAAAAACAGCGATTCCGGCCTTTAGCTCTGTCGATCAAATGACCCTTTGGAATCCAGAGGCAAGGCCGGTGCCAGTATCAGCTCAAAAAATTGCACTGGCCGCTATATCCGAGGGACATGACCGAGTAGTGATTGATCCTGCTTCGGCTGCGGCGGCGCTTCGGCGCCCCGCTTTGGCCGCATTGGCTCAAGGCTTGTCCTGGCTTCCTGCTCATAAAAACCCAAGAGTCAAAGAGTTGGTTTCGATGGCAGCCTTGACCCAGCCAATGATCAGTTCGGTTGATTTTTTTGATAATGATCCAACAGGAAAGTTGGCCAACACTGAGCTGCTGATCCAGCTTGGACTGCAGTCCGGGATCAAGCCCGATGGTTTGAAGCTTTTATTAGAAGGCTTTCACCAGGAATTGCAATCTCAAGAGTTTTTGCAGTTGGTTGATTCGATTGCAATCAGATTGGTTGTTGCTTAGTTCACCGGTCCGGTTAGCTTTTCTCCAGGCCCTTGCCCAGGTGCATCTGGGAACACTGAAGCCTCGCGGAAGGCAAGCTGCAGGGAACGAAGGCCATCTCGTAGCGGTCTAGCGTGGTGGTCACCAATCTCAGATGCTGAAGCTGTTACCAAACCCGCCAAGGCGTTGATTAGTTTCCTGGCTTCGTCCAGGTCAGCCGGTTGATCCTCCGCCAGGCCACACTGGACGGCGGCGGCACTCATGAGGTGGACGGCGGCGGCATTGATTACCTCGACAGCAGGAACTTCGGCAATATCGCGGGTTAGATTCTCGTCCATTATTTCTCTTCTCTAAAAAGCATTGTTCTGCTAGGCTATCCCAGGCTCTGGGCATTAGCTCAGTCAGAAGTGGATAACGATCCCACCTATCAGCCGCCTTCTAAATAGGCTGCCGGGTTGAGCGTAATTGATTTCTGCGCGCTTTGTGCGCGAGCTGAAACGGTACCCAAAGGAGCAAGTTATTAGCGATCCGCGCATTAACGACCGTATTCGCGTTTCAGAGGTTCGACTAGTTGGACCATCTGGCGAGCAGGTTGGCGTAGTTCCAATTGATCAGGCAATTCGCCTGGCCCGCGAGGCAGACCTCGACCTAGTTGAGGTTTCTCCAGGCTCAAACCCTCCGGTTTGCAAAATCATGGACTACGGCAAGTTCAAATACGAGGCGGCGCAAAAGGTTCGCGAAGCTCGCAAAAACCAGGTCAACACCGTGTTGAAGACAGTGCGCTTCGGTCTAAAGATCGACGATCACGACTACAACACAAAGGTTGGTCAGGTTCGCAAGTTCCTGAAGGCCGGCGACAAGGTGAAGGTTATGGTTGTCTTCCGCGGTCGCGAGCAGTCCCGCCCACAAATGGGTGTTGACTTGCTTCGCAAATTGGCCGAAGAAGTAACCGAATTCGGAGCCGTGGAGTCGAATCCTTCAATCGATGGCCGCAACATGGTCATGGTGATTGGACCGTTGAAGAACAAAGCAGAGGCTAGAGCCGAAGCTAAAAAGGCTCAGTCAAAGGCCGCAGTGGCCGATGCTACTAAAGAGATATAAGGAGAGATCATGCCGAAAATGAAGACCCACTCGGGCGCCAAGAAGCGTTTCCGCTTCACAGGCAGCGGCAAGCTGATGAAGCAGCAGATCAACATGCGACACAACCAGGAGCACATGTCCTCAAGGCGCAAGCGTCGCTTGAACGCGGACCAGGTAGTTTCCCCTGCAGATTTCAAGAAGCTAAAAAGGCAGCTCGGTCGCTAAGCGGCTGAGGATAGAAGGAGTAGAAAATGGCAAGAGTAAAAAATGCTGTCAACTCGCTAAAGAAGCGCCGCACAGCGCTTGAGCGTGCACACGGTTACCGCGGACAGCGCTCACGTCTATACCGCCAGGCGAAGCAGCAGTTGCTTCACTCATTGGTTTACGCATACAACGACCGCAAGGACCGCAAGGGTAATTTCCGTCGTCTGTGGATCCAGCGCATCAACGCTGGGGCTCGTGCAAATGGCATGACCTACAACCGCTTCATCCAGGGCCTTGCCCTGGCTGGCATCGAGGTTGACCGTCGCGTGCTATCTGACATTGCAATCCACGACCCAAAGACTTTCACCAGCTTGGTTGCATCTGCTAAGGCAGCGCTTCCAAAGGATGTAAACGCTCCAAAGGTCAAGTAATGCTAGAAGACCCCAAATCCGCAAGGGTAAAGGGTGTCTCAATACTTCAACAAAAAGACGCCCGGTTAGAAACCGGGCTCTTTTTGCTTGAGGGACCTCAAGGTCTCAAAGAATTGATCAAGACGCCCGAGATTGTGCAAGAGGTTTTTGCAACTGCTGAAGCTCTCGATCGCTACCCGTTTGAGTTTGAAGACCTTGATGCCGCTGGTGTTTCGGTAATTGAAGTGTCCGAGCGAGTCATGGCGGCTCTTTCTGATACCAAGACTCCACAAGGGGTCATTGCCGTGGTTGAACAGCTCGATGTCAACCTGGCGGCGGTAATCGCCAATAAGCCCAAGTTGATTGCGTTTTTGGACCAGGCTCGGGATCCGGGTAATGCTGGAACAGTTATCCGCGCAGCCGACGCGGCAGGGGCCGACGCAGTACTGCTTTCAAAAGATTCGGTGGATGTTTATAACCCGAAGGTAGTGCGCTCAACTGCTGGCTCAATATTCCACTTGGCAACTGTCATAAACCAAGATTCCGTGACTGCCATTTCTGCCTTGAAAGCTGCGGGCATCCAGGTATTTGCTGCAGACGCAGGCGGCGTCCCAATTACCGATATTTCGCAAGAAGTCTTGGCGCAGCCCACCGCATGGGTATTCGGCAATGAGGCCCATGGTGTCTCGCAAGAAGTGCTTGATTTGGCTGACAAAATCGTGGCTCTGCCGATTTATGGCGAGGCTGAGTCCTTAAATTTGGCAACCGCAGCTTCGGTTTGTCTGTATGCCTCAGCCTTTGCAATGCAGGCTAATCACTAAACTTGCTCAAGTGTCAGTAGAACTTACCCCAGAAGCCGTTTCGGCAGCCCTTCAAGAGGCAGTCTCTCTTGTTCAAAACTCTCATGACTTCGCGACCCTAAAGGCCAATAAAGGCCTGATTGTCGGCGAGAGTTCCGCGCTGTCGCAGCTGAACGCACTAATCAAGAATCTCCCGGGCGATCAAAAGGCCGAAGCGGGAAAGCTGGTTGGGGGAGCAAGAGCGCAACTTAATTCAGCCTTCGCAGAAAAGGAAGCTGAACTAGAGAAGGTTGCAGCGGCTCTGGCACTAGAGGCAGAGCGTGTCGACATTACAGCTGCGCCAAAGTACCTCAGAAGCGGTGCCAGGCACCCACTTTCACTTTTGATGGATCAAATTGGTGACGTTTTTGTCGGTATGGGCTGGGAAATTGCCGATGGTCCAGAGCTTGAAAACGAGTGGTTCAACTTTGATGCGTTGAATTTCCACCCGGATCACCCGGCAAGAGCGATGCAGGACACATTTTTTGTTTCTCCGGTCGAGAATCATCTTTTGCTTCGCACCCACACTTCTCCGGTTCAAGTCCGCTCGCTTTTAGAGCGCAAATTGCCGGTCTATGTTTTGTGCCCTGGACGGGTTTTCAGAACTGACGAACTTGACGCCACTCACACCCCTGTATTCCACCAGGTTGAAGGGCTTGCTATCGACAAGGGCCTGACCATGGCTGATTTGCGTGGTACTTTGGAGCACTTTGCCAGAGTCATGTTTGGACCAGAGGCCAAGATCAGACTTCGCCCTAGCTTTTTCCCGTTTACCGAGCCGTCGGCTGAGCTTGATGTTTGGCACCCTGGTGCCAAAGGCGGTGCTCGCTGGGTCGAGTGGGGCGGCTGCGGCATGGTGAATCCAAATGTGCTTTTGGCGGCTGGAATCGACCCAGAGGTTTACTCAGGTTTCGCATTTGGCATGGGTATTGAAAGAACTTTGATGTTTAGAAATGGTGTGAGCGACATGCACGACATGGTTGAGGCTGATGTTCGTTTCTCTGAGCAGTTTGGTTCGGTGATCTGATGCGCATTCCACTTTCATGGCTAGGCGAATTTGTTGAACTTCCTGACAATGCAACCCCACACGATGTGATGGCAGAGCTTGTAAAGGTAGGGCTTGAAGAGGAAGGCGCCCACGGTGGCGATCTTTCTGGACCAATCGTGGTTGGTGAAGTCCTTGAGTTTGTTGAAGAAGAGCAGTCCAACGGCAAGACCATCCGCTGGTGCCAGGTCAGAGTTGCCGAATCAGGCGATGAAGCAGTTAGGGGCATAGTTTGTGGCGCCAGAAACTTCTTCGTTGGCGACAAGGTTGTTGTCACTCTTCCCGGGGCAACGCTGCCGGGAGGTTTCCAGATTGCAGCCAGAAAAACCTATGGCCATGTTTCCGATGGAATGATCGCTTCGAGCCGCGAACTTGGACTAAGCGATGAGCACGAGGGAATCCTCAGGCTTTCCACAATTGGTTTGGACCCTATAGTCGGTACCGATGCCATCGAATTATTGGGTTTGGCCGAATCTGCTGCCGAGGTAAACGTAACCCCAGATCGCGGATATTGTCTTTCAATCCGAGGTATCGCCAGAGAGTACTCTCACGCCACCGGCTCAAAGTTCACAGATCCAAAAGATCTCGTTGCATTACAAGCTGGCACCGGCTTCAAGCTCGAGATTTCTGATTCCGCACCGATTCATGGAGTGCAGGGTTGCCAAGGGTTCTTTGTTCTTGGAGTCGATGGGATTGACGCTAAGGCTCCCGTTCCAGGCTGGATGGTAAATCGTCTGAAGCTTGCTGGAATGCGCTCAATATCTATTGCGGTAGACATCACGAACTATGTGATGTTGGAGCTCGGGCAGCCTTTGCACGCCTATGACGCGGCAAAGCTTGATGGTGGCATTTCGGTCCGCAGGGCAACTTCTGGTGAGAAATTACAGACTCTTGATGAGAAGGTTCGTGACCTACATTCAGAAGACCTGCTCATCTGCGACGAATCCGGGCCAATAGGTCTAGCTGGAGTTATGGGTGGGGCAAGAACTGAAGTTTCTGACACCACAACCTCGGTGCTTTTGGAAGCAGCAGCTTTTGATCCGATTTCGATCGCCCGCTCTGCAAGAAGGCACAAGCTGCCATCTGAAGCTTCTAAGCGCTTTGAGCGTGGTGTTGATTCGGAGATTGGCAAGTTCGCTGCGGCTAGAGCCGCCCAATTGCTCGTGGAGCTTGCCCGCGGCAAGCTGAATGGAGTTGGCGCTGAGTTCAAGGCCGAATCTTCTCCAAGAGTCATTGAACTTCCTCTGGACTACCCAACGCAATTGGTTGGAGTCGAGTATTCCAAGGATCAGGTTGTAAACACCTTGACCCAAATCGGCGCGGTTGTCGAAGTTTCTGGCTCAGTTGCAAAGGTTCAGGTGCCATCCTGGAGACCGGATTTGACCCACAAGACCGATTTGGTTGAAGAAGTTGCAAGGCTGATCGGTTACGACCAGATTCCGGTGAGAATTCCGGTTGCTCCTCCTGGAACTGGGCTAACACCTAGACAGCAATTCCGCCGCCGGACTCTGTCTTCTCTTACCGGTTCCGGTTTTGTCGAGGTTTTGAATTACCCGTTCTTGTCTTCTGAGCAGAACAGCTGGTTTGGAAAAGGCAAAGTTGTGACCCTTGAGAATGCCATGCAGTCCGAGTTCTCTGAACTAAGAACCTCGCTGCTTCCCGGCTTGGTTTTGGCAGCCGCGAGAAACTTGTCTAGGGGAACTTCTGACCTAGCAATTATTGAAGAGGGTTCAGTTTTCTTGGGTAGTTCAGCTGAAGCTGTCAAAGAACTGCCAGTTGGCAACCAAAGACCAACCAAAGAGATGCTTGATTCGCTAAATGCTTCTATCCCGGAGCAACCTAGACACATCGCTGGCTTGGTTTTGGGCGATTGGATTTCGCAGGCACCTGGTCAAAAGTCAATTGAGGCCGGTTACCCACAAATGGTTCAGGCCGCAGAGTCAATTGCTATGGCAGCTGGCCTGACTTGTGAAATCAGACAGGCAAGCCCAGAAGGTTTCCACCCGGGTCGCTCGGCCGAGGTTCTGATTAATTCCGTGGTTGTTGGGTTTGTTGGAGAGCTGGACCCAGCGCTGGCGTCAGCAAATCATTTGCCCAGACGAGTCGGTGCGTTCGAGCTAAACCTCGAAAGTATTTTTGCGCAGGCCCCAGAAGTGCTCTCTGCAAAAGAACTTCGAATCATGCCGGCGGCCACCCAGGACCTTTCACTGCTAGTTGAAGTTTCGGTATCTGCGGCTGATTTGGCGAAGGTGATTGCTGAAGGTGCCGGCGATTTGCTTGAGCAGGTTTCGCTGGTCGATGACTATCGGGGCGGGAATCTTCCAGAGGGTCAAAAGTCGTTGACTTTTGCACTCAAGTTCAGGGCCGCCGATCGCACACTCACCCAGGCAGAAGCAACAACTGCGAGGGACGGGGCGGTAGCGTTAGCAAATCAAAGATTTGGCGCAACGCAAAGGGTTTAGTGATGGTTTATAAAGTCGCAGTAGCAGGCGCCAGTGGTTATGTTGGCGGAGAGTTGCTGCGCCTGATTGCATCACACCCAGAACTTGAGCTTGGTGCTGTAACGGCGCATTCAAACGCTGGGCAGAAGCTAGGTGCCCACCAGCCACATCTGCCAGTATTCGCGGACCGAGTGCTTGTTGACACCACGGCAAAGAATCTTGCTGGACACGATGTTGTTTTTCTGGCACTTCCACACGCAACCAGTGCGGCAATCGCCAAAGAACTTGATGCTTCGGTTTTGGTTATTGATTGCGGTGCAGATTTCCGCCTTGAAGATGCTTCTGCTTGGGAGAAGTTCTATGGCACTGAACATGCCGGTTCATGGGTTTATGGGATGCCGGAGTTGGTTTATAAGTCAGGTTCCAAGCAGCGCGAAAAAATTGTCGGAGCCAAGCAGATAGCGGTCCCAGGCTGCAACGTGACCGCAATAACCCTTGCGCTTGCTCCAGCCCTCAAAGCTGGATTGGTCGAGCCGACAGATATTGTCTCGGTGCTTTCAGTTGGTACTTCCGGAGCCGGAAAATCGGCGAAATCAGATTTGTTGGCAAGTGAACTTTTGGGTTCGGCTCGCGCCTACGGTGTGGGTGGTGTTCATCGTCACACACCAGAAGTTGAGCAAAATCTTGCAAAGAGTGTCGGCACTTCGGTCCAGGCATCGTTTACTCCGGTGCTGGTCCCAATGTCTCGTGGAATACTTGCCGTCAGCACGGCAATTGCAAAACCCGGCTTGAAATTGGAAGCCCTTCAGGCTGCATATTCTGATACATACGGTGAAGAGCGGTTTATTCAGGTGCTCGAAGACGGGCAACTTCCCGCTACCGCTTCGGTACTGGGCTCGAATAACGTTCAAATTTCCCTAGCTATAGATGAGGCTGCCGGCAGGGTTGTTGTGATTTGTGCGATCGACAATCTGGTCAAGGGAACCGCAGGTGCTGCGATTCAGTCCATGAACTTGGCGCTTGGCCTAGCTGAGCAATCGGGCCTGAGCGCAATTGGAGTGGCCCCATGAGCGTGACGTTTGCAAAGGGTTTTTTGGCATCAGGTGTGGCATGTGGGTTGAAGGCATCCGGAAATAAGGACCTGGCCTTGGTTCAGAACTTGGGGCCAGTGCAGTTGGCTGCTGCTGTTTTCACGACCAATCGCTGCCAGGCTAACCCGATTATTTGGTCTAAAGAGGCGATCAGAGATCGCCAAGTTGCCGCAATTGTTTTGAACTCTGGTGGTGCCAACTGCTACACCGGTGCCCAGGGTTTTCAGACCACTCACGCCACCGCGGAAGCGGTGGGTCAGGGCCTAGAGGTTTCAGCAGGAGACGTTTTGGTGTGCTCTACCGGATTGATTGGTGAGCAGCTTGATTTGGCAAAACTAACCAATGGAGTTTCTCTTGCAATCCAGAGCCTAAGCAATGATGGCGGAATCGCCGCATCTGAGGCAATCATGACTACCGACTCGGTGGCTAAACGCTCAGAGCGCGAAGCATCCTCGGGATGGCGAGTCGGCGGTATGGCCAAGGGTGCAGGAATGCTGGCGCCTGGTCTTGCGACAATGCTCGTTGTGATCACAACAGATGCAATCGTTGGTCCTGAGCTTTTGGATGCTGCTCTGCGTGAAGCAACCGCCGAGACTTTTGATCGCCTTGATTCTGATGGCTGCATGTCAACCAATGATCAGGTCACACTTATGACCTCTGGAGCGTCCGGTGTTGAGCCAGACGAATCCGAATTCAAAAAGCTTGTCAAAGAGGTGTGTGACGAACTGGCATTGAAATTGCTCGATGATGCAGAGGGTGCCTCTCACAACATCCACATTCGGGTTGCGGGAGCCTCGAGCCTTGCTGATGCGGTTGAGGTCGGTCGTTCAGTTGCAAGAAATAACCTTTTCAAGGCCGCTATCTATGGAAATGACCCCAACTGGGGCCGTATCCTGGCCGCGGTTGGAACAACTAATGCCGAGTTTGATCCATACAACATCGATGTTTCCATCAACGGAGTTCTGATATCCGCCAAGGGTGAACCTGCGGCGGATCGGTCCTTGGTGGATCTGACCCCTAGGCAGGTGGACATCGATATCAACCTGAACTCAGGTGGACACCACGCTCGCATCGTCACTAATGATCTAACTCACGAATACGTCGAAGAGAACAGTGCATACTCAAGCTAATGATTCCAGCAACTCCTGACCAAGCCCTGGCACGCATCAAAGCGGAGACTCTAATTGAGTCTTTGGATTGGTTGCGAGAGTTTCACGGTCGAATCGTAGTTGTGAAATTTGGTGGCAACGCCATGGTTGATGAGGCATTGCAGCTGGCATTCGCCCAGGACATGGCTTATCTAAGATTTGTCGGAATCAGACCGGTGGTGGTTCACGGCGGTGGGCCACAGATTACCGCCAAGCTCGCAGAGCTTGGCATTCAAAGCGAGTTCCGGGCCGGCCTTCGCTATACCGATGAGCAAACCATCGGTGTGGTTCGAGATGTCCTGCGCAATCTAGTAAGCGCATCGCTTGCTGCGATGATCGAGGAGTCTGGCGCTCAGACAATCGTGCTGTCAGGCGAAGATGACAATTTATTCAGAGCTGAAAAGGTCAAAGCAAAGACGCCTGATGGCGACGTGGATCTTGGTCTTGTGGGCGAGGTAAGAACCGTGAATCCAAGGGCGGTTCTGCAAGCTTTGGACAAGGGCAAGATTCCGGTTATTTCGACGGTCGCGCCAACCATTCACGGTGAGCTACTAAACGTGAACGCTGATTTGGCGGCATCCTCATTGGCGGTTGCCCTAGGTGCCGAGAAGTTGATGGTGCTAACTGACGTGGCTGGTCTTTACGCAGATTGGCCGAATTTGGATTCTCTGGTTTCGGAAATCAAGGTGGGGGAGCTCAGGGCACTATTGCCAAAGCTGGAATCCGGCATGATTCCAAAAATGCAGGCATGCCTTGCCGCAATTGACGGTGGTGTTCCAAAGGCGCACATTATCGATGGCCGCCAGCCCCACAGCATCCTGCTTGAAATTTTCACAGAGGCCGGTGTCGGTACTCAGGTAATCAAATAGGAGAGCGATGACCAGGCATTTTCTAAAAGACAGCGACCTCTCTCCTAAAGAGCAGGCCGAGGTGCTCGATCTGGCAATAAAACTGAAAAAGGATCGCTTTAGCGCAAAGCCTTTCGCGGGACCTCAAACCGTGGCTGTGATCTTTGATAAGACTTCAACAAGGACTCGGGTTTCTTTTGCCACTGGAATTGCCGACCTCGGGGGAGTTCCGCTAATCATCGACAGCGGCGTCTCCCAAATGGGTGCCAAAGAATCCATTTCCGACACCGCAAAGGTCTTTGAGCGCCAGGTCGCGCAAATTGTTTGGCGAACCTATGCCCACTCGGGCCTGGAGGAAATGGCTGCAAATTCTCGTGTGCCGGTAATCAATTCCTTGAGCGATGATTGGCACCCCTGCCAGCTGCTCGCGGACTTGCTGACAATCCGTGAGAAGTTCGGTAAGACCCAAGGTCTGAAACTTGCCTACATTGGTGATGCGAACAACAACATGGGCAACAGCTACTTGGTGGCATGCGCGACTGCCGGTATGAGTGTTTCAATCGCCGCGCCAAAGGGCTTTTGGCCCAAGGAATCCGTGATCGCCGAGGCTCGAGCGATTGCTGAGAGCATGGGCCAGAGAGTTGAATTGTTCGAAGATCCAGCCCAAGCCGTCCAGGGTGCTGACGTTGTGGCAACTGACACCTGGGTTTCAATGGGGATGGAGAGCGAGAAAGAAGCGCGCGTCAAGCTTTTCTCCGGCTACACCGTCGACGAGGCGCTGATGGAAAAGGCTGCTCCAGGTGCTGTCTTCCTGCACTGTCTTCCTGCCTACCGTGGCTATGAGGTTTCATCTGAAGTGATTGATGGACCTAGGTCTTTGGTTTGGGATGAAGCCGAGAACAGGTTGCACGCCCAAAAGGCTCTAATGCTTTGGCTTTCAGATAAGTGATTTCGATAGCAACCTCAAGGTTGATTCTTCGACCACTTGAATCGGCCGATGCTCCACAAATGCTGCCCTATTTCAGTGATCCCGAGTGTTGCAAATACATTCCTTGGGAACCAAGAGACCTCTCTGGAGTGAATCAGTTTTTGGATAAGTGGGCGGCAGTGAAAGTCCCGCAAGCTGATGGCGAGTCTCTGATCCTGGGCATCGAACTGCCTGGGGCGGGAATTATTGGGCAGTTGAACCTCACACTCAAAAGTACGGCGAATCAGCAGGGTGAGTTTGGCTACATTCTGAACCGTGATCACTGGGGTCAGGGATATGCCTCTGAGGCAGTAGCTGGGTTTGTGGATTGGGCCTTTGATTCCATCCCCGTTCACCGAATCTCTGCCTATGTCGATTCAAGGAATGCCTCTTCGATCAAGCTCTTGGAAAAACTTGACTTTAGCCTCGAAGGAACTTTTGTTGAGAATGAGTTTTTCAAGGGGGAGTGGGTCACAATGTTGACCTTTGCGACCCTAAAGCGCCATTGGCTAAAGGCCAATTAGCTGCCAATTAGTAAACTCTTGGGGTAATCCCAAAAGATCGGTGTCTCATGGCGCAAAGCAATGACTCTCTGTGGGGCGGCAGGTTTGAATCCGGCCCCTCTCACGCTCTAGCAGCATTGAGTAAATCCACTCATTTTGACTGGAGGCTCGCAAGCTATGACCTAGCGGGCACGAACGCGCATATCAAAGCACTGGCAGCAGCAGGATTTCTCTCTCAAGATGAAGTCTCGAAGCTGCAAGCAGCGATCTCAGAACTTGACGACAAGATCAAGGCGGGGGAGTTTGCACCAAAGTTTGAAGAGGAAGATGTTCATGCCGCTCTAGAGCGCGGACTTATTGAAATTGCAGGCGCTGAGACTGCCGGCAAGGTTCGGGCCGGCAGATCAAGGAATGACCAAATTGCGACTCTAATTAGAAGCTTCCTATTGGACGCATCAGATGTGATCGAATCCGAGCTGGTTTCCTTCATTGAAGTTTTGATGGAGCGGGCCAAGGAGCATGGCGATGCAGTCATGCCGGGCAGAACCCATTTTCAACATGCTCAGCCGGTTTTGTTATCTCACCACCTTTTGGCGCACGCTTGGCCGCAGGTTAGAAATCTAGAGCGCCTGAGTGATTGGCGGCGTCGAGCCAAGCTTTCCCCATATGGAGCTGGCGCCCTGGCTGGCAACACTCTTGGGCTAGACCCAGAACTGGTTGCCAAGGAGCTTGGTTTTGATGGCACAACACAAAATTCCATGGATGCGACATCCAGCAGGGACGTGGTTGCCGAATTTGCATTCATCGCCTCGATGATCGGAATTGATCTGTCGCGATTTGCCGAGGAGATCATCGCGTGGTCAACCTATGAGTTTGGTTATGTGAAACTTCATGACTCTTTCTCAACCGGGTCCTCGATCATGCCGCAGAAAAAGAATCCTGATATCGCGGAACTTGCTAGGGGTAAAGCTGGTCGGTTGATTGGAAATCTAACTGGATTGCTATCGACCCTCAAGGGCCTGCCGCTTAGTTACAACCGTGACCTGCAAGAGGACAAAGAGCCAGTGTTTGATTCAGTTGACACTTTGTTGGTTACCCTGCCTGCATTCACTGGGATGGTTGCGACGCTCAAGTTTGATCTTGAAAGAATGGCCTCCCTTGCACCTCTTGGGTTCGCTCTTGCAACCGATGTTGCCGAATGGTTGGTCAAACAAGGTGTGGTTTTCCGCGACGCACATGAGATCACTGGAGAACTAGTGAAGTTCTGCGAGGAACATTCGCTCGAGCTGCATGAGCCAACCGATGAGCAGTACTTGAGCATCTCCATGCACCTACTTCCGGAACTGCGTTCTGTGCTTTCGGTTGAGAGCGCCATTACCTCGCGAAATGGGGCGGGAGGAACTTCCAAGAGTCAGGCAGAGATTCAATTGAGCAAATTAGAGGCCTTTTTGGCAAGCAGGGAAAACTAGTGGCAACCAAAGAAACACTTCAAGCTCAAAGAAATGACGCCTCATTTGAGCACATTGTCGATGAGCTCAAATGGCGCGGACTGATTGCGCTTTCAACCGACGAAGATGCGCTTAGAAAAGCTTTCTCGGATGGACCAATCACTTACTATTGCGGCTTTGACCCAACTGCCCCCTCCTTGCACCTGGGAAACCTTGTGCAGCTACTCACAATGCGCAGGATTCAATTGGCGGGCAATTTCCCGCTGGCACTGGTTGGTGGCGCGACAGGTCTGATTGGAGACCCCAAGCCTTCTAGCGAGCGCACCTTGAACACCAAGGAATTGGTTGCGGATTGGGTGTCACGTCTAGCGGACCAGAACTCCAAGTTTTTGGATTTCGAGGGTGAATATGCTGCTCGCATGGTCAACAACCTGGATTGGACCAGTCAATACAGCGCTATCGACTTCCTAAGGGATGTCGGTAAGCACTATCGTGTGGGCAAGATGCTCGCCAAAGATGCGGTCTCTGCTCGCTTGAATTCTGAACACGGCATCAGCTACACCGAGTTCAGCTACCAGATTCTGCAGGGCTTGGATTTCTTGGAGCTATACCAGCGCTACGGCTGCACCATGGAAACCGGTGGTAGCGACCAATGGGGAAATCTAACCTCGGGTTCAGATTTGATTCACAAGGTTGAGGGCCAAAGCGTTCATCTGATTGCAACCCCATTGATCACAAATTCCGACGGCAAAAAGTTCGGTAAGAGTGAGGGCAACGCAGTTTGGCTCGATGCCGAGATGACCTCGCCCTATGCGATGTATCAGTTCTGGCTAAACACCGATGATGCAGATGTGATTGACAGGCTTAAAGTATTCACTTTCTTAACCAAGGCAGAGATTGAAGAGTTGGCACTGAAGGTGGCAGAAGAGCCATTCAAGCGTGAGGCACAAAAGCGATTGGCGCTAGAGGTTACAGAGCTGGTTCATTCAAAAGCGGATGCTGAGGCAGCTCGCGATGCGTCTGCGGCACTTTTTGGCTCTGGAGATTTGGCATCCTTAGATCCGAAAACTCTTGAAAGCGCCCTGAGGGAATTGCCAAATATCGAGATACCGGTTGGCACTTCAGTGATCCAGGCTCTAGTCGAATCCGGTCTTGAAGAATCCAACTCCAGCGCAAGGCGCGCAATCGAGCAGGGTGGCGTCAGCATCAACAAGGTAAAGGTTGATTCCGACAAGGCCGAAGTTTCTGATTTTCTTTTTGGAAAGATGGCTGTTTTGGCTCGAGGCAAGAAGTCTTTGGCCGGACTTTTCCTTGCCAAATAAGGGAATTAAAAATAATTTGACGATTTCTCGTGTTTGATTTGACAGCGACACCAAATCGTTACTAAGCTCATGCGAGTTGTCCAAAGCTTGGCAAGATCCGATTGAGATCGCCGGCTCAAGTGCAACACTTCCGGATACGAAAATTGGCCCTTGTGGCTTCAGTTTTTAGTGTCTAGGATTTAGGTCTCCGATAAGAGAACTGAAGGAAACTTCTTTGAAACAAGAGGTTGACAGAAGGCGTCAAATCGGTAGACTAGAAAAGTTGCTCTGAAGCTGATTCGAGAGATGAAGTCAGATGCATCCGATCTTTGAGAACTCAACAGCGTGCACAATGTCGATGCCAAAAACCTCGGCCAGAACTTGTTCTGGTAGAGATCCTTTTGGATAAAGATACAAAACACAGA
Source organism: Aquiluna sp. (assembly GCA_021741585.1). Classification (GTDB taxonomy): domain Bacteria; phylum Actinomycetota; class Actinomycetes; order Actinomycetales; family Microbacteriaceae; genus Aquiluna. The sequence goes on along the minus strand of JAIOXN010000002.1, from coordinate 646 downwards.
ATTGTCAGTTGACAGTTCGAAAGCCAAATCAAATTGATCACCCCAATTTTCCGGGGTGTTCGTAGAAGCTTGCCTACTTGTAGGCAGAATGATTTTTACGGAGAGTTTGATCCTGGCTCAGGACGAACGCTGGCGGCGTGCTTAACACATGCAAGTCGAACGATGAAGCTGGAGCTTGCTCCGGTGGATTAGTGGCGAACGGGTGAGTAACACGTGAGAAATCTGCCCTTGACTCTGGGATAACTGCGGGAAACTGTAGCTAATACCGGATACTTTCCCTGGTGGGCATCCACTAGGGAAGAAAGAATTTCGGTCAAGGATGATCTCGCGGCCTATCAGCTAGTTGGTGAGGTAATGGCTCACCAAGGCGACGACGGGTAGCCGGCCTGAGAGGGTGACCGGCCACACTGGAACTGAGACACGGTCCAGACTCCTACGGGAGGCAGCAGTGGGGAATATTGCACAATGGGCGAAAGCCTGATGCAGCAACGCCGCGTGAGGGACGAAGGCCTTCGGGTTGTAAACCTCTTTTAGCAGGGAAGAAGCGAAAGTGACGGTACCTGCAGAAAAAGCACCGGCTAACTACGTGCCAGCAGCCGCGGTAATACGTAGGGTGCAAGCGTTGTCCGGAATTATTGGGCGTAAA
>JAIOXN010000001.1 GCA_021741585.1 Aquiluna sp. | reverse complement strand
AGTTAACTGCTAGCCACTTACCTGCAACGATTGCAGTCATCTTGGAACCCTTGTAGCCCTTTGCGTAAAGTGCTACATAGCCCTTGAATGAACCAGCGTTTACCTTCTGGTCAGCAGCAGGAGCTGCATCTAGAACGTCAACTGTTACTGATAGAGCACCTGCTGGCCATAGTGTTTCATTCCATGATGTGGTAGTCACGTCAGTGGTAAATGACTGATCAGCGTCTGCAACGGTACCAGTTGTAGCATCCTTACCGGTTGCGTATAGCAACGATGCATCAAGAGCGGCACCCAATGTTCCAGGGCCTCCGATTGTTGCAACTGAACGAACGTAGAAGGTTGCCTCACCAGTTACACCGAAGTTTCGGTTGATGAATGGCTCACCATTTACATTAAGCGCTCCCTCAGCGTAAACGTTCATGTCACCAGTGGTGTCCAGGGTGCGGATTGGGTTACCCCAAACGTCGTTTAGCTTGGCAGTCACAAGGTAAGTGGTGTCCTTTACCATCACAGCTGGAAGAACCCATGAAAGCTCCAGGTTCGCAGCAGAGATGCTGGTAGCCAAGTAGCTCTTGAGCAAGGTGGTCTCAGTTACGCCACCAGCGGTAACGGTAACGGTTGCACCAGCTGAGTTAACCTTGTGAGATAGAGCCTTCACATCGAAGAAACCCTGACCGTTTGCAAGGACGGTGATGCTGTCAAGTGCAAGAGTCTTGGTCTCTGCGTCGTAGAACAGAACGCCTTCAGCAGCAATTGTCACTGGGACACCTGGCTGACCTGCGTTGTTTGCATCAAGTGCAGTTCCAACGATGTTTGCGTACTCGGTACCTGCGGTAGCGCCGAATGCAGCGATAACACCAGCATCAGTAGCGGACTTTAGTGTCGCTACGTCAGAGGTCTTACCAGTTACTGCATCCACGTACTGAACGCGGTTCTCAAACACATCAGCAATAGCAATCGCTGAGGTTGAGACGTTGTTGTAAACGGTGTAGTAAGCAGATACTCCAGGAGTTGAAGCCTGGAATACGGTTACCTTGATCTCCTGGTCAGAGCCAGCAGTTGCAAAGTTAGCGAAGCTAAACGATGCAGCGCCGTTGGTGGTTGCCTTGGTCTCAGAGTAAGTTGCGGTCTTTACAGCACCATCAACGTACGCGTCAACGCGGATTGAAACACGACCAGTGGTGGTCGAGTCCATTCCAACACCGAACTGGTCAACAGCGGTGAAGGTTACGTTAACAGTCTCACCGGTTAGGTAAGCACTTGGAGATACCTCTAGGTCCGTTTCCAGAGCTGGAGTTTCCCAGGTTACGTTCTCCGCAGCAACGCCTGCGTAAGTACCATCAGCTGCCATAAGCGCCTTGAATTGAACGGAAACCGAGTCAAGGTTCTTACCAGTGGTCGAACTGATTGTGATTGGGAATTCACCGTCCGAGTTGGTGTAACCAAAGACTGTAATTGAGTCCAAAGCTTCAACAATCTCAGCAGTTGATCCTGCGACTGTGATAGTGCTGGTCTCGTGAACAGCTACACCAGTAACAGTTGCGCTAACACGAACACCTGCAGCTGCATAGTCAACCTGAGTGGCGTCAAGAGCTGTGGTGTCTTTGGTGATCTGTCCAACAACGGTAACTGTCTTTACACCAGCACGAACTGCTGCGTCATTGTTTACATCAACAGCAACATCATCGCTCTCGGTGAACACGGTCTTAGCGCTCTTCACGGTGGCATTTGTTCCATCGCGAAGGTCAAGTGCAACGCTTCGTGCACCAACGAAGATGTCGGTTGTTGTGCCAGAGAACAACGCACGAGCGGTATATACAGCTGAGATTAGAGCGCCATTGCGGCTACCAGTAGCTGTGATGACTCCGGTCGTGGCATCTGCTGTTGGGACAACAACTTCAGCCGATACTGGTGCTCCAACTGCGTCGGTAGTTGTTGGAGAAGTCGCATCAGTGTCGAGATCGACCTTGGTTCCATCCTCGTAGAAGAGAACCTTGAGTTTTGATGCCACAGCGTGTGGGTTCACGTTGGAACCAATAGTCACGGTTGCATCAATCTCATCAGCATCGCGAACAGTTGTTGACGCCTTCATTGCAGTAGTTACAGACACAGCTGACGCAGGCAATAGAGTCACGTCCTGAGTAGCAGAAGTCCATTCACCGTTGTTTAGTTTCGCCAAATCAGAATCACCTGAACTGTCAAGGTTGTCAGTGAAAATAGACACCTCTAACTCAATTGCGCTTGTTCCGTCTACGTCGAACGCGTCAATGTGAAGAGGCTCTATAGTGCGGTTACCAACAGTGGTGTTGGTCGCGTCCATAGCCTTAATTGCGATCAATTCCGCGTTGGTGATGTAAGTTGTGGTGCCGATGTCAACGAATGTCTTATCTTCATCCAGAAAACCGTAGTCGTCTGAATCAGCACACGCACGAGCCGTTGGCGTTGTGCCAACCAAGTATCCACAGTTTAGGTCAACGATTCCAAGTGTGCCCTTGGTTGCGTCTTCCGCTCCAGCAGTTGCCGGTCCACCAGCAAAGCCATCTTCGTCATAAACGTAATACCCCTGAGTCTCAGTATCAGCTGTCAGCTTGATAGTCGCGCCATCAGGGTTGCTGACCAAGTAGTAGGCATCAGCAATAGGGTCGATCGCGTTGCGCGAGGCCAGTGTGTTTACGAGTCCACGCAAGCTAGTCGCACCAGGGTTAGATAACCATGTACCTGGAATGCCGTTGACCGCGTCAAGTCCGACCAATTCGGTAACGTACGCTGGGCTCCCAAAAGCGTAATCGTTGTACTGAGCAACTTTAACAGCAACCTCTCCATCAGTGGTTGCTGGCATAGCATCAACCTGGTTGTACTCAGCTTGAGTGACCTGGTCTACGTTAGTTGCTACGAAAGTAGTAATTGCTGTTTGCTGCTTGTCAGCATCCAAAACTGAAGACAAGGTCAAACCTGCTCCAATTAGCGAGGTGTAAGTTGCTCCAGTTGCAGTTCCTCCGTTAGGAAGAAGTGTCAATGGGCCACTCGAGTTTGCCTGTGCAGGAGCACCAGCAAATAGAGAAGCACCTAGAGCGACCATAGCACCGAACGCGATACCCTTGCGGGTTGTGTTCTTAGACATGTATGTCTCTTTCTTTCTTGGTTTCCAGATCACTTTTGTGATCCGGCTGTAAGAGCGAGTTACCACCAACCAAGCAGGAGATAGCACACCCTTACATAGTTAGGTAACCAGCGGCAGAAGCAATCGGTTACTAGGTGACGCCTAGGTCTAAACGCACACTTCAAATGTCTGTCCGTACTACAAACTCCGTATTTCCATAACCCCAAACCTCACTGTCCATCACAGGCCAGTGCTGGCCTGTGGTGGACAGCGCTTATCCCACGACCCACGGACAATTGCCGCGGCCAGATCAAAATCAAAAACCAGATCTCCCAAAAACCTTCAAATGCGTAACGAGCTCTTAGAAGAGAAACTCGAGGCATTTCAAGCCTCGAGTTTCTCTAGTTTGGGAATTGTTCACCTCCCGAAAAACATTCAGAATTCCCCTTAAACAACAGCAACAGCAACAGCAACAGCAACAGCAAGGCCTACCGGATTCGTTGCTTGGGAGCAAAATGTGGTTCAGAAGGGATGAATCAATGTCCTTGGGTGCTTATTGTCTGTACGGACTTTCGGGTGAAAATGTCTTTTACGGCACCTAGGGTGGAGCTCAACAGGTGCGGACTAACTGTCCGAGCATATGGAGTAAGGGGAAGTAACAATGGGGACTTTGATAGCCGTTCAGGAAGAACTAGATCAAGCGGTGCGGATGATTGGCATCTTCGGTGCTAGTTCCAACGGGAATGAGCTCTGCCGAAGATTGGCCAATGATGAGCTTTTTGGTGTTGGGACTGAGGGGATCCAGCTCTATGCACTGACCAATACTGGTAGATGGGAAATACTTGGTTCGTTTGGAAAGCGTGGCTATCAAGATGTCAAGTTGACTCAGTTTGATGACTGCCTCATGACTCAAGCCTCTAACACTAGGCAGGTAACCATTGGCAAATTGAATGTTGACGGGAAAGAACTAGACGCTGTCTCTTGTGTTCTCTTGCGCGATGACATGCCGGTCGGTGTGCTGCTTCGGCTCTCAACACCTGGATCGTTTATTTTCAATCCAACCAATGGGACCCTGAAAGCCATTCAGGCCGCTGGGGGTTTGTTCCTCGACTCCATTGGCTATAAGACCGTCAGCTCTAGCGAAGGCGTGAAAGACGCATCACCTTCGGACATGACAGATCGCCAACTAGCGATCTTGATTGAGATGGCCCACGGCAAGACAAACCTGGCCATTGCAAACGAAATGATTCTGAGTGAATCAACCATCAAGCAGGAGTCGGTAAAGATATTCCGTGCTCTAGGAGTTGGCACCAGGCAACAGGCTGTCTTGAAGGCTAATACTCTTGGGCTGTTGCCTGAAGGCATTGAAATCAAGGTTTAGCCAGGCAACCCAGAGACCTCAACAACAAATTGGCTTGAATTTAGCTAGCTCATAATGCTTGCTCCAGATTTATTTCCTCTTGGAAGCAAGTGAAATGAGTTTCATTAGAAAGTGCCTCTTTGCTTTCACGACCTCATGGTGAGCCTTCTTGCCCTGGCTTCTAACTAAGATTTGTTGAGGGGGTAATCAACATGAATAGAGTCCTGAAACTAGTTGTTCGCTTATTGGCTCCAGGACTGGTGCTCGCAGGTTGCGCAACAGCCGCTGAGATCGAATCAACGCCAACAACCTCGGCTACGGCCGAAGAATCGGCTCAGCCCGAGGTTGTTGAATGTGATACCCCTGAGGTTGACCCTTTATATATTCTGGGCGATGCCTCAATGTACTCGTTCCTTGCCACTTGCCCTACAGATAAGACCACCCCCGAGCGTGCCTTGGCTGCCCTGAACACTGCAACCGACTTGGAGCCGTGCATGTTAGTTGAGGTGAATGAGGATCGGCAGAGATATAAGGACAACACCACTGGATTCCCAAGGGCAACTGACCCTTATCGCCTCCCAGATGGTAATTACAAGGTGATGGTGATTCCGGTTGACTGGCCAGATTTGAAAGATGATGTTGATCCAATGTCATTTCTGCCAGAGGCAGCATCGAAGTATTCGAAATGGTATGAGGCCTACTCTGGCGGCAGACTGACACTGGATATTGACGTTTATCCGGAGTGGATTGAGATGGCGGCAGAGAGTGAGAAGTTTGCGCAGTCTGAGTATGAACAGAATGCCAACCAGTGGGGTGATTCAAACCGAGCAGCGATTGATTTCTTTTGGAACCAGGCACTAGGTGCTGCTGATCCTCTGGTTGACTTCACCGGGGTTGAGATTGTGATGTTTGTTGTACCGAGATTTCAGGATGCTATGTCCGAGTTCAACCTCTGGCCTCCGGGTAATGGCAGCTTTCAAACTGATGAAGCGGTGATTGAGCGCGGCTTTACTCCAGGTAGTTTTCACTACCGGCCCGATAACCAACTTTGGGCCTTCTGGGTCCATGAAACTCTTCACTACCTGAAGATGCCAGATCTATATTGGGTTGACCTAAATAGCTTTAGGGCTCAACCAACTACCTTTCCTGCCCCAAACTATGGATATGACGTCTTGAACACCGCCAACCAGCTACGCAGAATCAACAGCTGGTTGCTGTGGCTAATGGACTGGTTGGATCCTAACGAGCTGAGCTGCTACACAGCTGAAACCTTTGTGGATGGCTCAGTGGAGATTGCTAGCAACCACATTCAGGATGACCGGACCAAGGGTGTGATGCTCAAGCTCAGTGAGCATGAGCTATTGCTGATTGAATCCCATAGGCTCACTGAGTTTGATGCACCGATGGAAAGATCCCGCGATGGGGTGTTGATTCAATACATTGACACCCATATCCCTCATGGGCAGGGGGCGATGACAATCCTTGCGCCTGAAGGCAGAAGGCTATTACAAGTTTCTATGCCGGGCGGAAACCAGGAGCAAGTTTTGGATGCCGTTTTTTATGAAGGCAACTCGATTGACATTGCTGGATATCACATCACCGTGAATCAAGCGAATCAGGACAGCGACTTGGTTTCAATCTCAAAGATTCCAGATTGGACCCCCGGCTCTGACCCTGAATATGTTTGCATCAACATGGAAAACCGAGACCGCAGCATAGACAAAGAGAACCTGACCTGCCCACTTGTTTTTTAGAGAATAGGAGGCCGTCACTTCGCGGTGATGATTCTCCTTGACCTACTTGGTTGTGACAGGGATAGTGGTCACGAGTTTGCGGTCTATGTAGATCTTGACCTGAATCAAGCGGCCTGGACCGGTGAACTCAACTAGCCTCGCAAATCCTGACTTTAGGTTTGGGACGATCAGCCAGTCTTTGCCAACCTTGGCACTCAAGCGAGAATTTTCATAACCCTTGGCATAGATAGCCACGAAACCCTTGAAGGATCCTGCGTTCAACTTTTGATTGCTACCAACCCCGGATTGCAATAGTGGCTTGGCCACGACCTCAAATGGAAGATTAAGGACGGTGCTTGTTCCGAAAACCTTAAGTTCTAGGACATGTTTACCAACAGGCATTGATGGAACTTGGAATTGAATTACAGATGGACTCATCACTGAGTGAGTCACACTCATGCCTGCGGTTGTTACACCAGAAATAAGATTCAATTGGCTGCCGCGGATTTCAAGGGTTTGGACCTCATGTCCACTTCTGTCATAGCTAGTAATGACCGGCATCGGAGTCGAAGCAACGACTCGTATCGACCTTGGTGTTTCCTGCTCTTGGGTGATCTGGGATCTAGTTGCTAACAGTTGCCAGCCACCGTCTGGGCTGAGGTTCATCGGGTTTGCAGTTCCTATGAAGAGCTCTCCGGAGTCTTCGATCATGGTTCTAAAGCCGTAGTTCAATTCATTTCCAAGGCCATCGCTTGAAACTACCGTCGCCGGAGTGGTTGAAGAGCTAATGGCGAACAGATCGGCTCCATAGGAGAGTTGAGGGTTTAGCTGCTGGATCGAGACCACAACACCAGCAATCGACTCTGAGGTCTGAAGGAATGAGATTAGAAGGTTCTCCAGATCTATGACTAGTTGCTCTTGTTCTTCAGATGAAAGTTCACCGGATCGAATGTCATTGAGGATGGTGCCAAGTTGATTGGCAATGACGTCAAAACCAAACACATCAGGGAATTCCTCGTCAAGAGAAATGAGAATCTCAAGCACGTCGTCAAGCTCATCTGCAACTTCGGGCAACGCAGCTACTCCAGCGGAATCCAACTCGTTCAGAATTCCAGAAATACTCTCTTCGAGGGTTCCAAGGGAAGCCAGCAAGATCGTCGTGTCGGCCACCGAAATAGCGGACAGGGCTTCAAGTAGGCTGTCAAGAAACTCCAGGACGGTTTGGATTTCACCAATGTCCTCTTGCAATTGAACCCTGATAGCCGCTTCGCGCGCATCATCCAGGCCACCCGCATCGATCTCTTCGCTCAGGTTTGCGAAGTCCTGCGAGACATCCTCAAGAATTGTGTTTGGCGGTGAACCAGGGGGAAATAGGTCACTAAAAAATATGGTCGCGGTTGAGACTGAGTCAAGTTGATCTGTGAGATCAGCAAGATCCTCAACTTCTCCGACACTGGTGCTTAGCGCATCAAGTTGCTCAACGAATTGGGCAAGAAATATTCGAACTGCCGCAAGTGCGCTAAATTCACTCGGGTCAAAATCTGGAGCCACCCCAGGGAGAATGAGATAAGACCAGTCCATGGTTCCAATTAGGAGCTCACCTTCGAACTCGGTCATGCTCCACGCATAGTTATTGAATGGGTTTCCAAAGCCAGCCAGGCCATAGGTTGGAACTCCGATGCCATTAGGTAAATAAGTCCAACCAGTATCTTCTGCGTAGACAGGCAAGATCGGGTTTCCATAAAGCAACTCGGCAAAACCAACCGGAGAGAAAGAATCGGGATCGAAAACATCAACAAGGTTCTCTGGATTGAACCTGTAGTAGCTGCTGGCGCGGAGTGTGCCGAGTAGGTCAGCGATTGTTTCCTCTTGAGACAGAGGTGGCCCATAGACCTGAGCCTTAGCAGCAAGTGCTGTGAATGGAACATGCATCGTGCCCCAATACATTTGACCCTCAAACGCCCTCATGGCTCCAACACCATAGGTCCGAGCGATGACCTCATCCGGCTCATAGTTTGATGCAGTCCAGATCTGCTCGTAGTCATCACTAGAACCGAAACTTCCGATTGGCGTCATTTCAGGGCCGACATAAACTGCCGCCTCGTTCTCAGGATTGTCACCCAACTCCGGCCAGGTGCCGAAGTAGAGGCGATCGTCTAAAAAGGCAAACTCTGCTATTTCACCTGCATCAACTACAAGGTCCTCGCTGAAATCCAAGGGGTCATCCTGGTTTCCCGTAAATGCCAGAATCGCGCCTTGACTTGAACCTTTAGCTACACCTGCATAGAGAACTCCATCGTGTATCCGAAAGTTTCTAATGTTCGAATAGTCAGACAGCGATGCTGAATCTAGAAATTGCCCGGTGAGACTGGAAAAGACAAAAATATTTATGGTGCCTAAAAATGAAGGGCCTGCCAGGAAAACCAGGCTATCGTCGAGGGTCCCGGCGGCCCTCAGACCAACGGTGCTGTTGAGTCTTGCAAGGTGTTCACCCTGAAGACCGGATGACTTATTTTGGGGAGGCGTTGCACCATCTTTGTCGGCCAGATAAATCTTGGGCGGTCGCCAGTCACCAAAGCCAGCGGGCAATCCCGATCCGGAAGCTGCCAAAAATGAACTCTCACCATATTCGCAAACAGAATCATCGCTCCGGCTGGCCAAGGAAGCGCCTAGATATAGCCCACCAACCAAACAATTGACATTTGCTCCAGTTCCAAACCAGATCTTGCCTCTTGAGGCAGTCAAGCTCCAGATATACGCTTCGTTGGTTTTCGGGATTCCATCTTCAAAACCAAGTGAAACATCACCTTCGAAAACTTCCCGTTCACATGCATCGCCATAAGCCAACGGAGCCGATTCTCCAATTTCAAAGAAGCACTCGTCTGGTTCGGCCTCGGCGATCAATTCGATGCGAGAGCTAAGGTCATCGGCCATCGCAGGGTTTCCGGAGATGGCAATTGAGATTGCGAGTATCGAACCAAGTAGCTTGCTGGCTTTATTCAAAGACAGGCTCCATTCCCATTGGTTTGCCAAGTCTAGTTAGTTTCCGTCACAACACGGAGTCCCGCTTGGTTTTTCATCAGGGGAAATGATTTGGTTGACCTTGCTGGGCTCGCCACAATTATTGCCAAGCCAGAGCGCGAAGTTATTTGCAGAAATATGATGGGGCCCAAAGGGGCCCCAGGTTCTGATCCTCAGCGTGTCTGCATAAACATGTAGACCAGTCGGGGTTCCAAGTCGCAGAATGCCTGAAGAGTCCGCTTGTATTTACTAACCCTGGGGAACGACAAGCTGGATCGAGATCCAGCTTGGCTGCTTCGTAACGGCAGTGAGAAAAAGATATGACCTAATTCTCTCGAACGCCTTTACCGAACAAAGTAACGGCTCTGAAAAATTGCCCCACACCTCGACCTGTGCTGGTCGCCAATGTGGTTTGAACACCCGGAACTAATGTCTTAACAACCGAGCACGCATTTTGAGCTCTTGCCATTGCAAGCGCTCGGTCGCTTGGGCTAGCGGGCTTGCCAGAGGTGCTGCCAACGCAGGTCACGTGAGTGAGACCTGGGTTTGCTCTAATAAAAGATGTAATTGCATTCCGGTCACTGGCAACAATTGCCCCCCTGTCACCACGGTAACTAGTGAAACGCTTTGCTATGCGGAAAGGTACACCTTCTCCTGAATCGACTTCGGTGGAAGTGTCTGCGGGGGCAATTTTGCAGGAGCTGATGGTAAACGTGTCAGTCAGAGTGACGCCGTTTACTGGGATCCAGTATTTAAGCTGATAGACCCCAGACCTCAGATTTGGAACAGTGAAATTGATTCTCGAATCGCTCAAAAGAGTGAAAGGAACATCGGCCCCCTGCACGTATATGTTTTGGATCGTTCCAAGCCTTGAGCCTGTAATCGTCGCTAAATCGCCAGCACAATTAGTTGGGTTTGATTGCCTTATGCCAACGGGGCCCACATAGGTAATAGCTGACGTTCCGCCAGTACTAGCTTCTTGTGTCCAAAGCGCATAAAGAGTGATGCCTTCGGTAACTCCTGGCGTATATGGGAAGCTCACCTCAGTCTCGCTATCGTCAAGCGTCGTTGACCACCCATCAAAAGAGTTGCCTGCCTTGGATGGTTCAGATGGCGCCGAGACGCTTCCTCCTGCTCCAAAGCTTCCATCTGGCACGGATGACCCGCCGTTTGAATTGAAGGTAACGGTGTAGCTGACTGCAGGGATTTCTGTCCAAAGCGCATAAAGAGTGATGCCTTCGGTAACTCCTGGCGTATATGGGAAGCTCACCTCAGTCTCGCTATCGTCAAGCGTCGTTGACCAGCCAGCAAAAGTGTTGCCCGCCTTGGATGGTTCAGATGGCGCCGAGACACTGCCACCGGCTCCAAAGCTTCCATCTGGCACGGATGACCCGCCGTTTGAATTGAAGGTAACAGTGTAGGTCGCTGCATCAAGTGAGAAGCGAATGCGAATCGAACCATTTGCACCTGGCTGCTCATTAGCCCCTGCACCCCAAGGAGAGATAGACCCCCCGTGACCCAACCCTTGAATAGAGGACGTGGCGATAAGGTTGCCATAGCTTGCAAAATAAGAACCACCGACGCCGTATTGGGTTGTATCCGATGCTGGCCACAAATCTGTGTCAGCAGCTAGGTCTTCGGATGTGAGACCAACACCACCTGCGGTATCCCCCCAGCCAGAACCCGCTAGTCCATTTGCGCCAGCACCCGCACCAGAAGCTACGCCAGGATCATCTACGGTGTCATACGCAGTGTATTTTCCACCAAGGTATCCATTTCCCGAATCGCCAGCCCATGCGTAACCGACACCCGCAAACACATTCGACTCAGTTTGAACAACTCCTCCAGCCGCTGAAGTTACGGTAGTTGAGGCACCAAGCGATGACGCTCCAGACCAACCAGTGCCTCCGACTGTCTGTCCAGGGCCGGCAGTTATTGCAAATGGGCCAGCACCTAAATCCTCAACCAGATCATCCACGTATTGAACTTGTCCGGCCCCGCCGGCTGAATAAGTAGTGCCCCTGTACACGTCGATTTCAGCCGAAGCAGATCCACCACCAATAACCAGTGCCGAGATTTTCCCTACGCCACTTGGAGGGGTCCAGGTGACCGGACCGTTAGGAAGAAAAATAAGCTCGCAAACATCCTGGCCTGAAACATCGATGGTGCGCGACGTCATTCCGAGTTCAGCGCTATCTCCCGGACAGGTGATGGCATGGCTCGCTGGAGCAAAGGCGATAAGCGATCCAATTGAAACTGACACAGCCGATGCTGACGCAACGAGGTTACGAGCCTTTGATTTTCTTTGTGCGTGCTTTCCCATCCGTTCAGATTAGCGAAAGATGCACTGCCGCCGCAAAGAGGCGTTTAGGTTATTTGCGTGAGATACGGATAACCGAAAATAACTTCGTTCTTCGCCCCAATTTGAGATTTGCAGGCATGCAAAATAAGAAAGGGCAGGGTTTCATTTACCTTGAGGAGACATGTTGTGATTTGGTGAACAGACTTCTTTCAATGATGAAATCAGACTGATGTTTTCAGCTTATAAGCATCTGCGATTGCATTGCGCTTCGCTTTACCCAGTTCATTTCTAGGAATCTCTGCCAGTCTAAAAAAGTGTTGCGGAGCTCCATCGCCGAATTTGCGAGCTAAATAGAGGCGTAGAAGATTTGGTTCTGGAGGGTTGCCTGAAACAAATGCCATGCCAATTTGCATAACACCATCTTTGGACTCGAAGGTGAAGGTTGCTGCGTCATCAATGTCCGGATGCTCACATGCCAGATGATCCATGGCAATCGGATTAACCTTCACTCCGCCGGCATTAATTATTTCGAGTTTTCGCCCCATCAAATAAAGGGACTTGCCATGTAACGTAGCCAGATCGCCGGGGTAGAACCAACCGTCTCTGAACTGTTTTGCAGATTCCTTTGGATTGCCAACGTAGTATCGAGACTGTCCCGGCGACCGGACTCGAAGCTCTCCGACGGAGCCGTTTGGGACTAGCTTTCCGTCGGTATCCACAACTTCAAGTTCAACGCCATCAAGCACCTCTCCGCAGTACGAGTCATCATTCCAATCCCCAGACTTCATGGCAACGACACCGGCCTCAGTGGAGGCATAGACATTTGTGACTAGGGCACCCGTCAAGTCAGACAGTTTGTTGACTAGGGCTCTGGATATAAGATTTCCCGTTGACTGAATCTCTACAAGGTCTAGTGATTCGGAATCCACTATTGCAGATGTAGCCAGCGCCTCAAGTTGCGCTGGAGACCCAAAGACATGATCAACCTGCCAGTTCTTAATCACCCGCAAATTCTGATTTGCAGTGCGTGGAGCAAGGTAGGGCTGAGCATTGATTATCTGGCTGAACATCGTCATGAAGCCACCAAAAGTGCCGTTTCCTAGGAGAGACATGTAGTTCCCACGTATTCGTGCTTGCCTGACAAACTTCTCTCGAAGGAACAAGTCTTCGTATGTCACTGGGATGAGTTTTGCAACACCAGTGGTCCCACTGGAAAAAAAGATGCAAGCCAAGTCCTCTTTTTGAATGTTATTCAGTGGCTCGACAGGGTGTATTTTGGAAAGCTTTTCCATGGCGGTTTGATTCAGAACAAGTTTTGGTATTGGGCCGCAGGTGATTTCACTGTTTTGAGTTAAGACAAGAGTGCACTTGGCAGAACTTAGTGCGTCCAAATCACTACGAAATTGGCAAACTGCATACCCCTGCCGGTGGCAGGCAAAAGTTGCGATTGCAAATAATTCGGGATCTAAATCGAGTGCAATGACTTGATTCGAATCAGAACAGACCTCTGAAAGAAGGGCGGCCAGCCGACTTGCGACGTCCAGAAACTCTTCCGCTGACATCTTCATCTGCGTTGACCCTATGAGCGTGGCAGACGTATTTAATCCAACCCTTGTTGCCAAGAGTTCAAATGAATTAAGAGTCAAGCTCTTGCCTCCTCCAATCCCCTTCTCCAATCATGAACTCAAACATAGAGCCAGTTCTCCCTGGACGGTCCACTGAGACGTGAACGGAACATGCTTGATTTTGGGACAATTCGCTTGTGCCCGCTGGCAAATCTCCTCCTAGATCTCAAGCAGATTGCTTTTCTAGTTCTCTCGCAAGCCCTTGCCGAACAAAGTTACTGCTCGAAAGAACTTACCGACGCCGCGACCGGTGCTGGCAACCATTCTCGTCTGAACTCCGGGCGCCAAGTCCTCAACCACTGAGCAGGCATTTTCAGCTCTTGCCATTGCAAGCGACTGGTCGGTTGCGCTTGCCGGTTTGCCGGAGGTGCTGCCGACGCAGGTGATGTGGGTAAGACCTGGGTTTGCAGCAATAAATGCGGTGATTGCTTCTCTGTCCGAATTAGCTATTGCTCCTGTTTCGCCTCGGTAACCGGTGAAACGCTTTGCTATGCGGAAAGGGTTTACTTCTCCTGAACCAATTTCAGTCAAAGTCTCTACAGGCGCAACAATGCAAGAACCAATGGTGATCTTGCCCGTGAGGTTTACACCGTTTACTGGAACCCAGTATTTGATTTGATAGCTTCCAGCTTGCAGGTTTGGAACTTTGAAGTTGATTTTTGAGTCGCTTTCCAAGGTGAAAGGAATATCAGCCCCATCGACGTAAATCTTCTGGATCGTCCCCAGCCTTGATCCGCTAACCGTTGTTAGGTCCCCAACACAATTAGTTGGGCTTGATTGCCTTATGCCAATAGGGCCTTCGTAGGAAACTGTTGATACGGGACGTGGGAGCCCCAAGTCCTCCCACTGCGCATATAGAGCTTCGCTTGTGGCAAAGCTAAAGATCGCCCCATCTGCATAGTCAGTGCCTGAGCCGTCTCTCTCTGTGTTCCAGCCTATGAAACGATATCCGGATCGGGTGAAGCTATTGGCGTTCAGCGATGTTTCGGTTGATGCCTCCTGAATAGCGATTGACCCGGTTCCACCATTTGCATCAAAAGAGACGGCGGTGCTGGTGAGCCCGAAACGCATAATCAGAACACCGTTACCAGCAGACCTAACGAGAGCTCCATCTGCCGACACCGAAGCACCATGTCCGGAAAGTTCATTTGCGTCAACGGGAGCCGAGTCGATCGCCCCACCATTTCCGAAGCTAAAGTTCAAAAGACTTACGCCAGAGCCAAGGATCTGGCTGTCTGCTGCCCAAACAGTTGAGTCTAGATAGTCGTTTGGTTCGAAATCGTTCCCAATCTCTGAATTAATCGCAATGCCCAATCCCCCTACAGATGAGAAACCATCAGATGAGGTTCCCGCCCCAACCACTGATGAAGAATCTCCCAATTGTCCGGTTGTGTAGTAGGAAAAGGTCGCATTCGCCACCGACTTAGTTCTTGCATATGTTCCAAGAGAGCCTGATACGGTGGTGCCACCCTTCCCGCCATATGCCATTAGCAAAGTTGTGGTGGGCGCACCAGAGACAATATTTTTCAAAACTGTATTTGTCCCATCACCAGCTGCCGAGCCGGCAGTAGCATTGGCTCCCTTTTCACCGAGCTCTATGTTGAACACCCTTGATGCTGAAAGATCCACGGTGTCAGTCGTGCTGAACTGACCGCCTGAACCCGAATTGCCAACGCCTGCAACAGACAAAGCCCCGCCGCCGGCGCCAACGCCAACAACCGAGAGCTTGTTCACGGTGGCCGGAAGAGTCCACGATTCGACGTCCTGCTTAAAGGTGACCTGGCAAATACTTTCCGCCAGCGACTCAGCAAAGATTCCAACCGCTTCGTTGTTGAGCAAATCACAGTGAGTCGCTGCAAAGCTTGGGGAAACAAAAAAGAGTGAAGGGGCTGCCGCCAGTGTCAGAAGCGAAGATCCAGCAATAGCCTTTTTGAAAAAGCTGCTGCCTGAAGATTTTCTATGCTTTGCCACTTCGGTCCTTGATTGGTTTGGAGTTGATTCCGGTCTCAATCGTAACCCTGCGAGCAACCTTCCCCATCTCGTTTCGGGGTATCTCTGGCAGCTCCATAACCATTTGAGGTGCCTTATTTTTGAAGACCTGCCTCATCTTGGCGACCAATTCATTGTTGTTAATTGGTTCATTTGAGACCACAAACAAGATGTGGAAAGTCTTCCCGTGCTGATCCGTGGCAAGCATTGATACGGCCTCTGGAATATCTAGCTCATTCATTGCAAACTCTTCTATTTGTCTGGGGTCAATCTTGACCCCAGACAGGTTGAGAATGTCATCCTCACGACCCAGAACCTTCAAAAGTCCATTTTCTTGGCGGTATCCGAAATCGCCAGGTTCAAAATACTCGCCCGAATCTTGAGGATCAAAACCTTCCGGGCCGAGATAGGACAATCTCATCTGTGGTCCCTTTATGAGAATCCGACCCTTTTGCCCCGTTGGCAATTCGCCTCCTTCTTCATCAACGATCTTTATCTGCACCCCCGGATAGGGCAGGCAAAGGTCATTAGGTGTGTTGGTGGCTTCGGAGAAGGCGGCAAGGCCGCCTTCTGTTGAGGCATAGACGTTCATGACCTTACAGTGAAAGGTTTCGGCAAGCCTTGTTGCAACTTTCGGGTGGATGAATGCTCCACCGGTCATAATCGCTTTTACGCTTTCAATCTGTGTTTCTTGAGTTCGAGCTTCTTTACCCAGAGCGTCAAGAAGAGCAGGGGAGCCGGCAAGAAGCTCAACAGCGTGGGCTTTCGCCAGTTCCAAATTTTCCTTGGGTGAACCCGGTGTCAGGTTGGTTCTCCCTCGCCACAAGTCAAGAAACAGGATTGCACTTCCCGCCATTGTCCTAAAGCTGACCATGGTGAGAATTTGCCTGAGCTGCACGCTCTGATGGACTGACAACACCCGCCGAGATTGGAGATCCAGACTAAAGGGCGTTGCTTTAGGCAAACCAGTTGTACCGCTAGTGAACACAACCTGTACCAAGTCCATTGGATGCAACTTTTTTGGTAAGAAATCTTTAGCGGCAAGCACAGGACTTGCCAAATTCATTGGTTGCGCTTGTAGTACCTTCATTGCCACGGAGTCTTGGACTCCTTCTCCAAAGATTGTGGTGAATCCGAGTTTGGCAAGCTCGGAGTGTTCGAAATTCGGGGGCAGGCTGGCAAAAAATAAGCCCTCGTGCAAGCAAGCTAGCGCGAGAATCTTCTCTGTTTCTCCCTGTGCCGCAATCAGAACTCCTCCGGAAATTTTTGCATCACGAAGTAACTGGGCTTGAACCTGAACTATCTCAAGGAGATCACGCCAACTAAGGCCAACCCTCGGCCCAACCAACGCCATCGCGTCTGGTTCCTGTCTCGCCCAATGCGCAAGGTGAGCAACAGGACCAAGTTCTAGTGCCGGGAAATCAGAATCGGTCAACAACTTAAGTCACCTCCGTGTTTCGATGCGGCTTTCAAGTAATTAGTAAACCCTAAAGCTCAAGGGGCTAGTTGTCATCACCTTGTGGTGATGACTTCAGTTCTTAGGAAGGCCCCATTCAGGTAGAGCTGGACATCGATCTTGTACCCAGCACCTGTCTTCCTAACCGCCCTTGAGTAGCCATGGGTGCGGTAGTTGGTAATTGGGTTCTGAACCAACCACTTGCCGGCAACCTTTGCCGAAAGCTTTTGACCGACAAGATCCTTGGTGAAGATCGCGATATAACCCTTGAAAGTCCCCACACTCACCTTGCCAACCACCGAGATTGGAATGTTGAAGGTGATCTTCCTGCCGATTGAATCAAATGAGATCACTTGCAAGGTGTGAATGCCTTGCAGGATGCTGGCTGGTAATGCAAGGTTAGTTTCAAAGCTTCCTGACGAGTTTGTTTCTGTCTCACCAACAAATGTGGGCTCCGAGAAGACCCAGACCTGAACCTTGCTGTTTGGCCTAAGCCCTGATCCTGCAACGGCTGCCTTGTTTGCCAACTGGAACTTCAAAGGAATCTCTTCTCGAACAGGTGCGGTATCACCTGCGGGATTCTCTACTGCAACAGATAGTTCCCAACCGAAACCCGTTGCAACCAACTTTTCATGGGCCGCATCCGGAGTAACAGTAACTGCCTGACTACTCCCCTCAACCGAACCAATTGGTTTGGTAACTTGTGTAACTGGTGGTGTTGGCTTTATGGCGTTTTCTGGAACCGAGGGCGCAGTCGGCATAGTTGGAAAAGTTGGGTTGGTAGGTGTCGAACCTGAACCACCTGAACCGCTGTCAACAACCTGGACTGCGGTCCAAAGAGCAAAGAGTGTGATGTTTGAACTTACTCCAGGTGAATAAGGGAATGTCACCTTGGTTGCAACATCGTTCAAAGTTGTTGACCAACCATTGAAGGTGTAGCCAGAGCGAGTTGAGTTAGAAGGAGCACTGATGCTTCCTCCAGCGATAAAGCTTGCTGAAGTAACACTGGATCCACCATTTGAGTTGTAGCTGACGGTGTAGTTGGTGGCAGCAATTGTCACCGCTGCAGAAGAAGCCGATGAACTTGATGTTCCAACCGCGTTTGTTGCGGTGACAGTGAAGGAATAAGAAGTTCCGTTGGTCAACCCAGTGACATCACAGCTAGTTGTTGCGGTGGTGCAGGTTGCTCCGCCAGGAGATGCGGTGACTGTGTAGCTTGTGATATCTGATCCGCCGGTGTTTGGTGCAGTCCAAGAAACCGTTGCTTGAGTGTCCCCCGAGGTTGCGCTCACCGAGGTTGGAGCAGTTGGTGCAGTTGCTGCAACAACAATCTCTGGGTCGGTGGTTAGTTCAACCGTCACAGAACCATCTGCGGTGGCCCTTCCAAGTTCGGTGACTTCGTCACCGATGACCTGGTAGACCATTGCACCTGCCTTGATGGCGTCGTTCTCTAGAGTCACTGTTACCGGTTTTCCAGATGCCGTGTTTGGCACAGTCGCACTGTCACCTGAACCATAAAGCCAAGAGACCAGCAACGCGAAGAAGTAGTTGTTCTCCCCTTCAATCAGATTCGCCTGGCGATTAGTTTCCTTGAAGTAACGAACTGTGATTACCGTTCCGGCCGTCAAAGCACCGCTTGGAATTTGAACACGGGCCGAAGTGCCAGAAGGATCGTGACCAATAGTTGTGTCAATGCTTGTTGAATTGCTTGCTGTGTAGGTTGAACCGGTCTCCAAGGTTGCGAGATCGACACCGAACAGAGAGTCCTGAACCCAGCGCGCATACAGAGATCTGGAGTTTGCAGGGGTGTAGCTTGCGCCACCATTTCCAACTTTGCTTCCGCCTGTTGCTGAGTCATACCAACCAGTGAAAGTGAAATTTTGCCTCACAGGAGTTGGCAAGGTAATCGAATTTCCACGACCAACAGTTCCAACACCCGAGCCAACGCCACCCTTGGCGTCGTAACTAAGGGTGTAGTTTCCGTCGGCCCAGACTGCGTAAAGAACATCGTCTGAGGTTGGCTGGAAGCTTGTGAGGATACTGCCATCAACTGATGTGGACCAACCTGAGAAGGTATAGCCGTCACGGCTATAGCCTTCGGCCAATGCAACTGGAAGCGTCATTGGACCGGTTCCGACAGTGAACGAATCTGATGTCTTAGGAGTATCCGAAGCGCCACCTTGCCAGTCATATGTCACGGAATAAACATTTGGAGTCCACTGAGCGGTGAAAGTTCTGTTCGATGCGGTGACGGCATAGGTTGAACCAATTGCGTAGTCATTAGTGCCATCCGACCAGGAATCAAAGGTATAACCGGTTTTGGTTCCTGGAGAGGGCATTGATATGGATTGCCCAAGAGTTCTTCCATAGGTGCCGAGACTTGCGCTACCGCCCGCAACGTTGAAAGTGTGTGAATAGGAAACTGCCGTCCACTGCGCATAAAAGGTTGTGTTGGCAGATGGCGTGTATTGAGTGAGCTCATCCAACGAGTTCTGGCTTTGGTCATATTTGGAACCAGTACCTGAGGACGTAAGTGACCAGTGTGAGAAGGTGTATCCGGTCCTTGCGAGATCTCCAATTGATCGAATATCGTAGGGTTCATCAAACGTAGCTGAGTCGAAGCCATCTGTGAGACTTAGATCTGGCCCCCCGGTTCCACCATTGGCGTTATAAGAGATTCTGTAGGTGTCGGGTACCCAAATCGCATAAAGCGTCTGGCCTCCCACTGGGATAGTCGCACTTGAACCGGCGGCATAGCTAGAGCCAGTGCCTAGGTTTGAGGTATTCCAGCCACCAAACCAATGTCCCGACTTGACCGCTGAACCGATACCTGAAACGGTCACGGTCTCGGTGACGTTGGCGCTCTGGGTGCTAGGAGTGGTCCCACTTCCACCGTTTAGGTCATAGGTGAAGTCGTAATCGACAGGCGACCAAATGGCATAGATAGTGATATCCGAATTGGTCGTCAGAGCACCAAGTGGATCGGTTCCGGTAGTGGTAGTAGACCAACCTCCAAATGAGTAACCAGACTTAGTCAACGACCCACCATCTGCCAAAGTGGTTCCTGACACCGCTCCGGTTGTGTAGCTGTCGGTCGACCTGGCTAATGATCCTCCGGTGGCACCATTTCGGTTATAGGTAATTGTGTAGGTGTTTGCTGACCACTTTGGATACAAGGAAATGTTTGCAGTTTCAACGGTGATGGTCTCACCTGCATTTTTCAGGACCCCTGAACCATCAGCATTCTGCGACCAGCCCGCGAAGGTATAACCATCTCGAGCCAATGCTCCAGAGTTTGCCTTCACAACAATGTTTTCACCAATTGTGTAGTCCGTGGTGTCCAGAGGCACTGCACCTGAATCGGCATCAGTGTCGTTATAAGTGACGGTCCGGAGAATCGCAGTCCACTTTGCATAAAGCGTTCTGTTCAAAGAGGTTGTGTATGGCGAAGATGCCGCAGATCCCGAGAACCCAGAATCAACATACCAACCAGCGAATGTGTAGCCGGTTTTGGTTGGGGTTGGCAATGTGATTGCGGTTGATCCGGTGGTGTAGCTGGAATCTTCTGTTGTGTCTCCACCATCGGAATCGTTGTAGTCATACAAAATCGTGTAGGTGACCGCAGTCCACTTTGCATAGATCGTTCTGGTCTGGGTTGGAGAATATGTTGCTCCAAGAGCGGAACCAGAGAAATTCGACGCTTCATACCAACCGGCGAATGTGTATCCGGTCTTGGTTGGGGTTGGCAAAGTTATTGCGGTGCCATCGACCGTGAAGGTTGAAGTGGCATCATCGTTGCCACCGGTTGCGCTGTCATAGCTATAGGTAACGGTGTAAACATTCGCGGCCCACACCGGATACAAAGTGTCAATAGCTTCGGTCGTGTAGTTTGCCCCGAGTGCAAAATCACTGGTCGAACCATCGGCATTCAAAGACCAAGCAGTAACGGTGTATCCGGTTTTTGTGAAATAGCGATTGGCGGTGTCAGAATCTGGCAGAGCTAGATTCTGGCCATGGGTCTTTGGTGCAGTCTGATCAGCACCGGCTGCACCAGTTGAACTTCCCTTATTGAATGTGACTGTGTAGGTGTTTGCAGTCCAAATCGGATAGAGGGTCAGCGTTGCATTGGTCGCATAGCTGTCACCAAAGTCATACGTTGTGCCGGTGCCATCAGCTCCGGTTGCCCAACCAGTCAGAGTGTGACCGGTGCGAGAGAAATAGCCTCTTGAAGTATCCGCATCCGGGATTGTGTGAGCAACGCCAGATGGCTTCGTTACAGTAACACTTGATCCGGTGGAGAAATCTCCCGCCGAATATGTGATGTCATATCCAGCAACCTGCCACTGGGCGTAAAGGGTCCTCTGAGTGCAAGCATCGTCAAACCTTGCGCAAGTTGCTTGGTAGTTTGCAAGCACATCCGAGGTGCTGAGTGCTGCCTTATAAACGTGGAATGAACCCAACTTGAAGTTTCCATAAACTCCAGAACCCAAGTTTGTTGAATCGGTTGCTCCGAGACCGTAGTGCGTTCCGACAGTTGCGTTCGCGGTCTTGGTTGGGGCGTCTCTTGTGTAGGTCTTGGTTCCTATTGCTTGACCGTCAATGTATGCATTGAAGGATGTTCCAGTGTGCGTCAATCCAACGTAGTACCACTGGTTCAAGGTGATCGTTCCAGACGTCAATGACGTTGGTGGTGGAGTGGCTTCCACCCCAGGTGCTGAATCTGAGCTTGCCCGAGACCATCTCAATCTGAGAGTCGTGCCAGTTCGTGTTGATTGTCGACTGTCCTAACTCTGAAACCAAAACACCATTGCCGGTCGGGTAGACCCAGGCAAATAAAGACACTTCAAGATTGTCTACACCGAATCTGGATTTGAGATCCCCGGTGATGATGTAGTCATCTGTTCCATCAAGAGACATGGACATGCCATCTGCTGTTGAAAAGACCGGGCCATTTGTTGCAGTTGCATTGACCGACCCCGTGACGCTCTCGGTCTCATAAGCGATGTCTGTGATTGTTGTTCCCGAGCCGGAATAAGAACTTGGATCATCCAGCTCGTACCGCAAAATTAGGTTGTCTGAAATAAGTGGTGAGTAAACGTATCCTGCGTCGCCGACTTTGGTTCCACCCGATGAGGCTGTGTACCAACCGCTCAGTGTGTAACCATCTCTTGTTGGTGTTGGCAGGGTTACTCTGTCACCGGAGTAGTAAGTGATTGTTGAATCTGTGTCACCGGTGTAGTTATTGTCAAAATTAAAGGTGTAGCTTGCGCGATACCACTTTGCATATAAAACATCGTCAGCATCTGCTGTGTAGGAAGCTCCCGCGGCATAGGTTGTTCCCAATCCATCTGCCCGGGTGTTCCAACCAATGAATGTGTAGCCGGCTTTGGCAAGTGTTCCGGTGTTTGACGCCAGGGTTAGTGCAACACCGTGAGTCTTGGTTTGTGAGGCCGGGACCGATCCGCTTCCAGCATCGTTGCTGTCATAAGAAACCGTGTAGGTAGCAAGTGTTGCAACGCTCGCTTTTGCTGATTCACTACTTGTGACGTAGTTTCCAGTTCCAACAGCAGTCAAAGAGATCTTGTAGCTTGTGCCATCGGCGATTGCTTCAAAGCTTCCGGTGGCATCGGTGATCGTGTAGCTAGTGAGGCTGTTTGCGAGTGAGATGGTATCCAACAGTGTTGTGCCATCGGTTTCATAAATCTTCAAGGTGTAAGAAGAAGCATTAGAAACTGCACTCCAAGAAACATCAAGAGATTTCAAAGTTCCAGAGGTTGCAACAACGGTAGGCGTCTCAACATTGGTCAGAGTGACTGCAGCAACCGAAATCGTGAAAGAAGATGTTGTTGCAGAAGAAGATGCTGAATCTGTGACTGTCACAGCGACAGCCTGGTCACCTGCTGCAGTGGGAGTTCCAGAGATTGCACCAGTCGAAGAGTTGAGCGTTAGACCTGCCGGCAGTGATCCTGAGGCAAGCGAAAACACATTGGTCCCGGAACCACCCGAGGAAGTAAGAGTTAGGGAGTAGGCAGTGCCAACCGTCCCTGAAAGACCTGAGGTTGGAGTGGTGATTGCAATCGTGGAGGTCCACTTGGCATACAAGGTACCATCCGCAGATGGGGTGTAGCTGTCACCTGCCGCCCCAACCAAAGTGGTCAAACCAGAATCTGAATACCAGCCATTGAATGTGTATCCGGTCTTGGTTGGGGTTGGCAAGGCGATTGCGGTTCCGTCAACTGTGAAATCTGATGTGGCATCATCATTGCCACCTGTTGCATTGTCATAGTCATATGTAACTGTGTAAGTGTCAGCAATCCACTCTGCAAAAAGTTCAAGTGGCTCGGTGATGGTGACACTCTCTTCGTCTGCGAAGTCAGTTCCTGTGATGCCATCTGAATCAGTGTTCCAACCGACAAAGGTGTAGCCGGTTCTTGAGAAGGTGTTTGCGGTCAGCGCCGTTTCCCGACCAGAAGTTATTGCCTGAGTGGTGTCACTGGCTCCGCCTACATAGTTTGAATTGAATGTGACCGCGTGTAGCGGAACTGCCCCGGTTGCAGCTTCATATGTTCTTGCGAATCGGATCTCATCGACAACGCTTCTGTACTCGCTCTCAACAGCCAAGTGGGTCCAGGTTTCACTGAGGTTTTCAGTTCGCGTTACGTCCCAGTCGCTAATGTTGTCGGTTTCTGGCAGCGTGTCCGTTGGAGCAAAAACCTTGAGGTTAATTATCTCATCGCCACTGGCATTTCCCTGGATCTTCATTAGAACAAAGAAAGCCTCTGAGACCGAACCACCTCCAACTCCAACCGAAGATTTCGTGAGGTTATCCCAATTGTGATAAGAGGAAATCGTTGCATTATTGCTGTCAACGAAAACTGTGGTTCCAACGTAAGTTTTGCCACCTAGAAGGTATTTCTTTGTTTCGTCTGTCGTGCCTGTGGGGATTCCGGAAACAAAACCGACAGAAGCGGTTGAGTCAGATACAGGAAAATACGATAGGTAACTGAGGTAATAAGTCTCACCATCATTGAAATCTATTGGTGTAGCGAGCTCTCTTGCCGAGAACTGCGGACTATAAGTGGCTGGCGCAACCAACCCGATGTTTGAATCAGGAATAGTAAAGCTTGAGTTTTCAGGGAATTTTGGATCGGTGCCAGAGTTGGCTGTTCCGAATTTATGCAGTTGCGACTCGAAGCTTCCCTGCGCTGGCACCCGAGTCCAATCGCCGGATGTAAAGCCAGTCGTGGGTTTGGATGAATATGAGCTGAGGTAGTTTCCGGATGTTCCCGAAAACGGTTCATGAAAGATAAGTTCATCTAGCCAAATTGCATACAAAATTGTATCGCCAGTAGCAGGTATTGAGTACGGCCAAGCGCCTACTCTATTTTCCACATCGCCCTGGTTTGAGGTTTCGCTTGTTGACCAACCCCCAAAAACTTTATTGTCTTTCACTGGGTCCGCGGGAAGGCTCAGAGTCCCGCCAGTTGTGAAGGTGGATGGCGAACTCACGCTTGATCCACCATTGCTGTCCCAGGATATTTGATTTGTATTCGCGGTCCACTTGGCATACAGACCCAAAGGCTCTGTAATGCTAACGGACTGCTCGTCGCTGTAGTCATCCCCCGAGGTGCCATCTGTATTCGTGTTCCAGCCTGCAAATGTGTAACCATTTCTGGTAAACGCGTTTACAGTAAGTTGCGTTACCCGCCCAGAAACAATTGATTGAGTGGTTGCACTACCAGCTCCGCCATTTGGATAAAAAGTTACAGTTTTGTAGGGGATTGAATACCTAATGATGACTGCACCGTTTCCACCGCGGCCACCGCTGGTTCTCTCTCCGTCATCTGTTGGAGTAGTCCCAGTGCTACATCCATCTCCATACGCGACACCGCCACCGCCACCGCCGCCAAACCCATTTAGACCAGGAAAGCCCTTGGTGGACTTGGGATAATCACCTCTAGCCAGACACTTCGGAGTTTCTGAGACCGAATAGCTAGAGGTGGCGCCGTCTAGTTTGTATGTCCAACTGACCGCGGCCGCGCTTGTTCTCTGAGCAGCCCCCCTTCCACCGCCTCCTTTGCCACCGACACCGCCATTAACATCCACACCACCAAAACCATTAGCATGGGACCCGATACCGCCGCCGCCACCGCCACCGTACCAAAGGGTTGCGCCAGTGATATCACTGGAGAAACCGTCACCGAGGCCGGAATTAGTTGCAGCAGCGTTAGTGGCATCATCCTCAGGTCCAGCTCCGCCATTGCCCCCAGCGAGTAAAGTTGCAGAGTTTTGAGAGCTAGCCGCTCCTCCAGCGCCACCAAGCGTCTCTGCCCAGCCTGTTCCCACACTTCCACCAGGAGCATCCCACTCATAACTGGAATCTCCATCCAGATCTAGATAAGTAGCTGTTCCGCTTGCATTGGATGATCCACCAGAACCAACAGAGACATTTGCCTGCGCCCCCGCAGAGACCGAGACCGAATCCTTAGTAACGCCAGCACCGCCGCCGCCACCGCCACCGCCGTCACCCATGCCACCAGCACCGCCGCCGACTAAGAGCAATCTGACACTGCTAACTCCGGATGGCACGGTCCAAGTCGTATTTCCAGAAGTAAATGTGACAACGCAATCACTACCCACCTGAGTGGAGGTAACTCCACTTGAGTCACCAACAGTCTGCTCACATGCACCAGAACCTGCAGTTGCTGCTTGTGCGGACTGGGTTGTGACAAGTGGGTTTAGTGCTCCGGCAACAAGTGCCATTGCAAGAGAAAAAGATGCGACGCTGCGACTTACCTGAGGAAGAGTGTGTTCTCCAGCCCTGGTGGGCCTCGATGCCCCCACGAGCCTAAGTAGGTTGCGGTTTCTTGTCACTCGACAAAGATAATTGAGGGACACCAGCGCGTATGTCGAAATCTTCGGTTACCCGAACTTATTAGTCGACAAATTGGTTAAAGAAAGAATCCCTCAGATCTCTCTGAGGGATTCTTGAGTAGTTCTTGGAAGATTACTTAAGGGTAACCTTGCCACCAGCTGCCTCTAGCTTCGCCTTAGCGTCGTTAGCTGCATCCTTCTTTGCACCCTCAAGGATGGTTGAAGGGGCTGCGTCAACAAGTGCCTTAGCCTCGCCTAGTCCTAGGTTGGTGATTGCACGAACCTCCTTGATGACCTGGATCTTCTGGTCGCCAGCAGCCTCAAGAATGACGTCAAACTCGTCCTTCTCTTCTGCTGCCTCTGCTGCTGCTGCTGGAGCAGCTGCTGCTGCAACTGGAGCTGCAGCTGATACTTCGAATACTTCTTCGAACTTCTTAACGAAGTCAGAAAGCTCGATAAGGGTTAGCTCCTTGAAAGCCTCAATGAGCTGGTCGGCAGTTAGCTTTGCCATGTTTATCTCCTAATGGGTTTACGTTTTAGTTAGTTGGACTCTTGCTTTTGACGCAATGCGTCGACAACGCGAACGGTTCCCGAAGGAAGCGCGTTGAAGGTGTAGGCAGCCTTGAATAGCGAAGCCTTGAGGACGCCAGCGGCCTTGGCCAATAGCACCTCGCGGGTTTCGAGATCTGCAAGCTTCTTCACATCTGCTTCTGATAGAGCAATGCCATCCATGACACCGGTCTTCACAACAAGCAGAGGGTTTGTCTTTGCGAAGTCCTTTAGAGCCTTTGCAACGGTCACGGCGTCGCCGTGAACGAATGCAAATGCAGTTGGACCATATAGCTGGCCCTCGAATGCGGTTACTCCCGCGTTCTTTGCTGCGATGTTCAAAAGGGTGTTCTTCGCAACTACGTAGGTTGCGTCATTAGCCAATGCGCGGCGAAGCTCCTTGAGCTTCGACACAGTGAGTCCGCGGTATTCAGTTAGGACGATTGCGTTTGAGCTAGAGAACTTCTCCTGTAGCTCGGCAACTGTCGCCTTCTTGTCTGCCATGGCACTCCTTGTTAGTTTGTGCCGGCTAGAAAAACAAAAATGCTCCCTCGCGCAGGCGAGAGAGCAGAGCTGTAAAGCTTTATCTTTCACCTACGCAGGTCATCACTTTTGTGATTCTTACTCAGACGCGATAAAACTTTGAATTACTTCTTGGCTTTAGCGCGACCGAAACCGGCGGTCTTTGGCTGCGTATAGCTTATTTGGTGTGTGCTTGGCACGCAAGTCTTTTTTGGCCTTGTCCTTGTTCATTGACTCGAATCTTGAATCACCAAAGTCAAGTGAGTCAACAATCGGCGGAGGAGCAATCGGGCCTGCAAGCTCCTCGATTAGCGGGTCGCCTGGCTCAACCTTGGTGTAGATCGCTTCGCGATCTGCACGCTCTAGCAAACCATCAACCTTGCGGGTGCGGCCAGCAGGAACAATTGAAATAACGGTTCCTGAGCGACCAGCACGGCCGGTACGGCCTGCACGGTGCAAATAAGTCTTGTATTCCTCAGGAAGGTCAAGCTGGATAACAAGCTTGACGTCATCAACGTGAATACCACGAGCTGCAACGTCGGTTGCAATCATCACGCGGGCTGCACCCTTGATGAAGCGCTCTAGGTTACGAGTGCGCTGAGCCTGGTTTAGGTCTCCGTGCAATCTTGCGGTTGGAACACCGGCATCGTTGAGGCTCATCGCAAGAGCCTCAGCGGTTACCTTGGTGCGAACAAAGATGATGCTCTTGCCGGTGCCCTGAACTAGGCGGTGGAAGATCTCTGAGCGGTGACGTGGCTCAATAACCAAGACGCGGTGCTCAATATCAGACGTCTCGTTGATTTCACCTGGAACTTCGTAAACAAAAGGCTTTGGCATGTACTTGCGAACAAGTGCTGCAACCTCTTGGTCCAAAGTGGCCGAGAACAATAGCTTCTGAGACTCTCCAGAGGCCGAAAGAATGCGGTTCACCGGCTCAATAAAGCCAAGATCACACATGTGGTCTGCCTCATCGACTACCACTTGAGCACAATCAGAAAGATCAACCAATCCTTGTGCCATTAGATCCTCTAGGCGACCTGGAGTTGCAATAACAATGTCAACACCGCGCTTTAGTGCCTGCTCCTGACGGTACTGAGGAACACCACCATAAATAGTTGTGGTGAAGAATCCAACGCTCTTAGCCAAAAGTGACAAGGTCTTGTCGATCTGGTCGGCAAGCTCACGAGTTGGAGCAAGAACCAAAGCCTTTGGCTTGAATGCAACACGTGGCTGGTTTCCAGCCTGAGCCAACTTGGTAACCAAAGGAACACCAAAAGCAATGGTCTTTCCAGAACCGGTCTTACCGCGTCCTAGAACGTGGTGACCTTCCATTGCGGCAGGGATTGTTGAAGCCTGGATTGGGAACGGTGCTGCTGCACCCATCTTGGCAAGTTCTTGGGTTAGACGGTCTGGAAGACCCATCTCCTGGAAGGTGTTGAAAGAAACAACATCGGTTGCGCTTTCAAGCTTTGCAAGCTTCTTGTCACCATCAAAGCTCTTGCCAGATGAAGTCTTTGATCTTGCGTTTGAGAATTCTCTGTTGCGATCGTTATCGCGTGCTACGCGGTCTGGACGCTCAGATCTCTCTGGTCTATCTGTGCGAGGCTTGCGGTCACCATCAAAGTCACGGCCACCTGATCTTGGCTTACGGTCGTCAAAGTCGCGGCCGCCAGTTCTTGGCTTGCGGTCTGCATAGTCGCCACCGGTGCGTGGCTTGCGATCTGCATAGTCGCCGGTTGAACGAGGCTTGCGGGTTGGATCAAAGTCCTTGCGCTCCGGGCGGTCGCCCTTTGGCACATAGTCACCCTTTTTGGAAGCGTAACCCGGGCGCTCGGTGCGCTTAGCAGGTGCTCCATCGCGCTTTGGGGTGTCCCACTTTGGGGCTACGGCGCGTTTGTTGGTAGAAGTTGAACGGGCAGGCGAAGAAAAGTCTTTTGGCATCTTTGGGAATCCTAAACGTGCCTAAGGTGGATTCCTCTAGCACTACATTCTTAGCCTAAAGGGTTTATTGCAAAAAAGATAGCGTTTTGTTAGCTAATCAATCCGCGCAGCTTGAGCTCAGCATGCAGGATCGCATCGGATGGTTCAACCAGGTGAGCACCATCAGCAAAGCGAATCACTGGGATATTGGTCCGGCCCGAGATGCTTTGCGCCTTCTCTGCCATCTCCTTCGACTCTTCAACATTGAACTCGTCAAATGCCACGCCAAGGGTGGTTAGAAGTGACTTCGACCTTCTGCAATCGCTGCACCAGTCAGCTCCGTAGTACTCAACTTCTGCCATTTTTTACCTCAATCTGATTTCGTCTGGAATTATCAATTCACCATCATTGAATCTAATTCCCTTCAATGATTTCACAACCAAATCCGCCTTGGTGTCCATCGCGTGCTCGGTGACACCAACCAAAAGACCGGCGCCGGCATCAAGCCCTGCTTGAATGCCGGATGCGGCATCTTCGAAGACCACGCAGTCCGAGATATCTAACCCAAGTCTTGTAGCACCAAGTAGATACGGCTCCGGGTTTGGCTTGCCGTGGGTGACATCCGTTGAAGTCACAAGTTCTTTTGGAATTGGAATTCCAGCAGCATTGAGTCTTGCATGAGCAAGCTTCGGGCTCGCGCTTGTGACGATGGTCCAACTGCCTGCTTGCAATGAGCTGGTTAGCTCGATGGCTCCTTCGAGGGCAATGGTGTCGACTGCTAACTCAACCTCGAGATCGAGGATGTATTGGAATGCTTCCTCATAGCTACCTGATTTGAGGTTGTTTCTGGCAATTGACTCTGCGGTTTGGCCATGGTGAGAAGGAAGCAGCTCGAACCCAGGCGAAAACTTCTCTGCCCAGATGCTCCAGGACTTGATGGCTCCGGCCATCGAATCAACCAAGACCCCGTCGTTGTCAAACAAGAGGCCTTTGCAATAACTACGCAACGCTCTCCTTGTGGCGCGTGATCATCATGCGATAGATGCCAAAGGTAGAAAGAGTCAAAAGAACCAGTGCCGGCAACAGCGATTCAATGAACCAACCAATTGTTGGCAAGGCAACAATTGGTTGCTGCTCCAAAGCGCTCATGCCCTCACGCCATTCTGGCCAGGTTCTCAAATCCTCAATTGCGCTAAAGCCATAGGTGAAAGCCATGATTGAAACCACTGCGCCAAAGACAATCGAAAGCACGAGGTTTAGATTCACCGCTGCGGTTCCGGTGCGCTTTGGCTTTGGCTGCAGTGGCTTTGAAGATCTTGCCTTTGCAGCATAGAAAGTTCCAAGGGTTATGGATGCGGCAATGATGCCTTGAATAATCACCCAAATCCAGACGTCCAAGGTTGTCCTTGTGGTGTCATAAACCACCAAACCAAAGATGATCGCAATTGCAGTTCCAATGATTGGAATTGCATACGCCAATCCAACAGCGCGCTGTAATCTAGCGCGCTCTTCATCTTTTTCCTCCTGAGAGATATCTGGCGCGTCCTTGCGGAAAACAAATGCGGCCAGAATCACAAAGACCACCAGCGCGGTCGCCAGAACGATTGGCACATAGACCCCAAAGATTCGAATCAGTGCCGGAGCGTTTCTAGAGTCGTAGTTGTTGAAAGCTCCAAGAAAATTGCCAACCGCGAAAATAGCGCCACCAACCAAAGACAAGATCACAAACAGGTTGTTGAATCTGTGGGCACTTAGCGCCATTGGGCTATCGGCCTCAGTGCGAAGCGAGAGCGCAATGCGCTGACCAAATAGAGATGCAATTGCGACCCCGGTGATTCCGATCAGGATTAGGTACACGCTCCACTGCAAAACATAGGTTTCGTTTAGGCGCTCGCCGGTCATGTCGTCATAAGCCGGATATGGCAAATTCAAATCAACGTACTGGGCCATCATCATCATGAACCAGAGGAAAACTAGCCCAATCAGTGGAAGAAGAATTGCACGTTTAGCCATTGCGTTATCTCTCATATCTCCAGCCTAGACTTACCGCATGATTCTTGTAATTGGGGAAGCACTAATAGACCTAATTGGCAATGCCGATTCCCACGGCGAGTACACCGCCGTGGTTGGCGGAGCCAATGCAAATGTCGCTCTAGCCCTCGCCAGGCGCGGCGAAGAGCAGCAGTTTCTGGGGAGAATCTCCTCAGACGGATTTGGCAAACAAATTAGGCAAAGGCTTGTTTCAAACGCAGTAAATCTTGATTACAGCATTGATGCTCAGGAGCAAAGCTCTCTTGCGGTGGCGACTATTGACGCCTCTGGATCTGCAAGCTACAGCTTCTATGTCAATGGCACCGCCGACTGGGGTTGGACCAAAGAAGAATTACCAAGCATTGAGAAAGTGAAAGAACTCGGCACCAATGCAATTCAATTTGGCTGCCTTGGCATGGCGATGGAGCCTGGCAACAAAGTTATTGAAGCTTGGCTCAATGAGATATCCACCGAAGATATCTGCACCCTCTCGCACGATTTGAATATCCGCTCGGCTCTTGGCTTTGAGCGCGAGGTTGAACTCAAGCGAGTATTGCGTGTCAATAAATCCAGCCACATCATCAAAGCCTCAGATGCAGATCTGGAGTGGTTATTCGATCTTGAAACAGGCAGCGATATCGATCAGATTGCCTTGGACTGGAGCGTCGGCGGGAAACTAGTCATTGTCACCCGCGGCGGCGATGGTGCATCGTTGTATCGAGCCGGATCTCGCATTGATGTTGCTGCCCCAAAAATCAGCCTGGTTGACACAGTTGGTGCTGGCGACACATTCATGGCGAATTTCCTTGGCGAGCTCTCTGCGCTAGATGGTCTTGGTTCAGACCCGCTTGCAAGATTAGAGCGCCTGGGTGATGAGGAACTCATTGCCGCAGCCAAGTTTGCAGCGGTTGCGGCCGGAATAGTTTGCGAGCGTAAAGGCTGCGAGCCACCGACTCTCAAAGAGACGCGCTGGCGCCTTCAAGACTGAGCGGCACAGTCGCCGAGAAAATAACTTTTCCTGCGGATTGATTGAGCTTTGCGGTGTGAGTGAGTTCGGCCACGATATCCGACCCAAGCCCCGGGGCAAGATTCGCTGGGCTTGATCCGTTATTGCTTACGCGAAGCTCGACCAGGTTCCTCTTGATTCCAATTTCAACCTGAACCTTGCTGGCATTGCCATGCTTGATGGCGTTTGTGATGCTCTCGCGAACCACCTCAATCACACACCTTGCGGCCCGTTGATCTTGATCCATTGCAATTAGCGCTTGGGGCCTGATTTGGTGGGTTATTTCACAACTGCCTTCCCACACTTCGGCAATGTCATCCATTAGCCCCTCAAAGGTTTGACCCTCAAGATATGCGGTCTCCCCCAAGGCGCCAAGGGCTTGGTCCACCGCTTTCTTGACTTTCTCTAGGTCCTTGACCGTTGGTTTATCCAGCTGAGACAAGCGCAAGGCTGCAGCATGCAGCGATGCCTGCAGGCTGCCATGCAACTCGGTTGCCAGCATCTTCTGGTCTAGCCAAACTTGCTGCCTCAGTTGAGAGTTGAGTAGTTTCAGGTCCGCAACCACTTCGCGAAGCGCTGTGGTTGCAGCCTGGTTTTGCAAATTAGCAACCGAGATCATATAAACGCTCGGATAGCTCAAGGCTAGAAACAACGCGGCTTGGAGCGGGAATTCAGGGGCTAGCTGTAAAAAGCTAAATGGCATTAGAGCCGCTGTGCTGGCACCAACCAAGCCACCGATTGGAAAAGCAAGCACGAACCCGAGCCAAGTTAGATGAGTTTCTTTCTTGGTGGCCATTTTCACCAAGAAAGTCCCTGCCCAAATCCAAAGCATTGTCACTGTCGTATCAAGCATTGCTTGGACCAGACCCGAGCGGACCGCCTGGGATGAGTATCCAACCAGACTCGTGAAGATAACTAACCAGCCAACCGGGAGAGAGTTTCCTAGTGTGGTGAGTCTGGGGATGGTGAAACTACCCAGTCGAATCAGCGGGGTGATTCCGGATGTGATATCTGGCACCTCGGCCTTTTTAGAAAGTGAGTGAGACAGCGGCCTGACAACCTCTTCATTCAACCCGCGCAGGGCCTTAATTAGGTTGCTGGCATTTTGTGAGAGTTTGGCATCGTCCAGGAGCTTTGAAATTTCCCACATCGATGGGGCGATGAATTCTCGAATCTTCGCTTTCTGAGCTTCTCTGAGCCTGACTATTTCATCGGCAAAGATTGCTCTAGAGGAATCCAGGGTTGCGCGATCTCTGCGCAGTTTTAGTGTCGCCTCGCGCTGGGTTAGGTAGCTGGCAACCAGGGTGTTGAAAATGATATAAGTTGCAATCACAAATACCGGAGCACCAAGAATTCGATAACTGAAGTCAGAGTCAGGAATTGCCCCAAGAGAGTTGCCAAGGAAAAACACCACAAACCCTCGAACCAGTCCGGCAATAAACAGAACAAGCAGGTGCCTAACCTGTTGATTACCAAATTTCCTGTTTTCGGTGAATTGCTCGAGTAGTTCAATTGAAATTACGGTGGCTAAGAAACCTGCAAGAGTCACAACAATCCAGTTGAGTGGATTGCCACCAAGCCTTAGGTAATCCGAGAAAATTCCAGCGCTGAAGGCTGGAAATAAAAAGAGAACGTGGGTCCGCCAACTAAGCGCTAATGGACTTCCGAGTGCCTGCCAAGGCGATAGTCGCTGTGCTGCGGCGGCTGACAAAGACTAGTCCTGTTCTCTCAGCAAGAAATACTTTGCTGCAGCCTCAACCCTTGGATTTCCAGTTTTGGGATCAATCCCAATCAATTCAAAAATACGGGTCAACATGCTCTCCACGGCTCGGACGGTGGTGCCACGAATGGAAGCGATCTGTTGATTGGTCTTTCCCTCGCTCAGCATCTGCAGGGTTTCAACCTGTCGCTTTGAAAGTGCGGCGAATGGGCGGTTGCTTGCCAAGTCATGCCGAAACTCTTTGGTCACCTTATCCTTGAGAACCGCTTCAATTGCATCCACCAGCTCTTGCCCGGTTTGAATGGCGCCTTTGCGCAAATAGGCCTGATTGTTTTTTACCTGCTTCGGATCTTTATTTCCAAATCTGGGATCCGGAAGATTAGTGAGGTAGACAATTCCGATGCTTGGAGTGGTTGGCTTGAGAGATTCAACAAGTTCAAAACCATTAGGACCCGGCCCCAATTCGATGTCCACGACTACACAATCGGGATCAACTGATTTCATTGCCCGCTTGGCGTCGGCAGCGTTAGCTGCGGTAGTTACGACAAAACCAGCCGACTCAACGGCTTTGGCGAAAAGATCGCGCATCAGCGGTTCGTTCTCCACCACCAAAACATGGCGATAGGTCTTTGGGTCTGGCTTGGCCATCTTGCTCCAATTTCAATCTAGGCAAGCATAATCGCAGACGCCAATAACCTGATATCAATCAAAATGTCTTCTGGCTTCGGCAAACTAGTCACATGCGCAAAACAGGAAACACTTGGAGCTTCGACTCCAGAGACTTGATGCGCTCAAAGTGCAGTCACTGCACAAGACTTTCGGTTTCCCGAGAGCTGGAAACCCCCGGCCTAAAAGAACTCCTAGACGAGTTTTATAAAAAACCAGAATCACTTGCGATTCGCTTCGGAATCAAATTCGAGACCGCATTAGAAACTGAACTCAAAGCCAACCTGGGCGACTTGGACTTAGCTCCGGAATCCAGAGAGCTGCAGGCCACCATCGATCTGATGAACAAGGGGATTCCCGTCATCTACCAAGGGGTCCTCAAAGGCGGCAGTGCGAGCATGGCATTTTCTGGCCGGCCAGACTTTCTGTTGCGTGGCGACTACCGCTTCGAGTTTGGTGAAAGCGGATTGACTGCGGTGCAGTCTTCAGGTGACCCAAGTCGCTATAGCGCCTGGGATGCCAAGCTTTCTGCAACCCCAAAACCCGAATACCAGAATCAAGTGGCGCTCTATGTTGATGTCCTGAAAGAACTTGGGCTCGAGGCCGAGGGCGAACACGGTTTGATCCTCGGATCCAGGACGATTGCATCATTCAATGCCGACACCTTGATTAGTCAAATGTTGCCGGTGCGAAATGAATATCTCACCCAGTGCGAAAGGGTAATGGTCAACTCAGCGGCTTCTTTGGCAGAGCTGAGCCCTTTGATTTGTGAAGCATCAAGATACTGCGATATTTGTGAGTATCCGCTTTTGTGCCAAGACACCAGAGAAAAGACAAACCATCTGCAACTCGTGGCGGGCATCACCTCAGCGAATATCGAGTCTCTCCAAGGGGTCGGCGTTAGAACCGTGCGGGAGTTGGCAGGCTTTGAGGGTTTAACCGAAAAACTCTCTGAAGAACAAATTTTCAAACTCTCGCGGCAGGCAAGGCTGCAACAACATACCTATGACACCGGGGAACACGTCTTTGAGGTGCTTGATAAGGCGCCACTAGTTTTGCTGCCAGAGCCGAATGAAGGCAACATATTTTTTGACCTCGAGGGCTTCACCTTCTTTGACGAACCAGGTGGATTGGAATATCTCTGGGGCTGGAGTGATGCCCAAGGGAAATTTGACTATGTTTGGGCGGATAGTCGAGTGGAGGAAGCCAAGGCCTTCGAATTCTTCATGCTTGATGCACTTGACCGACAGAGCAAGTTTCCCGGAGCAAAGATCTACCACTATGCCAATTACGAGCAGACCGCACTAAAGAAACTTGCCCAGCGCACCGGTCTGTTTAGAGAAGAAGTGGCTATGTTGCTAGAAACCGGCGTTCTGGTTGATCTCTATAAAACAGTGAAAAGCTCTCTTGTTATATCCCAGGAGAGCTACTCGATAAAAAAGCTAGAGAACTACTACAGCTTCGAGAGAAGCTCATCTGTCAAAGAAGCCATGGGTTCCATGGAGTATTACGACCAATATCTTTTGGCATTAGAGCAAGACCAAAGTGAAGCAGAAATGCTAAAGCGCCAGGTGATTGCATACAACCAAGATGATTGTGCAAGCACGCTGGCGCTTTATAAGTGGTTAGTAACCCTTAGCTAAATAGTGCAACATCTAGTGCAATACCAGGACCGAAGGTTGTTGCAACGGATCCCTTAAGTAGGTACTTGCCCTTAGAAGTTGATGGTTTGATACGGACGATTTCTTCCATAGCAGCGTTTAGGTTCTCGGCTAGCTGCTCCTTGGTGAAGGTTGCTTTTCCGATTACAAAGTGAAGGTTGGACTGCTTGTCAATGCGGAAGTCGATACGACCACCCTTGATGTCAGTAACAGCCTTTGCGGTGTCCATGGTTACGGTTCCGGTCTTTGGGTTTGGCATTAGGTTACGAGGACCTAGAACCTTACCCAACTTACCGACCTTACCCATTAGATCTGGGGTTGCAACCGCAGCGTCGAAGTCGGTCCAACCGGCCTCAACCTTTGCGATAAGTTCGTCTGATCCAACCTCGTCGGCTCCTGCCTCACGAGCTGCGTCTGCTGCGGCACCGTTCGCAAACACAATAACTCGGGCAACTTTTCCAGTTCCGTGTGGCAGTGATACTGTGCCACGGATCATCTGGTCGGCCTTACGTGGGTCCACTCCAAGCTTGAGTGCAACCTCGATGGTTGAATTTGTCTTCTTACCTGCGGTCTCAATCGCAAGAACTGCTGCCTCATCTGCTGAGTAGAGTCTTCCGGTCTCGATCTTTGCTGCGGCTTCTTGATAAGCCTTTGAGCGCTTTGCCATGCTGTTTTTCCTTTATTGGTCACAGTTGTGGTTGTCTTGGGTCAGCGCGACCCATCCCACGACTTATTGGTTTTTATTTATAGTTCGGTGGTAATGCCCATGGAGCGAGCAGTTCCAGCAATGATCTTTGCAGCGGCCTCTAGGTCGTTTGCGTTTAGATCCTGCATCTTGGTTTCTGCAATCTTCAGAACCTGGTCACGAGATAGCTTTGCAACCTTCACGGTGTGAGGGGTTCCAGAGCCTTTCGCAACTCCAGCTGCCTTCTTGATTAGCTCGGCTGCTGGTGGGGTCTTCAGAATGAACGTGAAGCTACGGTCTTCATAGACGGTGATCTCTACCGGAATAACATTGCCGCGCTGGTCAGCGGTGGCGTTGTTGTACGCAGTACAGAACTCCATGATGTTTACACCGTGCTGACCTAGAGCAGGTCCGATAGGTGGTGCTGGGTTAGCAGCGCCAGCCTGGATCTGAAGCTTGATCAGACCGGTGACTTTCTTCTTGGGTGCCATTTCTTTTCTTTCTTATTGGTTAGTTCAGCGGTCCGACCTGGTCGAATGACAATTCGACTGGGGTCTCGCGCTCGAATAGTGAAACTAGAACGGTGACCTTGCCAGACTCTGGCTTGATCTCCGAAATTGTGCCCGGAAGTCCGGCGAATGAGCCGTCCTTGATCATGATGCTCTCGCCAACCGAGAAGTCGATCTTGACAGGAATTGACTTGCCCTTGGCTTTGCCGCCAATTGAAGCCTTGGCGTTCTTGACCTCTTCGGTCTCCTCAGGGGTGAACAATGGCTTGAGCATTTCAAAAGCTTCGTTTGGACGAAGTGGGGTTGGGTGCTGAGAGTTTCCGACAAAACCGGTGACGGCTGGGGTGTGGCGAACCAGAGACCAGCTCTCCTCGTTCATCTCCATGCGGATTAGAACATATCCCGGGATGCGTACCTTGGAAACCAGCTTGCGCTGACCGTTTCTGATCTCAATGGTTTCTTCCATTGGAACCTCGATCTGCAGAATGTCATCGCCACCTGGCAATGCAGCTGCGCGGGTTTCAATGTTCTGCTTGACGCGACGCTCGTATCCTGCGTAGGAGTGGATTACGTACCACTTGCCTGGCTGCTGGCGAAGCTCAAGACGGAATTTTGCGTAAGGGTCTTCTTCGACAACCTCAGGCTCTGCTGCTGCCTCGGTTGGAATCTCTTCGATGTGGAAGCCGTCCATCTCGTGCTCGGCTTCAGACTCTGCTGCCTCTAGATCTGCAGCGTCTAGGTCAACGTTCTCGTCTGGGGTTAGTTCCGCCAGAGCGATTGGCTCATTCTCTTCAGTTACATCACTGAAATTTAGATCAGACAATTAATCCTCTTTATCCTGCAAATACGAAAGTGACGACATTTAGGAACAGCCAGTCCAGACCGGAGATGATCACCATGACAACGGCAACGAACCCAAGCACAACGCCTGTGTAGTTGATTAGCTCCTTGCGGGTAGGTCGAGTGACCTTCCCTAGCTCCTGCACCACCTGGCGCAAAAACAACGAAGCGCGACCTATTGGGCCCTTGGCCTTTGCCTTTTCAGCTTTTGCTGACTCGACAAGGTCCTCAGAGGCTTTCTGAATCTCTTCTGCCATTTTGTTCCTTCTGTTTATCGCAGGGCGGACAGGACTCGAACCTGCAACTTTCGGTTTTGGAGACCGATGCTCTACCAATTGAACTACCGCCCTATTGTTGCCATCGCCATCAACCGCCAACGGGCCCGAGGCTTGGTTTCAAGGGCCACCTGAGAAAGGCAGACTTCTAGATTGAATCTAAAAGTTTGATTTTTCGACAGATTAGTTTTCGGCAGATGTCAACTCCATAGAGTTTAGGGGCTTAAACCCAATAGTGCAATGCCAGATTTGCGCTTGAGAGCACTTTCTCAAAGTATCCTTGTGGATATGTCTGAAACCCGTATCTCTAAGCGTATTGCTGCGATTGCCGAATCTGCCACCCTGAAGGTTGATGCCAAAGCTAAGGCCCTGAAAGCTGAAGGCAAAGATGTCATTTCCTACGCTGCCGGAGAGCCAGATTTTCCGACCCCAGCACACATTGTTGAGGCGGCTGTTGTGGCAGCAAGAGACCCCAAAAATCACCGATACACACCAGCTGCTGGTCTTCCTGAGCTTAAAGAAGCCATTGTCGAGAAGACCAAGAAAGACTCGGGCACTGAGGTTTCTGCAGCTCAAGTAATCGTCACAAACGGTGGCAAGCAGGCGGTTTATCAAGCTTTTGCCGTGATCCTGGACCCACAAGATGAGGTCTTGGTCCCTGCTCCATACTGGACCACCTATCCTGAGGCAATCAAGCTTGCCGGCGGCAAGCAAGTAGATGTTTTTGCAGGTAGCGACCAGGACTATAAAGTCACCGTGGCACAGCTAGAGGCTGCATACACACCAAAGACCAAAGCACTCTTGATGTGCTCGCCATCCAACCCGACCGGCTCTGTCTACACCAAGGAAGAACTAACTGCGATCGGTGAATGGGTGGCCTCAAAGCCAAACCTATGGGTCGTGGCAGACGAGATTTACCAGAACCTGACCTATGACGGCATGGTTGCGCATTCGATCACCGAGCTGGTTCCCGAGCTTGCAGACCGCACCATCATGGTGAACGGAGTTGCCAAGACCTATGCCATGACTGGTTGGAGACTTGGCTGGATGGTCGCTCCGCTCGATGCAGCCAAGGCTGCAGGAAACCTGCAGTCTCACCTCTCATCGAACGTTTCCAACATTTCGCAGCGCGCTGGAATTGCAGCACTAACCGGAGATCAAGCACCAATCCAAGAAATGCTTCAGGCTTTTGACAGAAGAAGAAAGATTGCGGTTTCAGAGCTAAACAAAATCTCCGGTATGGTCACCCCAACCCCAAAGGGTGCGTTCTACGTCTACTCAGACGTCAGCGGCCTATTGGGGAAGAGCTGGAATGGAGTGACTCTAAACAGCTCACTTGAACTTTGTGACTACGCCTTGGATGCAGCAGAGGTTGCAATGGTTCCAGGAGAAGCGTTTGGTCCAAGCGGATATGTTCGCTTGAGCTACGCACTTGGTGACGCGCAGTTGCTCGAGGGAATCCAAAGATTGCAGAAGCTCTTTAGCTAAAAACCAATCAGGTTTGGCTCGGGAATAAGGTTTATGCCCCAACGTGCCGCGACTCTTTCTTGAATCAGCACGGCAAGCTGGACTATCTCTTCGGCCTTTGCTCCGCCACGGTTTGTAATTGCCAAGGCGTGCTTATTTGAAATTGCAGCCTTGGAGCCAGGAATCGAATAACCTTTTGGGATTCCGGCATTTTCAATCAGCCATCCTGCAGAAAGTTTTACGTCTCCGGATTCCATTTCCCACTTTTGCATCTCATCTGGAAATTCAAGGCTCTTGGAAAAACTAACCACTGGGTTTGTAAAGAAACTTCCGCAGCTCACAGAGTCTGGATCATCTAGCCTGACGACCATGCCCTTTGAGCTTCGCAACTCGATGACGGTGTCACGAACCACCTTCAGCGGCAACGCAGAACCATATTCGGCACCAACATGATTGGTGATCTGTCCCGATGCCATCGGGACAGAGAGTCCGCCAAGTTTCTGAAGCTCAAACTCCACCCAACCAATCACGCCTTTGAGGTCGTGCTTGAGAGCGCTGTCGCGGTAGGAGAATTTGAAGAAGCTTGCAGGCTTGATTTCAACCTCGTGGGTGGATGCGTCCAAGAATTCGATTTGGGTGATCACCTGAGAGACCTCTTGGCCGTAACCACCAACGTTTTGAACAGGCGTAGCACCAACACTGCCAGGGATACCGCTCATCGCCTCGATGCCGGCGAGGTTATGCTCGACCGCCCAAGCCACTAGCTCATCCCAGGATTCGCCTGACTGAACCCGGACGATGGCCTTTTGGTCATCTTCGAAAACTATTTCTTTTCCAAGGTTTGCAACCAGAATGATGTTTAGATGCGCGACCTCGTCCGCGAAAACGGTGTTTGAGCCGCCACCCAAGATTTGGAACGGCTCGTCAGATAACCAGGCAGCCTTGGCCGCTTCGTAAAGATCATTTGTGCTCTCGCACTTTGTGATGCTTTTTGGGACACCGCCGACTTGCATGGTGGTGAGACTTGCGAGCGCCGGAATGCTCAAAGCTGGACCCAAGCTTGGGCCTTGCCCAAAACAGTAGTCTCTTCATAACTGGTTGTTAGATCCACTCTTGCTCGCTGCGATTCTTCATCCAAAGCGCCGATGGTGGCAACCACTTTGAGAGTTGTCGAACCAGATCCTGATACTGGAACCGGCTTGGTGAATCTAACCCCGTAGTCGAGAATCTTGGCGGCATCGCCAATCCAACTGACAACCGGCTGAATAGACAAACCCATTGTCAGCATGCCGTGGGCAATGACACCTGGGAGGCCCACACTCTGAGCAAAGTCCTCGCGGTAGTGGATTGGGTTGAAGTCTCCGGATGCTCCCGCATAACGAACCAGCGAGTCTCTGGAAACTTCAAAGCTTTGCTCTGCGACAACCTGACCAACTGATAGTTCTTGGAAATTAGGCATTACTCTCCCCTAACTACAAGAGTCGAAATAGCGGTGCAGACCAGCGAATCTTTGGTGTCAAAGATTTCTGTTTCAAAGGTGGCCATGTGGTTGCCCCCAAGGGATTTGACCGAGGCAACAGTAAGTTCGCTGGTGAGCTCATCCCCTGCAACGATCGGCCGCTGGTAAACAAACTTCTGCTCGCCATGTACCACTCTCGAAAAATCAATCTGAGCTTGTGGGTCAGAAAGCACAAGAGCCAAGCTCTGCTCCTGAATCACCACAGGGAAGGTTGGTGGAACAACAAGATCACTGTGACCAAGGGATTTGGCATGAGAAAGGTCCTGGGATTCTTTGGCTGCAAAAACAGCCTTTGCGAATTCCCGCACCTTTTCGCGGCCAACAACATAGGGGGCGGTGCGCGGATAGCGCTTGCCTTGGATTTCTGGATTCACCATGGCTCAAGGTTACCGAAGAAGAAAAATTATGTGTCGGATGGGTCTGACATTTATTGGTAGCTGAGGCGGGGCACGATCCCGCGACCTCACGATTATGAGTCGTGCGCTCTAACCAACTGAGCTACTCAGCCTCGAACTGCAGCGAAAACTCACTGTCGAACGAGCCCCGAGACAGGATTGAACTGTCGACCCCTTCCTTACCATGGAAGTGCTCTACCACTGAGCTATCGGGGCATTTGCCAAAAAGGCAACCGAGAAAGATTAGCACTAGCGATGGGCGCTAGGCAAACGCCAAATTTGAAGATCTAGCGCAACCGCCTCATAGCGAATCTTTTGACCCACAACTCGCAAGGTTCCATTGCCAAATAGATTCTCGGCTTGCTCGCTGCCACTAAGCGCATCGCGCTCAAACTCGATCTTGCGATCTTTGCCTCGAGAAGCAATAACCAAAATCGACTCGGTCTTGGATTCCCGGACAAAAGCCATCGCCTCATTCGAGGCATAAAGCCAGCGCATTGAGCCCTCAACCAAGGCCTTGTGCTTCTTGCGGATCGCAGAGAGAGCGGCATAGGTCTCGATCATGGTTGGATCGTTTTCGCGCTCGTTATTCCAAGGGATTGGGGTCCTTGAGTTCTCTCCGTTTGAGCCGTCAAGTCCAAATTCATCGCCGGCAAAAA
Organism: Aquiluna sp.; assembly: GCA_021741585.1. Taxonomy (GTDB): domain Bacteria; phylum Actinomycetota; class Actinomycetes; order Actinomycetales; family Microbacteriaceae; genus Aquiluna. The sequence continues at coordinate 1,030,350 of JAIOXN010000001.1, read as the reverse complement.
TCATTGGAATGCCGGGGAAAGTGAACTGCAGCCCAGCGGCAACTCTTTGGGCACCCGGGATGGTGAAGGACTTGAATCTCCCGGTGTCGTGAGTATCCAAAGCGTTTAGGTTGTGCATTCTTAGGTGCCAAGGGAAAGTCCCTGCAAATGAGTTGTGAAGCTCCATGTATTGCTTGGAGGTGATGCCTTTGCGGCCAACCCCAACCTGACCCTCTTCGCGCTCATCCTTTGGATTCCAAAGCCAGCGCCAGGTTGGCTTGGTGAAGTTTGCATAAGTCATGGTGGATTGGTAGGTGTCACCCTCGACGTGGTTTGCAGCATCCGAAGTGAACTCACCAATCAGGAAGGTGTCCTCGGAGATGCTGTCCATGGTCTTGCGGATGGTGGTGGCAACCTCACGGTTATAGTCATCCCCGCGAATCCAGCCAGTCATATTCGCAACATCGATGCGCCAGCCGTCCAGCTTGTATGGGGCCTTGAGCCACTTTGCAACCACTGAAGTCTTGCCATCGATAAACCGCTTACGCAATTCTTCTGACTTCCAGTTGAATTTTGGAAGCGATGCAACGCCCCACCAGCTGTCGTATTGCCTATTTCCATCGGAGAAGTAATAGAACTCAGATTCTGGGGCCTTTGGATTTCTATACGCAGAAACAAACCACTCATGCCTGTCTCCAGAGTGATTAGCGGTCAGATCGCCCATCACCTTTAGACCCATTTCATGAGCCTTTTTCACAAGGGAGCTCATGGCCTTATTGCCACCCAATAGTGGATCAACCAAGTCAAAGCTTGATGCGTCATAGCGATGGTTTGAACCAGCCGGGAAAAACGGTGTCAAGTACAAAATCGTGGCACCAAGTTTTTTGAGGTGATCTAGGTGTTCCTCAATGCCCTTTAGATCGCCACCAAAGATCTGCTCTGCGGTGCCGTGGCCCTTGCCAATGACGTCATCGCCCCAGGCTTTTGGGATTGCCCAATCTGGAAGCTTTCGATTCTGAGCCTCGCTGCTTTTTGCAAAGCGGTCTGGGAAGACTTGGTATAGCACCGAACCGGTTGCCCACTTAGGAACCTTGTTATAGGTATTGATCCTAAAGTCATCACGATCTGGCTGATCTAGCTCGTGGAGGCCCTTGCCGTTGAGCCAGAAACTTTCTTTGTTCAAAAGCTCGATATAGAAGCGGTAGTGCACCTCAGGATTGAACATGGTGATGGTGCCCTCATACCAATCCCAGCCGTGGCGGGTGTAGAGCTTTTTGAGGTTCGGGGTTAGAAAGCCTTCCCCTGAGTCACTCTGGCGAATCAGAATCTGAGAGATCTTGCCCAAAGATGTGTGCACCCGAATGCGCAATTTGATCTTGTCAGAAAGCTGTGGCTTCTGATTTGGCACATACAGCGCCGAGCCATCGTGGTGCGGTGTCAGAGCAAGAGATAAAGGCATGTCTAAAAACTACTAGCCCTTTACCGCTCCGCCGATAAGACCCGACACAATGTAACGCTGTAGATACAAAAAGAGTCCAACGATTGGAGTCGCAGCAATCACAGCACCGGCGGCAAACACCGTCCACTCTTGGTTGAACTGGTCCGAAACATAAGAGTAAAGACCAACCGCCAGCGTCTTATCCTCAGGCTTAATCAAGATGATGTTTGCCAACAAGAAGTCGCTTGAAGTACCAATAAAGGAAAGCAAACCGATAACCGCCAAGATTGGCGCGGCCAATCTCAGAATCATGCCGTAGAAGATCTGGGTGTGAGTGGCGCCATCGATCTTGGCGGCCTCGTCCAACTCCTTTGGAATGGTGTTGAAGAATCCGTACATCAGATAGGTGTTTGCACCCAGAGCTCCACCTAGATAAACCAGGATCAATCCGAGGTGGGTTCCGGTTCCCATCCATGGGAATACCTGGCCGATTTCCGAAAGCAAAGCGTAGATAGCAACAAGTGCCAAAAGCTGTGGAAACATCTGCACCAAAATCAGAGTCAAAAGACCCGCTCTGCGCCCCTTGAATCGCATGCGAGAAAAAGCGTAGGCAGCAAGTGCGGAAAGAAATACCGAACCAATCGCGGTGGATCCAGACACAATCAAGGTGTTCACGAACCAATTAGCAAAAGGCTTCTGCGGGTTATCAAATAGGTCCGCATAGTTTCCGATACCGATGGTTGCAAACAAAGAGTTAGAGCCCGTGAGGGTTCCACCCTCGTTCAGGGATGCGCTGAATATGTAAAGCAGCGGGAAGACCGCGTAGATAGCAACTGCGATCGCGATGATGTGCTTCCAAGCGTGACGCTTGAACTGCAAACCAATGGTTGGTTTGCGCTCAGCTTCAAGCTTTTTGCGCGCAGCGTTATATGCCTTGCGCTCTTCTGAGGTCATTTCCTTTTCCATTAGTTCATGTCCTCCAAAGTCCTCGAGCGTCTAAATCCAAGATAGGAAATTGTTCCCACCACGAAGAAGATCAGAATTGAGAAGGCGCTTGCCAAACCAAAGTCAGATCCCTCACCGGCGTTGAACGCGAGCTTATAAACCAGCGTGATCAAGATATCTGTGTGACCGGCATTCAATCCGGCATCGATATTCTTAGGGCCACCACCGGTCAGTAGATATATGAGCGTGAAGTTATTGAAGTTGAAGGCAAAGGAAGTCACCAAAAGCGGAGCGACTGAAACCAACAACAGCGGCAACTTGATCAATCGAAGCTGCTGCCAAGGAGTAGCACCATCGATCTTTGCCGACTCCATGAGCTCTTCTGGAATCGCCTGCAATGCTCCTAGAACAATCAAGAACATGTATGGGAATCCAAGCCAGAAGTTCACGAACAAGATCGCGAGTTTGGCGAGCCAAGCATCTGAGAGCCATGGGATATCAACTCCACCAAGAATTACCTGGTTGATGAATCCGTATTTTTCATTGAACATCGATCGCCAAATCATGGCGGATAGAAACCCAGGGAAGGCATAGGGCAAGATCATCGCAACGCGATAAATCTTTCTTCCTCGGAAAGTCTTGTCGTTGAACAAAAGTGCCAGACCAAGACCCATTGCAAAGGTTGTGAGCACCGAAAGAATTGCAAAGGCAAAGGTCCAAAGCGTGACGCCCAAGAATGGGCCTCGGATTCGCTCATCGGTGAAGGCCTTGATGAAGTTGGCAAAGCCAACATCTGCTCGCCAACCCGGGAAGAGTTTTTCGCCGGTAGCGCTCTGGAAATTACCATCGGCGTTATCCGTAAACACCATGCCGTCGGTGACTCGAGTCACGGTGTCTGTTTCCGGATCATAAGCAAGTGTCGGTTGATAGAAATACGCGTAGGAACCGTCTTTGGTTAGCACATACGCCGAAGGATATTCATCTCCGGCAGGAATCTTGAGCTGGGTGATGGCATCTTGATTTGCAACTACCTCGGAGAAGTTCAGAATCTTGTAGCCATCAACTACTGGCTCTTCAAAAGTTCCAGAAACCTTCTCTGGGCTCAAAATCGAATCGTTGGTTCCAAACTCCCAAGCCTTGACTCCATCGTCTTGGGTGATAAGTGCCAACATGCCAATCTCGTCGCTGGATTGCAAAATTTTGATTGTTAGCTCTGGGGACTCTGGTACTCGCTCCTGACCGGTGAGGGCCATGATTTCAATTGCGCCAGATTTTGAACCAATGTGACCGCCACCGTAGTTAGTGAAGGCGATGTAGCCGGAATACACGGCCACATAAACCTGGAAGATCATCATGAAGATCAATCCAGGGATCATGTACTTCGCCGGCAGCATGCCTCTGCGAAGGTAGATAAAAAGAATTACTAGCGTTACTAAGGTCGCAAGTCCTGCGACGAAATAGCTGCCGTTGCCAATCAAGATCATGATTGCAAACAGCATTCCCGCGGCCAAAATGCCAAGCAGGATTAGTTTGATTACGGTGCCCAAAAGAGATGGTGTTCCACCATCATCTAGGGCTTTTGTTTTGGTTTTCTTCTCTTTGGTGCTGACACTCATGTCATCTCGCCATTCTGCTGAAGAGCTAAGGGGAGCGGGTTTCCGCTCCCCTTAGCTTGCTACTTTTTAGCTTTTGCGACTATCCAGCGATAGCTGCGTTGATGTCTTCAACCATCTTGGTCCAGAGGGTGGCAGGATCGCCATCGCCCTTGATGATTGCAACCTCGGTTGAGCCCCAGAAGGACCAAACTGAGTTCATTGCAGGGATAGCTGGCATTGGCTGAGCGTTTGCACCAGCAGCACCGAAGCCTGCAGCAATCTTGGAGTCCTTAGCGGTCTCAAGTGCAGCTAGGTTCGATGGGATACGGCCAGTTGACTCGTATAGGTTGATCTGTGCAGCGTCGCCACCTAGGTAGTCAACGATGAACTTGGTTGCAGCAACTGCGTTCTGTGAGTTAGCGGAAAGCATTACACCGCGAACACCAGAGAACTGAACAGAAGGCTGTCCACCTGCTGATGGAATGGTGTAGATCTCCCAGCCATCTTCGCCGAAGTTCTCGTTGAACCATGCACCGTTCCAAGGACCGGTGATCCAGCAACCCTTGTCGCCAGAAAGCATCTGCTCCTTAACAATGTCACCATTGTTAGATAGGTCGAAGATGTTGGCGTTGTCCTTCAGCCACTGAGCGAATGCCAAGCCCTCAGGACCTGCCATGCCTAGCTCAGAGGTGTAAGAACCAGTCTCGTCTTGCTTGAATACGGTTGCACCGAACGAGGTCTGTAGTGAGTACATGTGATATGGGTCACCGGTACCGTCGTTTAGGGAGATTGCTAGACCTGCGTCAACAACATCCTGGAAGGAAGCTGGAGCTGAAGGCATTGCCTCGGTGGTGCAAGCAAGCGCGATGTTTTCCTGAGTATAAGGAACACCGTACTGCTGACCGTCATAGTTGAAAGCGTTGATTGATCCAGCAACGAAGCCAGCTGCGCGGTCACCTAGCTCTAGTGGAGCCAATAGACCGTTGGAAACTAGCTCGCCCAACCAGTCGTGAGCACCTAGAACAACGTCTGGTGACTCAGCAGCAGGAGCTGCAACGAAGTCGTTACGAACCTCAGTCTTGACAACTAGGTTCACTGGGATGCCGGTGTCAGCTTCGAACTGAGCTGCTGCGGCCTCTAGACCTGGAGCCTCAACCTCATCTGACCAAACGGTTAGTGGAGTTGCGTCTACAGTCTGGGTAGGAGCTGCGGATTCGGTTGGGGTTTCCTCAGTGGAAGCACAACCGGATAGGACAAGCGCTGATGCCGCGGCTACTGCGCCGAGGGCAAACAGGCTGCGCTTAGTTGATTTCAATGGAGCACCTTTCAGTACCTGAATAGGAATTGATTTGCCTGCAATGGCAAGCTCAATAAGTAAACGCTGAAAATCTGGAGTGGTCAATTATGTAAGCGCTTGCATAGATAACAAGTCTGTAACTAAAGGGTTTTTATAAATTGTTGTCCGGTCAAACTGCAAGCGTTTACAGTCAATAACCAATTGGCAAGCAGCCGGAGTGACCCCTCCAAAACACGGGAATTTTGGTGATTTGATTGTCACAAACTCACCATAAGCTTTCCGTCATGTCCAACACATATCCACTTGTCTCAGCGCCAGGCCGTGAATGGTGGCGCTCAGCCGTTATTTATCAGATTTACCCACGCTCATTTGCCGATGGCAATGGCGATGGCATGGGTGACCTGAAAGGCATCACCGAACGACTTCCTGCTCTTCAAGAGCTAGGTGTGGATGCCGTTTGGTTCTCTCCCTTTTTCAAGTCCCCTCAGAAGGATGCCGGTTACGACGTTTCTGACTACAAGGACATTGACCCGCTTTTCGGAACCCTGCAGGACTTCGACATCATGTTGGCGGAGGCTACCAAGCTTGGTCTGCGCGTAATCGTTGACCTAGTGCCAAACCACTCTTCCGATCAGCACCCACTCTTCCAGGCAGCCCTAAAAGCTGGCAAAGGCTCCCCTGAGCGCGATATGTACATGTTCCGTGATGGCAAGGGGAAGAACGGCGAAGTACCACCAAACAACTGGGAGTCAGTATTTGGTGGACCGGCCTGGACCAGAATCACCGAGCCAAACGGTGAATTGGGTCAATGGTATTTGCACATCTTTGATTCTTCTCAGCCGGACTTCAACTGGAGAAACGACAAGGTGGCTGAAGAGTTCGATGACATTCTTAGGTTCTGGCTAGACCGCGGGGTCGCGGGGTTCAGGATTGATGTGGCTCACGGCATGATCAAGGCTGATGGGCTTCCTGATGTCGCGGTTAACAACTCAACCATGACCGGCGTGGAGAAAGAATCCGAAGAACCGCACCCCTTCTGGGGTCAAGACGGCGTCCATGCCATCAACCACCGGTTCCGCAAGATCATGGATGAGTATGAAGATCGTGCAATGTGTGCAGAGGCATGGCTACCAACCATCGACAAGATGGCGCTCTGGGTAAGACCTGGGGAATATCACCAGACCTTCAACTTTGGTTTCATGTCCGCGGACTGGAACAAGAGCGAATACAAAGACATCGTTGATGAATCCATGGATGCATTCAACGGCGTTGGTGCACCTAGCACTTGGGTGCTCTCAAACCACGACACCATCCGTCACGCAACCCGCATGGCCTATAAGTCTGTTCCAAAGCAGGGCGATGGAATCGGCCCTGACTACGAACAGCCAGACGAGGCAAAGGGTCAAAGAGTTGCAAGAGCTGCCTCAACCTTCATGCTTGGGCTACCTGGTAGCTCGTACATCTACCAAGGCGAAGAACTCGGGCTTCCAGAAAACACCACAATGGCACCAGAGTTCCGCCAGGACCCAACCTTCTTCCGCACCAAGGGTGAGCGAGTCGGCCGCGACGGTTGCCGCGTGCCATTGCCTTGGGATGCAAACGAAAAGGCTTTTGGATTCAACCAAACTGGTGAGGCTTGGTTGCCTCAGCCAGAGCTCTACAAAACCTATGCAAGAAACCAACAGCGCGGAGTCGCAGGATCAACCCTTGAGCTTTATAAGCGCCTTTTGAAACTACGTCGCGAATATGACCTTGGCAATGGTGAGCTGGTTTGGGCACCTGAGCACTCTGGCGAGACTTCGCTTGCTTATATCAACAATGGAGTTTTGGTGCTCGCGAACTTTGACGGCCCAGCGATTGCGCTTCCGAAGGGTGAGCTGCTTGCAACAACCCAGCATGATCTGAGCATCGAAGAAGTTTTGGAGCACGACCAGGTGGCTTGGATTAAGCTCTAGGAATGCCCCTTCATCAAGCAGCAGTTGGTTCCCAATGGTGGAAATCTGGTGTTATTTACCAGATCTACCCGCGCTCATTTGCCGATGCAAATAATGACGGGATGGGCGATCTACCAGGTATCACCCAAAGGCTTCCCAAGCTCAAGGAGCTTGGTGTTGACGCGGTCTGGCTAAGCCCTTTCTACACCTCACCCCAAAAAGATGCCGGGTATGACGTTGCCAACTATCGCGATGTTGATCCGTTGTTTGGAACCCTTGAAGACTTCGACCAAATGGTTGATAGAGCCCACGAGCTTGGCCTTCGGGTAATGATCGACCTGGTTCCAAACCACTCATCAGACCAGCACGTTTGGTTCCAAAATGCGCTGAATTCCGAAAAGGGTTCAAAAGAGCGCAGCTACTACCACTTCAAAGATGGCAAAGGCGAAAACGGCGAGCTACCGCCAAACAACTGGCAAAGCATGTTTGGTGGACCGGCCTGGACCAGAATCGAAGATGGTCAATGGTATTGCCATCTCTTCGATTCCTCGCAACCGGATTTGAACTGGGAAAACCAGATCGTTCGCGATGAGTTTGAAGATATCTTGAAGTTCTGGCTAGATCGGGGCGTTGACGGATTCCGAGTTGACCAACCGCATGCAATGGGCAAAGAGCCAGGACTACCTGACCACCCATATGTTGATGAGGCTGGCGCTGGATTCATCGAAGGTCGCGAGAATCCACCGATGTGGTTCCAGGATTCAGTCCACGAGATATTTAGATCCTGGCGCAAGATTCTGGAGAGCTACCCTGGCGAACGTGCAATGTGTGGCGAGGCATATGTTCTTCCGCTGAGCTTCATGGCGCAGTGGGTTAGAAGTGACGAATTTCACCAAACTTTCAACTTCCGATTCTTGGATGCCGGCTGGGATAAAGACACCTTGGTTGCAGCAATCGACGAGTCCTTCGAAGCATTCGATGGAGTAGGCGCTCCAAGCACTTGGGTCCTGAACAACCACGATGTGATGCGGCACGCATCACGCTTTGGTGGCGATTACGGCAGAACAACAGCCTCGGACGGAGTTGGTCCAGAAAACCCCCAACCGAACAACGAACTAGGAATCATCAAAGCAAGGGCAGCAACATTGTTTATGCTCGCACTTCCAGGCGCTAGTTACCTCTACCAGGGTGAGGAGCTCGGGCTCCCCGAGCACACAACCATCCAGCCTGAATTCCGCCAAGACCCGACGTTTTTCAGAACCAGTGGCCAAAGGGTTGGCCGAGATGGTTGCCGAGTTCCGCTTCCGTGGGAAGATGGAAATGAATCTAACGGATTCAATGAATCAGGCAAGAGTTGGTTGCCGCAACCACAAAGTTATGCGGCATTGTCTAGAGACAGCCAAGAAACAGATTCCAAATCGACGCTGAATCTCTACAAGGCAGCCCTCAAGTTGCGTGCCGATCTGGCACTTGGCGAGGGCAGTTTCGATTGGGTTTCCACGAGTGAATCTCTTAGTTTTGTGAACAACGGCATTTTGGTTGTTCACAACTTCTCCAACGAGAGCATTCCATTCCCAGATGGCGAAGTCCTGCTCACCTCAAGCTATGGGCAAACCCGGCTGCTGCCAAACACAACAGCTTGGATCAGGCTTTAGCCAAATTTTGGAGCGGTTAGCTTCTTTCTTGGCCACCAGAACTTGTCCCCCGAGATGAAGGTCAGCGCTGGAACCACGACGGTTCTGACCAACAAGGTGTCGAGCAGCACACCAATGCAGACGATGATTCCAATCTGGTAGAGCGCGATCAGAGGTAGCACGCCTAGCACGGCAAATACGGCAGCCAACAAAATACCGGCCGAAGTAATAACGCCACCGGTTGCACTCAAAGCCTTAATCATGCCCTGGCGAGTGCCAAGCTTGACAGCCTCCTCTTGAGCACGGGAGACCAAGAAGATGTTGTAGTCCACACCCAGTGCAACCAAGAACAAGAACGAGTACAAGAAAACGCTCAAATCCAGCGCTGGCAATCCAAGGATGTTTGTGAAGATCAACCAGCTTGCACCGATTGATGCAAAGAAGGATCCAACCACTGTCACCAGCAAAAGCACCGGTGCAACCAACGATCTCAGAAGCAAAACGAGAACCAAGAAAACCAAAACCAGAATCAGTGGAATCACCAGTCTTTGGTCATTTTCGTAAGCGGTTTTTACATCTAGCTGTTCAGCATCTAGGCCACCAACAAGAGCTTCGGCACCTGAAATTCCGCCCAGTTCAGATCGCAGTGCTTTGATTGATTCATAAGCAGCATCTGAACCGGCAGTGGCATCCAAGACAACACTTAACGCGGTGATTGAGCCATCGGTTTCTCCAACTGCAACAGATGCAACACCAGCAACAGATTCGGCTGAAGCCAATGCTTCATCGACGTAATCGTTGTTTACGATCACAGTTGTTGGAGTGGTCTCCCCTGCCGGGAATGCCTTGGCCAAAACTTCCTGACCATAAACGGCCTCCGGCTTCACGCGGAACTGCTCGGTTGTCGAAAGGCCAACCTGAATGCCGCCGGCACCCGTTGCCAATACTGCCAAGAGCGCAACGCCACCAACGGCGATGATAGCTGGGCGCCTAGAAACAGCTTTTCCAAGCTTGCCCCAAAGGCCGTTCTCGCTCTTGTTCTTGCCACCAAATTTTGGAACGAATGGCCAGAACAATCCGCGGCCAAAGACAACAAGTGCGGCTGGCAAAACAATCAAAGCTGCGATCATTGCGATCACAATTCCCACCGCACAAACCAAACCAAGCGCTCTGTTTCCACCAAGTTCAGCAAGAGTTAGGGTCAAGAGCGCGAGCGTCACTGTCGAACCAGAAGCGATAATCGCAGGACCTGCTCCGCGCAATGCTTGAGCCATTGCAATGTGGCGATCCTCATTCAACAAAAGCTCTTCGCGGTAACGAGCAATCAACAAAAGCGCGTAGTTGGTTCCAGCACCAAAAACCAGAACCGAGAGAATTCCTGTGACCGAGCCATCCGGTGTCATGCCAAACAACAGCGCTACTGAAGGTGCAAGCTGTCCCGCCATTCCATCTGCAGTTCCCACAACGATAAGTGGAACTAGCCAAAGAACTGGCGAGCGATAAGTTATCAACAAAAGCGCTGCAACAACCGCAACGGTTGAGAGCAATAGCGTGAAGTCGGCCCCAGCAAAAACGTTGTTCAGATCAGCCTGGAAACCATCCGGTCCGGTGAGGTAAGCCTCAAATTCGGCTGGCATATCCTCCCGAGCAATCTCGCGCATCTCAGTAACACGATCGGTTACCAAAGCAACCTCGTCGGTCTTCTCAAGTGGGATTGTGATAACCGCGGTGGTGTTGTCTTCGGAGATGAGTGCAGGTGGCACAAACGCCTCACCAGCAACTTCAAGGATTGTGTAGTCCAAGAACTTTTCGTTTGCTCCCCCAGCAAGCATCTGAATTTGTGGATCAAAGTTACCCTGCAACCAAAGGACGTCTTCATCTGTGAAGCCGGATTCCTTTGAGTAGACAACAACAGCGGCTGTGGCATCAGAGCCAGGGAGATTCGCGAGTGCCTTTGAAACCAGAGCGGTCTCAGAGGTTTCACCAAGTCCGTTGGTTGGGGCGGTTTCCGACTCGGGTGCCGCGAGCGGTCCGAAGGCCAGAACTGCAAAAATCAAACCGATAAGCAATGTGACCCATGCGGTTTTCTTGCCGGTGATAAATCCTAAAAAGCCACTCATTTGGTGCTCCCCTCAACTCTTTGCCAAACAAAACCTATCGGTGAAAACATCCCAATGAGATCAAATCCCAAAAAGCTATAAGCCTCTACTCATGAGGATGTGCTTATCATCGACCATTGGCCCGGGCTGAAAGCCGGCTTTTTCAAACATGCTCTTGGGGCCTCGATAACCCCAACTCTGAAATTCTTCGCTGTTTAGAGGTGCGGCATTCAGAGAACTAAAGCCGTGATTGGGCAGGTCTTGGATTGCAAATTCCAGAAGTCTTGTGGCGACCCCTTTTCCTTGATGCTCCTGTTCAATCACAAAGCAAATGATTGCAGCCGCACTCTCAGGCATTGGCGGAAGTGCCACAAAGTTCTTAAAGCTGTTTGCAGCCATCCAGCCAATTACCGTCTCGCCCTGATAGGCAAGATAACCCTGCATGGTGCCGTCGTTTATGCGGTCACAGGCCCGCTGACGATTGACTGAACCGACAGAATTTTGGTCGTCATTCTCTTCTTTTGTGTTGAGGTAAAACTGGCAATAGCAACCTTGCCACTGCGGCTGAGATTTAAACGCTGGTCCATCCATGAACTCCAAAAAGGAAGTGAGTTCAGCAGGATTGAGTCTTCTGATCTCGACCATCTCTAATGTTCTTTTCCTGCCTCGACCGCCGGCCCAGTAGAAGAGTGAGCAGCAGCAATCGCCCGCTTTCCAGCTGGAAGCAAAACTGCCAAAACGGCAATCACCACGGTGGCAGCGCCGGTAACGATAAGCAAGCTCTCAACTGAAACCACATCCGCAAGCGGGCCCAAAACAGCCATGCCAATTGGCATGGCAAGGGCCATCACGATTCCAAGGAATCCGAATACTCGGCCCTGGCGCTCCGGTTCAACGGTTTCTTGCAGAAGCGTCATCGCAGATGTTGAGAATGCAGGAACCGTGATACCAATTAGGAAGAACAGGCCAAAGAAGAAAATCAGGTTTGTAGTGAATCCCATGATGATGGCAAGGACTCCAAAAGCGATTGAGGTCCCAATTATTGTGGAAAGGCGATCAAGTTTCGAACCAATCACCGCCATGAGCGCGCCACCCAAAACCATGCCGATACCAAAAGAAAGTTCCAGCACCGTGAGCATCCAGACGTCCGATCCAAAGCTGCGAACCAGCATCAGTGGCGAAAGGTTGGAAGGCGCAACAACGAGCAAGAAGACAATTCCAAAAATCACCATGACCCAACGAACTAGGTCGTGTGTGAAGGTGTACTGAACCCCTTCTTTGAGATCCGCGAAATAAGTCGGCTTTTCCAAGTTAGAGACTCGAGAAAGGGTCGGAACTGCAACTGTTGCAAGCAGAGATAAACCGATAACCGCTGTAACAACATCAATAAACAGGATTCCAACAAGAGAGAAGCTTGCATAAACCCCGGCAGCTGCAACGGGAGCAACCAGCATCAGCGAAGACTGCACGCTGCTATTGATTCCATTGACTCGCATCAACTTGTCAGTTGGGACAATCTGCGGCAAAAGTGCAGAAATGGCTGGCATCTGGACACCGGCTCCTGCCGAACGAACTGCCATTACCAAGAAGATCAACCAGAGATCGTCAACGCCGCTGAGCATCATCAGCGCCAGTCCAAAAGTTGCAAGAGCAATCGCGGAGTCCGAGATGATAATCATCACTTTTCGGTTTAGGCGGTCAGCCCACACTCCCGCAAAAACAGAAACAACTGCTTGAGGTAGAAACCCAAATACTGCTGCCAGAGCCAAGACAACACCAGACTTTGTAGTGAGAGTCAGATGCCACATGATCGCATACTGAACCAACATCGAACCAAAGGTTGTGATGGTTTGGCCCACCAAAAAGACCGCAACCTTTTTCTTCCAACCCAAAAAAACGGGTTGCTCTGAAGCTAGGCCCTTTGTGGGATCGGTCATGTTATTTCCTTCTAGTTGGACACCAGATACTACCAACGCAGCGGGGATGTTTATAGGGTGTAAAAAAGGAAAAACCCGAGCCGTGGAGGGCTGGGGTTTTGTGGCTAGTGGAGTATTCGCACCCCGAAGGCTGAACCGGCTGATGTTCACTCTGGTGACTTCGGAAACTTGGTTCAACCCCCCCCTAGACTTCAGAACAACTAAATGATTGGGAGTTTAGGTTGCTGGAATTCAGACAGGCACAGGAAGTTGATTGTGAAGTCGTTGCGGACTTGATGAACGCCCACAATCTTTCCGTCGATTCAAAAGCTTCTCGCGTTGATAATGACTCTGCATTGAGTTTCATTAATGGGTATTTTGAGCCGAATGCGGCAATGCTTCTTACCCAAGATGGCTTCTCAGGTCTTGTTGCGGCGGTGAATTTGAATCCAGATTCACATCGCCAACGCTTTCAAATTGAGTTGTTTTGTTCTCCGGAGTTTATACAGGTGGAGAAAATCCTTGACTGGATAATCGAAACGGTTCGAAGCACAAACCCCACCTGGGAAATTTGGCCGGGCGCAAATGCAAAGGACATGAGGCTAATTGATGCTTGGACAAAACTTGGTCTTAGCATCACAAGACGTTTTAGCGTCATGAGATTGGATTTGTCAGGGTTTGAAACTTCTGAAGTTAGAGATGATGTTTCAATCGCTGCAATTGACACCAACAACGAGCCACAGCTTCGTAGCTGGCATTCCCTGCATCAAGATGCGTTCGCAAATCACTTTGGATTCACCCCAAGGCCTTTCGATGAATGGATCCAAATGGTGACCCGCGACCCTTCATTCGATCCAGGCGGTGTGCTAGTTGCATCGGTGCAAGGGGAACCTGTTGGCTTCTGTCATCACACTGATGAGTTTTCGAGCGATGACCGCGGGTTCATAATCGGGCTGGGAGTGGCTCAGTCTGCTCAAGGTCGCGGTTATGGTGAAGCTTTGCTGAAAGCCGGCGCTGCCTACGCCATTGCGCGGGGATACACCAGCTTGGAGCTGGCGGTCGACAGTGGCAACGAATCAGGTGCCTTAGACCTTTATGCCAAGGTCGGTTTTGAGATCACCGCGGCTTGGGTTCACCTTTCCAAACCAAGCTGACACCTGCCGCAAATGTGAAAAACCCCAGCCGTGGAGGGCTGGGGTTTTGTGGCTAGTGAGGGATTCGAACCCCCGAAGGCTGAGCCGGCTGATTTACAGTCAGATCCCTTTGGCCGCTTGGGTAACTAGCCATTTTGGTTTTGTTGCAGCGAACAGGATACCCGATATTCCAATTCTTGGTAACGCGAGAGATTGTAAAGCGTTACAGTTTTTACTTATGGTCGGAATTATTGAGGTTGCTAAGCACGCCGGTGTTTCAACTGCGACCGTTTCGCGCGCGCTAAATGGCAAGAGCCACGTCTCAGCCCGTGCCCGTGAGAAAGTTCTAAAAGCCGCAGCAGAACTGGGCTATGTGGCCTCTTCCTCGGCATATACCCTTGCCACCGGCCGCTCCAAAAACGTTGGTGTCGTGATGCCATTTGTTGATCGCTGGTTCTTCTCTGCTGTTCTGGAAGGCGCTGTAAACGCACTTGCAGCCCGTGGCTATGACGTCACTTTGTACAACCTTTCCGGTGGCGATGCTGCAAGAAAAAGAGTTTTTGAAGACTTCGTTCTTAGAAAAAGAGTTGATGGGGTTCTAACCGTCGCGGTGAAACTATCCGAAGATGAGTTGCGAAGGCTAACTGCACTGCAAAAACCAATTGTTGGAATCGGCGGTCCGATTCCAGGTGCCAGGTCTATCTCTATTGATGATGAAGGTGCTGGAAGGCTAGCCACCCAGCACCTAATTTCGCTTGGTCACACAGAGATTGGAATGATCTCTGGAACCGCGGCAACCGAGATGGACTTCCACCAGCCATACCTTCGCCGAACTGGCTACCAAGAAGCGCTTTTGGATGCCAACCTTGATTTCCACCCGCAGTGGATTGCTGAAACCGACTTCACCCTTGCTGGTGGATATCACGCTGCCAAGCAAATGCTTGGTGACCCAAGAAGCGCACCGACCGCTATTTACTGTGCATCGGATGAAATGGGCTTCGGCGCAATCCAAGCAGCCAGAGACCTAGGACTTCGAGTGCCCCAAGATATCAGCGTGATTGGTATGGATGGGCACCCAATGGGCGAGTTCTATGGACTTTCCACCATTGATCAAAAGACCAACCAGCAAGGCGCCAGGGGCGCCAACATGTTGGTGGATATTTTGGAATCTGGTGACGAGAAGCAACTGAGAAATTTTGAACAATTGAACGCTTGGCCGATCGAGCTTTTGGTTCGATCTTCAACGGCCAAGCGCGCACGCGATTAGAATTTGCCCCATGGCTGATTCCACATTTGACGTAGTTTCCAAAGTTGACCACCAAGAGGCAGACAATGCCCTGAACCAAGCGGTGAAAGAGGTCGAGCAGCGCTACGACTTCAAGGGCACCGACGCCTCCATCGCCTGGAGCGGCGAAAAGATTCTCATTAAAGCAAACTCAGAAGAGCGAGCCAAGGCAGTATTGGACGTCTTTGAAACCAAGCTGATCAAGCGTGGAATATCGCTTAAATCACTAGATTCTGGTGAGCCATTCGCCTCGGGCAAGGAATACCGCATCGAATCCAGCCTCAAAAACGGCATCGATCAGGAAAACGCGAAGAAGATTTCAAAACTGATTCGCGAAGAGGGCCCAAAGAGCGTCAGAGCTCAAATCCAGGGTGACGAACTGAGGGTATCCAGCAAGTCTCGCGATGATTTGCAGGACACCATGGCTCTTCTGCGTTCGTCCAATCTTGAGATTGACGTTCAGTTCACTAACTTCCGGTAATCAAATAACCATCGCCGGAACCGGCGCATGAAAAGAGCCGCGCATCCGAGATGAATGCGGCTTCACCCTTTTTGAGCCTGACCATAGGGTCCTTGGATGTTGAGATTTCCAGGGTGCCGGAAGTGCAAACCAAAATTGCGGTGTTCTCAAATTTGACGTCCACAATCAGAGAAGTCGGGCTCACACTCAAACCGTAAACCTCGAAGTCAGAAACCCCAACCGGGTACTTTCTGATTGCAGTTGAGAGCTGTTTGGTTTTGACCCTGGGTTCAACCAGTTCCGAATAGTCCAAAACCTTGAGAAGCTCATTAACATCGACTCTTTTATTGGTGAGCCCGCCGCGCAATACGTTGTCACTTGCGGCCATTGCCTCAACACCTAATCCTTCAAGATAGGCATGGATATTTCCGGCTGGCAAATAAAGGGCTTCTCCGGGTTGCAAAGTAACCATGTTCATCAGCACCGAAACCAAAATTCCGCGATCCAGTGGATATTGATTATGGAGCTGCTCGACAAGCCGCGCCCGAGACCGGCCCAATACCGTTGCATTTGCAACCAATTGCAAAACCGCAGAATCATCGGATTGATAAATCCAGTTCATTGCCGCTTGATAACCCGCGAGATCGAATGCTTCGTAAAGAGGTTTTAGGTGGCTGGATGCGATAGCAAGTGCTTCCAGATCCGCAAGCGTCTCTTCCTTTGGCCGAAAGCCGCACAGCGCCCTGAATGCCGTGATGGCGATGATGATCTCTGGTTTGTGATTGGCATCCGAATATGAAGAATTTGATTTTGCAAATTGCTTGAAGGCACGTTCTTTGGTGGGGTGAGCCTGAATCGAGAGTGGATTAGCCGCCGCCAAGAACTTCACTAAATACGAAAGCTCCCCATATCGCTCGAGCAAAGTTCCGTTCTGAGAATCTAAGACTTTCGAAGGAGAGGTCTTGTGAGTGCCGAACCAGACCTCGGCAATCGGAGTTTCTGGGATTTTAATCCCGAGCAAATCTGCAAGCAGATCTGATGAGCCCCAGGCATAGCCCATGGGCTCATTGCCAATTTTTAGGATTGTCACTTTGCGCCCATTTCCTCATCGGTGATGATCACCGAGATTGGACCAGTCAAAGGAGCTGCGGCATCAAGCTCGGCTCTGCGAGCCGATCTTGCGAACGAGCCGGCAATAATTCCAGCGCCTAGAGCTAAAACCATTGGGAACAAGAAGGCCAATGAAACCCCAACACCCTGAGCCAGAGCGCCCATAGCTATTTTCGCGAAGATCGAAATTGAAGAATTAAACAGACTGAGCCTTGAGACTGCCCAAGAGGTAGAAACACCCGGGATGTGTCCAGCAGCCGAGAAAAAGGCAGGTGAAACCGAAGCCAAACCAAGACCAGCTATGAGCCAGAAGAAGACCGTGGAAGCAAGTCCTAAATACTGCCCGAAGCTTGAAACCCAAGGAGTGATAAAAACATTCAACCCAAGTGCAATTGCAGCAACATATGAACCGCGCGATGCGATTGTGTGCGGGTGGTATTTTTCTGCCAGGGCACTCATTGATAGCCGGCCGGCAATCATGCCAACCATGAATCCTGCAAACGGCAGCGATCTGAGCGCTAGGTCCGCCCCGACGACATCGCGGGCAAAAACAGTAGCCCAGTCAATGACGGCAACTTCGGGGTAAATACCGAAGAATAGGCCAAATGCCAGCAACCAGAGCTGCTTGGGCATCTGATAAAACTTGCGCTTGACAACTGTTGCCTTCTCATCCAGATGGCCGTCTTCGCTCGGCGAAAGTAGCCAGCGAAGATTGAACTCAAATACCAAAAGCGTAAAGAGTGCGACTGCAATCAGATAAAACTCAAGGTTCAAAAATACGGTGGCCAATCCACCGGTCAGAGCTGCACCAACAGCACCGACACTCCAACCGGCGTGCATTCTGCCGATGATGTTTTTTGTGATGTGCTTTTGCAACAACACTGCGTGGGAATTCACTGAGACTCCAAGCAAGGACATGCAGAAGTTAAAGCCCATGTTCAAAAACAACCAGACCAATGGATCGGTAGTCAGGCCCAAGGAGACGAGCATGATCATGCCGGCGTAATTGGAAAACCGAATGATGGTTCTAGAACCAAAGCGCATCATCAATCGCGAGGCAAAAAACAGAGGTGTGATTGACCCAACAATTCCAAAACCAATGATTGTTCCCCAGGTGGCAAAACTTACGCCGAGGCGATCAATGTATTCGGGCACCCAAGCAACCGAAGCAAGAGCCGCATGGCCCATCACGATAAAAGTTAAGAGTGTGCCAATCTGTGCCCTGCGTAACCTTTTTGCGGGAAGCTTTGCCACTTATTCTCCAGTCGCGATCTCAAGCATCTGAGACCTATCAAACAATTTGGTTCGCTCTTTACCTGCCGACTCGCCCAAGGATCTTTCCTGGCTGTCGATTGCCAACCAACCCTGCCAATCGATGAACTTAACTCCGCGCTCGGACAGTAGATCAGTGATCTGATCTTCGCCTGGGTTACTAGGCTCCCACCACAATTTTCTGTCGGCAATCACGTGAGAAATGGTCTCGATGGCATCGGCTTTGGTGTGACCAATAAGACCAACTGGTCCACGCTTGATCCAACCGGTGCAATAGACACCGGGGATCTGCTGCCCCTGTGCATCGAGCACCTGACCCTCGTGGTTTTGGATGACACCCTTCTTGGAATCAAAAGGAATCTCATCCACTGGAGAGCCGAAATATCCAACAGCTCGGTAGACCGCCTGAACCGAGTAAGTCTTTTTCTCCGATAATGCCCTTGCATTCCCAGTGCCATCTAGTTCTTGACGTTGGGTCACCAAACCTGAGACTTTGCCATCTTCACCAACAATTTCAACAGGGGCTTCCATAAAGTGCAGGTGGAGCCGTCTAACCTCTGGTGCCTGCGGATTTTCTTTCAACTCCTCGAGGGTCTTTACCATCACTCGAACCTGGTTATTTGAATCTATTGCCACCTGAGAAGCTTCGTCATATTGGAAATCCTCTGGATAAACAATTGCCTGAACGCCTTCAACGTGAAGAGCTTCTCGGAGTTCCAACGGAGAGAACTTAACCTGCGCCGGACCCCGCCTTCCAAAGACGTGGACATCAGTCACCTGAGAGTTCTGTAAGCCCTCATAAACGTGCTGCGGAATATCAGTGGATAACAGGTCCGCTGGGCGTTTGATCAGCATTCGTGCTGCATCTAGAGCCACGTTTCCATTGCCGATCACGGCAATCTCTTTGGCGTGCAGCGGCCAGGTTCTTGGGAAATCCGGGTGGGAATCGTACCAGTTCACAAAATCGGCAGCCCCGTAGCTGCCATCCAGTTCAACACCAGGGATGTTCAAATCGGCATCCTTGATAGCACCGGTTGCAAAAATAACGGCGTTGTAGTGCTCTTTGAGATCCGCAAGCGTGATGTCAGTGCCGTATTTGACGTTCCCGAAGAAGCGAATATCGCCTCGGTCGAGCACCTCATAAAGTGCTCGAATAATGCCTTTGATTCTCGGGTGATCAGGAGCAACTCCATAGCGAACTAAGCCATATGGAGCTGGCAGCAAATCGAACAAATCGATTGAAACCTCAAAGTCACGCTCTGCCTTCAGGATCAAATCTGAGGCATAAATTCCGGCAGGACCGGCACCAATTACTGCAAGACGAAGCTTTGACACTTTTACCTAACTATCCTTTGCGGTCCACAACTGCTTTTGCGAACGCCACGAGGGCTGTTTTTACGGAGCCATCGGGCAAGACTGAGATTGCCGAAATAGCACTGTCGGCCCACTTATTGGTGGCCTCAGTTGCTTCGGCCATAACTTTGTGCACTCGAAGTTGTTTCAAGATTTCCGGCAGGGTTTCTGTGCTCATCTGGTTTTCAATCAGATCAAGCAGCCTTTGTGACTCAGCATCCTTATGCTTCTTCAAAAGCAAAACTGGAAGAGTCGGAACTCCGGCTAGAAGATCGGTGCCTGAAACTTTTCCGGACTGCTCCTTGGTGCTCTGGATGTCGATGATGTCATCGACTAACTGGAACGCCACACCAATCTGCTCGCCAAAATGCTGGAGCGGCTCTTGATATTTGGCATCCGCTCCCGATAGCAGAGCACCTAATCGAGCCGATAGGGCGATCAATGAACCGGTCTTGTCTTTCAAAACCTGGATGTAGTGATCGAGCTCTTCTTCACCCTCTTGCGGACCGATGCTCTCGTGGAGTTGGCCCAACACCAATTGCTCAAAAACCTGGGCCTGCAAAAGCAGCGCTTCCTCGCCCAGGCCAGAAACGATGTTTGATGCCCGCGCAAACAAGAGGTCGCCGGTGAGGATTGCGATGTTGTTTCCCCAAACGGTGTGGGCAGTGTCAACTCCGCGACGCTTGGGAGCCTCGTCCATCACGTCATCGTGGTACAAAGTTGCGATGTGGGTTAGCTCCATAACCACGGCGGCATCCAAAACATGTGGAGCGTCGCAATCTCCGAGCTTTGCGGTGAGCAGAGTCAGGACTGGACGGATGCGTTTGCCTCCAGCATTTGCCAAGTGTGAGGACATTTCATTCACAATGGCATCGGTGTGAGAGGTTGCTTGCTTAATTCTCTTTTCAACCTCAACCATGCGATTCTCTAAATCGCTAATAAGGCTTCGATCGGTGATCAAACGAAGCTGGCTCGGCAAAGAGATTTTCACTTCTTCACCGCCTGGTGCAGCGCTACAACACCAAAGGTCAGATTCTTGTAGCTTGCGCTGGAAAACCCTGCAACCTCAATATCTTTCGCCAATTGCTTTTGGTTTGGCCAGGCAGAAATGGATTCTGCAAGATAGGAGTAAGCCGCCGGGGCCTTTGAGAATAGCCTTGAGATCCTTGGAAGAATGTTTTTTAGATAGAAACGATAGAGAACACCTAGAAGACCAGGCACCTCGCTGAATTCGCAAATCACCAATCGACCCTCAGGCTTTAGAACTCGAAGGAATTCCTTTAGGGCAACTTTGTGGTCTTGCACATTGCGCAATCCAAAAGACATCGTCACAACATCAAACTCGGCATCTTTGAATGGCAAATTCATGGCATCAGCGAATGCGAATTCCAATTCGGGGTAGCGCTTTTTTCCAACCTCTAGCATTCCCTTGGAGAAGTCGGCTGCAACCACCTTTATTCCAGGACCCAAAAGCGCCATCGATGAGGTACCGGTTCCTGCAGCTATGTCTAAAATCTTCTCGCCTGACTTTGGGGCAATTGCTTTTCTGACTTTCCCTCGCCAGAAGCGCGACTGACCAAAGGAAAGCAGGTCGTTAGTTAGGTCATAATTTTGAGCAACCTCATCAAACATCGCCGAGACGGCAGCGGGCTGTTTGGAAAGATCGGGTTTACTCACTCACCCAGTCTAATCGCGAGAATCTAGCCTTTGGGCTTCAGAGTCAAGGTATAAACCACAAGCGCAATCGAACCCACTCCAAGAGCCAAAACCAATGGGGTAATCGCATTGGAAAATTCATCAGCCGGAGTCAAAGTTGTGATCTTGATTTTGGAGATGTCAATTGGCTCAACCTCCGAAATGCTGTGATCCTCACGGGAAACGGCCGGAGGAATAACCTGCTCGTTTTCTGAGCCCTGCTCACCATTTAGATCTTCAGCAAAAGCTGCTGAGGGGAGCCACAAAGAAAAAGCAATTGCGCCAATGGCTAAAGCTTTCTTGAACAATCTGGTCCCTCACCTAAACTCTTTTTACGAATAGGCAGACTACTCCGATTGTTGAACTATTCAATTCAAATCTCAGCGAACTAAAAGCTAAGGAAAAAGATGACCCTGCGGGTTGTTTCACGCCGCACCAACACCATGGCGCAGATAGTGCCGGGTTCGCTGATCTTTAACCACAATCAAAATCAACTAATTGGAAATGGGATCGCGCTAAAAATCAGCGCCAAAGGTCCGAATCGAATAGAAGAACTCTCAAGGGCGTGGAAAGAGCTTTGCAACAAGTCGGATATCTCCGATGAGGTTCAGCTTCCTGGCAGTGGCCTGGTTGCTTTCACGTCAATTACTTTTTCTTCGGAATCGGGTTTCGAAAGCGTTCTTTTGATTCCGTCCCATCTAAGTGTTCTACGAGATGGCGTGATGTTTGAGACCACTATCGAATCAGAGGTCACAGAAGTTCAGCGGTTGGCAAAAGCCGAAGGGGTCTTTGTTTCGGGAGACTTAGATGCCAAGGGCTTTATGGGTGCTACCAAAAATGCGATATCTATAATCACGTCCTCGGAGCTTGAGAAGGTCGTGCTCAGTCGCGATCTAGTCATGCCATTGATTCAAAAGCCCGATTTAACAGCCCCATTGGAGCGGCTGTCCGCACGCTATCCCAACTGCTGGACCTATAGCGTTGGTCAGGTCTTTGGAGCCTCTCCAGAATTGCTTCTCAGAAGTCAAAAGGGCGAAGTTTCGGCAAGAGTACTGGCTGGCACTGCGGGCCGCGGAACCGACCCGGATGTCGACCGAGCCATAGCGACCGGGCTGAAGGACTCTCACAAAAACAAGCACGAGCACGAATATGCAGTGGCATCGATGTTGAACGAGCTGGGACCATTTTGCGAGAGCTTAGAGGCTGACCCGGAGCCTTTCTCATTGGCATTGCCGGACCTTTGGCACCTAGCCACCGATGTGCGAGGCCGCCTAAAGCCAAGTCACTCTCTGCTTGATGTGATTTCCAAATTGCACCCGACCGCTGCAGTGGCTGGGACACCAAGGCAAATGGCCCAAGAGCTTATTCAAGAACTCGAACCATTTGATCGCGGTGGCTATGCCGGCCCGGTTGGCTGGATTGCCGCCGACGGCAGCGGAGAACTTGCCATCGCACTGCGCGGTGGCTTGGTTGAGGAGACGGCTTCCGGCTACCAAATTCGTGCCATAGCAGGCTGTGGAATTGTTGCTGAATCAGACCCCGAAGCTGAGCTTGCTGAAACCGAACTCAAGTTCCGCGCGGTTAGATACGCGTTCGAGAACTAGAGCGAATACTCAATAACTACAAAGCCTTTTTGATCCAATAAAGGCTCGAGTTCAGCCTCTGATTCAGCCTTGAAATATTTCCAACCGTAGGCATCGGCGAGTTGTTCAATTGATGCTTTTTGTGGGGTCAAGAACAGTTTTTCAAACATATTCTCTTCTAAGGTCTTTGCCATCTCCAGGTTCTTAAAGATTTGACCACCATTGTCATTTCCAACCACAAGCTGGATATCCAAGTCTCCAAAGCCTGATCTATTCAAACTTCCTGCATCATGCAAAAAAGTGAGGTCACCAAGCAACACCCTGGTTTGCTTGCCGTTCTGGCTCAGGCCAAGTCCGGTCGCAATTGTTCCGTCAATTCCAGACAGACCCCGATTTGAGAAAGCTGCAATCTTTTTGGGTGAGACTACTTGATCTGCTTTGCGAATAAGTTCCGAGGCCCCAAACAAAAGTTGCTCGGATTCGGCTGTGCTTTCCCAAACCTTTTGAACCAACCCGGTTCTCGAGTCAGCCTCTATTTCACCTTCAAGCCAAGAGGCCAACCAAGCGTCGTTTGCTCTCCCAATTGGATTGATTTGATCTGCAAAGCCAAGAGAGTTGGAACCTAGATCGAAGTGTCCGTGGGTTCGGCTTTTTTGAACCCAGACCTCAGAGTTCTTGATCAAGTTTGTGATTGCACGAGATAGGGTCGGCTTTCCAAAAACAATGACCCTGGAAATCTCTTTACCAAGCGGGCCAGCAATCTGTTTGGGATAGCCCTTTATTGCGAACCTGCTAAATCTGGCTCCCGATGAAGGTTCTGCGAAAAGTGGCAAGTTGGCCTTCTCGGCAAATTCTTGAGCGGCAAGGGTTGCCCCTGCACCAGCCACAGCTACCGTTCGATCATCAACCACAACATCGATTTCCGAGATTGGGGTTTGAGGCCCTTGGAAAATCTGAATTGTTTCTTCAGAAAGCACTTCAGCTGCATTTGGCTCTGCGGCACTGAGTGGTTCGGTGAATTGAAGGTTTAGCTGAACCGGGCCGGGTCTCTCGCCCAGGGCGTGAGAGAGTGCTTGGCGCGCAAGGTTAGAAGCATTTGGGATTGAGTTGATATGTGGAGCATCCACATCAATCATGAGCCTGAGGACATCGGCGAAAATACCCGGTTGCTGGGTGGTTTGATTGGCACCTTTGTTGCGAAGAACTTTTGGCCTGTCGGCGGTCAACAGAATCAGTGGAATGCCGGAGTGGTTGGCCTCCAAGACAGCTGGGTGCAGGTTTGCCACGGCGGTCCCGGAAGTTGTGATCAAGACGCTGGGAGACCCGCTGCCCAAAGCCCTCCCTAGAGCAGCAAATGACATTGACCGCTCATCGAGGACTACTGTTAGCTCGACCTTGCCCGCCTGAGCCAATTGCCCAACCGCGATCGCGAGTGCTTGTGATCTTGCCCCCGGAGATAGAAAAAAATTCGTCACGCCAAGAGCGACAAACTCGCTTATGAGATCAGCGGCGAAAACTTGGGAGGGGACTTTGCTCACTTATTTATCGTCGTTCTTTTTACGAAGTCGCTTTGAAATATCACGGAGGAAGTTGGGGTCGTCATCAGGTGCAATTGTTTTTCCTCTTCCACCAAGCCCACCAGGATCTGTGCCAAATGGGCGACCAACCATCAAATACAACAGCCCGCCAAAGAAAGGAACCAACAGGCAAAGCAAGACCCACAGCCACTTTGGCAGAAGGCGAACCTCTGCCTTGTTGGCGGAAGCTGCAAAGACGGTTGTGAAGACGCCAAAAACTACTACGAACACAATGATGCCAATTGCCAGTCTTGTCATAACTCAACCCTAGTTCAGACTCCAAGACATAAACTTATTGAATGAAGAACCCATGGCTTGGCTACACGATCATTCGCCTCGGGCTTTTCTTTGGAATCTTCTGGGGCCTCCTTCTACTGGACTTCAACCCTTTTTTCGCGGCAATTATTGCCGCCGGCGTCTCATTTGCTATTTCACTTTTGTTTTTAGATAAGCAGCGCAATGCTCTGAGTGAATCAGTTGCTAAAAAATTGGCTCGGGATAAAACCGGAAGCTACGTAGACAAAGAAAACGAGCTTGAAAACAGCCTCTTGGATTCAGAGTCCGAGGTTGACCAAAAAGATTCCAAGGCCGACTAAAACTCCGAACCCAAAGCCCGCCAAGCTAGTCAGTTTCAAGACTGTGATCAAATCCTTTGGGGTTCGTGCCTTGAGCAAAATCAATGTCGCAGGAAGCAGCAACAAAAGATTAGCCAGGCCCAAAACAGTTGCTGGCCAAAGCAAAACAAGCAAAAGGTTCAATGCGACCGGCAGCCAAATCATCCACAGAAACACTCGCTTTGATGTCTTCTCACCGAGCTTCACAGCGATGGTTCGCTTGCCCGATTCAGTGTCGGTGCGAATGTCTCTAATGTTATTCACAAGCAGAACAGCGGTTGCATAAAGACCGGAGGCCGACCCGAGAATTACTGCAAGTGGAGAGACGAAACCCTGTTGCACAAAGGACGTTCCAATGGTCGCTACCAAACCAAAAAACACGAAGACGGCAACTTCACCAAGGCCCGCGTAACCATAGGGAGACTTGCCTCCGGTGTAGAACCAGGCGGCCAAAATCGATGCCGCACCAATCAGAATCAGCCAATAGTGACCTGATGCCAAAACCAGAAAAAGCCCAACCAGTCCTGCTAATCCGAAACTCAAAAAGGCAGCATTCTTCACAGCCTTAGGTTTCGCTGAACCAGATCCAGTGAGCCTTAGCGGCCCGACTCGATTCGCATCGGTCCCCCGAATCCCATCTGAGTAGTCGTTTGCGTAGTTGACGCCAATTTGTAGCGCCAGCGAAACTGTGAGAGCTAAAAGACTCAGCAATAAAGAAAAGTCCTCGGTGGTTGAAGCAACCGCAGCGCCCAGAGCAATTGGTGCGATGGCAAGTGGCAGGGTGCGAATCCTTGCGCCTTGAACCCAGAGTTTTAGAGATGCCATTTGAGAAATGCTAACCCGCAATCAACTTCTTTATTTCAATTAGGTCAGGTTTGCCGCTTGGCAAAAGCGGCATTGAATTCACCCTCATTGTTTTGGCAGGCATTGCCGCGACTCCCAGTTCACGAAGGCTTGAGAAATCTGACAGGTCCTCGCCCACATAAACCAAGCCAACCGACTCGCCATACTCTGAATCCAAAGCAACCGCTGAGACCTCTTGCAAGCCTGGGATATCGAGAGCCTTAGCTTCGACACGGTCCAATGAGACCTTCAGCCCTCCAGAAATAATCACTCGATCGGATCTTCCAAGCACAGTCAAAGTCCCATCGGAAAAACTGCCCAGGTCTGAGGTGACAAATTTTTGTCCAAGTCCATTTGCCAGAACCGGACCTGAAATTGCAATTCTGCCGGCATCCAAAGAAATCTCTACACCTGAGAGCGGGGCTCCGTCATAGACGCAACCACCGCAAGTCTCTGTCATGCCGTAGCTTTCGATGATCTTGACGCCTTTGTCCAAAAACAACTGCTTGGTAGTTTGATTCAGGCTTTGCCCGCCGACCAAAATTGCATCAAATCGCCTCAGTAGCGCAAGGGAATAGGCGTCACTCAAGGACTCAACCAGACGTTCCAATTGAAGTGGGACTAGTGATGTGAATCGCTTATCCCCGGTCATTAGCGAAGCCGCTCTCAAGAAACCATCGGCACTGAAAGGAACCCTGGAATTGAGCATCACTGGCTGGGTGTCAGCGGCAATTGAGCGCAACAGCACATTTACCCCCGCAATGAAATTTATTGGCAAGGCCAATAACCACTGACCGTGACCGCCAAGTCTCTGGGCCGAAGCTTCGATGCTGTGTTTGAGTGCAGAAATACTAATCTCGATGCGCTTTGGGGCTCCGGTGGAGCCGGAACTCTCAACTATCAGTGCGAGATCATCCCCGACCTGGTCTGGTAGCCCGTGAACCTCAGGCATCAGTCCATTGATTTCAGGTGGAGTAATGAAAAGCGCGGTCTTGTTTTCCCAAACTTCAATCAAGAGTTGCAGCGCGCGAAAAGTATCGTTTGCCGCAATGAGTTGGAGCTTTTTCACTAGAACTGCCAGGGGAAGGAAGACCAGTCTGGTTTACGCTTTTCCAAAAACGCCTCTTTGCCTTCGGTCGCTTCTGCAGTTCCATAGGCAAGTCTGGTGGCTTCACCCGCAAACAGCTGCTGGCCAGCGATGCCGTCATCAACAGCATTGAAAGCAAACTTCAACATGCGAATTGCGGTTGGAGACTTGCCAAGAATCTCTTTGCCCCAAGCAATTCCCTCCGCCTCAAGTTGGGCATGCGGCACCACTGCATTCACGACACCCATTTCGTATGCGCGCTGGGCGTCATATTCCTGACCCAAAAAGAAAATCTCGCGGGCAAATTTCTGCCCTGTTTGTCGTGCCAATAATGCCGAGCCATATCCGGCATCAAAGGAGCCAACATCGGCATCAGTCTGCTTGAACTTGGCGTGCTCGATGGATGCAATCGAAAGATCGCAAACAACATTCAGAGAGTGGCCACCTCCGGCTGCCCAGCCAGACACCAATGCGATTACAACCTTGGGCATGCTGCGAATGAGTCGCTGCACCTCAAGAATGTGAAGCCTGCCAGTTTGCGTGCCACCATACTGATAGCCGTCTTTGCCGCGGACCCTTTGGTCTCCCCCGGAGCAAAATGCCCAACCGCCATCCTTTTCAGATGGTCCGTTTCCGGTGAGCAAGACGACTCCGACATCGGTTTGCATCCGAGCATGATCTAAGGCTGCATAAAGTTCATCCACGGTCTGTGGACGGAATGCATTTCTGACCTCGGGTCTTGAAAACCCGATTCTCACAATCCCCAGTGAGACGTGCCTGTGATAGCTGATATCTGACAGCGTGAAGCCAGGGACTTGAGTCCAGGTGGTTGCATCAAAGGTCTCGGATACCGTTATTGACATGCACCTAGACTAATCGGATGGCAGCCATGGAAGTTACTCAAATCAGTGTTGTGAGTATCCCAATGCGCCAAAAGTTTCGCGGCATAACCTCGCGCGAAATGCTCATTTTCCGAGGCAGTCAGAGATTTGCCGAGTGGTCTCCTTTTTTGGAATACGAGGATCAAGAGGCCAGCCTCTGGCTGCAATCCGCGCTCGAATGGGCAAACGGTCCCCTACCAACTACCTTTCGCAAAACCGTGAAGACCAATGCCACCTTGCCCGCGGTTCCAAGCAATCTGATTCCAGAAATACTCTCCCGATTCGAAGGTTTTGACACCGTCAAAATCAAGGTTGCAGAGAGCGATCAGAACATTGCAGAGGATTTGGCACGAGTCAGATTCGTTGCCGAAAACTATCCCGGTGTGAAAATCCGCCTTGATGCCAACGGAGCTTTCTCGGTTGACCAAGCCATGGAGATTTGCATGGCACTTTCAAATCTCAACATCGAGTATTTTGAGCAACCCTGCCAAACTGTGAGCGAATTGGCAGAGCTCAAAAATCGTCTTGAGCATGCCGGGCTGGAAATCAAGATCGCCGCCGATGAGTCAATTCGAAAAGCATCTGACCCGCTTGAAGTAGCCAGGCTCCAGGCCGCAGACATTGCTGTCCTAAAAGTCCAACCGCTTGGTGGCATAGCTGAGGCAAGGAAAATTGCTTCGGAGAGTGGCCTAGATGTTGTTATCAGCTCGGCACTGGAGAGTTCCTTGGGAGTTGCCCAAGGGCTATACCTAGCCGCTGCGATTCCAACCTTGGACTACGCCTGTGGGCTTGGAACACTCAATCTGCTGGAAGGTGACATCTGCAAAGTGAGCATGATTCCAAAAAACTCCGAGCTTGAGCTATTTATCCCAGAACCGGATCTGGAACTACTCGAAAAATACGCTGCAACACCGGAGCGAACAGCGTTCTGGCAAGCGCGCTTAGCGCGTTGCTTAGAACTTTTATAGACCCGAGTAGACGTGCAATCCTTTGAAGAAAAGGTTGACGATTGTGAAGTTGAAGATCACCGCGCTGAATGCGATCACTCCTAACCAAGCTGCCTTGGATCCCCTCCAGCCTCTGGTTGCCATGGCATGTAGGTAACCGGCATAAAGCACCCAAATGATGAAGGTCCAGACCTCTTTGGTGTCCCAGCCCCAGTAGCGGTGCCATGCCCGTTCCGCCCAGATTGCACCCGCAATCAAGGTGAAGCTCCAGAGCACAAAACCGACGATATTGAATCGGTAGGCAAGTCGCTCAAGTTGATCCAAGTCTGGGAAGAGGTTCATGACCTTTTTGCCAAAGCCAGAGTTCTTCACCAAGTAGGCAATGTGGAAGCCGGCAGCAATAGCAAAGAATGAGCTAGCGAGAATTGCAACCACAACGTGGATTACCAACCAGTAGCTATCCAGTGCCGGCATCAGAGTCTTGACTTCCACATAAAAAATCGAAACGGCTGCAAACAAAATCACCAAGACAAAACCGGAGATAAACGTTGCGATGTAGCGAATGTCTTTGATCTTGAGAGCGGTGAGGTAGACCATCAAAATCAAAAGGGCAGCGCTAATCGAAAACTCATACATGTTTGCCCATGGCACACGTCCAGCTGCGATACCGCGCATCACAACACCGACCGTTAGAACTAAAGTTCCAAGCCCAAGCGCCCAGAAACCTAGCTTTTCCAAATTGGATAGCTTCGAGGAATCCACGCTCTGGTCGCTGGACAGCTTGGCTAGCTGAAACGAGAAAACCACTAGTGCGATAGCGATAAATGCCATTGCCCCCGACACGAACAAAAGGGAAATCTGGGAAAGCGGCTCGTTCAGAACAACCTGGTTCATTTCTTCTCTATCTCTTTATTTATCTCTAGAACAAGTCTTTGCAAGAAATCTTCCAAACCGGGATCATCATTTCTTGCAAGAGCAGCAGCCTCGATCTTGCCATCGGCAAATCTAAACCAAATTCTTCGGCGTGGAATCATAAGTGAAAGCGCGAGCGAACCAAGTGCCAAGAGCGCAAAACCCAAAACCCAAATTCCGCCGGGGTTGTATGCCACATCAAGTGATGCAAATCTCAACAAACCATCGAAGGAAACACTGCCGAGATTATCTGGCAAATCAACTACGTCTCCTGGCTCCAACTGCAACGGTGGATTCTCGGCATTGCGGCTTGCGACCTCTTTTAGGTTTGAGGTGTCGAGGGCAAAAACATTCTTAGGAACTCCGTTGTCCAAACCAAGGTCGCCGGAGTAGAGATTCATTGTTAGAAGTGGAACAAACGGGTCCGGGTATATGGAGGTATATGCTCCAGATTCAAGCTCCTCGGCAGTTGGATAAAAGAAGGAAATGAATCCAAGCTGTTCCGGATTGGCATCCGGCACCTTGATGACTCCAAGGGATGTCATGTTCGAATCCTGCGGCAAGAACACGACTGGGCCCGAGTAAGCGATGTTTCCTTCCCCGTCTCTAACCGTGATCACTGGAGCAAAACCGTTTCCGGTCAAATAGATATTTGCTCCGGGCGCGGCCAATGGGCTATTCACCTTGATCTCCGAAGTTTTCCCCAGAGCCGTCACGGTTGCGATGAAGTCGATTGGCTGGCCACGGTTATTCAGATTCGTTAGATCGTAAACGACCTCAAAATCTTCGAGTTTCAGATCAAATGGTTGGAGATTCTCTTCATTAAAAAATGGGCCCGGTGAGAAAGAGTCGTAGCTTGCCAAGTTGTTCACAAAGGTTTCGCCTTCAACCAAAACCCTCTGCCCCGAAAAGCTCAAACCCCCACCAACACCCACAGCAATCAGCACACCAATCAATGAGTAGTGAAAAACAAGGTTTCCGGTTTCCTTGAGATAGCCCTTTTCGGCGCTGATGCTGTTGCCAGATCTTGTGAAGCGAATGCGGCTCTTTTTTAAGACTGCTTGTGCGGCATCAAGATAAGGCTCGAACGCCTCAAACTGACGGTAAATCGGCATGCGATCGAGTTTTGCCGGGGTCTTCACCGGCTTGGCCCTGAGCGCGTGATAGTGGATTTTGGTCCTAGGAACAACGCAGCCGATTAGTGAGACAAACAACAAGATATAAATCGAGGAGAACCAGACCGAGGTGTAGACATCGAAGATCTGAATTGAATCTAAAACCTTTGCCAACTCCGGCTGGTTATCGAAAAATAACCGAACGCCATTTGGGTCTGCGCTTCGCTGCGGGTAAACAGACCCAGGGATTGCAGCAAAGGCCAGAAGCAATAGCAAAAAGAGGGCGGTTCTCATGGAGGTGAGCTGACGGAAGAACCATCTTGGCCAGAACAAAACTCTAGATAGGAAGCTGGTAGCCACTTGTCACCACCTGAAGCCAAGAGATAATTCGATTCCAGATTCCGGTTGCCATCAAAAGACCAATCAGAATCAACATTGAACCGCCAAAAAGGTTGAATCCTCTGATGTGTTTTTTCACAAAACCGATGGACTTGGTGGCCCAAGAGAATCCAGCTGCAATCAGAACAAATGGGATTCCGATTCCAAGCGAATAAACAGTTGCCAGAATTCCACCGCGCACCGGATCGCCAGAGCTTGATGCCAGTACAAGAACCGCAGAAAGTGTTGGGCCTATGCACGGAGTCCAACCGAAGGCAAAAACCACTCCAAGTAGCGGGGCTCCAAATAGGCCAATTTTTGGTGAATACGGCAATTTGATTGTTCGCTGCATAAACCCAAGCTGACCGATCATCGCAAATCCAAGCACAATCACAAGGATTCCCAAGACCACCTGAATCCATGGATTATTCACCAAAAACATGAGACCTGCTGCTCCGGCGAGCACGCCCAAGGACACGAACACAACAGTAAATCCCAAAACAAAGAGCACCGATCCAAGAATCATCTTGGACTTTTCTCGACCTATCCCAGAGACATAGCCAAGATAGCCAGGGACAAGAGGCAAAACACAGGGGCTTAGGAAAGTTACGATTCCGGCCAGGAGCGAAATTGGAATCGCCACCAACATCGATCCGGAAAGAACTAGTTCGCCAAAGTTCACTCGTCGACCACGCTCTGAATCAGGGTTCTCAAAATGGATGGATCGATTCGGCCAAGAATTCTCGAGGCAACCTTGCCTTCCCTATCTATGACGATGGTGGTTGGAACCGCTTGGGGGGAAACGACTCCGGTGAATGCCAAGGATGCCGCCCCGGACTGCGCATCCATTATCGAAGGGAAACCAATGTTGAAGTTTCGATCAAAAGCAAGCGCTGTTTCTGCGCTGTCTCTTACGTTCACCCCAAGAAACTGAACGCCCTGGTCCGCGAACTCTTCATGCAAAGCGGCAAGGTCTGAAGCTTCTGCGCGACAAGGTGCACAGGCCGAGTACCACCAGTTCATAACGACAACGGAGCCCTCTAGGGCCGAGCTATCAAGCTGAGCACCGGACTCGGTTATGCCTGAAAATGCGCTGAATCCCGGACGGGTATCGATTGCGAACTCTGTCACAGTGCCGTCGCCCGCGATGTAGTTCTTGTTTTCACCGGAGCGGAACTGCTCTGCCAAAGGATCAGAGGAGCAAGCAGCCAAGCTGAGCGCCATCGACGCAATTAGAAAGAGGACTATTGAGACTGATATCGCTCGGACGAATTTTGGTTTCATACAGCACCGCCATCGATCGCGTTTTTTGCAAACTCAATTCCCGGCTCTCGATAACCGACCTCTTGGAGCTTGCCATCCACCACCTCGAATGAAGTTATTGAAGACAGGGAGCATCTGCGATCTCTTGGATCATGAGGCAGTGCCAGGCCTTGCGCTGAGCGGTAAACCATCCAAATGGGTAACTGGTGAGAGACGATAACTACATCTCCACCCTCTGTGCTATCCCAGGCTTCCATAAGCCCCTGATTCATTCGATTCACAATTTCCCGATACGGCTCGCCCCAGCTTGGACGGCGTGGGTTATAAAGATTCAAAAGAATGCTTGGGCGTTTGAGGATGGCCCTTGGCCCAACCCTTAGGCCTTTAAACCGATTCCATGGCTCGATAAATCTCTCATCGATGTTTGCTTGAAGGCCAAATTGAGCCTCAATCGGAGCAATTGACTCCCTAGTTCTTTGCAAAGGAGAGGCAAGAAGCCTCGAGATCTGTCGGCCCTCAGAGGCGAGAGAATCTGCGGCCGCCTTGGCCATTTGATGGCCGCGTTCACTTAGCCCAAAACCTTCAATGCGCTCATATAAGACGCCTTCAGGGTTGAATACTTCGCCGTGGCGAACTAGATGAAGGCGAGAGGCAGGCATGCCTCAAGTTTAGCTTCGCTAAACTAGGCACATTGTTCTTCCCAGCCCACTCACAGAGGTAACCAAATGTTGAATCGATCAACCATCGCCACACTGGCCCAGAGCCAAGATGGCCCCGTCACAATCGGCGGATGGGTGGAAACCCTGAGGGATCAAAAGAGAATCCAGTTCATCATCATTCGAGATGAGACCGGATCGGTTCAGGTCACTTATCCAAGACCTGCCGAGGAGGATGCCCTCGCCGATGTAGTTTCCGGCCTAAGTCACGGTTCCTTCGTTGAGATCACTGGCGAACTCAAGCACGACGAGAGAGTAAAGCTGGGTGGCATTGAAATCTTGCTCAAGGACCTCAAGGTTGTCACCCTCTCAAACCCTGACTCACCAATTGCTGAGGACACCTCAATCGATAAGCGCCTGGACTGGCGCTTCATTGACATGCGTCGCCCAGAGGTTGCACTGATGTTCAAGATTCAAACCACTATCGAGCAGACCTGGCGTGAGATGTGGCTCGAGGAAGGCTTCACCGAGATTCACTCGCCGAAGCTGATGGGTTCTGCGTCAGAGTCAAACGCAGAGCTCTTCAAAATGGAGTACTTCGAAACTGTTGCCTACCTAGCACAGAGCCCTCAGTTCTATAAGCAAATGGCGATGAGCGCCGGCTTAGGCAAGGTCTTTGAAATCGGACCGGTCTTCCGTGCTGACCCTTCCTTCACTTCTCGCCACGCAACCGAATTCGTTTCGGTAGACATGGAGATGAGCTGGATCGATTCCCACGAGGACATCATGGCTTTCCAAGAGCAGCTCTTGGTTCGTGCCATCACCGCCGTGAAGGAAAAGTTTGGCGAGGAAATCCAGAAGCTCTACGACCTAGACATCAAAATTCCAACACTTCCTTTCCCAAGAATTCCGCTTCTTGAAGCACACAAAATAGTTGAAGCCCGCGGCTACAAAGTCCCTCGCATGGATGGCGACCTTGACCCAGAGGGTGAGCGCCAGATTGCTGCCCACGTTGCAGAAGAGTTTGGCCACGAGTTCGTCTTTTTGACCGACTACCCGAAGGGAATCCGTCCCTTCTATCACATGCGTCACGAGGACAACCCAGAGCTAACAAAGAGCTATGACTTGATCTGGAAGGGCACCGAAATCACCACTGGTGCTCAGCGTGAACACCGCATCGACATTCTTGAGAAGCAGGTTGTGGACAAGGGTCTTGAAGTTGAGGGCTTGAACTTCTACCTAGACTTCTTCCGCTACGGAGTTCCTGCTCATGGCGGGTTTGGAATGGGACTAACCAGGGTTCTAATGCTGCTTTTGGATCTACCGAACATCCGCGAGGCTAGCTTCTTGTTCCGCGGGCCAAACAGGTTGCAGCCTTAGAGCCAATTTTCAAGCTTCAGGCCTCGCACGTTTTCAAAGTGTCGGGTGTTGTTTGTCACCAGAGTTGCTCCGATAGCTATCGCATGACCTGCAATTAAGCTGTCATAGTGGCCAGACGGCTTACCTAGCATTCGAAGTTGCTTTCGAACCATGGCGGCTTCTTGGGAAGCAGCATTGTCAAAACTCAAAACTTTAGAGGCTTGTAAAAACGCCAGCCCGGCGATTTTGATTCTGCTTGAGACGCCGTCGAGGCTAATTCCATAACTAATCTCGTGATGGGTGATTGCTGAGATGGCCCAATTATCAGGATTTAGATTTAGCAATTTGCTTGCCATCCCGTGCTGTGACTTGATTGCATAGCTTGCGATATCCGTGTCAATTAGAAGCATCGGGTTCCGCCTGTTCCTCAAAGATGCTGCGATCAACAAGTGCAATTTCTCTCGAAATTGCTTCTTCGAAGACCGAATCTTCTAAAGGTTCCGATTGAGCCAATTCTTGAAGTAATGACTTCATCCGAGCAGCCCGCTGTGAGATGACTATCTCTCCAGAAATTGGGTTTCGAACCAGGGTTATTTCCCCGTCCTGAACCCATCCGGCTGGCAATCTAACGGCCAGAGATCCGCCGTTTTTGAATACTTTCGTTGTCACCATCTCAGCCACTTTGCCACCAATCGCTATATATAGACCAAGTCTATACAAAATGCCTGTGGATAACTAGGGCAGGGTAATTCCGAGAGCTGTAATGGCCAAAGCAATCAAAATTGCCCAAAGCGCCATTGCCGTCGAAATCAAAATCGTGACCTTGATTGGCTTAACCCCGGCTGCCACAGAAGCTGCGGCCGCGAATTGAGTACCAATCAGAATGGGGCCCAGGGCCGCCATGCCGTAAATGCCGTATTTATCGAAGGCTTTTTGTGCCCTTTCAAAGCGGTCGCTCTTTGGCTTCTTGCCGGAGGCTTCCCTGCGCTTTAGAATCCAGGTCCTGATCTGGTCTCCGGCATAGGCAAAGAGCGCAATGGTAATCAAGTTTCCCAAAACGGCTGAAATAACAGTCAGAATTGGGTCCAAGCCAAACAATATCCCAGCGGGTACAACCCCTATAGCCTCGAACCAGGGTATTGCCCCGGCAAGGAAGACCCCAAAGTAACCAAGCTGTTCCAAATCCATTCAGTAATCCTATTCAGGCGAATATTTTCAGGATTGGGCCAGAGACTGCAGACGATCAAATACCCTGTTTTCATCAATCTTCCAGAAGGAAACTTGTTCACCGTTGATCAGTAATACAGGAAGCTCGTCTGTGAATCTTTGGTAATCGACTTGATCAGAGATGTCCGTGAGTGTCACGTTGTATGGCTGATCCGGATGCTCCGCATTGAATCTTCCGATGACTCTTGCCAATGCTGCCTCAGCTGCAACGCAAAGATGGCAGCCGGTGCGAACAATCATGGTGATTTGAATGCGTTCTGACATCTGTCCAGACTACGCCACCATTATTCGCCAATAGACTAGCCAGATGCCAAAGACCGGAGAGCCTCAGCCAAAAATCGAGGCAGCATTCTTCGACGTCGACAACACCCTAGTTAGAGGTTCAACCTCAATCATCTTTGGCAAGGTGGCATTTGCCGGTGGTGCTATCAAGCGCCGCGACATCTGGCGCTTCATGTTTGAGCAAATGATGTTTATTCGTCGCGGCGAGCGCAACGACAAAATGGCCGGATTCAAAGACCGAGCCCTCTCCCTGACCAAGGGCCAGTCCGCAGAAGTTTTAGAAAAGCTAATTGATCAGGTTTATGAATCGGATATCAAGCCTCGGCTCTGGCCAGAAACCGTGGCAGCACTCAAGAATCACCTTGCCGAAGGCAGAGAAGTTTGGCTGATCACCGCCGCCCCAGTGGAGCTAGCTCAGGCAATCGCAGATGATCTGGGCGCAACTGGAGCCCTAGGCACAATCGTTGGAAAAGAAAACGGTGTCCTCACTGGCACATTGATTGGTGAACCGCTTCATGGAAAAGCCAAGCGAAAAGCTGCTCGAAAGCTCGCAAAAGAAAGACACATCAGCCTAAAGCGTTCCTGGGCATATTCTGATTCAGTGAACGACTTGCCCCTGCTGACACTTGTGAAGCACGCGGTTGCAGTGAACCCGGATAAAGTTTTGGCTCGATACGCCGAGGCCGCCGGCTGGGACATCTTGCGCTTCAAAAAGCGCGATCTAAAGAAATCTAGGTAACAAAAAACCCGCCCGAAGGCGGGTTTATTGAAGTATTACTTCTTATTGCGACGCTGGTGGCGAGTCTTACGAAGTAGCTTGCGGTGCTTCTTCTTCGACATACGCTTGCGGCGCTTCTTGATGATTGAACCCACAAAGACCTCACAAAGCTTATTGATTTACCCAAATGGGTAACCTGAGAAGTTTAGCCCTAAGCGCGCAACCACTCAAGCCGAGGATAAAGATTGGAGCCAAGCGACTAACGCTTGATTTTGCTCTTCACTTCTTTCGCAAAATTGCTGGCCTCAGATTTGACCTCGTCTACAACCTCTTCAACCTTCGCGCGAGCAACCTTCTCAAAGTCCTTCACGGACTTCTCGGCCTCCGATTGAGCATCGAAAATCTTGCGGCCAAGGCGCTTGCCTAGGTCTGAAACGTTGATGTCGACGTCGACGTCTGCCAGCCTTGACTTGAGCTGGTCTTGCAACCAACCACCGCGCTCGGTGATCCAGGAGCCAAGGCGCTCGCCGGCAACAGAAAGAGTGTGAGCAAGTTCAGTCTCATCTTCTGCCTCGGCATCAAAGTCGAGAGACAGGAAGTTGATCATCCAGTCTTCGATTTCCTCCAGTGGCTCCGCTGTAATGCTGTAAAAACGCTTCTGGCCATCTTCGCGAACAGCAACCAAGTTCACCTCGCGCAGGGTCTTGAGATGCTTGGAGACGGTAGGTTGCCCAATTCCGGTCTTCTCCACAAGCTCGGATACCGTGAGTTCGCCTGAACCTCCAACAAGGTTCGAGGCCAAGATTGTCTCCAATAGTTGCCTGCGGGTCGGATCTGCAATTGCTTCAAAAATGTCTGCCATGATTTTTAGCCTACCTCCTAGGACTTTGCGATTTCTTCTGCTCTGAGAACTGCTGCTCTCAGGGATTCTGCGAAAATGCCTTCGAGATTTCTTTCCTCGAGCGTGGCGATGATTCTTTCGGTGGTTCCGCCGGGGCTGGTCACCTTGCGTCGAAGTTCTTCTGGTTCTTCATTTGAGTCCTCTAGAAGAGCCATTGCGCCCGACATGGTTTGACGAACCAGCACCTTGGCATCGGCCTCACTGAAACCTTGCGAGAGTGCAACCTTTTCCCACTGTTCAATGATGTAGTAAACCCAGGCTGGACCGGAACCCGATACTGCACTCAGCGGGTTGATTTTTGACTCTTCAATCACAATTACTTCGCCAACCGATTCAAAAAGCTCGATTGTTGCATCAAGCGCATCCTTTGATGCGGTTGACGCCGCTGCAACTCCAGTTACTCCCCTACCGACCAAAGCAGGGGTGTTTGGCATCGTTCTAATGATGTTTGGATTAGCAGGCAAGACTTTCGCCATGGAATCAATTTGAATTCCAGCGGCCATTGAGATCAAAACAGCATTCTTGCCGATCTCTCCAGATAACTCTTGGAGCACGTCCAAAATTTGATACGGCTTCACACCCAGAACAATCAGGTCTGCGTCTCCCGCCATGAGCGCATTGGCATCCGGAGAACTCTCAGTGGAGAGTGCGCTAACACCCATGGCACGAAGCGCTTGAGCACTTGATTCAGACTTGGTTGTTGCGGAGATCAGTTCTTTTGGGTGTCCAGCTGCCAGCAGTCCTTTGAGCACGGCAGACCCCATTGAGCCTGTGCCTAGAAAGCAGATTCTTAGTTTCTCCACAACCAAATCTTAGGCTCCAAAGACAAGTGGGTAGCCAATAAAGACAACGGCGTCCATAACTGCGTGGGCAATCACAAGCGGTGCTACTCGTTTTGTCCGATGGAAGATGTAGCCGAAAACTAGACCCATCAAGAAATTGCCTATGAATGCCGATGGCCCTTGGTACAGGTGATAACTGCCTCGTAAAAGCGCAGACAGGATCACTATCCAGACCCAAGCAAGCTTGGGTGCAATCAGTTCAAGTTTCCTGTAGAAGTAGCCAACCACAATTACTTCCTCTAGGAATCCAGCCTTGATTGCGGCCAGCAAAAGAACGGGGATGGTCCACCAGTTGGGATTCAATGCGTTTGGCACAATCATCGAGGTAAGCCCAAGATTCAGGGCCAAGAAATATAACCCGATACCTGGGATTCCAACACCGGCCGCCATCGCTAAGACGAGCCAAAGATCGCGCCATTTGGGTATTAGACCTATTGAAATTGCATCAAGTCGAAGGAAGTAAAGAGCTAGAAGCGGCGGCACCAAACCCAGCGAAATGCTTGCCAGCTGGCTAATGAGATCAATCCAAGGGTTTTGGGCCATAGGTTGATTGATGGTTGTGACGCTGCCTGCTAAGCCAACGCTCGAGGTGATTTTGCGAAGCAAGCTAATAACCGAGTAAATCGCGCTGGCACCAAGGGAAACCATCAGCACCAGAGCCAATTCAAAGGAGTGCTTGCGCAATTTCACTCTCAATTCTTTTCAACAATCTGATTGCCCAAAGTCTAGGTGTCCTAGGGACAAGGTAGTTTGGTGCAATGGCCAAACCTAAATCAAATTTCCGCTGCAGCGAGTGTGGCTGGAGCACGGCAAAATGGGCAGGTCGCTGCGGTGAGTGCCAAGCCTGGGACACCCTTGAGGAATCTGCCACTCAGGCCAAAGAGGTTAAGGCTTTGCGGATTACCAGCTCTCAAGCAGCCAAGCCCATCACCGAGGTTGAGACAAATTCTCATGGCCACACCCCGACAAAAGTCGGAGAGTTCGATCGCATCCTTGGCGGCGGCTTGGTGGATGGTGCGGCCATTTTGCTTTCGGGTGAACCTGGGGTTGGTAAGAGCACACTGCTCCTTGAGGTTGCCTCCAGAATGGCCAAGGCTGGGAAGAAGATTCTTTATGTTTCGGCAGAGGAATCAGCCGGACAGGTTCGCCTCAGAGCCAATCGCACCAATGCCCTAAGCGAGAATTTATACCTCGCCTCAGAGACCGACCTAGCCTCGGTGCTTGGTCAGTTCGAGGCGCTGATGCCGGATCTGTTAATTGTTGACTCGGTTCAGACCGTGGTTTCAGGAGAGATCGATGGGGCCGCAGGCATGCCGGCCCAGGTTCGTGAGGTTGCGGCAAACCTAATTCGCCAGGCCAAGCAAAACGACATCCCACTGATCTTGGTAGGCCACGTCACCAAAGATGGCTCAATCGCAGGTCCACGAACCCTTGAACACCTAGTCGATGTGGTTTGCCACTTCGAAGGTGATCGCCAAACTGCCCTTCGGTTCATCAGGACCCTAAAGAATCGCTTTGGTCCAACCGATGAAGTCGGCTGTTTTGAAATGACCTCTGACGGCATCGCTGAGGTTCCAGACCCGAGTGCGTTGTTCGTTTCGGGTTCTCAAAAACCAGTTTCAGGAACCTGCATCACAGTCACTGTTGAGGGCAGACGAGCATTGATTGCAGAGATTCAAGCATTGGTTGTGAAAACCAATTCTCCGCAGCCAAGAAGGGTCACCAATGGAGTCGACCAATCCAGGGTTGCCATGCTCCTGGCAGTTCTTGAAAGAAGAGCGGGCATCACCTTGATTGACAAGGATGTTTATGTCTCGACCGTTGGTGGAGTCAAAATCACTGAACCCGCGGCCGATCTCGCTATTGCGATTGCAATCGCATCTGCCGTGAGCGATAAGCCCGTGACTTCAAAGACCGCAGCCTTCGGTGAGATCAGCCTCGCTGGAGAAATAAGAAGCGTCTCTAATGGTGCGCAACGAGAATCTGAAGCTAAGCGACTTGGTCACTCAAAAATTATTGACACATCCAGCGGGCAGCTCAAAGCTGCAATTGCATCTGCGTTCAATTAGTAGAGCAAGAACTGTTGGGTGTTCTCCGACAGCAAGCCGTTTACCTCGGCCTTGAGGTGGTAACTGGCACCGCCGGTTGGAACCGGACTCATGCCCTCTCCGCAACCTTCTGCAGCGGAAACCACCTTTAGCCACATGGAAGGCGTGGACTTTAGGGTTTGGTTTGATGGCAGAAGTGTCATGGTGTCGGTAAGTCCTTCACGATCACAGTCCCTGGATGACCAGTAGGTTTGCTCGCCAGAAGTGATGGTGAAGAAGGTGGCTCGGGCTCCTAGGTTGAAGGTGCAATCCACGATCCCGGTGTTGGTAATTTCATACCAAAGATATGGGTTCTCAGAAGCTTGGTAACTGTTCTTGGTTTCCTGCACCTCAGTGCCGATAAAGGCCTCTAACTTGACGACTCCCGCCGCGCACTCTGTAATCGCCGCAGGTGCGCTTTGAGTCTCCTCCACGCTTGCAGAGGCACTTGGCTGGGCTCCGGAGTTTGGATTGGCAAAAAGTTGGGGGATTCCCCAAATCAGAGAAATAACCAGTGCCAAAACCAGAAGAGCCAATGCTCTGCGGCGGGCGATGATTTGCTTGGAAGTTGGGGCCATTATCTAAATCTAGTTAGAGCTGCTTGAGCATGCGTGAGTTTCCAAGCGTGTTCTGCTTAACTCTTGCGAGATCCAAGAACTCAGCAACACCCTCGTCATGGGAACGAACCAATTCCGCATAGGTGTCTGGGTCAACAGGGATATCTGAGATTTCAACAAAACCATGGCTCTGGAAGAACTGAGTTTCAAAGGTTAGGCAGAAGACTCGCTTGATGCCAAGCAACTTGGCCCGCTCCAACAATTCTCTGAGCATCGCAGCGCCAATGCCATGCCTTAGGTGCTGACGGTCAACCGCTAGAGTTCTAACCTCTGCTAGGTCTTCCCACATCACGTGAAGGGCGCCGAAACCAACGACCACACCGTCTAGTTCTGCGACCACGAACTCCTGGATAGATTCATACAGTTCAACCATTTCCTTACCGAGCAAAACTCGGTCGGCAATCAGTGGCGCAGCGATCTTATTGATTGCTGCGACATCCGAGGTTCTGGCTGAACGAATAGAAAGCATCTGCCAATTATGGAGCAAATGCTAACTGAGTGGGACTAAGACCTCGTTGCGCCTTAGAAAACCAGGCTTCCAGGGTCCGTCGTATCTTGCATAAATCGGGCTATCAACAAACTTGATTCCAAGTTTGCTCAGCTTGGATTTGAATACGAGCTCCTTCTTTTTGAAAAGCGCTTCACTGGCCAACCCTGAGAACTCAATGGCTGCAAATTTCCCGCCCGGCTTTTGTTCAATTTTCAAGGTCGGGTTGGGTGCTGGCATATCCTCAAGGCGCATGTCAGCCGGCATAACAAATGACACTGAATAACCATCGCTTGAAGGCTGTTCCAAGACCGGTGCAGTCATTGCTATTTTTTGGCTCTTTTGGTTGTCGCCAAAAATGAATGCGGCAAGCCTTGAAAAGGCCCGGTTGCCTGCAGAGGAAAGACTCCCAGTTTCCAGAGTCGTCAGAAGTATGTGGGGTTCATAGTCCCTGATTTCAAAACCAGACTTGGACTCTAAAACCCGATACTTCTGAATCTCGGTCAACTCTGGATTGCTTCCACGCTTACTCGCTCGGATGCCACGAAGGTGAACTCTTCGTTGACAAAATCAACCAGCACATCTTGTGCGGCGGAGATTGTGCCGGTGAGAATTCGCTCTGAGATAGCATCTTCGATCTCACGCTGAACCACACGACGCAACGGCCTTGCACCCATTGAAGGCTCGTATCCAAGCTCGATCAACCTTGCCTTGGCAGCGGTTGTCAGAGTCAGCTTGAGATCGCGCTCATCTAGTCGAACCTGCAGGCGCTTGATGAACAGATCAACAATCTGCAATAGCTCTTCGCGGGTTAGCTGTGGGAAGACGATGGTCTCGTCAACACGGTTTAGGAACTCAGGCTTGAAGTTCTTCTTGAGTTCTTCAATAACGCGAGACTTCATTTGGTCGTAGTCGTTCTTGGAATCGCCTTCGAGGGTGAAACCAAGTGCTCCGCGAGTAATCTCGCGAGTTCCAAGGTTGGTGGTCATGATGATCACGGTGTTCTTGAAGTCGACTACTCGACCCTGGCCATCAGTCAGGCGACCCTCTTCGAGAATCTGCAATAGCGAGTTGAAGATGTCAGGGTGAGCCTTTTCGATTTCATCGAACAGGATCACCGAGAACGGCTTGCGTCTAACCTTTTCGGTTAGCTGGCCACCCTCTTCGAAACCAACAAATCCCGGAGGGGCTCCGAATAGGCGTGAGACTGTGTGCTTCTCGCCGTATTCAGACATGTCCAAAGAAATCAATGCGTCTTCATCATCAAAGAGGAACTCGGCCAAGGCTTTGGCAAGCTCGGTCTTTCCAACGCCGGTTGGGCCGGCGAAGATGAATGAACCGGATGGACGCTTTGGATCCTTCAGGCCTGCACGCTGACGACGAATGGTCTTGGACAAGGCTGCAATAGCGATGTCCTGGCCAATCACGCGCTGGTGAAGTTCCTGCTCCATGTAGATGAGCTTTGCGCCCTCTTCTTCGCCGAGGCGGAAGACTGGGATTCCAGTTGCCTGAGCAAGAACTTCTGCGATTAGGCCTTCGTCTACGATTCCTGGCTTATCGACGTTTCCATCACGGAATTCCTTCTCCATGCGGACTCGCTCTGCGGTCAACTTCTTCTCTTCATCGCGCTTGGAAGCAGCAAGTTCGAAGTCTTGATCGGCAATTGCTTGCTCTTTGGCAGTCTTCACAACAGAAATCTGGTCATCCATTGCCTTGAGCTCCGGTGGAGCGGACAGGAAGCTCAAACGAAGCCTTGCGCCTGCTTCATCGATTAGGTCAATTGCCTTGTCTGGCAAGAAGCGATCTGAGACATAGCGGTCTGACATGCCAACCGCTGCAACGATTGCCGCATCGGTGATCGAAACCTTGTGGTGGGCCTCGTAGCGGTCGCGCAATCCCTTGAGAATGTTGATTGCCATCGCGGGGGTTGGTTCAGCTACCTGAACCGACTGGAAGCGACGCACCAAAGCTGCGTCTTTTTCAAAGTGCTTGCGGTATTCATCCAAAGTGGTGGCACCGATGGTCTGGAGTTCTCCCCTTGCCAACATAGGCTTGAGGATTGATGCAGCATCGATTGCACCTTCGGCCGCACCTGCACCGACCAAAGTGTGGATCTCATCGATGAAGGTGATGATGTCGCCTCTGGTGCGAATCTCTTTGGTCACCTTCTTCAGGCGCTCCTCAAAGTCACCACGGTAGCGAGACCCGGCAATAAGGCTTCCCATATCCAAGGTGTATACCTGCTTGCCACG
Source organism: Aquiluna sp. (assembly GCA_021741585.1). GTDB lineage: Bacteria > Actinomycetota > Actinomycetes > Actinomycetales > Microbacteriaceae > Aquiluna. The sequence goes on along the minus strand of JAIOXN010000001.1, from coordinate 986,577 downwards.
AAGGGTCTCTGGGACATTTCCGGAAACAATCGCCTGCGCTAGACCTTCAACAACAGCTGTCTTTCCAACGCCAGGTTCACCAATCAAGATTGGGTTGTTCTTGGTTCTGCGAGAAAGAATCTGCATCACGCGCTCAATCTCGCGCTCGCGACCAACAACCGGGTCAAGCTTTCCCTCGGATGCGGCCAAAGTAAGATTGCGACCGTATTGGTCCAAAACCTGGGAGCCCTTGGGCTGTGGGTTGGTTTCTCCACCAACCGAAACGCTCTCTTTGCCCTGGAAGCCAGATAGCAGCTGAATAACCTGCTGGCGAACCTTATTGGTGTCGGCGCCTAACTTGGTTAGAACCTGAGCGGCTACGCCCTCGCCCTCTCTAATCAAACCCAGCAATAGGTGTTCGGTTCCGATGTAGCTGTGACCAAGTTGGAGAGCCTCACGAAGTGAAAGTTCCAAAACCTTTTTTGCACGAGGGGTAAATGGGATGTGACCTGATGGAGCCTGCTGACCCTGACCGATGATTTCTTGGACCTGTTCGCGCACCTGCTCCAGGTTGATGCCGAGCGCCTCAAGAGCCTTGGCGGCAACGCCTTCGCCCTCATGAATCAAACCGAGCAGGATGTGCTCAGTGCCGATGTAGTTGTGGTTTAGTAGCTTCGCCTCTTCTTGGGCAAGCACGACTACTCTTCTGGCCTTGTCAGTAAATTTCTCGAACAAGTTGGCACCTCCATTTGTCTAATGAAGATGCTAGGTGCCAGATGGAGTGAAAACTAGGGCTGTTCGCCCAAGGCGTTAGCCGCCTTTGCTCGCTCCTGCGCCTCAATCTTGTTGTAGGCATCGCGCTCATTCTTGTCAGCGCGAAGAATTGAACGCAAAATCACCCAAAACAACACTCCCACCAAGGCAGGTGGAATCAACGAGATGAGCGCATCAACCAATACTTGCCAGAATGTCATTTTTCCTACTTCACCAATGGGAACAGGATGGTTTCCCGGATTCCCAGGCCGGTCAAGGACATTAGAAGTCGGTCAATGCCAAGGCCCATGCCGCCCGATGGCGGCATTCCAAACTCAAGCGCCTTTAGGAATTCTTCGTCTAGCTTCATGGCTTCTGGATCTCCAGCCGCGGCAAGCGCCATTTGAGCTACAAACCTTTCGCGCTGAACCACAGGGTCAACCAATTCCGAATAGCCAGTTGCCTGCTCGAAGCCGTTGATGTAAAGATCCCATTTCTCTACAACGCCAATCTTGCTGCGGTGGTCGCGAGTCAGAGGAGAGGTGTCAAGCGGGAAGTCGGTGACGAAGGTTGGGCCCTGGAAAGAAGGCTTCACAAAGTGCTCCCAAAGCTCTTCGACATATTTTCCGTGCAGCGGGTGCTCAATCTCTATCTCGGCAGCTGCGGCTAGCTTCTTGAGGTCTGCAATCGGAGTCTCTGGGGTGATCTCTACACCGGCCGCTTTTGAAAGCGACTCAAACATTGAAACCATTGGCCAGTCGCCACCCAGGTCATTCTCGGTGCCATCATCAAAAGTGACAACGTGGGTGCCAAAAACATCCATTGCGGAATTCTGAATCAAGGTCTTGGTCAACTCCGCCATCGAGTTGTAATCGCCATAAGCCTCGTAGGCCTCAAGCATCGCAAACTCGGGCGAGTGAGTGCGGTCAGCACCCTCGTTACGGAAGTTGCGGTTGATCTCAAAGACTCGCTCCAAGCCACCAACCACAGCACGCTTCAGAAATAGCTCTGGGGCAATTCTTAAAAAGAGTTCGGTATCAAATGCATTGGAGTGAGTCTTGAATGGCCTAGCCGATGCGCCACCGTGCATGACCTGAAGCATCGGAGTTTCAATTTCCATGAACGCTCGGTTTGCAAAAGTGTTGCGAAGTGATTGCATCACCTCTGAACGAATCTTCACAACCTCACGAGCGCGATCGCGAACAATCAAATCGATGTAGCGGTGTCGCACCCGGAACTCTTCGCCCAGCTCGTTGTGAAGATTTGGCATTGGACGAATGGTTTTTGCAGCCATCAGCCACTCATCTGCCAAAACGCTCAACTCGCCACGCTTGGAGGTGATCACCTCGCCAGAAACAAAGACGTGGTCTCCAAGGTCAACCAACTCTTTCCAGGATTCAAGGGCTGCTTCGCCAACCTTGTCCAAAGAAATCATTGCCTGGATGCGCTCGCCGGTGCCGGACTGCAGGGTCGCGAAACAAAGTTTCCCAGTGTTTCTCAGGAACATAATTCGACCGGCAAGTCCAACCTTGTCTCCAGTTGAAACATCCGCTTCAAGATTTGGGTAGTGAGCCTTGGTTGCCTCAATCGTGTTTGTGATGGGCAGCGTGACTGGGTATGCAGAAGAAAGCTGATTCAGCTTCTCGCGCTTCTCCATTCGAAACGCAATTTGCTCAGGAAGGTCATCGACCTCGATCTCGTTCTCGCTCACTTTTTCCCATCAATCAAAACATTGTCAATTAGTCGGACCTTGCCTACCTGAGCGGCAATGATCAACCGCGCAGGATTAGGTCCAATAGATGAAATGGGCTCAAAGCTCAAAGCATCAACTAACTCCAGATACTCAAGTTTAGCCTCGGGGTCCAAAAGCCCAAGTGCAGTGGATTTTATTGTTTCCCCATTCGAACCAGCTTTCGCTCCGGCAAATAAAGCCCTGGAGAGCGATTGGGCCACTTGCTTCTCGGAATCACTCAACCGCACATTTCTAGAGGAGAGCGCCAAACCGGATTCCTCTCTCACGGTTGGGCCGATCTTGAGGGCCATTGGTGACCTTCGTCCAGACCTAATCTGGCTGTTCAATAACTGCGTAACAAGCGCTACCTGCTGAGCATCCTTCTCGCCAAAGACCGCAATGTCTGGTTTGACTAGATCGAAGAGCCTGCTGACAACCGTGAGCATCCCGTCAAAATGCCCTGGTCTTGCTGCACCTTCGTATTTCTCACCCAGTGCACCTGCCAGCAATCTGGGAATCTCGAAATCTTTGGGATAGATCTCTTGGGCACTTGGGGCATACAAAACGTCTACTTGGTTATCGGTGAGCAGCCGAGCATCCTGCCCAATTGAGCGTGGATACTTATCAAAGTCCTCGCCCTCATTGAATTGCAAGGGATTCACAAAAACGGAGACAACAACAAAATCGGCATGAGCTTTTGCAATTGAAACCAAGGAGAGATGACCTTTGTGGAGTGCACCCATGGTTGGAACAAAACCGATGCGTTTGCCTTGTGACCTGGCCTGGGTAATCGCTTGGTTCAGTTCTTTGTTGCTGTGAATAAGTTTCATTAGAGCAAGTCTCTCGGATCCAGTGGGTTTATTGGAGTCGCAAGTGCCGCATCAACTGCGCTTCTTACGACTGGCCCGATCAACCTAGCCGCATCATCAACTCCGGCTTCACTAAGGATTCCAATTGCCTGCTGAACCACCAAGGAGGAGAAACCACTGGCAACCTCAAATGCTTCTGCATACGCAGCCCGCTGGTCTTCTCGAACCACAATCGGCTCGGCCCCAAGCTCGATTGCCAGAGCCTGGGCGATTGGCAATAACAGCTCTGGGGCGCTGACCGCGACCGTGGTGTTTTTGAGAACCAGCAGATCAACCGAGGTTCCCGAGAAGTGCATCACCGGATGCAGCGCGATAGGAACCGCACCTGATAACGCTGCGGAATCCAGGATTCCATGACCTGCCAAAGGAGAAATATGGAGCACAATTTTTTTGGGTCCAAATAGACCTAAGTCGGCAAGCCCCTCGCAGACAATCCGCACATCGTTTTGCGGAACGGCCAAGATAACCAGCTCGGAGTCCTCGACAGTCGCTGCCATCGAATCAATCCTCAGCTCTGGCAACAAAGTTTCGATGCGCTCAATTGCCTCTGGGGAATCTACAGCTGCGGCAACTAGCTCATGGCCGGCACTTGCCCAAGCCTTGGCAAGGATTGGTCCTGCTGGCTCGTTGCCGATGATTCCGATTCTCAACTTGGTTCGCCCTCTGGGTCTTTTGGAGTCTTGCAGTTGTTCTGAGCCAGATAGCCACCCAGCGCCATAACAAAACTACCCAAAGCACCAAAAGTTGCCTGCTGAACCACGGCTGCTGCAGCAACTGAGAAACCATAAACCCAGACCAAGAGGCCCAAATGCCAGCCCAAGAAACCAAGTCCTGCAATCAATATGGAACGAGAGAGAATCATCAGGCGATAAGACTGAAAGGGATTTAGACGAGAAGGTTTTTTCTCAGAGCCAGTCTCAATCGCCTTTCGATACCGCCTGATTGGCAGCGTCACAATGAAGATTGCAACACCTATCAGCGGCAAGGTAAGGACCAAAGAGTTGGGGCTGCTGGGAACTTGCAGGCTAAGTCCTGCTGCAAGCTGCGGGGCACTGAGGCCAAGCACAAAGCCGATTGCCAAAACCCCAATCAAGCCACCTAGCTTGAGCTTCATTTATAAAACCAAACTTGGTCCGCCAAGTCACCAGCGAGGTCTGCCACCTTGCCGTGACCCGGAAGAACTGCATCGGAATCCATCTGAGCCCAGGGAACTAATACAAATGCCCGCTCGAAGGCTCTTGGGTGCGGGATTACTAATGATTTTGTCTCCACAAGCTCAATGCCATAGGTGATGATGTCGATGTCTAGAGTTCTTGCTGCCCAGCGCTCTATCCGGACGCGCCCGAATTCATTTTCAACTTCATTGAGAGCGGACAGTAGCTCCTTTGGCTTGAGAGAGGTGGAAACTTCAATCACGCAGTTCAGGTAATTGGGCTCTGTGTAGCTCAAGCCCTCTTTGGTGACCGCATGAGACTCAACCAACTCGGAAACTTGCTTCACAGAGATTTTGGGGTGCTTATCCAGCGACTTGATGGCAGCTTTTATAGTTGCTTCACGGTCCCCCAGGTTCCCGCCCATGGCAAGAATTGCTCTAGTTTTCAAGCGTCCCACCGCCAACGCTCACGCTCACATCTTGAAACTCTTGAGTAAGTGGCGCGCTTGGTTTATGAACCGTGATTCGAGCACCGAGGATTCGGGAATCTAGCGCCATGATTGAAACAAGCAATTCTCTAGCGAGCGATTCGATCAACTGGAAAGTTTTGGTCTTGGCAATTTCTTCGATCTTGTCGGCCACCGTTGCATAAGAAACTGTTGCAGAGAGCTCATCGTCTGACTCTGCCGCGACCTCAAACACGCAATCAAAATAGAAGTCTTGACCGTATTGAGTTTCGTGAGGCAGCACCCCGTGATAACCAAAAACCTTCAGGCCTTGAATCTTGATCTGATAAATCATCTATCTGCTCGAATTCTTCAATGACTCAACTATTGCAATTGCATCCGCTGTCGCCTCAACATTATGAACTCTGACACCGTAGAGCTTTCTCTGCAACAACAGGGCTGTTAGAACCGCAGTGGCTAGATCTCTCCTGCTATTGGATACCTCCCCAGGTTCTTGGGGGCTAAGAGCTGCCGCCAAGAATCGCTTGCGCGAAGCACCAACCAAAATCGGCAAACCAAGGGACTCTAATTCGTCTAGTCGATTCACCAGATTCCAGTTTTGCTTGATGTCCTTGGCAAAGCCGAGTCCGGGATCAACAATCAAACGATCTCTTGAGATTCCGGATGCAATTGCCATCGCAACCTGCTCGGACAGCTCAGCGATTACCTCACGAGCAACATCTGAATACTGACTTCTGGAATCCATGACATCCGAGTGCCCACGCCAGTGGCCAAGGATATATTTGCAAGACAAAGGCGCAAGTGTTGAGAACATGCTCGGGTCACTTAGACCACCAGAAACATCGTTGACGATATCGGCACCTGCCAATACCGCGAGCTTCGCAGTTTCGGCATTCATTGTGTCGATTGAGACCTGGACCTTTAGGTCCTTTTTGATTGCAGCAATAATTGGCAAAACTCGATCTTGCTCGTCAGCAAGACTTACCCTGGTGGCACCAGGCCTAGTGGATTCCCCGCCAATGTCGATGATGTCCGCACCTTGTTCAAACAGAACTCGGGCTCTGTTCACAGCCTTCTCGGGATCGAAATACTCTCCACCGTCACTGAAAGAATCCGGGGTGATATTTAGCACTCCCATGATCAGGGGTCGAGTCCAGTTGGTCATGGCTATCGGTTAATCAATCCCATAATTTCAGCACGGTTTACAGGATCGGTATAGACACCCCTGGAGGCAAAGGTAATGGTGTTGACCTCTGGCTGTCTGGCACCCCTGGAGGCAACACACTGATGCTTGGCCTCCAAAACCACAATCACACCTTTTGCATCAAGACCCTCTGCGATCGCATCTGCAATTTCCGAAGTCAGGTTTTCTTGCAACTGTGGGCGGGATGCCAAAACTTCAACTACAGAAGCAATCCTGCCCAAGCCTGCAATTCTCTCGTTGGGCAGATAGGCGACTGCGGCAAGACCGGTGAAAGGAAGTAGGTGATGCTCACAAATAGAAACCAACTCAATGTCTTTAAGAATTACGGCTTCACTGTTCTCGGCAGGAAAGGTCTCGCCGATAACCGAGACCGGGTCAACACCTATGCCCTTGAAAAATGATTCATAGGCTTCCGCAAACTTGGTTGGAGTGGAGGCCAGCTCCTTGCGACTGGGGTCCTCTCCTATCGCAATGAGTAGTTCGACTACTGCCGCCTTGATCCGATCACTTTGCATCTTTTTGCGATTCGGGTTCGGCAGTCTTCTTTGGTCTTTTCGCCTTAGGCTTTGGTGTTTCTGGGGTCGCTTCCGCAGCGCCTTCTTTTGCCTCGGATTCTTTAGGCTTTGGCGCCTCGGGCAGGGCAACTAGTTCCTTTACCTTGCGCTCTGGAACTGGAATTGGACCCTTGGTGCTAACCGCACGCTTCATGGACGAGCGCCAGGTTCCGCGGTCTGGAAGCTTCTTGACTCCCTTGAAAATCTCTGCGATCTCCTCTTGGTTCAGGGTTTCTTTTTCCAAGAGCTCCTTGGCCAGACGATCCAAAATTCTGCGGTTTTGGGTTAGGGCCTTGTGAGCTTCATCAAGCGCACCCTCCAAAATCGCCCGAACCTCGTTGTCGACCTCTTGCGCCATTTCGTTTGAATAGTTTGAGTGGGTTGCAAGTTCGCGGCCAAGGAATGGCTCTGAGGTGCCGCTGCCCAAAGTAATCGCACCAATCTTTGAGCTCATGCCGTATTTGGTCACCATCGAACGAGCGATTCCGGTGGCCTTCTCAAAGTCATTCGATGCACCGGTGGTTGGGTCCTTGAAGATGATTTCCTCAGCAATACGACCGCCCATTGCATAAGCGATTTGGTCAAGCAGCTGGTTCCTAGTGATCGAGTAGCGATCCTCAAGCGGCATCACCATGGTGTAACCAAGGGCACGACCTCTTGGCAAAATAGTCACCTTGGTGACCGGGTCTGAGAAGTTGAGTGAGCCTGCAACTAGAGCGTGACCGGCTTCGTGATAGGCGGTGATCAGGCGCTCCTGATCGCGCATCAAGGTCGACTTCTTTTGCGGTCCACCAATTACGCGGTCGATGGCCTCATCGATGATTTCATTGTTGATCTCGGTGCGGTTGAGTCTTGCTGCAAGCAGCGCAGCCTCGTTTAGGACGTTTGCCAAATCGGCACCAGTGAACCCAGGTGTCCGCCTTGCAACCAGAGCCAAATCAACATCCTTGGCCAAAGGCTTGGTCTTCACGTGCACCTTGAGAATCTGCTCGCGACCCTTCAAATCTGGTGCGCTAACGCCAACTTGGCGGTCGAATCGACCCGGGCGCAGAAGCGCAGGGTCCAAGACATCCGGGCGGTTGGTAGCAGCAATCAGAATCACATTTGTGTTGGTATCAAAACCATCCATCTCAACCAAGAGCTGGTTCAGAGTCTGCTCGCGCTCGTCGTTACCGCCACCGATTCCGGTGCCGCGGTGGCGACCAACAGCATCAATCTCATCAACGAAAATGATGGCAGGCGCTGCCTGCTTGGCTTGCTCAAAAAGATCTCTGACTCGCGAAGCACCGACACCAACAAACATCTCAACAAAATCAGAACCTGAGATTGAGAAGAATGGAACGCCAGCTTCGCCGGCAACTGCCTTGGCAACCAAAGTCTTTCCAGTTCCCGGAGGACCATAGAGCAAAACGCCCTTTGGAATCTTGGCGCCAAGTGCCTGAAACTTCTTTGGGTCCTTGAGGAAATCCTTGATCTCGATTAGCTCTTCCATCGCTTCTTCGATGCCCGCAACATCTTCAAAGGTGATGTTTGAGGTTTCCTTGGTGACCATCTTGGCTTTGGATTTTCCGAAGTTCATGACTCCGCGGCCGCCGCCGGCCATTGAGCCCATCAAGAAATAGAAGAGGGCGAAGATGATTATGAATGGAAGCAGTGTTCCCAAAATTGCCAGATACCAAGGGGTTCTTGGGAACTCGTCGGTCCAGCCTTCAGAAATGTTTGCGTTGGCAATGGTCTCGGCGACCGCAACAGCTCTGCCTGAGACATAAGAAAACTGAACCGCAGTGCCGTACTCAGAGCTTTCCTTGACCAACTCAACATCAACGCGCTGGTCGGTGTCGAAAATCTTGACTGTCTTGGCCTGGCCGGATGCAATGATCTCAAGACCAACCTTGGTGTCAACCTTTGTGAAGGTGCTTCCGGAGATTAGCTGGCTGCCGATAAACACGACCGAAAGCGCGAGTGCAACCCAAAGCCATGGACCACGCAAGAATTTCTTCATCTTCATAAAGCTTCGTTGATTCCTATCTTGGGTTAGCTGTAGACCGAGGGAGAAAGAACTCCAACACCATCTAGCGAGCGGTAATTCTCGTTGAAATCAAGGCCATAACCAACCACAAATTCGTTTGGGATATCAAACCCCACCCATCTGACATCTATTGCAACCTTGGCGGCATCTGGCTTGCGAAGCAGAGTTACGATCTCAACCGATTTTGCCTCTCTGGCCTTCAGGTTGGCTGTGAGCCAAGAAAGCGTCAAGCCAGAATCGATGATGTCCTCGACAATCAAAACGTTGCGATCCTTCACATCGGTGTCTAGATCCTTGAGAATGCGAACAACACCCGAGGAGATGGTTCCCGAACCATAAGAGGAAACTGCCATCCAATCCTGCTTGGTTGGGATCTGCATTGCTCTGGAAAGATCTGCCATAAATGGCACCGCACCCTTTAGGACGCCAATCAGCAAAATGTCTTTGCCTTGATAGGCCTGATCAATCTCCAGAGCCAGTTCTGCGATCCTTTCGCGGATTTGCTCAGCTGTAACAAGAGTCTTTGTGATATCCGGGTGAGTGAGGTGCAAAATCGACTCCTGCTATTTGGATTGGCGGCTTAGAACCAGTAGGTCCTTTACCCGCTCTACTGTAATGCCAGAAAGCGCGATGGGCTTCTGCCCGTGCCAATTGGTGACTAGCCCCGCAACCATCTCCACCAGGTCAAAAGACAAACTGCGAGCGCCGAATTCTTGACACATCAAATGCAAGGTTTTGTTTCGCAAAGCAGCGTGGGCACTCTCAAGCTTTTCCAATTGGTATTGACCCTCGGACACCCTTATCTCAAAAAGCAACTGAGCAGCTTGCGAAGCGATATAGTCCTGCGCCTCGCGGGCAATATCTGCAGTTTGAGAAAGCGCCTGGGCAATGCCCGGCCCCAGACTCTCCTCCAATTGGATTAGCGCCTGACGAACGGCAACCCTTTTGAACTTTGGATCCTGGTTGTGCGGGTCTTCCCAATAGGAAATCTCGTTGGCGGTCAAAGCTGATCTGAGTTCCGCTTTAGTTAGACCCAAGAATGGACGCAGCAAGTGCCTGTCTGGATCCCATGGAGCCATGCCGGCAATTGAAGCTAATCCGGAGCCCCGGACTAGCCCAAGCATCACTGACTCCGCTTGGTCGTCTTTGGTGTGAGCAAGGATTATTGCCTTTGCGGAAATGCTTTGTCGTGCCTCTTCTAAAACCTTGTAGCGAGCAGTTCTCGCGGCAGCCTCCAAGCCCTCGCCGTTTTGCGCCACCTTCACCCTGACAACCCTTGAATCAGTCAGGCCCATCTCTTTGCAGGCGGCAACCGCTGCCAGTGCAATCTCTCCAGAGCCAGCTTGAAGATCGTGATCAACCACGACAACCTGAGATTCAATGCCCAGTTTGGGACCAACAAAGCTCATGGCGAGAGCCAAAGCGAGCGAATCCGAACCCCCGGAAACAGCCAGAACGACTCGATCGCCGGCAGCTACACCGGCATTTTCGAGAGCCTGGGTCAATTTGGTCCTGGCATGCGCAACCTCAGGAATTAGCCTTGGGCGCTTTTGCATTGCTCTCGATTCGGTAATCTTTCAGAAACAGCCTATTTAGGAGAAGCCTTGTCTTACGACGTTGTCATCGAGATTCCTGCCGGAAGCCGCAATAAATATGAAGTCGACCACGAAACCGGTCGGGTCTATCTAGACCGAGTTCTCTTCACCCCTTTTGTTTATCCAACCGACTACGGCTTCTTTGAGAACACACTTGGTGGCGACGGAGACCCGCTAGACGCCCTAGTGCTTTTGCAGTTCCCACTCTTCCCAGGCGTTGGCGTCAAGGTTCGCCCAGTTGGCATGTTGGTCATGGAAGATGACGGCGGTGTGGACGAGAAGGTGCTTTGCGTACCCGTGAAGGACCCGCGTTGGAGCCACATCCAGGACCTTGCAGACGTTCCTGCACAAACCAAGAACGAGATTGAGCACTTCTTCTCTCACTACAAGGACCTAGAGCCTGGTAAGTGGGTAAAGATTCAGGGCTGGGAGTCAAAGGCAAAGGCCGAAGAGGTTATTGCTGCTGCCTACGCAAACTACAAGCACTGAGTTCCCCGCACTAGAAACTTAACGGGAGTAGGTTTGGGTCATGTACCCAAACACTTCAAGCATCGACACTGGAATCATCACACTCCTAGACAACTACTTTGAGGTGATTCACGCCCAAGATCTTGAGCTCTTTGATCAGGTCTTCCACAAAGACTGCTGTCTCTATGGCGTGCAGGATAACCAGACTGTGCTCAGGCCATACAAGGCCTATCGCGACGCAGTTGCGAATCGGCAGTCGCCAAAGGAACTTGGAAACCCTCGTAAAGATGAAATTCTAGATTTTGATCAAATTTCGGAGAACATGGCTTGGGCCAAGGTGCAACTCCAGATGTTTGGTGGAGTGATGCAGGACTATTTGAACCTCATCAAACTGGATGGCAAGTGGTGGATTATTGCCAAGCTCTATCAACAGGTTTCCACCTACTAGTTTGAGGTTGCAGTTGGCCTAGCTGCATAAGGGAAGAGCTCACCGTAGCGAACTGGAACAACTCTCACTGTTCTTGCGGGGTTTGGCGCTTCTAGCATCATTCCGTTACCGAGATAAATTGCGGTGTGGTACTTGTCTCCCGAGAAGTTGGATGACTGGGTCCACCAGATCAAATCTCCGCGCTGGGCATCCTGGAATGGCACGAGCTTCTTGTTGGCGGCCATGATGTTGAACTGGGCGGTTGCTGAGTGCCAACCAATGTAAACACCTGCAGAGGCATAGGACTTCATAGTGATGCCCGAGCAGTCCCAGACGTTTGGTCCAGCCCCGCCCAAAACATATCTCTCACCAAGCTGCTCATAGGCAAACGCGATTGCCTGCTCAACTAACGCCTCATTAGGAGCTCCCACGGTATAAAGCTCGGGAGCCGTTGGCGCAGACTTCACAAGATTCTGTCTACGCTCGGCCTCTAGGCCCTCTGCGCGCTGCCTGGCCAGATCATCCGCGTTGTCCTGGAGTGAATCCAGTTGATTCATCATGGTGGCGCGTTCGCGCTCCGAGGCATTGACCTTTGAAATCACAGCATTAGCCGCAGATTTTGCCTCGTCAGCCAAGGTCTTTGCAGCAGCCCTGCGCTCATCCAGCTCGGATTTAGCGCTTTCAAGCTCATTTGCAAGCTGCGTGGCCTGAGCCTCTTTGTCGAGGGCCGCCTGGTAGATCGCATCAGTGCGCTGAGCAATCAGCGCCTGGGCGCCAAGCTGATATAAAAGCCTGTCGGAACCTTCTGGGTTGAAAAATAATTGCAGTGTTGTGTCGCCCGAGGTCCCCTGGCGATAAAGCTGAGCGCCAATCTGACCAATTTGAAGAAGGGCTTGTTCTGCCTCAGATTTTGCCTCAACAGCTTTTGTCTCAAGGCCGTCAACCTTGGCAGCCATTTCATCCACAGCTTTAACCGCTGCGTTGTACTGCTTGGTCTTCTCCAGTGCCACAGCTTCAAGTGCACGTGCTTCTGCTTCGAGTTCATCAAGAATGCCTTCGATGCGCTCGATCATTGCCTTTTTCTCGGTAACGCTCTTTTTTGCAGCAGCTACCTCGGCAGCCGATGGGTAATCGGGAACCGCCCAAGCCGGGGAAATAACCATTGAGGTTGTCAGAATGCCAAGCCCGGCAAGGGCTGCAACGGCAATTCTGGTTCTATTTCTCAATTTTCCTCCGGGGATAAATTTACAATCAACTTTCAAGTATTACCTGAGAGTTTGATTTGTGTTGCACAACACCCCATTTCACTACTAGTCTTATCCGTCGGTGCTACTGAAGTCGCCAACTTCACGGCCCCATCGTTTAGTGGCCTAGGACGCTGCCCTTTCACGGCAGTAGCACGGGTTCGAATCCCGTTGGGGTCACCAAGGCGATGTTTTTTAGTACCACTCTGGCTCCGTAGCGCAGTTGGTTAGCGCGCCGCCCTGTCACGGCGGAGGTCGCGGGTTCAAGTCCCGTCGGAGTCGCCACTTCGGAGAAATCCGAATTGGGGGAGATTTTCTCCTCGGCTCTGTAGCTCAGTTGGTAGAGCGAACGACTGAAAATCGTTAGGTCACCGGATCGACGCCGGTCGGAGCCACCGCTAGGAGGCGGATAGTGACAATAATTTTTGGCCTACTATCCGCCTTTTCCTATGGTTATGCGGATTTCTTCGGTGCAATTGCGGCTCAAAAAGTCAGAGCAGTTGCAGTAACAACAATCTCATTCACTTTCGGGCTAGTTCTAGCCATACTCGCTGCCTTTTGGCTCGGTGCTGATTTCTCTTCACAAACCATTACCGCCGGAATCTATGCGGGTATTTCCTCGGCAATAGCAATCAGCTGTCTTTATGCAGCACTCGCCCTTGGACCAATCTCGATTGTTTCGCCCTTGACTGCGGTGGTCTCGGCAATCATCCCGATCGTCGTTGATGTCGCAACCGGTCAAGCGCTCAGCTCCTTCGCGGGAGTGGCGATCGTGCTGATTTTGATTGCGGTGGTTTTGGTTGCTTTTGTCCCAGGACAAGATGTTCGCCTTCCCACATTGCCGGCAATTGTTTATGCGCTTGGTGCGGGTCTTGGTTTCTCTGGCATTTTTGTTTTTCTAGATTCCACCAGCGCAGAATCTGGCCTTGGGCCGCTAATTGTGATGAGAGTTATTGGCATAGCGCTGTTGCTTGCAGGGCTGACCTATCTGTGGCTGCGCAACCGCAAGAATTCCTTTTTTGAGAAGGAGCTTTTTAGCAAGAAAATTCTCTGGCTTGTCATGCTGGCCGGTTCCGGTGATGTTTTGGGTAACGTGGCATTTTTGATTGCCACCAGAAATGGGGCACTGGCAATCGCCGCGGTGCTCACCTCGCTGTATCCGGTGGGGACTATTTTGCTAGCTCGAATTGTTTTGAAAGAAAGAATTGCCCTATCGCAATCGATAGGCATCGTTATAGCGCTTGGGGCTTGCGCCCTACTCGCCCTTGGATAAGAGAGCTCAAATGCCAAAATCAAGAAACCGTTGGATCGGTCTAGTTTTCATCTCAATGGCCATCTCGCTGGTGATCATCGACGGCACGATTGTCAACACAATCTTCCCGGCGATCATCAATGACCTAAATCTCAACTCCACAGAGGTTCAGTGGGTCCAGGAAAGCTACGTGTTGGTCTTTGCAGCACTTTTGTTGGTCTGGGGCTCTTTGGCTGACCGCATTGGCCGCAAGCTGCTTCTAAATATTGGAATTGCAATCTTCATCGTTGCCTCAGTTTGGGCAGGCCTCACTGACTCAGCCTCCAGCATGATCTTGGCTCGAGTTGTCCAGGGTATTGGTGGAGCCATGGTTCTGCCAACCACGCTTTCGCTTGTGAATGCAAACTTCCAAGGCAAAGAACGTGGCATTGCATTTGCGGTTTGGGGAGCAACCATCGGTGGGATGGTCGCTGTTGGCCCGGTTCTTGGTGGCTGGCTAGCGACTGATTTCTCTTGGCGTTGGGCCTTTGGAATCAACTTGCCACTTGGAATCATCATCTTGGTTGGCCTTTTGTTCTTTGTTCCAGAATCAAAGGCAGAGCAAAGAGCCGGTGGCATCGACATTGTCGGCGCGCTGATTTCTGTTGTTATGTTCGCAACTTTGGTGTTTGGTCTTATCGAGGGCCGCGTTTATGGCTGGTGGGAAGTCAATTCCAAGAACCAGTTTGCAATTGGTGATTTTGTTTGGCCAGAGACTGGCATATCGGTTATCCCAGTTGCTCTCTTGATCTCTGCACTCTCCATGGTTCTGTTTGCACTCTGGGAGCGTCACCGCGAGAAGCAGCACAAGAATGTGCTTCTTGATCTGAATCTTTTCAGCATCGCCTCCTTCCGCAATGGTTCGATTGCGGCACTAATTATCTCGATGGGTGAATTCGGAATTCTGTTTGCAATCCCGCTTTGGTTGCAGAACGTCCTAGGGCTTTCCCCAATCAGCTCGGGACTGGTTTTGCTTTGGCTGGCCGGTGGAGCATTCATGGCTTCGGGTGTTGGTGGGGCACTTAGTGGCAAGCTTCCTGCGGCTCGTGCAGTCCAGGCCGGTGTTGCCTTTGAGTTGATCGGTGTTATCGGTATTGCTTTGGTGGCAAGCGCGGAAACTGGCTGGGGCTGGATTGCGCCATTCCTGTTTGTCTACGGTCTAGGTATTGGTCTTGCAACAGCGCAGCTAACCGGAGTGATCATGGTGGATGTCCCAATGGAAAAGATTGGCCAGGCTTCTGGATCTCAGTCCACGGTTCGCCAGGTTGGGTCGGCTCTTGGTATTGCGGTTCTGGGAACCCTGTTGTTCACAGGCACTCAATCAACCTTTGAGGATCGTCTAGATGAGCTGAGTGTTCCGGCATCTCAGCAAGCGTTCTTGGTTGATGCGGTTGTGGATTCTGCAGGTGGAGCAATCCCCGGCATTGTCGACATTTTGACTTCACAGCAGGTTCCAGAGTCTCTCGCAATTGAGATTCAAACTGCTGCTGGAGACTCTTTCACCGATGGTGCGAAGTGGTCGGCTTGGTCTGCAGCAATCTTCTTGCTTCTGGGATTTGCCTCTACCTTCAAGCTAGGTTCGCGAGCGCCCAAGCGGTCATCGCAGCGCTCATAAATACGGCCAGACCCGGCTCGTATTTATCGTAGGTTGCGGTGAAGCGAGGATCGCTCACATACATTTCCCCTAGGGCAATGTATGCATTTTGATCTGCAATCCAGAAGTTGGAAAGCCATGCGTAGTGCTTGCCGATCGCTACTTGCGCCTCCATCGAATCAGGTTCCGTGCCGAGTTTCTTTAACCGCGCAAGCTCAAGAGTGTTGGTTTCCATTTCCTTGAAGACAGCTTGCTGCTCGCTCTTTGACAGCTTTGATAAGCGCTGTTGGGATTCTTGGTATTTATCTGGCCAGCGCTCTTGGGCTTCTTGAGCATATGGGTCATTACTAAATCCTTCAAACAGATCTTCGGGCAAAAGTGGCTCTCCTTTATCTAATTTTTCGATTGTCATTTCAACGGAGGCAATCATGTCTCCAAGTCTTAGCTGCTCTCTTTTTAGCTTTTGCAGATGGTCACTTAGGAAATCCGCTGGGGCATTGTCATCTAGATTGCTAGCAATCTCTCCAAGGCCAAGGCCCAGCTCCTTGAGAAGCAGAATTTGCTGCAGACGCAACAAATCGCTGTCTGAATAGAGCCGCTCGCCTGAATTCGCGCGACGACTTGGCTTTAGCAAGCCAATCTGGTCGTAATGGCGAAGCGCCCGAGATGTGACTCCTGTTAGTGAAGTCAGCTCTCTAATTGAAATTTCCGAGTTCATAATTGCACTGTAGTAGTTGACGCAACGTCAATGTCAAGCGATGAAAATTGCCCACCAGTATTCTTGACAATGTGGTTGTTAGAGGAAACATGCTGAAGTTTGTGTTCATTGGTGGGGCGCTTGGCACCTTGGCCAGGTACGTGATTTTTGAGCTCATGCAGAATCTAGACCTTGGCTACTCGGCAGAACTACTTAGCCTGTTCACAGTGAACCTTTTGGGTTCCTATTTCTTGGGACTGTCTGCTCGCCACCCATATTTCCAACTCGAATGGTGCAGAAATCTCTGGGGTGCTGGATTTGCCGGAGGCTTCACAACCATGAGTGCATTGACTTTGTTTGTTGATTCCTCTGGCCTGAGTTGGGAGATCTTCTTGATGCTTGCCCTCGGGGTTTTGGTCTACGGTTTTGGCTTTAGACAGGGGCGCTTGGCAAAAAAGAAAGCTGAACAGTCTTAATGAATCAAGGAATCTTTCTGCTACTGCTGGCTCTGGCTGGTGGTCTGGCGAGCGTCCTGAGGGTATTGATCACCAATTGGGCTGGGAAGTTGCCGTATGGGCTAATTCTCACAAATTCTTTGGCGGCAGCCTTTGTTGGAGTTGTTCTTTCCGGTCCAGAGCTTTATCCAGAAACTCTAGCCATTGCAATGGTTGGAGTAGCCGGTGGGCTTTCAACTTTCTCCGGGGTATCCAAAGCCGCCTTTGACTTTTGGCATCGAGGCAGACTCACACAGATGGCCTTCACTTTGGTGCTAAATCTATTTTTGCCGCTAGTTATCCTCAGCCTTGTTTTGCAACTGGGCTAGCGATGGTAGAATCTACGCCAAGGTTTCCATAAGTTTCGAGGAGCTATTTTTTAGCTCCGATCGCATAGAGAATAAGGGGGCTCGCCATGGGGCGTGGCCGTCAAAAAGCTAAGAACACCAAGGTTGCTCGCGAGCTGAAGTACTTCAGCCCCTCAACCGATTACTCAGCCCTACAGGCAGAACTCAGCCACAAAACTGACGCAGAGCCTGACTATGAGGACAAGTGGGCTGATCTCTACGAAGACGAGGAAGAAGAATCCCCGTTGGACGACGACAGAGTCGTCGAACTAGAAGAAGACTAATTAGCCAATAGCCCTGCCGCGGTTGCGTGATGCACCACCTGGGTTCTCTTTGTGCAACCAAACTTCTTGCAAATATTGTGAACGTGAAATTTCACGGTGCTTTCAGAAATAAATAGCTCTTTAGCAATTTCTTTATTGCCAAGTCCACGACCCAAGAGCCGAATCACATCAAGCTCTCGATCCGAGAGCGAATCCGATTTTGAGCTACCGAGAGATTTGGCAATTAGCTTTGAGACTCCCTGACCCAGAACCGTCTCGCCTTTTTGGACTGCTCGAACAGCTCTTTGAAGTTCGTCTGCGGAAACCTGCTCTTTGAGAAAAAACCCGAGAGCTCCTCGGCGCAGTGCGTCGACAACCACGAACTCGGAGACGGTTTTAACCAGTACCAAGATTTTGGTGTCTGAATACTTATTGCTGATGGTCTCGCAAAGTTGCAAACCTTTTGTGGTGTCATCGCCTAGGTCTAGGTCAATCACAAGAACATCGGGAGCGTGCTCCTCGACAGCTAGCAGAGTTGCGTCATAAGTTGATGCTTCTGCCACCACTGCGGTTCCAGCGGTTCTCTCAAGAATTGTTCTGATGCCAACGCGAGAGATTACGGTGTTGTCTGCAACAACCACCCTGGATTTTGCAAGGGGAGAACGGCGCCCTAGGGCGACATCTCCGCGAGCATCATTGGCCATTACTCGATGTTAGAAGGTTTTGTGCTACCTGTCCATATGTATAGGTCTCGAGCTGTCCCTATGGGGTGGTTTCGGATAGTTCCGAACCATCTGTGTGACAAAGATTTTTTGCAGGCGTATTTTCAAACCTGTTGGTGCAATGAGGCGCCACAAATCTGGAGGTAAGTCAAAGATGACTGTTTATGCACAACCCGGTAGCGCCGGAGCGGTTGCAGAGTTCCGCTCCCGTTATGACCACTGGATCGGTGGGCAATATGTTGCTCCAAGTTCCGGAGAATATTTCGAAAACATCACCCCCGTCACAGGCAAGGTTTTTTGCGAGGTAGCAAGAGGCAATGCCGCAGACATTGACAAGGCACTTGATGCCGCTCACGCTGCATTCAAAACCTGGGGAAAGACCTCCCCAACCGAGCGCTCAATCATCATGAACAAGATTGCCGACCGCATGGAGGCAAACCTAGAAAAGATTGCGGTTGCTGAGACCTGGGAAAACGGCAAGCCTGTTCGCGAGACCATGGCCGCCGACATTCCTTTGGCAATCGACCACTTCCGCTACTTCGCAGGCGTTATTCGCGCCCAAGAGGGTTCCATGGGAGAGCTAGATCACGACACCGTGAGCTACCAATTCCACGAGCCACTTGGTGTCGTAGGCCAGATCATCCCTTGGAACTTCCCAATCTTGATGGCTGCTTGGAAGCTTGCTCCGGCTATGGCTGCGGGAAACTGCATCGTGCTGAAGCCTGCCGAGCAGACTCCAGTCTCGATTCTGTTCCTGATGGATTTGATTGCCGACTTGATCCCAGCCGGTGTAATCAACATCGTGAATGGCTTCGGTGTTGAGGCAGGAAAGCCACTGGCATCCTCAAGGCGCATCTCAAAGATTGCCTTCACCGGAGAGACCACAACCGGTCGCTTGATCATGCAGTACGCATCGGACAACATCATTCCGGTCACCCTAGAACTTGGTGGCAAGAGCCCAAACATTTTCTACCGCGACATCGCAGAAGAAAACGATGCTTTCTACGACAAGTGTCTCGAGGGCTTCACAATGTTTGCCCTAAACCAGGGTGAGGTTTGCACCTGCCCATCCCGCGCATTGATTGACGCACCAATTTACGACAAGTTCTTGGGCGACGCCCTAGAGCGCGTAAAGGCAATCAAGCAGGGCAACCCGCTTGACACCGAGACGATGATTGGTGCCCAGGCATCAAACGACCAGCTGGAGAAGATCCTCAGCTACATCGACATCGGCAAGCAAGAGGGAGCCAAGCTGCTTCTTGGTGGCGAGCGGAACGACCTCGGTGGCGACCTAGCCGGTGGTTACTACGTAACACCAACCGTCTTCGAAGGCAAGAACTCCATGAGATTGTTCCAGGAGGAAATCTTTGGACCAGTCTTGGCAGTGACCAAGTTCGACGGACATGACCAAGCCATGGAGATTGCCAATGACACTCTCTACGGTCTAGGTGCAGGTGTTTGGACCCGCAAGATGAACACCGCTTACCGCGCTGGAAGATCTATCCAGGCTGGCCGCGTTTGGACAAACTGCTACCACGCATACCCTGCTCACGCAGCCTTCGGTGGATACAAGTCATCCGGTATCGGAAGAGAGAACCACCTAATGATGCTCAAGCACTACCAGCAGACCAAGAACCTGCTTGTTAGCTACTCAGAGAACAAGCTCGGATTTTTCTAAACCAAAAGCTAGCGGGTTGCGATTTATCGCAACCCGCATTGCTTTATCCTGAAATTGTCAAAGGAGACAAAAATGTCGAAATTGCCAAAACGAGTTGCCTTCACCCCCGAGTGTGAGGAACTGCTGCGGACCCTAGCCAAGCGCAATGGGCCACTAATGTTTCACCAATCTGGCGGTTGCTGCGATGGGTCTTCGCCGATGTGTTACTTGGCCGGTGAGTTTAGAACCGGTGGATCTGATGTGATGCTCGAGGAGCTGACGGTTGAAGGAGTTCCTGGAACCATCAAGTTCTGGATGTCTGCCGAGCAGTTTGAATATTGGAAGCACACTCACCTGACCATCGATGTTGTAGTTGGTCGTGGGGGTGGCTTTTCGCTTGAGTCCACTGAGGGCAAAAGGTTTATCACCAGATCAAGAATGTTTACCGATGAGGAATGGGCGGTCCTCAAGGATGCGCATGTTCCAACTGGTCTTGAGGTAAGCGCCTGACCGAAGCGCTGAAATGCGATAAGTGTGTGCGAAATCACCTTTGCGTGGTTTGTCTTTTTAGTGAATTTCCTTGAGGGAGTTGTCACTAAATTTTTTTTGTAATAATGTTGCGAACAGATGTGAATTACTTGACGCACATATGTGAGGATGATAAAGAGTGGCTACCATTACCCCCCTGCTCGGCAATGATGCCGGTGCGATATCAGAAAGCAAGGAGGCCGCTCTTGCAGCGCTCGAATCTTTGCATTCGATTCGATCCTTCGAGGAAGCTGTAGATGGACTATTTGCTCGCGGAATGATGCACGGAACGATGCACCTCTCGATTGGTCAGGAAGCTGTTGCAACTGGAGTTTGTGCAGCATTGAAGGAATCGGACTTTATTACATCGACTCATCGCGGCCACTCCCACTGCATAGCTAAAGGTGCCGACCTTACCCGAATGATGGCTGAGCTATTGGCCAAGCAGACCGGCTATTGCCGTGGGCGCGGCGGCTCAATGCACATAGCGGACGCCAAGACCGGAAACCTAGGAGCCAATGGAATCGTGGCCGGTGGAATTCCAATTGCCACAGGGGCCGCACTTGCCCAGAAAATGAAGGGACTGGACAACGTCGTGGTCAGCTTCTTCGGCGACGGCGCAACCAATGAGGGTGCATTCCATGAAGCGTTGAACCTCGCTGCAGTTTGGCAATTGCCTGTGATCTTTGTTTGTGAAAACAATAAATACGGTATGTCCAACTCAACAGAGTTCTCAATGAACATTGGTCACATTGCTGAGCGTGGTGCCGCATACGGTATCCCAGCCGTGACAGTTGATGGCAATGATATTGACGCGGTTTACCTTGCAGCCAAGGAAGCTGTTGACCGAGCTCGGCAGGGTGGCGGACCAACCCTGATTGAAGCTGAGACCTACCGACACAAGGGTCACTCAAAAAGCGACAAGAATCTCTACCGCACCAAAGAGGAAATTGAAGACTGGAAACTCAGAGACCCAATTGGGAAATTTGAGCACCTCTGCATGGAAAAGAACCTACTCACCAAGGAAGAGGTCGACCAGGTCAACGCCAAGGTTCGCGAAACGATTCGCGAAGCGATTCGCAGCGCTTCGGAGGCGCCTGACTCCTCACCAGATGAACTAATTTCAAGCGTATTTAGGGTTGCATAATGAGTCAGAGAGTTATTACATACGCCGAGGCTGTCCGCGAAGCTATTGGCCAGGCGATGGAAGCCGACCCGAGTGTGTTCATGCTTGGAGAGGACATCGGAATCTACGGCGGAGCCTTTGGGGTTTCCGGAGACTTGATTCAGCGCTTTGGCCCAGAGCGCATCCGCGACACTCCAATTTCTGAACTTGGGATTGTTGGAGCCGCGGTAGGTGCCGCCCTTGTTGGGATGAAACCAATCGTTGAGATTCAATTCTCGGATTTCACCGCGCAGGCGATGGATCAGATTGTGAACCAGGCCGCCAAGATCCACTTCATGCTTGGTGGCGAGCTCTCGGTGCCAATGGTGCTGCGTGCGCCGACAGGTTCTGGAACCGGCGCAGCAGCTCAGCACTCCCAGAGCTTGGAGAGCTGGTTTGCTCACGTGCCAGGGCTAAAGGTCGTCATGCCATCGAGTCCATATGAGGTGAAAGGGCTGTTGCTTTCGGCAATTGATGACCCGAACCCGGTGATTGTTTTGGAACACAAGCTGCTCTATAAGACATCTGGTGAAGTTCCAGAAGAGATGTATCGCATCCCAATTGGGGTTTCCAACCTGGTTCGAGAAGGTAAGGACCTGGTTATGGTTGCTACCGGAATTATGGTTTCCCGCTGCCTTGAAGCGGCCCAAGAACTGTCTGCTATTGGCATAGACGTCAGCGTGGTGGACGTCCGTTCACTTACCCCATTGGACATGGGTCCAATCGAAGATCAGATCCGCAAGACCGGTCGAGTGATGTTGGTGCAGGAAGCCCCAAAGCACGTTGGTTACATGGCAGAGATTGCCGCTCGAATATCAGAAGGCCCTGCCATTTACTCGCTGCTTGAACCAATCAAACGAGTTTGCGGAATGGACGTTCCAATTCCATATGCTCCGCAGCTGGAAAAGGCGGTTGTGCCCCAGCTTCCCGGAATCATTTCCGCTGCTCAAGAATTGCTCAGGGGGGTCTAATGCCCAAGACACCTATCGTGATGCCCAAAATGTCAATGACCATGACAGAGGGCGAATTAGTTGAATACATCGTCATTGTTGGGCAGCAAATCAAATCCGGCGACGTGGTTGCAGTGGTTGGAACTGATAAGACCAACATGGAGGTTGAGGCCGAGGTCGATGGCACCGTCATCGAATTGTGTGCCAATCCGCTCGATGTTCTAGAAGTCGGCAAGCCAATGCTGATTTTAGAAACCGAAGGTGAGGATTTGCTTGCCGACCTGTTTACCCCCGCGGCAAGCCAAACACCGGTTGCCGTGGCGCCGGCTCCCGAGGTTCAGGCTCCGATGGTTGCCCATATTTCTAGCGAAATTTTGGCGATGCCTGGGGCAAGAAAGCTGGCAGCTGAGACCGGAATAGATCTCAACTCCATTAAGCCTGCAAGCCCAAGTGGGGTAATTAAGGTCTCAGATTTAGCCGCCCCGGAGGACCCGGAACGGGCCCAGAAAGCACGGCTGCAAATGGCAAAGATGGTTTCGCTTTCTCTTGCGATCCCACAGTTCACCATCACAAGTGAGCTAGTTCTGAAGAAGTCCCTACCCGGAGACTCTGGTGTTCGAATGCAAGAACTTTGCAGGGCCTGGGAGAAAACGCTTCGTAAGAACTCGGTTTTGAATTCAAGTTTCGTCTCAGAAAACATCTCTGAAGTTGGGCTGGTTAAGATTGCTATTCTCACCAAGACTCAGATCGGATTTGTCTCTCCTGTGATTGCAATCGATCAGGGTACCGGCTGGGAAACAGAGCTTCCAGGTCTTTTGGCGAAAGCCAAGATGAACAAGATTCCATTTGAGAATCTCTCGGGTGCAACGACGGCGATTTATGACTTTGCGGAATTTGGAATTGGCCAGGCCAACGTACTTCTATTGCCCGGACAGTCAACTGCTTTAGTAATCGGGAAGGGTTTCCAACAAGGTCAGACAGAGATAATGCACGCAACTTTGGTTGTAGATCACAGGATCGCTGACCCAGGTGAAGCTGCAATAGCATTGAGGGACTTAGAGCAACTTTTGAATGGGGGCTAAATGGCATCGGTTAGAGATAGGGCTCTAATTGTCAAAGTTGCGCGGATGTATTACGAGCAGAATTTCTCACAGGATCAAATTGCTCGCGAACTAATTACCAGCCGGTCAAACATCTCTCGAATTCTTAGCGCAGCCAAGGAAAAGGGGATTGTTGAGATTCGGATTGTTGAGGCCTCTCAGCGCGATACTGAACTGGAAGCACTGTTGGTCGCACGCTTCGGCATCAGGGCAGCATATGTTGCCTATTGCCCAGCTGATTCCAATGAATATAAAGCTGTAGGCACGCTAGCCGCCTCAAACTTCTCGAGCAATCTTAAGCCAAATATCCGAATCGCAGTCTCTTGGGGCCGTTCGGTTCAGGCCATGGTTCAGGAAATCAAGGAAGACCATCGGCCGGATGTCACGCTGATACCAATCATGGGAGGCATGACCGATATCCCATCTAGCATCAACGGCGAAACTTTGATTCAAACAATGGCTTCAAAATTACAAGCCGAGGGACTTTTGATGCACGCTCCGGCGATCGTGCAATCCCCCGAAATGCGTAATGCTCTCATGCTAGAGCCGAGCATTAGGGGAGTAATTGATTCAGCCAAAAACGCAGATCGCGCGTATGTCGGAATCGGTTCCAGGCTGGCGACCTCTTCGAACTACATCCTTCAAGCAGCCGGCGTGACGCGGGACGATAACCCTAAGTTCTTCCAGGACATGGTCGGGGATATAGCAGGACGCTTCTATGACAAGGACGGTCGCTCAGTTGACCCACAACTGGAGCGCCGCACCGTGGGCCTTACGATCGCAGAGATTCAGAAAATAAAGCATGTGGTGGGGGTTGCTGCCGGCGAAGACAAGGCCAGCGGTATTCTCGGGGCGCTCAGAGGCAAGCTAATCTCTGAGTTGGTAACTAGCTCAAACTGTGCCCTCAAAGTACTTGAGATGGCCGAATCTACCGATTCCGGAATGGAGTAAAAATGGAAGTTCTACCTTGGATTTTTGTAGTTGTGGCCGTGATGTGGGTCTTCCAGCTTTACCTAACCGTGAAGCAATCGCGACGCTTTGGTGAGCGCTTGAAAGAGATTCGCACCGAAGGAACGACAACGACCGTCGGCATGGGCGGATTTCGCTATAAGGGTGGAAGAGCGTATGTTGCGCTTGCACAAAAAGATGGCGTGGTCACCGGCGCTAGAGTGATGACAGGATTTACGGTCTTGGCTAATCCAAAAGATTTTGACTTGGTTGTTGGCCGCTCTTTGAAAGACCTTGCCGCAGGCAAGGGCCTAGAAGGCCAGAAAAAGAAGATTGTTCTTGCCACCCAGAACGCAGCTGAGACTTTGCTGAAAAAATAATCACAAATGTGATTAAGAATCCCCTTCCGGAAGCTAGTAAACGCCATTAGCCTGACCTAAGCATGGTCAAAGGTGACGATGCTTCGATCCAAAGGAGGGTTGATGAATTTACTAGCAGCCGAGGCCACAGTTGGAGATCCAACTGGTGTCTGGGGAGCAATTGCTGGTGGTGCTGAATATTTCATTTCGATATTCAACAAAGGTGGTGAAGTCCTCTGGAGTTTGATGGGAGGAATCCTTCCGACACTAGTTGTTCTACTTACAGCAGTTAACGCATTAGTGCGCATCATCGGACCGGAGAAAATTGAAGGCCTAGGCAGAAAAGCAGCACAGCCTGGTCTGATTTGGTATCCAGTTCGCTACATCGTGCTGCCATTCGTGGCGGTATTTTTCCTAACCAACCCAATGGCTTACACCATGGGCCGTTTCCTACCAGAACGTTTCAAGCCAGCATTTTACGATGCGGCGGTTTCTTACGTTCACCCAATTACCGGTATCTTCCCACACGCAAACCCAGGTGAGCTCTTTGTTTACCTAGGTATTGCAGCGGGTATTACTCAGTTGGGCTATGGACTTGGAGACTTGGCTCTTCGGTACTTGCTAATTGGTCTAGTTGTCATCTTCATCCGCGGAATTGTGACTGAGTTCATTACCTCGAGAATGATGGCCAAGCGTGAAGGAGCGGCAGCCTAATGGGTGGTTTTAACAAGTTACTCGTAACAATCGGCCGCGGTGTTGGCGGCGTTGTTGGAACCCTGTATCAGGCAGGTCGTGAGACCGTTGACACAGTTATCCGCAACATCATTCCATTCATGGCATTCATCTCATTCATCATCGGTTTGGTACTTGTTACCGGTATTGGTGACGTGATTGCTAACGGCATCAAGGGACTAGCAGGAAGCCTTGTTGGCCTGCTAATCGTTTCGATCGTTTGTGCTATTCCACTTCTAAGTCCACTACTTGGGCCTGGAGCTGTTATCGCTCAGATTGTTGGAACCTTGCTAGGTGTCGAGATTGGAAAGGGAACCATCCCTCCTCAGTACGCACTTCCAGCTCTATTCGCTATCAACCCTCAGGTTGGTTGTGACTTCATTCCAGTGGGTCTTGCCCTTGGAGAAGCAGAGCCAGAGACTGTAGAGATTGGTGTTCCAGCGGTGCTGTTCTCCCGCTTGATCACAGGTCCCCTAGCCGTAGTTCTTGCTTACTTCGCAAGCTTCGGTCTATACCAGTCCTAAATAAACATGGGTACAGCCTTCGAGGGGCTAGCGGCAATTAACTAGCCCCTCGAAGACTTCATAAACTTTTCTCTGACAACAAACAAAGTCGTTTCTAAGGAGTAGCAATGGCAGATTACAAAGCAGTAAGAATTGAAAAAGGTGCAGGAGGCTGGGGCGGACCGCTCATCGTAAAGCCAACCGCCGAGCGCCCACTCATCTATTGCGTGACTGGTGGCGGCATCCACCCGCTAGCTCAGCACATCGCAGATCTAACCGGCGGCGAACCATTTGACGGCTTCAAGTCGAGTGCGCCGTTTGACAAGATCGCCGTTGCAGTAATCGACTGTGGTGGCACCGCTCGCGTTGGTGTCTATCCAATGAAGAAGGTTCTCACCGTTGACATCCACGGCACCTCACCTGCAGGACCATTGGCCATGTTTATCACCGAGGAGCTTTTTGTTTCTGGTGTGAAGCCTGCCAACGTAACACCGGTCGAGTAAGTCATGCCAGCTGTCTATTACCAGAGCACCGTGATCGCAGTCGGCGAATTGGTGCCCACCTTCACAGAAGAAGGCATCTTGGTCTTCTTTGGCGAAAGTGCCCCGGAAGAATTGCACGAGTTCTGCGCAATGCACAGAGTTGAACTGCAATCTGGGGAATTGGCAGCTGGTGACTTCATCCTGTTGGACGAGCACGAATTTGAAATTTTGGCCGTCGGTTCGGTCGCCAATGAGAACCTGATGAACCTTGGGCACTTGAATCTAAAGGCCGACGGAAATCTTGTTGCAGACCTACCGGGGGATGTCTGCATTGCTCCAATCAAGCTCCCAACGGTACAACCTGGCACCAGGTTTGAGATTAGAAAGAACAAATAATGCAGTACAAATTGAAATTGCAAGAAATAGCTAAAGAGCAGGGGCGGCAATTTCGTATTGCACTTGTAGGCGCAGGGCAAATGGGTCGTGGCTTTGCCAATCAATCCCAGGGCCTTGGTCTTGAAGTAGCTGTTGTCGCAGATATCGCCGTGGAGAGAATCCTGCAGGCATATAAAGACCTTGGTCGCCCAGAGCCTCTGATCTCTTCAGACGTTGCTGCTCTAAACGCTGCGATTGCAGCTGGCAAACCGGTTGGTGTTACTGACGCTTCCGTTGTTCCACTTTTAGATGTTGACGTCGTAGTTGAGGCGACCGGCGTTGCCGAAATCGGTGCTCAAGTTATCTACAATGCACTAATCAACAACAAGCACGTTGCGACTTTGAATGTTGAATGTGATGTGACTATTGGTCCAATCCTGGCTAAGACAGCTGAGGAACACGGAGTGCTCTACTCAGTTTGCAATGGTGACGAGCCTGCCGAAGCCAAAGAGCTAGTTGACTTTGCACTTGACCTCTCCTTCGAAGTGATTTGCGCCGGCAAGGGAAAAAACAACCCCTTCGAACCTCACTCCAACCCAGAGACCGTCCACGAGCGCGCCATGGCGAAGCACATGAACCCTAAGATGCTCTCTTCATTCACTGACGGCTCAAAGACCATGATTGAGATGGCAGCCCTTGCCAACGCAACCGGGCTAAAGCTCTCGAAGCGCTCAATGATTGGCCCGCACGCCACCAGGACAACTCTCCAAGATGTGTTCTGTCCAACTGAGGCAGGCGGTGTCTTGACCGAGACCGGTGTCGTTGACTACTGCACCGGAGATGTTGCCCCGGGTGTCTTCGTGGTGGTCAAATCTGACTCTCCATATGTCACCGAGGAAATGAGCTATCTATCAATGGGTAAGGGGCCATATTTTGCAATCTATCGCCCATACCACCTAGCCAGCGTTGAGGCTCCCCTAACCGTTGCCAAGATGCTGGTCGATGGTCGGGCTACTTTGGTTAGCGGCAAGCGCATGTCTGAGGTCATCTCGTCAACTAAGAAGGCGCACGTCGCAGGTGAGAAGTTTGATGCGATTGGTGGATTCTCCGCTCGTGGTGTTGCAGACCGAGTTGAAGATGCCAAGGCAGACAACTTGGTTCCTATTGGATTACTGCAGGGTGCAACCGCCAAGCGCGATCTACCAATTGATCACCTTGTGACATATGAAGATGTCGACCTAAACACCGAGCAGACAATCTACAAACTTCGCAAAATCCAGGATGAGCTAGGTCTCTAAATACTCAAACGGAGGGTTTATGACAGTACCCAGTGTCACTGGCTTTTCTCGGTGCGGATTCTGCAAATTCGAAGGCGATCGTTTGCCGATGTTTGCAGGGAAGACTCAAATAGGCTCAAAGTGTCAGAAATGTGGCGGCGTTTTGCGATTCTCAAAAAAGGAACTGCTGGCAAACATGGATACCGGCCATTCGCCAACGAAGGTGGTCTCCAGCCTCTTTAAAAACTCCCTTAATGAAAAAAACGACAAGCCGAATGTCGCTTCAGAAGAGGGTGATGCGACTAGTTAGCCAACGCTAGATTACTCGCCTCCTATAGAAAGGCCCTCGGGGAAACCCGGGGGCCTTTTGCTACCAGGCAGTAGCCCCAACAACGATGCCCATCACGATATCCAGATTGATCCTGGAATCCGAATAGTCTTCGGTGAGTGCATAGCCTTCGGTGTCGCGGGAAGCGATTCTGTGGGTGATGCCTGCTTCTTCAATGAGGGCAATCGCATCATTTTCAAACATGCCAGCAACCTGGCAGGCAACCACTTTGGTCTCAACATGCTTCGGAGTGAATTGCTCGGGGCTTGGATCTGGGTAGCAATATTCGTTCGGACCGTTTTCAACACCGTAAACATTGCTTGGTGCAGACCCTAGGTTGATGCCCATTACAAAAGCGATGGAAGCCAGAAGAAGCCCAAGGACTCCAACCAAAACCGTTGTCTTATTTTGCATAGTTACCCACCAAGCGAACCGCTCCACCGCGAACACCTTTGGCCTCGGAGATATATCCAGGCAGCTCAGAATCGCAAGGGGTGGATTCAATTACCCCCAGGTTCCATGCCTTGATTCCTAATGCGTTGATCTCTTTGGAAATTGCCTCGGCTGAATCCTTGCGAACCACAACTGCGAATCCAAGACCTAGATTCCAGGTTGATTCGAGATCCTTTAGGTCATAGCCACCCCACTGTGCCAAGACCTGGAAAACATCTTCCGGCAACCAGCTTGAGCGCTCAACATCTAGAGAAACGGTCTCTGGCAAAACTCTCGAGAGGTTTGCCGCGATGCCGCCACCGGTGATGTGGCTCATGGTTGAGATCTGGTTTTCAAACGCTGGATTGTCCATAATCTTGTTGAGGACGCCGGTGTAGAGCCTGGTTGGTTCAAGCAGTTTCTCACCAAGTGAAACATCAAACTCTGGGACCTGATCTGTGTACTTCAATCCACGATCGGCAACAATTTTTCTAACCAACGAATATCCGTTGGAGTGCAGTCCAGATGCTTCTAAACCGAGAACGATATCGCCAACTTGAACCCTCTGGGCACCAAGCATCTTGCTCTTCTCAACCACACCGGTCGCAGCTCCCGCGACATCGTATTCGTGCTCCCCTAGAAGTCCTGGGTGCTCGGCGGTTTCGCCGCCGACAAGGGCAACATCAACTGCGCTGCAGGCCTGAGCAATGCCGCGGACGATATCTGCAATCCGGTTTGGTTCAATCTTTCCGGTGGCGATGTAGTCGGTCATAAACAAGCTGCGAGCGCCGACCACCACGATGTCGTCGACCACCATGCCAACCAGATCCTGGCCAATGGTGTCGTGCTTATCTATCGCCTGAGCAATCGCTACTTTGGTGCCAACCCCATCGGTTGAGGTGGCAAGAATTGGGTGATCGTAGTCCTTTAGGAATTTGGCATCCATCATGCCGGCAAAGCCACCGACTCCCCCGAGGATGTTCTTATTGTGGGTGGCAGAAACTGCCACCTTCATTAGCTCTACGGCCTTGTCGCCGGCTTCGGTGTCAACACCTGAGGATGCGTATGGATTAGACATTTTTGTGGACGTGGCCTTCCTCGCGGATGGTTGCTACTCCACGCTCCAATAGGTTCTTGCCAAGTGCATCAGCAACCGGAAGCTCGATTGGGTACTTGCCAGTGAAGCAGGCGGTACACATCGACTCTTCTTTCTGGTCGGTTGCGGCGATCATGCCTTCTTTAGAAAGATAACCAAGCGAATCCGCACCGATTGATTGACGAACATCATCAACTCCAAGACCGGTGGCGATCAGCTCTGCTCGCGATGCAAAGTCGATTCCGTAGAAACATGGCCAAGTAATCGGCGGTGAGGAGATCCTCACGTGCACCTCGGCGGCTCCGGCTTCTTTGAGCATCTTCACCAATGCTCGTTGAGTGTTCCCTCGCACGATTGAATCGTCAACAACGATCAGTCTCTTTCCTGCGATTACCTCACGCAGCGGGTTCAGCTTCAAACGAATTCCAAGTTGGCGAATAGTCTGCGATGGCTGAATGAAGGTTCTACCCACATAGGCGTTCTTCACAAGGCCATGGCCAAAAGGAATCCCTGAGGCTTCCGAATAACCAATTGCCGCAGGCGTTCCAGACTCTGGAGTTGGAATCACCAAATCCGCTTCGACTGGGTATTCCTTGGCAAGAGTGCGGCCCATTTCAACTCGTGCTTCATAAACCACTCGGCCGCTGATTGAGGTGTCTGGGCGAGCAAGATAAACATATTCAAAGACACAACCGGCACGCTTTTCAGGGGCAAACCTGGTGGTTCTCAAGCCGTTTTCGTCAATTGCTATCAACTCGCCCGGTTCAACTTCTCGCACATAAGAAGCACCAACAATGTCCAGTGCAGCAGATTCAGAGGCCACTACCCAGCCGCGCTCTAGGCGACCAAGAACAAGCGGCCTGACTCCTTGCGGGTCACGCGCTGCATACAAAGTCTTTTCGTCCATGAACACTAAGCAGTAAGCGCCCTTAACCTTTGGCAAAAGCTCAAGCGCTGTTGCCTCCAAAGAAGAATCCGGGTTTCCGGTCATCAAAGCGCTCAAGACTGCGGTGTCTGTGGTGTTTCCACCGCTGAGCTCAGACTCGTGGTTTGGGTAGCGCTTTTCTAGAAGCTCCATAAGCTCTGCGGTGTTGGTGAGGTTTCCGTTGTGGCCAAGGGCCAAGGTGCCATAAGCGGTGCGGCCAAGCGTTGGCTGGGCATTTCTCCAGTGTGATGCTCCGGTTGTGGAATACCTGGTGTGACCAACGGCGATGTAACCCTGCAAAGACTCCAGAGCCGCTTCATTAAAGACCTGGGAAACCAATCCCATGTCCTTATAAATCATGATCTTGTCGCCGGTTGATGTCGCGATTCCGGCAGACTCTTGGCCACGGTGCTGCAAAGCATAAAGACCGAAGTAGGTGAGCTTTGCAACCTCTTCACCCGGAGCCCAAACCCCGAACACCCCGCACTGGTCCTGCGGACCCTTCTCATTTGGAAGGATGTCGTGATTCAAAAGCCCATCGCCACGAATCATTTTTTGACCCTGTTCACTAGTGCGGACTTAGTTCTTTTGGCGGTTCGGATATCAATGAAAATAGAAAGTGTTATTCCCAACCCCAAACCCAAACTACCCAGGGCAACAATCAAGAGGCCAAGGATGTTGGCTGCTGAGCGAGCATCCTCTGGGATAAACAAATACAAAATAAATGCGACAGCAACACCAATTGCGGCTCCGGTGAGCAAAAAAGCTAGGAGTTTTGGGGCTCTACGAATCTCAACCTCGAGGGGTTGGTCTTTCTCGGATTTAGTCACTCCCTAATTAAAGCGGGAAAAAGCTCGGAAATTTCCCCTGCGCGAGAACCCGATAGAAAAACTTTTCCAGAAAGCACCTCATTAGAAAGATCTAGCGACCCATTGCAGAGCCCAATCAGGGTTTGCGCATCCATTTCAATCACGTTCGGAGGGGTTCCTCTGCGGTGATCTAACCCACCAATACATTGCACCGCTCCATATGGTGGAACTCGAATCTCCACCGTGCCACCGGGGGAAGCGGCCTCAAGTTCTTGGAGTAAAAAGCGGACAGCGGTTGCCTCATCGAAACTCTCCGCGAGCAAGGCAGCCTTACCAATCGCACTCGAGATTCGTTTTTTACCCATGGAGCAATTATCACCAGTTAGAAAAGGGTTAGTGCTTTCCAAATCTTCAGATTTCTCCAAAACGCTAAACTCACCTTGTGAAAATCCTCGTTCTAGGCTCCGGTGCAAGAGAGCACGCCATCATCAAAGCGCTCATCAGGACCGGCACATCCCGCGACAATATCGTTTGTGCTCCGGGCAACCCATGGATTGGGAATGAAGTTGAAGTTAGAGAAGTGGATGCCACCGACAAGCTTTCGGTCGTGAAGCTTGCTCTTGAAGAACGAGTAGATCTGGTTGTAATCGGCCCAGAGGCTCCCCTTGTTGCCGGCATAGCAGATGCATTGCGCGAACAAGGAACTGCAGTATTTGGCCCTAACCAAGATGCAGCCGCACTTGAAGGCAGCAAACAATTTGCCAAAGAGATCATGGCGGCAGCAGATATTCCAACCGGCATGGCAAGGGAGTGTTCAACCACCGAAGAAGTTGAATCAGCGATGGCTCAGTTTGGTGCTCCTTTTGTTATCAAGGCCGATGGCCTTGCTGCCGGCAAGGGTGTGATTGTCACAAGCGACAAGGAAGCCGCTCTTGAACATGCTGCGAAATTCATTCAAGACGGTGTCTTGGTTGAGGAGTTCTTGGATGGACAAGAAGTAAGCCTGTTCTTCTTGGCTGACGGCAAGACCGTTATGCCACTCTCTCCTGCCCAGGACTATAAGCGTGCTTATGACAACGATGAAGGCCCAAACACCGGTGGGATGGGTGCCTACTCGCCACTGCCGTGGTTGCCAGAAGGCTTCATTGAAGAAGTGACCCAAAGAGTCGCTCAGCCAACAATCACCGAGATGGCGAAGCGCGGGACCCCTTTTGTTGGACTGCTGTATTGCGGGTTAATCATCACCGAGCGCGGCGTGAAGGTAATCGAATTCAACGCTCGCTTTGGGGACCCTGAGACGCAAGTTGTTTTGCGCAGACTTAACAATGACCTCAGCGATCTGTTGATGCGCGCCGCAACCGGCAAATTAGACGTCGGTCCGGTTGCAACATTCTCGGAAGATGTTGCCGTCACAGTTGTTTTGGCATCCGAAGGGTATCCAGTTTCAAACGCTCCAGTTAGAGACGTTGTAGGCATCGAGTCTGCAGAGAGCATTGATGGGGTTGAGGTTTGCAAGGCAAGTCCAACTGGAAGAGTCTTGAGCGTTGTTGGATCGGGAGAGACTTTCCAGGAGGCTAGAACCTTGGCCTACGAAGGCATGGCAAGAATTTCCCTTGAGGGTGGCTTCTACCGCCACGATATTGCTCTGCGGGTTGCGGACTAATGGAGATTCCTGGCTTCAGGCACCTTTACACCGGCAAAGTCCGCGAGCTTTATGCTCCGCTAGATGAGAGCTTTGATCACCTTGTTTTGATTGTTGCAAGCGATCGAGTCAGCGCATTTGACCACGTGCTAGCACCTGAGATTCCAGGCAAGGGTGCGAACCTAACCGAGATGACCAATTGGTGGTTTGATCGCCTCGATATCCAAAATCACCGATCCGCTGAACTTGCTGTCCCAGAAGTAGTAGCCGGAAGGGCGATGATCGCCAAGAAGCTGGAAATGTATCCGGTGGAGTGCGTGGTTCGTGGCTATATCTCCGGCTCTGGCTGGAAAGAATATCTAGCCTCCGGAACGGTTTGCGGGATCGAGCTTCCCGCTGGTTTGCAATTTGGAGACCGACTACCCAACCCAATTTTCACCCCGGCGTTCAAAGCCGAACAGGGAGATCACGATGAGAACATCAGCTACGAAAGAGTTGTTGAGCTGGTCGGCGAGAACATCGCCGAAAGATTGCGCGATGTCTCAATCGAGATCTTCATGAAAGCAAGCGATCTTGCCAGCAAGGCTGGATTGATTCTCGCCGACACCAAGTTTGAATTTGGCAACGACCCAAAGACCAATATGCTCACTTTGGGTGATGAGGTTCTCACTCCAGACTCATCCAGATATTGGGACAAGGAGCTTTGGCAACAGGGAGTTCGCGACCAGAGCTTCGACAAGCAAATTGTCCGCAACTGGTTAGCTGCAAACTGGGACCAAACTGGAGACCCTCCAGTTTTGCCGACAGAAATCGTCACTCAAACGGCTGCAAAATATGCCGAATTAGCCCAAAAACTAGGCGCCGTCTAAACAAGGCAAGATAGTGCTTTAGGCTGGGTGGGTGTTAGAAACCGCGCTCGCCGATGAGCACAAAAAACTTGGTGCCAGCTTCACCGATTTTGGTGGTTGGAATATGCC
This sequence comes from Aquiluna sp., assembly GCA_021741585.1. Taxonomy (GTDB): domain Bacteria; phylum Actinomycetota; class Actinomycetes; order Actinomycetales; family Microbacteriaceae; genus Aquiluna. The sequence goes on along the minus strand of JAIOXN010000001.1, from coordinate 952,410 downwards.
GGTCCGGTATGGATCGGATCTAGATGAACACCACGCTGTCCGAAACTACGCAGGTCTTTTTGATATTTCCCACATGGGTGAAATCAGAATCAAGGGCGATGCAGCAAACTCTCTAGATTTTGCGCTGATTTCAAAACTCTCAGAACTCAAAATCGGCAAAGCCAAATACACCATGATCTGCAATGAGCAGGGTGGCATTATCGATGACCTGATCGGTTATCGCATGGCAGAAGACGAGTACCTGATTGTTGCCAATGCCGGAAACCGCGAAGTTGTCTTCAGAGAGCTAAGCGCAAGAACTAAGGGCTTTGATGTCACAGTCACTGATGAGTCTCAAGACTGGTCACTAATTGCCATCCAGGGCCCTATGGCTGCGGAGATTTTGCAGCAGCAGGTTGACATTGATCTTGCTCAAATCAAGTACTACGCAATCGATGCCGCATCGCTTTCTGGAATATCCGTTTTGCTAGCCCGCACCGGTTACACCGGCGAAGACGGCTTTGAGGTTTTTGTTTCAAACGATCAAGCGGCCAAGGTTTGGAATCTGCTTCTAGAAAGCGATACTCAACTAGTTCCTTGTGGTCTGGCCTGTCGAGACACCCTCCGACTCGAAGCCGGGATGCCGCTTTATGGTCACGAGCTCTCTTTGGAAACCACTCCCTGTGATGTCAACCTAGGCCGAGTTGTTCGCCACGACAAAGGGGAATCTTTTAGCGGCAGTGCTCTAGGACTTCTGAAGGATTCAACCCCGAAGAAGCTGTTGTTTGGAATCAGGGGCGAGGGTCGCAGAGCGGCTCGGGCTGACTATGAAATTTTTGTTGCAGGAGCTGAAACAACTATCGGCACGGTGACTTCAGGAGCGCTTTCTCCAACCCTTGGTTACCCAATTGCGATGGCAATGCTCGACGGTTCTTTGGGTCTTGAAATAGGTAGCAAACTAGAAGCAGATGTTCGTGGGACAAAGGTGCCCTACGAGGTAGTAGAACTTCCGTTCTATAAGCGGGGAAAGTAGAAAAATGGCAAATCCAGAGAATCTCAAATACACCAAAGAGCACGAGTGGGTTCTAATCGATGGCGATGTTGCCACCGTTGGAATTACCCAATATGCGGCTGATGCACTTGGTGAGATTGTCTATGTTGACCTGCCAAAGGTTGGGTCCTCAACTAGCTACATGAAGATTTGTGGCGAGATCGAATCCACCAAGTCTGTCGGTGAGCTTTACGCCCCAATGGATGGTGAGGTTGTTGAAGCCAACGATTCTCTCTCCTCAAACCCAGAGGGCGTGAACTCCGACCCATTTGGAGCTGGTTGGTTGGTCAAGATCAAGTTCAGCTCGCTTCCAGAACTACTAAGTGCATCCGAATACAACGCTCTGATCGGAGAGTAGTAATTGCTCAAGCCGCACCACAACTTCAAATTCCGCCACATCGGACCAGATCAAAAAGAACAGCAAGAGATGCTCCAATTTATTGGAGCATCTTCGCTTTCTGATTTGATGGAGCAGGCGCTTCCAGAAGCCATTCACTATCGCGGTGGGAGCGCATTGCCAGAGCCAATTAGCGAAGATGAAGCGCTTGGCCGATTGCATGAGATTGCTTCAAAGAACCGAATCACACAGTCCTTCATTGGGCTTGGGTACTACGGAACTAGAACTCCCGGCGTAATCAAGCGCAATGTTCTGGAGAACCCAAGTTGGTACACCGCCTACACCCCGTATCAACCTGAGATTAGCCAGGGCAGGCTTGAGGCTCTTATCAACTTCCAGACTGTTGTAACCGATCTGACCGGGATGAAAACCTCCAACGCCTCGATGCTTGATGAGTCAACCGCAGTGGTTGAAGCCATGATGATCGCAAAGAGAAGCGCGACATCCGAATCAAACATCTTCTTTGCCGATAAAGATCTCTTCCCACAAACCAAACAACTCTTGGAGCATCGAGCCGAACCGCTTGGGATTGTGATTCGTTATTTTGATGCAGCGAATTCTCAAGAGTTGGACGAGGAAGCATTTGGTGCAGTGGTTCAATACCCTGGCGCATCCGGAAGAATCCTGAACTTTGAAAACCTGTTTGCAAAGGTGCATGAGTTTGGTGGGCTTGCGATTGCCACTGCCGACTTGATGGCACTTACCCTGATCACCCCTCCGGGTGAAATGGGAGCTGATGTTGTTTGTGGCACCACCCAAAGATTTGGAATCCCCATGGGATTCGGTGGTCCTCACGCTGGCTACCTAGCGGTGCGAGACAAACTCGAGCGGACAATGCCAGGACGTTTGGTGGGCGTCTCAGTTGATGCCGAAGGATCCCCCGCATATCGTTTGACCCTGCAGACTCGCGAACAGCACATTAGACGCGAGAAGGCGACCTCCAACATTTGTACCGCTCAAGTGTTGCTGGCGGTAATGGCCGGAATGTATGCCGTCTACCACGGTCCAAAAGATCTAAAAGCAATCGCCCAAGAAATCCACAGCAAGGCGACTTCGCTTGCAAAGGTTTTGGCGGAGGTCGGGATAAAGGTTCAGGATCAGAACTACTTTGACACCCTGAGAATCTCGACCAGCGATGCAGAGACTTTCTACCAAAATGCAAGAGCCAAAGATCTCACCATCTTGAAAGTTGACGAGGACACACTTGGCATCTCAGTTGATGAGAGCACAACCTGGCAACAGCTTGCAGATCTTGCCGCAGCCTTTGGTGCAAGAGCTCCAAAGCCAGAAGACGCATCGGATCAACTTTCAAACCACAGAACCAGTGAATATCTCCAGCACCCGGTATTCAATACCCACCATTCCGAGACCGCCATGTTGCGCTATCTCAAGAGGCTTGCTGACTTTGACTACGCGCTAGATCGCGGGATGATTCCACTGGGCTCCTGCACCATGAAGCTCAACTCTGTGACCGAGATGGAAGCCGTCACCTGGCCAGAATTTGCAAACCTCCACCCGTTTGCACCGGCCGAGGACACCCAAGGATATTTGGAACTTATTGGCGAACTCTCCTCTTGGTTGAGTGACATCACCGGATATGAAGCGGTCTCACTACAGCCAAATGCAGGTAGCCAGGGCGAACTTGCAGGCCTTCTAGCGATCCGTGGTTACCACCGCTCCCGTGGGGATTTCCAAAGAAGCATCTGCCTTATTCCATCATCTGCTCACGGCACCAATGCCGCGAGCGCCGTTCTTGCGGGCATGGAAGTTGTGGTTGTTGCCTGCGATGAAGAGGGCAACGTTGATGTCGCAGATCTAAAGCAAAAGATTGCAGATAGCGGCGAGAAGCTCGCCGCTTTGATGATTACCTACCCTTCAACCCACGGCGTTTATGAAGAAGCCGTGGTTGAAATTTGCGACTTGGTCCACGCAGCAGGTGGCCAGGTATACATTGATGGAGCAAACACCAATGCAGTAGTTGGGTTTGCAAAGTTTGGTGAATTCGGAGGAGATGTTTCACACTTGAATCTCCACAAGACCTTCTGCATCCCTCACGGTGGTGGTGGACCAGGCGTTGGCCCAGTAGTAGCGAGAAGTCACCTCTCTGAATTCTTGCCAGGACACTCGATGGCACAGACTGAACTGCCAAGCTATGGTCCGGTTTCGGCAGCGCCATTTGGTTCGCCAAGCATCTTGCCAATCTCCTGGGCCTATGTCCAGATGATGGGTAACGAGGGTCTGATGGCAGCAACTTCAGTTGCAGTATTGAGCGCTAACTACGTTGCGAAGAAACTCTCGGATGCCTTCCCGCTGCTCTACACAGGCAAGCATGGTTTGGTAGCTCACGAGGCGATCATCGACATCCGCCCACTTCAGAAAGAGGCTGGGATCTCAAACGACGATGTAGCTAAGCGATTGGTTGACTATGGCTTCCACGCCCCAACCATGAGCTTCCCGGTTGCAGGAACCCTGATGATTGAACCAACCGAGTCAGAACCCAAGGAAGAACTAGATCGTTTCATTGAGGCAATGTTGGCAATTCGTGCGGAGGCACAGCAGGTTCAAGATGGAGTTTGGCCACACGACAATAATCCTTTGGTAAATGCTCCCCACACTGCCGAGCACTTGGCATCGGATTGGGATCACCCGTATTCAAGAGAGATTGCAGTGTTCCCAGTCACGGGTCAGGCCAAGGGAAAGTACTGGCCACCGGTTAGAAGAATTGACGGTGCTTTTGGAGACCGCAACCTCACCTGCACCTGCCCGCCGATTGAAAGTTTTGCCAAAAACTAATTTCTACGGATCAAGTGTTGCTTGATTATTACTGCAGCAGCTTCTAGATCTAGCTGGTCAGTCGCAATTCCAAGTGTCAGATCGAACGCTTGCTGGGTGTTCATGTCATGCCGGTAGCCATTTGCAGCAATGAATGAGACAAAAAGCAGCCAACTAGTTCTTTTATTTCCATCCACAAGGGCATGATTTTTCACCATCGAATGCATCAAAGCTGCGGCTTTGGTTGACAGGTCTGGATAAGCATCCTCACCAAAGACAGTTGTTTTTGGTCTCTGAAGTGCCGAGTCGAGTAGCCCTAAATCCTTGACGTGAAAGCCCAGGAATTTAACCTGCTCCAGAGCATCTTCCAGCTCAAGAAAGTTGGTCATGCGTCTGCCAGACGCTCCATGAGTTCTTTATCGTGAGTCATCACGTACTCTCGAGCGAAGGCAAGGTCACGCTTGCGTTTAGCATTGTGCTCCATGTTGTTCATGGCAGCAATCAAGGCCTTTTGCTTGGAAACGCCTAGTTGTTCTGCAAGCCGTTCAAGGGTTGCTTCGTCTTCTGCTGTCAATCTCAATGTCATAGCCATGACAATAATGGTATCAGAGTGGTATCAGATGCTCAATTATTAAATCTGTGGATAACTAACTGAAATCTAGCCCTGCCAGTTTTTCAGCAAGAGATTGGCTGCCTCAAGCTCCGGGCCAAGATCGCGATCTGGCCCAATGCCTTGGACGCTTTTTCGGAGTTCGTCAATGAGTTTGCCGGTTTTGGGAGCTGGCTTATAAGGTGCGCGAAGCTCTACTCCCCTGGCCGCTGCGGTGAGCTCAATTGCCAAGATTCTTCTTGTGTTGTCGACCACCTTTCGCAACTTGCGACCAGCGTGCCAACCCATAGAAACGTGATCTTCCTGCATCGCTGAAGACGGGATTGAATCAACGCTGGCCGGATTAGCCAATCTCTTATTCTCAGAAACCATTGCCGCTTGGGTGTATTGGGCGATCATCAAACCGGAGTCGACTCCAGGATCTGAGGCCAAGAATGGTGGCAGCCCTCTGTTTCTCGAGACATCCAAAAAGCGATCGGTTCTGCGCTCTGAAATGGAACCTAGATCTGCCAGTGCGATAGCCAGGAAATCCAATACATAAGCAACTGGAGCACCATGGAAATTGCCGTTAGATGTAACCTCACCATCTTCCAAGACAACCGGGTTATCGATAATTGCACGAATCTCCCTTGATGCCACCAGGCGAGCGTGATCCGCGGTGTCTCGAACTGCACCGGCAACCTGCGGAGCACATCGAAGTGAATAGGCGTCTTGAACCACGCCATCACCATGGCGATGTGAGGAGACAATTTCGCTTCCCTGGAGTGCCGCGAACATGTTCGCGGCACTTTTTGCTTGACCTGGGTGCGGCCTCAGGTCTTCATGCAATTCAGACCTAAAGACCTGATCGGTGCCCATCTGGCCCTCGACGCTCATCGCCGCAATCAAATCTGCCTGATCCAAAAGCCTGTCGATATCGCTCAAAGCAAGGATCAGCATTCCCAGCATTCCGTCGGTGCCATTGATTAGCGCTAAGCCTTCTTTTTCCCTCAGCTCGACTGGCGCAATCCCTGCGGCTTTGAAGAGCTCTGGCACCGGTGCCTCGACGCCATCTGGACCAAAGGCCCTGCCCTCTCCCATCAACACAAGTGCACAGTGCGACAATGGGGCCAAGTCGCCACTGCAACCAAGCGAGCCATATTCAAGAACCCTTGGTGTGATTCCGGCATTCAAAATGGCGGCATAGGTTTGCGCAACTAATGGCCTGACCCCAGTTCGCCCAGAACACATTGTCTTCAGACGAAGCGCCATCAGTGCTCGGACCACTTCAGTTTCAACCGGATCTCCCATGCCTGCGGCATGGGATCGAATCAAGGATTTCTGCAACTGCACACGGTCTTCAATCGGGATGTGTCTTTGAGCAAGTGCCCCGAATCCCGTTGAGATGCCATAAACCGGAGTATCGCTGGCAGCCTTTGCCTCAACATCTGCTCGGGTCTTTGCCATGGCATCCAAGGCTTCTTGCGAGATCTCAATCTTTGATCCGTGCCGAGCAATGTCAACAACATCTTGCATGCTCATGCCGCTGGTGGAGATTACGGTTTTCAATTGGAAGTCCTTTCAAAGACTTTTTTGCCGGCAACATATGTGGCGGAGACAAGGGCGACACCCGGCCTGTAGGCGAGATCGATATATGACTTTGCATCAAGTAATGCGAAGTCGGCGCGAGCGCCGACTTTCAAAGTTCCCAGATCATTTCTCAATGCCAGCGCTCCACCTTTGGTTGCAGCCCAGATCGCCTCGTCCACACTAAAGCCCATTTCTCTAACTGCGACCGCGATACAGAAAGGCATTGAAGTCGTGTAACTCGAGCCAGGATTGCAGTCGGTTGCGATCGCGACTTTGGCACCAGCATCAATCAATGAGCGAACATTTGGATATTTGGACCTGGTTGAAAATTCAGCACCCGGCACGAAGGTTGCAACCGTATTGCTCTTTGCTAGAAGTTCAATGTCTTCAGGGTTCAGATGTGTGCAGTGATCGACTGATGCGCAATCCAGCTCCACCGCCAAAGCGATTCCTCCTAAATTCTCAAGCTGGTTTGAGTGCATTCTTGGTAGCAAACCTTTTTTGATTCCAGCCTCAAGAACCATTCTTGATTCTTCAACGCTGAACGCACCTGCATCGCAAAACACGTCTATCCACTTTGCCAATGGCGCAGCTTTTTCCAACATCTCACCCAGGACAAGTTCTAGATATTCCTCACGGTTTACCCCTTGCGGGACAACGTGGGCTCCTAAGAATGTGACATCCTCGGTGACTTCGGAGGCGAGCATGAGAGATCTGATTTCGGTCTCAACTTCCAAGCCATAACCGCTTTTGGTTTCAAAGTGGGTGATGCCGCTTGCATGCAGTTCAGCAATTAGCTTTTTAAGATTCTCTCTGAGATCTTGGTCAGTCGCGCCCCTTGTTGCCGCAACGGTGGTTTTGATTCCGCCGGCGCTGTAGGAATGGCCTGCCATCCGATGCGAAAACTCTTCGTGGCGCGATCCTGCAAAAACCAAGTGCGCATGGGAATCAACAAAGCCGGGGATCATCACCGCACCTTCGGTGTCGATAGTGACATCAGCATCCGGTGCAGATTCTTCATCTCCAATAAATGCAATCAGTCCGTCATCAACCAAGACCGCTTGATTATTTGAGATGTGCAGGTCACCAACCGTTGGGCCCGTGTCCACCAGTTCTTTGATGTTGGTAAAGAGGGTTTTCAAATTACTCGGTATCCAACATTGGGACGTGGACATGCTTGTGACGAGCGACCTCTTGCGCTTCTGGGTAGCCAGCATCAACGTGGCGAATCACACCCATGCCAGGATCGTTGGTGAGCACTCGCTGCAGCTTCTGAGCAGCCAATTCGGTGCCATCGGCGACTGAAACCTGTCCGGCATGGATGGACCTGCCCATGCCAACCCCACCACCGTGGTGGATGGAAACCCAAGATGCCCCGGATGCGACGTTGATCATGGCATTCAATAGTGGCCAGTCCGCGATCGCATCTGAACCATCCAGCATTGCCTCAGATTCACGATATGGAGAAGCAACTGAACCGCAATCCAAGTGGTCACGGCCAATCACGATCGGAGCTGAAACCTCACCCTTGCGAACCAATTCGTTGAAGGCAGCCCCGGCCTTGTCCCGTTCGCCGTAGCCAAGCCAGCAGATTCTGGCTGGCAGTCCTTGGAATTCCACTCTTTCTTGCGCAAGGTTTATCCAGCGGTGCAGGTGCTTATTCTCAGGGAACAGATCGAGCACAGCCTTATCGGTCTTATAGATATCTTTTGGATCTCCCGAGAGGGCAACCCAACGGAATGGGCCCTTTCCTTCGCAGAACAAGGGACGGATATATGCAGGGATGAATCCCGGGAACTTAAATGCATCCGCAAAACCACCTTGGCGAGCTTCATCTCGAATCGAGTTTCCATAGTCAAAGACTTCGGCACCTTTGGCCATAAAGCCAACCATTGCCTCGACATGCTTTGCCATCGAAGCTTTTGATCTGAGGCTGAACTCCTCGGGGTTGTTGGTTGCATACTCTCTAGCATCTGCAAACTCAACGCCCTCAGGGATGTAATACATCGGGTCGTGGGCAGAGGTTTGATCGGTGACGATGTCAATCGGCACATCACGTTTTAGAAGTTCCGGGAAGATGGTTGCAGCATTACCAACCAGTCCGACTGAGATTGCCTTCTTCTGGTTTTTGTATCGAACAACCCTTTCAATCGCGTCATCTAGGTTGTCTGCAATTTCATCCAAATACCTTGTTTCAAGACGCTTGCGCAACCTTGATTCATCGATATCAACAATCAAACAGGTGCCCTCGTTCATGGTTACGGCTAGCGGCTGGGCACCGCCCATTCCTCCGCAGCCACCGGTCAAAGTTAGGGTTCCGGCCAATGATCCACCAAAGCGTTTTTCGGCAACGGCGGCAAAGGTCTCATAGGTTCCCTGCAGGATTCCTTGGGTTCCGATATAGATCCAGGACCCTGCCGTCATCTGCCCATACATCGTCAAGCCCAGTTTTTCTAAGCGGCGGAATTCTGGCCAGGTAGCCCAGTCACCAACAAGGTTGGAGTTTGCGAGAATCACTCTTGGTGCCCACTCGTGAGTCTGGAAAACACCGACAGGCTTGCCGGACTGGACCAGCATGGTCTCGTCATTCTTCAAATGTGTGAGCGTGTTGACCAAAGCATCAAAGCTCTGCCAGTTTCTTGCCGCTTTACCGTTTCCGCCGTAAACAATCAGTTCCTCTGGATGCTCGGCAACTGATGGGTCGAGATTGTTGTGCAGCATCCGAAGTGCTGCCTCTTGTTGCCAGCCTTGGGCCGTCAAAGTTGATCCGGTTGCTGCCCTGAGAGTACGCGCCATTGCATTCATGAACAAAGTTCACAACCAAGTGGCACCTGAAACAATGCGGATATGCTTTCTAGTGTCTGGTATTTCAGACATACTGGATAGGTGACCAAGATCCCCGCAGCTCAGCGAACTTTAGATCTGCTGCGAGCCATGGCGGAGATAGGTCAGCCTGCAACTGCCGACCGGCTTGCCAAAAAACTTAACCTCCCAAGATCCTCCTGCTATCAGCTACTTGAAGTGCTAAAAGACAATGGCTTCGCTATCCACTTTGAGGATCAAAAGCGCTGGGGGTTGGGCTTGGCTGTCTGGGAATTAGGAAGCGCCTATCAGCGGCATGAGCCGCTTGAGCGGCTCGCGACTCCGGTTCTAAACAAGCTCGTTGCAGAGCTTGGCAAAAAGACCGCTGTCGTTGGGCACCTTGGCGTCCTGGATGGTTCAGATGTGCTTTACCTCCTGGAGCAAAGACCATTGAGATCACTCAAATTGGTGACAGATGTCGGAGTCAGACTCCCCGCTCACCTCACAGCTTCCGGCAGAGCGATGCTGGCAAATCTAGAACAGAAGCAGATTGCTGCATCGTTTCGCGGCAGAGAGCTTTCTCAGAGAACCGGAATTGGGCCCAAGAACCTGCTGGAACTAAAGCAGCTTCTTGAGATGGAGAGATCCCGGGGATATTCGCTTGAAGTGGATGAGGTTTCGATGGGATATGCCTCTGTGGGAGTTGCGATCTTGGATCACCTAAGGCACCCAATCGCGGGTCTTGCGATCACCTTGCAATCAAGAGAACTAGAAAAGCTAGTGTTATCAGAGTTAGCGGCGGTGCTAATCAAATCCGCCGAGGACCTATCCAGAAAGTTTGGTCATCATGGCTGAAGATTTGAAGTGGCCAAGAGCCGCATCGCTGATCTCCAATAGCGACTCTGAAATTGGGCTTCTCGATATCCCTGCCCACAAAACCTCTATCAGCGCAACCAATGCCCACCAAACCCCAAGGGCAATAAGAGAAGCACTCCAAAGATTTTCCACCATGAGCTATTCGGCAGATTTAGACATTGGTCAGATAAGCCTTCAGGACCTCGGAGGGATTCAAGAACCCGAGCAAAACGAAGATCACACAATCGCCACAATCAAAGAGGCCAACAAGGACCTCCTGATTGCCCTTGGTGGAGACAACTCCATTACCTACGCAACCGCATTGGGAGTCTTTGGGGAGGACTTGGCGAGCGCCGGACTAATAACCCTTGATGCCCATCACGATCTAAGAGATGGCAAATCGAACGGCTCACCGGTCCGAAGGCTTATTGATGCTGGTCTTGATCCAAAAAGAATTGTTCAAATTGGAATCAACGACTTCTCGAATTCTCCCCAATACGCCAAGCTCGCAAAAGATCTGGGCATCACGGTTATTTCTCGCGAGATGGTTGCCGAAATTGGTATCAAGGAGTCCTGCCAAATTGCTTTGCGAATCGCGGGCAGTGCCGATGGCCCAATCCACGTTGACCTTGATGTTGATGTTTGTGATCGAAGTGTTGTCCCAGCCTGCCCGGCTGCGGCTCCTGGCGGAATATCAGCATTTGAAATCCGACAAGCGGCTCGGATCCTTACCAATCACTCTCAAGTTCTTGGCATTGACATCACAGAGATTGATGCCTCAAAGGACTCGGAGGACCAAAGAACAATAAGACTTGGTGCACTGCTGGTTCTAGAAGCTGTGACGGGTTATTGCTCTAGGTAACTAGGCTGTGGAATCTTTTATCCAGCTAAAACCCAGCGCCAAAAGTCGCTGATCTGAGGTGTAGAAATCTAAGCCCTCACTTGCGGCTTGGCCAATCAGGATTCTGTCAAAAGGGTCCGTGTTTCTCAGCGAGCCGAATCTGTTGGACTCGGCAATGTGGGCCGTTGTTACCGGCAGCTCCTTCAAGCCGGTGTTGGCAAATAAATCCGTCAAGTTATCTGTCGTGAGGAGGCTAAATTTGTCCCTTTTTTGAAGTAGCTCAAAAAGGCTAATTGGTGAGTAATAACAGACCTTTGAGTTGCCTATCTTCTGCGTGAATCGTTTTCCAAGCTTCTCTGGCTCTTGGAGCCAACGGATTAGTGCATTTGTATCAAATAGCATCTGTACCCAATTTCTGAATATTTTTGCGCCAGAGTTCCCACTGCGCATCCATCTCTGGCGTGCTTGCGTCAATGTCGACATCGCTAAACACTGCATCGGGAAACATTTCTCTTAGTAGCCCTGGTCTTAGGGGAGGACGTTCCTCAATCACGATTCGCACGGTCGGCTTCCCGTGGCGGGTAATCACCACTTCATCACCTTCAAGCACCTGATCAATCAGCGACGAGAGTTCCGTCTTCGCCTTATAAACACTCACAAATTTCTCCATGTCTTGATGTTATTTGAAATTTGACCAATATGGTCAAATTTTTGTTCGGCTTAAAAAGCTATGCGTAAACCTCTTCGCAGTGATTCGGAATTACCCAATCTGTGGATAAGTGACCGGATGATAGCCATGCGCGAAATTAATTCGAGTCGCTGGAATAGAGCTCAGCCCATTGAGGTATTTCTTTCACCCAATCAATTCCATCGAGATCAAAGTCCACCCAGTCACTCATCTCCTCAGCGAGTGCGCCTAAATTCAACTTAGGCGAGTCTCTACCGACCTTTGCAAGGTCTGATTCTTCTTGTCCTGGATTCATTGTGAAGTCCTCTTGTTGGATTCTGTTTGCCCTTATCACTGCCCAACATGTGTTGAGAATTTACCTTTTTATGCACTGTATGTGTCTAAAGTCCAAAATTGCACAGTTGCCATATGAGCGCAACGTCAATATCTGTGGATAACTAACCAATTCGCATGTCTGTGGAGAGTGGCATTTATGGGCCAGTAAACTATTGGTTAAACGCAGTGCCGCGAGCAAATCAAACGTCCATCCCGAAACTCCAAGTGAGCAAACCGAAGGGGAAAAGTGCCAAAAATCATCGTTGAGATCATGCCAAAGCAGGATCTTCTAGACCCCCAGGGTAAGGCTGTTGCAAACGCCCTGCACCGCTCCGGCCACAACGAGATCACGAATGTTCGAATCGGCAAGCGCATCGAGCTTCACTTTGACCGTGCCATCACCCAGGGTGACTTGGATGCAGCCAAAGAAATCGCCTCATCTTTCCTCTCCAACGACGTCATCGAAGACGTGGTTGCAATCACAAAAGAGGACTAAATGAAGATCGGCGTCATCACCTACCCAGGAACCCTAGACGACCGCGATGCCCAGCGAGCCGTGAGGCTCGCAGGTGGCACACCAGTGCCACTGTGGCATGCAGACGACAGCCTCAAGGGTGTCGATGCAGTGGTCTTGCCAGGAGGTTTTTCCTACGGAGATTACCTTCGCTGTGGCGCAATCGCCGCCAAGGCTCCTGCCACCCAAGAGGTAGTGCGTCTGGCCAAGCAGGGCTTGCCGGTATTGGGCATTTGCAATGGTTTCCAGGTCTTGGTTGAGTCTCACCTATTGCCAGGTGGTCTGATTCGCAATGAGCACCAGCACTTTATTTGCAGAGACCAAAAGCTAATTGTTGAAAACAATAAAACGGCTTGGACAAACTTGTTTGAAGAGGGTCAAGAAATCACCATTCCTCTAAAGAACGGTGAGGGTGGCTATATCGCAAGCGATGAAACGCTAAAGATGCTTGAAGCAGAAAACCGCGTTGTGTTCCGCTACTCAGAAGTGAACCCAAACGGTTCGATGAACGACATTGCCGGACTCACAAATGAGCGTGGCAATGTTGTGGGTCTAATGCCTCACCCAGAGCACGCGGTTGAACCAGGCTTTGGTCCCGATACCGAAATTGCAATGCGATCAGGTGTTGATGGTTTGAAGTTTTTCCAGAGCGTATTGAAGGCATTGGTGAACGCATGAGAGTGACAAACGTTGACACCGTAACCCAGGCTTTTGAAGAGTCCGATAAAGACCAGCCCTGGAAAGAACTTGGCCTCAAAGAGGACGAGTACCAGAGCATCAAGGACATCCTTGGCAGAAGGCCAACCTCCTCAGAGCTAGCAATGTATTCGGTGATGTGGTCCGAACACTGCAGCTATAAATCCTCCAAGATCTACCTTCGCCAATTTGGCGAAAAGGTTACCCCAGAGATGAAAAAAGATCTCATGGTTGGCATGGGCGAGAATGCCGGTGTCGTTGATGTGGGTGAGGGCCTAGCGGTTACCTTCAAGGTCGAGAGCCACAACCACCCAAGCTACATTGAACCATTCCAGGGAGCTGCAACAGGCGTTGGCGGCATCGTGAGAGACATTCTGACAATGGGTGCAAGACCTGTTGCAGTCATGGACCAGCTTCGATTTGGTGCACCAGAATCTGCAGACACCGCGAGAGTTGTTCACGGTGTCACAGCCGGTATTTCTTTCTATGGCAACTGCCTAGGTCTTCCAAACATTGGTGGCGAGACGGTATTCGACAAGGTCTACCAAGGCAATCCTTTGGTGAACGCACTCGCAGTTGGCGTTATGAAGCACGAAGATCTAAAGCTTGCCAAGGCAACAAACCCAGGCGATCTAGTGATTCTGTTTGGTGCCAGAACCGGCGCCGAGGGAATGGCCGGCGTTTCTGTCCTTGCCTCTGAGACCTTTGACTCAACCGGTCCAACCAAGAGACCTGCGGTTCAGGTTGGCGACCCATTCGCCGAGAAGGTTTTGATTGAGTGCTGCCTAGAGCTCTTCTATGCCGGAGTAGTTGCGGGAATCCAGGACCTTGGTGGTGCTGGTATTTCTTGTGCAACATCGGAGCTTGCATCAAATGGTGGCAAGGGCATGAGAGTCCAACTGCAAGATGTTCTATTGCGCGATGACTCACTAACCCCAGAAGAGATTCTGATGTCTGAGTCCCAAGAGCGCATGATGGGCATTGTTCCAAAAGAATCACTTGAGGCGTTCGAAGCAATCGTCAACAAGTGGGAAGTTGAATACTCGGTCCTAGGCGAAGTAATCGACGAAGACCGTTTGTATATCAACTGGGGCGACAAAGAGATCGTCAATGTCCCACCAAGAACCGTGGCTCACGATGGACCTGTCTACAACCGACCAGTTGCATACCCTTCCTACCAAGACGCACTAAACGCCAACAGTTCATCAAGCCTCAAGAGGGCAGAAAATCCAGCAGAGCTAGCAGCGCAGCTGCTAGCAATCCTGTCCTCTCCTAACCAGGCTGATAAGTCTTGGGTGACTGCCCAGTACGACAAGTACGTCATGGGTAACACCGCGCTTGCTATGCCAGATGATGCCGGCATGGTTCGAGTCTCAGAAGAGACCGGACTCGGCATCACCATTGCAACCGATGCCAACGGCAAGTACTGCCAGCTAGACCCGCAACAGGGCGTCAAGCTTGCTCTTGCCGAGGCATACAGAAACGTCGCAGTGACCGGTGCGAAGCCAAAGGCTGTCACCAACTGTTTGAACTTTGGCTCCCCTGAGAATCCAGAAGTAATGTGGCAGTTCAAAGAGGCAACTCAGGGACTGGCCGATGGCTGCCTGGAACTAGGCATTCCTGTTACCGGTGGAAACGTTAGCTTCTATAACCAAACCGGCGATGTCGCCATCTACCCAACCCCGGTTGTTGGAGTGCTTGGTGTTATCGACGATGTTGCAAGAAGGATCCCTTCAGGCTGGCAAGACGAAGGCAACAACATCTACTTGCTTGGAGAGACCAGAGACGAACTAGATGGTTCCGCCTGGGCAGAAACCATCCACTCACACCTTGGTGGCAAGCCACCAATTGTTGATCTCAAAAAAGAAGAACAACTCGCTCAGCTCCTGCATGGCGCAGCCATTCAGGGCTTGATCGAATCAGCCCACGATATTTCTGAGGGTGGCGTTGCAGTTGCAATTGCCGAGAGCTGCCTTCGATTCAACGTTGGAGCCAGAATCTGGTTGGGCGATCTAATCGATCGCGACAACATCGATATGACAGCAGCTTTGTTCTCAGAGTCTCAGGCCAGAGTCTTAGTTGCAGTTGGCCGCGAGGATGACGTGAAGTTCCAAGCACTTTGTGAAGCAAGAGGCGTCCCATGCGTGAGGATAGGTGTTACAGACAAAGAGTCTGAGGCACTTGAGATTCAGGGCATTGGCACCATGCAGCTAAACGAGGTTCGCGAAGGTTGGGCTAAAGCTCTGCCAGAGTTGTTTGGCTAGTTGTTTTTGAAGATCTGCTAGCGCAGTACCTTTGCCAATACCCCAGCCAAAACCAAAGCAGCCGCCGGATACATCATCGCTAAAGGCAATGTGATCAAGTCAGAGAGATAGCCAACCAAAGACGGCCCAAGGAAAAACGCACCAATAGATATCACACCGACCCTTGCAATACCTATTGATGGCGCAATGCCCTTAATGGCAGCAGCGCCAACAATAAATGCAGGGAACATTGGACCTATTGCAATACCCGCCCAGAAGAAACCAAAGTTCACAATCACCAAAGCCAATAGTGGATTCGCATCACTCAGAGCAACACCAGCCAAGATCAAAACACCCCAGACCACTCCGCCACCAACACCCAGGTAGCGAACAACCCGATATGGCCCAAATCTCTCCAACCAAGAATCCCCCAAGAACCTAGAGAGAATCATCGCCAGAGCAAAGGTCGCAAACGCAGATGCGTTAAACCCTTTCTCCACATTCATGAAGTCACGCAACAATAAGGCTCCCCAATCAGCTGCTGAACCTTCGGCAATAAAAGATGCCGCAGCACCAATCCCCATAAACCAAAGCGGAATAGTGGCGATGGCAAACCAAGGAACCGAGTTCTTAGTTTCAGTCTCGCCATCGCCTTTATGACCATCCAGATCAAATGGCAGCAGCCTTCTTGCCGCCACAAAAAACAACACGAAGCCAACACCGGCCACCAAAAACAAGTTCTGAGCAGGAGTCAATAAATACGCAACCAAAGCCCCAAGAATTGTCGAGAACAAAGTCCCCAAAGACCACATCCCATGGAAAGAAGCCATGTACCCCTTGGACAAGTGCTTCTCAATCGCAACCGCCTGTGCATTACCCCCTACATCCAGTGCTGCATAGGAGAAGCCCATCACAAACAAGCCGAGCACCAACACAAAGGCGTTGGTGCTCAGCCCCATAATCACAACCCCCAGTGGCACAACCACCGAAGAGAAATACATAGCCGGCCTAGAGCCAAAGCGGTGAATCAATCTGCCGGCAAGTTGAGCCCCAAAGACCGCCCCCACAGAAGAAGAAATCAACACCAAACCAAAGGCAGTATCAGAGAGCCCATTAGCCTCTTTGATCTCAGGGATTCTTGGCACCCAAGCCATTGAGACAACGCCCATCACAAAGAACATCATCCAAAGCGCATTGCGCGCTTTGGTGGCTTGGAGTTTGATCATGGGAGAAGGTTAGTAGTTCTAAGGAGTGCCACTCGACAGAGTCGACTCTCGGAAGGGACAAGGGTTAATATCCAAAGAGGCTCTAGCCTCGAGAGATGCAATGCAATGAGACGTCGAAATGGCACTTCCGCGAGAAAATGAATAACCGCACCTTCAGAAAAAAATAATGGGGGCGAACTAGCGGTTAGAATTCCAATAATGAGCGGGGTAGCGGCAGTAATTGAGGTGGACTCGAAAAGAGTTGGCCTTCAAGTTCTTGGTTTTGAAAAATCACCCCTCGTCATCTGGGGCCCTGGGCAAAAACCAGAAATCTTTAAAAACAGAACAGCCAATGGCTCACTGACTGTAGTCGTCCCTGTTAACTCTTTCCGCTTTCTACAATACGCGGCAGTTGAGCATCTGGAAAAAATCTGGAAAGAGTCACCAGCTGATGTTCTTCTACTTCTCCTGTCAGAGAAGCCTGAGACGGGTAGATCTGCTAAAGATCTTTGTGAAGTGCTACGAAGCCAACCACACCCACTTATCGAAGTGAAGGACGAGGTCCCCAAAAGGGTGAGGGGAAATACAGACGACGCGCCTAAAGAGAAAGACCCGTGCCGTTCGGAAATCTTGAAGCAACTCAAGGATCTTGTAAAATTAGGGGTCGCTGAATCCGTCAAAATGCCAGCGACAGAAACCACCAATTTTAGAGTGGTCGGCAATCAATTAGTTTCGCTAGTGCCTGAGGAGCGCTCTTGGCTGCTGGATCAGCACTCGAACACCCGGGAGCTACCCTCCTTACCGGCGATTGTCTCCAAGTCCTCTTCAACTCCAGCGACCCCCTCTCCAGAAGAATATCCCCCCGAGCCTTTAACCAAAGTTGGCGCTCTTAGAGCTCAGCTTCTAGGAAAAAAGCCACCCCTGCCGGAAGGTTTCGAGGATTGGCTAGCAGACCCTCTTATCGCGTCAAGGGAATTACTTAACGACTTCTCTACTAGCGGTGAGCTCTCGATCCTGAAAGCGAAGAAGGAGCATCTTCCCGTTATAGCCCTTCTCGGACCTGAACACTCCAGCACTAAGGAAGAAGTAGGTGCTTTTTATAAAGCTTTCAACAGTTCAGTGGTTGGCCTTTTGTCTTTGAATAATTCACAAGCGATGTTCGAAATGAAGTGGTTCTCAAAAGCTCTAGATTCAGCTTGCGAGTCACTTGCAGCGAGCCTCCCCTCCCACACCTGCATCGAAGTTCTTACTGCTGCACTCAATACTCTCAAGCACACTGGTGCCGAATCGAAACCCTCACAAGTTTTCAGGCATCACATACTCACAAACAAATCTTTCGATAGAAAATTCAAGATTGAGGAAAAAGCCAACCCTGGACTTCTGTCTAGAAAGATTATTGACCTGGCAATCGGCCTCCCTTTTGATGCCCAGAGGATTGAGTTCGGACTCAAGATAATGACGGGCTTTGGGGTGGACATTGAATTTTCTGAACTGCTTCAAGGTGCCGAACTTAAAGATCTAGAGCTAGCCCTTAACCTTGCTTTCCATATTGAAAACATCGACCGTAGCTCTCTGCTCACCTCTGTGGATTTACTACTCGGTGAGGTTCTAAGAAAGCCAACTAATTCTGGGGCTATCTTTAGGATTCTAGAATTGGTAGAGAAATATGGCCTGGAAGTCGAACCTAAAGCTTTCGGCACAGCCCTGAAGCGCTCTTTACAAGCGTCTCCAAAGACACGCAACCTAGTTGCTGGGCTCTCAAACGATGAACAACTTGCTGCAACGGAATTCGAACTATCTGAGCTGAGAAAACAAGTCGAAATAGCCACTCTTCAGGTAGAAGAGTTGACTTCAATTTCTGCAAATGACAAAGCCCAGATCGCAAGACTCACCTCACTGGCTACCGAATCTAGAAAAGAGCATGAAGAGAGTATTTTGAGTGACATCCGGTCCGCCAAGATTCCAGTGATCAAGGCAATGGCACGTGCGCTCTCCGCTTCCATCGAACTACTAGATTCAAAACCAAGCGCAATTTCAAGACTAGAAATGATTGCTGAACAGGTGAATCTCTTCACCATTGGGAAACCAGGCGAGGAAGTTGAGTTTTCAAAAGCGTTGCATGAAGATCCAGAGGGATCATTAGAGATTGGATCTGAGGGTGTAGTCCATAATGTCGGCTTCCGGTGGCAGGATGACGGTAAAGAGGTAATTGTGCTTAGGGCTGTTGTAACAAGCAAATAAGGGGAAAAATGCTTTGGGGGATTGATTTTGGGACCAGCACATCTTTGCTGAGCTACTCATCGGGACAGGCTGTGAGAACTGCTCCGCTTGGATCTGCAACTAACTGGATTCCCAGTATTGCTGGACTCAGGGACGACAGGTTCATTTTTGGCGAGGACGCCGAGAACCTTTCTGATGCCAGCATTATTCGCGCTGTAAAACGAAGAATCACAGAGGGCAACCACGACTCCGTTTCTATTGGTGTTGGTGAACAGATGCGCGAAGCGAGCGTTGACGAAATAGTCCTAGGACTCCTGAAGAAGCTTCGCTTTCTGGCCGAACGGAATCTTGTTTCGGATGATGTGACTGCAAGATTTGGATGCCCTGCGATGTGGGATGGGCCTAGAAGACAAAGACTTTTGAACTTGGCAGAGTCTGCAGGATTCGCAATTGGTGAGGACCCTTTGGTTGACGAACCAATCGCGGCATGTATCTCATGGGTTCAAGACGAGATAACAGCGGGTCGTCAAGTTAAGGGCAACGTCCTGGTTTACGACATGGGTGGCGGAACCCTGGATGTCGCAGTGATTGCCGTTGATACGGTTTCTGGACTCACGCCAAAATATTTTGTGAAATCTAGTCGTGGAATCGACATCGCGGGTGAAAAAATCGACGAGGAAATAGCTGAGTACTTCTGCCATCAAATCGCTGATGAGAAAAAAACTTCTGTGGAGAACATTAGACAGAGCTTCGCATGGCTCAAGCGACCTGCTCGTGAAATAAAAGAACGACTCAGCTCAGTAGATCATGTTTCCCGTCAACTATTCTCTCTTCCCGGTTTTGGAGAGGTGCACCTGTCACTATCGGGTACCGCGCTGGCAAGCATTACCAAGCCGCTACTAAACAAGGCTTGGGAAACTGTGACAGCCGCCCTCAGAGACTCTCGATTGACACACTTCAATGAAGGAGGGTGGAATACAGGAGTCCATTTCTCTGAGATCTTTATCAAGAGCACCGATGCTCTACTTCAAGACTTAGACCATGTAGTTCTTGCGGGCGGAATGGCGCCAATGAAGGCGATTCAGGAGATGTTTCTTGACTACGGAGTATCACCTCAAAAAATTCATATCGCCGGTGGCCGATTGGGAGCACCAAACGAGGCAATCAGTCGGGGACTTGCGGAAAACCTAGAATCTCAGCAGCTCAACCTTGCAAGACCGGCATTTGATCTCGTAGTTGAATGGGCAAAATACAGCACGGACAGCGATGGCGAGGTCAGCGTAGATGAATCAGGTGAGGTTGTTATATACGAGGCCTATTCTCCGCTTTATAGCTCTGCAACTTCAGGCAATATCCCTGCATTTAGATGGGATGGGGACCCGAGGATTCCATACTCATCTCACTCAAGCCTCAAAGTCGTTGACAGGAAAACTGGCGAGCACATTCAATTCAGAAATATAAACGATCGCAATGAATCGATGGTTTTGGATTACGCCTCATCGTCATTACGACACATCAACCTGGCGCCAAATGGAAACCTTCAGGTGATTGGACAAGGAGTGCCACTCCATCAGGTACGTGTTGCCAGCTGGCCAGTGTTGAACGACCCAAGTGGGAGAAAGGTTCTTGTGCAAAAAAAGGTGCAGCACTTGCCCTATGAACCTATGTGGTGGGAGTAGAGCTTCCTAAGAACTGGACTCTGGCTAACGCGATTTTGTGAGATTGAGTCGAGAGTTGAGATTTTGCTTCGAACTCTGAATGAATCCTTTCGATCTCAGCTCTTTTTTTCTCGATTTGGCCAAGGCCAAGTCTCAGAATCGACTCCGCTCTCTCATTGGCAACATTCTTATTATGAGTGTCTACGATGCTTTGCAACCTTCGCTCTGCGACCGCCAGTCTTGCCTCAAATCTAGCCCCAATAATTGCATCATTTTCAAGTTGGAGTTCCGAGCGTTGCTGTTGAAACCTTGCGTTTTCGATATCCCTCAGGGCAGCGATCTCACTGTCGCCAAGAATTGATTTTGATCTAGTTGAGCTCTCTCTGATTTTGCCTGCGTTGGCCAGAAGATATTCCTCAACCTCTACCGCTCTTTCCCCGCTTTGAAGGTTGATTGCAGTGACCCAGAGTTCGGTTCGATCATCCACGCCAAATGACTCAAATATTGACCATTGAGCTAGATAGCTTCCAGACATTGACGGGTGCCGCACCTGCATATCTGTAAATCTGCCCTCTAGCAATCTACTTTCGCGCAATTCCCTCTGGGCGAGACGAATTAGTGGGTGTCTTGACGACACGATTTCTGTCTCCCCAATCGGGGATGATTCCGTGTTCAGAATTCTGGTATCCAGAACACACTGGATAGCTCCGCCGCCCCGCAATCTTTGCAATAGTTCATTCCCGAGTTGGGAACCTACTGGCCAATTTTTATCTTGCCTCAAAGCGGCCACAAGAGAATCGGTTCCGAAGATATCAACGTGCGTCAAATCTGCGTTTCTAATAGTTACTTTTCCACCATGCATAGTCAGAATGAACTCTAGGTGACCGAGTAGCTCGGCTGTGGAAATATACTGGCCGCGACTAGGGCCATTGTTTTGAAGTCCCTGGACCTCAAGCTGTTCGACAATTGACAGGCTCTGCTTCTCCTCTTCAATTTTTTCTCGAGTCTTGCGCTCATTCTCAAGAGCAATACCCTCTCTATCAACTCGCGCTTGAATCTCTATGGGGGTCAGGTTCGGATCGACGCTGATTTCATTAAGGTTGACCATTGTTTTTTGGAGAATAACTTCCAGGTCACCCACTGTCTCTGTGAAAATTTGAATTCGATCGTAAAGCCGGCTGAAAATGTCGTACTCGATTGTGTGAGGAACCACCAAGTTATAGATCGAGATCACATCACTCTTTTGACCAAATCGATCTAAGCGACCAATGCGTTGTTCAACCTGCATTGGATTCCAAGGCAGGTCGTAATTCACCAGCACGTCGCAAAACTCAAAGTCAAGACCCTCAGCACCCACCTGATTAGAAATCATGATGTCAAAGTCTCCGGCCCGGAAATCTTTGATTAGTTGATATCTGTCGGCCGGTGCAACACCGCCATGGATTCCCTTTACTCTGTATCCTTGGGCAGCTAGTTTTTCGGTGAGGTAATTCACCGTCCCGCGGAAGAAGCTAAAGACCAAAACTTTGCTTCGGCCTTCCGCTTTTATTCTCTCGAGAAGCTCCCTAAAAGCCTCAAACTTGCTATCCCTTCGTGGAGCCGGGACACTGAGAAATGCTCCGTTGCCGACTTCTGTAAGTGCCTCTAGCTCATCTTCGTCGTATTCGATGAGCTCCTCTTCCTCAATGAGCTCTTCGGCCAGTAATCTCTTGTCCCGAAGGTTCTTCGCCATGACAGGTAAGGAGCTGCAAGTTTGCCTCAGCGGCATCTGCAAAATGAAGCCCCTTGGCAACTTGGACTTATTGGCCTTCTCAATAAAGTGCCGGCGAACGGCCTCATAAAAGTCCCACTCTTCCTGGGTCCATTCAACTTCAATGGTTTCTGACCTGCGAGTCGCTTGGAAGTCCTGAGTGTCTCTCTTACGTGTTCGGTTGAGACTTGAAGACAGGGTATTTAGCTCGTTCACTAGCCAATTCACTTGTGCTTTATCGGCAAGAGATAGATTTTCACTCCCTGCTAATTCTTCAAGTTTTCTAAATGCAGGTCGTTGGGCAATTGGCCCACCGAATTGGAGATTCTTCAGTAGCTCAAGTTCGCCCAAGGCTCCCTGAGTGTCCCCCTCAAGCATCCGACGGTGAGCCTCTAGCAAATGCTTATTGGGTTCAACTTGTGATACAAATACCTGGAAATCAGCGAACTGATGCGGCTCCATCAGGTTCATAAGATTGAAAAGGTCTTCTTTTCCTAAATTCAACGGTGTCGCCGAAAGAAGTACCAAGAATTTTGATGCGTTTGAAATGATCTGTGCCAATCGGTTTCCCTGGGTGCCTGCATTTCGCAAGGCGTGGGCTTCATCGATAATGACGAGATCAAATTCGATCTCGGAGAGTTCTATCTGCTCTTGGATTGACTCTTTGCCCCTTAGCCCTTCCAAGCTCACTATCGCAGAGAGCGGGACGTCTGGATCATGACTTAGGGATTCAAGAAACGATGCGAACTCTGAGACTCGGAGAATCTCCACATCTCTCATGAATCGACGTTTCATCTCTTCTCGCCATTTATTAGTTAGAGATGAGGGAGCAATGACCAGCACTTTTCTCAAGTTATGTCTTTGTTCGAGCTCGGCCCAAATAAGGCCGGCTTCAATCGTCTTGCCCAATCCGACTTCGTCGGCGACTAGAAGCCTTCCTCTCTGGGACTTCACCATCTTCAATGCAGGCAAAAACTGGTAAGGGCGAAAGACCGTTTGCGTCGCAGCGAAGGAGTAAAGAAGGTTAGTAAGAGGGAAATGGAGCTTTGCCCACGCGAGAGTTCGCAAGAAGACCTCACCGCTTGCTGGGTCCTGGCGCCTCCAAGTCTCAACCTTCCTCGGGTCACCCACTAGCACCTTCAAGTCACTGGGTAGCACTGAGGTTCTGCCGTGTTCTCCACTATCAATTTCTATGGAATATCCACTGTTGTTGAAGAAGACGTCCACGACCTGGACAAATTCATCGCTGAACTGACGGTATGCCCAATCCCCCACTTTAAAAGGGGCCGGGGCGGATGCCGACTCGCCCCGTTGCCACCAATCATCAAATTCACCAAACAACTCAAAACACGGATCTGCGACGCTGTAAACGCTGCTTACCGAATACGCCTCAGTTGGCACCAGACTCGACTGGACAAATATTGCTTCGAACCGACCCGCGCTTCTCTTCAGGTACAGACCTGAAGCAAAATCATCTGCCAAACCTTGACCCTGCAGAACCCGAAACTCTGCCTGGAGTTCAGGTCGCGGATCGCCGACTCCAAGACTTGAACCGACCACGCTTAGATACTTCGTCAATTTGTGGTCAATGAGCTTCAGAGACTGATGCAGCCCTCCTTCCCCAAGATAGAAATAGTCATCCTCTGATGAAAGAAAATCAATCACTACGCCCCCTGGCTAACCCTCTCACTAAAGAATAGAGTGAATCGATACAAGTCTTGGGGGAATCATGAATTACTGGTGGGTTAATCAAAAGCAGACTTACTGGCAAGAGCTTGAAGGTGGTTTCATGTGGTCGCCGGTCGCCAGCAACTGGATGAACAATTTTCGTGCATGGTAATCAGGTGACAAATTAATTGTTCTTTGCGAGCCCAAATTGCAAAGTTTGGATCTTGGAAATGTTCATTCGAACTGATTTCTAAGAAAGCTGTAACACTCTGACCCCATTAGCCGTCCGTGAGTTGTAATTGCATACTTCGTCCAAAGTTAGGCCTTGCCCTTCAAATTTGGAGATGAGGACCAGGAAGGCTTCCGTATATCCAAATGCTTGATAAGTGGATGCTTGACCAAGACCAGACATCAACCCACCTCGATTCGCGGCATCCGTGTAAAACTTGACTTCGACAGCCACCCTTCTCTCATGGCCAAAATTGATTGCAAGGTCTGGATAGTATGACCCTCCAGATACAATCACGGGCTGTGGCCTTAGGTGGCCGTCTGACCGAACTACGAAGTGAGGATAGTACCTGGCAACAAGCCTTCTTAGCTGAGGATATATGCATCGCCTTGAATAACTTGGCTCTAACTCATTCAGAAGAGGTGGCTGCCAAACTAAACGACTAAATAAGTCACCGATATCTGGCACGGAGTTCATAGAAGCTCAGCTAAAGTTGGCCCAGTACGGGGCCAACGCTAGCCTTACCCTCGACTCGTTTCTCTACAAGTTGCACAAATACCTTTGAGGCGCCCGCTCCACCCGCAAATCCGGAGTAATTCGACTTATCGAAATTGAAACCAACTGACACGAGCTTTTTGAGTTCCATGTCAAAGGATGGCTGGTCAACTTTGTGTTCTGAAATCAGATCTCTGATGACCTCAGTGGCAAACTTACTTGTCCCCATAAGGCCAATTGACTGCAATAAGATGTGGTTTTTCTTGTCCTGCCAAGCTTCAGGAAAATTATTTCTTACTGCTAGCCAAAATCTATTTAAAAGCGTTGCAAGCTTCTCTCCATTTTGGACTATCTCCTCGAAAGCGATCGAGTCGCCAGCCCTTGCTTCGTCGATGAGTTCCTCTGGGAAAAGCTCCACCTGAAGAGTTTCCAGCCCCCGCAAAGTTTCTTTCATCATGGAATCTAGAGAGTTCAGGTTTATAGGCGGAAGAGACCCAGATGCATTCTTGAGACCAACCTTTGCTCCGCCCATGTAAACCATATCTTGAAATGCGAACCCGGGTCCCGCCAGACGCTTTGCCAGCCAAATACTTCGTGATTTATTGTCAAGAAGTGCACCGTCTCCTTCAAGCGAAATATGAATTTGTGCAAGATGAGCGGTGTTCATCTTCACTTGAGTGCCATTGATATCCCTGAAAAGCTTTCTCTCCTGATCGGTACTAAGGCCGACAAACAAATCAAATGGCACCGTTGGGAATATCAAGTTTTCGCGCTCGTCCACGGCGGGAACTGCACTCAAACGGTGATTGCCATCTACCCTAGAAATCTGAGGATTGAACTTCGGCTGAGGATAAATAATTTGGCTTCGGTCAATTTCAACGTCAACAATTCTTGTTTCGGTTAGGTTTGTGCCTGAAGAAGAGATGTTTATCTCTGCTCCTTCATGAAAAACGCGCACAAGACTAAGGTCTCGAACATTTAGAATCACCGCGGTGAATGCCCTAGGGTCATTTAGCGAATCACTAGATCCAGAGCCGAGGGCGTACTCTCCAGCCTCCCTCGCATGCTTTGATTTGAGTTCTCGTTGAGTACCAAATTTATTATCGACCTGATCAAAAACATCGGCAGAGCTAATGTCGGCGAGATTATCTAATCTTTCAAACCCCATTATTGACACCACGTTTAGATTGGTGCCTAGGACACAATTTTTGATTAATAGTTTTCCGGTCTTATACATCGAAAATTCCCCAGTTTCTTAGTTACCTAGTTGAGAGTCTATCCATTTGCACCACGAAACTATTGTTCTAGCTCTCCTGGTTTGTGTTGATTCGCCCAAGTCTGCTCCCCAACTTGAATCCCTAAGCGATCGTCTAGCTACCTCCATAGAGAAGTTTCCCCTTGAAAATGAGTTTCCCTGCAAAAAGACTGATGCCAGAGGGGGGATGTCCAGCATTCTATATATGAGAACTTCTGACCACGATCTGGCACCCCCGAAGGAATTCAAAGGCCTTTCGGGCTCTACCACTGACCAGCCAGTATCTTTTCGGCGAATAACGCCCAAGAACCCGAGTGCGTTTACATAGTACGCGGCTTGTCTTTCGTCAAAGTTGAACTCTTTTGCTACGTCGTGAATTGCAAACTGTTTGGGCATTGACTCCAGAATTTGAACTAGTTTTGAAGCATCATCCGCCTGCGGAAAAGGGTAACTTGTGCTATCGCTGTGCATAGCTGCTTTAGCCGCAGCAACTTCTAAAAGCCCCACAGACATAGCCCCGTTTGAAAATCT
Source organism: Aquiluna sp. (assembly GCA_021741585.1). Taxonomy (GTDB): domain Bacteria; phylum Actinomycetota; class Actinomycetes; order Actinomycetales; family Microbacteriaceae; genus Aquiluna. The sequence continues at coordinate 926,067 of JAIOXN010000001.1, read as the reverse complement.
ATAAACCCTAGACTCGATTATCTCCATTGAATTAATATCGTCAATAAGAGAGAAGTTCATTCGGTGTAACTCAAATGACTTGTTTGACCAAACCCCAAAAATCGGGATTACTAACTTTGTTGTTCGATCCACCCAGTGCCTGAATGGAAAGTATATTTGACGCAGGTTCAGAGACTCCGTGGGGACTGCCTTCACTTCGAGTAGAGCGATAGCTTCTGAGCTTTCGAATCCTGCATCCAGCTCGAATTGGACACCTGACACTCGAATCTGTTGCGGTTCATCGCGAACATTCAAAGTCAAGTCATATGCATCCGTCCGCATCCGACCAAAATTTGTGAGACTAAATTTTGCACCTAAGAAGTCTTCTAAAATTCCCGAATGAAGTGCAAGTAATGCAGCCTGAGACTCTCCATTTACCGTTTCAGGGCTGAGGGACTGGAACGGGTTGTTCCATGTGAAACTCGTTTCTAGAGGGGCTCCTGAAGGAAGCCTAAAATGTAAATCCAACTCCCCAATTAGATACTTAGAATTGGTCACTGCAAAAACTGACCAGCCCAATTGGCGCAAAACTGGAGGTATGTCACTAAGCGAGTCCATCTTTGCAAGGAGTCTTGGCTCCCCGAATTTCTTTAGTGCCGAGGCATCGACTTCGGCATATCCATGCCGGCTAACTAAATCCTTTAGGTTAAGCTCGTCAATCGCTTTGGTCCACGCAGCATCCCGATTTGATTGAGGCTGCATTCTCTAGAGCCTCCCAGCGTTGTCGAATATGACTTCAGCAACTTTTCCTCTTTTAGAACCATCGGCCGAAAGATTCCTTTGGACATTTAGGCTGATTAGAGCTCCAAGGCCACCAAAAATTTCTCTGGTTCTAGGGGTGTCGGAATTACTCATCAGAACCCTAACCCCCATTTTCGTGAGTTGCTCAATTGAATTAGCCAAGCGTAAATGATCAAAATTGGAAAAGCCGGTTATGGAATAGGACACGAAATTAGAGGTGCTAGACAAGGGCAGGTAAGGAGGGTCGAAATAAACCAAATCACCTGGACGAGCTTTTCCCAGGACTGAGTCAAAGTCTGAGTGCATAATTTCTATTTGGTTTCCCAGCTCTCCTGAAAGCTTGCGGGATAAAGCAAGCAGCTTTTCCATACGGACATCAAGAGACGTCTTCTTTCCAAAGGGGACATTAAATTGACCCCTGCTATTCACTCGGAACAAGCCGTTGAAGCCACAGCGGTTGAGGTACAAGGTCCTTGCTGCAAGTTGGACTTTTGATTTTGAATCAAATATCGACGCCCTGTCCCATCCTCTAATCTCATAGAAAAATTTTTCGTCTACTGGAAACCCACTAACTACTTCGAACAACTCCGTTGGGTGATCTCTAACCACCTCGTAGAAACGTATTAACTCTTGGTTTGCATCCGAAACGGAAATTTTTGAGTACTCGCGTGAAAACGCGACAGCACCTCCGCCCAAAAATGGCTCGAAGTAAGTGCCGTCCAGTCGAGATGGGAAGTGAGCATCCAATTCGGACAATATTGCTCGCTTACCACCAACCCACTTAAGAACCGGCTCCACTTTAGTCATGCTGTGAATATACCTTGGGCCTACGACAATTTAGCGAAGGGTCAACCCGGCAACTGTCCCGGGAACCAAATCCCCTTGTGCATTCTTGTGATTCGAATTGGGTCGCCCTCGTTGACGGGAATAAATAGGTCGCCGTAGTCGGTGATGTTTAGCTTTGTGCCCTCGGTAATCTTTTTTGACAGAAGCGCCAGGTGTTCTTTTATAGGTTCTTCTGCGTTGTTGGAAAGCATCAACTTGGACCCAATGTCCTGGATGTCAGCACCCGTGAAAACATACTCTCTTGGGAGCACGAATCCTCGGACATTGTCCTTGTCTTCATCTGGTGCTGGACCAAACCAGCCGACCATGGTTTGGGTGCCCTTCACATAAGCCATAGTGGCACCATCTTCGTCGACCCAAACCTCGCCACCTCTAGGGAAGTAGCGCAGCCACATTGAGGTGACTTGATCTCCAAGCTCTCCAAGTTCGTGCTTTACAGATAGCCCATTTTCGTCATAGATGTCTTGAGTGTGGGAGTCAAGATTTAGCTTCCTTTTTGGCTTTTCCCCAGGCCACTTTGCTCCCCATGGTGGACGCTTCTCAAACTCTTTCTTGACACTTTCGTACTCTCGTTCGATTTCCTTAACTGCAGCTGGCATTTCTGGTTCTGGGCTTGGGACCTCTGGTTGCTGGAAGGTACCGGCAAGGATCGACTTCACTCGAGAACTCACTGCCCTAGCCCATCCAGCAACTTCGAGCCCCGGATCCTCGGTGACCTGTTGAAACAAACTGGAGATTTGGTAAAGAGTGTTGAGGTCTGGCTTGAGTTGCTGGTGGTGTAGTTGGTTGAGCTTCCTTCTCAAGTTGTCCGCAGCATTCACCCAGATCTCATTCATGTTTGGAATCAAATGCCAGATTTGAGAGTCTTGTTGAGTTGCCTCATTCAAAACAAAACGAAGATCGTTAGCTGAACTGTAGTTAAACGGTGCGCCAAGAGATCTGCGGTAGAAACGAACATCCTCAAACCAGTCCGGCTTTCCAGCTGCGGAGAAATGGTTGTTCAAGAAATCCGAAAACTCCTTGGCGGCTGAAATCTCCATTGAAGCCATGATTCCAAGGATGGTGACGTCATTGTCATTTTCCGGAAGAACAAAAGACATTAGATGTCCAATCCATAGTCATTGATGACCGCAAGTGGCCTGGTGACTGTATAGGCAATGGCCAGTGCTTCTATGTCTCCTGGCTCAATCACAACCGCCAGCTGATTTGCTGTTCTGGAGGTGTCAGCATCTATTTCGCCTCGGGTTCCGAATCTCAACGCACCTGAACCAAGCATTATTTCTTTGAGGCTATGGCCCAGATATGCATCAATGTCCTCAAGTACTCCCCCATGCAGTGTGAAGTACTGCTTTGTAGGGTTGTATTTCATAACACTTAGAACAACTAGCCACTTGCCATCATGGGAGGTCTTTATCGACATACGACCACGATTGACTAGCTCATTGTGTTTTTGTAAACCAGAGATCATGTCAATTGGAGTAACCTCTGGCTCTGCATCTGGCCATTCGATGAGCCCGACGATTAGGTTTAGCTCATCGGAACTAGTGACGCGAAAAGTTGTTAGTTTGCCAGTTTGTTCTGCGCCTTCTTTTCGAATAGCTATGGGCTTTCCTCGGTATGGCTTTGAACCGGGAATGAACTCGATTTCGCACTTGCTTATCGAGATATTTGCTAATTCCATCAACACTTCCCCCTTGCGCCCTTTAGTTCATGCTAGTTGAATTCACGGAGCCTAATGATTCAAGGGCAAGCTAATCTATTCGAACTCATATCGAGACTAAACATAGCCATCTTGGTTCTCAGAACCCTAGTTCGCACCTAAAGCCTAAGAATCAACTACATGACCCATCACTTCATTTAAATGTCTCAGCTAGGTAATACGATTTTGAACCTGGGGATTTGTTTTTTGATCTCCAGGAATTGCCCAAACTTCTAGTGAATTGAGTCGAAATTGAAACTTCTTTGCATTGATTCGAGTCTTTGTGGGGGTATCTAGCAATGGCTTTAATTTTCATTGGCATCGTGGCTATCGTTCTCATGGTTGCTTGGCTGTTGACGGAACTGCAACAACAACCGGTTGGTTGGCTGCTGATCCTCTTGTTTGCTGTGTTCGCGGTTGCTATTTGGCGTTTGCTTAGAAAGCAGCGCATTGAGCGCAACATGGGCCACATGGGGAAACTGGCAGATCAGCTTGAGGCTGTGGTTAGTGACTTCGGGGGTATTGATACTTATCTGGCTCTTCGCAAAGGTGAGAAAGTCATCTATCAGCGCGGGCAGGTTGAGCTCAGGGAATATAAAGGTGCAGGCTCAAAGATCTCCAGTAGCTATGGCGGTGTGAATTTGAGGGTGAGCAAAAACGTCAGCTTCAGTGTGGGTGGTAGCGACGGAAACATCACCCCAAACCCTGAAGAGCAAACAACCATAGATGTTGGAACTGCAATCTTCACAAACCAAAGAATCTTGTTTGCTGGTCCCAATCACGCAAGAGAGTGGGACTTCGACAAACTAATCAATCTTTTCGCTGGTGATAACGGCTTTGAGGTTGACCTTGCTGTGAGCAACAGGAACAGGGCTTCAACCCTTGCGGCTGATAGCCGCACGGGCATCACCCCTGGAATCATGGCGGTGATTTGCGTGGAGATGTTCCAAGAAGGTGAAGAAGCTGCCAGAGCAGAGGCAATGAAGATCGTGCAGGATGTGCGGGATAAGACTGCTGAGTACTGGAGCAAGAACCCAAAGGGCTAACCTCACCGGTCCTCTTCTAATGGAGCTCACTGGCTGAAGCTCACAAGAAGGACTTCTAATCCTCCCCTTCTAGCGTGAGCAATTCTTCTACCGGCCAAACCTCTTCTTGTGACTTGCAATCTCCCATTGGCTTCTCGGAGAGGCTGGCCATTAGCCAGGCTTCCTTCACGCTCTTGCTGGCTTGCTCGTGGAGGATGTAGAGAAGGTGCGAGTTTGGGGCGTAGTTGATCTCGCCGTTGAGTGCAGCAAGTGCCTGCATGTAGAGCTCGGTTGCGTTGTGGTTATAGAGAACCTGGTCTTGCCTTCTGGTCTTTACCCTCACCTGAGTAGTTGAGATTAGTTCGACTGTTGCCGGGTATTTCTTTGCTTCTCGGTAGACCTTGGCTTGGATGTAGTGAACGTTGTGACCTGGTGTGTAGAGAGCACATTTGATCGGGTTGAAATCTGGCATATTGGCCTCCTATTCTTTGGGGCCAATGGCCCCACGACTTGCAGCTGCTTTCTGCAGCTGCCGCATCTATTACTGGAGCACCCTGAATCGTGGGACCGGGTTGCTAGACAACTAGCCAGTTCTTAGCGTTGTCGTTCTTGATGCAGATGTGACTCTAGCTAAGGGGGGTGACATCTTCACAGCTGGTTTCTTTTGCTGGTTATCCACAGACCTCTTGTTTGTGTTTTTCGGTGATTGGTATCTGGCTAATTTCTTTGGATGCAAACAAATCAACTTAGATCTTGGGATTGCCATTGACATCAATCTGCTCTGAGCCATCAAGGGCCCCTATCCAATTTCATTGGTATCGAGAGGGTTCCGGATTGCAGCTCATGGAGACTTTTCGCCGGATGGTCCGTTCCATTGAGTTGGATGAATATCTAGCGGCGAACATTGTCGGCAGATTTGCAAACATTATTTCTCGTCTTGAAAGAGGCCTCTTGCTAAACGTCAAAGAGGTGAAGCCCATCCGAACTTCAGCTGCACAAAAACTATATGAGCTTCGTGGTTCCTTCGATTACGGAACAAAGCAGGTGTTCCACTGGCGGCTTTACCAAGTTGAGTTCTCGGTTTCGGGATCCCTTGTGATTGGCTTGCACCTGCATAGGAAGCGAATTGGCTCCACCCGTTTGGCTACGCGCATCATGCAAAATCTGGAAATAGAGCGGGCACTTTTGTTCTACAGAAATGGATTGTCGTCGTTTTGGGGCTTGAAGGAATCAAAATAACAAAATAGACTGCAATCTATAATAAAGGAGTTGAAAAAATGGATCTATCTGGCTTGAGCGCTCTTGAGATCCGAGCCATGGAACTCGCAGAGGCAGACGCTTCTATGCTTTATCAATTGGTTCAGGTTCGAATCACAAGTGGACTTACCCAGACTGAGGTGGGAAAGCGAATGGGTATTACCCAACCTTCGGTAGCTGCATTTGAGTCTTACGACAATGACCCAAAGCTCTCGACAATACAGAGATACGCCCTAGCCGTTGGAGCAAGAATCAGTCACACTGTTGAGGTGGCACCTTCGGGGGCAGGATACAAATAGCAACACAGCTACTCATTGATCAAGCCAAACAACTCAGACAACCTCATCATTGGCAAAAAGAAGCCGTGGTCGTTCATCTCATTCTCGTCATATCCGGAATAGGCGATTCCGATAACTTGACCCCTTGAGTTCATAACCAGGGAGCCAGAGCTCCCTGGATTTATGGCAGCTGTTGTGGTGAAGCCACTTGGTGACATCTCGCTGGAGATTATGCCTGTGGTTATGACAAGTGACCCATACCCCTGCACGCCCGGGAAACCTGCAATCATGACCCAGCTACCGAGTGGATAGTGATATGCCAAGTCATCTGTAGTCACTGGGGTGTAATCAATTGGTTTGAGTAGTGCGAGATCCTGGGCAAAGACGTCATTATCGAGATCAGGATCTCTTAGATCTGCGATCACTAATTCTGCTTTGAAGTCGTCATAGTTCGACCAAACGGTTATCTCTTCACCGTCTAGGCAATCGTCAACCACGTGTTGATTGGTGACAATGTATTCAAATGTTCCATCTTGATTTGTGTATTTGACTCCCCAGCCAGAACCAGAGCCCTCACCGCACCAAATTTCGTAACTGATGCTTTTTGCATATGAGACCAGTCGCTCCATATGTTCTGGGGTCTGATAAAGGTTTGCCCTTATCGGTGCGACCGTTTCAGTTGGGTTAGATATAACTGTTGCCTGCTCTTGGGTTGCGGTGCAACCAGAGAGCAGCAGAACTGTTGCCGCAATTGCTAGTGCTCTTCGTTCCACTCTGCATCCTCATCGAAGCCAGATCCATATTGAGTCTCTGGGTAAGCGGTGTTTGGTGAATATCCGTATGGACCGGAGTGATAGTCACCCTCATCCATCGGTGATGGATTTGGTTTGCGGGTTGGTAGGTGCTGGATTGGTTGGGACTTGTCAATCAACGGAAGCCCAAGCAGCCATCTAAATAAATTTCTCATGTTTCCCCCTCAAGACTTTAAGCTAAACCACCCCACCGACATCTTTGTCGGTGGGGTGGTGCATGTTTATCTAAGGAGGTAGTGGTGAGAAATCAAAAGAATGCGTCTGGTGCGATCCGATATGTTGTTGGCCTTGTCTTTGCCATTGCGGTTCTAGCCATTGGTCTTCCTGCCCTAATTGGTCTTGGCATGGTTGTGGGGATTGTTCTGGGAGCTATCAAGATGGGCATCAAAAAGTGAACAAGTGCGGTGAGGGGTTGATGTAAATGTGGGAGTGCGCAGTTTGTGGCCTGCCGAGCCTTATGTGTGAGTGCGAGTGGTGTGACTGCCCTAAGAATGTGGAATAGCCAAAGTCCCTATTCGCCAGGTCTGTGGATAACTTAAATCACTTTTGCCCTGATTATGCGAGAGTTGTTGGTCACATTATTTTGTACTGACTTTATGCATACAGGAGTAAAATGACTGTCACTATGGCTAAAGACGATCGCATCCAACTCAGAACTACATCCGAACAGAAGCAGATTCTGGAAGCGGCTGCAGAACTTACCGGAACATCGGTTACTGGCTTTATCTTGCATGCCGCAGTTTCCCAGGCGCAGGAAGCCCTCTTGGATCAAAGAGTTTTTGTTCTGGAGCCTGAGAAGTTTGACGCTTTTCTTTCCGAGGTAACGAATGCTCCGGACGCAAGAGAGCGAATCGAGAAGTTGCTCTCAATCCCGAAGCCTTGGGCCAAATGGTAGGCACACAGCCACTGAGTCAAAACCACAATCTCGAGAGCTTTGACTCTGGATCTGAAGCGCTTGATCTGTGGTTGAAAAACAAAGCTGGTATCGCTGAGCTGACAGGGACTGCACGAACCTTTGTGCTTCTAATGGGCTCTGAGGTTGTTGGGTTCTATTCTTTGGCTGCAGGAGTAGTCCTGAGGTCATCTCTTCCCAAGCCTCTTCGGTCCGGGATGCCGAACTTTCCTGTTCCGGTCACTTTATTGGCGAGGCTTGCTGTCTCAAAGTATTACCAGGGTCAGGGAATTGGACGGGCTTTGGTTAGTGATGCATTCCAGAGAAGCCTTGTCGCCCGAGAGCAAATCGGCTCTCTCGGGATGATGGTTGAGGCAAGTGCAGCTGACGTGATCACCTTTTATGAATCAATTGGGTTTGTTCGGTCAGTCAACTTTGATCGCCTGCTCTTTATGCCTTTTCCTGGCTAGGCAATTGGCTTGTTGTTAGGCCGCAAATAAACTGGTGCTTCTCATTACGTTATGAGTTTTCTTATTTCTAGGCTTTTGGTTCGCCGATGAGTAGCGGAAAATCCAAGTCAATAAATAGGTCATACATTCCAGTGATCTTCTCTTTCACGAGCTTTGCTTCGCAGGTTGCCCTGCCGCCAACCTTGTCGAGTTCTTCACAGATCTCTTGATTGTTTTCTAGGTAGAGGTAGCCCATTGTGGCGGTTGAAACCTCGACCCTAATTGCATGTTTGTTTGACCTATTTGGCTGGTGTTCAAGGATTGCCATGAACTCGGTGTCTTTTGTGAACTCGCGCTCTAGATACTCGGTGTAGTTATTGATCACACCTGGGTCAGCACTATTTGTATTGACCCTGATTGTGAATGTTCCAGGTCCATAGATTGTTGGAAGTGACTGCGTCATCTGGTTATATGCAGCTTGTTCGTGAGCAAGTTCTTGTTGGGCATCTGTAATCGCACGATGGTAAATCTCATCTTCTTTGTGTTTTTGCTTTTTTGCCTTCACGGAAAAGATGGCCCAGATTGCAACCAGCCCCAAAAAGATTTCCATTTAGTCCCCTAACAAGATTGAGTCTGCCACCAAATCTCTTTCCCTTCGCAATTCAGAGAAGAAGACCCCGCTCCCCCTAGGCGCGGGGTCTTCCCTCCTAATCAAAGGAGTCGACTGGAAATCCGGATCTCCAGCCGGGGTGGGGGAAATGAACTAACCCTTACCCAGTTGCAAGCTATTTGGTGGGTAGGACATTATTGCCATTCCTGATTGTGCTAACTTTCGTAGATGCGCAAATCAAAGTGGATTGCTGCAATCGCCGGTGCTGTGGCGATTGCTCTTGGCGGAGCAGGTCTCGCCGTTGGCGACTACGTCTACACCTCTGGAACCAAAGTTCCATGTGCCGTGAACCAGGATGCGCTTGATAATTTCCCCGACAACTTTCGAACCGCCACCTATAACTCTGGTCCCTTCCGTGGTTCGGGATGGAATAAGTGGGTTCAACACGATCTGAGCAATTGGTGGTTGGTTGGTGTTCCGTTTGAAGAACAGAAGATTGAAGTTGCTTCAGGTATAGAACTTTCAGCTTGGTGGATTCATGCAGAAGATCCACGGAACAAAAAGACCGTGATTGTGACTCACGGTATTGGTGCATCGAAGAAGGGTTATAACACCCTGCTGCCAACCTCCATGCTGGTGAAGTCTGGGCTCAATGTTTTGTTGGTTGACATGCGAGATTCTGGAGAATCCACCTGCACCGATGGCCGGCATTCTGCCGGCCAGGAAGAGTCCTCTGACTTGGCTGTGATTGCCGATTATCTGGTCTCCGAGAAGAGGGTCCCGGTCGGATCGATTGGAATGTTTGGGGTTTCCGGAGGTGCTATTGCAACCTCGTTGTTGCCTGCTAAAACTGACAAGGTTTCAGCCTTTGCCATGGAGGGTACAATCTTTGACTTCAATGCCGCTGCCACAAAAGAAGTTGAATACCAGGGCTTTCCTGGGTTTTTGTGGCAATTAGCTATCGCCTCAGCTCAGCTTTTGCACGGAGTGAATCTTGTTGAAACTGATGTGAAAGACAGTATCCAAAAGGCAGGCTCTAGGCCAATGTTGATTCTCCATGGCGATAACGATCAGAGGTTGGAATATCAGTCCTCGGTTGACTTCTACGAATATGCCAAGTCAGTCGGTGTAGATATTTCGCTCGAAAGGTTTGAGGGTGCCGACCACACCGAGGGCATGCTTTTGGAGACCGACAGATATGCATCACTGCTAGGTGATTTCTTTATTCAAAACCTGAAGTAATTGGTTTTTGGCCTGGAGCTGTAGGCGTATCCTGAAATTGGAGATTCAATAATCTCCAGAAGAAGGAAATCATGAGAGTCCAAGGAAAAGTAGTTGTTGTCACAGGTGCCGGATCCGGCATGGGTCGGCAGTTGGTTCTCGAGTTGGTTTCCAGGGGAGCCAGGGTTGCTGCAGTTGATATGCGCGAGGAGACTTTGGAAGAAACCAAAACCCTTGCTCGTGGCGAAGTCGCTTCTTTTGTTCTAAACATCACCGATGCCGATGGTGTTGCAGCTCTACCCGCTGAGGTTGAGGCTTCCCTAGGCCCGGTTGATGCATTGATTAACAACGCTGGAATCATTCAGCCATTTGTGAAGATCAATGATCTTTCAATGGCTGATGCCCATCGTGTGATGGATGTGAATTTCACTGGGCCCCTCATGCTCACCAAGGCTTTCTTGCCAGGGTTGCTAACTCGCCCAGAAGCGCACATCTTGAATGTGTCTTCAATGGGTGCCTACGCACCAGTGCCTGGGCAAAGCGTTTATGGAGCATCCAAGGCAGCCATCAAACTGATGACCGAGGGTCTGCGCTCAGAACTTCTTGGAACCAACGTGGGCGTGACTATCGTTTTCCCTGGCGCAATCAACACGAACATCGCCAAGAACTCTGGCTTGGATATGCCAGGCGGCGCTGATGCTGAATCTTCAAAGTTCAAGACCACCGAGGCTCCAGTTGCGGCAAAGGCAATGGTGGATGCGATTGAGAAAAACTCTCCAAGACTTTGCATCGGTTCCGATGCAAAGCTTATGGATCGTCTCTCAAGACTCAACCCAGTATTTGCCGCAGGCCTAATTGCTAAGCAAATGGGTTCGTTGCTGAAATAACCCTTCGGTTGTCGCTAAATTCAATCAAATCCGGGAGATTTGGTTTCCACCCCATGGTCATTTGCCACTTCCATGAACTTTTTGTCATAGCTGACCAAGACCGACTGTCTATCGATACTCATGCAAGCTGCAAGATGAATCGAGTCTAGGGTCCTCAATCCAGCTGGCATGAGATCTGCTGCGCTTAGGAGCAATTCTTCGGTTAGCTTGACTAGGAGAAGTGAATCAAGAAATGAATGCGCTACTGCAACTGAACTGGGAGCTAGGCGAGAAAGGTTTCCAACCAACTCAGTTATGAGCAAGGTTGAAGAAAATGATTCAGATTGGTTTTGGCAAAAGAATTCCCTCATTGAAGCTGATTCAGTCTCGTTCGTGAAGAGCTTTACTGCTGCAGAAGTGTCGATGTAATACATGTCCTAGATTCGCTCAGATCTTGACTTGGACACAATTTCCTCAGAGCCCTGCAAGACCTGAGCTGGAGATATATCCTCGACTCTGAAGTTTCCAGAACCGCGCAACAACTTGCCCTGAGCTATCAGCAGTTCAATTGGATCTTTAGGAAGCGGGATAATCAGAGCCACCGGCTCCCCGCGCTCACTCAAGGTAACAGTCTCACCTTGTTTCACTCTTGCAATTACTGCAGAGGGATTCTGCTTGAGCTCCCTGATTCCCACCCGTATCTCCATGTTCTACAAAATAGCACATTGCCTACTTTTGTAATAGGGCGATTCTGCCAAGCCGACTCCAGGGCCACAAGGGCCGGAGTGACGTCTGTGGATAACTAGCGGTGAGCTGGTTTTGGAAGCAATTCCTCGGAGTATGGAAGCTGCTCCGGGAGGTTTGCGTTTAGATACTCAAAGTCTTCTTGAGAAAGCTTTAGGTCAATAGCACTTACGCAATCCAAAACACTTTCAACCCGAGTTGCACCCGGGATTGGAATGATGGTTTCAGATCTGTGCATGAGCCAAGCCAGCGCAATTGCAAATGGTGACGCTGAGTGCTTTGCGCCAATTTCCTCAAATGCGCTTGAGCCAGAAACCTGACCCTTGGACTTGGACCCTCCAAGTGGCGACCATGGCAAAAATGCGATGCCATATTTCTCACAGACGTCCAGAACATCTAGGTCATAACGGTAGTTGGGGCTGAACTCATTTTGGATTGAAACAACGCCGCCTTGGTCTGGGGTTCCACCAAGTTTCACTGCGATCTCAAGTTGCTTGGCGTCGTAGTTCGATACGCCAATCTCGTCCACAATGCCACGCTCTTTCAAAGCCAATACGTTCTCGAACTGCTCCTCAAAAGTGATACTTGGGTCCAGGCGGTGGTGCTGCCAGAGTTGAATCTTCTCCACGCCCAATCGTCCTGCTGATGCCTCGGCGGCTCTCAGAAGATAGTCAAGGCTGGCATTTCTGCCCCACTTCTCGCCTGGCTTTCTTGTAATTCCGGCTTTGGTGGCGATAACGATATTTGCCTTTTGCTCCTTGGTTCCCGACCAGGTTCTGAGCGCTTCGGCAATTAGCTGTTCGTTGTGGCCAAAGGCATCCCAGGTTGGAGCATAAATATCTGCAGTGTCAAAAAAGTTCACCCCGGCGTCCATGGCAGCATGGAACGCCGGAATTGCGCTCTCATATCTTAGGACTGGGTCCAGGCCAGTGCCACCAATCCATGATGGGTTCATGCAGCCGATGCCGATTGGTGAAACCTGGAACTTGCCTAGCCTCTTGGAATTCAATTTCTTCTCCTTGTCGCTGCCGAAATAGGACTTTGGTGTTTTAGATGGTGCTTGCGTCAATCACGAAGCGATAGCGAACATCGCTTCCAACCACTCTTGAATAAGCCTGGTCGATGGTTGCCGGATCAGTTGCGTCTAGTAATTCGATTATGGAGACGATGTTGTGCTCGCCACAGAAATCCAGCATGTCCTGAGTTTCCTGAATGCCGCCGGTGTTGGCACCTGCGATCGACTTCAGCCCAGTCACTAGTGAGAACGGGTTATAGTTCTGAGAGTTTCCAGGTAGACCAACGTTGACAAGCGACCCACCAACTCGGAGCATGCCCAAAAGTGAATCGACATTCAGATCAGCCGAGGTGGTGTTGAGAATCACGTCAAAGAAGTTTTTGTGAGTCTCAGCTATCTCAGAGGTAATCAGATATTCCTTGGCACCAAAGTCTTTTGCGTCTTGAGCCTTAGACGCTGTGTGACCAAGGACATAGGTCTCGGCTCCCATAGCAACCGAAAATTTCACGGCCATGTGGCCAAGGCCACCCAGGCCAAGGATTCCAACTCTCATGCCGGCTTTTACTCCCCAGTGGTTCAATGGTGAGTAGACGGTGACACCAGCGCACAAAAGTGGTGCAGCTGCCGCCAGGTCTAGGTTCTCTGGAATCTTTAGGGTGTATTTGTGATCAACAACGATATCTTGGGCATATCCACCATAGGTTGGAGTTCCGTCGTAGTGGCGACCGTTGTAGGTCTGCACGTTTCCCTTTAGGCAATAGTTCTCTTTACCTGCAAGGCAGTATTCACACTCGCGACAAGAGTCAACAAAGGTGCCAACGCCGGCCTTGTCGCCGACTTTTAGCTTTGTGACATTGCTGCCTACAGCAACCACTTCACCGGCAATCTCGTGACCTGGAACCATCGGGAAGATTCCCTCGAACCACTCGTCTCTGGCCTGGTGGATATCGGAGTGACAGATGCCGGAGTACTTGATCTTGATGTGGACGGAATCTGGACCAAGAGCCGGTAGCGGCATCTGGGATTTTTCAAACTTAGAGGTTGGGCTTTTTACACTCAGTGATTGCGTCGTCGACATTTTTCTCCCTTGAATAGTTCAAGGCTACCTTGTGGCATCGATCATAAAATCCAATCCGATAAGCCTTTGGGCTCTCGGACCCATCCGCTCATTTGAGTCCAAGTCGCAGGGCTACGCGTGAGTGTCGACTAGTACCAATCTTCCTCATCAAAAACAATCGGCTCATCTAATAACTTTGTCAGCTCATCCATCTCGACTTGTGTGAGGCCAGGTCCGCTACCGGCTTCCCGCGTTTTGTGATGACAACTCTTTGGCCATCTTCGACTAGGCGCAACAAACTCGAGAGTTCGGTTTTTGCCTCGTAAACGCTCACAAATTTACCCATCTCTCTATTCAACTTGACCAACTTGACCATTCAATCAATCAGGGTTTTCGTATTGCACACAATTGGTGTTGGTCGTTTTGAGTTATCCACAGCTAGTCTTTTGAGATGACATACAAAGGTGTATTTGGTTATTTCCGTCTAATTGTTGGGGTGGCACTTTTAGGCAGTGTGGTTTGGCAGATCACCGATCGAGTAGTGAACAACCTATTTAGACCCTGGGACTACTTCACCAAGCTCTCGATTGACTCGTCCATTTTTGCCGGCATTGTCTTGGTTATTTCTGCTTTCATGCTTCTAAGGGGCAAGAGCGAATCAGCACGAATGAACGTTATTCGCCTTGGAGCAACCGTTGCCATGATCGTTATTGGGGTTGGCTATCACGCGCTTTTGGGCGATGCAGCTCTAGACCCGCTTGATGCCGGGTACGAGTGGCCAAGGCCACCGAACAACATGATTCACACCTATGCACCGATTCTGATCACCATTGATTATTTGTTGAGCGTCAAGGGCCCCAAGACCAACTTCATCAAGGGTCTGTGGGTTTTGGTGTTTCCTTATCTTTGGGTGGCATTCTCAATCATTCGCGGACTCTCTGAGGATGTCTGGCCTTACTGGTTCCTAAACCCAGCAGAGGTTGGTGGCTTAGGGGTACTGCTCTACACACTTGGCTTCACAGTCTTTGGATTAGGACTAGCGTTCGTGCTGATTCTGCTTAGAAGACTTGTGCAAAAGCTCACCGGGAACCTAAGGACTATTTCCTAAGCATCTGTTTGGCTCTATTGTTTTGTCTAGGACAAGAACAATAGGAGCGAATCTGATGCATGAGCGAGCGGGGACTCTGGCACTTGAGAGCGATCTGGTAGATCTCACAAAACTCTCGGACTCCTATTTTGATTTCAAGCCAGATGTTTCGATCGCTGAGCAAAAGGTTGCCTTCGGCACCTCCGGTCACCGAGGCACAGCACTCAATGGTTCTTTCAACGAAAATCACATTCTGGCAATCACTCAAGCCATCGTTGATTACCGCAGAGAACAAGATATCCAGGGGCCGATCTATATCGGCAAAGACACCCACGCTCTTTCCGCACCTGCAGAGGTTTCCGTACTTGAGGTATTGGCTGGCAACGATGTTGTTGCTCTTGTTGATTCTAGAAACGGGTTCACTCCGACCCCTGCGGTTTCAGTTGCAATCATCGATCACAACAACCAGATTCCCAGGGGATCTAATTTGCAGGCCGATGGCATTGTCATCACACCTAGCCACAACCCACCACAAGATGGTGGCATCAAATACAACCCGCCTCACGGTGGCCCAGCTGACTCCGATGCAACCAACTGGATTGCTGCACGAGCAAACGAACTGATTCTTGCCGGGTTGGCGGGCGTGAAGCGCGCGATTCCAAAGCCAGAGCGCTTTGACTTCAGAGAGAACTATGTTTCGCAGTTAGATCAGGTTCTAAACATGTCAGCCATCAAGTCTGCCGATATCAGAATTGGTGCCGACCCAATGGGTGGGGCATCGGTTGAATACTGGGGTGAAATTGGCGAGAGATTTGCTTTGAACCTCAGCGTCATCAACCCAAAGGTTGACCCACAGTTCGCGTTCATGACTTTGGACTGGGACGGCAAGATCCGCATGGACTGCTCGAGCGCATTCTCGATGGCGTCACTGATTGAGAATCGCTCTGAGTTTGATATCTCAACCGGCAATGATGCCGATGCCGACAGGCACGGCATCGTGACATCTGATTCCGGCCTCATGAACCCAAACCACTTCTTAGCCGTCTCAATCGACTATTTATATCGTCACCGTCACGGCTGGGACCACCAAGCAGCAGTTGGTAAGACGATGGTTTCATCTTCGATCATCAACCACGTTGTTGAAGACCTAGGTAGAAAGCTCATTGAGGTGCCAGTCGGTTTCAAGTGGTTCGTCCCTGGCCTAAGTGATGGCTCTCTCGGATTCGGTGGGGAAGAATCTGCCGGAGCTTCTTTCTTGAGAACCAATGGTCAAGCCTGGTCGACCGATAAAGATGGTTTGATCATGTGTCTATTGGCTGCCGAGATTGAGGCAGTCACAGGTTCCTCGCCATCCGAGTACTACGCAAACCTAACCACCAAATTTGGAGAGCCAAGCTATAAGCGAGTTGATGCTCCTGCAGATCTTGCCCAAAAGGCGACACTCTCAAAGCTTTCGGAGTCAGATGTGTCCGCCAAGACCCTTGCTGGTGAGGCAATCACCAACATTGAAACCAAGGCAAGCTCCGGCGGAGCGCTTGGGGGGCTAAAGGTCTCAACCGAAAATGCTTGGTTTGCTGCTCGTCCTTCTGGGACGGAGAACGTCTACAAGATTTACGGTGAATCTTTCAAAGGTAGCCAGCACCTAGATTTGGTTTTGGGTGAGGCTCAATCGTTGGTTGATTCGGTTATTTCTTCCAAGTAGAACTCAGCGGCTGGAAGTTTCCAAAAATCTTCCAGAGTATGTATTCCTCTTTCGGCATACAAGCTTGCGACTTCTTTGCCAACATAACGCAAATGCCAAGGCTCATAGGTGTAGCCGGTAGTTGAAGTGGTGTCTTCTTCGTAGCGAACGATCAATCCGTATTTGTGAGCATTCTCTGCAATCCAAATACCGGCAGCCGTTCCCCCAAAGCACTGCATGATTGCACAGCCTTGAGAGGTGACAGAGACGTCTACAGCCAATCCGGTCTGGTGCTCTGAGTGGCCAGCCTTCGCGCTTCTAATAAGTGCGCCTTCCAAACCGTACTGCTCGGTCTTACTCTCGAAGAGGTCACTCTGGTAACCATATGAGCGGTAAGCGGAATTGATGAACAGCGGACCCAAACCTGCGGCGGTCAGATCTACTGCCATGGCTTCAATAGCTGTCGCTGCGTTATCCGCAAGCACTAGACCGCGAGAATTATCCAGCGACTTAGAGCTGTTGATTTCGCGCAACGATGCTGGCGCGTAATCAATTGGATTCAGTGGTCTCTGCTTGTTCACGACCACGTACTCGTTGCCAGCATGTTCGGTTGCAAAGAGGGGATAAAGGTACTCGTCTATTTCTGGAGTGGGTGGGATGTGGCCAGCCTCTTTGTTTGCTTCAATTTGAGCGAGAATTATTTCGTGCTTTTGACCAAAGGCGTCCGGTTGGGAAACCAAGCTAATTCCCAGGGCAAACAAAACCACCGGGGGTCCAAAAACAAATATTGGATTCCGTCTCAAAGGCGTAGACTTGCGCACATCTACCACCCTAATTATGGGAGTCATGTTGTCCTCTGCTAATCGCCGGAATGCCGCAATTAAGGCGGCGCAATCTGGCCAAATGTCACACCGTGAGATCCTTTTGGTTCTTGCAGGTCTTATGTCCGGAATGTTCCTTGCTGCACTTGACCAGTCAATTGTTGGTTCCGCGATGCGAACAATCGCAGATGACCTAGATGGTCTTGCACTTCAAGCTTGGGCAACCACCGCCTACTTGATTACCTCGACAATCAGCACGCCTATTTATGGCAAGCTCGGCGATCTATTTGGTCGCAGACCCTTGTTTATTGCAGCCATCGTAATTTTTGTGCTCGGTTCTGCCACCGCTGGATTGGCAACTTCGATGTATGAACTTGCAGGATTCCGAGCCCTTCAGGGACTTGGTGCCGGTGGATTGTTCTCCCTTGCACTCACAATCGTTGCGGACATCGTGCCGCCTCGTGAGCGCGCTAGATACCAGGGTCTTTTCCTTGCGGTTTTTGGAACTTCAAGCGTGATAGGTCCTGTGGTCGGAGGTCTCTTCGCTGGAATTGAACAGATTCTTTGGATCGATGGATGGCGCTGGGTTTTCTTGATCAACCTCCCCATCGGTGTTCTTTCCATGTTTATGGTTCTGACATTTCTGCATGTCCCACACACCCCAAAAAAGCAGAAGATTGACTGGTGGGGTGCTGTCACGATCGTCCTCGGAGTTGTTCCAATTCTCTTAGTTGCTGAGCAGGGTCGCGAGTGGGGCTGGGGTTCGAGTCTCTCGATCGCAATGTATGTCACAGGGGTCGTTGGAATCATCTCCTTCATTCTCATCGAGAAGAAGATGGGTGAATCAGCACTGATTCCGCTCCACCTATTCAAAAACGCCACCTTCGCCAGAACTCAGATCCTGGGTGTAATCATCGGTGTCGGGATGTTTGGCGGAATGATTGTTTTGCCTCTTGTTCTTCAGGTTGCCTATGGTGCGAATCCAACCGAAGCAGGATTCCTAATGCTCCCTATGGTCGCTGGCATGATGACTGCGTCAATCCTCTCCGGACGAAGTGTTTCCAAGCGAGGTAAATACGTTGTATTCATGAAGACCGGTACTGCAACCTTGCTTGCCGGTTACCTCTACATGTTCTTGGTGCTAGACGCAGCCCAACCAATCTGGATCATGTCAATCGGCATGGTTGTGATTGGTCTTGGACTTGGTCAGCTCATGCAAACCATGATGATTGCGAGCCAGAGTGCTGTTCAGGCGAAGGACATCGGTGTGGCAACGTCTTCGGCCACCTTCTTCCGCCAGATGGGAGGCACATTGGGTGTTGCCGTCTTCATGTCAATTTTGTTTGGCCAGGTGAGTGACAAGATCGCAACCGCCTTCCAGCGCAGTGATGTGCAGGATGGTTTGAAGTCAGCCTTTGCAGATTCGAACGTGACCACAAACCCTGCGAACGGTCAAATTCTTGAACTTCTCTCGGGTGCCCCTGGCTCGGCCGCTGAGGGAATTACCTCAGACAGTTCTTTCCTAATTGGAGTTGACGACAGGCTTTCCTTGCCATTCAGAATTGGTTTCGTTGACTCCGGCACCACAGTCTTTATGTGGGCAGCGGTGATTGTGCTGCTCGGTTTTGCCATCACATTCTTTATCAAGGAAGTCCCGCTTCGAGACAAGAGCGCCTCGCAAGAAGCAGCCGAGGATGCCGCAGCCGGTCACTAGGCGCTTATACTGATTTCACACGGGAGTTCGGTAAACCGGACTGAGAGGAAGACTAGAGAAGTCTTCGACCGTCGAACTTGATCTGGGTAATGCCAGCGCAGGGAGACATCTCAAACCCGTGCCTACCGTTTACGAAAGGCACGAATGAAAAAGCTAATAGCAGTTGCTGCAATTGCAGCCCTAACCCTCACCGGTTGCGCAACACAAGAACCAACAACAGTAAGGATCGCAACTCACGACTCGTTTGTAATCAGTGGCGAGCTGATCGCAGAGTTTGAAAACACATCCGGCTACGAACTAGAAATTGTTCGTCTGGGTGACACAGGATCTCTTGCAAACCAACTGGTGCTAACCAAAAATGCCCCAATCGCAGATGCGTTCTTTGGCATTGACAACACCACCATCAGCGTTGCGAATGAGAACGATTTGTTGGACTCAGAACCTGCAACCATCGACTTCTCAGATGTCTGCTTCAACTACGACATCGCCTGGTTCGAGGAGAACTCAATCACCCCACCTACTACATGGCGTGATCTTGGAGATGCGAAATATTCAGGTTTAACCGTCATCTCAAATCCGGCTCTTTCCTCGCCAGCTCTAGCATTTCTTGCCACCACTCACGCAGGCTTTGCAACAGAAGCAGATGTCTTTGCCTACTGGAGATCACTTCGTGACAATGGACTCAAGGTGGTTGGTGGTTGGGAAGACGCCTATTTCATCGACTTCACTCGCTACGGCGGAAACTACCCAATCGTCTTGAGCTACGCATCATCACCGGCGGCAGAGGTAAACGAGGATGGCACTGCAGGTTCCGCGTCACTGCTGGATGAGTGCTTCCGGCAGGTTGAATACGCTGGAGTCCTAAAGAAGGCGGCGAACAAAAAAGGTGCTGAGGCACTGGTTGATTTCCTAACGGGAGATAGCTTCCAGAAATCTGTGCCAGAAGCCATGTATGTATATCCTGCAAACAGCCTGTATCAAGAAGGAGACTGGGCAGCAATTGCGGTTCCTTCGGCCTGGGCCGAATTTGCACCGCCGGCTCGCTCAACAATTGGCGGAGATCTCGACTTCGTGACAAACCGAGAGCGTTGGATTACCGACTGGTCGGACGTCTTTGACAACTAGCTTTGAGCTAATCGCCAACACCGCACTGATTGCTACATCCAGTGCGGTGTTGGCCTTGTCTTTTGGACTACCAATCGGTCGTTGGTTACAGCAGTTGCCAGTAAGACTGCGCAGAGGATTCGGCGCGATCTTGGTATTGCCGTTTGTGTTACCGCCATTCTTGGTTGCACTTGCACTGTCTCCATTGCAAAGTGTTTTAGATATAGATTCCAAATTTGGAATGCTTTGGATCATCCTCGCCAATGCATTTATGAACATTGGATTCATTGCGAGAGTTGTGGCAAGCACGCCTATTCCACGCAGCCAGGTTGAAGCGGCGGTTCTGGATGGGGCTGGACGTGGCAAAGTATTTTGGTTGATAGAACTTCCAAATCGAGTCTCGTCACTTTCTGCAGCAACCCTTCTTGTATCCCTCTACAGCGCTACCAGTTATGGGATCGTTTTGGTTTTGGGTCGGGGTGCGGTTCAAACCCTGGAAACGGAAATAGCGGAGCTAGCTTTGCGTCGGATGGATCTGGCTGCCGCGGGCTGGTTGGGTCTTTTTCAAACCTTGCTCACAGTTGCCATGTTTTTGCTTAGTCGAGTTGCGAAGGCTTCACCGGGGTCCGTGTTTGGAAGAACTTTCGAATCCGGTGTCAAGGTGAGTGGACTTTGGGCACTACCGAGTTTGCTTGTCTTTGGGCTCGTGCTCTATACAGCAGGCGGTGTCTTATATCGAGGGTTTGGTGCAGGTATAGATTCCCTCGGGAGCCAAGGATTCAGGGACATTCTGAATGTAAGCATCCTCGAGGCTGGACTCAACTCTCTTCGGAACATAATCACATCACTTTTGATTGCGGTTCCTATTGCCTGGCTGATCTCGAAGCGCAGGTCCAATTGGGTGTTGATGCTCTCTGGTGTTTCTCCGGTTGTGTTCGGACTTCTTGCTTTGGTTGGTTCTGGCTACCTTCCGAGAGCAATCTCCGGTTCTTGGTTGTTATTGCCAATAGTCCAATCGCTGTTCTTGCTTCCACTGCTTTATCAAATAATCAGACCTGCAAGATTGGCGCTTAGTTCTGGTGTGATTGAATCGGCTCAACTCGATGGAGCGAATGCTTGGCAGAGGTTTTCATTGATTGAATTGCCACTTCTGCGAAGGCCGGTTTCTGTTGCGATTGCCTTCGCCGGACTCGCGGGCTTAGGTGAATTCGGCGCAAGTAGTCTTCTTGCCTTTGGATCTCAGGCGACCTTGCCGGTTGCAATCATGAGATTGATTTCAAGACCAGGTGCCGAGAACCTTCAGCTTGCGATGTTTGCGGCAAGCTTGTTTATTCTTATCGCGGTATATATCGTTTGGCTAGTTAGTTCTGAAAGAGAAAACTAGTTCCCTGTTTATCTAATCTGGCTCTTATCGTTTCGATTGACTCTGGGTTCTGATCGATTAGCACAAATTCTCTTTTGAGTTTTGCCGCCACTGCCCCTGTGGTTCCAGATCCTGCGAAGAAGTCCAAAACCCGGTCTCCTTCTTTGCTGCTCGCCATGATCACTCTTCGAAGAATGCCCTCTGGTTTTTGGGTTGGGTAACCAGTCTTCTCTTTTCCTGTTGGAGAAACGATTGTGTGCCACCAAACATCGGTTGGAAGCTTGCCTCTCTCAGCCTTCTCTTTGGTAACCAACCCCGGTGCCATGTATGGCTCACGGTCAACTTCTTCAGAGTTGAAGTAATAGGTTTTTGGATTCTTAACGTAAACCAGAATGTTGTCATGCTTGGCTGGCCAACGTGCCTTCGATCTAGCCCCGTAGTCATAGGCCCAAATGATTTCGTTCAGAAAGCAATCCCTGCCGAATAATGCATCAAGCAAAACTTTGGCGTAGTGAGACTCTCGACAGTCAAGGTGGAGATAGAGAGTGCCAGTGTCATTTAGAAGTCGCCAGGCTTCTTCGAGTCTTGGCTCCAGGAATGCCCAGTAGTCGGCGAACTCATCATCGTAGGAAAGTACGGAGTCAACTATCTGTTCGTACCTTTTGCCCTGAAACCCAACCCTGCCATTTTCGCTGACTCTGGCAGTGCGATTGGTTCTGGTTTGAACCCTGCCGGTATTAAAAGGTGGATCGATATAGATCAACTGAAACGACTCGCTGGGCATAGATTTGAGGTGTGCGAGGTTATCGCCTTGTATCAGTAAGTTGCCCATCACGAAAGATTAACAGCATGAACCCGACAGTCACTCACAATCCATCGCAGAGTCGCTTTGAGATTCATTTGGGATCCGAGCGCGTTGGCCTGATGGACTATGCCCAAAGTAATGGTGAGATTTCACTTACCCACACCGAGGTGGATCCTGCGCACCAAGGCAAGAACCTTGCCGCCATTCTTCTTCGTGAATCCTTGGCAACCATTCGCGAGGAATCTATGGGCAAGGTGGTTCCCATCTGCTCCTACACAGTCAAGTACATGGAGAAGCACCCTGAGACTCAGGACCTACTACTGAACCCAATTGAAGATGCCATTGCAGCCTGCAGGTGGCCTGGGGCTAAAGCTCCCGAGTAATCTCCACTTGCACCAACAGTTCAGATACTTCAGCCCCAGCGAAGACTCCCTTAAGTGGCGCTATGTCGTCATAGTCCCTGCCTCTACCAACAATGATGTGGCGATCTTGCGCCACGACATCATTGGTTGGATCAAAGGCAAACCACTCACCAGCGAACCACTCAACCCAGGCATGTGACTCCCCAGTGACACTTTCGTGGAGGACGGGCTCCAATTGTGGGTGAAGATAACCGCTGACATATCGAGCCGGGATGCCTGCGGCTCGGAGCGCACCGAGTGCAAGGTGGGCAAAATCCTGGCATACCCCAACCTTTTTCTTCCAAGCCTCTGAAGCGATCGAGTGAACACCGGTGACCCCGTGCTGATATTTGACAGAACTATAGATGTGCTTGCAAATAGCAATTGCAGCCTCGTGGGGGGTGAACCCCTCAATGGCTTTGTGGACAAACTTTGCCAGCTCAGCTGGCGGAGTCGTTCTTTTGGTTTGGGCGGAGTATTCAGTGAGATCGACTCTGGTTGGTATCGTCTCGGCCAACTCTTTCCAAGATGCAGTTGGATCTCCAGATTTCCCGTTGCGCAACTCCACAAGTGAATCGGAGAGGATGCTCAGCTCCAGATGGGGTTCAAGCGCTTCAAAGAAAACTACTCGAGTGTCGAAGTAATCTTGGAATTCGAAATTCGCACCCTTTGGCTTGATTTCTAGTTTTGAAGAGAAGACGATTTGATTCTCGTCTCTAATTGGGAGCATCCTGGCTTCGTTATATGAAGCAACTGCGTGAGTGTTGTATTTGAATCCGGTGCGGTGCACCACCCGATAACGCTTCACGAGACTTCCCCGATCCAGGCTGGGATGGCGTTAGCTGGAAAATAGCGACTGCTGATTGTCGCTGAGACATCAGCCACGCCCTGTTGAATGACGACCATCTCTTGGCGCAGGTTCTCCAGAATGTCATCCACCGATCTGAACTCCAGAGAGGTTCTCAGAAGTCCAATCTGACGCTGGGCCATATCCGACGCTCCGGTCCGACCAGAGGCTGGGGTCAAATCAAACAGGGATTGCTCAGAGCTATTTAGCGCAAACAAAACCGACCTTGGAAAATATCGATCTAGAAGCAGAAACTCTGCAGCATTCGTTGCAGAGGGCACTCCGCGATAGGTGCGCAAATAGGACTCATAAGCCCCACAACTGCGCAGAATTGTGGTCCAGGATGGTCCTGCATTTTGCGTCAACTCACTTGTTGCCAACAGTCTTGCTGTCATGTCGATGCGCTCAAGTGCCCTGCCAAGCATGAAGAAATTCCAGGCCTCATCGCGGGTCATGGAACCCTCGACGACACCGACAACAAGCGCGGTTCTTTCTCTTACCCAGGCGAAAAAGTCGTGAGATTTTTCAAAGACAATCTTTCGAGGCAAGCGAGACTTTGTTGTGTTAATGCCCTCCCAAAGTTCGGTCGAGATAACCTCTCGGACTCTTCTGGCGTTCTCTCTCGCGCTCAAAATAGATGAGGCGATCGAACTTGGATCGCTCTTATCGAGTGAGATTGTTTGCAGGAGATCTTGCTTGGTAAGCAGTCCAGGGAATTCGGACTTTGATCCAATCACTTCAAGCAGTGAGCGACAAGCCTTGTCCTCTTCGATCCAAGGATCCTCGAGCAATAGCTGAAGCTGGACGTCAAGCAGTCTTGCAGTTCCATCAGCCCGCTCGATGTAGCGACCCATCCAAAACAGAGACTCTGCGATACGACTCAACACTGTGAATCACTCCCATCCAAACTTTGCTGTTGTTGCTGTTGTTGACTTTGAAATTTGCCTTCTGAGAAGCCAGAGTCTTTTGCGGTTTGACCTGCGACCAAGGCTGATACCGAAGAGTTGGTTTTGATTGCGGGCTCTGGCAATTTAGGCCGCTTGGCTCCAATAATCCAGGTGTCCTTGGATCCTCCGCCTTGGCTCGAATTCACAACAAGCTCACCCTCAGGCAAAGCAACTCTGGTTAGGCCACCAGGCAAAACCCAAACATCTTTGCCGTCGTTGACGGCAAAGGGCCTAAAGTCTGCATGTCTTGGTCGAATACCTTCACCAACCAATGTTGGAATGGTTGAGAAATTGACCACCGGCTGAGCGATCCATCCACGTGGATCTTTGATGAGACGCTTTCTTAGATCCTCCAAGGTCTTTGCATCTGCCGCGGGACCAACTACAAGACCCTTACCGCCTGACCCATCGACTGGCTTTATGACAAGCTCATGAATGCGATCAAGAACGAGTTCGAGAGACTCTGGATCTTCAAGTCGCCAAGTGTCGACATTTTTTAGGATTGGCTCTTCGCCTAGGTAGTACCTGATCATGTTTGGAACATATGTGTAGACCAACTTGTCATCGGCTATTCCATTGCCAACTCCGTTGGCAATGGTGACATTGCCCTGTCTTGCCGCTGCAATTAGGCCTGGAGGCCCGAGGACTGAGTCGGTCCTGAACGCCAAGGGGTCCAGGAATTCGTCATCCACCCTGCGGTAGATGACATCGACTCTTCTTGGTCCGGCGGTTGTTCTCATGAAGACTTTTCCGGAGGTGCAGAACAGATCTCTACCCTCAACAAGTTCTACTCCCATGAGTCTTGCGAGCAATGTGTGCTCAAAATATGCGGAGTTAAAAACTCCGGGAGTGAGAACCACGACGGTTGGGTCTGAGATGTTTCCAGGAGCTGAAGCCCTAAGTGCGGAGAGCAATTTGTTTGGATAGTCCGCCACCGGTTCGATTCGAATTTTTTGGAAGGCTTCGGGGAGTGTTTGAGCCATCATCCTTCGGTTAGAAACTACATATGAGACGCCGGAAGGGACTCGCACATTGTCTTCAAGGACTCTCCACTCTCCGGCTTCATCGCGCACCAAATCGATTCCGGAAACTTGAATTCGAACTCCATTGGCAGATTCAACCCCGTGAACCTGCCTGTGGAAATGACTCGAAGAGGTCAATAGATTCGCTGGCAGCAAACCATCTCTAACGATGGCCTGGGCTCCGTAAACATCATCCAAGAACATTTCAAGAACACGGACTCGCTGTGAGATTCCAGCTTCGAGTGTTGCCCATTCATTTACATCAATAACTCTTGGGATTGTGTCCAAGGGGAATGGTCGCTCTTCTCCGGCAAAGTCGAAGGTGACACCTTGGGCTAGATAAGAATCAGCCAGCGCATCTGCTCGGTGTCTGAGTTCGTCC
Source organism: Aquiluna sp. (assembly GCA_021741585.1). Taxonomy (GTDB): domain Bacteria; phylum Actinomycetota; class Actinomycetes; order Actinomycetales; family Microbacteriaceae; genus Aquiluna. The sequence continues at coordinate 900,342 of JAIOXN010000001.1, read as the reverse complement.
GGGGAAATGCCAGCTAGAGTCTGGTGGATTTTTTGGTAGTTCTTTCTGACAGAACCGTCAGGGGCAAACATCTCATCAAATGCAGCATCAGAACCTAACCCCAGTTCAGCATGAAGCGGGTACCCCGCGAATAAATCACCCATTCAAACAAAGTAGGCCTTTATTGTGTCGGGAGGGTTTCGTTATTACAACGGTTTAGTTTCAGTCCCAGGTACTAGGCGCTGGCTCTTTGCCTTTGGGTAGCTGGGCATTCTTGGCCCAATCCAATATTTCCTGAGGAACCACTGGGGTCTTCCCTGGCCATCCGCCAGAACCTTCCATTACCTCTTGCGGGGTAAGGATTCCCCAGCTGCGCTTGAGGAATCTTCCGCGCATAATCGCCTTGGCATAGATTTCGCCATTGCGAACAAATCGCTGCTCGATGTAATAGGCAATGTCATCCCACCCGATGACTTTGGTTTCGATATCAAACTTCTGCCATGGCTCCAAAGACTTGCGATATGTAATCGTGGAGTTCACCACGATCGGGTACCAGCCCTTCTTGTTCCAGATTTTCCAGAATCCGGTTCTAAGGCCCTGGTCATATCTGCCTAGATCCATGAGCGTCAGGTAGACGCCATTGTTCATGTGTTTATAGACATCAAGGTCGCTTGGCCAAACCCTGAATGAGACTTTGGACACCTGATCGATTGTGAGCCTAGATCTTGACCCTTGGGTCAAAAAGATTCTGAGAATACGGAACCAGAGTTTCACCAGATGGCCACACGATCTTTTGGATCCAGCCACATCTCATCGCCTTCGGAAACACCAAATGTGACGTGGAATATGTCTAGGTTCTTCACAACCTGGTTGCAACGGAATTCAGGTGGTGAGTGAGGATCGGTGGCTAGTCTTTGAATTGCAATCTCATCACGAGACTTTCCTCTCCAGCACTGTGCCCAAGACATCAGGAATCTCTCTGCAGCAGTGAGGCCATCAATCACAGGTGGCTCCTTGCCATCAAGTGAAATCAGATATGCCTTCCAACCGATGCTCAGTCCTCCAAGGTCTCCGATGTTCTCACCAATTGTGAGTTCGCCATTCACCTTGTGGTCATCGCTCAGCTGCGCTGGGCTGAGAGCGGAATACTGGTCGATCAAGGATTTGGTTAGCTTCTCAAAAGCGTCACGGTCTTCCTTGGTCCACCAAGAAACCAGCTTTCCATCGCCGTCGTATTTGCTTCCCTGGTCATCAAAACCGTGGCCGATTTCGTGTCCGATAACCGCTCCAATGCCACCGAAGTTCATGGCGTCATCTGCCTGATCTGAAAAGAACGGTGGCTGCAGAATTGCAGCCGGGAACACAATTTCGTTTAGACCTGGGTTGTAATAGGCGTTAACGGTTTGCGGGGTCATGTGCCACTCGTCACGATCGATTGGGGAACCAATCTTTGCTGCGTGGTAGTCGAACTCCCAACTGGAAACATTCTTGATGTTTGAAACTAGATCATCACGGACGATCTCAATAGAGGAGTAGTCCTTCCACTTAGTTGGATAGCCAATCTTTGGGGTGAACTTAGAGAGTTTTTCAAGAGCCTTGGTCTTGGTCTCCTCGGTCATCCATTCCAAATTCGTGATGGACTGACGGTAGGCCTCAATCAGGTGGCCAACCAATTTATCCATGTGGTGTTTTGAACTCGGGGGGAAATGTTTTTCAACATATATCTGTCCGACTGCTTCGCCAAGACTGCCTTCAACCAGGCTGACTGCGCGCTTCCACCTTGGGCGGTTTACTGGCTGCCCAGTCAACTTTGTGCCATAGAACCCGAAGCGCTCTTTAACAAATGCGTCTGATAGATATGGGGAGTATGCCCGAATCACTACCCAAGAGAGCCAGTGCTTGAGGGTCTCCAAATTGTCTTCGATCAAGATGTTTGCCATGCCCTCGATAAACGATGGCATCATGACAACTGATTCTGAGAGGAAGTCGCTCTTTAGGGTTGCACCTGCGAGGAAGCTTTCCCAGTCGATGTTCTTGTTCATTGACTTGAGGGATGCGAAGTTCTTGAGGTTGTAGGTCTTATCAGCATCTCTCGACTCGACTCTGTCCCAGTGGATCTTGGCGATCTTTGTCTCAAGCTCGAAGATCTCTTTGGAGATGTCAATGGCCTGGGTTGCTCCGTGGCCGGCAAGCATCAGCATCCGGGAAATGTGAGGGACGTATTCGTCACGGATATCTTGGTACTTCTCGTCAAAGTAGTACTCGCGATCCGGCAATCCGATTCCACCTTGGTAGATGTGCACAAGATAACGCTCTGGATTTCCTGGATCGTTGTCGATGTAGCTACCCCAGAGACCGCCTACTCCGGCACGCTCAAAGGCGCCGAGCATTGAGAAAAACTCTGCCATTGAGGAGATTCCAGCGATTACATCCAGGCCAGCCTGGATTGGTTCTGAGCCCAACTTCTCAATGCGCTCTTCATCTAAAAATGATGCGTAGAGATCACCAATCTGCTGGCTTACACCAGGCTTTGGGTCCTTTGCAGCTGCCTCAAGAATCTCCTTCACGGCAAGTTCAGAGTCATCAGCAAGCATGTGGAAGCTGCCGAAGACGGCCTTGTCTTCGGGGATCTCGGTGCTGTCCAACCATTTGCCGTTTACGTGGCGAAATAGGTCCTGTTTTGGAGATTCGTTGTCATTTAGTTCGGCTTTATCAAGCCCTGGCTTCATCGGCATACCCTCTAGTCTACGAGGGGCACGGTGGCTAAACTGGCCCTATGGCAATGAACAAAATCATTCTTTATTACGGCTTTGCCCCGGTGGCAGATCCCAAGACTCTGATGCTTTGGCAGCGCACACTCTGCGAGTCCTTGGGGCTAAAGGGCCGCATCTTAATCTCCAAGCACGGCATCAATGGCACCTTGGGGGGAGATATGGAAGACCTCAAGAGATATGTTCGCGCCACCAAGGAATTCCCCGGCTTCGGCAAGATCGATTTCAAGTGGTCAGATGGCCTCGGCAATGATTTCCCAAGACTAAGCGTCAAGGTCCGCAAAGAACTTGTTGCATTCACCACCCCCGACGAAGTGATGGTCGAGAAGTCAGGTGTTGTAAACGGTGGCAAGCACCTCAAGCCACACCAGGTAAACGCATTGGTGGAGGAGAAGGGCGATGAGGTGGTCTTCTTTGACGGCCGAAACGCTTTTGAAGCAAAGATTGGCAAATTCAAAAACGCCATCGTGCCAGATGTCCAAACCACCCATGATTTCATTGCAGAGATCGACAGTGGGAAATACGACCACCTCAAAGACAAGCCAATTGTCACCTACTGCACCGGTGGCGTCAGATGCGAGATCCTCTCTGCTGTGATGCTCAACCGTGGCTTTAAAGAGGTGTACCAAATTGATGGTGGAATCGTGCGCTACGGAGAGAAGTTCCGCGATAAGGGTCTTTGGGAAGGTTCGCTCTATGTCTTTGACAAGAGAATGAACATCAACTTCTCACCGGATGCCATCACCATCGGTGAATGCGAACACTGCTCCGAACCGACATCGGCATTCCGGAACTGCACATCGCTCGGATGTAAGGATTTGGTTTTGCTCTGTGACAGCTGCTTCGAGGATCCAAGCAACCTAGAGTGCAAACCAACTCACACAAGAGGCAAGCGACTTCACGAAGTCGGTTAAATGTAGAAATCCCCCGAGCCTGCGAACGTGGCTCGGGGGATTTTCTATTTCAGGGAGTTATGCGTTTGGGGTAGATCCTTTTTGGTTTCCAGGGCCTTTTTTGCCCATCTTTCCGTGGCCACCCTTGCCCTGGCCCTTGTCACCGCGGTGACCCTGACCTTTCTCCGGAGCTGCAGCTGCGACATCTGCGCTGTAGGCAACAGAGAGGTCAGTTGAAGAGGTTGCGGTGGCAACACCTTCAGCGTCAACCGCTACGGTGACCAACACTGCTGCACCACCATCGGATGGGTATAGCGCGAAATAGCTGGTTGTTCCCGCCTCGCCGGCTGGGAAACCTAGTTCACCAACGAGTTCTCCACCGCTGATTACTGGCTCGGTGATTGTGCCATCTGCGTTGCGCTCTGGGTGGGCACCAATGGTCCTACCGGCTTCAGTTGGCTGGGTGGATGGCAATGTGCTCTCGCCATCGGCAAGCTTATAGACGGTGTAGTTGGCACCCTTGCCTGCATCTTTTGCGGTGGTGACATCACTTGGGATGCTGGTCACTGTAATTGGCAGTTCAGCGTGGTTTCGCATCTGGGGGGCCTGTTGGCTGGTTGATGTTCCCTCGCCCATTGAGCCACGGTCGTGCGCCAGGGAAGGTAGTGCGAAAGCTAGTGAACCTGTTGTTGCGATTGCTGCAATCGAGATTGCAATCTTGGTTTGTTTCTTCATTTTTGTTCCTGTTCTGATCGGGACAAAAATCAAGTTATTGGTAGCGCCTAGGAAATTTCCCGAAACTCAAGCTTCCTTGTGGCTCTTGCCAGCTAGGTATCAGAATTGAGAGTTGTCTGGGAGATTTCTGAGAACTATAGGAAGTTCCAGCGCCTGAGTTCCCAGCCAAATCGAACTGCTAGCAACCTCAAGACAATGATCAGGACTGCTCCTGCAAGGACGTCAAAGGATTTAGGCGTTCCAAGGTAGCTAAGCAAAACAACCACCCAGCCACCGGTGAATGCAAGGACCGCATATGGCTGGTGATCGTGGAATGCTCTTGGAACCTCATTGACCAATACGTCCCTAAGAACACCACCAATCACCGCAGTGATTACACCCATAATCACGCTAATAAGCGGCGAGGCTCCGGTTGAAAGTGCGATGTGGGTGCCACCAGCTGCAAAGATGCCTAGACCAAAAGCATCCGGAATCAGCATCGCCTTCTCGGTTAGCTTGAGGTGTCGTGCCCTGAAGAAGAAAGGCAGGGCAAATGCAACTGCAATAAGTGCCCATACCCAAAATTCTTGCTCCACCCAAAAGAAGGGCCTGCGGTCCAACAGAACATCTCTGAGTGTTCCGCCACCAAATGCCGTGATTGCAGCAACCATCACAACACCAACTAAGTCAAAGTGTTTTCTGGCGGCTTCGATAACACCGGATAGAGCGAATGCCACAACACCAAAGGCCTCGAGGGTTATCAAGAAAGTTTCTAGGGACACAATTCACCGCTTTCAAGATAAAGCCTAGTTTGTGCGCGAGGCGGGACTTGAACCCGCACGTCCTTGCGGACACTGACACCTGAAGCCAGCGCGTCTGCCATTTCGCCACTTGCGCGATGGATGTGAGATTAGCAGAGGAAACCTAGGGGCAAAAGGGCAGCTTTGGGTAGACTTTGAGCTATTCCAAGCACTAAGGAAGTTGGCCAAGTGGGCTTTCTAGAAAAAGCTGAAGAGCGCATTGAATCAAGCGTTGGTTCGCTCTTTGCCAAGTTCTCAAAGGCTGAGTTGCAGCCTGTGGAGATAACCCAAGCGGTTAGAACCGCTATGGACCAGGCCGCCAGCACCCTTGATGCGGATCGACTACTGGTTCCAAACAGCTACATGATTGTGGTCTCGGAGTTTGACTCTCAAAAAATCAACCCGGCGATGCTGAATGTGATCAGATCTGAGGTTGCGCGTCACGCAAATTCAAAGGGTTATCGCCTCGCCGGAGAGCTGGATCTCAGATTGAGCATTGACCCAAAGATTCACCGAGGTGGAATCAAAGTTGGATTTACGGCAGTTGAAAAAACAGTTAGATGGGAACCGGCGCTGATTTTTGACGGTCAACGCAAAATTCTAAAACTCGGGACCACCTCTGTTGGGCGCGATAATTCCTCCGAGATTGTGGTGGATGACCGCGGCCTGAGCCGAGTTCATTTTGAAATTGCCTGGAATGGAGAAATCGCTGCGATCCGGGACATTAACTCCACCAATGGCACATTTGTTGATAGCACAAGAATCACTGAGGTTGTTCTTCGGCCAGGCAGCAAGGTGAGTGCCGGAAGAACTGAATTTGAGTTTGAGCTGGCAGCGAGGCCCACCGCATGAGCGAACTAGCGCTGTTTTTGGTCCGCATCGGTTTTGTTGCCGTGTTATGGATATTTATCTTGAGTTTGCTGTCGGTGATTCGAGCAGATCTTTATGGCCGACGCGTGATCAGCAAGATTGCAAGGCAAAATGCACCAAATCTGGCACAATCTCCCGGGATTGCCGGATCGGTTGCATCACTAGGAATTGATGATGGTGAAACTTTTGCACCGACACACATTGCAATGCTCACAGGTAGAAGCGCTGGTACTGCAATTCCATTGGATGGCAAGCGGGAATTGGTGATTGGAAGAGCCGCAAATTGTGATTTGGTGCTTGGAGACGAATTTTCTTCAAATCAGCACGCCAAATTGGTTTTGGTCGGCGAAGACTGGGTATTACAGGATCTCAACTCTACAAATGGCACTTTCTTGGATGGGAAAAAAGTTGGAACGCCAGCAACCATCAGAGCAGGCATGACCATCCGAATCGGAACCACAACTTTTGAGCTGAGGTCATAGCGCTTTGGCAGTCAAAACCATTTCCTATGCGGCAAGTGACATCGGCAAGCACCGCAGTTCGAATCAAGATTCGGGCTATGCCGGCTATCAATTGTTTTTTGTTGCCGACGGCATGGGCGGCCACGCCGGAGGAGATATTGCCTCGGCGATCGCCTCGCAAAGGGTTGCTCTAACCGATAGCAAATACGACACCATTGAAGAAGCAATCTCAAGTTTTAAAGCTGGAGTTCTGGAAGCCAACTCTATGTTGGCGGCAACAGTAGGCGACCACCCGGAACTAGAGGGGATGGGAACCACCTTCTCCGGAATGTTGATTCACCAAAACCAGGTGATCACCGCACATATTGGTGACTCACGGATCTATCGTGCTCGTGGTGGTGAAGTCACGATGATCACCACCGATCACACGTTCGTGCAAAAACTTGTTGATATGGGGCGCATCACCCCAGAAGAGGCTCTAGTTCACCCAAGACGAAGTGTTCTGATGCGAGTGCTGGGCGATGTCTCAGCTGATCCAGAAATAGATATTGCGATTCACGATTGTCTGCCCGGTGATCGCTGGATGCTTTGCAGCGATGGTCTCACTGGTGCAGTTCCAGAAGGTGTCATGAATCGCATCCTGACATCCAAGATTCCAACTGAAGAGGTCGCCGAACTTTTGGTCGGGGAAGCATTGGAATTTGGCGCCCCGGACAACGTGACCGTGGTTATCTCAGATGTGGTACGACCATCAACAAAGATGGAATTCGAACCCGGAGCGAACTTTGTCGGTTCAGCCGCAAACGAGGTTGTAATTGAGGACCGCAAGGGTGGCAAGATCCTTCGCCTGTTCTCGCCGAGAAGCTTGCTGGAGTTACTGCAAACCCCAGAAGATCCCGCGCAGTATGCTCCGGAATCCGAGGAGCTACTCAACAAGATTTTGTTGGAAACCAGAAGAAAGATTCGCTGGCGTTCCGTTCGAATCATCGCAAGTTGGTTCTTGGTTGCAGGAATGCTCGCCGGTGTTGGTTACCTCGCTTACCAGTACACACAAACCCGGTATTACGTTGACACCTATCAAGGTCAGGTCACAATCTTCCAAGGAATCAGGGAGTCGCTTGGCCCGCTGAAATTCTCACACCCATATCTGATCAGCGAAATCAGCGTTGAAGATCTATCGCCTTTCCAGCAAACGCTTATCGAAAGATCTATCTCTGCCGAGAGCCTAGAAGATGCTCAAAGAATTCTCGAGCAATTGCAAGAGGGCATCGAATGAGCAACGTTTCGCTAACCAGTGCAATTCCGATGTTGCTCAAAGCGGTTCCTCGTTCAAGAAATTTTGAGGCAGTTCTTTTGTTTTGGGTTGCCGGAATCCAAGCATTTGCTTTGGCTCAGGTCCAGCTCGCAGTCACCCAAAAACTTGAGCTCTCAATGCTTTCCTACTGGGCTCCGCCCGCTGTGACGGCTGCGATTGTCCACTACATCTTGCGAAAGCATGCGGTGAGCGCCGATGGACTGATTCTTCCGCTGGCATATCTCTTGAATGGACTTGGGATTGCGATGATCTATCGCTTGGATCTGGCTGAGATTGCCAGGGGTGGTGCTGAAATCTATGCCGAGCGTCAGATTTGGCTCACCTGTTTTGCAATGTTGGTAGCTGCGCTTGTGATTCGAGTTGTTCCGAACCATTTGGTGCTCAGGAAGTTCCCATATCTTGCAGGTGCGATGGCTGTGGTCTTGCTGATCTTGCCTGCAGCCCCCGTTATTGGAAAGACAATAAATGGCGCAACACTTTGGGTTGGTGTTGGAGATCTCAGCTTCCAGCCGGGAGAGATTGCCAAGATTCTGCTGGCTATTTTCTTCGCCGGATACTTGGTTTCTCGTCGAGACTCACTGTCCGAGATCGGTTCGCGAGTTCTATGGATGAGGGTACCAAGGGCAAAAGATCTCGGTCCGATTCTCTTGTTTTGGGCGGCATCGCTTGGAGTGTTAGTGCTGCAGCGCGACCTTGGAACCTCGATTCTTTATTTTGGATTATTCCTTGTGATGATTTACACAGCCACCGGTAGGGGTTTCTACGTGGGGGTTGGCATCACAATGATCATCACGGGCGGCTTGGTCGCTTCTCGGATTTTTGATTATGTTGGCCGGAGATTTGACGCCTGGTTGGACCCACTATCAAATTCCAACTACAACGCTGCCGGCGGAAGCTATCAGTTAGTGCAGGGGTTATTTGGTTTTGCCAATGGCGACGTGATTGGAACCGGACTCGGCGGTGGTTTTCCTCAACTAATTCCATTAGCTGAGAGCGACTTCATCTTTGCCGCCTTGGGTGAAGAACTTGGCCTTGCAGGAATTTTTGCAATTCTTGCGGTGTATTTGCTCTTGGTTTACCGCGGGCTTCGAATCTCTAATAGTCACCCAGACGATTTCTCGAGACTGCTTGCAATTGGTTTGAGTTTTGTAATTGCGTTGCAGGTGTTTGTTGTTGCAGCCGGAGTTATGGGATTGCTGCCCTTGACGGGACTAACCATGCCATTTTTGGCTGCTGGCGGTTCATCGCTATTGGCTAACTGGGTGATAGTCGCACTCTTGCTCACCATTTCTAACTCATCGTTGCGCAAGGTGGCGCCATGAACAAACAGGTGAGGCGAGTTGGACTCGCATTAGTACTAATGTTTGTTGCACTCTTTGCGATGGCGAGTTCGATACAGGTGTTGCGCAGCGGATCTTTGTATCAAGATGCCCGCAACACGCGATCTTCGTTTGAGACCTATAAAACCCAGCGTGGGCCTATTTTGGTTGGTGGTGAACCGGTAGTTCAGAGTGATCCGACCAACGATGCCTATCGATTCTTACGCAAATACGAATCAGTCTTGTACTCCTCGGTAATTGGTTATTTCTCACTTTTTTCTGGTTCACAGGGCATCGAGCGGGAGATGAATTCCTATCTATCCGGTCAATCCTCTGCTCAATTCTTTGAGCAGATCAATGCCCTCTTGGATGGCAAGCCAGTTACCGGCGCAGCTGTGGAACTAACCATTGATCCCGCTGTGCAACGGGCTGCCTGGGATGCCCTTGGGAATCGAAAGGGTTCGGTAGTGGCGATTGAGCCTTCCACCGGAAGAATTCTTGCGATGGTTTCCAAGCCAACTTTTGACGCGAATCTCCTTGCTGGGCACTTGTATGGACCTGTCACAGATGCATATCAGACCTACTTGGACGATGAGGATGATCCACTGATCAACCGCGCAATCGGTGGAGATCTTTATGCCCCGGGATCAACCTTCAAACTGGTAGTTGCCGCAGCCGCTCTTGAATCAGGCGAATACACCGCCACTAGCACATTTGAAAACCCCGATGTTTACTTCCTTCCAGGGACATACACCTCGGTAAAAAACTCTTCGGGAAAGACCTGTGGAACTGGCGATACCGTCACCCTTGAATATGCATTGATTCACTCCTGCAATATCCCTTTTGCGATGTTGGCGGCCGCTCTTGGTCAGGATCGAATTAGGGCTCAGGCGGAGCTGATGGGATTCGGGGACGAGCTTTCAATTCCAATGAGCGTCACCCCCAGCAGCTATCCAACCGATATGGAAGCTTCTCAAACTGCACTGACCGGTTTTGGCCAATTTGATGTTCGAGTGACTCCACTGCAGATGGCAATGGTCTCAGCTGCAATCGCAAACCAGGGTGTTCTGATGCAGCCTAGGTTGGTTGATCTTGTGGTGGCCAGCAACCTGAACGTTTTGAATCAACCCACCTCATCGGTCTACTCTTCTCCGATGTCTCGCAAAACCGCAGGGTATCTCACGCGCATGATGGTGGACTCGGTGGAAATTGGAGTTTCAACTAGAGCCGGGGTCACCGGTGTAGCAGTTGCCGGTAAAACTGGAACTGCAGAGAACGGCCAAGAGGATCCCTACACCCTTTGGTTTACAGGGTTTGCTCCTGCCGAAGCACCTCAGGTTGCTGTCGCCGTCGTAATTGAAGATGGGGGTGGAATTGGTCAAAATGGCACTGGAAACCAGCTTGCTGCCCCGATCGCCAAGGCTGTCATTGAGGCGGTGTTGAATCGATGAAACCTTCAGTTGGACAACTTTATGGTGATCGCTACCGCCTTCAGTTGCGCATCGCAACCGGTGGAATGGGTGAAGTTTGGCAAGCTGAGGATGAGCTAATCCTCAGGCAATGCGCAATCAAGATTCTCAAAGAGGAGTACCTCGACGACCCAATGTTCTTGGAACGTTTCCGCTCGGAAGCAAAGAGTGCTGCCCTTGTAGAACACGAAGGAATCGCAAACGTATTCGACTACGGAGAAGACACCGGTGCCGCATATCTGGTGATGGAGCTGGTTCCTGGAGAATCAATGTCGCGCTTGATTGAGCGAGAGAAGAAGCTTTCAGAGGAACAAGTTCTGGATATCGTCGCCCAAACCTCACGGGCACTAGGTGCAGCACATGCCAGGGGTTTGGTGCACAGAGACATCAAGCCGGGGAATCTATTGATTACCCCCGATGGCAAAGTGAAGATTACAGACTTTGGCATTGCCAGAGTCGGGGACCAGGTTCCGCTAACAAAGACCGGACAGGTAATGGGAACCGTGCAGTACCTTGCTCCTGAGCAGGCCACCGGTAAGCCTTCAACCCCTGCAACCGACCTTTATGCGCTTGGAGTTGTGGCATATGAGGCGCTGAGCGGCAAGCGCCCCTTCACTGGAGAAAACCAGATGGCTATCGCAATGGCTCACATCAATGAGATGCCACCTGCATTGCCTGAATCCATTGACCCAAGAGTGCAGAACTTGGTGTTGAGTTGTCTTGCTAAAAAGCCAACCCAACGACCCGAAAGTGCCAATTCTTTAGCGATTCGCGCCGAGGCGTTATTGCGTGAAAAACGTAAACAAGGTCCTGCAAAAAACTACAAAGAACCTGGTGGATATAAAGAAGCTGCGGTCACCGAGATAATTCCAACTGATACTGCCCAGCTCCCTAGAGCACCGATTGTTTGGCCCTGGGTTGCAACCCTGGCCCTTTTGGCAGTCACCGCGGTGGTGGTGATAGTTGCAATCTTGTCTGAGCCAGGAGAAGTTGAACCACAAACCACGCCAAGCGTTACGGAGACTCAATCAACGCCATCCGAGTCAGAGCCAACTGCCACCGAAACCCCTACTGAGACTCCGAGCCCTGAGGTGGTTGAGACGGTCCTGATTCTTCGCTCGGATTTCATTGACGGCAATCTCTCAGATGTCACAGCTAGACTCACCGAACTTGGCATGAAGGTAAATGCCATACCGGGCGACACTGTCCCAACTAATGATCTAAGGGCCAGACAGATATATGCGGTATCTCCAACCGGGAACATAGAGGTTGGAACAACGATTGACATCACTTATTACGTCGAAGATATTGAGGATGTTCCGGTTGAAATTCCAGAACCAGAACCAGAACCAACTCCTACCGAACCTGGGACAGTCACCGAATCTCCGGAATCCCCAACAGAGGGATAAGAACAAAATGACCGAGTGGCACACGAACGAAAGTGTTTGGCAAAACTAGACTATGGCGGGGCAGAAAGAGCTATCTTGAACGAGAACGAACGACTAATTGCGGGACGCTACCGCATAGGTCAACTTGTGGGCCGCGGGGGCATGGCCGAGGTATTTGAAGGCTATGACACTCGCCTAGGCCGCACTGTTGCAATTAAGTTGCTCAAGTCTGATCTTGCTAACGACGAAAACTTTGAAAGCCGCTTCCGCCAGGAGGCTCAAGCCAGCGCCAGAATGGCACATCCGACAATAGTTAGGGTCTATGACGCCGGCGAAGAAGAATCAATTGATGAGAATGGCCAAACTCGCAAGACCCCTTTTATCATCATGGAGTTTGTGCGCGGGCGCCTTCTAAAAGAGCTAATTCACGACGGTGGGGTTGAACTTGACCGGGCCGTGAAATTTGTCTCCGGCATTCTTACCGCTCTTGAGGTTTCGCATCACGCAGGGGTGGTCCACCGCGACATCAAGCCTGCAAACGTCATGGTTGGCGACGGCGACAGCGTCAAGGTGATGGACTTTGGCATCGCTAGGGCTGTAAACGATAATTCTGCGACTCAAGCCGCAACCGCCGGCATCATCGGAACCGCTCAGTATTTCTCCCCTGAACAAGCACGGGGCGATTCGGTTGATGGCAGAACCGACCTTTATTCAACCGGTGTGATTCTTTATGAACTTCTAGCTGGAAGGCCGCCCTTCAGGGGTGAAAGTGCTGTTTCGGTTGCCTACCAACACGTCTCCGAAGCAGTTGTTCTGCCAAGCGAATTTAACCCGAGAGTCTCCAGTGAATTGGATGCAGTTGTCCTGCGGGCTATGGCTAAAGACAAAGAGGACAGATTCCAGTCAGCAGAGGAATTCCGCGAGCACCTTCTTGCCGCGGCTAATGGTTCGTCTGTTCCTACTGCCCCAAATGCAATGACGTCTGCACCAACCGAGGTTATTTCAAGACCCACCACCGTAATGCCAGAGCAGTCCGGGAACACCTTTGAAAACGAATTGATTTCTGGTTTTGAAACTGTTCCGAACAAGGTTGCCACCACCACCGAAAGCAAGATTGGTGCGGGAGTTCTCTGGGGCCTAGGCACCGGAGTCGTGGTAATCCTTATCGGTTTGCTTTTCTGGGTAATGAACCTTGGCTCTGCAGGGCCAATAGTTTCTCCTTCAAGTGGAATTCAGGTAATTTCGGTTGAGGGTTCTCTTTACGATGATGCGGCAAATGCCCTAGCCGAGCAAAACCTCCTGGTGCTTAGGGTTTACGAGAAGAGCGAAACGGTTCCTGAAGGCGTAGTAATTCGCCAAGAGCCAGTTGCTGGAACTTCAGTTGTGGCCAACACACCGATCACTCTTTATGTTTCAAGCGGCGCGACTGAGGTCTCGGTTCCGAATTTGGTTGGCAGAACAGAAGCTGATGCGGTTGCACTAATTGAAGCGCAGGGCCTATCAGTTGGAACAATTACCGTTGTGGGATCAGCAAACGTTGCCGAAGGCACTGTTGTGGCTTCCGACCCGGTTACCGCTTCCAAACTTCCGGTGGGTTCAGTTGTGAACTTGGTGCTATCGGATGGAACCGTCATGATTCCGGATGTTAGGAACCTAGAGGTTCTTGAGGCCAGAAGCATTTTGACCGCCCCGGCCATCGGCTACTCGGTTTCGATTGAGATTTTGGATTCTCAAAGCTGTACCGGTACCCCCGGAAATACAGTGCTGCAGCAATCGATTCTGCCTGGACAGGCAGAGCAGAAGCAAAACATTGTGCTTTATGTCGAATGTGTTGGTGGTGCTAGCCCAACCACGGAGCCGTCTCCGACACCTGAACCTTCGGTAACGCCCTAGTTAGCTACTGATCTTTGGGCTTAGGTGCGAAGCCTTTTCAAGTGCACCTTGAAGACCTAGAGTTTCCAACCAGTTGGCAAGCATTGTGTAGCCACCTTCAGTCATGACGCTCTCCGGGTGAAATTGGACTCCATAAATTGGCTTGGTTTTGTGCTGAAGACTCATAATCACCCCGGAATCGGTTTGTCCGGTAATCAACAGATCCTCGGGAACCGTACCCTTTTCGACTGCCAAAGAGTGATATCTTGTGGCATTGAAACCTTGCGGCAAGCCCGCCAAGATAGTGCTGTCTTGGTGCTTGACCTGAGAAATCTTGCCATGCATCAACTCTGGAGCCGATGACACAGTCGCGCCCATGGCTTCAGCGATTGCCTGGTGGCCTAGGCAAACACCAAACACTGGGTAGTTCGCCTCAAGGGCAAATTTAACTGTTGGAATTGAGAGTCCGGCTTCTTTTGGCGTGCCCGGTCCTGGCGAAATCAAGACGGCATCGAATTGCCTAAGTAATTCCGGAAGCTCTTCCAAGGAGACGGCATCGTTGCGGATTACCTCGGTTTCGGCCCCCAACTGCTGCAAATATCCGTTGAGTGTATAGACAAAAGAGTCGTAATTATCCAAAACCAGAATGCGCACCATTATGGCAATAGCCTAATAGGAGTGGCAAAAAACAAAAGCGGTTATAAACTTCTTCTCATGCCTGAATCAAGATCAAGACGTAAGCCAAAGTCCGAAGCACCTCAGATGCCAGTTGTTGTTGGCGAGGAGGAAGCCGAAAACCCGGTTTGGTATAAAGCCGTCATGTTTGGCTTTATGGTCTTTGGCCTGCTGTGGATTCTTACTTTCTACATCTCCAGCGCTCGTTACCCACTGGGTAGCGCAACACCAATCGACCTAAGCAACTGGAACATCTTGATTGGCTTTGGAATCGCAATGGTCGGTTTCGTTATGACCACCCGCTGGAAGTAACTAGATCCACTCCAAGACTTTTAGATAGCTGAGGGCACCGAGCCCGATCAGAATCACAATTAGGCCAGCTAACTGCTGGCCTTTTTGCTTTGGGTTTCTAGTTCGGGCATAGACAGTTGCAACCAACAGCCCTGTTACCAGGCCACCTAGATGACCTTCCCACGAAATTCCAGGAACAATAAATCCAAGGCCAAAGTTGACGGCAATTAGCAAGAAGATTTGCGTTTGATTGCCGCCCAAAGTCCTCAAGACCACAAAATAAGCACCCATCAGACCAAAGAGCGCGCCAGATGCGCCAACAACTGGCTGGCCTGGATCAGTGAGCCATAGAACGGCAACTGAACCACCAATAATTGAGGCCAGGTATAGAAAAAGGAATCGACCCCGCCCAAGCATTGGCTCAAGAGTTCGCCCAAATATCCAGATCGCGTAGGAATTTAGAAGAATGTGGGTGGGTCCATTTGGGTCATGGACGAAACCCGAAGTGAGCATGCGCCAGGGCTCGAATAGTGTGAATATCGGCGCGAAATAAAGTGAGTTGGTGACCAGGTATCCCAAAGGGGACACCTGGCCAAGCCAAATCACAACATTTACAAGAAGTAAAGCTGAAGTAATCGGTGCTTTTTTAGCGAAGCCGATTCTTGAGGCCACTTAGACCTTTTCGATTGTTACTGACTCGATGATGACATCGTCCAATGGACGGTCACGGCCATCGGTTGGCAATAGGCCAATCTTGTCGACAACCTTGCGGCTTACCTCGTCAACTACCTCACCGAAGACGGTGTGACGGCCTTGAAGCCAGGTGGTAGGTGCGACGGTGATGAAGAACTGAGAACCGTTGGTTCCCGGTCCAGCATTTGCCATTGCAAGCTTGTAAGGCTCTGCAAAGTTGAGTTCTGGGTGGATTTCATCACCGAACTGGTAGCCAGGGCCACCCATTCCGGTTCCAGTTGGGTCGCCACCCTGAAGCATGAAGCCTTCGATGACGCGGTGGAAAATAACACCGTCGTATAGCGGCTTTCCGGTGTGGGTTGCTCCGGTGCGAGGATCTTTCCACTCGATTGCTCCGGTGGCTAGGCCTTCGAAGTTCTCAACTGTCTTTGGTGCGTGCAAACCAAAGAGGTTCACCTTGATCGCGCCGTGGTTAGTGTGCAGGGTTGCTACTGAAGTGTGTGTGGTCATTGCTACATTCTTTCACGAGATGTCACTTGACAGCACATTGAACACTTGTTTAGTATTTGAACATGCGTTCAATTAAAACCACCAGAGAGCAGCTACTAGAAGTTGCTGTCGGGGAATTTGCGCGCAACGGCTTTGATAAAACCAGTATTAGATCGATTGCCAAGGCGGCGGATACATCGCCGGCACTACTAATTCACTACTTCTCAACCAAGGATCAATTAGTCTCCGAAGCTATTGTCCTAACACTCGGTGAGTGGATAGGAGTTGAGAAGGCAGCACTTCTGGAGAACCCTGATTCACGGATTAGCGATTGGGTTGCTCTGGTCAAATCAGGTGAAACGAAATTGCAATTCTTCCGGCAGGTACTACTCGCCAACAACGAATACACAAATCGACTTTTCGAATTTGCACTGCTTGAAACTAAAGAGATGCTCCGGGTTGGAATCGCGGCTGGAGTAATACATGCGGTTTCTGACATTGACACAGCTGCAAGTCTTTTGACCTCGCAAGCTTTAGCGAACCTTGTCTTCTTGCCTCAACTTGAGGCGTCCCTGGGTGGATCGATTGCAGATGAAGCTGTCGCGACCAAGCTGATGCACACACAACAAGAACTTATGCCGCTAATAATCAACGCAACAGAAGAGAAAGCAAATAAATGACAGCAATAGCTATTGAGTTTGACTCTCTGGTGAAGCAGTTCGGTAAACAAAGGGCGGTTGACAAACTAACCGCCAAGGTTTCGAGCGGCCGCATTACCGGATTCCTTGGGCCAAACGGTGCAGGAAAGTCCACAACTCTAAGGTGCCTGGTTGGGTTGAGTGCCCCAACCGAAGGATCAGCAAAGATTCTGGGTGCTGCATATAAGGACCTCGCAAACCCGCTAACTCGAGTAGGTACCGTTCTTGATTCTCGAGGTTTCCACCCGTCTCTCACGGGAAAGCAGAACCTCAAGGTGGTTGCCGCTGCAGCCGGTATTTCTGATTCGCGAGTCGATGAAGTCTTGGCAATGGTAGAACTCACCGACGCCTCCGGCAAGAAAGTCAAAAACTACTCCTTGGGTATGAAGCAGCGCTTAGCCCTCGCCGGAGCAATTCTCGGCGATCCGGAGATCTTGATTTTGGACGAGCCTGCAAATGGTTTGGATCCTGCTGGAATTGCGTGGCTAAGAAACTTCTTGCGCAATCTTGCACATGGTGGCCGGACAATTTTGGTCTCTTCCCACCAGTTGGCAGAAATGCAAAACACTGTTGATGATGTCCTAATCATCAACAAGGGCGCACTGATTGCGCAGGGCACCATTGAAGAGGTAACGCAGGGTTCCACACTTGAAGAGGCGTTTTTGAAGCTCACCGGAGGGCAGTTGTCATGAATCTAATCAAATCCGAATGGCGCAAGCTGGTTTATGCCAGGGCCAACTGGGGATTGCTCATTGCAGCAACCCTGATCTCTGTCCTATCGGTCGTTGTCACACCTTTTATTCTCTCCAGCCAAGGAGAAATGTTTGGTCTGAGCCTGGAATCAACTGCTGCAGTTGATTCGGTTTATGCCAATGGCATCTCTGGCTACATATTTGCAATCATCTTGGGCATCCTGCTGATGGCAGGAGAATTCCGCCACGGCACAGCTGTTGCAACATTCCTGACTTCACCAAAACGCGGTGCAGTTGTTGCCAACAAACTTGCAATCGCTGCAATCGCCGGCATATTGCTGATGTGGATTTCGACTGGAATCTCTATGATTGCGGGTTGGGTCGCACTATCAACCTTTGAAGAAGCTGGCTCTCCGAGCGATAACCTGCTAATCAACACCTTCATTGCCGCCACAATTGGTGGCGCAGTACTAGGAATTATCGGTGTGGCAATTGGAACACTGGTTCGCAATCAGATGATGGCGATTGTTGGATCGTTGATTTATCTCTTTGTAATCGATCCGCTTTTGCTAGCACTTCTTCCAGATGCTGGGAAGTGGCTGCCTTCAGGCCTAATAACTGCGATGTTGTCTTTGGATATCAACGCACCGGAGCTTGGTTTTGACACCAGTAGCTATCTTCCGGCCTTCGCGGCTGCCCTTGTGTTGCTCGGGTTTGGTGTGGTGTTCGCCGCGTTGGCAATTACCACTAGTTTGAGACGCGACGTGGAGTGATTGCATTTTTCAGTGATTGAATGATGCAATGAGCAAAGTAGCTATTGTCACCGGTGCTGGATCCGGTTTTGGTTTTGGTTTATCCAAGGAACTTCTGAAACTGGGATATGTGGTCTATGCCACCGATGCCAATTCAACCTCCCTCAAGGCAATAGAAGAACTCGGCGCTATCGGCAGGCGCATGGATGTCACAATTCAGAACGATGTGGATGCCGTAATCAAAGAGGTTTTGGCGGATCAGGGTCGAATCGACCTGATGGTCGCAAACGCAGGATTCGGAAACTTCTCCTCGATCGAGGAAACATCGCCTGAAGAGGTTCAGAAGCTGTTCGCGGTGAACGTCTTCGGTGTTGAGAAGTGCATACGAGCGGTACTGCCGCAAATGCGCAAGCAGGGCTCCGGGCGAATCTTAATGACCGCGTCTGTTGTGGCACATGTTTCACTTGCAGGCCTTGGTTGGTATGCCGCAACCAAGCACTCGGTTCGCGCGATTGCCAACGCACTTCGTCAAGAAGTCAAAGACCTAGGGATACAAGTTTCGGTCATTGAGCCTGGAACCGTGAAAACTAATTTTGATTCCATTGCCTTTGGGCACCTAAGAGACTCCAGGTCAATCTCCGATTACGACAAGGTGATGCTCGGTCTCAACAAATGGCTCGGTGGGATGTACCGTAATTCGCCTGGCCCTAACCGCGTGATTTCCAAAATGGTTAGAGCAGCAACCGCAAAGCGGCCAAAAGCAATTTACCCCGCCAGCCTGGATGTTCGGGCCCTAAAAGTAGTCTTCTATCTTTTCCCAAGATCATGGGTTGATGCGCTGGTGCTTTGGTTAGCAAAGCGATGAAGCTGCCCTGGGGCAGCTGGGTTGTGATTATCGCTTTCACGGCTTCTGGCATTTTGCACCTTGTGAACCCCAGTGCCTTTTATTTGCTGTTTCCCCAATGGGTTCCGCAACAAGAACTGTTGGTCTATCTCTCCGGTATCGCTGAGTTGATAGCCGCTCTCGGGCTGGTCTTGAAATTGCGCTTTGCCCCGGTTTTCACGGCCCTAGTTCTGTTGGCAGTTTGGCCGGCAAATTGGTGGTTTGCCTTTGACTCAACCGCAAATGGTGAAACCTGGGTGGCAATCCTCTCTTGGATTAGATTGCCACTCCAGGTCCCATTGATTTACTGGGCTTTGAAGTCCCCAATTAGAGCTGTCGGTTGAATGCCCTTAGGTGATTCTCGGAGCCTGAACGTAGCTTCTCAAGAACCTCGATGACATCTGCATCTGATGCACCAGCCAGCTGGAAGGTGATATCGGCGATGTCTTTCTCCTCGATCATCACACCAACCTCAAATGCATCCTGAGAGCTGGTCATTCCCTTCTCAATGAGTTGGTCATAAAGAGCCTGTAGATCTGGGTCGTTGAATACACCAAGTTCCGAGCTGCGTGGATCCTCCACGTCGTACTGCTCCAAAAGACCGAGTACCTGGTCTTGGTGGGTTGCCTCACTCTCAAGGATGTTTCCGAATACCTTTGAGCCGTACTCTTCATAAAGAACGGTGTAGACGTCGTGCGCCAACTTCTCCTCTTCGATTAGGAAAACAAGAAGCTCTGTGGTCTGATCCAGGGTTGCGGGTCCGGTTTCAAGTGCGCCTGTAACGGCAAGCTCTTCGGCCTGTTCGGCCTCAGTAACGGCGACAGCGCTTTCATCTGCCTCGGCTGTCGCGCTCGCTTCTGCGGTTGCAGTTACCTGCACTTCTTCTTGAACAGCCTCATCGACCGGTCTTGGCGCACAACCTGCGATGGTCACAGCGGTTAGTACTGCGATTGATAGTGCAATTGTCTTTCTCATTTGAAAACCTTTCTTTCGATACTTCAAGCTTTGCAAGTTTTATGAGACTCAGTGTCATTATTCAGCTACCTCTCAGGAAGCTATCGGCTGGTTCTCACCCGCTTGAAATCACTGAAATCGCTTGCAGAAAACAAACACTCTTCAGATCCGAAAATGTTTGATTTATAGATTTCCTACAAATATCAGTCACGAAAACTGTGGTCATAACGACCGAATATGTCGTCAGACTGGCAATTACCTGTATAGATTTGTTCCAGAAATTGGTAAACCGCTTCCAGCGAAAGGGGGCCGGAGCGCAATGGGGCGCCCTAACTTTCAGTTTTCATTCTGAAAGCAACGACCCAGAACGCGAGGGAATCCATGTCACAACCCATAACAACGCCTGAAATCGTCATCGTTGAGATCGACGCCTCTACTAAAGAAGAGGCGGTTCGCATGCTCGCCGAAAAGCTGATTGATGCTGGCCGCCTAACATCCCTGGATGATTATTTAGCCGCTGTCGCGGCTCGTGAGGAACACTTCCCCACCGGCATTGAAGGTGGCGTTGCCATCCCCCACGCTCAGAGTGATTTGGTAACCGTCCCATCAGTTGCAGTGGCAACCACCACCAAAGGAATTGACTTTGGTGCGGACGATGGGCCATCACACTTGATTTTCCTGATTGCAGCTCCTGCATCAGGTGAGAACACTCACCTCGAGATTCTCGGTTCGCTAGCACGCAAGATCATGCACGAGGAATTCCGTGATCGCTTGCGTGCCGAAACCGACCCAGCCCAAATCGCACAAATCGTGACCCAGGAGGTCCAGAAATAATGGCAAAAATCGTTTGCGTAACATCTTGCATCACAGGAATTGCCCACACCTACATGGCTGCCGAGGCTCTTGAGCAGGCAGGTAAGAAGCTTGGCCACGAGGTTTTGGTTGAGACTCAGGGTTCGGCTGGATCAAACCCCTTCAAGCAAGAGGTTATTGATTCGGCTGACGCGGTTATCTTCGCTGTCGACCTAGAGGTGAAAGACCGTGCCCGCTTCAACGGCAAGCCATACATTCAAGTTGGCGTTGCCAAGGCAATGAAGGGCGCAACAGAACTCATCGAGCAGGTGCTTCAGGCAGCTGCCGATGGTACCGCTGCCAAAGTTGGGGAAGCTGCCCCGGCTAAGGCTGCGGAAGAAAAGACTCCTTCTGATTCAAAAGAGAAGAAGGGTGGCTTCTTCGGAGGCCTATTCGGCAAAAAGTAACAAATCCAGATAGCAAAAGCTTTTTGGATAGTAGCAATGGAGCTATAGGAGGCCCATAGTGACTAGCGCAAGCACAGGCACCAAGATTCGTCAATGGTTGATGACTGGTGTTTCATACATGATCCCATTTGTTGCAGCAGGTGGAATCCTTATTGCCATCGGATTCCTACTCGGTTCAATCGGGTACGGAACTGACGGCATTCACGCCTACGATGCAGAGAAGATGGGTGTATCCGCTGACGGATTCAACCTTCTATCAATCGGTAACTGGGCATTCATTATCTTCTGGTTTGGTAAGGCTGCCTTCGCATTCTTCGTTCCAGTTCTAGCCGGTTACATTGCTTACGCAATCGCTGACCGCCCAGGATTGGTTCCAGGATTCGTTGCTGGTGTTCTTGCAACCGGTCTAGACGGAAACCCACTGGGAACCGGCACCGGCTTCTTGGGTGCAATCCTTGGTGGTTTCTTGGCTGGTGGTGTTGCTCTATGGATCAGCCGCTGGAAGGTTGCCAACTGGATCAAGCCTGTTATGCCAGTAGTTGTGAACCCACTGTTCTCAACAATCATCACCGGTTTGGTAATGGTTTTGGTTCTAAAGGCCCCAATCTCAGCATTGGTGAATGGTCTAACCTCATGGCTAAACGGTCTATCCGGTGGTGCACTTGCAGTCCTAGGTCTAATCCTTGGTCTGATGATGGCATTCGACATGGGTGGTCCAGTTAACAAGGTTGCTTACACCTTCGCTGTTACCGGTCTTGCAACTGCAGGTGCTGCTGCGTCAGCAACCGAGTTCCAGATCATGGCGATCGTTATGGCAGCTGGTATGACTCCTCCACTAGGTCTTGCACTTGCAACCAACCTTCGCAAGAAGGCGTTCAGCGAGTCCGAGCAGGAGAACGGCAAGGCTGCATGGCTATTGGGTGCATCATTCATCTCTGAGGGTGCAATTCCATTCGCCGCTGCTGACCCAGCCCGCGTTATCCCATCGATCATGGTTGGTTCCGGTATCACCGGTGCTCTAGTTGCCCTATTCGGCAACGAGCTACGCGCTCCACACGGTGGAATCTTCGTATTCCCACTTGTGAGCGACTGGTTCACCTATGTTCTAGCAATCGCAATCGGTACAGTCGTTACTGCACTGCTTGTTTTGGTTGCAAAGAACATCGGCAACAAGGTTGCTGCATAACAACCATTAAAAGTGAAGGCCCTGGGGAAACCCAGGGCCTTTCTTTTTGGTCAAATAGTTTGAAGAATCAACGTTTGAACAGCTTCAAGGGAGCCCGAAGTAATTTCAAGCGCTTTGAAGTTCTGCCCAAAGGCTCGAGCTCAGCAAATGGTTCTCTTGACTTGGTAGCAACCAAAACCAACAAAATCCAAGCCGCCTCAATAAGCAAGCGAGATTCGGTAAGCGACTGGGCCGCAATTACCAAGAAGATAAAGAGTGGGTAGAGATAAAGCGGGTTGGTGTGACGGACGGCAACGGCCCAAAGCCTTACAAAACTTGAGAGCAACAGCCATAAAAGCGCAATCAGACCGATGATGCCAAGCTGCAACCAGATATCTAAAAAGGCATTATGTGCCTGATACATAGGCACGCCGCTAATCACAATCAAGCCTTCATAAGGCTCGATTCCGGGAATCCAATAGCCAATCCAACCCCAACCTTCGAGTGGCTTCTCCCAAATCAAATCCAAGACTTTGCCCCAGATATATCCTCGGCCCGAGGCGTCGGGTGATTTGCCCAGAAGCTCAAACAGCTCGACTCGATACACCAATGCAATCAGGGTTGAGAAAGCGCCAAAAGCGATAGCGCGCTTGTAGATCTTGTGACGCGAGTTGCGGTCTCGCCCTTCGGCGAAGATTGCAACTGCCGCTGCAAACAAGATAATTACTAGGGCGACAGTCATTCCGGCACTCTTTGCTAGAGCCGCGAGCAGAATCGCCAACAACAATGAGGAGGCTGGAACCCAGCGTTTTTTATGGGTAACGATTGCCTCAACCAAAAACAGCAGAGCACCTAGCACTGCAACGAAAGCGATTAGGTTGGCATTGCCAACAATGCCCTGGATCCGATCCCCATCAAATAGGTTTCCCTGGGACCAGAAATAAGCTGGAGCAGGAGGGGTATCCCCCTCATAGTTTGGGAAAAGCGGTTTGATCGGACCAAATACTGCGGCGATCAACTCGAAAATCAAAGAGCTCACCAAAATCGCCCTGATGGTGTTAGCCAAAATGTTCAGCAGCTGGCGCCAGCCAAACTGGTTGGCCAAGAACAAAGCAAATAGGCTCGCCCCGATTTGCATCCCTAGGGACATTAGAGTCTGTGGACGATATTGAGACCAGATCAAAGAAGCGATCATCAAACCAAAGAGCACAAAAAGCGGAACAGGGATTCTCGCGAGAGTCTTTATCGGGTTGTTGACTGCTAGAAAACCGATCGTTGCAGTGACCAAGACAACAACCAAGACCCCCCAACCAAACCAACCAATTGAATAGCGGACGGCATCTCCAGCGAGAACCAAGAATAACCCCGGGTAGGCCAGCCAAATACCGGCACGGTATTTGCGGCTTCTGCCATCAAATGGGATCCGGATGGGCTGGGTAATTGGGATCGTTGAGGTAATTTTTGGTCCTAAGGGGCCGTTGGTTTTTGCTTTCAGCCTGGATACAAAAGGATACAGGCTTAGAATCCTTGAATGAGCCTTCCAATGCCGCAAATCATCGACCCTAGCTCCGTTCCGGTTCTGAAGTGGGGAGTGATTGGGCCCGGCGGAATCGCCGAAGTTTTTGTTGGATCGGTACAAAAGCACACCAAACAGAACTTTTTGGCAGTCGCATCTAGAACCCCTGGTCGGGCACAAGAATTTGCAGACAAGTTCAATATTCCCAAGGTGCACGAAAACTATGAGGCCTTGGTTGCCGACCCCGAGGTCGATGCGATCTACATCGCCAGTCACCAGGGTGACCACTTTGAGCACGCAATGCTGGCACTTAGAGCCGGAAAACACATTCTGGTGGAGAAGCCAATCACCTATTTCGCCCATCAAGCAAAAGAGCTGTTTGATTTTGCCAAAAGCCAAGGGGTTCTAGCCATGGAGGCGATGTGGACGAGGTATTTGCCGCAGTCTGACATCATTCGCAGACTAATAGTCGAGGGCTCAATGGGTGAACCGCAGTTATTCGTGAGCGCGTTTGGAGCAGACAACCGCGGTGTTGAGCGTCTTTGGAAAAAAGGTGGCGGCGGAATCGTCTTTGACATGGGCATCTACCCAATCGCAATGGCACAACAGTTCATGGGCAACCCCACCAAGATTCATGCCACCGGCAAGGTTCGACCAGATGGCATGGACGAGGAGAGCTACGTCACTCTGGAATATGCAAATGGTGGCAGAGCTCAACTAACAATTTCTGGTATTTCATCGATACCAATCACCGCTGCCTGCTCTTTCGATAAGGCTCAGGTTGTGGTCCACGAACCGTTCCTTGCACCATCCGGGATTTCGCTCCGCGACAAAGAGTTCTACTTCACTCAAGAAACTTGGCTGGATGAAACTGGCGTGGCTGGCCATGAGGGTTTGAGTTACCAGGCAACCTACTTTGCCAAATACGTCTCAGAAGGATTGCTTGAGTCCCCTGTCCATAACCACCACGACACAATTGAGAACATCAGGGTTGCTCAGGAAATAACCGAGTTGATTGGCGCAAATCCCTTTTAGTCTCTAACTCCAATAATCATTGGGTTGTGGAAGGTTGCACCAAAGGCCTTGTCAGAAGCTCCGCTTCGATCAAGATATGGAGTAATTCCGCCTAGGTGGAATGGCCAACCGGCACCCATGATCATTCCCAAATCGATATCCTGAGCGGAGTGCACCACGCCCTCATCGAGCATCAGCTTGACCTCTTTGGCAAGGCCTAGATTGACTGACTCAAAGATTTCCTCTGAAGAGCGGCCACCGTTGCCGGAGTTACCAACAATTGCGATCGCTTTTTGGTCGTAGCCCTTTATCTTGCCCTTGCCATCTCTTTCAAGCAGCTTGCCGTATTCGGCTAGCTTGTGGAGATTCTCGCTTGCATAGAAGCGGTCTTGGTTGAATGCATGCATCGAATCCAGAACGTGTGCTCCGACCTTTAGACCAACTAGTTCAAGCAGGTCAAAAGGATTCATTGGGAGGCCAAGTGGTGCAATTGCTTCGGCGACCTTCTCGAAGCTAGCGCCTTCATCAACTGCCCTCATCGCCTCGCCCAGCAAGAAGCCAAGCAGCCTGTTCACCACAAAGCCAGCTGAATCTGAGGTGATGATTGCGGTCTTTTTGAGATCTTTAGCGACTCGCATTGCGGTGGCGACAGCCTGTTCCGAGGTCTTTGGTGCATTGACGACCTCAACCAAAGGCATGACAGCTACTGGATTGAAAAAGTGGAAGCCAACCAAGCGTTCTGGGTGCTTGAGTTTCGCCCCGATTGCATCAACAGACAACGAGGAGGTGTTGGTTGCAAGTATGCAATCTTCTCGGACGACTTCCTCCAGCTTCGCGAAGACATCCTGCTTGATCTTTAACTCTTCGAAGACTGCTTCGATTACCCAATCGCAATCGGCAAATGCTTGGTAATCCAATGAACCAGAGAGGTTTCCCGAGTAGCGATTGCGGTCATCGGTTGACAGCCTGCCCTTGGCAACCAACTTGTCTAGCTCTTCCCGAATATATGAAAGCCCCTTGTCGATTCGCTCCTGAGAGACATCGGTAATTACAACCGGCACTTCTAATCGGCGCAAAAACAACAGGGCGAACTGAGATGCCATCAACCCTGCTCCCAGGACACCAACCTTGGTGACAGGTGTTGCAAGCTTTGGATCTGGAGCGCCGGATGGGCGCTTGGCGTGCTTTTGAACCAGGTTGAAGGCATAGATTGATGCACGGAACTGATCGGATGCAATCAGGTCTGAGATTGCTTGATCCTCGCGGATGAAGGCCTCTTCCTTATTGCCACCTTTGGCCTTAGCAAGAAGTTCCAGCGCGGCATATGGAGCAAGCGGGACCTTGCCCAATTTCTCTTCAACCATGGACTTGGCGATTGAAACCGCTGGTCCCCAGATGGTCGCCTTCTCGATTGCTCCGGCTTCGTTCTTGCGCTTGATCTTCTTGCCGGCAATTACGGAATCCGCCCAGGCTAGGGACTCCTCTAGGAACCGAGGCGAATCAAACATCACATCAACAATGCCCAGTTCAAGGGCATCTTCGGGCTTGAGCATGCGGTTCTGCTTGAGCGGATTCTCAATGATCACCTTTAGCGCGTTCTTGATACCGATCAGGTTTGGAAGCAGATATGCCCCGCCCCAACCTGGAATCAGACCAAGAAAAACCTCGGGCAATGCAATTGCCGGAGCTGATTGATTCACGGTTCGGTAATCGGCATTTAGTGCGATTTCCAAACCGCCTCCAAGAGCCAAGCCATTCACAAAGACAAAGCTAGGAACCCCAACGTCGGAAAGCTTTCCGAGGGCATAGTGCCCAAGCTCTGCGATCAACCTTCCAACGTTTCGATCTTGAATCTCGTGAACCTTTGAGAGATCCGCCCCAGCTGCAAGGTAATAAGGCTTACCGGTGATGGCTACTCCGTGGATTTCCTTGTTCTTAGCTCTTTCTTTGAGTTCGTCTAGTTTCTCGGCGAACTGAATCAGTGTCTTTGGGCCAAGGGTGTTTGGGCGGGTGTGATCCTCGCCGTTATCCAGGGTGAGAAGGGCAATCGTCCTGCCGGATGGCATTTTGATGTCGGATACAAAGCTATTTGTGACGATCTCATCGTCACGCAAAAGTGGCTGGTACTTTTCCATTAGCGACCCCTGTATCCGGTGTTTTCCCAAATAACCGTGCCGCCCATTCCAAGGCCAATACACATGGTTGTCAGTCCGTATTTCACTTCTGGATGAAGAGCAAACTGTCCGGCAAGTTGGTTCATCAACCTAACTCCGGAAGATGCAAGTGGGTGACCAAAGGCGATAGCGCCTCCCCACTTATTGACCCTGGCATCGTCGTCTTTGATACCAAAGTGATCAAGGAAGGAGAGCACTTGAATCGCAAAAGCCTCGTTGATCTCAAAGAGGCCGATATCCTCAATGGAAAGTCCGGCCTTCTTGAGTGCCTTCTCGGTCGATGGAATGGGTCCGATGCCCATGATCTCCGGTTCAACACCTGCAAAGGCAAAAGAAACCATCTTCATCTTTGGCTTTAGGCCATATTCGGCAATGGCTCTTTCACCGCCGAGAAGCGACATCGTTGCTCCGTCGGTGAGTGGAGATGCATTGCCAGCGGTGACTTTTCCATGCGCGCGGAATGGGGTCTTTAGCCCCTGCATGCCCTCAAGGGTTGATTCTGGTCGCATCAGTTCGTCCTGAGTGACCAAGTTCCAGCCATTTGGTCCACCTGCTGAAACCGGTATCAAATCTGGCTGAATCTTGCCCTCTTGGTATGCGAGCGCCGCCTTTTGTTGAGAGCCAACCGCAAATGCATCTGCACGCTCCTTGGTCAAATGAGGGAAGCGATCGTGAATCTTTTCTGCGGTGCAACCCATGTTGAGAGCATCTGGAGAGACAAGCTTCTCGGAGAGGAACCTTGGGTTTGGGTCAGCATTGAATCCCATTGGGTGGCGCCCCATGTGCTCAACACCACCGGCAAGAGTCAGATCGTATGCACCAATACCAATGGCGCTTCCGGTTGTAGTTACCGAAGTCATCGCACCGGCACACATCCTGTCAATCGCGAAGCCCGGGACGGATTGTGGCAACCCGGCAAGGATTGCGGCCGTGCGGCCAATCGTCAGTCCTTGATCACCCTGTTGAGTGGTTGCTGCAATGGCAACATCATCAATGGCTTCGCGAGGCAGATCTGGGTGGCGGTCCAAAAGGCCGATCATGGCCTTGACCACTAGGTCATCCGCCCTGGTGTTCCAGTAGACGCCTTTCTCTCCGGCTTTACCAAATGGGGTTCTAACTCCATCGATGAAATAGACCTCTTGGTTTTGCATTAGGACCTCACTAGGTTTGCGATTGTGGCTCTTCTTGTTGCCTCGTCGGACGCGAGGTTGGTGCGAACCAATTCTGGCGAGAGCAAGAATGCATCTACCAAACTCAGCGCATGCGGCCTTAGGCGCGGTAGTAATCTGCCGTCTATGTAGTCGGTTATTGCCTCAGCGCGTGCCGAACTTATGCGACCATTCACCAGGTACCAAGCCATGTTTTCCTCTAGCAGAGTGAATCCATAGAGGTCTCTAAGCCAAGTCAGAATTTTCTTGGAGTCGGCATCATGGATTGTCTTTAGGGCTGAGGTGAAGGCCTCCCACAAAATCAATTCACCATGTGCCCTAGCGGCAAGGATCAGATCGTTTTGGTGACGGTTGAACAGCTCAGCCTCTTTGTCTTTGTCCTTAGGACCGGAGTGCTTGAGCTTGTTTGCAAGGTTGGCGACCATGGTGTGGACTCGGTCAGTCAAAAGCTGGTGCTGGTGCTCTTCTTCCTTCACAAAGCCAATTGACCTACCGGTCGAACCAAAGTCAATGATGTTTTGGGCAAGGCCGCGCAAACCACCGCGGTTAATTGCTCTGTCGGCGGCCTGTCCAGCTACATATTGAGCCAGGGTGCCAAAGTCTGGGGATTTGAAGGCCTTGGCATAATCTCCCAAAAGACGCTTTGCGACAAGCTGGAGCAGCACGTTGTTGTCACCCTCGAAGGTGACGTAGACGTCTAGGTCAGCACGGAGACTAACTAGTCGGTGCTCTGCCATAAACCCTTGACCACCGCAAGCTTCCCTGGACTCTTGAATAGTGTCCAACGCATACCAAGTACTTAGAGCCTTGGCGGCTGCGGCAACGGTTTCAAGGTCTTGCCTTGCCTCTTCTGATTCGTCCTCACCTGAGAAAACAGAGTGGAAGGAGTTCAGCAGCTCTTGGTGCGCGAAGATCTGGGCATAAGTGCTTGCGATTCTTGGCAAAAGCCTTCTTTGGTGCCGCCCGTAGTCCATGAGGACCTGCTCGGTGCCGTCTGGTTTTGGGAACTGCCTTCTCTGCTCGCCGTAGCGAACGGCAATATCCAAGGCCAGCTTCTGGGCATTAACAACCGCACCGGTTAGCGATACTCTTCCCTGAACCAGTGCGCCAAGTTGAGTGAAGAAACGCCTTCCCGGTGATTCGATTGAGGATGTGTAAGTGCCATCCTCTGAAACATCGGCATAGCGATTCAGCAGATTTATTCTAGGGATTCTCACGTGGTCAAAAGCCAAGCGGCCATTGTCGATGCCGTTCAGGCCGCCCTTTAGGCCATCATCCTCAGAGTGGATTCCTGGAAGGTTCTTACCCTTCTTGCGAATCGGGACAAAGAATGCGTGAACACCGTGATTTTCGCCCTGGGTATAAAGCTGAGCGAAGACGACAGCCGCTTCACCGTGCTTAGCTGCGTTCCCCAGGTAATCCTTATAGCTGTGGCGATCTGGGGTGTTGATCACAAACTCACCGGTTGCCTCATCGAAGGTTGCAGTTGTGCCAATAGAGGCAACGTCCGAACCGTGACCAGTCTCGGTCATGGCAAAAGCCCCAGGGGTCTCCAGGTTTACAGCACCTGGCAGGAAGGTTTTGTGGTGGTAGTCGGTACCGAGATAGAGAATTGCGGAACCGAAGAGGCCCCACTGCACACCGAATTTAATCTGTAGGGATGGGTCCGCAAAGACCAGCTCTTCGAAGCTCGAAAGCGAACCACCTGGGTTTCGCTCACCACCAAGCTCAGCAGGGAACCCGTATTGGGTGGCGCCGTCTGCGACGAGAGTCTTTAGGTTCTTGAGGACTCGCTCGCGGTGGTCGTGATAGTTCTCGCCTTCAACCTTGAAAAGTTGCTTTTGAGCGATTACCGATCTGGTGTGGCGACGAATATCGGCCCAGCGGCCAAGTACCCTCTCGCCGATTTCGTGAACGTCTAATTGAATGTCTTCGTTGAGATCCATTGCTCTAGTGAGCCACAGATTTGACCAGTTAGTAAGGGTTGTCTAGTTATTTCGTGACTGGGTACAAAAAGTAAAAATTAGCCATGAACTAATTTGTGGACTAACTACAAAAACAAGGGTCGGTATTTACCCTTTGTCAACAATTAGTTCCCCTCGAACTCCGCAGCCGTCTTAGTCATAAAAGCCTGCATCCCGCGCGCAACATCCTTGGTTTGCATGAGTTTTCCAAGTCTTTGCATCAACAGCTGGGCTTCCTGCTCCGGATCTTGGTTTCTTGCAGAAGCCAAGGTTGCCTGCACCGCCAAGGGCGCCTGAGCTGCAATCCGATTGGCCAGCTCAATTGCTCGGTTTAGTTCTTCGCCTACCGGCACCACCTCGGTAACAAGGCCAATTTCCTTTGCGGTCCTTGCGTCAAATGAATCTCCGGTTAGGAGATATCGCATTGCGTTGGACCAGCCTGCACTTCTCGGGAACCGAATAGTTCCTCCACCAAAGGGCAGAATCCCACGTGAAACCTCTAATTGAGCGAACACTGCATTGTCAGCTGCAATCACAACCTCAGAATTCAACGCCAATTCAACACCAAGCGTGAAGCAGGTTCCCTGAATTGCCATCACCACGGGCTTTGAAACCTGTTTTGTAGAGATTCCCCAGGGGTCCAAACCGCCTTCGGGGACCATATTCAACTGCCCTGCAGCCATCTTGGGTCCAAGATCCGCCAAGTCAAGACCGGCGGTGAAGTGATCGCCGTGGGCGAAGATGACTCCGGCTCTAAGGTCTGGGTTTTTGTCTAATTCCCCATAGGCAAGGGATAGGGCATGCAACATCTCAAGATCTGCGGCATTGCGCTTTTCGGGGCGATTTAGGCCAATCAGTAATAGGTGGCCCTGGATTTGTGTTGTTAGTTTCGTCGACTCTGACATGCTGGCAACATTAGGCGGTTTAGGTCAGTTGTGCCACTCGTTGCGGTGAAATCTGAAGCAATACGCCAATATCTCGCATGCTCAATCCCTCTTCGCGAAGCCTTGCAACTACGTCACGGATCTCTCGAGATGCTTCTTCTTGAAGTCTGTTTGCCTCACGCATTTTTGCCTGGGCAGCTTCGAGGTCGCAGATGATGCCTGGCATTGAAGTTTCAACTTTGACAATCACGTCACAGCGGTCAACGCCCTGGTATTCGTGAACCAAGTCTTTAATCTGCTCAGTTGCAAGATCAAGCCTTTTGGTCGAAATCAAGAGGTTGTCGAGTTCGGGAACTCGAACGCGCCAAGCTCCCGCTTTGCGCTCGCACTCTGCCTTGATTTCCATTTCTAAAGACTATCAAGCATGCCGACATGTTGGCTAGACAAGTTTTGTAAAGTGTGATAGAAATTCTTTGTCAAGGACTACTTTACTTATTTGGAGAACACATGAACATCGCAGTTGGCATCATTGCCGCAGCAGCATCACTATTTACAGCATTCGGTTTTTTCAAGGCGGGTCGATTCAAAGCCACCTCGTCTCGCGAGGCACTATTGCAAGCTGGCTTTGGCTGGATCGAGAAGATTCCATTCGGCATCGTCCGCCTAATTGCATGGCTTGAGATCTTAGGTGCGATCGGAATTGTTGTTGCACCAATTGGCTATTTTCTAGGTTTTGACTGGGCCATCTGGTTCGCTGTTGCAGCCGCTGCTGGCCTTGCGCTAACCATGATTGGTGCGATGTGGGTTCACGCAGCTCGTGGCGAGGCCAAGTACACCCTAAAGATGAACCTTGGTTTGTTCTTCCCTGCTGTTATTGCAGCGATTCTTTGGGCTTTGCTTCCAGCCCTCTAAGCCTTTGGCTTTTTAGGTGGCAGCGTGAGAATAATCGAAGAAATAGCTAAGCCCACAAACGGCACAACGCCGAGTGCCCAAGCGATGCTGATTGTTCCCGCTGCCACCAAACCCAAAATGATATTCACCGTCATTGCGATGTAGAACGGCATGCGCTTGAGCCTTGCCAACACTGCAATGACGATTGTGCCAACCGAGAGCGTAATTAGGCTCACGTAGAGCCCGGCTGCAAATGCGGCTAAATCTTCCATTTCTAATCCTTCTTCAACGTTGCTTTTAGGGTGTACGAGGCTGGCAAGCGATTCGGCCGGTCCTTGAGTGTGTATTCGCCGTTGGTCTCGTTCAGCACAAAATCCTTTTCCCACGGGCGCCACGGGAGGCTGTTGTGTTCTTCAAACAGGTCAATCTCGAAACCCTCATCCCAGAGTGAATTAAATATCTGAGAGAGCGAATGGTTGAAGCTCACATTTGCCGGGGAGGCCACGGTACCTTCGCCCGCATAAGATTCCTCGTCGCTCAGTAATAAGCCTGGGCCAGCAAAGTAGTCATACTCGAGTGAGATTCCGCCGTCTTCGCGCTTTTCACTGAGGGTCCACACAACCGGATGTGCCTCTCTGATGAACAAGAACCCGCCTTTTCGCAGAACGCTCTTCACTGCTTTTGACCATTCCTTGATGTCTGGCAACCAGCACAAGGCTCCGACACCGGTGTAAACAAAATCAAAATCCAAATCAACGTGTGATGCACTCAATAGGGAAGCCGCTGAGTAAACGTCAGATTCAATAAACCTGATCTCGTGGCCAAATTCCAAAGCAAGTTGATTGGCCGCAGCAACTGATTTTGGCGATAAATCTAAGCCAAACATCGTGGCGCCCAACCTCGCGAGCGAAATAGTGTCGGTTCCGATGTGGGATTGAAAGTGGATTCCGCGCAGACCATTCAAATCTGGGAAGCGCCCAAGATCGAACCTCACTACATCCGAGAGGTAGGTTGAATCAGAGCGGAATTTGTCCAGGTTGTAACCCTGCAGATGCAGGTCAACCCGAGAGTCCCAGTTGGCTTTGTTTATCTCTAGGTAATTCGCATCGGGGTCTTGAAGCGGATCCATCATTTTCCTTCGCTTGGTATCTGGATTCTAAGGGCAGACCGCCCTGGTCGACGGCCTAGGAATTCTCACGTACCATTCAAGAATGCTTACCCCACAAGATTTCAGTGAATTTGCCCAGCAGCGCCGCTCAACCAGAGACTTTCTAAACAAGCCTGTTGAGTTAGAAACAATCAAAGACATACTCACCGATGGAATGACCGCACCTAGTTGGTCGAACACCCGCCCATTTGTTGTCGCGATTGCCCAGGGTGAGCAACGAGATCGCATCAGCAAAAAGCTAGTTGCCAGGCTCAACGAGTCAAAAGATCTTCCTGGGATGGGTTCAAAACCTGACTACACCCACGAGATTCCATATCCAGCAGGTCTTGTTGAGCGAAGCATGAGAGTCGGCAAGGGAATCTACGAGACCCTGGGCATTGACAGAAGCGATTCAAAGGCGAGGTTCTCTTTTCTTGAGCGCAACTACGAGTTTTTTGGCGCTCCAGCGGCCTTATTCTTTTTCACTCACAAGGGTCTCGATCAATTCGGCACCCTAGATCTTGGTTTATTTATGGAAGCTGCGATGCTCTCTGCCCAAACCAGAGGTTTGGGCACCTGCGCTCAAGGGTATTTGGGCAACTACCCAGACATCATCCGAGAAGAGTTTGAGGTCGGCGATGAATATGCTTTGGTTTGCGGAATGTCCCTGGGCTACCCCTCAGAACATGCGATCAATACCTGGAAGGCAGAGAGACTGCCAATTGATGAGCTGTTGCTACAGCCGAAATCCTAGTTATTTGCAATAAACCATCAGCTTTGACTCAGGAGTAATCTGAAATTGCTTGGACATTCACAAGCAGAAGAGGGAAAAATGTTCGGAGATGTTGGTCTCTGGCTCACGGGTTTGTGGTTTCTAGTTCTATTTGTTGGCGGAATCACTGCAGGTCAAACAAAAAGTGACCTGATTAAGGGAATCGCAATAGGTGCACTAATAACCATTCCCGTTACCTATCTGGTGATGTTTTTAATCTCCTGAATCGGCTATTTTCTCGCGGCAACAAATGGGAAATAACTGACGAGAAGGCTCTATTATTCAGCCATGGAAATCTCAGTTGAAGTGCTCGTTGCTGCCCCAATTAGCAAAGTCTGGGAGGCGTACTCCTCTCCTGAAGACATTGTGAAGTGGAATTTTGCCTCTGATGATTGGCACACCCCGACCGCATCGGTAGATCTAAGACCGGGTGGCAAGTTCTCCTCCCGAATGGAAGCCAAAGATGGCAGTGCGGGCTTTGATTTCGAGGGTGTCTACACAAACATCGTCGAGCACGAACTGATTGAGTACTCCTTTGGTGACCGCACAGCGAAAGTCAGCTTTACCGAAGAACCTTCAGGAGTGCGGGTTACCGTGGCTTTTGACACAGAAGACATCAACTCAGCTGATGATCAGAGAGCCGGATGGCAGGCAATTTTGGATAACTTCGCCAAACATGCAATGTCCAAATAGTTAGAAATAGGAGCTTCCGTGGCAACCGAACCTCAGCCGAGCGACCAAATTGATTCAATAATCGCCTCCCAACCAAACTGGAAGGGTCAGGTGCTCGAGGAGCTACGTGAGGTGATTCTTTCTTCCTCAAGTGCCATCAAAGAAGACGTGAAGTGGAAAATGCCATCCAAACCTCTTGGGTCACCAACCTGGGAGGCAGACGGGATTGTTTGCGTTGCAGACTATTTGAAAAATGCCGTCAGACTCACATTTCCAAAGGGTGCCAGAATCAAAGACTCATCTGGAATCTTCAATGCGCGTCTTGATAGCAAGACGGTTAGAGCGATTGACTTTGCCGAGGGTCAAGAGATCCAGAATGCTGCCTTCATTGACCTTCTGACCCAAGGAGTTGAGCTGAATAGGGCGTAGGTTGTCAATAGATTTAGTCTTAGAAAATTGAAAGCAGAGCTAAATGTCTAAGTATTTGATTTATTTCAACCAACAGTGGGTCGGTGACCACAGCGAAGAGTGGTTCGAATCCAGAGGGCCGCTTGCAAATCAGGTAGTCGCTGAAATGGAGGATGCCGGGGTGCTTGTTTTTGCGGGTGGCTTAGAAGAGGAGATAGCGCTAGCCACTGGCATGGATGAATCGGGAGCTATAAGTGGTCCGATTACCTCAACAGGTGAATTTATTGGTGGCATGACGATTATCAATGTCGGATCTGATTCCGAGGCAAATGAGTGGGGCTCAAAGATAGCCAGGGCATGTGGCTGGCCTCAGGAAGTGCGCAAGTTCAAGGATTAGTTGGTTTTGTTTTCCACGTTACCGACTCTTGAAATGAGTCCGTGCTTCACAGTCGGCCATTCGCTAGCAATTATGCTGAAGGAGACTGTGTCTCGAAGGTTGCCAAACCTGTCAATCTGATGATTGCGCAAGATTCCGTCTTGTTTAGCACCGATCCCAGCTATGGCAGCTCGAGATTGTAAGTTGTGGATGTGAGTCCGGAACTCAACGGCAATGCAATCCAAATTCTCAAACGCGTGATCCAGAAGCAATAACTTCATGGCCTGGTTCAAGCCAGTGCGCTGTACTTCCTTACTGATCCAAGTTGAACCGATTTCAACTCTTCGATTTGGCTCATCGATGTTCATGTAGGTGGTCATACCGACCGCACGGCCAGAATCAGGATCTATAACGGCAAACGGGACCATCTTTCCCTGAGATTGCAGATCAAGTCGGCGCTCAATTTCGGCCACCATCTCTCCTGGAGCAGGTATTGCGGTGTACCAAATCTTCCAGAGGTCACCGACCGATTCAGCTAGCTCACTTGCATGCGCAACTTCCAATTGCTCGAGCCTCACGAGACTGTGGGAAAGCGTTGCCGCAACACTGAATGACATGGGTTCAGTCTAGGAGTCGCCAATTGCCAAGACTGCTGGCATTTTCCAGAGTTAGCGATTTGGGTTAAACAAAAATCTCCCCCCGTTTCCGGAGGGAGATCTATTTTGTGGAGACTAGGGGGGTCGAACCCCTGACCCCCTGCTTGCAAAGCAGGTGCTCTACCAACTGAGCTAAGTCCCCAAAGCGAGCCTTCCCTGGCGGAAAGTGCTCACCGTGGGCCTAGGAGGACTTGAACCTCCGACCTCTTCATTATCAGTGAAGCGCTCTAACCACCTGAGCTATAGGCCCGTAGAGCATCACAACAATACTAGAAACACTCAAAACCTACAAACTAAAGTTTGTTAGTTATTAGTGAAGGTTACTGCAACTCCACCAACAATTTTGGCGATTAGGTTAAAGATCACTGCCCAAACCGCGCTTAGAGCCGTAGTTAGCACGATATTAAGCAGCGAAAGAGTTGTTGCAGTGCTCATGACATTGCCGAAACTCAACTGGGATTCCAGGTTGAATTCGTTGCCATCACCCAAAACGGAAGTGATCAGACCGCCCAAGGA
Source organism: Aquiluna sp. (assembly GCA_021741585.1). GTDB lineage: Bacteria > Actinomycetota > Actinomycetes > Actinomycetales > Microbacteriaceae > Aquiluna. The sequence continues at coordinate 863,781 of JAIOXN010000001.1, read as the reverse complement.
CGAGAATATTCCGGAATTGGCCAAAACGGACCATAAAAGGAATGCCCCAACTATGGTTCCGATTCCCAATGCGATCGAAATCAAGAATCCGGCCTTAACAGCTGACCAGACATCAATCGAGCGAAGCTTGAGCCGTACCTGCTTGACCGCTTCTTTAGGGCCCTTATTCCGCTTGAACAGTGTCGCCACTAGCTTCTCCTTCGGTTTCTTGAGTATCCCCCGGAGCTTCTAGATTACGCTCTGCGTTGCGAGCTAGTGACAAAACTGAGTCACCTTCCTCAAATCTGGCAAATACAACACCCATGGTGTCGCGGCCCTTGGCCGGAACCTCACTGGCGTTTGTTCTGATTACCTTGCCGGATGCAAGAACCACCAAAACCTCGTCAGTTTCGTCAACGATTAGCGAACCAACCAGGTCACCGCGCTTTTCATCAAGCTTGGCGACTTTGATACCAATACCGCCTCGCTTTTGCAGGCGGTATTGGTCGGCACTGGTGCGCTTGGCATAGCCACCTTCGGTGACAACGAATACGAATCCAGCTTCTCCAATTACAGATGCAGAGAGCAGTTCGTCGTCCTTGCGGAACGCCATACCAATCACACCGGAAGTGTCGCGACCCATCGGACGCATTGAGTCGTTGCCCGCGCTGAAGCGGATTGACATTCCCTTGCGTGAGACAAGAAGGAGGTCATTCTCTTCGCTAACCAGCATTGCGTTCACAAGCTCATCGCCTTCGCGGAGCTTGATCGCAATGATTCCACCGGATCTTGGGGTGTCGTATAGCTCAAGCGAGGTCTTCTTGACCAGACCGGACCTTGTTGCCAGAACAAGATATGGGGAAACTTGATAGTCCTTCAGGTCAACAACCTCGACGACTCGCTCGTCTGGCTGCAGAGCGAGCAAGTTAGCAACGTGCTGCCCCTTGGCATCTCTGCCGGTTTCTTGAACCTCATAAACTTTGGAGCGATAAACGCGTCCCTTGTTTGTGAAGAACATCAACCAGTGGTGAGTGGTTGAGACGATGAAGTTCTGGACGACATCCTCTGCCCTGAGGTTTGCACCCTTCACGCCCTTGCCACCGCGGTGTTGCACGCGGTAGTTATCGCTTCTGGTGCGCTTGATGTAACCTCCGGCAGTCAAGGTGATAACCATTTCCTCTTCAGGAATTAGGTCCTCAAGCGAGACGTCGCCGTCGTAGCCAAGCATGATTTCACTGCGGCGGTCATCGCCATACTTGGCGACGATCTCTGCAAGCTCCTCGGAAACAATTGAACGCTGAGCCTTTGGATCCGCGATGATTCTCTGGAACTCAAGGATTTGCTTCTCAAGTTCTGCTGCCTCATCAATGATCTTCTGGCGCTCAAGAGCTGCCAGCTGGCGTAGCTGCATGTTCAAGATTGCTCTGGCCTGCAGTTCGTCAATCTTGAGTAGATCCATCAGGCCATCGCGAGCATCCTCAACCGTTGAACTCTTGCGGATCAGGGCGATAACCGCATCAAGGGCATCAAGGGCCTTGAGGTAACCACGCAGAATGTGCGCACGCTCTTCAGCCTTGCGAAGACGGAATTGAGTTCTGCGAACGATTACTTCAATCTGGTGAGCTACCCAGTTGGTAATAAACCCATCAATTGAAAGGGTCCTTGGAACGCCATCAACCAGAGCCAACATGTTGGCACCAAAGTTTTCCTGAAGCTGGGTGTACTTGTACAGGTTGTTTAGAACCACCCTGGCAACTGCATCACGCTTGAGCACGATGACAAGTCGCTGACCGGTGCGACCAGAGGTCTCATCGCGGATGTCAGCAATTCCGGTTAGCTTGCCCTCTTTTACCAACTCTGCAATCTTGAGTGCCAAGTTGTCTGGGTTCACCTGATATGGCAGCTCGGTAACTACCAAGCAGGTGCGGTTCTGGAGTTCCTCAACGTTTACAACAGCGCGCATCGTGATTGATCCACGACCGGTGCGGTAGGCATCTTCGATGCCGCGGCGACCAAGAATTTGAGCACCGGTAGGGAAGTCTGGTCCCTTGACGATCTTGATTAGCTCTTCAATCAGTGCCTCACCCTCGATTTCAGGGTTTGAAAGAACAAATTGAGCGGCTTCAGAGATTTCACGAAGGTTGTGTGGCGGGATGTTTGTCGCCATACCAACGGCGATACCAATCGACCCGTTCACCAAAAGGTTTGGGAATCGAGCAGGCAAGATTGTCGGCTCCTGAGTCCTGCCGTCGTAGTTGTCTTGGAAATTAACGGTTTCCTCGTCAATGTCCCTAACCATTTCCATCGCCAGTGGTGCCATCTTGCACTCGGTATAACGAGGAGCAGCAGCCGGGTCGTTTCCTGGAGAACCAAAGTTTCCCTGGCCAGATACCAGTGGGTAGCGCAGGTTCCAGTCTTGAACCAGGCGAACCAAGGTGTCGTAAATGGCCGAGTCACCGTGTGGGTGGAACTGGCCCATCACATCACCTACGACGCGGGAACACTTGGAGAACTGCTTGTCTGGGCGGTAGCCACCGTCGTACATCGCATACAAAACTCTGCGGTGAACCGGCTTTAGTCCGTCCCTAACATCCGGGAGGGCGCGGCCCACGATAACGCTCATCGCATAATCGAGGTAGCTGCGCTGCATTTCGACCTGGAGGTCGACCTGTTCAATCTTGTCGATTTGGTTTTCAGTCATTTTTTACTCCTAGGCCTAGATGTCCAAGAAACGAACGTCTTTGGCGTTGCGCTGGATAAAGTTTCGGCGGGATTCCACATCTTCACCCATCAGGGTTGAGAAGATCTCGTCTGCAAGAGCTGCATCATCCAAAGTGACCTGCAACAAAGTTCTTGATGCTGGGTTCATTGTGGTTTCCCAAAGCTCGTCGTAGTCCATCTCACCAAGACCCTTATAGCGCTGGATCGCATTTTCCTTAGGAATGCGGCGTCCTGCTGCCTGGCCCTCGGCCAAACGCTGGTCGCGCTCGGCATCGGTGTATACATATTCGTGCTCAGCGTTTGACCACTTGATCTTGAACAGTGGTGGCTGTGCCATGTAGACATAGCCGTGCTCAATCATTGGGCGCATGTAGCGGAACAGCAGGGTGAGAAGCAGGGTTCTAATGTGCTGGCCGTCGACATCGGCATCGGCCATCAAAATGCACTTGTGATAGCGAATCTTTGAGACATCAAAGTCTTCACCGATTCCGGTACCAAAGGCAGTAATCAAAGCCTGAACTTCTGTGTTTGCCAAGGCGCGATCTAGTCTCGCCTTTTCAACGTTCAAAATCTTTCCGCGCAACGGCAAGATCGCCTGAGTCTCTGGGTCTCTGCCTCGAACCGCGCTACCACCGGCCGAGTCACCCTCAACGATGTAAATCTCTGAAACGACAGGGTCTCTGGAGGAACAGTCTCTTAGCTTTCCAGGCATGCCGCCTGATTCCAAGAGTCCCTTGCGCCTGGTTGCTTCTCTAGCCTTGCGGGCTGCGAGTCGGGCGCTTGCTGCCTGGATTGCCTTGCGAACAACCTCTTTGGCTTGGTTTGGGTTTCTCTCGAACCAGTCACCAAGCTGATCGTTCACCACGCGCTGCACGAAGGCTTTAGCCTCGGTGTTTCCAAGCTTGGTTTTGGTCTGGCCCTCAAACTGTGGTTCGTGAAGCTTGATTGAGATAACCGCGGTCAAACCTTCGCGAACGTCGTCACCGGTTAGGTTCTCGTCCTTCTCTTTTAGCAGGCTCTTCTCGCGTGCGTACTTGTTGAGTAGTGAGGTGAGTGCGGTTCTGAAACCCTCTTCGTGGGTACCACCCTCGTGGGTGTTAATGGTGTTTGCGTAGGTGTGGACACCCTCGTTATAGCCGCTGGTCCACTGCATGGCGATCTCAACCGACATGTTCTTTTCTTCATTTTCGGTTTCGATGGAAATGATTTCGTCGTGGATTACCTCGACCTTTTTGGCACTGTTTAGGTACTCAACGTAGTCACTTAGACCACGTTCGTAGTGATAAGTGTCGTTTTGGCCATCACGCTCATCGTTGAGACTGATCTTTAGACCTTTATTTAGAAAACACATCTGCTGGAAACGCTGGCGAAGAGTCTCGTAGTCAAAAACAACGGTTTCAAAGATTTCTTCGCTCGGAACAAACTCAATCGTGGTTCCGGTGCGGTCGGTCTTCTCGCCTTTTTCCAATGGTGCATCGGGAACACCGATTGTGTAGGTCTGGCGCCAAATGTGCCCCTCGCGGTGAACCTCAACGCTCATGGTGCTAGAAAGTGCGTTTACAACTGATGCACCCACACCGTGCAGACCACCGGAAACCGCATATCCGCCGCCGCCGAATTTTCCACCGGCGTGAAGAACGGTCATTACAACCTCAACAGCCGATTTCTTTTCAACTGGGTGCAGGTCTACAGGAATACCGCGGCCGTTGTCTGTGACTTTAATGTGTCCGGCCTTTGTGATTACAACGTCGATGTTGTCGCAGTAGCCGGCCAGTGCCTCGTCAACAGAGTTGTCGACGATTTCATAAACCAAGTGGTGGAGGCCTCGAGGGCCAGTAGATCCGATATACATACCGGGGCGTTTACGTACCGCTTCTAGTCCTTCAAGGACCTGGATTGCGCCGGCATCGTAGCTATTTTTTTGTTCCGTCATATTCAGTTACTTTCCGTTGAGTTATAACCACATAACTGCGACCCCATGGACCGACTTAAATTCGGGTTTGCTAACCCCCCTAGCCTATCTCAAGGGCAACAAAAAGCTTGGGATATGGTGTTTAGCCATATGTGTCGCGCGGACCTCTTCCAGGGACAGATCTGCTGCCCTTTTTCCAACTTGGGGCATTTGGTCCAATAAACCTAATTTCAGCAATCTCCAGCTTTGGATATTTTTCCTGGATTCGGGGCAATATTTCGCCTTCAAGAAGCCTTAGTTGGGTTGCCCAAGCCGTCGAGCGACACCTGATTGTTAGCAGGCCGCTGTTCAGCTCTTCTGGAACAGAAGCCTGCGCACTTTGCTCGCCGACGATTGATTCCCAGTTGGAGAAAAGTTCCGCTTCGTCCAATCTTGTATTCCAGTTGAATTGTCCAAACAAGCTGGCCAGTGAATCAGCTGCACTCACTGGAGATCTTCCGGGCTCGAAGGGTTGAGACCCGCGTTTAGATTTTTCATTGCGACGCTTCTGATCCCTGCCCATAAAGCCGGTTGTGCCAAAGAGGTAGTTCCTGAAAAAGGCATCTGCCATTTGAAAATTCAATTTATCCAAGGACGACACCGCCCTGGATCTCTAATTGAGCCGCCCATTCCAAATCTGGGGTAACCGATTTGTCTGCGGTGGTAATAAGAACTTGCTCGTTTTTTGACACAAAAGAGGTCAGGCGGGATCTTCTGCCCGAATCTAAAACACTGTAAACATCATCCAGAATCAAAACCGGATCTCCCGTGAATGAATCTGCCCTAATTAGCTCCGCCAAGGCAAGCTTGAGACCGAGCGCCAAAGACCAAGCCTCCCCTTGCGATGAATGTGATTTTGCAACTAGGCCGTTTTTACTTATCAGGAGTTCGTCTCGGTGTGGCCCAACCAAACAAACACCACGTTCAAGCTCATTTGCTCGTTTTCCATGAAGGGTTTCCAGGAATAGATCCTTGATTTCTTGATGCGAAAGATCCCTAAGTATCGCTAAGTCTTCTTCGTCAGATGCCGCCACGATAGACGATCGGACTTCAATGTTTATTTCTTCGTCACTAAGGGAAAGTTCTCGGTAGAAGTTTCTAAGTAGCGGCTCGATGTCCGATACAAGATTTAGTCGAGCAAAAATAATTTCAGCACCAAACTGGACCAACTGGTCATCCCATATGTCCAAAGTGCTCAGATCTGGGCTTTTTATACCCCTGGCTGATTTCAAAAGAGCGTTGCGTTGTTTAATAACTCGCTCATAATCAGCAAAAACCCCGGCCATTCTTGGTTTCAGAAGGACAATTGCCGAGTCTAAAAAGGTCCGACGATCCTGTGGATCGCGCCGAACAAGATCTAAGTCCTCTGGTGCGAAAATTATGGCTTTCAGATGACCCAGAAGGTCGCTAGCTCTTTTTTGCTGATTAGAGTTCACGAAATACCGGTTCGGGGAATTCCTATTTAGTTCGGCCGCAAGATTCAGTGATCTTCCCTCATGGTTTACAAGGGCAGATAGTTGTGCGGTGTCACTCTCTCGGGCTATTAATGGTTGATATCCAGCTACACGGTGAGATTGAAGGTTTGCCAAAAAAACTAGCGCTTCAACCAGGTTGGTTTTTCCCTCGCCGTTTTCGCCATGAATCATGGTGATCCCGGGTTTTAACGCGACAGATTGCTGGCTATAGTTTCTGTAATTTTCAAGCTGAATCTGTGACACCCACACCTAGATACCTCTAGGAAACAAGCAGGTTTGGCTGAAGTAGGTACTTATATCCAGTCTTGGCACCCTTTGGATCTTGGGCGGTAATCAATACAGGACCCGGCTTGTTTGGGTTGTTTGGGTTTGTGGTGAATGCCATCTTCACATTTTCGGCGTCAAGTCCGCCCAGTGCATCAGACAAAAACTGGGGTCTTAGCGAAACAACAACCTCGTCACCGGTTAAAGAACAGGTGACTTGTTCACTGGCTTCTGCGACATCTGACCCGATTGACTCGAGGGTTGCCTCGTTGCCGGCAAATTTATAACGAACTGGCTTCTCCCTATCGACGACAAGAGCCACTCGCCTTGTTGCATCGAGTAGATCGTGTGTTGACATAACGGCAAAGTTGCTTGTTTCTTCTGGGAAGAGCTGCAATACGGCCGGGTACTTACCCTTAATGGTTGCAGTAGAAACACTCTTGTTTCCAGAGGAGAAACCAACAACTTCACGCTCTCCGGTGCCAAAGGCCACCTCTAGATCACCCTGGTGAGCAAATGTTTTTGCGATTTCAGTTAGGACACGTGATGGAACTAGAAGGTCCTTGTCTACCGCACTGCCTGACCATTCGAGGTTTCTAACTGCAACCCTGAAACGATCTGTGGCAACCATTGTTAGTTCTTTAGCAGAAGCTGAAATCATTACGGCGGTAAGAACTGGCGTTACTTCTTCCTTTGATGCAGCAACAGCAACCTGAGCCACTGCATGAGCAAAATCGGAAGCATTAACTTTTCCTGTGCCAGTAGGCATCGCGGGCGTATCTGGGTAATCCGATATTGACATCGAAGAAAGAGTGAATTTGGAAGATCCCGAAAGAAGTTGAAGTCTTGATTCCAATAGGTTGAGAGAGACGGTTTCGCCAGGAAGCTTAGAGATGATCTCGGAAAGCAATCTGCCCTGGACCAAAACTTTTCCTGGAGCATCAACTGCTGCGGCAATGGTAACCCTGGCGGATACCTCGTAATCAAAAACAGAGAGAACAACTTCGTTGTTCTCGGCAACAATCATGACGCCTGATAGCTGAGGAAGTGTTGGCTTTGGAGATAGCAACCTAACAACAAAAGAAATTGCATCACTGAATACTTCGCGATCGGCTTGGAATTTCATAGTTTCTTCCTTGATTTGGAGTTTTATCTTGTCACAACCCAGAGACAAAGCTTCACTTAGGGTTCGATCACTATAAATCCCCATAATTTAAATATCAGTAATTACAACAATAACCACTGTGGAAACTGTGGATAAACCTCAGCTCTCCTTTTGTTATTTGGGAACTACATCGATGTAAGTTGTTCACAGCTCTGTGGATAACTCTGTGGATAACTAATCAACCTGTTAGTAAAAATCAAATAATTCAGAGTTTTTAGTGATTATTGAACATATTTTGGATAGTTATCCACAGTTTGAGCAGAAGTTATCCACAAGAAATTAAAAACTATTTGTTGTCGTCTTTGATCTTTTGGATAATTTCAGAGACCTGGTTATAGATGTAGCGACGCTCTCGCATCTGCGCAGAAATCTTTTTTGTTGCATACATAACCGTTGTGTGATCGCGGTTACCGAAATGAGCACCGATCTTTGGAAGAGACATATCAGTAAGTTCGCGGCAAATGTGCATGGCAATCTGTCTTGCCAACACAACCGCCTGTTGTCTGCCTGAACCAGTGATTTCTTCTGGTGTGATTTTGTAGTAATTAGATGTAGCTGTGATGATCGCTAATGGGCTCAAGTTCGCCGAGTCACTTATCGCGTAAGAGTCTTTGAGAACCATTTGAATTAGGTCCATGTCTATCGGTTGTCTGTTTAGGTTCGCAAACGCGGTAACCCTAATCAGCGTTCCTTCTAGTTCTCTAATGTTTGAGGAAATCCTTGTTGCCATGAACTCGATCACGTTGTCGGGGATCGAGATTCTCTCCATGGAAGCTTTTTTGCGCAAAATCGCAACTCGGGTCTCAAACTCAGGAGCCTGAATATCCGTAAGCAACCCCCACTCAAAACGAGAAAGCATGCGCTCCTCAAAACCCTCCAGCTGCTTGGGCCTTAGGTCTGAGGTAATTACAACCTGCTTGTTGTGGTCGTGCAGAGTGTTAAAGGTGTGAAAGAAAGCCTCTTGCGTCTGGTCTTTACCTTGAAGGAACTGGATATCATCTACCAACAAAATGTCTACATCCCTATAGGAAGCCTGGAACTCAGCAGTTTTGTTGTTCTGGATAGCGTTGATGAAATCGTTCGTGAATTCTTCGCTCGAAACGTACCTCACCTTCGTCTTTGGCTTCAAGTGAATTGCGTAGTGTCCAATTGCATGAAGCAGGTGGGTTTTCCCTAGACCACTGGAACCATAAATAAATAGCGGGTTATATGCCTCGGCCGGCGCCTCCGCTACAGCAAATGCTGCTGCGTGGGCGAAACGGTTTGAACCACCCGTTACAAAGTTTTCAAAGCTGTATTTGGGATTAAGTCTTGATTCACCGGTAGTTGCTACTGGTCCAGTTGCGGGGTCACGATCTCTAAAAACAACCGGTTCTGGTTCTTGAGCAATTTCTTGCTTTATCTGAGTCTGTAGGTCTTCGTTCGTGATTGTCACAAAGCTTGTAGGCCCACCAAACTCAGCAAGTTCCCCAAGGGCATCTAGCAGTAGTTCCCGCAGCCTCTGCTGCAACATTTGCCTGGTGGTCTCGTTGGGAACCTCAATATATAGGGTTCCGTCAAGCACGCCTTTTGGAACAGCGAGATCCAGGTGGCCTTTGAGGTGAGGTGTGACTCTTTCGTCTGTGGCGATGCGGGCGATTACGTTTTGCCAAGTGTTGACAAGTGATTGGTCGCTCACATTCACCTCCTCATTAATCGAAGTTATCCACAGAGTTTTACACAGCCAAGAATGCTTGTGGAAAACTTTTTAGAAATTGTGGAAAACCTGTGGAAACATCCCCAAGTATTTCGATTGGAACATTCAACTCATATCGGCAATAGATATCAAATCCTAACGGCGTGTCGTTACTGGATTTTCTTTAGAAACATGAGAGGGGATAAAATTATGAAACTGGTTCTTGACTGATTTGAACCAGATGGCCTAAAGTATTGAGGTTGCCTTGGGCCATTAGCCCAGAATATTCAGGGAGATTTACTGTGAGCAAGCGTACCTTTCAGCCGAACAACCGTCGTCGTGCAAAGACCCACGGTTTCCGTGCACGCATGCGTACCCGCGCTGGTCGCGCGATCCTGGCTGCTCGTCGCAGCAAGGGACGCACAGAACTAAGCGCCTAGAGGCCAACCTGCTTCCCCGCGATAATCGCCTAAGTTCGGGCGATGACATTCGCGACGTTGTAAAAAACGGACGCAGGGTTTCAAATTCCCTGCTAACCCTTCATTTCGTCAGATCTGAAGAACCAAAATTCGCCATCATCGTCTCAAAAGCAATTGGTAATGCTGTTCAGCGCAACCTCGTCAAGCGGCGTGCCCGGGCGGCCCTAAAAATCCTGATGTCTCCAAGTCACCCAAAACTCCGAGCAGTTCTGAGGATGAGACCAGAGAGTTCGGCCGCCAACTGGGACCAGCTATCAGAGGCGATTAGCGAGATAGTCAATAGGGCTAGCCGTTGAAGTCTCTCTATTTCCTCTGGTTACTACCCAGGAACCTTGTCATTGGATTCATCTTGGTTTGGCGCAAGCTGATTTCTCCGCTTTATGGGGATGTGTGTAGGTATTACCCCAGTTGCTCTGGATATGGTCTGGGAAGTTTCCAGCAGCACGGATTGATTTCAGGGTTATTTCGGACCGTTTGGAGAATTCTCCGTTGCAATCCGTGGTCCCCAGGTGGGGTAGATGAGGTAAAGCCCGGTCCAAATTGGATTAGGGTTGGAAAGTTAGGATTTGTTAGCTTTAGTGAAACCAAGAAATCGAGGAAATAGTGCCTGATCTACTGTGGCCAATTAAGTGGCTAATCGAGCTGATTCTTGTTGCTTTCCACACCGTGTTCAGCTCCTTCGGTCTATCACCTGACTCTGGAGCATCTTGGGTGCTTGCAATCGTAGGGCTTGTGCTTGTTGTGCGAGCCGCACTAATCCCGGTTTTTGTGAAGCAGATCAAGAGCCAGCGCAACATGATGTTGGTCCAGCCTGAACTTAAGAAGCTGCAAAACAAATACAAAGGTAAAACCGACAGGGCTTCCAAGGAGCGTTTCGCCAAGGAGCAAATGGAGCTCTATAAGCGCACTGGTTCAAACCCGCTTAGCTCCTGCTTACCACTATTGCTTCAGATGCCGATTTTCTTTGGTCTGTTTACTGTTTTGAACAGTGCCCAGCAGGACAAGGCGGGCGTTGGATTACTAGACCAAGGTCTTGCGGAGTCTTTCTCCCGGTCGGATATCTTTGGTGCCCCGCTTTCTGCAACCTTCTTGAACAGCGACGACGCCATGGTGAAGATCGTGGCAGCGATCATGATTGTTTTGATGACTGCTTCTCAGTTCATCACCCAGAAGCAGATCATGGCGAAGAACCAGAATCCTGATGTTGCAAACAGCCAGTTCATGCAGACCCAGAAGATCATGCTTTATGTGCTACCGCTGGTCTTTGTTATCTCCGGTATTAGCTTCCCATTGGGTGTCATGACCTACTGGTTGGTATCAAACTTCTGGACCATGGGACAGCAATTCGTGGTTATCCGTAACATGCCAACCCCGGGATCACCCGCCCACAAAGCTCGCCAAGAACGCCTAATCAAAAAGGGCAAAATCACCGCTGAGCCAGAGACCACCGAGCCGCAGGAGATAGAAGCGCCTAAGCGCCAGCAGCCTGTGAGCAAGAACCGAGCCAAGAAAAAGAAGAAGTAGAGAATGACATCAGAACAAGAACTAGAGCAAGAAGGCGAAATCGCCGCAGACTTCATTGAGGAATTTCTAGACACCGCTGACCTAGATGGCGACCTAGACATCGAGTTCCGCCAAGATCGCGTCTACATTTCAGTAACATCTGACGCTGATTCAAACCTGGGAAAGGTTTCAGACCCAAACACCGTAGAGGCCATCCAGGAGCTAACTCGTTTAGCTGTCCAGGCTAAGACTGGCAACATGAGCAGACTGATCCTTGACATCGCCGGATCCCGTGAGGCAAAGACCAAGCAGCTCAAGAGCTTGGTCGAGAGGATGGTCGCAAAGCTCGAAGAGACCGAGAAAGAGCAACACCTAAAACCAATGAGCTCTTATGACCGCAAGCAGGTCCACGACATGGTTTCCGAAGCAGGCTATGTTTCAGAGTCCGAGGGCCAAGGCAAAGAGCGCCACATCGTTATCCGCAAGGCTTAATGTTTCACGTGAAACATTAGGGGCGGAAATGTCTGAATTAGTTGAGTTTGAGGCCGAACCGGCAGCAGCCATGGAGATTTTCGGCGAGCACATAGAACAGGCTAGAAAATACGCATTTGCGCTTGCCCGGGATTCTGAGACCTTTGGTCTTTTAGGACCTAGGGAGCTTCCAAAGATCTGGAGCCGTCACGTAATCAACAGCGCACTGCTAGTTGAGCTTGTCCCTGATGGAAGCAAGGTTGCTGACGTAGGTAGCGGTGCTGGACTGCCGGGTATTCCAATGGCGATAGCAAGGCCTGATTGCCACTTCACGCTCATTGAACCAATGGAGCGCCGAGCCAATTGGCTTGGGTCTACCATTACCGAGCTTGGGCTAGAGAACGTTGAAGTTCTAAGGGCAAGAGCGGAAGACGTACAGCGCACCGATTTCGACATCGTTACGGCTCGTGCGGTGGCCGCACTGGATAAATTGCTCCGGATGCTTACCCCTTTGACCAGAGGCTCTATTCACAAAACTGTTTTGGCTATGAAGGGCTCAAGAGCTCCGATTGAAATCGAAGAGGCTGCCCCAAGAATTAAGCGCCTTGGTTTCTTGACGCCAGAGATCATCACCCTGGGGTTGGGGAAAGCTCCGGAGACTGCAACCGTGGTTCGTATTAAGCTTGCCGAATCGGAGAGCTAATGAATAATCGCGAAGCAGAACAAACAGCGGAGACCAATCCAACTGTTGTGCCCGGTTTGGGCTACCCCAATGATCGAACCGATGTTTCTCCAGAGCCAACCGGTTGGCACGGATTAGATCAGACGGAAATTAATAATGTTTCACGTGAAACATTGCCCAAAGGCGAGAGTAAATGAGCGACCTGAGGCCCAACACCCCACTGTTGAGGGAGATAACGCTTAACACGGAGCGAGCAAAGAAAGTTGCCGAAACAACTTTGGATGCGCCTGCCGAAACCAGAATTATCACCATCTCAAATCAGAAGGGTGGTGTGGGTAAAACCACAACCGCAGTCAACTTAGCCGCTTCTCTGGCTCGCAAGGGGATGGGCGTTTTGGTCATTGACCTTGACCCACAGGGAAACGCTTCAACTGCTTTGGGTATTGAACACCACAACGGCGTAGTGGGAAGCTATGAAGTACTAGTTGACAACGTTCCGATGGCAGATGCAATCCAGCAGAGCCCAGAACACCAGAATCTTTGGTGCCTACCCGCAACCATTAACCTTGCCGGAGCCGAGATTGACATGGTTGGGCTGCCTGATCGAGAAAAAGTACTCAGCAAGTCTCTGCTGACGTTTTTGAAGAACCTAGACCGCCCGATTCACTATGTGTTTATTGACTCTCCGCCAAGCCTGGGTTTGTTGACTATCAACGCACTTTGCGCTGCCACCGAAGTTTTGGTGCCGATTCAGTGCGAGTACTACGCCCTTGAAGGAGTCACACAGCTGATGGCAAACATCGATCGGGTTAGAACTAGCTTGAATCCGACACTTGCCCTTGGAAATATTTTGTTGACCATGTTCGATAACCGAACCAACCTTTCGACTGACGTTGCGGCTGAAGTTCGCAAGTACTTCCCAAGCCAAACCTTGAATGCGACAATCCCGAGGTCTGTAAGGCTTTCTGAGGCCCCAAGCTTCGGTCAGACAGCAATCAGTTATGACCCGAAGAACACCGGCTCTCTGGCCTATCAGGAAGCCGCAATCGAGCTAGCCCAACGAGGAGTTCCAAATGAGTGAAGAAAAGCGCCCAGAACGCCGCGGAGGGCTTGGTAGGGGTATCGGGTCACTGATTCCAGGCGGTGAAAGAGACGCTGTTGACGTCTTCTTTTCATCCACCCCAGCCGTGAGGCCAGTCGATCTCCTAGATGTCCCTGGAGCACGCCTAATTCAAATAGACCCAAGAGTGATTGTTCCAAACCCGCAGCAGCCAAGAAGCGTCTTTGAACCAGAAGCTTTCGCTGAGCTGGTTCACTCGGTCAAAGAGTTCGGAATCCTGCAGCCTATTGTTGTCCGCAGCAAGGACGATGGCTACGAGCTGATCATGGGAGAGCGCCGCTTGCGCGCTTCAATTGAGGCTGGACTGGAAAAAATCCCGGCTGTTCTGAGGGAAACAGCAGATGAGAACATGCTTCGCGATGCTCTTTTGGAGAATTTGCACCGAGCAAACCTGAATCCACTAGAAGAAGCCTCCGCTTATAAGCAACTCCTTGAAGATTTTGGTTCTACTCAGGAGCAACTGGCTGACAAGCTTGGCCGCTCAAGACCTCAAATCACCAACACCTTGCGTCTGTTGCGCTTGCCACTCGATGTTCAGTCAAAGGTCGCCTCTGGAGTGCTTTCCGCAGGTCACGCTAGGGCAATCCTTGGCGCTCCGGATGAGGCAACAATGCGATCCCTAGCAGAAAAGGCTATCCGCGAGGGTCTTTCAGTGCGTGGCCTTGAAGAGGTAGTTTCCGGCGTAAAGGTCAAGCCAAAGAAGGCCAAGATCACCGCGGGAGGCAAGACCGACATGCTAAAAGAGCTTGCCGAGGGCTTGGGTGAGCGCTTGAACACGATTGTGAAGATTCAGCTTGGACGCAAAAAAGGCCAGTTGATCATTGAATTTGGAAATATTGCGGATCTGCGCAGAATCATCTCAGACATCGAGAAGAACTGAACTAAGACCTGATTGCCGCCTGCGCTATTGAAAGATAGGCGTCAGAGAGCGACTCCCCTTCGGCGATGATAGCTTGTGGGAAAAGCGAGGTTTCAGTCATGCCTGGAGAGGTATTTGCCTCCAGGAACCAAGGAACTCCCTCTTTGTCAACAATGAAGTCAATTCGGCTCAGGTGACGAAGCCTCAGGGCGGTGTGAGAAAGAATTGCGGCCTCAGCAGCCCGCTCAATCTCAGCCGGACGAAGCCGTGCCGGTACGTAGTAATTGGTTTCACCAGGAACATAGCGCTCGCTATAACCGAATTGGCCACTCTCGGGCGCAATCTCAACAGGAGGCAGAGCTCTTGGACCAAAACCAAGGTCAACCACGCTTATTGCAAGTTCAGTTCCCTCGACAAAGTGCTCGATGATTACCTCATCGCAGTAAACAAAAGCGTCAACCATTGCCTTGCCAAAGTGGTCAACATCCAAAACCTTGCTAACTCCCTGAGCAGAACCGCTTTTCACGGGCTTTACGATCAGTGGGAACGGCATGGCCGTTGCTACCAATGCCAAAACCGCCTCAGCATTCAACTCGCGAAAGGTTGATTTGGGCAGCGTGATGGACTTTGGCGTTTGAATCCCGTGGCGTCCAAGTAATAGCTTTGCAATTGCCTTGTTCCAGGCCAATCTGGCCCCGTCGGCATCCGAGCCAACAAAAGGAATTCCAGTGAGTTCTAGGAGGTCTTGCAGAGATCCATCTTCACCGACCGAACCATGCAGAGTTGACCAAACAACATCAGGTTTTGTTGCGATGAGGTGACCAACTAGTTCTGGGTCCGGCTCGCGAATCTCCACCCGAGCCCCGGCATCAACCAAAGCATCGGCCACGCGACGACCAGATTTGAGCGAGACGTCTCTTTCGTGGGAGATGCCTCCGGAAAGAATCAGAACGTGTGGCTGCATATCAGGCCTTGTTTCCGAAGGTGTCAAGGAGATCCAATTGCAGATTAATTACGTTGGAGAGGCGCTTAATGCCAATCTTGACGTTCTCGGCTGTTGGGTGCGAGAAGCAAACCCGAATATTGTTTGCTCCGCGGCCGTCCCCATAGAAAGCAGTTCCTGGGGTGTAGGCGACTAGCTCATTGACAGCCAAAGGCAGCATTTCCTTGCTATTTAGGCCTTCGGGCAACGTCAACCACAAGAAGAAACCGCCGTCTGGTCTGGTTGTAGTGACTCGTGGGAGATACTGCTCGAGAGCCTCAAGGGCCGCGTCTCGCTTCTTGGCATAAAGTCTGCGATAGGTCTCAATCTGTCCCTGCCAATCGGCAATTGAAAGATATTCACTAACCATCATCTGAGCAAAAGTCGCAGGAGACAAAATCGCTGATTCGTTGGCTAAAACCAACTTCTCACGGATTGCAGGTGGAGCAAGCACGTATCCGACACGAAGGCCAGGAGAGAGGATCTTGGAGAAGCTGCCTAGGTAAACGACCCCGTCTTCATCCAGTGAACGCATGGCCTTTGGCGGCTTTTCGCCGAAATACAACAATCCATAAGGGTTGTCCTCAACCACCAAAATCCCGCGTTCTGCACAAACTTTTAGAACTTCGGGTCTTCTTGCCTCGGAAAGCGTCACTCCAGATGGGTTTGCAAAGTTTGGAACCAAATAAAGCAATTTGACTTTGCGACCCTGCGCCAAAAGGGCATCAGCGGCTTCCGCCAACGCAACTGGCGAAATTCCTTCGTCGTCGGTGAAGACGTGCTCGATCTGAGCCTCTTTGTGGCGGAAAATACCAACCGCTCCAACATAACTAGGGGCTTCAACTAAGACCACATCGCCTGCGTCCAGGAAAAGATCGGCTAATAGCTCAAGACCGTGCTGGCTACCAGTGGTGATGACGATATCCTCAACCGAACCGTTGATGCCATCCTGCGCCATGATGCCCTGGATTTGCTCTCGAAGTCGCAGGTCACCTTGGCCGCCGCCGTACTGCAGGGCAAAGTTGCGCTTGTTTTTCATCAGCGACTCAAAGGCCTGCTCGATCAAAGCGCCATCCAGCGCGGAAACATCAGGCATTCCGCCTGCAAGCGAGACCACTTCTGGCCTTGAGACCACGGCGAAAAGGGCTCTTACTTCAGAAACCGAAAGATTTGAGGCGCGCGCGGCATAGGCATGCTTCCAAGCATCGAAGTTGGTAACACTTCCTGTGCGCGCGTTATTCATGAAAACTCCCGAGTTTTAGAGGCTAGCTTAGTTCCCGGGAGGCTGATTTGCCTAGGTATTTAGGACAGGAACTCCGAAAGCTCGGCAAGGATTGCAGCCTTTGGACGAGCACCAACCAGCTGCTTAACCAATTTGCCCTCGTGGAAAACTCCTAAAAGCGGAATTCCTGTGACGTTGTATTCCATGGCCAGGTTTGGCTCGTGATCCACGTTTACCTTGACAACCTTGAGTTCTGCAAGATGTTCTGCGGCTATCTCATCCAAGATCGGTGAGACCATGCGGCACGGACCACACCACTCAGCCCAAAAATCAACGATTACCGGTCTCTTAGACTCCAAAACCTCTGCTTTGAATGTTGCGCTGGTTGCTTCAACTGCTGACATGGCAAACCTCCTAGTGGTTGCTTAGATAGTGCTCTGCGTCAAGGGCAGCAACGCAGCCGGAACCGGCTGCGGTGATTGCCTGGCGATAGGTTGGGTCAATTACGTCTCCGGCTGCAAATACGCCCGGAATGCTGGTTTTTGAACTGCGACCATCCACCTTGATGAATCTTGCGTTATCGAGTTCGACCTGGTTCTCAACCAGATCAACCCTTGGGTCATTTCCGATTGCGATGAATAAACCATCTAGCGCCAAATCTGACTTGGCACCGGTGACGGTGTCCTCTAGAACAACGCCTTCTAGCTTCACATCGCCCTTGAGCTCTGCAATTGCACTGTTCCAAACAAACTCGATCTTTGGGTTGTCAAAGGCGCGCTGCTGCATGATCTTCGAAGCCTTTAGGCTGTCGCGGCGATGGATTATGTAAACCTTGGAGGCAAACTTGGTTAGGAAGTTAGCCTCTTCCATGGCGGAATCGCCCCCTCCAACTACTGCAATGGTTTTTTCTCTGAAGAAGAAACCATCGCAAGTTGCACACCATGAAACACCGTGACCGGAGAGCTCCTTCTCCTTTGGAAGACCTAGCTCGCGGTAGGCAGCACCGGTTGAAATGATGACCGCTTTTGCCTCAAATGTCTCACCAGCGCCAGTTTTTACGATCTTGACATCGCCCTTTAGGTCAACCTCGGTGACGTCATCGAACAGAATCTCGGTGCCAAAGCGCTCAGCCTGGGCCTGGAAGTTGGCCATCAAGTCTGGACCCATTAGGCCCTCTGGGAAGCCCGGGTAATTCTCAACCTCGGTGGTCTTCATGAGTTCGCCACCGGGCTCAACGCTGGATGCAATCATTAGGGGGTTGAGCTGGGCTCTTGCGGCGTAGATCGCTGCTGTGTAGCCGGCCGGGCCGGAACCAATAATTATGAGATCTCTCATGATTTCCAATCTATCTAACTCACCAAACATAGATGAGTATCTATCTATTCCCCACCAAGCAAACCGGTGAGTTTAGCTTCGTCTGCGCTTTAACCTAGCTGTCAATTGGGCCTGAAGTTCCCTGAGTTCGGAAACTTTGAATAACCAAAGCAAGAACAAGTATGTGAATAGCACAACTATTCCAACGATTCCGCTCGATAAAACGGAGGAAAGCACTTTATCCAGTGGGAAAGAACCTGCGGAGATTCCGCCAAGCAACTGCAACACCCAATACCCAAGCCCCAGCGCGGGTATTGCAGCCGCAACGAAAGCAAACAGTGAGCGAATAACCCCATGGCCACTTAGGCCACCGATCCGCCTTTTGAGTAGCCCATAGGCGATGGTTCCCTGCACCAAAACCGAAACCGTAGTCAACAACGCGAGAGAAACCACCAGCCACTGCTTTGGCATCAGGGCCCCAAGGGTCAAAGAGCCTGCGATATGAATGGAAATCTGAACCGAGGTGAACAAAAACGGTGTTCTGGTGTCTTCAAGCGCGAAGAAGGCTCGCTGCATCATGTAAACGAAGCTGAATGGAACCAAACCAATCATGAATGCCATGATCACGTTTCCCAGCGCAATGGTTGCCGGATACTCCCCAACAAACACTCTGGCAACCGGATAGGCCAAGAGCATCAATAGGCCTGATGAGATAACCGAAACCAGGGCGATTACTCGAAGACCGGTGGTTAGGTCGCTCTTAAACTCATCGATTCGATTCGCAGCCGCGTGCTGGCTCATCCTCGTGAAATATGCGGTTGCAATAGATACTGTCACCACCGAGTGAGGAAGCATGAATATCAGCCAGGCAATGGCAGATGCGGCGACCGATGCAACCTCAAGACCAGAATCTCGGCCGGAGACGGCCGTCGATGCCACCATGGTCTGAACCAAGCCACCGATTTGGGTTACCAAGACCATTGCCAGTGACCAGGAAGCGGCCTTGAGTGCTGGTCCAAGTCCAAACCCGCGGAATTTGAAGTTCAAAGAGAATTTCAATCCAATCTTTTTCCAAGACAGCAAAAGAATTACTGCCTGGGCTGCGACACCCAGCGTGGCGCTTCCAGCAAGCAGGGCAATGCGGTCCCCACCCCAGGCCTCAACAAGACGAATACCGGTTGGATCCGCGCCAAAAATCAGAATGAAGGCACCGAGGCCAGCGATTGAAACCACGTTGTTGAGAACCGGAGCCCACATAAATGGACCAAATGCGCTTCTGGAGTTCAGAACCTCGCCAAAAATCGAATACATCCCGTAAAAGAACAACTGGGGCAAGCACCAGTATGCAAATGCTGTTGCAAGTGCCAGCTGATCCTCAGACCAACCTGAGGTGTAGAGCCTTACCAAAACCGGTGCAGCAATGGTGAAAACCAGAGAAACTACAAAAAACACCGAGATTGCAAGGGTCACAAAGCGATCGATGTAACCCCGGCCACCATCAGCCATTGACCGTGCTCGAACAAGTTGGGGTACCAAAACTGCGTTTAGAACGCCTCCAACAATGATCGCGTAGACGTTGTTTGGTAGCTGATTCGCAACCCCAAAAGCATCCGCTGCGTCGGTAGTGACACCGATTGTTGCAGCGAGCATCACGGCGCGAATAAAGCCCAGAATGCGCGAAACAATGGTGCCCGAAGCCATCACTAGCGAGCTTCTGCCCACCGAAGGGGTGTCTAGACTCACTTACCCCTCCGAGCAAACTTCATGGCTGTGCGAATAATGCCAAGTACCAACAGCACAACTACGAGCACCCCAAAGCTGACGAGCAGGAAAAGCTCGACGTCGTAAGCGACATTCACCGCAATGGCGACCTCATCTCCAACAGTTTCGCCATCTATGGTCAACCAAACCTTGATTTCAACGGGTCCGTTTGCGATTGCACGTACCTTCAGTTCTCCAATGCTCGAACTTCCAGCCGGCACGATCACCTCGGTGGTTTCGAGCACCTCAAGCCTGAAACTCGTGGTTTTGCCGTGCAAAATTACGCTGACATCTTGGTCGGTTGGGTTCAGGATATTTACCGGGATGGCGGCGTCGCGGGCCACCAGATTCACGTTACTTCCGGGCACGACATGAACTTGATCTTCGGCGGCATTCCCGGGTCCCGCTAATACCAATAGGCCCAAAATCAGGGCCACAACCCGCTTCAATTCAGAATCTCCATTGCCTTAGTGGCGACCTTGCGCTCATTTTCATGGGCGAGTACGGAGGCTAACTCTTCAAGCTCGAACCACTTCACGTCCAAAACCTCACCGGTTGGATCTCCAAGGTGTGAGAGCTCGCCCCCAGTTTGCTCCAAAAGGAAGTGGTGCACGGTTTTCTGGATTCTTTTCTTACCAACCCGGAAGGTATAAGAGATTTCACCGATTTTCTCGATGATCTTGCCCTCGATTCCGGTTTCTTCAAAAACTTCTCGCACAGCCGTGGCAGTTAGGTCTTCGCCTTTTTCCACGTGACCCTTTGGAATGCACCAATCGGCTTGGCCACCGCGATTTTTGTGGCTAATTAGCGCCACCACTCTGGGATTCTCGGAAGACACAACCAAGCCTCCGGCTGAGATTTCACTCACCGTGAAGACTTGTCCATCTTTCATGCCCCCAACTCTACCCGCGCCGGTTGTGGCAAGCTATTGCCCATGCTCACTGTCGCCCAAGCGCTTGCTAATTTGCAAGAAAACACGGATCACCCGCTGTTTATAAAACTTGGCAACCTTTTTGAGAATGCCGGCTTTGAGCTCTCATTGGTTGGCGGACCGGTGCGAGACGCAATTCTTGGAAGAAAAGCCCCTGATCTAGATTTCACTACCAGTGCTGATCCGGATCAGATCATCGCACTCCTAAAGCCAATCTCCTCTGGACTTTGGGATATCGGCCGCGCCTTTGGCACAATCGCTGCCAAGGTTGACGACGAACAGGTGGAGATCACAAGCTATCGCGCCGATAGCTACGACAAAGAGTCAAGGAAACCAACCGTCGAATTTGGCGACAACCTGGAAGACGATTTGATTCGTCGGGACTTCACCGTCAACGCAATGGCACTAAGGCTTCCGTCCAAAATCTTTGTTGATCCACATCAGGGTCTACGGGACCTAATCGGCCAAACCCTACAAACCCCTACCAAGCCAGAGATTTCATTTTCTGACGACCCGCTAAGAATGATGCGGGCCGCAAGATTTGCCTCCCAGCTTGGGTTCGAGATCGAACCTGAAACCTTCGAAGCCATGGTCTCGATGAAGGACCGCATCAAGATCATTTCCGCCGAACGGGTTAGGGATGAAATCACCAAACTTTTGCTTTCGGATGACCCAAAACCAGGTCTTGAGGTCCTGGTTGATTCTGGAATCGCAGAAATTGTTTTGCCTGAGTTGCCAGCACTGAAGCTGGAATCAGACGAGCATCACCACCACAAAGATGTTTACCAGCACACCCTCACCGTGATTGCGCAAGCGATTGACTACGAGAAGGACTACGGCCTAGAAAAAGATCTAGTACTTAGAATCGCTGCCCTAATGCACGATATTGGCAAGCCGGCAACCAGAAGGCTCGAACCAGGTGGCGCTGTTTCGTTCTACCACCACGATGTTGTGGGGGCAAAGCTTGCCAAAAAGCGTCTTACAGAACTGCGATTCGACAATGACACCATCAAGGCGGTTGCAAGGCTGGTCGAGTTGCACCTTCGATTCTTTGGTTATTCCGACCAGCAATGGAGCGACTCGGCTGTCAGAAGATACGTTCGCGATGCTGAAGACCAACTTTTGAGACTGCATGCTCTGACTCGTGCCGATGTGACAACAAGAAACAAGCGCAAGGCGGATCGGCTTTCCCACGCCTATGACGATCTTGAACACAGAATTGCTGAACTATCGGCCCAGGAAGAGTTGGATTCCATGCGTCCTGAGCTTGATGGGGCTCAGATCATGGAGATTTTGGATATCAAGCCCGGCAAGGATGTCGGCGATGCTTATAAATTCTTGCTCGAAATCAGGCTTGACGAGGGCTCGATTGGCTTTGATGAAGCCAAAAAACGCTTGCTTCAATGGTGGTCCACTCGCTAGAGTAGGAAAGTTGCCCTAGGCAACCACATGCAAAAACCCTCCTGTCACGGAAGTCCCGTGACCGTTCTAGACCGAAGGAGGTGGGTTAGCTATGCATAAGTACGAGCTGATGGTCATTCTTGACCCCTCAGTAGAAGACCGCACAGTCGCCCCCATGATCGACAAGTTCTTGGCTGCTGTTACCTCACAAGGTGGCACCGCTGACAACGTTGACATTTGGGGCCGCCGTCGGATGACATACCCAATTCAGAAGCACGCCGAAGGTATCTACGTTGTTGTCAACGTAACTTCGACTCCTGCTGCTGTTACCGAAATGGACCGTTTGCTAAAGCTAAACGAGTTCGTTCTTCGCACCAAGGTGCTTCGCATCGAGGACGCAGTCTTCAGCATTAACCCAATCATGTACGTTCCTGAGGAGAAGGCACCACGTGCTCCTCGCGGCGGACGCCCAGGCGGCAAGCGCCCATCGGGACCAAAGGGTAACTAATGGCTGGCGAGGTTAGCGTTACCATCATCGGCAACTTGGCCGATGACCCGGAGCTTCGCTACACCCAGGGAGGTGTGGCTGTCGTGTCTGTTCGCGTTGGCTCAACTCCTCGCACTCTAAACCGCTCAACCAACGAATGGGTGGACGGCGAAACCGTATGGGTTCGCTGCACCGCTTGGCGTGAGGCTGCAGAAAACATCGCTCAGAGCTTGACCAAGGGAACCCGCGTGGTTGTCTCCGGTCGCCTCAAAGCACCTTCTGCTTACCAAACCGCTCAGGGAGAGGCACGCGCATCGCTTGAGATGGAGATCGACGAGATCGGCCCATCGCTTCGCTACGCAACCGCTTCTGTCACCCGTCGTGCCCGTGAGGGCGCTGCAGCAGTCGAATCCCCTTGGGGACAGGCACAAGCTCAAGCACCAGCAGCCTCCAAAGGCGCTGACGCATGGGCTAACCCGGCTGAACAAGCAGCTGACGAAGCACCTTTCTAAAAAGAATTCAGGAGAAATAACATGGCAGGAAAGTCAGCAGCGGCTCGCAAGCCTCGTATGAACTCAAAGTTCGACAAGCTTGCACCGGCAAAGACCATCAAGATCGAGGTTATCGACTACAAAGACGTCGCTACTCTTCGTAAATTCATCTCAGACCGCGGCAAGATCCGCGCTCGTCGTATCACCGGTGCAACGGTGCAGGACCAGCGCAAGATTGCTACGGCTATCAAGAACGCCCGCGAGATGGCACTTTTGCCATACTCCGGCTCTGGACGCTAAGGAGCAACCACATGTCGAAGCTAATTCTGACCAATGAGGTCTCCGGAGTAGGTTCCGCAGGAGACGTAGTAGAGGTAAAAGACGGCTACGCTCGCAACTTCCTAATTCCAAACGGCCTAGCGGTTGTCTGGAGCAAGGGCGGCGAGAAGCAGGTCACCTCAATCCGTGCAGCACGTGAAGCACGTGAATTCGCAACCGACGAAGAGGCAAAGGCCATCAAAGCCAAGCTTGAGGAGAAGGCACTTCGCATTCTCGTCAAGGCTGGCTCAAACGGCCGCCTATTCGGCGCAGTCAAGACCAGCGATGTCGTTGACGCAGCAGCTGCTGTCGGCATCATCGGACTAGACAAGCGCAAGGTTGAGTTTGCAAGCAAGATCTCCTCGACCGGAGAGTACGAAGCAGCAGTCCGCGTGACTGCCGATCTAGTTGCTCAGGTCAAGTTGCAGGTTGTAGCTGCAAAGTAAACAAAGCGTAAATGGAAACGGCCTGCAAGCTGCAGGCCGTTTCTTTTTTGTGCGGTTATCCACCAAGTTATCCACAACCTTTAGGTTTAGGTTTAGGGTTTTCTATTAAACTTTATCCACAGAGAAAACCCTTACAAATAAAGGGAATTCCTAAAGTTATCCACAGTTATCCACAGATTCTCCACAGGGTTACACACAATCTTTCGGCGTGTTTCCACAGAGTTATCCACAGTTATCCACAGCCAATGTTGAAAGTAAACAGTCAGTGGCCCAAGCTATACATGGCTTAGAGAGAATGGAGGCATATATGACCATGCTGTCACCGGTTCCAGCAAGTGACCCAAGAGTCGCCCCGCACAACCTCGAAGCCGAGCAATCCACCCTGGGTGGCATGCTCCTGAGTCAAGAGGCAGTTGCAGAAGTATTCGAAGCCGTTTCCGGCGTGGATTTCTATGCCCCTAAGCACGAACTAATCTTCAATGCCATTCTGAGCCTTTTTGGCAAGGGTGAACCAACCGACGTCATCGCGGTTAGCGACGAGCTAAACAAGAGCGGAAACCTGCTTAAAGCAGGCGGTGCCGATTACCTGCACTCACTTACCAGTTATGTTCCAACAGCAGCAAATGCCAGCTATTACGCCAAGATCGTCTCCGATAAAGCAATCCTTCGCAGGCTGATTGATGCCGGAACCCGAATCGCCCAGTCTGGCTACGAAAGCCAGGGCGAGGTCGAAGACTTGGTGAACCAAGCCCAAGCCGAGGTCTACAAAGTTTCCAGCATGTCTTCCAAAGAGGATTACATCGGGCTTAGCGATTCGATTGAAGCCGCGATCCAGGAGATTGAAACCGCCCAAAAGCGTGGAGGTGAGCTAACCGGAATTCCAACTGGTTTCACAGATCTAGACGCTCTCACCCATGGGTTACACCCGGGTCAGCTAATTATCGTTGCGGCAAGACCTGCGGTTGGAAAGTCCACCTTTGCACTGGACATGGCCCGCAATGCAGCTGTGAAGTACAACAAGGCAACCATCTTCTTCTCCCTGGAAATGGGCCGAGCAGAAATCGCGATGCGCATGCTCAGCGCAGAGTCTTCGATTTACCTGCAGTCAATGCGTAAGGGAAATGTCACCGAAGGTGACTGGACCAGATTGGCAGCGGTTCGCGGTCGCATCAACGACGCACCTTTGTTTATTGATGACAGCCCAAACATGTCACTAGTTGAGATTCGTGCAAAGTGCCGCAGATTGGCGCAGCAGGTTGATCTAAAAATGGTGGTCATTGACTATATCCAGCTGATGTCCAGCGGCAAAAAGGTGGAATCTCGTCAGCAAGAGGTTTCCGAATTCTCTAGAGCACTAAAGCTTTTGGCTAAGGAGCTCCAGATTCCAGTGGTGGCCCTAAGCCAGCTCAACCGTCAGGCCGAACAGGCTAAGGACAAGAAGCCAGAACTCTCTCACCTTAGAGAATCAGGTTCCTTGGAGCAGGACGCCGACGTTGTCGTCCTGCTACACCGCGAGGGAATCTACGAAAGAGACCACCCGAAGGCTGGAGAAGCAGATCTAATCCTTGCTAAGCAGCGAAACGGTCCAACCGGCACAGTAACCGTTGCCTTCCACGGGCAATACTCTCGCTTCGTAAATATGCCAAGCTAGGCACGTGCGCTTACAATTCGGCTTTAGAGCAGTAGTCAGCTTTGCCCTGGGTGTTGCAATCACATTCCTGCAATCCCATTCCGGCTTTGTTGGCCTCGTCACTCTTGGGATTTTTGGTGTGCTTCTGGGCCTAGGCGGATCAGTAATTGCGCTTTTCAAGCGCAACGGACTGAACCCACTCCAGGAGCTACCGATTGCAGCGCTTGCGCTGATTGTCGGACTATTTGCTTTTCTTGCATCTCACGATGTTCCTGGTCAAAGGGCAGCTTTCTTGGCTCTGGTTGCAGCCTGGGGATTGATCTCGGGAGCATTTGAGCTTTATCAGGCTAGAAGGCTTGGGTTCAAGACCACCCATGGCAGAGATTTGCTGATCAACGCTTGCGTTGCGCTGCTATTAGGAGTGCTGTTTTTGGCTGTTCCGCTGGATATTGTGAGCGCGGTCGGATTCTTTGGTGCATATTTGGCGCTATCCGGGGTTCATTTGGGCATCGCTGCCTCAAGCGGGAAGTAGGCTTTAGGGGTGAAACGCTTTGCAAACCTCAAGTCATATCTCGCGCTATCGGTGATAGCAGGTGCTTTCGTTTTCGCAATCGTGCTTTTCGGCACAAGATTCATTGAGACCGCAATTATTTGGAGCTTGATTACCTTCATCGTCTCAATTGTTTTGGTGGCAACCCTAGATTTGAGCTTCAAGAGCGACGATCAAGATCCAAATCGCCCAAGACTTCACTAAAAACTATTTGAGTCTTTTGGCTAGCTGCGGAGCCAAGCCAACATAGAGCGCTGGCGTTAGCGCCAAAAGTCGATCCTTAGTTTCACCTGAAACTTCAAGTTTTTCGATGAAATCAGCTAGGTCCTGAGCCCCAACCCGCTTGCCACGAGTTAGTTCTTTGAGAAGTGCGTAGGGGTCAGAGATTGAAGACTCTCCTCTTGCAACATCTGCTCGGATTGCGGTTTGAATGGCCTCTCCCAAAACTTCCCAGTTCTCCAAAAGGTCCTGAGCCAATACCTCTTCGTTGATTGCAACCTCATCCAGCCCACGGGTTAGGTTGTCCAGCGCAAGCATGCTGTGACCAAAGGCGACGCCAATGTTGCGCTGGGCGCTGGAATCGGTCAAATCGCGCTGCAATCTTGAGGTCACGAGAGTCGAAGCCAATGAATCAAAGAGTGCATTGGAAAGCTCAAGGTTTGCCTCGGCATTTTCAAACCTAATTGGATTGACCTTGTGAGGCATTGTTGAGGACCCGGTTGCGCCTGCAACCGGAATCTGCTTGAAGTAATTGATGGAGATGTAGGTCCAAAAATCAGTGGCTAGGTTGTGCAGAATCCGATTGAAATGCGCAATAGTGCCGTAAAGCTCGGCCTGCCAGTCATGGGATTCAATTTGGGTAGTAAGTGGGTTCCACTCCAAACCAAGCTCTTCAACAAAAGATTTTGAGGTTGCCAACCAGTCCACCTTTGGTGCAGCGGCGAGGTGAGCTGCAAAGGTTCCGGTTGCGCCGGAGAATTTGCCAAGAACCTCTTGGTTCTCGAGTTTTTTGAGCTGGCGCTCAAGGCGATAAACAAACACCGCCAATTCCTTGCCCATGGTTGATGGGGTGGCTGGCTGACCGTGGGTTCTAGAGAGCATTGGTAAATCTGCAAGCTCGAGGGCTTGCTTTTTTATCTTGGCAACTAGGTTTTTGGCCTTTGGTAGCCAGACATCCTCGAGAGCACCCTTGATGGTCAGAGCGTAAGCAAGGTTGTTGATATCTTCTGAGGTGCAGGCAAAGTGAACTAGCTCATTCAGGTCCTCACGACCCATTTCTTTTAGGGCATCGCGAATGAAGTACTCAATGGCTTTCACATCGTGACGTGTGACTGCCTCGATCTTTGCAAGAGCGGCAACCGAGTCATCGCCAAAGTCAGCCTCGTAGAGGGATTCCAGCTTTGTGATCTCGGTATCGGAGAGCTTCGAACCGGTGCCCAAGGTGTCGTTCTTTGCCAAGAAGATCAGCCAGGCAATCTCGACCTGGATTCTGGCGCGGTTTAGGCCAGCCTCTGATAGCCAGAGACCAAGGTCGCCAACTTGAGATTGGTATCTGCCATCAAGGGGACTAAGTGGTTGCGCTGAAAGTTTGCTCACTAGCCCATTTTGCCCTATCCACAAGATAAATGCCCCCTTGGCTTTCCACACTTTCCTGGATTGGGCAGAAACAAAGAGCGGAAATTGCTTGGCTGAGCACATGTTTATTGCAGATCACCTAAACCAAGCCAGATCACTTTTGGTTATGGCACTGCCTGATCCGGGGTTGTGGAAAGGTGCCGCCGCGGCAAGCTTCGAGCACCAAATACATGCCCTAGTCGCTGAACTAGAAGGGCTTCAGGCTCAACTTTGGGGTTGATGGTTTACGGCGGAGACCCGCAGATAGTCGCCACCAGGGATGAACTGAACCGATGCGCAAATGTCCTACGGAGTGTCATTTCAGAACTAAACGCGGCTATTTGGGCCCAGAGTCCGATGTTCTTAGACTTTCTGCCAAACCCGCTTCCAAATATCCAGTTGGCGGTCATGTCCCCGAACCTAATTTCTCGCCTAGAAGGAATGGTGGCATGTCTTGAACTTGCTGCAGAGGGGTATTTCTCAACCGAAGCGCGTATCAACGCTCAGCTGAGGCAGGTTTTTGAGCCACTTTCACTCTTCTCGCCTATTGCTGCAATACCCTCTCCCTTTGCACCAATCGCAGCCAGAGAGCTGCTTGGTATCGGTGCCGCACTTGCAGTGGTTGGGCTAACCGGAAAGCCCAGTAGCGGCAAAGCCGCTCTCGTTGGGCAAGCAGTGCAAATAGCTCCGCTGGCCTTTGGAAAAACCAGCCCAAGTCAGTTTCTAGCCTCTAAGCAGGCAACAGCACTTGGGCTGGGCTTGTCAGTTGATGCATCCGCAAGCGTCAACAAGTCTTTTTTGGGTTCAGTCAGTCCGGCTCGTAGTTTGGAGGAACATGCCAAACGTCTCAACTTTGCCTATTTCAACCCATCCTCGAGCATTCGGGTCGAGGTCTACAAATCCAGATCGGGCAGAGACCTTGTGGTTTATGTTCCCGGCACCCAGAGCTTTGAGATGGGGGGCAAGAACCCACTGAATATCCGCTCAAACCTCACTGCGCTAGGGAACATCGCAAAGGCTCCAAGCCAAAAGGGTGTTGAACTTGCCCTAGAACAATTGGGAGCTACAAATGGCGATCGAGTTCTGTTTGTGGGTCACTCCCAAGGAGCATTGATCGCCGGGAACATCTCAGCAGCCGAGCAAGATTATGAGGTTGCAGGTTTGATTTCACTCGGTGGGCCAATAGCCCACCTAAATCTTGATGTCCCGGTCTTGGCACTAGAAAATGCTGAGGACCCGGTGCCACACCTATCCGGAGAGCGCAATCCACTCACTGAGAACTGGGTCACTGCCGAAGCCACAGGTGTTCATGAGTCACTTATTGAGGCTCACGGCATGGAGGCTTACCAAGAAACCGCGCGACAAGCTGACCTATCCTCCGATTCCGGTTTAGAGCGAATCAAGAGCATGCTGCTCTCTCCTCAGGCATCTAGAGGGCAAGAGTACCTATTCGAAATTGAGAGGGACTAGCGAATCTTGAGGATCTTGAGCACTGTTCTGGTGAAAAAACTCGAAATGCTCATGATTAGAGCGGCCAAGATTGCCCAACCAAGTGACTCGATGGCCAAGCCTTCAGAGGTGAATCCCTCAATTGAGAAGACATCAGCACCTAGCTGGGTGCTTATCCAGGCCACAAGCAACAAAAGTGCGCCATTGATCACAAAAGCGATCAGACCAAAAGTGATGATGTAGAGCGGGAAAGCTAAAACCTTGATCACCGGCGCAATAATCGCGTTTATCAGGCCAAAAACCGCACCAATCAGCAGAAATGAACCAATTGTTTGCCAAATTCCGTCGCCGCCATACGGTGTCAGCTTCACTGCTGGAACCAAGGTTGTGGCAACCCAAAGGCCTACGGCATTAACGATTGAACTGATCAGAAAGCGCAACATGGCCCCATTCTTTCAGGTTCGGGCTAAATTAGGACCTGTGATTCCAGACAATTCCATCCCAATGCTGCAGCTGCTGTCGCCAGATGGCACCTATGGCGTTCCCAAGGAATACGCCAAATACGGCGAAATCATTGACTCGATTAGCGAAGACACCCTTCTTGCGATGTATCGAGATATGGCGAGAATCCGCAGATTTGATATTGAAGCCATTGCATTGCAGCGCCAGGGTCAATTGGGACTCTGGGTGCCGGCTATTGGCCAAGAGGGTGCTCAGATTGGTTCTGGCTATGGAGTTGGGCCAAACGACCACATTTTCCCGAGCTATCGAGAGCACGGCGTTGCGCTAACCCACGGGGTTGAGCTGATGTCAATCCTCAAGATGATGCGCGGTGTGAATCACGGTGGTTGGAACCCGGAGGAAACCAGATTCCACCTGTACGCAATCGTTTTGGCCTCCCAGGTTTTGCACGCGGTTGGCTATGCGATGGGCGTGAAGTTTGACGGCAAGGTTGGAACCGGAAACCTAGAAGAAGACTTGGCCGTAATCTCCTACTTCGGTGACGGTGCAACCGCCGAAGGAGATATCTCTGAATCGCTTTTGTTTGCTGCGGTGAACAAAGCCCCGATCGTTTTCTTTATCCAGAACAACCAGTGGGCGATTTCCTCAAGGGTTGATACCCAAACCACGGTTCCGCTTTATACCCGTGGCGAAGGCTTCGGTGTTCCGGGGCTGCGAATCGATGGCAATGATGTTCTGGCCAACTATGCAGCCACCAAGTACCACATGGATCAGGCAAGAGAAGGGGCAGGCCCAGTGCTGCTTGAGGCACTCACCTACCGAATTGGTGCCCACACCACTTCCGATGACCCGAGCAAATACCGCGATGAAGAAGAGGTTGAGTACTGGAAGGCCAGAGACCCAATCCAGCGCTTCGAAACCTTCTTGCGCCGCCAGGGCATCAACGATGACTTCTTTGACGAGGTGAAGATTGCCGGCGATGCTCTAGCCGCCGATATCCGCGAGCAGACCTTCGCCCTTGGAATCCCGCCGCTTGAGAACATCTTCAACCACGTTTACTCAGAAGAGCACCCAGAAATTGATCGCCAGAAGGCTTGGCTGAAGGCCTACGAAGAAAAGATGGGATCTCATGAGTAGTTATAAAGAGATGCCAATCGCCAAGGCGCTAAACGCCGGCATTCAAAAGGCAATGCAGGATGATCCAAAAGTTTTGATGTTCGGTGAAGACGTCGCTGAACTAGGTGGAGTGTTCCGCGTCACAGAGGGCCTCCACAAAGAATTTGGCCAAGACCGAGTCTTTAACTCCCCAATCGCAGAATCCGGAATCATCGGAACCGCGATTGGCCTTGCGATGCGCGGCTATCGCCCGGTCACAGAGATTCAGTTTGATGGCTTCGTCTTTCCAGCCTTCAACCAGATCACTACTCAGCTTGCGAAACTCACTTATCGCTCAGAGGGCTTTCTGAAGATGCCGGTTGTGATTCGCATCCCTTACGGTGGAGCGATCGGTGCGGTTGAGCACCACTCAGAGAGCCCAGAGGCATATTTTGCCCACACCGCAGGTTTGAGAATCGTCTCCCCATCAAACCCAAATGATGCCTATTGGATGATTCAGCAGGCGATCAAGAGCGATGACCCGGTGATTGTCTTTGAACCAAAGCGCAGGTACTGGCAAAAGGGCCCGGTGAACCTTGACACCCCGCCGATGCCACTTCACAACGCCAGATTGATGCGTGAGGGAAGTCAGGTAACCCTTTTGGCCTATGGCCCAATGGTGACAACGGCTTTGCAGGCGGCTGAGATTGGTGCCGATGAGGGCATCAGCATTGAAGTGATTGACCTTCGATCGCTTTCACCAATTGATTACCCAACAATTTTGGCTTCGGTCATGAAGACCGGAAGAGCGATCGTTGCTCACGAGGCCCCAACCAACGTTTCGCTATCTAGCGAAATCGCAGCTCGAATTGCCGAGCACGCCTTCTACCACCTGGAAGCACCAGTGATTCGAGTTGGTGGTTTTGACACCCCATATCCTCCGGCGAAGCTTGAGGAAACCTACCTCCCAGATGCTGACCGCATCTTGGAGGCAGTTGATAGGGTTTTGGCTTATTAGGGAGAAAAGATGAGCATCGCTAAATTCCCACTGCCAGATGTTGGTGAGGGCCTAACCGAGGCCGAAATCGTCTCTTGGAAGGTCGCTGTTGGCGACCAGGTTTCTGTGAATCAAACGATTTGCGAAATCGAAACCGCAAAATCAATCGTTGAGCTGCCATGTCCTTTCGCAGGCGAAGTAGTTGAGCTTTTTGCCAAAGAGGGCGACACCGTTGAGGTCGGCAACCCGATCATCGCGGTTCGAGTAGTCGGTGCATCACCAATCCCGGTTCTTTCCGAGCCGGATGCCCCTGCAACTGGGGATGAAAAAGACACCGGCGCCGAATATAAGATTCCGACCCTGGTCGGCTATGGCGACTCTGGTGATGTGAAATCACGAAGATCCAGGGCAGTCGCCGCAATGGCGCCTGTCACAACTGCGATCCCAGTTTCGATGGTTCGGGCTGCTGCTGCCAGCGAAAGCATCATGGCAAAGCCACCAATTCGCAAAATGGCAAAAGAACTCGGGGTTGACCTGGGTTCGGTTGTTGGCACCGGGATGCACGGTGAGATCACTCGTGAAGACGTCATCGGCTCTGCCTCACAGGCCAGTGTTTTCAAGAACCTAACCACTCCTGATGCTCCTAGCGAGCGCGAAGAGCGAATCCCAGTCAAGGGCGTTAGAAAAGCTATTGCCACCGCGATGGTCAGAAGTGCTTTCACCGCCCCTCACGTGAGCATCTTTGTTGATGTTGATGCCACCAGAACCATGGAATATGTCAAGCGACTAAAGAACTCCGTTGATTTTGCAGGCATCAAGGTGACGCCGTTGTTGATTATGGCCAAGGCCATGATTTGGGCCGCAAGGCGCAACAAGATGGTGAACTCCACCTGGACCGACGAGGAAATCATTGTTCACAACTTTGTGAACCTTGGAATCGCAGCGGCAACTCCAAGAGGCTTGATCGTTCCAAATATCAAAGATGCCGATGCAATGAGCATGATCGAGCTTGCTCAAGCCATTGAACAACTAGCAGCAACCGCCCGCGAAGGCAAGACAACCCAAGAAGATATGTCGAATGGAACCATCACCATCACCAACATCGGTGTTTTCGGTGTTGACACTGGAACCCCGATTTTGAACCCGGGTGAAGTGGGAATTGTTGCCCTTGGCTCAATTCGCAAGAAGCCCTGGGTGGTAGACGATGAGATCGTGGTCCGCCAGGTCACGACAATTGGTGCCACCTTTGACCACCGAGTCGTTGACGGTGACGTCGCATCGAGATTTGTTCAGGATGTAGCGAGCGTCATCGAGGAGCCTGCCCTTCTCCTCGACTAATTGCAATTGACAATCATTTTCAATAAGCGTTAGTCTTTAGGAATGAGAAATCGCATTGTTGTCCCAATTCTGATTCTGGTTGCCGCCATCGTCGCCGGCGTATTCGTTGGAAACACCTTCTTTGGCCCAAAGCCCGAGGAAACTGCAACTCCAAACCCATCTCCGAGCATTACCCGTGAGGGCGAAACCGGCGTAATTCAGGTGTTAGCAACGACAATGCCCTGGGGCTCCATCGTTGAAGAAATCGGCGGTGAATGGGTCGACGTCACGGTTTTGATCGATGACCTGAACAAAGATCCACACTCCTATGAGGTGACTGCTCGCGATCAACTCGCAATCGAAGACGCCGATCTCATCGTTTATAACGGCGGGGGCTACGACAACTTTGTTGAAGAGTTAGCCTCCAACTCCCAGAGCGAAGAACCAAAACTACTCCTAACACCAATCAATGTTGACAGTGGCGAAACTTTCGAGGGCAATGAGCACGTTTGGTTTGATCTTGCTGTGGTTGGCACAACCGCCGAAACAATCGCGAGAGTTCTCTCGGAACTTCGCCCAGAGGCTTTTGCTGAAATCAACCAGAACTTCGACGATTTCATGATTGAGCTGGACAACCTGGAAATCAGAAGCGAGGCCCTGAGGGAAAAGGCTCTTGGCCTTGGTGTGATCTCATCTGAGCCAATCGGAGATTTGTTGCTTGAGGACGCTGGTTTTACCAACATGACGCCAAGTGGACTTTCAGAGGCCGTTGAGGAAGAGCGAGAGGTCTCCCCAGCAGATCTAAGGACTGCAAGTGATCTTTTGGCTGGAAAAGTTGCCATTCTTCTGGTGACCAATGCCCAGACTGCCGATGCCACTGCGGCTGCACTGAGCAAAACTGCAGCAGATGCAGGCTTGCCAGAGATCTCACTTTATGAGTCACTTCCTGAGGGTCTGAGCTATCTGGATTACATGAATTCAGTCATCGACCAGCTTCAGGAAGCCGTTTACTAGTGGGCAGTGTCCTAAAAGTCGCAAACGCCTCGCTCGCCTTTGGCGAGCAGGCGATTTGGTCTGATTTGAACTTTGAGGTTCAACCCGGTGAGTTCATCGCAATCATCGGCGCCAACGGGTCTGGCAAATCCATGCTCCTCAAAAGCATCTTGGGTCAACAGGCACTTACCTCAGGATCGATTGAGCTATTGGGCAAAAAGGCTGGATTTGGCAGCAGAAAGATTGGCTACATCCCGCAACACAGAATTCTAGGAACCGACCTGCCATTGCGAGTTATCGATGCTGTCAGGTTTGGCCTAGATGGTCACAAGTTTGGACTGCCAATCCCGTCAAAGTCCATGAAGAGCCAAGCCATGCGAGCACTTGAGGCCGTTGATGCCGAACACCTTGCCGATAAGCCCGTCGGACAACTTTCCGGTGGAGAGATGCAGCGAGTCAGGGTTGCCCAGGCAGTTATCTCGAAACCAAGCTTGGTTTTGGCGGATGAGCCACTGAGTGCACTTGATCTGCACCACCAAGGAGTGGTCAGCGAGCTAATCCACGCGCAGGCAAGTGAGCAAAAGGCAGCGGTCTTGTTTGTGACTCACGATGTGAACCCGATTATCGATTATGTCGATCGAGTTCTGTATCTTGCCCAGGGAAACTACTCAATCGGCACCCCAGATGAGGTTTTGCGATCCGAGGTTTTGAGCAAGCTATATGGCTCTGAGATTGATGTCGTTAGGAACCAGGGCAGGGTCGTGGTCTTGGGCACTCATGACCACAACCACCACCAAGATGAGGAGTGGAGCTGATGCATGCCGCACTCTTTGATTTTTCAGATTACGACCGTCTGATTCCGCTGGTTGCCAATTCGCTATACGCAGGTGCGCTTTTGGCGCTAATTGGCGGACTGGTGGGGGTCTTTGTCATGAACCGCGAACTCTCGTTTGCGGTGCACGGTATTTCCGAGCTCTCCTTCGCGGGGGCGGCAATCTTTTTGCTGATTGGCCTAGATGTGGTCGTTGGATCAGTGGTTGGTTCCCTTGCTGCGGCTGGAATATTGGCCTTTCTGGGCGAGCGAGCCAAGGATCGAAACTCATTTGTTGCGGTCTTGATGCCATTCGGGTTGGGTATTGGAATCCTTGCATTGGCGCTTTATCCGGGACGGGCCGCGAATAAGTTCGGCTTGCTAACCGGGCAGATTGTTTCGGTGGATGACCCCAAGCTTGCGGCTATGGCAGTAATCGCCCTGATAGTTGTCGGCGTGATGCTGGTTATCTGGCGACCACTGTCGTTTGCATCTTTGGATCCAGAGGTTGCATCGGCAAGGGGGGTAAGAGTTCGCGCTCTTGGGATTGTCTTTGTGTTGCTTCTGGGATTAGCGGTTGCAGCTGCGGTTCAGGTGGTGGGCGCTCTTTTGGTTTTGGCTTTGCTTGTGACACCGGCGGCTTCAGCACTCAGGCTAAGCAACAGTCAACTTTGGGTGCCAGTCTTGTCTGTGACTTTCGCGTTTATCTCCATGGTCGGCGGAATCCTTTTAGCACTTGGCGGCGGCCTTCCAATTAGCCCTTATGTGACAACTATCTCTTTCCTGATTTATCTGATAGCTCGAGTTATCTCTTGGGCAAAAACCAAAGGGGTTCGAGCATGAGCACCAAGCGTTCAACCTGGCAAAAGGTTGCGGTTCGGCAGGCCTTAGAAGAATCCAATGGATTCGCTTCAGCCCAAGAGATTTTCCAGATGATTATTTCCACCGGTCTCAAGCTCGGGCTGACAACCGTTTATCGGGCGCTAACTGAGCTTGTTGAATCAGGCGATGTGGATGCCCTGGCATCGGAAGACGGTGAGACCAAGTACCGGTTCTGCTCAAACGACCACCACCACCACTTGATCTGCCGACAGTGCGGCGAAACAGTTGAGTTCGATCTTGCTGGTTTCGAGGCAGCAACTAGCGAATTGGCGGCCAAACACGGCTTCACATCCGTGACCCACAGCATCGAATTATTTGGTATTTGCGAAAAATGTGGCGTGGCGAGTTGATTTTCTAAACTAAGACTTGCTTTTGGCCCCCGTTCTCTCCTAAACTTGCATGGTTGCACGGGCCTTGGCCCTAACAATCCCAAACTTTAGCTTCGGGTGAACGCGCCCCTAGGAGGACAAATGGCTGCCTACTGCCAGGTCACACAGACCGGACCGCAGTTCGGTCACAAAGTTTCGCACGCTCAGAACAAGACCAAGCGTCGCTTTGACCCAAACATCCAGAAGAAGACTTACTTCGTCCCATCCATGGGCCGCAAGGTTACCCTGCAGCTTTCTGCTCGCGGCATCAAGGTGATTGACGTTCGTGGCATTGAGTCCGTTATCGCTGAGCTAGTTGCTCGCGGCGAGAAGATCTAGGAATAGAGAATGGCTAAAGACAAGGACATCCGTCCAATCATCAAGCTGAAGTCAACCGCCGGCACTGGTTTCACATACGTGACCAAGAAGAACCGTCGCAACGACCCAGACCGCATCACTTTGAAGAAGTACGACCCAGTAGTGCGCAAGCACGTTGAATTCCGCGAGGAGCGCTAAACACATGGCTAAGAAGTCAAAGATTGCTCGTAACGAGCAGCGCAAAGTAATCGTTGAGCGCTACGCAGAACAGCGCCTAGCTCTAAAGAAGGCTTTGGTAGACCCAACCTCTACCGACGAGCAGAAGGAAGCAGCACGCCTAGGCCTGCAGAAGCTACCTCGCAACGCATCTCCAGTGCGCGTTCGTAGCCGCGACCTAATCGATGGCCGCCCACGCGGTGTGCTATCCAAGTTCGGTGTTAGCCGTGTACGTTTCCGCGACATGGCACACAAGGGCGAGCTGCCTGGTATCACCAAGTCAAGCTGGTAATTAGTTTCTAATTAGACCCGCCACCAAAGGCCCAATTGCCTTTGGATGGCGGGTTTAGTGTTTCTGCGCCAACCCATTGTTTGGCAAGTTCTAATTCGGCCACCACATCCGGGGTGATGCGCTTCAGATCAGCCTTGGATAGCCAAGGCTCGCTCCAGAGCGAGAGCACATTCAAGGTTTTGCTCTTGCGGTCATTTTTGAGATCTACCCGACCAACCAATTTGTCCTCGTGGAGGATCGGCAGGGTGTAGTAGCCGTATTTGCGTTTATCTTCCGGCAGGTAGATTTCAATCTGATACTCAAAGTCAAAGATTCGACTCAGTCTTTCTCGCCGCCAAATCAAAGGATCAAAGGGGCTAAAGATTCTTGCCTTGCGTTCGCCAGATTCAAATGGGCTCAGATTTTTTAGGGTGTTTGGCTTTGCGTATCCAGGGCGTTCCCAACCCTCGACCCGTACCTCCGCTAAAAGATTCTCCTCAACCAGCTCGCTGATGAGTGGTCGAGCCTCCTTCTTATTCATTCGGTAGTAATCAGCAATATCGTCCAAAGTCCCAACACCCAGAGATCCCGAGGCTTTTAGAAGCAGGGCCTTCCTTTGCTCATTCGAATTCAGTGACGTGTTCTCAACAAGGCCGACTTGTTCTGGGAGTGCGTAGAGTCTTGAGAAGTTTCTTCTACCAGCCGAGACAACTTCGCCAATGAAATACAGCCGCTCGAGAATGATTTTGATGCCGGACCAGCCCCACCAGTTTCCCGTTCGTTTATTTGCGTCGTGCTCAAATTCCGAGATGGTCATCGGGCCATTCGCCAACAGTTCTTTTTTGACCCAGGTTTCTAGAGCTGCCTCGTCTTTGAGGTAACGCTGAATCTTCGGGTTTTCTCGATACTCTCTGCGACGAAATTCGAATAGTGCCCAGTCTTCTTTTGTGATGAGGGCCGCGCAGTGAGCCCAATATTCGGTGAGGTGGGGTGTCCCCTGTTTTGTCCCGAAGGCAAGGTCCTGGAACTCCTCGATCGAGTAGGCACCGATCCTTGAGAATGCTGGCAATAGATGGGCTCGTTCAAAGACATTAACCGAATCAAGCTGAAAGAGGTTCAGGGTTGACAGAACATCCAATAGCCCCTCTTGCCCAGTATTGGCGCCAATTCCAAGGCTGTTCAAGGCTAAATGCCGAGCTTGGCTGGCGGATAGCTGGTTTGTCAAGGCACTCCTTTGGACTAGAAATAATCTACCCGAGTCCAAAAAAAGCCTTGTTTCGAGTGTTCAACCTGTGGTTTAGGGTTTGAAAAATTACACGTGGAAATCCCTACATCCCCGTTCTGACGCGGAAAATTCACAAAAAATCCACTCGCAACACGCCGAGATATGAGCTTGTTAGTTACACCGCTAGCTATAGGTTGATTCAGACAAATCCTGTCCACAAGAAGTCCAGGAGGACATTATGAACAAGAGCGAGCTAGTAGCAGCTGTTGCAAAGCACACCGGCGAGTCACAGGCTGCAGTAGGCCGTGTCATCGACGCAATGTTTGACACCATCGGCGCAGCAATCAAGAGCGGCGACAAGGTCACCATCCCTGGTTACCTAAGCGTTGAGAAGGGCCACCGCGCAGCACGCAGCGGTCGCAACCCACAGACTGGTGCAACCATCCAGATCGCTGCTGCAAACACCGTAAAGGTATCTGCAGGAAGCAAGCTAAAGGCTGTAGTTAAGTAATTCAGCTAAAAAACTCGAGAGCGGCGTCTGGGCAACCAGCGCCGCTTTTGGTTTAGCCAGGACGTAGGGTTAAAAGATGAGCGATAAATCACGTGCCATTTACTATGTTGCGATTCAGTTTTTGCTGATCGCACTGATTTTGTTGTCCCCGCGCATGGAGCGGCCATATGGCGATCTCAGCGGTCCAATCTCCGTGGTTGGTCTCGGGCTGATTGCGATTGGTTCCGGAACACTGCTAGTTAGCTTTCTAAAGCTCGGCAGATCACTCACCGCTTCCCCAATTCCTCGCGAGGGCGGGGAACTAGTGACGACCGGTATGTATTCAAGAGTTCGCCACCCGATCTACTTCGGTCTTTTGACGATGTCTTTCGGCGTGATGCTGGATGCAGGTTTTTGGCCACAGATCATCGTTTTTGCGCTGCTCTATGTCTTGCTCTCAATCAAGACAGATTTTGAGGAGGGGTTACTGATGAAGAAATACCCCGGCTATAAGCAATATGCAGCCAAAACCCCAAGGTTTTTTCCTAGGCTAACTAGGTGACCCAAGACAAAACCACTAAAACCCTAAAGGCAATCGCCCTGATTGCCACCGGCTCGCTTTTGAGCCTGGTTTTGGCCCTGGTTCTCTTTGGTGGAGCGGCACCTATCCCATATTCGGACCCGGGTGGTCTAGTTCGTTGGGGCACCCCATTCGTGAAGATTCTTATGAATCTCTCGATGGCAATAACTGTTGGTTCACTTGCTCTCTCGGCATTTGCGGGAAACGAAGCAGAACGAGAGAGACTGCGCCCGGTCGCCGCTTGGGCGGCAAGCCTTTGGCTTCTTTCTGCAAGCATTTACTTTGTTTTCACTTACCTTTCTGCATCGGGTAGCCAGATCAGCTACGGGCCCGAATTCTCGGAGAGCCTTTGGCTTTTTGCTACCCAGATCGAGCTCGGGATGCTTTTGGCCTGGAATCTCTTGTTCGCATTCATCCTGAGCCTGAGCGTGATCGCATTTCGCGACCGCAGGATGGTTGCGGTCAACGCAGCAATCGCAATTGCGGGTCTTTATCCTTTGGCAGAATCCGGCCATGCTTCGGCCGATGCCGGCCACGCGATTGCCGTGAACTCGATGCTGATGCACCTGGTCGGGATTTCGGTTTGGGTTGGTGGACTATTTGCGCTCTATGCGGTCTTCTCCAGCGAAAAGGGCCGGTCACAGATCCTGGCGTCTAGGTATTCAACCCTCGCGCTCTTCGCCTTTATTTTGGTTGCTGTTTCCGGCGTCACCGCCGGATATATCAGGCTTTACCAGCCCTCAGATTTGCTTTCGGGCTACGGGCTACTTCTGATTGGTAAGGCCGTGGTTTTGGTGCTCTTGGGTGTTTATGGTGCCATCCACCGCAGAAACTTGATTGCCAAGATCTCTCATGGTGTCGTTGGTTTTTGGACATTGGCAGCCAGTGAGCTTCTGTTCATGGGAGTTGCGATGGGGCTTGCCACTGCGCTTGCGAGAACTGCACCGCCTGTGAGCCCAAACGAGTTTGTTCCTCCGACCGCAGCCGAGTTGCTTGCCGGTGACCCGCTGCCCCCAGAGTTGCTTCCTAGCTCTTGGTTCACGGTTTGGGACTTTGATGTTTTGTGGGCAACCATCAGCATTCTGGGAATCTTGGTTTACCTCTATGGGGTTTCGGTGCTCAGAAAGCGCGGGGATAAGTGGCCGGTAATCCGCACCGCTTCCTGGATCTTTGGCATGGTCACGCTTTTCTATGTCACCAATGGTGCGCCAAATGCTTATCAGGAGTACCTATTTAGCGTCCACATGGTCGGTCACATGATTCTCACCATGATGGTGCCGGTCTTATTGGTCCCAGGAGCCCCTGTGACGCTTCTTTCCAGAGCCCAAGCACCTCGAACCGATGGCTCCTTCGGATTGCGCGAGTGGGTGCTCTGGGCCGTTCACACACCTTACGCCTGGTTCCTATCGCAACCACTGTTTGCAGGTTTGAACTTTGCGCTTTCTTTGGTGATGTTCTACTACACGCCACTATTTAGGTTCTCCACAGAGTCACACCTGGGTCACCAGTGGATGATTGGGCACTTCTTACTAACCGGATATCTGTTCGTGCAGTCTTTGATTGGTGTTGACCCGCAACCTCATAAGCC
This sequence comes from Aquiluna sp., assembly GCA_021741585.1. Classification (GTDB taxonomy): domain Bacteria; phylum Actinomycetota; class Actinomycetes; order Actinomycetales; family Microbacteriaceae; genus Aquiluna. The sequence goes on along the minus strand of JAIOXN010000001.1, from coordinate 823,228 downwards.
AGTCTTTCCCGTGAAGCTGATGCTGCTGATTGGAACCATGGCATTCCACGCCTTCTTTGGGCTTGGGCTCATGAACGAAAAAGGTTTATTGCTTGCCGATTGGTTTGGTTCAATGGGCAGAACCTGGGGCGATGATCCACTTGCCGATCAGGCAATTGGCGGCGCATTTGCCTGGGGGGTTGGCGAGTTGCCGACCTTGGCAATTACTTTGATCGTGGTTTACCAGTGGTCAAAGAGCGATGATCGAGAGCGCAAGCGGCTCGATCGTGCATCCGATCGCAGTGGAAATAAAGATATCCTCGATTACAACCAAATGTTGGAAAAACTAAACCAGACTCCGGAGCGCAGAAATTGATTATCGAACTTAGCTCCGAACAGCGCGATCTATTTGACTACATCGAGAGTTCCCACAGCCACATCTTTGTGACCGGAAGAGCCGGAACCGGCAAGTCAACGCTTCTTTCCCACCTAACCGCAAATAGTGAGAAGTCTTTTGCAATCTGCGCGCCTACAGGTGTCGCGGCGCTAAATGTAGGCGGAGTGACGATTCACTCGCTTTTCACCTTCCCCTTTGGTTTATTGGGCGAGGTTGATCTTGGCCGCCACATGTCTAAGCGCACCCGAGAGGTGTTGCGCGCCCTTGACATGCTCGTAATAGACGAGGTTTCGATGGTTTCCTCAGACATGATGGACGCCATCGATCGGGCAATGGGCATTGCCCGTGGTCGACGCAAAGAACCTTTTGGCGGGGCTCAGGTTGTGATGTTTGGCGACCCATATCAGTTAGCTCCGGTGCCCCCAAGCGACCCGCAAGAGCGCAACTATATGGCAGAGAACTATCAATCTGGTTGGTTCTTTGATGCCCACGTTTGGAGAAATGCTGACCTCGAGCGCTTTGAACTCTCCGAAATCTTCCGACAGGCAGACCCGGAATTCAAAGAAATCCTCAATGCTATAAGAGACGGATCGGTGGATCAAGCGATGCTCGATCGCCTGAATCAGGCTGGCAATCGTACTCCTTCTCACCCAGATGTCATAAAGCTTGCGACAATCAACGACACTGTGAACGCGGTAAACCGTCAGCGCATGAACCTAATTGGCAATGAACCAAAGGTATTCACCGCTAAATACTCGGAGGATGCCGCCAAGCAGTTTGGTCGCACGCTGCCGGCCGAGATGAATCTTGAGCTCAAGGTTGGCGCTCAAGTGATGTTCATCAAAAACGACGATTCCTCGATGATCAAGGGACCTAACGGCTCAAGCATCAGGCGTTGGGTGAATGGAACAATCGGCAAAGTAATCGGATTGCCAAAATCCGGTCTTGTGATTGTTGATGTTGATGGCGAAGAGTTTGAGGTCGGTCCTGCGACCTGGGAAAAGGTTCGATACCAAGTCGATGAAGAATTCGATGAGGCCACCGGAAAAGTCAAAGAGGTTTTGGTTCCTGTCACTCTTGCCGAGTTCAAGCAGATCCCATTGAGGTTGGCTTGGGCTGTAACGGTTCACAAGTCCCAGGGCCAAACCTATGACGAGGTGCAGATTGACATGGGAAGAGGAGCTTTCTCTCCCGGGCAGACATATGTTGCGCTAAGCCGAGTTACCTCTTTGGATGGGCTCTATTTGAATCGACCAATCACGCTCAGAGACGTGATGGTGGACTCGGATGTGATTCGTTTTATGAGCGGGGCGGTGCCTCAAGCCACCAGTTCAGAGCTTCTGCCACCCTTCTAGCCCAATAGCTTTCGTGGTGACCGGTGTTTGGGTAGATGGCCCCAACTAGGTGCCTTGGCTCTGCATAGCCCTTCTCGCGAAGCCTCTGAACTGCGAGTTTGTGGAATGGCGGGTAATTCTCATCCAGCTCGATGGTTCCCGAATCGGTCCAAACCCTGTGGGCACCAGGTTCTGGCAACAAATCGGTAAGTTCCTGAACCATGAACTCGGTGCCAAACACCCAGTGAGTTGAAAAGCAAATCGCAGTACCAAAAATATCGGGTCTTTTTCCCATTGCATACATGGACATCAGCCCACCCATTGAAGCACCCATGACAGCGGTGTTCTTGACGCTCGGCTTGATGCCGTATCGATCCTGGACAAAAGGCACAATCGCGTCGGCCAGCAGCGAGACATAGGCATCACCCATGGGTTCTTTACCGGTTGGGAAGTAGTCATCCGGGACATGTTCCCAGCACTTGTCTGGGTTCTTCTCCATAGCGGACTGAGGTCCAAGTTCTCGCAATCTAGTGTCATCGCTTAGGCCCCAGACCGCAACTATTACAGGTGCTTTGCCCCGAACCTCTTTGAGGGCGGGAAGAACTCCCCAGGTGGTGCCAGAAAAAGAGTCAGTTTCGCTAAAAACATTTCTGCCATCGTGCATCACAAGAATTGGCGTGTTCTCATCAACATCTTTCGGGACCCAAACATCGACCTTGTGGTTATCGAATTCAAAACGCTCAAGTTTGCCGCCATGGACAGCGATCTGGGCAAGTTTGCGCTCACGCATTGCCATAAACAGCGGGAAAGTGAATGCCATGGCAGTGACTCCCGAAAGCAAGAAATAGAGCCAAACCCGCTTCATCTTGAGCCTTTTCGCCTCCACCAACATGAAAGTGACAACGGCGAGGGCAACAATCAGAAGATCAACCGAGAGCACCCAGTCCACGGCACTGCCAAACCAGGCATCCATGTAGTTCTGCCCGGTTACTGAGGCGATGCCGTTGAGCACCATTGCCGTCACTAGGCCGAGACCTGCAAAAACGAAATAAATATTTGAACGAACCGCAAATTTTTTGCTCATTCAGGAATCATTCCACGAAGTATGCAAATCTAGTTAGAGACAACTTACCTAAGGCATTAATGCGCAGACTCGGCACGCTCATCGTGCGCCACTCCAAAATCACACTTTTTGGTTTCGTGGCGCTTATCGCACTCTCCAGCATCTGGGGATTCCAGTCATTTGGAAACCTTAAGGGTGGCGGTTATGACAACCCGAATGCCGACTCCGCTGCCGTTGGTGAGCTGCTCACCTCTGAATTTGGCGTTGACCCTGCCGAAGTGATCATTCTGGTTGATTTGCCCCAAGAGGCAGATGCGACTGATGCTAATGGCATGCCGGTTTCCTTCGAGTTGGTGCAAAACCTGAACGACGAACTTGCCGCAATTGAGGGCGTCAAAGGCGTCTTGAACTACTACACCCTTGGCTCTCCCCCAAGCCTTAGGAGCACAGATGGCAAAGCCATCTATGTTTTTGTGGATCTTGAAAACGACATCAAGCAAGCCCCGGTGGTTGCCACAATCGTTGATGATTTCACCGGCGATTACCAGGGCGCTCAGGTTCACGTTGCCGGTTTTGGGGCAATCACAAAAGCGATCAACGAAACCATCGAGCACGATCTGATTCGCGCTGAAACCATCGCTGTTCCAATTGTTTTGTTCCTGCTGATCTTCGTCTTTGGTTCGGTAACTGCCGCATCGCTGCCTTTGGTGGTTGGTGGTTTGGCAATTGTTGGAACCTTCTTTGTGATTTGGGCGGCCAGCCAATTCACCGATATCTCGATTTTTGCTTTGAACCTAGTGACCGGGCTCGGGCTTGGTCTTGGCATTGACTACAGCCTTTTGGTTGTGAATCGTTTTAGGGAAGAGCGAGGGGTCGGCAATTCGGTCTCCGAGTCCGTTGTGAACACGGTTGCCTCTGCCGGAAAGACCGTTGTCTTCTCCGGATTGACCGTCGCTGTTGTGATGCTCTCGATGGCATTTTTCCCTCAGTACTTCTTGCAATCCTTTGCACTTGCCGGATTCACAGTTGTGATTCTGGCTGTTATCGGGGCGATGGTTGCAGTTCCTGCGATGTTGAACCTGATTGGTGATCGAGTCAACTCACTCAGGATTATCAAACGAGATCTCACCCCCAAGGAAAAGGGCGGCTGGGAGAAGCTGGCTCGCTTCACAATGCGGAAACCACTCTCGGTTCTGTTTGTGAGCCTGATTTTCCTAATTTCACTGTTCTCGCTGAGCTCCGAAGTGAAATTCGGTCAGGTTGATGATCGAGTTCTTCCAGCCGGATCACCCGCACTTGTTGCTTCCGAGCTGATTCGTGATCGCTTCGAAGGAAGAGAATCTTCCCCGATTGAAATTCTTGTCAAGGGCGACAGTGCCTCAATCCAGGACTACATCGCAGAGTTGGAGCAGATCCCAGACGTGATTCGTGTGGCAGAGATTCCAACAGAAGACAACACTGCGTGGACTCGGATTGAAGCCATTGCAGATCTTGAACCTAGAAGCCCAGAGGGGCTTGAGCAGATTGTCCAAATTCGAGCAATCGACAACTCCCTGGATGAAGTGTTGGTTGGCGGTAGCGCCGCCTACTACACAGATTCACAGCAGGGAATTGAGAAGGCGCTGCCTCTGGCTGCCGGTTGGATCATCATCAGCACGCTGATTTTGCTCTTCCTTTTCACCGGAAGCGTGATTTTGCCGATCAAGGCAATCGTGCTAAACATACTTTCTCTTGGAGCAACTCTTGGTTTGGTGAGCTGGATCTTCCAGAACGGACACTTGCAATGGCTATTGGGTGAGTATTCGGTCACCGGAACCATAGACACATCCTCGGTTGTGATGATCGCGGTTGTGGCATTCGGTTTGTCGATGGACTACGAACTGTTCCTGCTTTCAAGAATCAAGGAACAGCACGATGTCGGCATGAACACCGTGAACTCGGTGGCAATTGGTTTGCAACGCTCGGGTCGAATCATTACAGCCGCCGCAATCGTTCTAGCGGTTACATTCAGTGCCTTTGCCACCTCCGGAGTATCGATTATGAAGATGCTTGGAGTTGGAATTGCGTTCGCAATTTTGCTTGATGCGACTGTTGTGAGAGCACTGTTGGTTCCAGCCTTGATGAGGCTCTTTGGTGCTGCAAACTGGTGGGCACCCAAGTGGCTAAAGCGCCTTTACGAGAAAGCCGGCCTAAGCCACTAACCTTTTAGCCATGTTGCTTTCAGATAAAGACATTCGCACGCAGATCGAATCTGGCCGGATTGGCCTTGACCCGCTGGATATGTCACTGATTCAACCAAGCAGCATGGACGTCCGCTTGGACAGATTCTTTAGGCTCTTTGACAACCACAAATACCCTTTCATTGACCCTCGCGAACAGCAGGACGACCTGACTCGATTTGTGGAGGTCGAAAAGGACGAAGCCTTCATCCTGCACCCCGGTGAATTTGTTCTGGGTTCGACTTTTGAGTTTGTCTCGCTGCCGGATGACATCGCGGCAAGGCTTGAGGGGAAGAGCTCACTTGGAAGACTTGGTCTTCTGACCCACTCAACCGCAGGGTTTGTGGACCCGGGGTTCAATGGCCACGTCACCCTGGAACTTTCCAACACTGCGACCTTGCCGATCAAGCTTTGGCCAGGAATGAAGATTGGGCAGTTGTGCTTCTTCCAGCTTTCTTCGGCCAGCGAGAACCCATATGGCTCTTCCAAGTATGGATCTAGATACCAAGGGCAGCGCGGGCCAACCGCTTCACGTTCTTATTTGAATTTCCACATCACCGATGTTGGCAATACACCGCTTAGCTAAATAGTTTTCTGGCTTCGTAGAGGTCTTTTGAATAAACCCGCTTCAGGGCATATTTATCGGCAGATAGCTCACAGAGTTTGGCCACCTCATAGGCAAAGCCTCTAGAAACTGCAAACCAAGAACTGAGCTGTAAGACCAGGCTGGTGATTCGCTTCAAGTTTTGGTGGCCAAGGCGAATGTGTCCGTATTCGTGCCACAAGATCGCCTCTTGTTGCTTTTGGGTCAGCTTGAAGACCGCCTTCGAGACGTAGATGTCATAGTTTCGACTCAGTGCATAAAACCCCGGCACCTCAAGCTCAAAGACTCTGGCCTTATGAAATTTCATAATCTCGCGCGGAGCAAGTTGAGAAAGCAAATCAATCTCCGCGCGCTTTTGAAACATCGGTTCGAGCTTTTGGTTGCCAAGGGCTAGAAGAACCCCAGCAAAAGCCAATAGCAGCCAGGGTGCTACTGAACCTCCAAGGATGAGCCAGATTGATTCCTGGGTGGACAGCGATCGCCAGGTTAGAAGAATCGAAAATCCGGCAATCCCAACTGAAATAAAGCCGGCAATCATTGCCGAGAAGAAGAGACCAAACCACACTCCAATGCCCAAATTAGGCGATTTGCGGAATCTGTTGGCTAAGAAAAGTGGTGCAGAGGTGGTCACGACCAGCACGAACTCGATCAGGATGATCAGTGATAAAAGCAGGTTCTCCACTTAGATAATCTAGCGGTCGAGCGCCTTTTTCAAAGATTCGATCTGGTCAGCGCTGAGTCCCTGGGCGAAATGGCTGAATGCTAGAGCCGGGTTCAGTGAGTTCTCCATTGCAGAAAGCAAAAGTTTGGCGGTGTGCTGCTCACGGCTGGCGGTGGCGGTGAAAATAAGTGTTCTGCCGCCTAGTTGTTCTTTTTGAACCAAGCCCTTGTCGCCAAGTCTTGCAAGAACAGTGAGGATAGTGGTGACAGCTAAATCGTCATCACCTAGAAGAGCCAGTATCTGTTGGGAAGATAAGCCGTCTGGTCTATCCCACAGGCAGCCCAATACAGCGGTCTCTAATTCACCCTGTTTGCGTTTGGCCATGGGCTTATTCTACGGGGTGTAGAGATGCACTGCTGCTTTGATTTATCGACTTCTAGTCAGAGATGACATCTGGGCTTGGGTGAACCCTCGACATCAGGATTGTGCCAACCACTAGAACCAGCATTAGTCCCAAGATTCCATAGATGGTCGCCTGGGCGTTTTGAATCCCTGCAGCTAGGGCTGCGGAGATTGCCGTGGTCCAAAGCAATGGGCTCAAGAAGCTGACCGCACGACCTGTGGTCATATACAAACCAAAGACCTCGCCTTCACGTCCCTCGGGCGTGAAGCGAGCCACGAAAGACCTCGAAGCGGCCTGCGCAGGACCAACAAACAAAGTCAGTGCCAAGCCACCAATCCAGTAGGTGATAGCGCCATATCCTGCAAACAAGAAGACTGCAAAACCAGCGATTGTCAATCCAACCAAAGAGGCCATGATCGTGGTCTTTGCGCCGATCTTGTCATCCAGGAAGCCACCAATCATGGCTCCAATTCCTGCCATCACATTCGCCGCAATTCCAAACAGAATCACATCTGCCAGCTCGAAACCAAAAGCGAGCGCTCCTAAAGCGCCACCAAAGGCGAAGACCCCTGCAAGACCATCACGATAGATTGCCGAAGAGATTAGGAACTTGAAGGTTTCGGGAGCCTGCTTGCGCAAAGACTTTAGTTGAGCCCAAAGCTTGTAATAGCTCTCGATGATGGTTTCTTTTTGAAGGTTCTCTTTGGCCTTGATCTCGGGAACGCTCAAGAACAATGGAATCGAGAAGACCAAGAGCCAAACGGCGCTAAACAAGAAGACCGAGCGCACGTTCAGTGAATCAGTTAGTGGAATCCCAAACCAAGGGGTATCAGTCTGGATGAAACCAACCAAAGAGATCAACAGCAGGACAATGCCACCTAGGTAGCCCAAACCCCAGGCAAAACCGGAGACTTTGCCGATATTTGAGGGCTTAGAGACCTGCCGGAGCATGGCGTAGTAGTTGATGAATGCGACTTCTTGCACGAAGCCACCAAAGCTAAAGATGATCAGACCAATCCAAAGCATCGAGGCATTTGGGGTAATGAAGAACAGCGATGCCATCACGCCGGCCAGGATGAAGGTGTTCATCATTAGCCAGAACTTGCGCTTGCCCATCTCATCGGTGCGACGACCAAAGACTGGAGCGGCCAGCGCCACCATCACACCGGCGATTGTCGTGGCAAGGCCTAGAGCACGAGAGGTGTCTTCTTCTGCACCAAACACCGAAGAGGTGATGTAGATGGGGAAGATGAAGGTTTGAAAGATAGTTGGAAAAGGCTGCTCCGCCCAATCCCAGAGTGCCCATGCGAAGGTTCCGCGCGATTTCTTGGGTGCAACATCAGTGTTGGTCATGGGCCAAAGATTACTCCTTGAAACCAGATCGCGACATCATGGAGAGCAAAAATTCACCAGACAGAAAACTGGCGGGAATTATCCCGCCAGTTTCCATTTGACTACGACTTCTTGAAAAACAAGCGAATCGATAGCGTCAAGCCGACCAATATCCAGGCAGCCAGTACCCACCACTGCGCAGATTGATCGGCAGCTTCAAAGAAGTTGATCTTCTTTAGAAGTTCAAATCCGGCACCAACCGGCATGGCCTGGCCAATCGCGCCCCAGATACCTGGGTAGAACTCGACCGGGAGTGCGACTCCGTTGAGTGGATTCCCAACCAAGAACAGTGTTGCTGCCGTAAGGCCAAACCCTGCCATGCCGATGATTGCGTGCATTCCAATCAGAGTCAGCGAGATAGCTGCGATCACCGCGCTGAATGCCATAGAGTTGGCTAGGAGATCGCCTGGCAGTGCTCCAAATACTCCCGAAACGATTGCCGCCGCGATTGTTCCGGTGACCAACGAAGCGATTGAAGCCAACGCCAGCCGGCCTGAGCCTGATCTAATCCTGAGAACCGCCAAGGCGCCAAGCGAGATGCCCCCAATTACCAGCGGTAGCGCTGAAGAGCCAAATACCGCACCACGCTGATCTGATTCTGGAAGCGGAGCCAAATCCGTTACCTGAATGGTTGGCAATTGCATTCCCTGCATTTGGGCAGACTGATTCGCAAGGTTCTGGCCTAACTCGCGCAATAGCTGAGCACCTGCTGGGTTGCCGGCACTCGCAATCATCACCTCGGGCTGCTGACCCAATACCAAAGCCCCATAAATTTCTTTGGCTTCAATAGAGTCTTGGGCCTCCTCAGCGCTAGTGAATTGAGTGATTTCCAGCGCACCTGGTTGCTGGCTCTCGATGGCAGCTGCAATCTGAGAGGTTTGCTCGGCTGGTCCAACCAGGCCGATCGGCAGATCCTTGGCCGCCGAACCGCCGGCTGGCCAGAGAAAAAGCAGGATCAGGACTGAGACGATGACTGCGTGAAGCGCAGCGAGGGTTGCAACTGTTTTTGATTCTTTCATTTTTGCTCCTTAGGCAAAGGTGATAGCTGATAGTTGGAAAATGACAACGGCGAGGTTTGTGAAAAGGGCAATGTGGTGGTGGATGCCGACCAAGCGAAGATCGCGACGAAGCTCCGGCAGTGGGGACTCAGGGCCATGGCTGCGAATGGAGAAGACAACTGCTGGGTTTTTACCAATGAGGACAATCCCCGCCATCATCAGGATGTAAAAGACTGGCAACAGGGTCGATTGCCATGACCAATCGAGATTGACGGCCTGCCAAAATAACAAACTGGTTCCAGCCAAGATCACCACGCCGTTGGACGGCGGCAGGAGCGGGGTTAGTCGCTTCAGGGCAGTGTGGGTGAAGACAATATTGTGGTCTGAAACCAAGTCCGGTTTGTTTCTAAAAATCAACGGCCAAACGCTTTTCTCAATGAGCGAAAGCCCATAGAAAATCGAAAAACCGAAGGTGAAAATTGCTGCAATAAGTGCGTCCATTTATTTTCTCCTAATTCAACACTTGTTGGATTATGTCATTAAAAATACAACAGGTGTTGAATTAAGTAGGATTTGACCATGACTTCAAAAAGCGCAGGCCGCAGGCCGCAAGCAGAGACTTCGTCTAGGGACGATATTCTGCGTGCCGCAAAGGCGCTTTTCATGGAACAAGGTTTTGCCAAAACCTCCATGCGGGCAGTTGCCCGAGAGGCAAAGGTTGACCCAAGCCTGGTGCTGCACTTCTTCACAAACAAAGAAGGCCTGTTTTCAGCAACCATAAATGCCCAAGAAACCGCCCAAACTGTCTTTCAAGGCCTGTCTCAAGACAACAGAGATGAGTGGCCAAGAACACTTGCCGAAAGAATCAATAAATTTCTCTCTCCCGGGTACTTTTTGGAGACCTTGGTCATAGTTCAAAGAGCAGCTGCTTCTGAACCAAGCGCCGCAGCGCTTCTGGCAAAGCTCTATAAACAGCAGTTTTTAATTGAGATTGAGAAACTCGGGCTCGACCACTTTGAAGCAAGGGCAACGCTAATGTCTTCGGTCACCTCGGGACTGGCGTTCACCGGGCATGTGATTGGGCTTGATGGGTTTAAGGATGCACCAGAGTCGCTGAAGATCCAGCTGTTGCAACACTTGATAGGAGCAATCCTTCTCGGTCCAATTCAGGACTAGAAGGCGGTCTTCATAGCGCCAACTCTTTTTCCGCCACCCAAAGACTCCACCAGGGTGGTCTTCCTCACCTCTGCAACCTGAGAATCTGAAATCAGGTCATGCTGTTGGAGCAACCGAATCGCAATCTCAGGTGCTGGTCGCAATGAACCATCCGCGATCTTGATCGCTAGGGCGTAGCCAGAGGTGGTTGCCACCGTGAAGACCCCTTCGGCACCCAGCTTGGCAAAGAAACCTGTTCTCAAAAAAGCTGCATCCGGAGTCTGAACATCGCCGATTAGATGCGGATGCAGCATGGCCCAGGAGACTTGCTCCTGTGCTTGCGACACAAAACCAGAGATGGCTTTGGCCAATCCGAGGGTGCTGATGGCAAAAAGAGGGGCCCCGCAGCCATCAAGCGTGGTCTTTGTCACGGTTTCTCCAGATAGCTCTTCAACCAATTCTTTGGCTGCCATCTGAACCGGGTGATCGATTGCCAGATAGTTCTTGGTATCAAAACCGTTTAGTTTGGCGGTGGCAAGAAAGCCAGCGTGCTTGCCGGAACAGTTCATGTGCAAAGGGGAACTGGTAGCAGTTGCTTTGGCTGCCGCATTCCAAGGCAGATCACTTGGGCACTGCAGATCCTCGACCCCGAGATCTTGACCCTGGAGAATTCCGAGCACCAGATCGGTGTGTTCTTTGGTGCCGTGGTGACTCGCCATTGAGAGAATGGCTTCTTTTTCTGGAAGCGATAAACCAAGTTTTCTCATGGCCAGTGCTTGAACTGGCTTTAGCGCGCTCCTTGGATACATCGGAGCGGAAATGTTGCCATGAGACTCAAGCACGTTGCCGTTTGGGTCAACTAATACCGCCACCCCGTGGTGGAAAGACTCGTTTAGCCCATCTCTGTCTAGCACTGCTAGCGGGCTAAGGTCTTCAAATTGCATTCCTGACACAGCAAAACTCTAGTCTCTGCGAAAGTTGAGTCACTCACACTCAACTTTCAGGAATAGATTCTTGACAACTTTGTTTTCATTCATAAGACTTGAGCGCAGGTGACTCAACTTAAGTCGCGAGAACTTTAGAAATAAGGAGAAAACAATGGGTAGAGCAGTAGGAATTGACCTAGGAACCACCAACAGCGCTGTAACAGTGCTTGAGGCTGGAGAGCCAAAGGTAATCGCAAACGCAGAAGGATTCAGAACCACACCATCGGTTGTGGCATTCACCAAGGATGGCAACATCTTGGTTGGTGAGACCGCAAAGCGTCAGGCAGTGACCAACGTGGACCGCACAGTATCTTCTGTGAAGCGCCACATGGGTACCACCTGGAAGTTCAAGGTTGACGAGAAGGAATACACCCCACAGGAGATCTCCGCTCGCATCTTGATGAAGCTTAAGCGCGATGCAGAGACCTACCTGGGTGAGAGCGTCACCGACGCTGTTATCACCGTTCCTGCCTACTTCAACGACGCTGAGCGTCAGGCAACTAAGGAAGCCGGCGAAATTGCTGGCCTGAACGTGCTGAGAATTATTAACGAGCCAACCGCTGCAGCACTTGCCTATGGTTTGGACAAAGGTAAAGAAGACGAATTGATCTTGGTGTTTGACCTAGGTGGTGGAACATTCGATGTTTCGCTTCTTGAGGTTGGCAAAGACGATGACTTCTCAACCATTCAGGTTCGTTCAACCTCGGGTGATAACCGCCTAGGTGGAGACGACTGGGACCAGAGACTGGTTGACCACCTAGTCAAGAAGTTCAAGGAGACCACTGGCGTTGATGTTTCTGGCGACAAGATCGCACTGCAGCGTCTGAAGGAAGCTTCCGAGCAGGCAAAGAAGGAGCTGAGTCAGTCGACCTCGACCCAGATTCAGTTGCCATACCTGTCTTTGACCGAGTCGGGACCAGCAAACCTAGACGAGAGCATCACCAGAGCGCAGTTCGAGTCATTGACCCAGGACCTGCTTGAGAGAACTCGCAAGCCATTCCAGGATGTAATCAAGGAAGCTGGCGTAAAGGTTGGCGACATCGCTCACGTTGTAATGGTGGGTGGATCAACCCGCATGCCAGCTGTCACCGAATTGGTGAAGGGACTACTTGGTGGCCAGGAGCCAAACAAGGGCGTAAACCCTGACGAGGTAGTTTCTGTTGGTGCAGCACTGCAAGCTGGTGTGATCAAGGGTGAGCGCAAAGACGTTCTTCTCATTGACGTGACCCCGCTATCTCTAGGTATTGAGACCAAGGGTGGCATCATGACCAAGTTGATTGAGCGCAACACCGCGATCCCAACCAAGAGATCAGAGACCTTCACAACCGCAGATGACAACCAGCCATCTGTTTCGATTCAGGTCTTCCAGGGTGAGCGCGAGTTCACTCGTGACAACAAGTCACTTGGAAACTTCGAGCTAACCGGCATCGCACCTGCCCCACGCGGCATCCCTCAGGTCGAGGTCACCTTCGACATTGACGCCAACGGAATCGTTCACGTTTCCGCCAAGGACAAGGGAACCGGTAAGGAGCAGTCAATGACCATCACCGGTGGAAGCTCACTGTCTGAAGAAGACATCGAGCGCATGGTGAAGGACGCCGAGGAGCACGCTGCCGAGGACAAGAAGCGCCGCGAAGAGGCCGAGACCCGCAACCAGGCTGAGCAGTTCGCCTACTCAACCGAGAAGCTAATCAAGGACAACGATGAAAAGCTTCCAGAAGATGTGCAGACCGAGGTTCAGGCCGACGTCGACGCTCTGAAGACGGCGCTAGCAGGCGATGACATTGATGCGATCAAAGCCGCTCAGGAGAAGCTAAACACTTCTGCTCAGAAGCTAGGCGAAGCAATCTATGCCGCTCAGCCTCAAGAAGGCGAAGCTCCAGCCGAAGAGAACACCGAAGACGTCGTTGACGCCGAGGTTGTTGACGAGGATGACACCGAGGAAAAGAAGTAATGTCCGAAGACAACATTCACCACGATGACCCAAAGCACCACGAGGGTAACCCCGCCGAGGAAATGGTTGAGGAGGGCTCACCTATCGAGCCCGAAACACCTGCTCAGGATACCGAAAAGGATGCCATCGACAAGGAGCTGGAGATCTTCCAAGATCTCCAGCGCCTGCAGGCTGACTTTGTGAACTACCGTGCCAGGGTCGAAAGAGATCGCGGAGCAGAACGCCAGGCGGCAATTGCCGAAGCAATCCGCGCATTTCTTCCAGCCCTTGACGATCTAACCAGGGCGGAAAGCCATGGAGATCTTGAAGAAGGAACTCCAATGGCGGCCGTTGCAACAAAGCTCAAGAATGCCGGCGAAAAGTTTGGCCTCAAGAGCTTTGGCGCAAAGGGAGACAAGTTTGACCCAGAGCACCACGATGCTTTGGTCCAAACCCCAAACGCGGAGGTCTCAGAGGCAGTGATCGCTGATGTAATCGAACTTGGTTACATGATTGGTGACCGCATGCTTCGCCCGGCCAAGGTTGCCGTTTTTGTAACACCAGAATGAGAAAGGAGCGAAAGTAGATGGCGTCACAAGACTGGGTCGAAAAGGATTTTTATAAGATCCTTGGCGTAGCCAAGGACGTACCAGATGCTGAGCTCAAAAAGGCATATCGCAAGCTAGCCAAAGAGAACCACCCCGATCTACACCCCGGAGATGCGAAGGCCGAGGCCCGATTCAAGGACATTTCCGAGGCTTATGACGTGCTCTCCGATAAGGAACAGCGCCGGGAATACGATGCCATCAGAGCAATGGGTGGCGGAGCCAGATTCCAAGCCGGAGGCCGTGGCGGCCAAGGTTTTGAAGATGTCTTCAGCAACCTCTTTGGTGGCGGAGGATTTCAGGGAGGCGGTTTCCCTGGTGGATTCGGTGGTGGCTTTGGCGGACCCCAAAGGGGTAGTGACCTCACCACAACCAGCACTGTTGATTTCATTGATTCAATCAAGGGAACAACCATCAAAATCAAGATTGGCAATGAGCCCGTGAGCCTCAAGGTTCCAGCCGGAATCATGGACGGCCAGAAGCTAAAGGTCAAAGGCAAGGGTCAACAATCGCCAAACGGCGGCCCTGCCGGAGACCTGGTTGTGACCATCAAAGTCAAGCCTCACCCGGTCTTTGTCCGCGATGGCGACAACGTCAGAGTGATGGTTCCAGTGACGTTCGCAGAGGCAGTGCTGGGCGCCACAATCCAGGTCCCTGTGCTTGGTGAAGCACCCGTAAAACTCAAGGTAGCTCCGGGTACTCCAAACGGAAGAACCCTAAGGGTTAAAGGAAAAGGCGTTCAAGGAGCCCAGCAGGGTGACCTACTGGCAACAATTGAGATTGCCGTTCCGGCACACGTAAGCGAAAAAGCTCAAGAACTCCTCAAAGAATTCGATGCCGAGGTTCCAGCCGAAGATCCAAGGGCTGATTTGATTTCAAAAGCCGGGCTTTTATAAAACCGAAAGGAGCAATAAATGGAGCTAAATGAAACAACTCCGCTTTTTGTGATTTCGGTTGCCGCGGAGCTTTCCCAAATGCATGCCCAAACCCTCAGGCAATACGACCGCATGGGATTGGTGTCACCAACTAGAACCCAGGGTGGTTCTCGCCGCTACACCATGCAGGACGTTGCAAAGCTTCGTGAAATTGCCAACCTCTCCTCGCAGGGCGTCTCCCTTGAGGGAATTAGGCGAGTGCTAAATCTTGTCGATGAAAACCTAGAACTAAAGAATCGCGTGAGAGATCTCGAGGGCGAACTAGCAAACCAAGTTTTGAGCCAGCCAGGAAACCGCGTGTTTGCCGCTGGCGACCAAGGAGTCATTCGCCTAAACCCGGGCCAGCGTCCAGAACGCGGCGGTTCCGTGGTTTTGTGGAGGAGAAAATAATGAATCAGCAGCCACAACAAGAAGAACAAAAGAATCCGCTCGAGCAGTTTGGTGTTGACCTAACCGCGATTGCAAGGGCAGGAAAGCTGGACCCGGTTATCGGCCGAGATGCAGAAATTAGGCGTGTGAGCCAGGTGCTTTCACGCAGAACCAAGAACAACCCGGTTTTGATTGGTGAACCAGGCGTGGGTAAAACTGCCGTGGTTGAGGGTCTTGCCCAAAGAATTGTTGCTGGAGATGTGCCAGAAAGCCTCAAAGGCAAAACCCTGATCAGCCTTGACCTTGGAGCAATGGTCGCGGGATCCAAGTTCCGCGGTGAATTTGAAGAGAGACTCAAGGCTGTCTTGAAGGCAATTCAAGATGCTGAGGGTCAAATCATTACCTTCATTGATGAGCTCCACACTTTGGTTGGGGCTGGGGCTGCCGATGGTTCGATGGATGCCTCCAACATGCTCAAGCCAATGTTGGCAAGAGGCGAACTTCGCTTGATTGGCGCAACGACCTTGGATGAATACCGAGAGCGAATCGAGAAGGACAGCGCGCTAGAGCGCCGCTTCCAGCAGGTGTTTGTTGGCGAGCCTTCGGTTGAAGACACTGTCGCGATTTTGCGTGGTCTCAAAGAACGCTATGAAGCCCACCACAAAGTGACCATCGCTGACAGCGCGTTGGTGGCCGCAGCTCAGCTTTCCAGTAGGTACATCACCGGCAGACAACTACCTGATAAGGCAATTGATCTAGTTGACGAAGCTGCATCAAGATTGCGCATGGAGATTGACTCGGCTCCGGTTGAAATTGATGAACTCAGAAGGCAAGTCGATCGCCTAAAGCTTGAAGAATTGGCACTCAAAAAAGAAAAGGACGATGCCTCCAAGCAGCGCCTTGAGAAACTCCAAGAAGATCTATCCGAGAAGCAAAAGAACCTGGATGTTCTAAACGATCGCTGGGAAAAAGAACGCACTGAACTAAACAAAATCGGTGAACTCAAAACCAAGATAGATTCCGCAAGAATCGAAGCCGAGCGTGCTCAGCGCGAGGGCAACCTGGAACTGGCATCGAAGCTGCTCTATGGCGAAATTCCTCAGCTAGAGAAAGCTCTAAGCGAAGCTGAAAGTCAAGAAAACGATGGCAAAGAGCGAATGGTTGGGGAGCAAGTCTCCGAGGACGAGATCGCTGCAGTTGTCTCAGCTTGGACCGGCATTCCAACCGGCAAGCTGCTTGCCGGTGAAAGCCAAAAGCTGCTTCATCTGGAGGCAGAGTTGGGCAAGCGCCTGATTGGTCAGAAGTTGGCCGTGAAGGCAGTTTCGGATGCAGTTCGCAGAACCAAGGCTGGAATTTCGGACCCAGATCGCCCAACCGGTTCTTTCATGTTCTTGGGTCCAACCGGTGTTGGAAAGACAGAGCTTGCAAAGAGCCTGGCAGCATTCTTGTTTGACGACGAGAAGGCAATGGTCCGGATCGATATGAGTGAATATTCTGAGAAACACAGCGTCTCTCGTTTGGTTGGTGCTCCTCCGGGATACATCGGCTACGAAGAGGGTGGTCAGCTCACCGAGTCGGTAAGACGCAGGCCGTATTCAATAATCCTTTTGGATGAGATCGAGAAGGCCCACCCAGAAGTCTTCGACATCTTGTTGCAGGTGCTAGACGATGGCCGGCTAACAGACGGGCAGGGTCGAACCGTTGACTTCAAGAACGTGATTCTGATCTTGACCTCAAACCTTGGCTCACAGTTCTTGATTGATCCAGAGCTCAGCGCAGAGCAAAAGCACGAGGCAGTTATGGCAACCGTGAGAGCTAGCTTCAAGCCAGAATTCTTGAATCGTCTCGATGACGTTGTGATCTTCGATGCTCTTTCTATGCAAGAACTTGGCTCGATCGTCGATCTAAATGTCGACAAGCTGACCAAGCGACTTGAAGAGCGCAGGCTCACCCTTGGCGTGACACCTCAAGCGAGACTCTGGTTAGCAGAGCACGGCTATGACCCGGTGTATGGGGCAAGGCCACTGCGCAGACTTATGCAGAAGGAAATTGATGACCGACTTGCCAATCTGCTATTAGCCGGAGAGATCGGCGATGGCAGTTTTGTGAAAGTTGAAGTAGCAAACGACCAGAACAACTTGGTGGTGACTGTCGCTTCGGAATAGTTTCAAATGCTCCTTTTCGCCAAGCACTAGGATTTGGCTGTAACTCAAGGGGAAAGACTCTATGAAGCGTTTTCAGCAGCAGGCAAGGTACTGGTTCGACAACTCCTTATCCAAGAAGGGGTCATTCCCGATTTGGGTAACTGTGGCGGTAGTCGCAGGAGCACTTGCAATCTCGGTAGTAGCAGCAATCATTCGCGCTATCCCTGCCTTGAATATTGAGATCACTGAAACTTCAAACGCATTTGAATCCTTCTGGTACTCGTTGGGCAAGATGCTCTCCCTTGGAACCGCGGTTTCAATTGGCGATCGACTGATCGCAGTTCTTTATTGGTTCGCAGGTCTAACCGTGATGGGTTCGATTTTTGCCTTCAGAACAGTTGCGCTGAATAAAACCATCGAGCGCATGAAGTCGGCCCCAAGCCCGATTCTCGACAAGAATCACATTTTGATTCTTGGCTGGTCGCCAAGAGTCTTCACGATCTTGAAAGAGTTAAAAATTGCCAACGCAAATGTGCGAAAGCCGTTGGTTGTAATTTTCGCAAATGTCGATCGCAACGTGATGGATCAAGAAATTGCTAAACGTGCCGGTGACCTAGGAAATCTGCGCGTAATCACGCGTAAGGGTGACACCACAAACCCTGTTGACTTGCTCAGAGCAAATGTTGAGGGTGCTAAATCTGTGATCGTGCTTGATTCCGATCGAGCTGGCGACTCAATGATTGTTTCTACTGTTCTCGCGGCAAAGTCAATATCCAACAACCCGAACCAGCGATTTGTGGCCGAGGTTGATGATTCCAATACCGCTGAAGCCCTTGAAGACGCCACAAATGGCCAAGTAATCACTGTTATACCTCGCGATGTGATCGCAAAGGTGACAGCACAGGCATCAAGACAGCCGGGTATCCCAGCCGTAATCCTTGAACTACTTGATTTTGCCGGAGACGAAATCTACTTCGCCGAGGTTCCTGCTCTTGTTGGAAAGACTTATTTCGAAGTTCAGCTTTCTTTCGCAAAGGCAGCAATCATAGGCGTGCTTCCATTTGGCGGTGAGCCGATACTCAACCCGGAACATAGTTACAAAATCTCCAAGGGTGACAAGCTGGTTGCTATTGCAGAGGATGATGACAAGGTCACCTTCACCGGTCTAGTCGATGAAATCAAGCGGCCCAAAAACGTGACATCAAAGCGCGTTGCACCAAAGGCAAGAAACCTCCTGGTTATTGGCTGGTCTGAGATGGGAAAAGCGGTTCTTACTGAATTGGCACAATTCTTGCCAAAGGGTTCAACTGCCGACATTGTGTCTCAAGAGCGCTACACCGAGGAGCTCCTCGAGCAAGAGACCAGCTTTGGAGACCTTAAAGCTAAGCACCTCAAATCCACCGGAGAGTTCTCGCAGCTCGAAGGCCTGGTTGCGGCAAAGAGTTACGACGAAGTTTTGGTACTTGGCTACCGCGGCGAGAAGATCACCGAAGCTGAAGCAGATGGCCAAACACTTTTGGCAACCATGCAGTTGACCAGACTTTTCCAGAAAGAACTCAAAGAAGGCAATGCGCCAAGATTGGTCGCCGAGATTTTGGATCCACTGAAAGTCTCGCTTGCAAAAACTTCTTCGGTTGATGACCTAGTAGTCAGCGAAAACCTAGCTGCTCTATTGGTAGCGCAGCTCAGCGAGAACCCTCAGCTTGCAAGTATCTTCCATGACCTCTTCAACCCAACCAAGGGTTCTGCAGTTCACGTGAGGCCAATGTCCGATTATGCAAAGCCCGGTGCAAGTGTCAGTTTTGCCGAATTGGTGGCAAGTGCCTCGAGTCAGTCAGAAACTGCAATCGGCTGGCGAATTCGAGGGGAAGATGGCTTCACGCGAGTCGTTAAGATCAACCCCGATAAAAACCAGACCATCACAGCTTTTGAACAAGACGGACTAATTGTGATTGGAAAGTCAATCTAAGTTGACAGCCGATCTGATCCGCCAAAGGCTTGCAGCGCTCTCTTCGAAAAGCGTTGCAAGCAATCTAGGTTGGTTCTTCAAAACCGGACCTGGTGAATACGGTGAGGGAGATAAGTTTCTCGGTGTCAAAGTCCCTCAATCAAGATCAGTTGCCAAAGAATTTCAGGGTTCTAATTGGGCCACCATCCTTGAACTCTCAAAAAGCGAATATCACGAGGAGCGCTTTTGCGCTCTAGCGATTCTCACTAACCAGTATGAGAAAGCTAAAGACAAAGCGACCAAAGCAGACCTCTTTGACAAATACCTATCTCTCTATGAAACAGGTGCCGTAAATAACTGGGATCTAGTCGATGCAACCGCAACTCGTTTTGGCAAAGAGCTAATTGGAGATTCCGAGGCCATCGAGTTTTTGCTTTCACGAGCAAGAGATAACAATCTTTGGGTTCAGCGAAGTGCTGTGATTCTCACCTTCCCACTAATCGCCGAATATGAGCTTTTGCCAACCCTTGTTATCTGTGAAGAGCTGATTGACCACGAGCATGATTTGATCCAAAAGGCTGTTGGTTGGGCGCTTCGCGAGGCCGGCAAAAAGGACCTCAAAATACTCAGGGAATTCCTGGAGCAGCACTCAGCCAGCATGCCAAGAACTGCACTGCGTTATGCAATTGAGAAGATGAGCGAAAGAGAGCGGAGAGACTGGCTTAGTCGGAAATCTCTAGCACAACAGGGACGTGGTCACTAGGGCCCTCACCCTTGCGCTCTTCACGTTCGATTGACGCGGCATTGACGTTTTGAGTTAGTGCTGGCGAGGTTAGGGCAAAGTCGATTCGCATGCCTTTATTTAGCGGGAAGCAAAGATCCTTGTAGTCCCAGTAGGTGTATTCGTCGGGGACTAGCTCCCTGACTCGATCCTCAAAGCCGATTTGTTCAAAAGCTTCGAAGGCTTGACGCTCTGGTTCAGAGACATGGGTCTCAAACATCTCAAGATTGTAGACATCTGAATCAAGTGGCGCGACATTGAAATCACCCATCAGGCAGATCTGCGCCTCCGGCTCCATCTCAAGTTGTTCTGCTTGCGAAGCTGCTAGTCGATCTAAAAACTCAAGCTTGTATTCCATGTGTGGGTCATCAAGTCCCCTGCCGTGAGGAACATAGAGTGACCAAAGACGAACATCATTGAATGTTGCTCCAATAGCACGGGCCTCGACAATGTCTTTGAACATGGGCTGAGAGGGAAACTCAAGTTCCACATCCTGAATATCCAAGGACTCCTTATATGCAAATGCAACGCCGTTCCACTGGTTCAGGCCATGCGCGATTACCTTGTAGCCAATCTCTTCGAAGGCCGCATACGGGAATTGCTCAGGCTTGCATTTGATCTCTTGCATACCAAGCACATCAACTTGGGTGCGATCCAAGAAAGCAGTTACACGTGCTGCTCGAGCTCTTACGGAGTTAACGTTCCAGGTGGCGATTCGCATCTCTAAACTCTAACTATGACTTTTACCTCTTTAGATAAGCCACGGCTTGTCGAACTCATCAAAGAGCTTGCCGTAGTTCACGGCAAAGTAATCCTTTCTTCAGGGCTTGAGGCCGACTATTACGTGGATCTTCGCAGAGCCACTCTGCACCACGAAGCAGCTCCTTTGATTGGCAAGGTAATGCTCAAGTTGTTGGATGACAACGGCTTCGGTGAAATTGACGCCGTAGGTGGTCTAACCATGGGCGCAGACCCGGTTGGAGCGGCAATTCTTCACCAGAGCGCTGCCCAGGGCAGAAGCATCGATGCATTTGTGGTGCGCAAGCAAGCCAAAGCTCATGGCATGGGTCGTCAGGTTGAAGGTCCAAGCGTTCAGGGCAAGAAAGTCGTTGTTCTTGAGGACACCTCTACAACAGGTGGATCACCATTAGCCGCAGCCGAAGCACTGGTTGCTGCTGGTGCGAATGTCGTGGCAGTGGCAACGGTTGTGGATCGCGATACCGGTGCGCGCCAGGCCATTGAGGCAGCAGGTTATTCTTATCTAACGGCAGTCACCCTTGAGGATCTAGGACTGCAGAAGTAGGTATAAGTGCAGCGCAGAGTCGCGCCGTTCGTTTTTTTGCAGCTGGCTTCATTTAGCAGCCTGATCTCAGGATCAATGGTCTTTATTGCAATCCCATGGATTGCCCTCGAGATCACTGGTTCTGCCGCATCCTCTGGGTTGGTTGTTGCGTTGACATCGATTCCAGGATTGTTGTTGAGCCCAATTATTGGATCAATCATCGACAAGATTGGTCGCAAAAGAACAGCAATTTGGGTTGAGGTCCTCACCGTTTTAACCTCCATCTTGATCCCGATTTCCGCAGGGCTTTGGGAAATGACGTTACCGATCCTGATCGGCATTGGAATTCTGAGGGCGATTGTTTCCCCCGGTGGTGGGACGGCTAGAAAAGCTTTAGTTCCTGATGTTGCCGCTCCGGCAAACATGACCCTGGATCGAGCTAACTCAATTCATGAGGCGGTTGCCGCATCCGGGTTCGCCATTGGTCCGGCGCTCGCAAGCATATTGATTGCCATTATTGGTTCCGCAAATACCTTCTGGATTGTCGCGCTCTTTGGGTTGCTGTCTGCATTTTTTGCCTTGTTTATCAAAGCCGAGGAACAACATGAGATAGATGAGGTTGGCGATAGCCAACCTTTCTATATCTATGCGGTTCAAGGCTTCAAGGCACTGTTTAACACTCCAAGCGTCTTGGTGCTGATGGCAGCAATCATGACGCTGGCTTTGATTTATCTGCCAACCGAGATGGTTATCTTGCCGGCTCATTACAACCTGATCAACTACCCAGAGGGCTTGGGAATGGTGATTTCGGGGATGGCCGCAGCGGCAGTGTTTGGAGCTCTGTTCTTCGAGCAAATCCACAAGCGCATTAGCTATGCAAACATTCTGCGAATCGGCATCATCGGGGTGCCGCTTGCAATGCTTCCGATGAGCCAGCTTCCGCCGCAGTGGATGATGATTGGTTTTGGTGCGATTCTAGGGTTGGTTTGGGGGCCGCTGTTGCCGCTTTTAAACACAATCATTCAATCCAAGATCCCGGCAAATATGCGCGGCAGGGTCTTCTCTTTGGAGATGACAATTTGGACGGCTGGTCCAATGATCTCAATGGTTGCAGCCGGCAGCGCGGTTGACGCGTTTGGCGTGAAGCCTGTGTATTTAGCTCTGTCCCTTGGTGTCCTGGTGGCCGGAATTCTGGTTTCCACCAACAAATACATCAAAGAATTGGATAGCTAGGCATCTTCAACCCCCCCCGAGGTGAAGGTGTATACCGGTGGGGGCTTAAGTGACCTGCCAGAGGTAATTCTTGGGTTTTAGATCAGGTCCGCTACAGAATTCAGGATCTCTGTTGGCCTAAACGGATACTTCTGAATCTCTGCGTCATCTGAGATGCCAGTTCGCACCAGGATGGTGTGGAGGCCGGCCTCAATGCCTGCAACCACATCGGTGTCCATGCGGTCACCGATCATCGCGGTTGAGCTTGAGTGGGCATCAATCTTGCGCATCGCAGATCGGAACATCATTGGGTTTGGTTTTCCAACAATATATGGAAGCTTGCCCGTTGCCGCTGTGATTAGGGCTGCAACCGCACCTGTTGCAGGCAGTGGCCCCTCGTTTGAAGGACCTGTGACATCGGGGTTGGTGGCGATGAATCTTGAACCGTTGTTGATCAGGCGTACTGCCTTAGTTAGAGCGTCAAAGCTTAGGTTCCTGGTTTCACCCAAAACCACAAAATCCGGTTTCACCTCGGTCATCACATATCCGATTTCGTGCATGGCATTGGTGAGACCAGATTCACCGATCACGAAAGCACTTCCTTTTGGCACCTGGCTCTTGATGAAGTCTGCGGTTGCAAGGGCTGATGTGTAGATGCGCTCTTCTGGAATATCTAACCCACCAGCCTGGAGTCTTGCGGCCAGGTCTCTTGGTGTGTAGATGGAGTTGTTGGTTAAAACTAGGAAGGGAGTTCCAGCATCGGTCCATTTTTTAATGAGTTCGGGGGCACCGGCGATGGCCTTACCCTCGTGCCACAACACCCCATCCATATCGGTTAGCCAAGACAGAATTCCAGAACGATCAATCATGATGCCAAGCCTAGCTTTAGGCTGTGTCAAGTGAGTGAAGAAAACCTGACCGGAACCCATGAGCAATCCACCTGGGGTGTTGGCCCCTGGGAGGGGATGTTGCCAGATTCTTCACACCCGGATTTTGAGAAATTTGACCCAGACCTTTTGGCAAACGGTGACACCAGGAACGTCATCGACAAGTATCGCTACTGGTCCATGGAAGCAATTGTTGCCGAGCTTGATACTCACAGACACCCGTATCACGTGGCGATTGAGAACTGGCAGCACGATCTTAATATCGGTTCGATTGTTAGAACCGCAAACGCCTTTCTTGCCAAAGAAGTTCACATTGTTGGCAATAAGCGGTGGAACAGACGTGGTGCGATGGTTACCGACCGCTACCAGCACGTCACTCATAGGCCAAATGTTGACGACTTGATTGAGTGGGCAAAGACCGCCTCTTCCACCGGCGGACCGCTGCCGATTATTGCGATCGACAACGTTCCAGGGTGTAAAAATATCGAGAGAGTTCAGCTTCCCAAAGAGTGCGTATTTCTTTTTGGTCAAGAGGGCCCAGGTCTTACCCAACAGGCGCTAGATGCATCCGAAATGGTTTTGGAGATCACCCAGTTTGGTTCAACCAGGTCGATAAACGCTTCGGCTGCGGCTGCAATAACCATGCACACTTGGGTGATGCAGCATGTTTTTAGCTAAACTTGAAAAAGGGCTAAGAAGCCCAAAGATCCCCAACTAAGAAAGGGGCAGTGCCATGCCCGCAGTAGTCCTCGTTGGAGCCCAGTGGGGCGACGAAGGTAAGGGAAAGGCCACCGATCTACTTGGTGACCGCGTCAACTACGTTGTTCGCTACCAAGGTGGTAACAACGCTGGCCACACCGTGGTGATTGGTGACAAGAAATTTGCTCTGCACCTATTGCCTTCGGGCATCCTCACCCCTGACTGCACTCCTGTTATTGGCAATGGTGTTGTCATTGACCTTGAAGTTTTGTTCCGCGAAATTGACGGTTTGAATGAGAAGGGTGTTGACACCTCTCGTCTGATCATCTCTGCAAATGCTCACATCATCACCCCTTACCACGTCACCGTTGACAAGGTTTCAGAGCGATTCTTGGGCAAGCGAGCTATTGGCACAACCGGTCGCGGCATCGGCCCAACCTATGGCGACAAGATGGGCCGCCTGGGAATTCGTGTCCAGGACCTGTTTGATCCAAGCATTCTTCGCCAAAAGGTTGAGGCAGCGTTGGGCCAAAAGAATGAACTATTAGTCAAGATCTATAACCGCGCGGCGATCCGCGCGAATGATGTGGTTGAGCACCTGTTGTCTTTCGCCGACCGACTAAGGCCAATGGTTCAGGACACCGCATTGATTCTGAACAATGCCCTAGATGCCGGCAAGACAGTATTGCTTGAGGGTGGTCAAGGAACCCTGCTGGATGTTGACCACGGAACCTATCCATTTGTCACCTCGTCTAACCCAACTGCTGGTGGCGCGACAACAGGTTCCGGAATCGGGCCAACGAAGATTTCTGGCGTTATTGGAATCCTCAAGGCCTATACCACACGCGTTGGTGCTGGCCCATTCCCTACCGAGTTGTTTGATGAGTGGGGCGAGTTCTTGCGCAAGACCGGTGGCGAGTTTGGTGTCACAACCGGACGCGAGCGTCGCTGCGGTTGGTTTGATGCACCGGTTGCTCGTTATGCAACCAGAATCAATGGTCTTACCGACATCTTCTTGACCAAGTTGGATGTGCTAACCGGCATCAAAGAGATTCCAGTTTGTGTTGCCTACGAGGTTGATGGCGTGAGAGTGGACGAGGTTCCAGTTTCACAATCTGATTTCCACCACGCAAAGCCAATTTACGAGATGTATCCAGGTTGGGATGATGACATCACAGGCGTGAAGGAATTCACAGATCTGCCAAAGAATGCCCAGGATTATGTTCTTGCGCTTGAGAGGCTTTCCGGAACCAGAGTTTCAGCTATCGGAGTTGGACAAGATCGCAATGCGACCATTGTTCGCTACGACATGCTTGGGTAAATTCGAAAAACTCCCAAATAGAGCACTTTCCCAGCGGAGAATTGGAGGGTGACGATCGAACCTGAATCACGAGACCTCGATTCAATTCCATACCCCGATGAGGCATTTAACACCTGGGGCGCATCCGCGCTGGGTGTTGACCCCCTAGCTGCGAGCTTTACTTCGAAGCCCTATCAGCCAGTTCGACCCCATGTTCCGTTCTATAGATTCCTTGCATATCCAGACATCCTCGATCTGCGAAAAGCCGGGTACGAGATCGACCGCTTCATTCCGATTTTTGACCGACTAGAGGACGTCAGATATAAGGAGGCACTCATTCTTTCTGAGATGCTTCACTACCCAAAACCCATGCTGCCTTGGAACCCAAGGCGCTGCAGAGAGATCGAGCTTGAGGTCCGATCCCAGCTCCATGAGCACGGCGTTGGTGACATTCCAACGTTATTGCGAAGGTTTTTGGGAAGAGCCTTCCCCGGTGACACTATTTCTTATTTGAGTGTGGACCTTATAAACATCTTCTTCTGGGCGGTAATTGCAGAGTTGGCAGATGATTTGGTCTGGAGAAACCCGAATCTTGCTTGGAAAGCCGAATACCTGAGATTTCCAGTTCGATTCCTTGGTTAGCAAAAAGGGATAAGAATCCTCTTGAGAGCGGGCAAATCTGGTTCCGCCCAATCAAGTTTAGATAGTTCATTTTCCGGCACCCATAGCATTTGAGAATGGTCTGTCGAAAACATGGGCTTGTCGCCGACCAGCTCTGCTACAAAGCAGACTAAATCTATTTCCCCGGTGGTGCTGCGGTCGAACTGACGGATCACTCGAATCTGGGAGTTTAACTCTTCTTTGATCTCACGAACTAGGGCTTGGTCTAGCGATTCGCCTTGTTCTGGCTTCCCGCCTGGAAACTCCCACTTATCTGGAGATTGCTTCCAAGATCCACGTTTGCAGCAAAGGTAGTTGCCATCCAAATCTTGGATGATTGCTGCCACCACAGTTATTGCCATGGTGAGAGGTTATCGAATTTACTCTGGAAGGTTCGCTTCGATCAAGGCAATTATTGACTCGTCATCAGGTTTTGTAGTTGGGCGGAATCTCTTTATTTCGCCACTTGGCAAGATTAGAAATTTCTCAAAGTTCCACATCACTGGCCCCGCTAGCCCTTTGGAGTCCTTGGTCTTGACGAGTGTCTTGTATAGCGGATGGCGATTGCGACCATTGACGTCACTTTTCTGAGTCATTGGGAAGCTGACTCCCCAAGTTGTTGAGCAGTACTCAGCAATTGATTCGTCGTCTTTCAGCTCTTGCTTAAAGGAGCCCGAAGGCACTCCCAGGACTGTGAAGCCACGGCTTGAATATCTTTTCTGCAGCTCCTCGAGCTGCTGATATTGAGGCGAAAGCCCACATCTCGAGGCTACATTCACAACCATGACAAGTTTTCCTGCATAGTCAGAGAGTGGCTTGGAGGAGCCATCTAGCATTGTTAGTTCTATTTCCGAAGCAATCATGGGTTAGCCAACCAGCTTCTTGGCCAAATAATTTCACTAACCTTGTTTTGTGACCAAAGGTGATCTGAGATTTAGGCTAGGAAGCTTTGCCGGCTTCAATCCTTGGGTGCTGGTATTTATTGGCATGGCACTATTTCACCTCTGGCGACAGTCTCTTGCTGACGTGTTTATCTTTGGCTCCGGCGCGATCCTCATAATGAGTCAAGTCATGGGCCTTACGAAATATGGCTTCAGAAGGCAACCGCAGTTCGGGCCAATTGTTATTGCTGTAGTTGTGTTGGTGAGCGCAAGCATCATGTTCCTCACTCCAAGGCATGAGGGGGCCAACCTTCTTTTATTTCTGAGCCTTCTGCCCATCGGTGCCGCACTTCTTTTATATGTTGATGATCCAATTCATCCGGTGCCAACAAAGCAAGAGCTTCGAGGGCGTTTGGTTTGGGCGCTTTGGGCGCTGGTCTTTGCCCTAATAGAGCTGGTGGCATATCTAGCTAGCAAGATGAGTGGAGATCTCTCCACTTATCCAACAATTTCGGTACTACTAGACCCCGTCCTGGAAGAGCCAATCGGGCGAGCAATCTTCATAGCGCTTTGGTTGATGGCTGGTGTCTACCTCTTCGGCGTCAGGAGGGCCAGGTGAGCCCGGAAGTGATGCTCTCTTTCGCGTATCTGCTCTTTGTTGCAATTGCGGTTGTGTTGGCATCTTTTGGAACGTTACGTCCTGAGAAATTTACCCCTCTGAGTCAAACACTCAAGTTCATCATGCGGCACAGAATTACCAGAATTTCGCTGTTTTTGGTTTGGTGGTGGCTTGGCTGGCACTTCTTTGTTGGGGTCACGATTCGCTAAAGGCTAATCTTGTTCCATGCCGGAAAATCAACGCATCGCATACCTAGGTCCAGCAGGGACCTTCACCGAAGCTGCCGCTAGGCAGGTGCAGGGAGCAGACACCGCAACTTTCATGCCGCTTGCCTCGGTTACCGATGCCCTGGATGCAGTTCTGTCAGGCGATGCCGATCGCGCAATCATTCCAATTGAGAACTCAATTGAAGGCGGCGTCTCCGCTACCTTGGACGCGCTGGCAACCACCGCGGGAGTTCAAATCTATGGTGAATACCTGGTTCCGGTGACCTTCGATTTGATGGCCTCTCCAGGTTCAACCCTGGAATCTATTGAAACCATTTACACCCACCCGGTTGCATATGCTCAGTCGAGAAAATGGCTTCAAGAGAATCTTCCCAACCACGGCCACATTCCGGCTTCATCGACCGCAGCTGCTGCGAAAGCGGTCGTTTCTGGAAATACTCAGGACGCAGCTATCGCCGCTCCGGGAACTGCAAAGCTATATGGTCTTGTGACGCTTGCCTCCGATATTGGCGAGAACAAGAATGCCCAGACCAGATTCATTGAAATTGGCAAGAGTGGAAAGCCAGATTCAAAAACTGGTTCCGATAAGACCAGCGTGATTATCGAGCTTCCAGACGACAGACCGGGTGGTCTGTTGGAAATGCTCGAGCAGTTTGCAGCGCGAGGCATAAATCTCTCTCGCATTGAGTCTCGCCCAGTCGGCGATAAGTTCGGCCGATACCGCTTCAACATAGATGCCCAGGGGCATCTTGAAGATGAAGCGGTCGCAGAGGCACTTATGGGGCTTCACAGATTCAGCCCGAGGGTCATCTACTTAGGTTCATACCCACGAGCAGATAAAAGTGAGTCCGTCCACATTGGCAATAACGCTAACGGGGCATACCAGGACGCTAAAAACTGGCTTGAAGCTTTACGCGGCTAGTTTCAATAGGAATCCGGCAGGAGAAGACCGTCTGGCGTTTTTGTTGAGACAGTGACCAGCTGGTCGTCAATTCGTCAAACAAAGCGGATCCGAGACCTGGATTTTCATTTGTCCAGCTGCTTCCGTTATTCACGGCTCGAATCTCAATCTCTGAGTGTTTTGACATATTCACCGCAATCGATATTGTGTTGGCCTTTCCGTGTCGAACGGCATTACCAACTAGCTCTTTAACGATCTCTGCGACGCATGCGGTTGCTCGCTCGCGGCCAAGGAGCTGACTTCTGGCTTGGGTGTTTAGGGTGAGCTCGATCTTGCAAACTCCGTCCCAAGTTTGGTGTAGATCTTCAAACAGCTCATCTAGATTGCGCCTGAGTCCACCCCCGCGCTTGATGGCATCAATGGCTTTTTGGATGTCGTCGGCAACCAACTTTAATTCTGCTGAAGTGTGTTTCTCTCGGTTTTGAATGCGGGAGAAGGCGACGGTAAGTGCCCCTTGGACTGTTCCATGAATCAGGTATGACCAAGTCCTTTTCGCTAGCCAGATCTCTTGCTCGGCTAATGTCAATTCTCGGTTTATCTCTTCATTTATTACTCGGGTCTTGGCAAGTGTTGCTTCTCTGGTTCGCTCTATTGAATTCCAGACTGCAATAACGATATTGACAACCAGTAATACCAAAAAGCCGCTAATACGCAATACCCTCACCATTGGATCTTTCTCAAGGAAAGACATCGAAACGATAGCGGTTGGAACATAGGCAATAAGTGAGACAGTGATCAATACCAATACCCCAAGCCAATTTCTCATTTCTCGCTTCGCCCAGCGCGCACTCAGAATCACACGCATGAGTGCCGGAAAGGTCAGGCTTGAAAAGAAGATCAGTACAGCACTGGAAAGATTAATCGTGCTCCAGTAAGTCACAAAAATATTCGGCATTGAGATCCAGTAGGAAAGCCAAATACGACTATCTTGTCTTGGCCCAAGAGCCTTAGGCAACCAACCTCTAATTTGCCTGGGATTGTTGCTGGGTCTGGGGGTTGCAAGTATTTCGACCTTCTGAAGAAGCTCCCTGCTAAGCGGCCTAACCTCGTCCTCGATTATTTTCTGAAGCTGATTGGCTAGATCTGAAACCCTAGATTTACCTCGCGCGGCCAGGGCTGAAATTTTGAGCGCAGCTAGTTGTCCAAAGAGCTGGGTTTGAGCTCTGTCTACTAGGGCATTCTCAATCTGGCGAGTGGTGGTTTTGAGGTTTCTTTTGTGGTCAATCAGTGACTCAGCAAACGAGTCTTGCTCGAGCCGCTCGGCTTTCAGCCTAATTAGAGAGATTCCGATGTAGCCGGCGAAGGCGATCGAAATAAATCCAGCCGTCACATCCCCTGGAACCCTACTGAAGTCAACAGATGCGTCATTTCCAATATGCCAATGACCAATCTCGAGGATCAACGCTCTCACGCTGACCGCGCAAGAAACTATGAGAAATTTCAGCGTCAAGTTTGATTTGAACCTGGAGGCTTTGGCTAACAACCAGAACAGCGGGACATATATCACTAGGTATGCAATTTCGCTGGCTATGAAGGTACCCAACAGTGCTCCAACAGAAGCCTGCATCAGGGCTATGTCATAAACAACAAAGCCGAACATGTGAGCCGAAACAAAGAAAAGAATAATTTGCGGACTTAGAAAATTTAACTCTGATACCCGGGACGTCAAAAACCGCAATTCGGCCATGGTCTCCTGCCGCCAAGAGCCTAGAGTCTCAGCAAGCTTCACCTCGGCAGTCCAGCAGCCTTTAGGTATTCGATAGCAGCTTTTACCCTGCGCTCAGAACCACCCTGCTCATCAATTCCCATGGCCTTGAATGCTCGAACCAGAATCAGCCTTACTGCCCTAACTGTTGTGCCGCGAATTTGAGCTATCTCCTCATTCGACATTCCCCTTGCCAACAGGTCAATCACATCCAATTGCGAGCGACTGAGTCCCGAAAGTGAATTCTCGGAATTCAGGTCATCACGCAGTGATTTCCCCTTGCCTCTTGAGACCTGATCAATTGCGGATGAAAGCAGGGTTGAATCTCCCATCCGCATCTTGTGGAGGTAGGCCGCGCCGCTAGGAAGACTCTTGGCTGATTTTCCAGCAAACTTAGGCTCTGCAACATTAGTGAGGAAAATTACGGCCAAAGCTGGAGAGCCATGTTTGAGAGAGGTGGCTAAATCAATTCCATCTGGCCCTGAACCCAAATCCACGTCCAGAATAGCTAGGTCTGGATCAAAGGACTTCGCCTTTGATTTTGCCTCGGCTGCAGATCCAGCTGTCTCAACCTCGTAGCCAAGACCCTTGAGTGTTTCTTTGAGTAGCGCTGTCACGAGTGGCTCGTCATCAACGACCAAAATTCTCAGGGTGAAATTCATTACTTAACAATGGCACTTGCCCATTGAACCTTGCCAGAACAATGTTCCTTCAGGGGAATATCACTACAACTTAAATCGCAACCCTTTTGTCAGCAATTTAAAGTCCGCTTCGATTATCTCGAACTGGGGGTCTCCATCGACTTGCAAAAGAACTGGGTGATGTGGTCGGATTCTGATTCGCGAGCCGTTGAGATTCTCGATGGTCTTGAGATTCGCTGTCTGGTCAAGCCATTTTCTTCCTAGGGCCAGCGGTCTTACAACCTGATTTTGCCAAGTAATTCTCGAAAGAAAATCAACCCAATTCCAAAATTTCCTTGGGCCAATAAGGGCGATATCTAGTCTTGCATCATCCAACCGGGCATCTGGCATCATCGATATAAGCCCTGGGAGCCAACCAGCATTGCCCACCAACACCGAGTAGCTCTTGATGGTTCTCACCGGCTGGTCATCAACTTGAATATCGAACTTTTCGAATTTCAGTGGAAGCGACTTGAAGCCACCTTCTATATACGCAAACCAGCCGATGCGTTTTTTCGCCTTCAGGTCGGTGCGTTGCATGATGCGAGCATCCATACCAACACCTGCGATGCCGGTGAAAAAGAAGGTGCTGCAGTTTCCTTCTTTATCGAGCACCTTCGCAATTCCAAGATCGATGTCAAAATCAGAACCGTTGATTGCACGCTTTAGGTTTGCGTCGAGATTCGTGACAGAGAGACTTAGGTTTCGAGCCAAGATATTCCCAGTCCCAACTGGAAGCAGACTAAGAGTCACATCAGCTTTAGATTCCATGAGTTCTTGGACGATCGCTCTGATGGTGCCATCTCCACCGGCAATGATTAGATGTTTGGCTCCCAGTGCCAACGCTTCTTTGGTTGCAACAGCACCATTTGTCCCAGGCTCGGTAGCAAAAAAGGACGCATCAGTAACTTTTTGCTTGGTAAAAGCTTTTTGCAACTTTCCTATGGAAATCTTCTGGGGGTTGAAGATAACGGCAAGCTCATTCACCTGACAAGCCTAACCGCTCTAGAAGGTAGGCTTAAGGGCGTGATTGACCTGAATTTGCTTAGAGAAAACCCTGCCGCGATTAGAGCTTCGCAGGCCACGCGTGGCAACAGCGAAGAGCTCGTTGATCAAGCCATTGCACTAGATGCAGCAAAACGCACTGCACTTGCGGAATTCGAGAACTTGCGGGCAGAGCAAAACCAGCATGGCAAGTTAGTTGCCACCGCTCCTAAAGAGGAAAAAGCAGCATTGGTCGCTGCAGCACAAGAACTTTCAGCAAAGGTGAAAGCTGCCGATCAGGCAGCAACCGATGCCGAACTCGCCCTCACAAAAATTCTTCTTCAGATCGAGAACGTGGTGATCGAGGGAGTCCCTGCCGGTGGCGAGGACAACTTCAAGCTGATCAAAGAGGTTGGTTCGAAGCCAAGCTTTAGTTTTGAGCCAAAAGATCACGTTGCACTCGGCGAAGATTTGGACATCATTGACATCGGCCGCGGAGCAAAGATCTCCGGTTCACGTTTTTATTTCCTCAAGGGTCTGGGCGCTCGGCTTGAGTTAGCGCTTATGAACCTAGCTTTGGATCAGGCGGCAGAGGCTGGTTTCACTGCGTTGATAACACCAACCTTGGTGAAGCCAGAGATCATGCAAGGTACCGGATTCTTGGGTGAGCATGCCGATGAGATCTACTACCTGCCGGCAGATGATTTGTTCCTCACCGGCACCAGTGAGGTTGCTCTTGCTGGCTTCCACTCAGGTGAAATTCTTGATTACTTAGAGGAGCCAATCAGATATGCCGGTTGGTCAACCTGTTATCGCCGCGAAGCCGGCAGCCACGGCAAGGACACCAGGGGCATTCTGAGAGTTCACCAGTTCAACAAGCTTGAGATGTTCAGCTACTGCCAGCCAGAAGATGCTGAGCAAGAACACCTAAAGCTATTGGCCTGGCAAGAACAAATGCTCCAGAAGTGTGAATTGCCATATCGGGTGATCGACGTTGCCGCCGGTGACCTTGGATCGTCGGCCGCAAGAAAGTACGACATCGAAGCCTGGGTTCCAACCCAAGAGGGTTTCCGTGAGCTCACATCAACTTCAAACTGCACCACCTATCAGGCAAGAAGACTCAACACTCGCTACCGCGATTCAGAGGGCAAATCGAAGATTGCAGCCACTTTGAACGGAACGTTGGCAACCACCAGATGGCTTGTTGCGATTCTTGAGAACCACCAGCAAGCCGATGGCTCAGTGCTGATTCCTGCAGCACTTCGCCCATACCTTGGCGGCATCGAGCGCATCATCCCGAAGAACTAATGACCTCATACGATGAGCGCTGGCTGATTGGCCTAGACATCGATGGCACCCTGGTGCATGACAATGGATTTCTGTCAGATCGGGTAGCGCAACAGGTCCAAAGGGTCCGCTCCCTCGGCCATGAAGTCGTAATTGCAACCGGTAGGGCGGCAGCAAATGCCTTCCCAGTCATCAAAGATCTCGGTGTCTCCCTCAACCACTCAGTATGTTCCAACGGGGCTGTGACGATTCGGTTGGACGAGGAGCACCCAAAGGGCTACCACCTGCAGGATGTTCAGACCTTTGATCCAGGTGAAGTGCTCTCACAACTGATCGAACATCTTCCAAATGCCCACTTTGCTGTTGAAGATGTAGATGGCACATATCGTTTCCACAAACCCTTTCCAAGTTACGCATTGGGCGATGAGAACTATGAGACTCCGCTGGACGAACTTTTGCACCACCCGGTTTCCCGGGTGGTGGTGCTCTCTCCTGAGCATGATGTTGACTCCTTCTTAGGGCTTATGGAAAGAGTGGGACTGCAGTCGGTCTCATATGCGATTGGCTACACCGCTTGGTTGGATATTGCACCCAAGGGAATCGATAAAGGCCACGGTCTTGAGAAGCTTCGCCAGCACTACGACATCCCAGGAAATCGGACCCTGGTGATGGGTGATGGCAGAAACGATATTGAGATGTTCCGTTGGGCAAAATCCCTCGGTGGCTTCGCCTATGCCATGGGTCAAGCACCAGAAGAAGTCAAGATTGAGGCGACCGCAATCACCAGTGCCGTTGAGCAAGATGGGGTTGCAGAAGTACTAGAAGCACTTGAGGGGCTGCAATTCCTTCAATAAACCACTAAACTCTACGACGGAAGCCTGTCCGAGCGGCCGATGGAGCTGGTCTTGAAAACCAGTGGACAGCAATGTCTCGTGGGTTCGAATCCCACGGCTTCCGCCATTTTCCTAGAGGTTTTTCAGCAAGAACTCTCTAGACTTTTACGGTGCAAGAACCCGTATACGAATTCGCCAAACTAGAACCGAAACCTAAGCGTCGCGGTTGGCTTAAAAAAACTCTTATCGCCATGACATCCGTGGTTATTTTGGTAATTGCGCTTGGAGCAGGTGGTTGGTTTTATATCACTGGTTCTCTAAAGGCTGTTGGTATCGATGTCTTCTCAACAGACGGCTCCACATATGATCTGCCTACTGCAGCAGATATCAATGGGCCAATTAACGTTCTCCTGATTGGTTCGGATTCCAGAACAGGTTTGGGAACCACAAAATATGGCCCGGAGGGCAATGCCCTGGCCGATGTGATCATTCTGATGCACGTCTCAGCGGATCGAAAAAATGCGGTTGCCTTGAGCTTCCCAAGAGATTTGATGGTCTCGGTGCCAGAGTGCCCAGATCCTGAGACCGGTGAGATGTATTCGGCAAAAGACATGGTGCAGATCAATGCAACCATGAACACCGGAGGTCCTGCGTGCACCTTGATTGCCGTTCAGGCACTAACCGGCGTTGAGATTCCTTATCTTGCAATGATCAACTTCAACGGCGTGATTGCAATGAGCGAGGCGGTTGGAGGTGTTGATGTTTGTGTTTCTGAGGACATCAGCGATAGCTACACCGGTTTGGAGCTCACCGCAGGAGAGCACACTCTAATCGGAGACGAGGCTTTGGCATTTCTGAGAACTCGCCACGGTGTCGGCGATGGTTCAGATTTGTCTCGAATTTCCAATCAGCAGGTTTTTCTGACTTCTTTGGTGCGCAAGCTCAAGAGCGAAGGCGCACTCACAAACCCGTTCACAATGCTAAGACTTGGAACCGCTGCTCTTGAGAATATGACTCTGTCCAGGAGCTTGACCAACATCGGTGTGATATTCGGCATGGCCAGGGAAGTGAACGACGTTGACCTGGACAAGATCACTTTTATCAAGCTTCCGGTCTATGACCTAGACGGTGCTTATGCCGGCAGAGTTGCAGTAATCGAAGATCGTGCACAACTTATCTTTGACAAATTGGCTTCGGACCAGCCATTGCTCATAGAAACAGCTAATCCAGGCACCGGTGCTGTGCTTGCAGAGAGCGAAGCGCCGGCAGAGCAATCCTCGGAGCCAACCGCGGAGGAAACCACCGCGACCGATTCTGATCCAACATCGGTCTCTGATGAACCGTTACCAGATTGGGTGCAGGGCACAAACGCCTCAACAACTACCTGTTCTAAGTAGTTTTTCAAGGCAGGCTCTTTTCCGCTAGGCTTATCCGGCATCAAGGAGACGTCGCATAGCCCGGTCGAGTGCGCCTCACTGCTAATGAGGTAGGGGTGTTAAAGCCCCTCGGAGGTTCAAATCCTCTCGTCTCCGCGGTGGTCATAACTGACCATTCCAAAACAAGGACTTTCTGGGTAAGATAGTCCCTTGTTACCCAAGCGTTTGTAGCTCAACGGATAGAGCATCTGACTACGGATCAGAAGGTTGGGGGTTCGAGTCCCTCCAAGCGCACTGAGATGACGCGGAATTCACAACCGCGTCATTTCTATTTTCTGGATTATCACGCTACGAAGCCGTTCGAGCCTGCCCTTTCAGTGAGGCAAACTTGGCGGCGAAGCACCTCAATTTCAGAAATCTTACGTAAGGGGTCGCCCCCAAATTCTTATCCATATCCAGATTGAAAAACGCATCCAACTCCAAGTGGCTTCGCGAAATATCTGGTCCCAATGGTGCAACTATTATTCTCGACTAAACACTTAGAAGTGCTTGTGTACTTCTACGCTGTCAATGCGACTTCCCGAATGAGTGTGGAGGTACGGACCCCGTTATTTTCTTCCCATAGTGGACTTATAGATGAACCAAATAACTAGCAGAAAAGCAACCAGAATAGGGATTACATAGACAGAGACAATCAATGCACCTATAAAAACGACGCAACCGATCAGGAACTTTGCTGTAAACCAAAGGAAATCAAGCCAGAGAGGCACAGGTTGTCTTTGTTCCCCGGAAGTTTCAAGTGAGTCTTTATTGCCGGTCAAAAATGCCCCCAAGTTTGTGTCTGCACATCTTCAATCTACAAGCCTAGACTGACATTGTCGGCGAAGAAGAGTTCGTAGAGCATGATGGACTGAGTCACACAATCTGGCGCTGTTGCCTCTTCGAAGGATTAGAAAATAATCACGCA
This sequence comes from Aquiluna sp., assembly GCA_021741585.1. GTDB lineage: Bacteria > Actinomycetota > Actinomycetes > Actinomycetales > Microbacteriaceae > Aquiluna. The sequence continues at coordinate 786,762 of JAIOXN010000001.1, read as the reverse complement.
GCAGCATGGCCGGCGTTTCGAGGCCCCTAAGCGAAAGAACTCAAGAAGCGTTCACAACTTCACGATCTCAATTTGTAGACCTGGGTTAGTGAAGTGGCCTAAGTTCTACTTTGCGATTGCAGGCCAACGAAGCATCTAAGGCGAGCGATTCGGCTTCTTTCATATCCCCAGCTTCAATAAGCCAGAACCCGGAGATATTTTCAGGGCCTTCGAATAATGGGCGATTCTCAATCAGGTTCTTAGATTCGCGATTGTCGATCAATTTTGCTTTCGCCGGAGCCTCAAGGCCCCAGGCAAAAATCCAATTGCCATTGTTCTGGAGCTTGTCATTGAAGGCGTCAATTGCCGCCATTTCGGTCGCGTCGCCAGGTTGCGGAATGCTCTGATCAATCACATTGATTAGAAATCGCATCGAATGTCCTTAGTAGTTGGCCAATCCTTCAACGCCATCCAGCGTCTTGGTTCCAGTGTTGTTGCTTATCGAGATTCTAAATCCCGGGTTCGCAGTGCTGGTGTTGATTACCAATTTCAAGCCTTCAGAATCTTTGTTCCAGGAAAGTTGGATTTCATTCTCCGTGAGCACTTCCCAATTGAAGACGCCTCTGAAGGCAGTTAGGTTGCGCAGCTTTGCCAAGGAAATAATCGCCTTGGTTACTGGCTCCTGGAGGGCGTTGTCAATCTCGGCTGGAGTGTATACATGGCGGTTGGTGTCACGGCCCTGTCCGGTTTTTGCAAATAGTGCCTGGTCGTCCATGCCGTTGAAAAGTCCAACGTAATAGACCTGAGGTTCTCCGGGCAGAAAGAACTGTACTGCACGCATCGCGACATAGGCCTCGTCATTGGCGACGATGTTTGGCAGAGTCGCGTTGATTTGGTGAGGAAGTGAGAACCACTGTGGGATGACGCTTGCGATGGCAGAGTGTCCGCCGGTGTTCTCCTCGGCTTTTTTGAATATCGCGGCCATTTCGTCCTGGGTGATCAGCCCGGGCTTGCCGTTGATTGGGCCGCCATCGATGACACCGTAGCCGTCGTGGGTATCAAGAACATTGAGGCAGTTGGTCGGACGAATCTTGAACCAATCAGCTAAACGATCAACAGTTCCGGTGAAGAAGGAGTGCAGCAGAAGCGGTGCTGTTTGGAAGTCGTAGATCAAATCAACCAGTGGTGAAATCTCAAGTTGCTGGGTGTAATGAGCGTGCACCTCAACCAAAACCCTCATGTCGTAAGAGTGAATTAGCTTCGTGATTTCCCTTACAAACTCCAAAGTTTCCGGAGTCATAAACGAGTCAGTTCCTGGAGTTTTTACTGCATAACCAACCGCATCCAGGCGAACAACCTTCACGCCACCAGACTTTAGGGCCTCAAGAATCCGGACCAGATAGTCCTGCCCCGCCTTGTGGTTGATGTCGATGTCAACCTGGCTAGGCATGAAGGTTGTCCAAACCAATCTTCTTTTGCCGTCCACCTCATAGGCGGTAAATGGGAAGCCCGGCCTTGGGCGGTAGAAAGAGGTGATTCCTTCTTCGTCTGCACCATTTGGGAAAACCACATCAAAGGTTAGGAACATGCCATCGAATTCCGATGCTTCACCCTTTTGCTGCCAGTCGAGGAACTCAGGAGAGAGGTTTGAAGCGTGGTTGACAATAAGATCAGCGGTTAGTTCGTGGGTCTCTGAAATTCGTTTGAAATCCGACCAGTCGCCAAGTCTTGGGTCAACGATGGTGTGATCAATGGGGTCGAAACCTGCGTCATCACCGTCGTATGGGTGGAAGAACGGCAGCACGTGGACGCCGTTGAAATCTTTTAGAGGTCCTTTTAAGAGCTTCTCAATCTCTCCAAGGTTGCCACCGACTCGCTCGGCATAGACCAAGATGCTTGTCCCAGACATGGGTACCTTTCAATTGAAAACTAAATCTTTCCAATGCTAGGCGTCGATTATTTGTTAACGCTTACATTGCGCTCAATCGTATCCAAATCTTGATTATTAAGAACCAAGTTTCTTAAGTAGTCGATTCATTGCAATCATCGCCCCACCAAGTACTGCTGGGATCCCGCCACCAGGGTGAACTGCGGCACCAACCTGCCAGAGCCATGGCCTCAAAGGATTGTTGTATTGCGGGAAGTGGAAAGGTCCGGCCTGCCAAAGTTTTCTGGTTTCACCATAAAGCGCACCACCAGATGCCCCACGCAGGGCAAAGTATGAGGGGTTCAGCACCATCGAATCCGCAAAATACGAGTCGATCGGTTCTGCAAGCCCCATCACTTTGGATATGCGATCAAGCTCACTTCTGACCCAGGGGGATGTTATCTCGTGAGTCAGTCCATCGGCTGGAGCGGTTAGAAGCACTGCAACCGTTGGTTTGGTGTTCGGGTAAATCTGTCCCGGTAGGTAGTAATTCACAAACGCCATGGTTTGAATTGGCGGCTGACTCTTCTGCAGCGAGCGGTGAAGATCAACCGGCGAATCTGGCATCACAACCGAGTGGGTAACGGTGTTTTCTGGAAGCGGTTTCGATAGCACCGCATAGATTGCAACCCCGGAGCATGAGCGCTTTTTCCAAGGCGACTGTTTATTTGTCCTGAGTCTTTTCAAGACTTTTGGATCCAGCGAACTCACAATGTAGTCAAACTCGTGGCTGCCGGTTTTGGTCTCCACAGTCTTTCTGCTCACTCGAGTGACCTCGGTTCCCAGCTGAATATTGGCTCCTGCAGCAGTTGCCAATCTGGCGATTGCCAAGGCTATTTCGTTCACGCCGCCTTTTGGAACAGCGATCCCTTCGCTTGCCATCACCGCAGTGATCGAAGCGTAAAGCGCGAAGGTGTCCTCCGGAGCGATGCCCGCATTGAGGGTGTGAATAGATATGAGCTCTTTCAGCTCTTCCTCCATCCAGCTCAATGAATCAAGGTATTTCTTGGTGCTTAGGTTCAGCCCATATCTTTTTGTGAGAGACAGAACCGCCGGAAGTGTCTTTGGGTCTGCCGGGTCTGCGAGCAAGAGGTCTTTAATTGCTTCGGAAAGAGGTGCGTGCTCGGAGATGAATCTTTCCCAGCTTGGGTAAAGGTGGTGCCCCTTGGGAATTGGGAGGATTACCTCGGAACCCCTGAAGTAGTACCTTCCAACTTCGGAGAGTTTCTCTAATTCAAGATTTAGTGACTCTGCAGTTTTCTTGCCGGTGTTGTTGTAGCGGGCTTCGAGTTCCTCAAGCACCTTTGGAAAGGTGACCAGGGCAGGCCCCGTGTCCATTCTTTGACCAAGCAGTTCGATTCTTCGGCTTTTTCCACCAAGCCAATCATTGGCTTCAAAAACAGTCACTTCGTGACCGGCTTTAGCCAACAGTGCTGCACTAGCAAGACCGGATAAACCGGCCCCTAGAACGGCAACCTTTTTGGTCACTAGAACCAGCCATAAACGATGCCGGCAACCAACTGAACGCCACCAACGGTCCCTGCAACATATGGATAGGCGATCGAGTACTTATAAAGATCGTGTGCGCCCTGCGGAGTTGGGTTCTTAATTACCCCAGCCACCAGAAGATACGCAATGATCGCGCTGGCGATTGCAACCGGGATATTTACAATCGCAAACAACACAGTTGAAACCGACCACCAGAAACCAGACCAGATTGCGGTTTTCTTGGCCCCAAGGTGCACCGCCGTCGTCACAATCCCGACATCCGAATCCTGCGGGATATCCTGAATGGCATCGTAAGCGTGCTTTGCAATTGACCAGGCCATCAAACCTGCGACCAGCCACCAGTTTGGCTCATAGCCCAAGGCAAGCGGCACAAATGCGAGCGGGAACGCGTAATCAGTATTTGAAAGTGCATCCAGGTATTTTCTGGCCTTGAACCTCAATGGTGGAGTTGAGTAGAAGAAGAAAAACAAGCTGTAAGCGACCATCCAGGCAAAGGCAGTCCAAGGAAGCGTGATTGCGAAGTAGATCAAGAATGGAACGTTGGTGGCAATCACGCCGATCCAAATCGGAATAACTTCCTTTGGAGAGATATGAGCGCCTTCATAACCGCCCTTGCGGGCGTTTATGTTGTCGGTTTCCTGATCGAAAATATCGTTGATGCCGTAGATCAATAGGTTGAAAGGCAGGGTAACCCAAATAAGGATTGGGACAATTTCCCAGGTCCAAAGGTTTCCCGTGAGCCACATGCCGATGACGGTGGTTCCAATGGTGTTCACCCATAGAACCGGGCGGGATATCTCAAAGAGTCTTTTCAGCACCCACTAAGCCTAAAGACTTTTCCACAGATTGCACCTAGCCCCAAAAGGACTAAGTGGACTAATCTCTAAATTATGGTCAAGCAAATAAACATGCATGAGGCAAAAACCAACTTTTCCAAACTAGCCAAATTGGTCGAGGATGGGGAAGAAGTGGTGATTGCTCGTGACGGAAAGGCGATCATGAAGCTGGTTAGGGTGCTGGACGAACTGCCGGTCCCAAGAGATTTCAGCAGTCTGAAGGGACTAACAACTCCGGTCACAGACGAGGAGTGGGCAGCTATGGACCAGGCTTTCCTTGATTCCATTGAATATTCGGAGTGGGATGAATAAAGGTTATCTTCTGGACACCCAGGTGCTTTCCTGGCTTGAACATGACCAAAGTCGTCTGGGAAAGAACACGTTGAAAATGGTCGAACGCGGAAACCTTTATTACTGTTCCATCTCTGTCGCGGAATTGAGTTTTAAGCGCTCCCTGGGCAAGTACGACTTCTCACCTCAAACCACTCAAGGCTGGCAACAGGCGGGTATTTCTCCATTGAAGTTTGACGATGAGGCCGCTGTTGCTTTTGGTCGATTTTCTCCAAAGTGGACCCCGGACCCGTTTGACCGTCTGATTATGGCGGTCACAGTCGCACATAATCTCGTCTTATTGACCTCTGATTCGAAAATTCTTGCCCAGAGTTTTGATTGGGTATTTGATGCCACAACCTAAACTTCTAGGGTGACTCAAATTCGGCAGGTAAAACCAAGAACAGAAGGCTGGACTCAGCGCAAAGACGTTGACGGCAAGCCGCTACTGCAATTTGCAGAGGTAAAGCGTGGCAAGCCTCCGGTTCACCTAGCCGATCTCTCTATTGAAGAGCGCACCGAGCGCATCAAAGAACTCGGCATTCCAGGCTTCAGAGCCAAGCAAATCTCTACCCACTACTTCACTCACTACACCTCAAACCCGGAGGATATGACCGACCTTCCAAAGGAAAGTCGGGAAGAGTTAGTCGCTAAGGTCCTACCTCCGATCCTGACCTCGGTGAAAAAACTCAAGACCGATAAGGGTGACACCATCAAGTTTCTCTGGAGACTATTTGATGGTGCTCTGGTTGAGTCGGTTTTGATGCGCTATCCAAACCGAATCACTCTCTGTGTTTCTTCCCAAGCCGGCTGCGGCATGAACTGTCCTTTTTGTGCAACTGGTCAAGCGGGTCTGACGAGAAACATGTCTTCGGCCGAGATTGTGGATCAAATTGTCCAGGCAAATAAGGCAATCAAAAACGGTGAACTCGGCCCAGCCCGGCACGACGATGAGCGCGTGAACAATATTGTGTTTATGGGCATGGGTGAACCACTTGCCAACTACAACAAACTGATGAGTGCAATTAGAACCATGGTTGAACCGCAGCCAAATGGCCTTGGCATGAGCGCCAGACACATCACGGTTTCAACCGTTGGTTTGGTTCCTGGAATCAAGAAGCTTGCCGAGGAGGATCTTCCACTAACCTTCGCACTCTCACTTCACGCTCCAGACGACGAGCTTCGAGACGATCTGATTCCTGTGAATGACAAGTGGAAAGTCGATGAGGCATTAGATGCCGCCTTCGAGTATTACGAGAAGACCGGAAGAAGAGTCTCAATCGAATACGCACTTATCAAAGACATGAACGACCACGTTTGGCGAGCAGAGCTGCTAGCCAAAAAGCTTCATGACCGCGGTCGAGGTTGGGTACACGTGAACCCAATTCCATTGAACCCAACACCGGGTTCGGTCTGGACGGCATCAACTAAGGAACAAACCTGGAAGTTCGTTGATGCCCTGGAAGCAGCAGGCATCCCAACTAATCTTCGCGATACCCGCGGCAAAGAGATTGATGGGGCTTGTGGGCAGTTGGCGGCAGCTAACTAGACAATTTATGTCTAGACCCCCTAGACTAAATCCATGACAGATTACAAGTTTGGTTTAGACACCTTCGGCGACATGACATTGGATGACCAAGGAAATCCGGTTTCAGCAGGCCAAGTGCTTAGGGATGTCGTTGCCCAGGCAGTGTTGGCAGACGAACTCGGTTTGGACGCTTTTAATATCGGCGAGCACCATCGTGATGATTTTGCGGTTACTTCTCCTGACACAGTGCTTGCAGGTATCGCAACCGTAACCAAGAACATTCAGCTTGGAACGGGTGTAACAGTTCTTTCTTCTGAGGATCCGGTTCGGGTTTACCAGGCATTTGCAACGATCGATGCCCTTTCAAACGGCCGCGCTGCAATCACTGCGGGTCGCGGTTCCTTTATTGAGTCTTTCCCGCTGTTTGGATATGAACTCTCCGACTACGCCGCTTTGTTTGAAGAGAAGTTAGAGCTCTTGGTTGAGCTACTAAAGGAAAAGCCAGTTACTTGGTCGGGAACGGTTAGGGCGCCACTAACAAATCAAGAGGTTTATCCAAAGACTGAGCGCGGTGCTATCCCGCTTCGAGTCGGTGTTGGTGGATCGCCAGAATCAGTTGTCCGTGCGGCCCGGCTAGGTATACCTATGGCACTGGCCATTATTGGGGGAGATCCGGCTCGGTTCGCACCATTTACAAACCTATATAGAGAGTCACTGACCAAATTCGGCAAGGAGCAATTGCCAGTCTCGATTCACTCACCGGGTCACGTGGCAGATTCTGACGAGCAGGCGATTGAAGAACTGTGGCCAAACTACGAAGCGTCCTTTGGTCGAATCGGTCGCGAGCGCGGTTGGGGACCAACCACCAAGAGCCATTTCTTAGACGAGGTGCACGGTGGTTCGCTTTATGTTGGAACTCCAGAAACAGTCGCAACCAAGATTGCCTATGCGCTCAAGAGCGTTGGTGCAACAAGGTTTGATTTGAAATATGCAACCGGTCCGATGCCGCATTCCAAGCTGATGCACTCCATTGAGTTGTATGCCACAAAGGTGGTTCCAATGGTGAGAGAGATGCTCCAAAACTAGGTATTTAACCGGTTGATTTTTGGCTGGAAATGTTCGGGCTTGTTCGTTCTTGTTCGTTTGTGACTATTTCGTTATGAAAATCTGCTAGTTTGGCTTTCTATCGGGTCTATCCTGAAAGAAATATTCCACTCCTAGGAGGTTTCAATGATGAACAAAATTGCAGGTCACGAAGTTGACCGTCGCCTTTTGCTAAAGGGCGCGGCTGCTGGTGGACTAGGTATCGCAGGAGCAACAATGCTTGCTGGATGTGCACCAGGAGAGACCGGACCGGTTTCCTTCGGTGCTCGCACAGTAGACGAGTCTCCAACCAAGCAGCTAAAGGGCTTGGTTGATGCTTACACCGCGAAGACTGGTAACGAAGTTACCTACAACGCAACCGAATCAAACGCTTTCCAGAACAACCTTTCCCAGTACCTACAGGGAACCCCGGACGACTGCTTCCAGTGGATGGCCGGATTCCGTATGCAGTTCTTTGCAGACCAGGGTCTCCTAGAAGACGTCTCATCTGTTTGGGACGAAATCGGCGACCAGTACTCCGAGAGCTACAAGATTGCTTCAACCGGTTCAGACGGCAAGCAGTACTTTGTTCCTCAGTCTTGGTACCCATGGGGTCTTCACTTCCGTAAGTCAATGATGGCTGAGATCGGCATGAGCCCAGAAGACATCTACAACTGGGATGACTTCATGGCAGCACTCAAGGAGCTAAAGGCACAGGGACTAGTACCTCTAGCCGCAGCTGACAAGGGTGGCTGGGAAGCAATGGGAACATTCGACATCCTGAACGCTCGCATCAACGGCTACCAGTTCCACGTTGACCTACTTGCAGGTCGCGAAAAGTGGACCGATGACCGAGTCAAGGAAGTCTTCCGTCACTGGGAGATGCTGCTTCCTTACCAGAACACCAACGTCCTAGACCTTGAGTGGGATGGCGCGATGCAGTTGCTACTGCAGAAGCAGGCTGGATTCTTCATGAATGGTTCATGGTTCGGTGGAAACTTCCTCGAGCAGAGCCAGGAAGACTACGACGACCTATGGATCGTTCCATTCCCAGAGATCAACCCAGACCACGCTCGCGACACAATCGATGCACCTATCGATGGTTTCTGTGTTGCAAAGAACGGCTCTAACCCAGCTGGTGGTAAGGACCTAATCAAGTTCGCAGGTGACATGGAGGGCGTACAGGCAATGCTTGACACCGGAATCCCAATGACCTCTGCAAACAAGGGCCAGGACACCTCAACCTTCGACGCATTCCAGCAGCAGCAGCTTGCTGTTATGGGCGAGGCAAAGTACATCACCCAGTTCCTAGACCGCGACACCCGCCCTGACTTTGCTGGCCCAGTAGTTGGCCCAGCACTTCAGAGCTGGTTCAAGGACCCAAGCTCAACCGACTCAATCCTTGAGTCGCTTCAGAGCCAGTGGGACGCTCTTCCTGCTCTATAAGCAGGAAAATACGAAATAGCAACTGAGAAGTAAAAGGTAATACTGAATCAATGAGTACGACGGCGACGAACCAGAAGACGGCTCGTCGCCGTCGCACTTTTTCGGGTAGAGACAAAGCTACCCTCGGATTCTTCATTGGAATCCCAACCTTCCTGCACGTTGCACTGGTCTGGTTTCCAGCAGTAGCAACCATCTTTTTGTCTTTCACTTACTGGACGGGTATTCACATCTCCGACATCCAGTGGGCAGGAACTGCAAACTACGAGAACATTTTCTTTAACACCCCGGTTTTCTGGGATGCCCTCAGAGTCAACGTTGTTTGGCTTTTGTGGTTCGGGTTTATAGCAACCCCACTAGGCATTTTGCTTGCCTATCAAATTGACCGCGAGATTCGCGGCCACAAGTTTTATCAAACTGCCTACTACCTACCGGTAGTGCTTTCCCTGGCGGTTATTGGAATCATCTGGAACTTCCTGTTGCGCCCAGATGGGTTTATAAACGGAGCACTTGGCCTGCCGATCTCCGAAGCGATTTCATTCTTTGGTGATGACAGATACAACCTTTGGGTGATTTTGATCATGGCCTCCTGGCGCCATATTGGCTACATCATGCTTTTGTATTTAGCAGGACTAAAGGCAATTGATGCAACCCTTCGCGAGGCGGCATCAATTGACGGCGCTACCGAGTGGAAGACATTCCTGCAGGTCATTTTCCCTGCCATGGGACCGGTCAACATCATTGTGATCGTGATCACCATCATTGAATCGCTCAGGGCCTTCGACATGATTTACATCATTTACGGTGGCACCGGTGGTTTGCCAATTCTTGGAGTCCTGGTGTTCCAGAACATCGCCGGCGAGGGAGCATCGATGAAGGGTGCCGCTTATGCGGTGATCTTGTTCTTGCTCTCGATCGTTCCGATCATCGCCTACCTCCGTCAGCAATTCAGGGAGGACGCAAAGTGAGTTCTGTAACCGAAAACAAATACGAGATCATCTCAGAGAAAAAGCTTCAAAAGCGCAAGGATGCACAAAAGGTTAAAGACCGCATCATCTCGATCTTTATTGGTCTGTTCGCTTTGGTTTGGCTGTTCCCAATCGCTTGGACGCTTTTTTCTTCGCTGAGACCTTATAAGGATGTTCGAGCAAACGGAATCTTCTCTTTCCCAAACACCCTGAACTTTGATAACTACTTCGAAGCAATTAGGCGCATGGAGCTGCCGCAGTATTTCTGGAACACAATCGCAATTACGGTTCCTGCGGTTTTCTTGATTCTGTTGCTTGGTTCCCTGATGGCATTTGTGGTTACCAGGTATTCCTTTAAGTTCAACGTGGCACTTTTGCTTTTGTTCACGGCTGGAAACTTGCTTCCTGCTCAGTTGGTTTTCATCCCAGTTTTCAAGATGTACTTGGCTATCGGAGACTTGGTTGGGGATAGAAGATTCCTCTACGACTCCCCGCTTGGTGTGATTCTGATTCACGTGGCATTCCAGATGGGCTTTGCAACCTTCGTGCTCAGTTCATATATGAAGACCATTCCAAAAGAGATTTCAGAATCAGCTCAGGTTGATGGAGCTTCAGTGTTTACCCACTACTTCCGGGTGATGCTGCCGCTTCTCAGGCCACCACTTGCTTCGCTTGGTGTATTGATGACCACCTGGATCTACAACGACTTCTTCTGGGCTTTGGTTCTGATGTCTACAGACTCGAAGCGACCAATCACCTCGGCACTTGGAAGGTTGCAGGGTGAATTTGTCACCGACTACAACCTCTTGGCGGCTGGTGCGATGATTGCGGCAATTCCAACCCTGCTGGTGTTCTTCGTGTTGAGAAAGCAGTTTGTATCAGGCCTAACCCTGGGTTCAACAAAGGGCTAGTTCAATAAACTGACCCTTGGAGAATTCAAGGGGAGCAATGCGCAGTTCAATGGAGAAGTTTCGCTACTGGTTTGACAACCTAATGAGCAAGGGACTCAGTTCCCTTGTTGGGTTGCTATTAGCCATAACCCTGGTGTTCGTCTTTGTAATGACGTTGCTGGTACTAATCTTCTCCGCGTATCCAACACCGGGTGAAAACTTCCTTGAGGTCATGTGGTTCTCTCTCATGCATGCTCTGGATCCAGGAACCGTAGTTGGAGACGAAGGCTTTGCCTATCGATCACTGATGCTCATAACCACTTTCGGCGGCCTGGTGTTTGTTGCAGGTTTGATTGGAATCGTTTCCGGTGCTTTTGACAGCAAAATCGACTCGCTTAGAAAGGGTCGCTCCAAGGTCATAGAAGAGAACCACACTCTGATCCTTGGTTGGAATTCAAGAGTCTTCTCCCTTGTCTCCGAACTCTCAATTGCCAATCTGTCTCTGAAAAAGGCATCGATTGTGATTCTTGCAGATCGTGACAAGGTCGAAATGGAAGATGAGATAAGGGAACAGGTCGGCAGCACGGGGAAAACCAAAGTCGTGGTTAGAACCGGTGACCCAATGCACCTTCAGGATCTAGAGCTTGTTAACCACCTTGGCGCAAGATCAATCATTATCTTGGCTAGTGACAGTGCAATAGATCCAGATTTGGCAACCATCAAGACGGCTTTGGCTTTGGTTAATAACCCAACCCGAACCGAATCCAACTACCACATCGTCGCAGAAATCCAGGATCCAGAGAATCTAGAAGCTGCGAAGCTTGTTTCTGAATCCGAGGTCCGCTGGATCTTGGCATCGGACGTGATGGCCAGAATCATGGTTCAAACCGCTAGGCAGTCCGGCTTGAGCCAAATCTTTTTGGACCTATTGGATTTCGCCGGAGATGAAATCTACTTCAGTTCCTCGGATGACTTTGTTGGTAAAACATATCTTCAGGTTCAGCACGGTTTCTCCAATTCCATTGCATTGGGCATATTTAGAGATGGTGAAGTCCTACTCAATCCAAAACCAGCCAGCAAGATAAAGAGCGAAGATCAACTAATTCTGTTGGCACCTGACGACAGCCAAATTAAGAGAGCCGCCGACTACCAAATCGACAAATCTTCACTCTCGGCAACCAAGCCAGTTGCTGCAAAGCCAGACAGCACTTTGATTCTTGGCCAAAACTCCAACTTGGCAGTGATCATCTCCGAGCTCGGGCAGTATGTCGCCAAGGGCTCCAAGGTCACAGTGGTGTCAAAGCAAAAAGCGGATGGACCAGCAGAATCTGGCAACTTGTCGGCAACCTATTTAGAGGGCGACCCAACCTCCAGGAAGTTGCTTGAGAGTCTGAATATTTCCAGCTTTGACCACATTATTGTTTTGGCAAATAGGGAGCTTGGCGACCAAGAAGCCGATGCGCTGACCTTGATTACTTTGTTGCAGCTCAGAGACATGGCACGCGACCAAGGCAAGAGCTTCAACATTGTCTCCGAGATGCTGGATGACAAAAACCGCCGCTTGGCCGAGCGAACCGAGGCAGATGACTTTATTGTTAGCGATCAGCTAATCGGATTGATGATGTCTCAGATATCCGAGAACCCAAATCTTGCCGAGGTGTTCCGATACCTATTCTCATCCGAGGGTTCAGAGATCACACTGGAGCCTGCTGGTTGGTATGTGAAGCTCGACCAGGAAATCGACATGCACGTTTTGGTCGAGGCTGCCTCTAAGCGAAATGAAACGGCCATCGGCTATCGCCTAAAGTCTGAAGAATCGGATCCGGACAAGCAGTTTGGTATCTACCTAAATCCAGAGAAATCCAAGGGCTTCAGCCTCTCCGCAGAAGACAAAGTGATTGTCCTAGCCCAAGGCTAGGAAGTCACCATCACCGATTCATAACCTCTGAGCACGAAGGTCGGTCTTCGCACTGGTTCCTCGGCAAGCTTCAAGTTCGGGAATCTCTCCATCAGCAATGGCAGGGAAGTCGTCATCTCCATGCGAGCCAATGGGGCACCAATGCAAAAGTGGATTCCCGCGCCAAAGCCGATGTGTGGATTTGGGTCGCGCATTAAGTCGAGCTCATCTGCATTATCAAAAATACTCTCATCGCGATTTGCACTTCCGAGCAGGGCGGCGATTTTCTGACCGGTCTTGATTTCAACTCCACCAATCTCGGTATCAGAAGTCGCAGTTCTCTCAAATAGGTGAAGTGGCGAATCAAACCTCAAGAATTCATCTACGGCTGTGGCCGCGCTTTCTCTGGGTTTTGACCGCAGAGTCTCCATTTGCGATTCAATGTTCAGCGCCGCAGCAAACCCGTTTCCAAATCCATTGACGCTAGCCTCGTGCCCAGCATTTAGAAGCAGAACACAGGTTGCGATCAACTCATGGGCGTTGAGTTTCTGACCGTCTTCTTCAACCGCGGCCAAATCAGAAATCAGGTCAGTGCCTGGGTTCTTTTTGCGCAAGACCATTAGCCCATGAACATAGGCTGCAAATTCCTCCGATGCAATCTGAGCGGCTTCCTGATCCTGAAGACTCGGGGCTACCTCGTACATCTTGACGATTGCCTGGGACCATGGGCGCAATAGGTGCTCGTCCTGATCCGGGAATCCGAGCATTGCCGCAATCACCTTGACCGGCAAAGGCTCGGCAAAATCAGCAATGAGGTCAAAGCTGCCGTCTTGATTTAGCTTGCCTTCAATTTCCGCAAGCAATTCATTGGAAATGCGCTCAACGATTGGGCGCATTTCCTCAATTTTCTTGGGATTGAAGGCTTTCATCACAAGCGAGCGAAGCCTGGTGTGCTTTGGTGGCTCAGAATCCAAAATTGAATCCGAGTGCAACCAATTGAAGGTTTCCCATTGATTATTGGGCTGTTTCTCTTGGAAGATTCTTCCTAGTGAGCGATTTCGTAGAACCGCATTCGCATCTTTATAGGTAGCTGCGAGGAAGATCCCTAAATCCTGGTGCCAAACGGGCTTGCCAAAGGAACGCAGTTCTTTGAGGGCCGGGTACGGGTTCTCAATGAAATCTCGATCGGTTAGGTCGATCAATTACTTGCCTCCCAAAACAATCTCTGCGATTGGCAAGCGATTGGCCTCAAAGCTATTCACAACATCATCTGACGGGTAGCCAATTGCAATGCCGCAAAGCAATTTATATCCCTTTGGAACCTTGAATTCTGCCCTGACCGGGTCAGCCCAAAGCGCCGATGCTCCCTGGGCACAGGTTCCAAGTCCCCTGGCATGAGCCGAGAGCATTAGGTTTTGCATAAACAAACCGGCATCAGATACCGAGTATTCGCCTAGTCCCGAGTGGGTAAATATAAAGAACGAGGTTGGGGCACCAAAGAACTTATAGTTCTTTGCCCACTGGGCCTGACGAGCCTCGTGGTCATCTCGCTTGATCCCCAAAAGACCATAAAGCTCAGCGCCAATTCTGGCGCTGCGTGGTTTCAGTTCTGCCGGGTACCGGCGGTTGACTTTATAGTCGCTTTTCGGGAGACCAAATCTGGTGATTAGAAGCTTGAGCTTGCCCCAGAAGCCGCTAAGGAGAGCCTTGGCTGCCTGTTCCCATCTTGCTAAAAAAGCCTCTGAAATCCGCTGCAGCTTGTCTCCTGATGCCACTCCAACCAGGTATGGGCGAGTGTTGGACCAGGATGGTGCGGTCATGGCATCGGTGAGGATTTGATCGATCAGCTCTTGAGGAATCGGAGTTGGCAGAAAGTCTCGTGTGGTTCTGCGGGATGCAACAAATTGCTCCCAGGTCGCTGGGTCCAAATTGTGTTTTTGCATACCTAGAATCTACGCCAATACTGAGGTGTCGTTGCGGTATCTTGGCTAAGTGAGTGCAGTTAAATCAATGGGGCTAAACGCCAAGGATGTGGCGGCTAGTCGTCAAATCCACGGCATCAACGAACTGCCGACTCAAAAATCTAAGTCATTTGTTTTTAAGTTCTTTGCAGTCTTTAAAGAACCAATGCTTTTGTTGTTGATAGCCGCTGGAGTGCTGAGCATTATCTTGGCTGATCCGCTCGACACGGCAGTGCTATTGGTGATGATTTCGGGAGTTGTGGGGATCACGCTCTATCAAGAGGAGAGGGCCGAGAAAGCCCTCAAGTCCCTCCAAAAGATATCTGCACCAAGCGCCATGGTTCTCAGAGAAGGCAATTGGACAAAGGTCGAAGCAAGGGATTTGGTTGTCGGGGATCTGGTTCGAGTATCTGAGGGTGAGAGAATCCCTGCCGACCTCAAGATTGAATCCGCATCCAATTTTTCTGTTGACGAGTCTGCTCTAACCGGGGAATCGCTTGCTGTCTCAAAGGAGTCTGGTGAGAATCTCTTTTCCGGAAGCTTGGCGGTAACCGGGCGTGCAACCGCAGTCGTGGTTGCTGTTGGCTCCAAAACAGAGCTGGGCAAAATTGGTACCTCTCTTGCCGAGATCAAGCACGAGCGAACCGGGCTGGAGACCGAAATAAACGGGATCGTCAAAGTCATTGCAGCTCTAGCCGTCTTTGCATCGATATTGGTCGTGCTTTTGATTGTCTTGCGATCTGGCGTATGGCTCGAGGCAATGCTCTCAGGCATTGCAACGGCCATGGCGATGATCCCCGAGGAACTTCCTGTGATTCTCACGTTGTTCTTTGCCTTAGGTGCCTGGCGCATGTCAAAGGAACGAGTCCTCACCAGAAGATCTGCGGTCATCGAGACGCTCGGCTCGGCAACGGTCATTTGTGTTGATAAGACCGGCACCCTCACCATGAACAAGATGACTGCCGATTCGGTGATTGTTGGATCTGAAACTTTTGTGCTTGGTTCAGATTCACCTTCTGAAGCGGTCCAAAAGGTCATGGATTTTGGCCAGCTTGCCACCCCTGTGGATTCCTTTGATCCAGTTGATGTCGCATTCCGTGGAATTCAAACTCAGCCTGAAGCGCGCACGCTGCTGCGGGAGTACTCGCTCTCATCTGAACTAATGGCAATGACTATGGTCTGGGAAGGCGGAGATCGGCAGCTGATCGCCACCAAGGGGGCCCCTGAGGCCGTTGCAGCACTCTCGGGGCTTAGCCACTCAGAGATTGCCGAGATTGTGAAAGACGTTGCGGCCGCAGCAGTCTCTGGTCGAAGAGTCATCGCAGTGGCAGGAGCGGTAGTTGATAAATCTCAACCACTGCCTGAGCAACAATCCGAGCTCAAGCTTGAATTCCTGGGACTCGTCTCGCTAAGAGACCCAATCAGACCCGGAGTCTCTGCATCGGTAGAACAATGCCACCAGGCAGGGATTCGGGTTGTGATGATAACCGGTGACTTTATTGGGACCGCACATGCAATTGCCGCTGAGATTGGGTTGCCCGAGGGAGATTATCTAACCGGGCAAGAGTTGGACGAACTCTCAGACGAAGAGCTGTCAGCTCGAGTAAAGAACCTTGTGGTTTGCGCTCGCATGACTCCATCTCACAAACTCCGCCTCATTGCCGCCCTCAAGGCAAATGGCGAGGTTGTTGCCATGACGGGAGACGGGGTCAATGACGCCCCCGCTCTCAAGAAGGCTGACATCTCTGTCGCCATGGGAATGCGTGGCACGGATGTTGCCCGGGAGGCTTCACATCTCATCATCACAGATGATGATTTCAGTTCAATTGTTGCCGGGGTCAGACGCGGTAGGAGCATATATGAATCGCTTCGCAAGGCGGTTGCTTACGTCATTGCGGTTCACATGCCGCTGATTGGCATGGCATTGATCCCGGTATTGGCTGGAGATTTCCCCCTGATTCTGCTTCCTGCAATGGTGGCATTTATGGAGATGGTGATTGATCCTGCTTGCACCATCATCTTCCAGGCCGAGCAAACTGAGCCCAACATCATGAAGCGCAAGCCACGGCCGATTGCTCAAAAGCTGCTAAATCGAGGCACGCTCTCACTTGCGCTAGTCCAGGGCCTCGTGGTTTTGGGTTTTGTGGCAGCACAATATTTTTGGCTCCTTAGCCAGGGCAGACCTGAACCAGAGGTTCGATCGATGACGCTTGCTCTGATGATCGTGGCTAACTTCTTTTTGATTATGGTGAACCGTTCTTGGTCACTTGGGATGATTCGAACCATCCGAGAGCGAACCAACAAGAGCGTCAAGTGGGTAATCGGGATAGCCGCGTTAGCTTTATTTGTGTTGATCGAACTTGAGCCCGTGGCAAAAGCTTTTGAACTGGGGCCAATGGGAGCCTTTGATTGGATCCAAATCGTAATTCTTGGTTATCTAAGCGTCGTTTGGTTTGACTTCTATAAGCGCATCCACCTCAGAAACATCATTCAACAGGCATAAGAAAAACCGCCGAGGTTTCCCTCGGCGGTTTCGCTTTTTGGTTTACTAGTCCTTGAACTCGCTCTTTGCGAATTCGACGTCGTCCTCGGCGCTCTTGATGCGAGCAATCGAGAAGATGACCAAGCCAAATAGACACTTGGCAAGGATGTCGGCGATTGAGTAGCCGGTCTCGCGAGCCACGAAGCCAGCTGGGTCGAAGCCAGTTGCGTTCATGTTGAAGATGAACGAGATTGGGTAGACACCCCAGGTTGCCAAAAGAAGTAGGCGCAACTGAGAAATCTTCTTCTTAACCGGTGCCGACTGGCGCTCCAAGCTCTTTCCTAGCTCTACGAACAATACGTAAAGGATGTATAGGAATGGGATGGTAGACAGTAGTCCCCAGACGCTTGGCTCAATGCCCCAGATGTCCAAACGAGCATCTCCTGGGTAACCAAGACCAATCATCAATGCAGCAGCAGGAACAAGCTTCATTAGCATCTTGGACTGAACTGCACGTGCAAGAGCAAGAACGGCAACGGTCTCAACCAATAGCAGTGGAACTGTTAGGAACCAGTCAACGTAGCGGTAGCCAACGTTGTAGGCGACAACACCCATGCCCTCGGGGCCGAATGCGTGCTTGAAGTCATCAAACATTCTGAAGTAGTGGTAAGCGGCAATCGAAGTTACTGTCGCGGAGACCATCACTGCCATGCGGTAACGAGGCAATACGCGCTCGCGGCCGACAAACAGGAAGATGGAGGTGAAAAGCATTGCTGCAATGCCCATGGAGAGCATGTTGTAGATAATCGTGTACTGCCCATTATCTAGAAATGGTGACAAATTCGACACTTGAATCCTTTCAATGATTCTGATTTGGGTAAGTCAGAAGCGGGATTCGACGAAATCTTCTCCTCGAATCGGCAACGTTGCACGACTCACAGGAAGCTCAACCAAGTTGAAAGCTGTGAATTTCCTGAATGTATAACGATTTGGTCACGGGGTTAGAAGCCCAGATAAATGCTGGAGTCCTCAAGTTCTTCTTTGGTTCCGGTGAAGCTGAAGACCAAGGTTGCGCTCTTGTCGTCCAAATAGATTGGCCCCTTTGCCATTTCCAACAAAGTGCCGTCAGCTTTGCGAACTCTGAGCCAAACTTCTCTGGTTCCAGAGAGACGCTTATGATTCACAAATTCGAAGTGAAGTTCGGCGTTGAACTCCAAATCCACGATCTCAAGGCTTTTGATTTCCAAACCAAATGGTTCGATGATTCCGCAGGAGCTGATTTCGCAATACTCAACATCAGAGGTGTTGAGAGCGGGAAAATCCCTGCGGGAAACCTCAAGCTGAAACTGAAGCGCCAATGGAAGCAATATCAATGCGCTCAGCAACCAGCCAAGCAGCATGCTGGTCTTCTGACCCTTTTGGGTGGTGAGCCATGGTCGCTTCAGTTTTACCTCTTTGATTTAGCTTTATGCTCCACGATACTCAAAAGCCGAGGAGTCATTCTTGAAAGCATCGCTCTTTGCATGAGTCCCTACTTCCCCGTAGGCGCATATTCCAAATAGAATCAACCGACTTATAGGAGATTCCTTGCGCAAACTCATCGCAGCAATTCTGTCCTTTGGCCTGCTGTTTTCTATTGCCGGCTGTTCCTCAAATGATGAGGTTCTGAAGCCGGAGAACCCGCTATCTAACGCGGTCATCTACGAGGTGAACACCAGGCAGTTCACGCAAGAGGGCACCTTCGCTGCATTCCAAGAGCACCTTCCAAGAATCAAAGAACTTGGGGCAGACATCCTGTGGTTGATGCCGATTCATCCGATCTCAGAAGCAAACCGAAAAGGCAGTTTGGGAAGTCCGTATGCGGTGGCAAATTACTACCGGGTCAACCCGGAATTTGGAACTGACGAGGATTTCAGATCCTTGGTGGAAGAGGCTCACAAACTAGGGTTCAAAGTAATTTTGGACTGGGTGGCCAATCACACCGGGTGGGATAACCCATGGATCTCAGAGCACCCAGATTGGTATACCAAAGATGCACGTGGAGACATTGCTATTCCGATGGGAACCGACTGGACTGATGTTGCAGATCTGAACTACGACAATCAAGAAATGCGCGCCGAGATGATCAACGCGATGAAGTACTGGGTTGATGAGTTTGATGTTGATGGCTTCCGCGCAGATGTTGCTCACAGCGTTCCGGTTGATTTCTGGGAGGCGGCAAGAGTTGCGCTCGATGAATCGAAGCCGGTATTTATGCTCGCTGAAGATGGCGGAAATCTTGCGCTTCTGGATTCGGCCTTTGACACCAACTACGCCTGGGGATTGATGGGCCTTTTCAACCAGCTTGGCTCCAATAAGGCCGATGCCAGCAAGTTCAGGCTGCTACTCAAATCAAGTGGTTATGAATACAAAGACGGCAAATACCAAATGGTTTTCATTGATAACCACGATGAGAATTCTTGGGCTGGGACGGTCTTTGAACGCATGGGAGATAACGTCAAGGGCATGGCATTGCTCTCCTTTACTGTCCCCGGTATGCCATTGATTTACGGCGGCAACGAGATCGGGTTGAATAGAAGACTCGAGTTCTTTGAAAAGGATTCGCTTGATTGGGGAGCCAAGGAAACCTGGGGCTCATCCGAGTGGGAGCAGTTCTACGCCCAGTTGGTTTCATTGCGAAAAAACAATTCCGCACTTTGGAGCGCCGGAGCTGGTGGCGAGTTGGTTCCCCTGAACTTTGACCGCAGCAAGGTAATCGCATTTTCAAGGTCGGTCGCCGCTACTGAGCAACTGCCAGCAAACACCGTTGTGGTGTTGGTAAACATTTCTCCAAAGCCAGAAACTACAACCCTGGAACTTGGCGATCTTGCCGGAGACTATATCGACTGGTTCACGGGCCAAGATGTTTTTGAGCCCATTTCACTCTCTGATGGTCAAGAGATTGAAATGGAGCCAAACAGTTACAAGGTCCTTCTAAGGCTTGAAGATTGAGTAAGAATCAACCGCTTGGATCCACATTCAACAAGATCTGGAGTGCGTCGTTAGCAAGCAATATCGCTGACGGTCTTTTGAAGACCGCAGCCCCATTGCTGGCAGCGACTCTGACCCAGGACCCAGTTCTGGTTTCACTTTTGGCTGCCTTGGTGATGTTGCCTTGGTTGCTGTTTGCGATTCCTATTGGCGGATTGATTGACCGGATGGATCGCAGGGTGGCAATCGCAATGGCAAATGCCGTTCGATTGGTGATGGGTGCGATTTTGGCCCTCACCGTTGTATTTGAAGTTATTAACATTCCAATTCTTTACGCCCTGGCTTTTGCGATTGGAATCGCAGAGGTTGCCTATGACACCGCATCTCAATCGCTTCTCCCTCTTGTTCTAAAGAAAGAACAGTTGGAGCGTGGCAATGCCCGAATGGAAATCGGAGCGGTCACGGTCGGTGAATTTATTGGTGCTCCGCTTTCAGGCTTGCTTTATGCAAGTGCCATTGCGCTCCCATTTATCTCTGCCACGCTAGGCATTGGCTTGGCTTTGGTTTTGATTTTGTTGGTTCCGGTGAAATACGCGCATGCCATGGCGGTCATGAAGACCAAGGAGCAAATCGCCCAGACCAGCTTTTTGGAGGATCTGCGATTTGGTATTAAGTACCTTTGGGACGACAAGATTCTTCTAAGACTTGTGGTTTTCACCGCAACCGTTGGATTCTTTTTTGCGTCAACCGGTTCGACACTTGTGTTGTTTTTGACCCAGGAACTCAAAGTGCCGGTCGCCGTCTTCGGTGTTGTCTTCACCTCGGCGGCGTTTGGCTCAATCCTGGGTTCACTTCTGGCTCCTCGAATCTCAAAGCTGCTTGGTAGACCAAGGGCTATGGCGATTGGCTTATTAGCATCCAGCGCATTTACACTCGCGGATGGCTTTGTTCCGAACGTTTATTGGCTATACGCATTCATGCTTTTGGGGAGTGCAAGTATTTCGGTCTGGAACATTCTTTTGATGTCCACTTATCACCAGATCATCCCCAATGAATTATTTGGCAGGATCCATGGAACCAGGAGAACTTTGGTTTGGGGCATGATGCCACTAGGTGCTCTTTTCGGTGGGCTCTTGGCCACGGTCAGCCTAAGGACTCCATATTTTGTTGGCGGGACCATGTGTATATTGCTCACGCTTTTGGGCTTCAGATTCATTCTTTCACTTGGCAGATTGATGGATCCTGAACCAGCAAAATGAGAAAAGTCTAATTTCAAACTAACTACACCTTCATAGTCAAAGGTTTAGATAGGGACATCAGAAGGAGCACAAGATGTCCAAGAAGACTTATGAGTTTGATAACCGCAAGCCAAGCGTTGCGTCCAAGATTGGCTCAACTGTCATTGCGGTCGGTTCTGTAGCAACCGCGCTAACAATTGCCATGCCTGGTGCCGGAGCATTCTTTGTCCCTCAATCAAATACTGCCAATTCGGCTGCGAATCAGATTGATTCCACTGACGTCACATCCCTTGCCAGCGGCCAAGTTGCCTCCAACGCAGTGGGTTCCAATCCAACTGCCACAGGTTCAGAAGCTTCCAACCAGGTTGGTTCCAACCTGCCAACTGCCATGGCAACAACCAATGCGGACATCAATCTTCTTGCTAGTGCCAATCCAACGGTGGCAACGGGAACCACTCCTTTGCCATCAGCGACAGCATCCGGGGTGCAGTCTCCAACTTCAAACCCAACTCCAACTCCAACCACAGCAGCCCCTCCATTGGAGCTATCACCAATTGCTGCTGGAAATGTTTCTAGTGCGACTCCCGATGCGGGCTCTTCCGCGCAAGTCGGATCTAGTGCAGGACAAACTCCAGCCTCGGGAACAGCTAATGTTTCAGGCCCGACGCCGACTTCCAGCTCGACGTCCCAGGCCGGATCTAGTGCAGGACAGTCTTCAAACTCAGGAACAGCAAATGTTTCAAGTCCAACCCCTGCAGGTTCATCTGGGTATGACGACGATGACCGTGACCAGGACGACGATGACCGTGACCACGATGATGATGACCGTGACCACGATGATGATGACCGTGACCACGACGACGATGACCGTGACCACGACGACGATGACGACTAGAAAGTAGCCCAAAGGTGTTTCGATTTGCTCAAGATTGCATGGGGACTACATTTGTTTTTCAAATAGAGGACGAATGGTCAACTGCCGAGCTTGAAGCAATTTGCAAGAACGCCATGGAGATTCTCGATGATGCAGATCTGAGATTCAGTTTGTATAAGTCTGATTCTGAAATCTCGAGGCTTAACTCACGCGCTCTGTCTTGGGATGCTGCAAGCGGAGTGCAAAAGACAATCCGCGATGAGGCTTCCGTTTGGAAAGAGCGCACTAACTCATTTTTTGATCCGGTCTCACCCGTCGGTGTTTATGACCCATCCGGGCTGGTGAAGAGCTGGGCTGCTCAAAATGCAGCGCGGTACCTAGAGGCCAATGGCTTGCGCAATTTCACGCTCAACGCTGGTGGCGATATTTTCTTGAGCAAGGGCCTCACCTCGCCACTGCTGTTTCGGGTTGGGCTTTCGAACCTCACGCCGATTGCATCTGAATCTGCCGGTTCAAACCTGATTCTTGACCTAGCAAAAACCGACTTTAGAGCGGTTGCAACCAGCGGTTCGGCAGAACGCGGTGAACACATTTGGCGCAAGCAGGATTCAAGTTTTTTGCAGGCAACCGTGGTTGCCAAGGATTTGGTTCTAGCCGATATCTGGGCAACCGCATTGATTAGCGGTGGGGATCAGGCCCTGGCCCTTTTCAGGGAGCGAGTTTCCCCAGCTGATGCCTGTGCCATTGCAATCAGTGAAGATCTGAGCATCTCCTCGAGCGCTGGTTTTGCGGCGCTCTTGGCCACCCTTTAGAACTTCTTTAGAACGTTATCCACGGCCTTCTTGAAGGCATCTGTGGTGAAGGTTGCTCCCGAGATATTTCCGTAGTTGGTTCCCTGCACTTGAATGGTTGCACTTATCAGAGTGACATATGCTTCGGCACGACCGTTGGTGGCATCGCCCTGCACCATGTTGATTGCGGTTATTAAGCCGTCAGTCTTAGTCATAGAAATCTGGACCGTGCCATATTTATAGTCGATTGGATCAGAGGTCACGGTCTTGGTTACAGGTGCCGGTGCGGCGGTAGCGGTCTGGGTCGCCGCCGGGGCTTGGGTTGCGGTTTGAGTCTGGGTTGGTTGAGCTGTGGTCGGTTGAGTGGTTGCGCCAGGATCGGGAGTGGCAGGAGCCTGGGTGCTAGTGCTCGTTCCAGGTTCCTGTGGCTGGGCGCTCGATGTTTCCGTGACCGTTGGGTTTGGATTCCCCGTTATGAGTTCTGGAATCAAAAGCTCACTCTGTGAAGTCTGCTGACCATAACTCCAAGCCAGGGTTAGCGAGCTGGCTGCAACCAGAGTCGTCAAGGCAAATGTTGATGTTCTCACCAGGCAAACTCCTCTAAGTGGATGCTAGTTTTTTCGATTTGAAGTTTTTTCAAACTGGCCATAGCGGCTTGTGACCAAGAGGTCGGGCCGCAGATATAGATATCGGACTCGGCAACAAATGGTGCCAATTCGATAAAGCGCGCATATTCGGGTTTTGCTGGCTCGTCTTCGAGCTGCTTTGGTAGGAAGCCTTCGCCCTCGGGTCTTGGACCGCCAAGGACGTGCAGAACGTGGCCCTTTGATTCGGAAATCCTCTCAAGCTCCTCGATGAGGGCAGCATCAGAACGATCGGTGACTCGATAAACAATCGTGACATCCCCCGGCTCTGCGGCAAGAGACTCAGCCAGGGCTCTAATGGGTGCGACACCAATTCCCGCAGCCAGCAGAAGCACATGTTGTTTGGTGCGCTTTGATTCACTGAAAACCCCGAATGGGCCCTCGAGAATGACCCTGGTTCCAACCTTGATTTCTTGGAGCAAAGCGGTGTCATCCCCGCGATTTCCGACAGTGAAACGAATTGAATTCACCGGGTCTGAGCTAATTGAAAATGGATGTGGTCGCCACCACTGCTTTCTGGTCAACACACGAAGCATAAAGAACTGGCCGGCTTCTGCACCAAGACGGTAAATGTTTTTGCCACCTATCTCAATCGAGGTGGTCTTGTTGGCTTCGGGTTTCACAGAAACCACCTTTAGCCCAAGCCTTACCGACGCAACTATCGGGACTAGGAATCTAAACCAGAGAATATTGGCACCAACGAAGACGTATAAAGCGATGTAGTAGCCCATCAACATTGGCTGAGCCAACAGCTCGGTTCCAAGACTGAATTGGTGCGGGATGGCCAAAAAGATTGAGAGGTATGAAAGCAGGTGAATCAAATACCAGGCCTCATAGCTCAAGTTTCGCCTAGCGGCATTTATAGAAGAGACAACCACGGCAACCATTAGCAAGAGCCCAAGAGTTGCAAACAACAGGTCCGAGAAATCAATCACCAGGTGGAAAAAGGTTTGAGCGACGTCGGTTTGATCAGAGATCGAGTAGCTCAGAACCGCGGCAACCGCATGGCCAACAAAAAGGTAAAGAATCGGCTTGCCGAGCTTTTTATGTGCGTGGGTTAGTTTGTCCAAGCCCAGAATTCTTTCCAACCAAGGGACTCTTGCAATCAAGATCATGTGAACCAATAGCAGCGAAGTGCCAATCAGAGCGGTAAGTCGGTTCACTACATCTAGCCAACTTGCAATATCGTTCGCCTTTGCAAGACCACCGTTTGCTAAAAAGAACAGCACGGGAATTAACACTCCGGCAATTGCAAGCACTTGAACAAAATCGGTTTTTCTTTGCAAGCTCAATAGTTTGCCGGTGCCCAGGATTACAACTCCCGGCTTTTGTGTGGTCATGGGTCCATTGTGACCGCAATCCAAGGTGTTGTCTTTAGAAAGTGACCAACGTGAGAAAACTCTAATTTCCCACTCACCCCAAACTCATCGCGGCTTGGAGAGAATAGGGCATGGCAAAAATTTCAAGAAGAGTAGCTAAGACCTTCTTGCTTATCCTTGCGGGTTCGCTCACATTAGCTGCCTGCACCAATGCCCCAGCCAAGGACTTTGAAAACCTAGAGGCGATATATCTAGAACCGGGAACGATAACTGAATCAACGGCTCCTTCAGAACCCGCGGTTCAGGAATACGCCAGGGACCCTGATTCCGAGATTGAGATCGATGATCAGGTTGGTGACGGGGTCACTCTCAAGATTCATGAGATTCAGGTCTCGCGCGGAAATGCATTCTTAGTGATCTATAACTCTCAGAATTTTGTGGTCAGCGAAGCCTTTGTTACCCCTCAGAGCCAACCGGTGACGCTATTTTTTGACATCCCACTTTTGCAGAGCCAAGAGCTTCAGGCTGCGCTCTATCTCGATGATGGCGACGGTGTCTTTGATTTGAGCAAGGACTTACCAATCTTGGGTGAGGACAACGAACTTGTCCACGAAACATTTAGCTATCAGGTGAGCAAATGATGCGGCTGGCCCTGCTGCGCTCAACCAGGGTGAGGCTTTTGGCATGGGTGCTTGTGCCAGTGTTGCTGGTCCTTGTTCTCACGCTCTTTACCGCGTGGTTCATGCTCACCCAGCAGCAACAACAAAGTATCGATGGGCATTTGCAGCGCGAAGCAACCGAGTTGCAGGTCTTGGCCAATAAGGCCATTGATCCAAAAACCGATGCACCTTTTGAAACGGCCAGAGGGGTCCTTGAACTTTATATCCAGCGCACGGTAACCGATCCGAATGAAACCATGTTCGTGATTGTCAATGGCCAGGTTCTGGCAAGAACCACTGACACGCCACCGGTTCGCTTGGATCAAGACCCGATGTTTCTTGAGATAGCCAATTCAATGACAAAAGCTGGATTTGGGAACTTCTCAACTGATGTGGGGAACGCCAGGTTCATCGTGGTTCCGGTCATCGGAGAGAGTGATTCTGGGGCATTGGTCGGGGTCATTTTTAGCGATCGGCAATCCCAAGAAATCACCGATTTGCTGTATCGATTTGCACTGATTGTCTTCTTGTCGCTGATTGCGGCAACTGCGGTGGGTTGGTTGGTTGCAGGAAGAGCGCTACGACCTATCAATGAGATCACGACAACCGCTCATGAGATAGGAGCTCATGACCTCACCAGAAGAATCTCAAAGAGCAAGGCCGGCAGTGAGCTGAACAAACTGGTTGACGAGTTCAATCTGATGCTGGGGCGAATCGAAGAGACGGTCGCTTCGAATAAGCAGTTTGTCGATGATGCCGGGCACGAACTCAGGACCCCGCTTACCGTAATCTCTGGGCACCTTGAATTGATTGAATCAGACCCCACTCAACGAGAATCCTCAATGGAGATTGTGAAGGATGAGCTCTCCAGAATGTCTCGTTTGGTGAAAGATCTTCAGACCCTCACCAAAGTTACCCAGCCAGACTTTATTCAAACTAAACCTGTCAAGCTTTCTGATTTGGGCGATGAGCTACTTGTGAAGGCCAGCCAGCTCGGAGATAGGAATTGGGAGCTGAGTGATATTCCAAAACAAAGTTGGAATCTTGATCGTGAGCGCGTTACCCAAGCAGTTTTGCAGCTTGCAGAAAATGCCTGCCGATTCACAAACGAGGGCGACCTAATTCGAGTTGAGATTCTGACCAGCGTCAATAATGTGGCGATATCGGTCTCCGATTCAGGTCCTGGCGTGCCAAAAGACCAAAGAGAAACAATCAAAGAACGTTTTGTTCGGGGGTCAAATCCAAAGAGCGACAGCGGAGGAGCTGGGCTAGGGTTGGCAGTTGTGAGTGCAATTGCAAAGGGCCACGGCGGAGAACTGTTGATCTCTGATTCCGATTTGGGTGGCGCAAAATTCACGCTGCAGTTGCCGAGGTCAAATTGACAAATATTTTGGTAGTTGAAGATGCTGTGCGTATTGCATCATTTATTGTCAAAGGGCTCCAAGCCCATGGCTATAGCCTCACCCACGTTGAGTCCGGTGAAGAGGCACTGCGGCTTTTGCAGGCAGCACAATTCGACCTGGTGATTTTGGATATTGGGCTTCCTGGAATCGATGGCTTTGAGGTACTAGAACAGCTGCGCGGTTCCGGCAACGATGTTCCGGTGATTGTTTTGACGGCCAAGGACAGTGTCGACAACACGGTTGCAAGCTTTGAGGGCGGTGCTGATGACTACATGTCAAAGCCCTTCTCCTTTGAGGAGTTGCTGGCGAGAGTTCGTCGCCGCATCAAGATTCCAACCGACTCCAACCAAGAGACAAGCTTGACCCACGGGAACATCGAGCTAGACCTGCGCACCAGAAGGGTGCATGTGGACGGCAAAAGCCACGACCTAACCGCCCGAGAATTCACCATGCTGGAGTTCTTCCTGAGACATCCTGGACAGGTGCTTGCAAGAGAGCAGATCCTCTCAAGGGTTTGGGGATTTGATCATGATCCAGGTTCAAATGTGGTGGATGTTTATATTCGCTATCTAAGGCAAAAACTCGGCAATGATTCAATCAGCACCGTGCGCGGAATGGGCTATCGACTGGACTAGCCTTAGTGGCGTGAAGAGCGAATTACTAAAAATCCAACCTGAGGTTCAAAAAGCAATCAATCAGGGAAAGCCTGTGGTTGCACTTGAATCCACCATCATTTCCCACG
The DNA here is from genome assembly GCA_021741585.1 of Aquiluna sp. Lineage (GTDB taxonomy): Bacteria > Actinomycetota > Actinomycetes > Actinomycetales > Microbacteriaceae > Aquiluna. The sequence continues at coordinate 759,289 of JAIOXN010000001.1, read as the reverse complement.
GTCTCCCAAGGCCAAAAAACGCCCAAGCTGCCCTGGAATTTGAGCAAATTCTGCGCGATAAGGGCGTCGTGCCTGCAACCATTGCGGTTATTGATGGTGTGGCCAACATCGGGCTTGATGCAAAAGGATTAGACCTAATTGCAAACCAGGATATTGCGAAGGCTTCGGTGCGAGACCTTCCGATTCTTGCGGCCAAGGAACTTTCAGGAGCAACCACGGTTGCTGCCACTGCTCACCTCGCAGCTCTTGCCGGAATCAGGGTTTTTGCAACCGGAGGACTGGGCGGTGTTCACCGAGGTGCAAATGAAACCTTTGATGAATCGGCGGACCTAAGTGTCTTGGCCAACACCCCGATCACAGTTGTTAGTGCCGGAGTAAAGAGCGTTTTGGATATCTCAGCAACCCTGGAGCGACTCGAGTCACTAAGCGTCCCGGTCCTTGGGTTCCAAACCAAAACATTCCCGGCGTTCTGGCTTCGTGAATCAGAATTCACAATCGACTGGAGTGTCGACTCCGCGACTGAGATTGCAGCGGTGATGTTTGCTCAGGATCTGATTGGCGAGGGTGGCGGGATTGTGGTCGCTAACCCAGTACCAGAGCATCTTGGGTGGGAAAGGATTGAGCACGATCTGATTGTTGCTAAGGCTTTTGCCGCAGCAGATGCCGCCGGGGTTCGAGGCAAGGCGGTCACACCATTCCTCTTGCAATACATCGTTGAGGCATCTGGCGGAAAGTCGCTCGAGGTGAATCTGAATCTGGCCAAGAACAACGTCTCTCTGGCTGCTGATATCGCGATTGCCTGGTCGGCAATCTCGGAGGACTAAGCATGAGGGTTTTGGTGGTTGGCGATGTCATTGAAGACATCTTGGTGACCCCAAAAACTCAAATTAGATTCGACACTGATACCCAATCCGAGATTCACATTTCACCAGGAGGATCTGGGGCAAATTTCGCATGCTGGCTCTCTGCAGCCAAGGTCCCGGTAGATTTTGTGGGTCGAGTTGGGGCAGCGGATATTCACAAGCACAGCGCAGATTTAGCAAGCTATGGAATAACAGCACATTTGCAGACGGACGAGATTCTTCCAACCGGAAAGATTGTGGTTTTGGTTGAGGGGAATCAGCGCAGCTTTCTAACAGATCGTGGCGCTAATCAGAATCTAGATTTTGAAAGCATCCCGGATTCACTTTTTGGCAGTGCCCTGTATATCTCCGGTTACAGCCTGCTCAATGCAGATCCGGGTCAGGTTCAAAAATTAATTGCAAGGGCAAAAGCGTCGAATAGTCTGGTGGTTTGTGATCCCGGCAGTGCGGGGTTTATCAAGGATTTTGGGCCACTGGCATTTTTGGAGGCTTTCGCTGGAGTCGACGTTTTCCTACCTTCCTGGGAGGAGGGTCGTGTCCTCACCGGTGAGGAAAAGCCCGAGGATATCGCAGGGATTCTTAGTCAAAGATTCAAAGTAGTCGGGCTTACCCTCGGAGAGCACGGCGCTCAAATTGCAGGTGATGACCTCAACATTCGTGTCGATGCTCCACTGGCCGACAGCATTGATCCGACCGGCGCTGGAGACGCTTTCGCGGCAAGCTTTCTAAAAGAATTACTACTCGGCAAAAGCCTTGAGGAATCTGCCAAATCCGCTGTGAAACAAGGTGCTATCGCGGTGACCCTGCCCGGAGGCAGACCAGTTTCTCAGTGACCCTTTGGGTGCCAAACGGTCTTGACTTCCATCAAATCCAAGATGTGCTGCAAGCTTCCCTGGGATCCATTTCTGGAATAGCTTCCCGGTCTAATAACTCGCTTTAAGTTCTCCGCAGCCTTGAGCTCTAGTTCGACAGCATTCTGTGAACCTTCGGTGTCAATTGCGTTTACGTCTTGGTGGGATGCCAACCAAGGTGCGATTTCCTTTTCAGAGCCGGTTAGAACATTCACCACTCCACCTGGCAAGTCACTGGTTGCCAGCACTTCTGTGAAAGTAATCGCGGGTAAAGCAAGCTTTTCCGAGGCAATAACAACAACGGTGTTTCCGGAAACTATCGCTGGCGCAATCGAATTGACCAGTCCAACCAAACCAGAATCCTGTGGAGCAATAACTGCAACGACACCAGTTGGTTGGTTGGTGGAGATGTTGAAAAATGGGCCGGCAACTGGGTTCATGTTTCCGGCAACCGAGTCAATCTTGTCCGACCAGCCGGCATGCCAAACCCAAGAGTCAATAGCTGCATCAACTTCTAGGTTCGCCTTTTTCTCGCTGATGCCGGTTAGTGCCTGAAGCTCTGAGACGAACTGGTCACGGCGACCCTCAAGCATCTCGGCAATTCTGTAGAGCACCTGGCCGCGGTTATAGGCGGTGGCAGAATCCCAGCCCGATTGTGCTGATCTGGCTGCAACTACAGCGTCTCTTGCATCTTTTCTCGAGCCTTGAGCAATGTTGGCTAGGAACTCGCCCTTGTGGTCAAGTGCTCGGTAGGTTCGGCCAGATTCACTTCTTGGGAACTTGCCGCCGATAAAAAGTTTGTAGGTTTTTCTAACATCCAGACGCATTAGTTGCCTGCCTTCAAATAAGCCAGGAGGCCATGGCGGCCACCCTCTCGGCCATAACCGGATTCTTTGAACCCACCAAATGGGCTGGTTGGATCGAACTGATTAAAGGTGTTTGCCCAAATCACTCCGGCATTTAGTTGGTCTGCAAGCTTGAGAATTCTCGAACCCTTCTCAGTCCAAATACCCGCACTCAAACCAAATGGAGTGTTGTTCGCTTTGGCAACCGCCTCGGCCGGAGTTCTAAAGGTCATCACAGAAAGTACTGGGCCAAAAATCTCTTCTCTGGCCACCGTATTGGTTGGGCTAACCCCAGTGATGATCGTTGGGGCATACCAAAAACCATTCTTTGGAATTGGGCAGTTTGGAGCCCAAACCTCACCACCTTCTTTTTGACCCTGCTTCACAAGTTTTGAAATCTTGTCGAGCTGAGCTTTTGAGTTGATGGCACCGATGTCGGTGTTCTTGTCCAGCGGATCCCCGAGTCGCAGGGTTTCCATGCGCTTTTTGAGCTTTTTGAGTAGCTCATCTTGAATCGATTCTTGCACCAAAAGCCGGGATCCCGCGCAGCAAACATGACCCTGGTTGAAGAAAATACCGTTGATGATTCCTTCGATGGCCTGGTCGAGTGGAGCATCGTCAAAGACGATGTTGGCGGCCTTGCCGCCAAGTTCCAAGGTGACCTTCTTATTGGTTCCGGCTACCTGCTTGGCAATTAGCCTTCCAACATCGGTTGAGCCGGTGAAGGCAACCTTATTGACATCTGGGTGGCCAACAAGTGCGGCACCAGTTGCACCGTGACCTGTGACAATGTTTACGACGCCCTCTGGCAACTCCGCCTGCTGGCAGATCTCGGCAAAAAGTAGCGCTGTTAGAGATGTGGTTTCGGCTGGCTTGAGCACAACTGTGTTTCCGGCGGCAAGCGCCGGAGCAATTTTCCAGGCCAACATCATTAGTGGGAAGTTCCAGGGAATGATCTGGGCTGCCACTCCGTGTGCCTTGGGGTTAGGTCCAAGACCGGCGTAGTCAAGCTTGTCGGCCCAGCCGGCGTAATAGAAGAACCAAGATGCAACCAGGGGAAGGTCAACGTCTCTGGTTTCTTTGATCGGCTTGCCGTTATTTAGAGTTTCGGCAACTGCAAGCTCTCTTGATCGCTCTTGAATGATTCGGGCGATTCTGTAAAGATACTTGCCGCGCTCGGAACCGGAAATCTTCGACCAGGTTTTTTCGTAGGCAGAACGGGCAGCTTTCACTGCCTGATCAACATCCTTTGCTGAGCCTTCAGAGATCTCGGCAAGCACCTCTTCTGTTGCAGGAGAAATGGTCTGGAAAGTGTTGGCAGGCTTAGTGAACTTACCGCCGATGAAGTGGCCATAAGACTTTTGGAAATTTACGATGGCCCTGGATTCTGGGGCGGGTGCGTATTCGAACATTTCTACCTCTAGTCCACGGTCACATAATCGGGACCGGAGTAGTTTCCGGTCTTCATTTTTTGCTTTTGCATCAAGACATCGTTTAGCAGGCTGGAAGCTCCAAATCGGAAATACTCTGGGGTGAGCCAAGCCTCTCCGGCGATTTCTTTTACTACAACTAAATACTTCATGGCGTCCTTGGCGGTTCGGATGCCACCGGCTGGCTTCACGCCGATCATGACACCGTGCTCGTCAAACCAATCCCTAACTGCCTGAAGCATTAGAAGCGTTGTCGGGATGGTGGCGTTCACGGAAACCTTGCCAGTTGAGGTCTTGATGAAATCGCCACCTGCCAGCATGGCTAGGTAGCTAGCTCTGCGGATGTTGTCGTAAGTCTGCAATTCGCCGGTTTCTAAAATCACTTTGAGGTGGGCGTAGGAACCGTCTTTTCTTAGACAGGCTTCTTTGATTGCAACAATCTGCTTAAAGACCTCCAGGTAGTTTCCGGAGAGGAAGGCACCTCGGTCGATGACCATGTCAATTTCATCGGCACCGTTTTTCACGGCATCTTTGGTGTCAAGAAGCTTTACCGCCATAGAAGCTCGGCCGGAAGGGAAAGCTGTTGCAACTGCTGCAACGTAAATGTTCGTGCCTTCAAGAGCTTTTTTAGCATGCGGAACCATATCTCCATAAACACAAATTGCAGCAGGTGAAGGTGTGCTCAGATCGGTTGGGTCCGGCGTAATTGCCTTTAGGCAAAGGCTTCTAACCCGCTCCGGGGTGTCCATTCCTTCAAGGGTGGTGAGGTCCATCATTTTGATTGCGGCGTCAAGCGCCCAAGCTTTTGATGTGGTCTTAATTGACCTGGTCCCCAGGGAGGCCGCTCTTTGCTCAAGGCCCACTTTGTCGACACCCGGCAATGAGTGCAACCAGCGCCTGAGGCTTTGGTTTGTAATCCGAGAACCCACGATGGTTTCCGGTGAAATCTTCTGCACGATTACTCCTTGCAATCTAATGAAAGCCTACCTCTAGGCAAGGAACTTGATCCCGGTTAGGTCTTCGCTAGTTGCCCAAAGTGCGCGGGAGATTTCAAGATTTCTAGATCTAACGCTTCCCTTTATGTTCTTTGGTTCGCCCCAAAGTTCGAATTTTGGCCCAATGAACTCGCCTCCGCTAAAGCCATCTTCGATTGCCGCTCGAATCTGGGCTCTGGCTCCCACCTCGGAAGGTTGAGCAAGTCTGTCAAAAGGTGTCGGGTTGCCCTGCTGCAGATTTGTGAGTGCCCAACCTGGGTGGGCAGCGATTGATTTAACCTTGGAGCCCGAGAGTCTTGCTCGGATATCTAGTTCTCTTGCGAAAAATAGGCAGGCCAACTTTGAATCGGCATAGCGCTGCCAGCGATCATATTTCTTTGGGTCTGAGCCACGAATCTCATCGATGCCTGCAGTCTTGAGCTTGCCTTTGCGATGCACCACCGAACTCAGGCTGATCACTCTGGCGTCGCTAGCACGGTTGAGGTTTGGCCAAAGCAGTGCGGTCAACAAAAAATGACCAATGTGGTTGGTCGCCATCTGAGACTCGATGCCTTCAATTGAAAGCGAGAAGTCAGGACCCATGAGTCCTGCGTTATTCATCAGAACATCAATGGGCTGGGTGATCGAATCGGTGAACTGCCTGAGGGTGTCCAGGTTTGAGATGTCTAGGACTTTGGCATCGACTGTAATGCTGGGGTATTTCTGCGCAATATCCTTGGCGGCTTTTTCTAGTCTTTCCTCGCCCCGGGCAACCATGATCAGGTTTGTGCCTTTAGCGGCGAGTGCTCTTGCCGAAGCCAAGCCGAGGCCAGAGCTCGCGCCAGTGATTAGCGCGGTTTTTTGATTGAGACTCAAGCTGCTCCTAGATCTTTAGCAATTTCTCGATATCCCCAAAGACTTCCATCGCTCCGCAAGTTGCGGTTCCCTGACGAAGAATCTTGCCATCGAGCGTGTGAGTGATCTCGATCTTGGCATCGAGAGTTTCCTCTACTCTTTGGTGCATTTGCCCTCTAAGTGGTGCATGGAGTAATCCTCCGCGCACCCTCTGAGCACAAATCTCTAGTGTTCCGCTTTTTCCCGAAACGCGCCACTTAATCTCGGAATCTGTTATTTCGAGTTCCTGCTCTTTTGAGCCGTTATAGGTTGTCCAGCTGAATAGTTTTCCCGAGTGCCTAAGGCCCATTATGAAGCCTCGGAAGGGCTTTCCCAGCCAGGGGATGATTGCCGCTGACGCCACTAATGAAAGCTCCGGATCTAATTCGAAATGATTTGAGTGCAGCCAGATATAACCTGCGGGGAAGTTGCGTCCCCAGTCTTTTTCGATATATCCGCGACCAGATTTGAAGCTTGCCTTTTTGCCTTCAACGCTCAGGGTTCCATCAAGGCCGTGCCCAAAGGAAACAATGCCGTGGAAGCACTCCATGAATGGCACAAGCCCATACCAACCCATGATTCCAGGGCCAGCAAAACTAACTGGCCATGGATCTAACTCCGAGGTGATTCTTACCTTGCCTTTGAGCTGTGGCAGATCTAGCACTATTTCATTTTTGGAAAAGTGGTTCTTGCCTATCCGCACATCAAAGCTGTCGCTTGATGCTTTGAATTCTTTGATGGGGAATTTGTGATACCAACTGCGGCCGGTTTTGCCATCCAAAACCTGGATGAATGCCTCATCTAATTCGCTGTCCTTGAGGCCTCGGAAAATTCCTGGGATCACTGCCCAGCGCTGGTTTTGATCTTTGGAAACCAGCTTGATGTACCAACCCTCAAAGAAGTTTTTGGTCTTGCCTTGGCCGTGAAAAGCTTCCGGATGGGCGATGCCTTGGAAATAACTCAGCGGTGAGCGCATTGATTCAGGCTAGACCATCCAGAGCCCTAAACTGAAGGAAGTTTTCAGGACAGGCGATACCAAATTGAATCCAGGTCAAAGGCTGACTCTCCGCCTGGGTTTGGCACAAATTATTGGCTGGGGCTCCGGGTTCTATTTGCCGGCGATTTTGGCTGTGCCGATTTCAGAGACTTTGGGCATTGAAACCCAAACCTTTTTCTGGGCCTTCACAATTTCACTTTTAGTTTCGGGCCTAGTTGGACCGCGAGTTGGACGGGCTATTGATCGGCTTGGCGGCAGAAGGGTTCTGCCTTTTGGAAATCTTTTCTTTGCCGCTGGATTAGCACTCTTGGCTTTTGCCCAGGATCCGGTCACTTTGTTCCTGGCCTGGGGACTGATTGGCGTTGGTGCGTCAATGGGAAACTATGATGCCGCCTTTGCCACAGCCGTTACATTCTTCGGCGATAAATCCAACCGAGTAATTGCCGGCATCACTGTTTTTGCCGGGTTCTCTTCAACTATCGCCTGGCCCATCACTGCAGTGTTGAGTGACACTTTTGATTGGCGTGTGGCAGTGCTGTTTTGGGCCGCGGCACAATTGCTGATTGCCCTGCCACTTCACGCCACCATCCCAAGGGTTGAGCCCAGAGAGGTTCCGGTTGTCACCGGGCCAATCCGAAAGATCATCAAGAATCGCTTCCGGATGGATTTACTGCTTGTGATCTTTGCTGTGATGTTTGCGCTTGAGGGATTCATTGTCTCTTCGGTCAACACCACCTTGCCGTTTCTGCTTGGCGAGCTGGGTGCCGATTCGGCACTTGCTCTTTTGGCGGCGACAATTCTGGGCCCAAGTCAGGTTCTAGCCAGAATCTTGTTGGTCGCCTTGGGGAAGGTAATGACCCCGATGCGGGTGGCTGCGCTGTCAATCGCCGCCCATCCAATTGGCGTGATTCTCCTCTTGGTTTTTGGGGTGCAGGCAGTACTGCCGTTTGTCGTTTTGCATGGCATCGGGGTTGGTTTGAATCCCTTCATTCGAGGCTCTTTGCCACTTCTGTTCTTTGGTTCCGAAAGTTTCGGGCAGCGCCAGGGCTACATCATGATGCTTTCAAAGATTGTCTCTGCGCTGAGCCCAACCCTGCTGACTCTGCTGGTCCTAAAAGACCCAATGGCAGGTTTGGTTTCAACCATGACAATGGGGCTAGTGGCCGCAGCGCTATTGGTCTGGCTTTCCTTTATTCACAAGGTTCGCAAAGCGGCGCTCGCGGATGCTAGCGCAGCCTCAAGTCTTGAGGGTTAGCACTCTCCACCCAGGTTTCTAGACCAGACCATTTTCCCCAGCCATCATCCAGGGAGAAGTGCCCAGCTCCTGGAACGATCGTCGTCTCAAGCTCGAGATTTTTATAAAAATCGATTCCATTTGGTTGCCAGCGATCTTGATCGCTCGCAACCGCAGATATGTTTCTCGCCCACTTTCTTGACTGAGCCAAGAGGCTTGAGTCGGAGAAATCGAGAGCTTCACCTTCGATGCCTTCTGCCTGGGTTGTCATGATCGGGTCGGGGATTGCTGCCAATAGAACTCGGTCGAATGGCTTATCAAAGAGGTTCGTCTTGGCACCCAGCAGCCAATTGATTGTTCCAAGCGAATGGGCGATTGCAACCTTTTCCCCGCCCTCAACCTCGTCCATCATGTTGGCCTCTTGCCGAAGCAAGTCCTGCCACTCAATTGGGTTTGGAGAGTCAGGAGAAGGGAACTGCGGGTACCAAACCTGGTGACCTCTGGACCTGAGTGCTGCCGCGGTAAGTCTTGCCCAGTGGCCAACAGGACGCTTATTGGTCCAGCCGTGGAGGAAGAGAATCTTTTTCACGGAATTAGCCTAAACCTGGTTTATCCAATGAACTAAAAAACGAATTGTTCTCAGGAATGAATGGCTTTTGAATCTCTAGACCATCGGGTCAGAAATGCCAACGTAGACGGTTTCGAGGTATTCCTCGATGCCCTCCAGCGAGCCTTCTCTTCCGAGTCCGGATTGCTTCACGCCACCAAATGGGCCGGCGGGGTTGGAGACCAATCCGGTGTTTAGACCAAACATTCCAGTCTCCAATCTTTCGGCAAGGCGGAGACCGCGGTTCAGGTCTTTTGTGAAGGCGTAGGCAACAAGGCCGTATTCGGTGTTGTTTGCCATTTCAACCGCTTCATCCTCGGTTTTGAAGGTGCAGATGGGGGCAACCGGCCCAAAGATTTCATTCTTGAGAATATTGCAAGTTTCAGGCACTGATTTCAGAACGGTTGGAGGATAGAAATATCCTTCGCCTTCTGGAATAACGCCACCGGTCAAAAGTTTTGCTCCCTTGGAGGTTGCGTCTGTCACTAAAGCATGAATAGCCTGGCGAGACTTTTCATCGATGACCGGACCAATGTTGGTGCCCTCGGCAACGCCTCTGGCAACCTTTAGTTCTGCAAATTTTGCGCTGAGTTTTTGGGCAAATTCGTCCGCAACGGATTCGTGAACCAAGAAGCGGTTGGCCGCGGTGCAGGCCTCTCCCATGTTTCTGAGCTTTGCAAGCATTGCGCCTTCGACTGCCTTATCGACATCTGCATCCTCAAAAACCAGGAACGGTGCATTGCCACCAAGTTCCATCGAAGTTCTTAGAACTTGATCCGCGGATTCCTTGATCAACATTTTTCCAACTGGGGTTGATCCCGTGAAAGATAGTTTGCGCAAGCGAGAATCTTTGATAATCGGTCCGGTGACTTCTGAAACTCTCGAGGTTTGAATCACATTCACGACACCTGATGGAACTCCAACCTCCTGCAAAACCTTTGCAAAAAGCAGCGAGGTCAGCGGCGTCAGTGCGGCAGGCTTGAGGATTGAAGTGCAACCGGCAGCAATGGCTGGGCCAATCTTTCTAGTTGCCATTGCAAGAGGGAAGTTCCAAGGGGTGATCAGAAGCGCTGGCCCCACTGGCTTTTTGAGAACCATCAATCGGTTCTTGCCATCCGGAGCCGTTTGGTATCGGCCGTTCACGCGAACCGCTTCCTCGGAGAACCAACGCAAGAATTCTGCTCCGTAGGCAACTTCACCTTTAGCCTCGGCAAATGGTTTACCCATCTCCATGGACATCAAGGTTGCAAACTCATCGCTGAGCTCCGTGACTCTTTCAAAAGCTGCGCGAAGCAGCTCGGCTCGCACTCTAGGCGCTGTTGCTGCCCAGGACTTCTGAGTGTCGTGGGCCGCTGAGATGGCTTCTTGGCCATCTTCATAGGAGGCATCTGAGATTGTCTTGAGAACAAGACCGGTGGCTGGGTCAAAGACATCAAATGTCTTGCCGTCTGAGGCCTCTTTCCATTGTCCGTTTATGAAAAGTTGAGATGGAACTAAATCGAGAATGCGCTTCTCATCGGCAGAGGTAATCACTTGCCACTCCTTCGTGTCCTATCTAGTTTGCCACTTCAAGCGCAATGCGTTTGCCACAACCGACACAGAAGAAAATGCCATTGCAACACCAGCCAGCATCGGATTGAGTAATCCAAGGGCCGCAACCGGAATCAGCAAGATGTTATAACCAAACGCCCAGCCCAGATTTTGCTTGATATTTTTGCTGGTTTTGGCGGAGAGTTTGAGCGCGAAGGGAATTGCCAGAGGGTCATCGTCCAAAATCGTGATCGCGCTCGCCGCTTGTGCTGCATGAGCGCCAGAACCCATTGCAATTCCAACGGTTGCTGCGCTAAGCGCTGCAACATCGTTGATGCCATCGCCAACCATCGCGGTGTTATCCAGGGACTTTAGTTTTTGCAGTTTGCCCTCGGGTGTGATGCCACCAAGGTATTCGGTGGCCCCAAGTTCCTTGGCAATTGCTTCTACTCTGGCGGGATTGTCTCCGGAGAGAATCGATGAGCTGATACCCATGTTCTTCAATGCTTTGATTGCTTGGGCTGCACTTGGCTTTAGTTGGTCGCCAAGTTCAATAAGCCCATGCGCCCAACCCTCCCAGGCCACAACAACCAAAGTGTTCGGTCCGGCAAGTTTCATCGCCTCATCTAGCTCGGCTTGATTCTCGTATGACATCGGCTTTTCAACCGAAATCGTCAGACCATCAACATCACCAAGGAGCCCCTGCCCAGGAATCTCTCTAATGTTTTCGGCGGTCTTCAAATCCGAAATCTTCGAAATAGCTTGTGCAACTGGGTGATTGGAGCCACGTTCAACCGCCGAGGCATAGGCCAACATTGTTGCGGCACCAACGCCACCCAGTCCCCGAGAATTCAATACCCGGAGTTTGCCGTCGGTGAGGGTTCCAGTCTTGTCAAAGACAACCCTGCGAATCTTGGCCAGATCGGAGAGCGAGTCTGGATTGCGAATGACAACAGAACGCTTGGCTCCGATTGAAGTTGCAACCACAAGCGACATAGGCACTGCAATACCCAGAGCACAAGGACAGGCAATCACCAAAACAGCTACAGCCGCTTCAAATCCCGCAACCTGATCACCAAAACCAAAAGTCCAAACCAAATAGGTGATTGCGCTCAGGGCTATCACACTTGGGACAAAGACCTTTGAGATCCGATCGGTGATCGAGGCAATCTTTGATTTCTGAGCTGTTGCTTCTCGGACCAGGTCTGCGATCCTGCTCAATCTTGAGGTTGCTGCGGATCCGGTTGCCTCAAAAGCCAACTGTCCGCCTAAAGATGTTGCTCCAGCCGAAACCGAGTCACCCTCTTTAAGCTCAACCGGCAGTGTCTCACCGGTGAGAGTGGAGTTGTCCAAACTGGCATGCGATGAAAGGAGTTTGCCATCGGCAGGGATGCGCTCGCCGGCTGCAACAAAGACAATATCCCCAGCCTTGATCTGGCTGCTCGGGATGGTTTGGCGGACGGCATCGCGCTCGATGATGGCAGTTTCTGGAATTGCGCTTAGAAGTGCACGAACCGCATCGGTTGCCGAGCGTCTTGCGCGCACCTCAATGAACCTTCCAAGTAGCACAACTGTCGGAACAACCGCGGATACTTCAAAGTAGGTGTGCATCGATCCGGTGAGCACCAAATAGATGCTGTAGCCGTAGGCAATGCTCGAACCAAGCGACACCAAGGTGTCCATGGTGGAATCAAAGTGGCGCAGGTTTTTTAATGCTGCGCTGTGGAACGGGAAAGCCACATAAAAGAAAACCGGGGTGACCAATCCCCAAAGCAAATACTCCACGCCTTCAAAACCGACCGCGGGAATCATGCCAAAAATCATTGCTAGAACCGAAAGGATGCCTCCGACCCAGAGTCTTGGCTTCAGGCTCTGCAACTCGGACTTGCCCTTGGCGACTTTGTAGCCGGCGTCGGACACTGCTTTTTCCAAAATATCGAGCGCTACTGCCTTGCCCAATTGCAGGTGGGCTTTCTCGGTTGCGAAGTCAACGTAGGCAGTGACACCCTCAACCTTGTTAAGGTTTTTCTCCACGCGCCGAGCGCATGCAGTACAAGTCATGCCCTCGATGTCTAGTTCGAGCAGCTCGTCTTTAGGCATTTAGGGGAATGAACTCCAAGGCTTTGTAGCCGGCTTCTTCAATTGCAGCCGAAAGCGCATCGTTTGCTACGCCGTCTGATTCAACGATTGCGTTGCCTTTTTCGTGGTCAACAACCACGCTCTGCACGCCCTCGATTGTTGCGATCTCATTTGTGATACTCATGGCGCAGTGCCCACAGGTCATGCCTTCTATCTTGATCTCTTGCTTCATTTGTGCTCCTTGTGGTTATAGCTACAAGTATCTCCCGAACAAAGCCTTGGTGGGGTTTTTGAAAATCTTTGGTGCAGCCAGCAACCAGCGCAGAATCCAAAGGCCGCCTCGGCAAACAAAAATGCCAAACAGATTCCGCACCAAGCCAAAACTATTTCGTTTCGAATGCCAAGCCACCCCATCATGAAGCAGGCGACCAAGACCATCCCAAAGGCGATGCCCCAGGCGGTTTGCTTTGGTTTGGCATCCACCCATTCAGGGCGTTGTTTTCGAACCAAGAACTCGGATAGCGCAAGAATCGGGGCAATTCGTTGGCCAAAAAACAACCGGATAAACATTTCAAACATCACGGTTACGCCGAAGCCCCGCAGGACTGAGAAGTCGCCCGATCCAAGGGCAACAAAAATCCCAGTTAGTCCAAAAACAAAAAGCAGACCAGCGGCGCCTCGCACCGCTCGCTCGTTGAATACGGTGAAATCGTATTCGGGGATTTTGAAACCAAAAGAGGTGTGGACCACACTCATGCAAACAGATCCGAAATCTGACCCCAACGTTCCTTGTTTAGTGAATACCAAACCCAAGTACCGCGGCGCTCGCGAGAAACCAAGCCAACCTCAGACATTTTCTTTAGGTGGTGAGAAATGGTGGGTTGCGAAACCCCAATTGGTTCCGTGAGATTGCAAGCGCAAGCCTCTTGGTTCTCAGATCTTGCGATCAAAGCAAGAATTTGAAGTCTGGTTGGATCGGCAACGGCCTTGAGCAAGTCGGCGATATTCTCCGCTTTTTCGCGCGCAAGCGGGCCGCTCTCGCTACTTGGAGCGCACTCTAAGAGTTGCAGGGCTATTTTTGTCAATCTGCCGTTAACCTTCTTTATAGATACTTGTCTATAAGCTTGTGAAAAATCGCAAGAGATAGATGGGAATCTAATTGAACTCTAGTTCATTCCAAAGATTTCTGGCTGAGAGCCTGGGAGTCGCGGCAATCGTCGCAGTTGTAATTGGCGCAAGCCACATGGCCGCAAATCTTGCAGCTCCAGCATTTGGTGATTTGATCATGAATGCTCTGGCCACAGCCGGTGTTTTGGTTGTCGCGATCACGATTCTTGGCCCAATATCCGGAGCTCACTTCAACCCCATTGTCACGTTGGTTTTTTGGATCCAGAAAAAGATCTCTGCGGGCTTAGCAATTGGTTACCTCTTTTTCCAGCTATTGGGTGGTGCCCTTGGGGCAATCCTTGCGAACCTAATGTTTGATCAATCGGCTATTTTGGCAAGCTCAAATATTCGCTCGGGGATCGGGATTTTCCTTGGGGAAATCATTGCGAGCTTTGGCCTAGTGTTTTTAATATTGATGGCAATCAGAATCAGCAAAGAGGCTTTGATCCCAAGTCTTGTGGCGCTCTGGATTGTTGCCGGCTACTTCTTCACATCTTCAACCTCATTTGCAAACCCTGCGGTCACCTTCGGTAGGGCATTCTCTGACGCCGGAAGTTCTATCGCCTGGGAGTCGGTAGGGATGTTCGTGGTGATGCAAATTATCGGCGCGCTTCTAGCGCTCTTCGTTTTTATGTTTTTGACCAAACCAATTAGAAAGTGAAAGAAATGACCAACCCAATCTCCTCCGTGATGTTCGTCTGCGTCCACAACGCAGGTCGCAGCCAGATGGCTGCCGCATACCTTTCCCACTTTGCAGGCGACCGCATCGAGGTTAGGTCTTCTGGCACCGCACCTGCCGACACCGTGAACCCAGCGGTTGTCGAGGCAATGCTTGAAGAGGGCATCGACATCTCAGGCAACACACCAAAGGTGCTGACCGATGAGGCAGTTTTGGCATCTGACTACGTGATCACCATGGGTTGTGGCGACAAGTGCCCCTTCTACCCAGGAAAGATTTACCTGGACTGGGTATTGCAGGATCCTGCCGGCCAGGGAGTGGAGGCTGTGCGCCCGATTCGCGATGAAATCAAGGGACTGATTCAGAACCTAATCTCGGAGATTGACGCCAAAGCCAAGGCATAACCCGATGTTTAGCTGACGTTTAGTTTCATCTCATCTAACCGTCGGTTCGAAAGCCTAATTTGGCAATGTGATTCAACGGGTTGCAGTAGTTACCGAGTCGTTTTTGCCTCAGGTGAACGGGGTTACGAACTCGGTTGTCCGCGTTTTGGAAACTCTAAAACAGCAGGAAATCGAAGCCATAGTAATTTCTCCAACGTCCGTGAGTGAAAAGCACCTTGGCTTCAAGGTCCATACCACAGCGTCGGTTCCGCTGTTTCAGTTTCCAGTGGCGATGCCCGGACCATCAATTTCTAGGTTGCTTGAGGACTTTAATCCCGATGTCATCCATGTTGCAGCCCCATTCATGATTGGAGCTCAAGCAATTGCATGGGGTGCAAGAAATAACACCCCAACCGTTGCGATTTATCAAACCGATGTCGCCGGCTATCTTGAGCGCTATAACCTAGCTTTTGCCAGACCGGTCATGGAAAGACTCGTTGCAAATATCCACCTGGATGCGACTTTGAATCTTGCTCCAACAAAAGAATCCGCCAATTACCTTGAAAGCATCGGTGGCGGAAGGGTTGCCGTTTGGGGCAGAGGTGTAGACCTTGATTTATTCAATCCACAGAACAGAAATCACCCTGATTCGCTGAGACTTCGAGCGCAATTGGCACCAGAGGGCGAAACCGTCATTGGGTTTGTTGGACGCCTTGCTGCAGAGAAGCAAGTGCATCGGATGCAAGAGTTGCTAGATCTTCCAAATACAAAGTTTGTGGTTGTTGGCGATGGCCCAGAGCGCCCAAAACTCGAAGCACTATTTGGCAATCGGGTGAGGTTCTTAGGAGCGCTCTCTGGCCTTGAGCTGGCTTATGCCTATGGGGCGATGGATATTTTTACTCACTTTGGAACCGAGGAGACTTTTGGTCAAACAATTCAGGAGGCGCAAGCCACTGGATTGGCTGTGGTTGCTCCGAACTCTGGTGGCCCAAAACACTTGATTGAGCACGGTGTTGATGGCTTATTGGCAATACCAGATGGCGTTGGAGGTTACAGAAAGTTAGTCGCTGCACTCTTGAGGGATGCGGGTCTTTACAGGCAAGTCTCAGAAGCTGCTGTGAGAAGAGTTGAGGGCAAATCTTGGTTTGCAAACAACGCTAAACTCTTGCAGTATTACGAAGATGCCATGGCCGAAAACCGCGCCTTGAGAGCGGAGCAAATTGAATTGGCTTGACGCCCAAGAGATCATCAATAACTTCGGCGACTGGGCTGCGATTGCTGTCACGTTCATTATCTTTTTTGAAACCGCTTTTATTTTCACTTCATTTTTGCCGGGCGACTCGCTTCTGTTCCTCACCGGGCTAACGCTTGCCACCTCAGAGGGCTGGTTGCCGGACTGGCTTGGAATTATTTTGATTTGGCTAGCAGCATTTATTGGGACGCAAACCGGGTATTGGGTTGGCCACCGAATAGGGCCACCGCTGTTTGAGCGCAATCGAAACTTCATCATTAATCAAAAAGTGCTGGATCGCACTCATGCATTTTTTGATCACTATGGCACCAGGGCCATCCTTCTGGCGAGATTCATCCCAATTCTGAGAGCACTGATTCCAATGCTCGCCGGCATGAGCGAGATGGAAACCAAGAGATTCACAAAGCTCAATTTCTGGGGCGCGACAATCTGGGTTGGTGTTTTTGTTTTTGGTGGATACTTCCTGGGGCAGGTGCCACTAATCAAGGAGCATCTCGAAACCACAGTGATTTTGATAATTGTGGTCACCTCACTGATTTTGCCCTTTGAGTTAATTCGCGAGCGAATTCATCGCAAGAAAAGAACTAAGAGCGAATCAGCTGCCAGTTCGGGTGCAGCTCCTGAGGAACAAAAGGACTAAGTTTCGAGTGCTTGGGCGATAGCCCATCCCCGGATGTCACACCACGGATTCTTCTGTCGAAAAAAGGAATCACGTCCCGGCCAATCCAGCTGATGGTTTCAATGACAGATCGAGAAATTTCACCTAATTCAGCGGTCGCTGCTCTTGGGTAACGATATTTGAGATCAAGCAACTCAGCAGCTTTGTTTGCCACCTCGATGTGGCCGTGGCCAGAAAAGTGAACCATGTCCTTTGCCCAAAATGCCAAATCTGAGAACTCTGGAATCGAATAAATATCCAGCACTGGTAGGTCAAACTCCCTCGCTACATCTTCAATCATTTCGCTGAATCGCTCGGCCCGATAGCGCAGCGGTTTGAATAGATTTAGGTGGCAAGGGTTGATGGTGTTTGCAACCACGACGTCACAACCGGCTGCTAGCAACTGGTGGATTCCGTCTTTGTAAATTTCGCGCAGTCCGGGCAATGCCTCAGGTTTTGACATCAGATCGTTGGAGCCAGCCATCACAGTCACTAAATCCGGCTGGAGCCGAAGTGCTGCCTTTAGTTGCAAGTCCATAATTTTTGAAAGCTTGGATCCGCGGAGTGCGAGATTGGCATATTCAAATTGATAGCCAGAATCACTAGCTTCTCGAGCAAGGATTCCCGCCAGCCGGTCTGTCCAGCCATTGTGATTGCGATTTAAATGAAAAGTGAAGTCTCCAAGTCCTTCGGAGAGCGAATCTCCGATTGCCACATAGCTTCTGTAGGGCTTCCCGATCACACCTTAATCAAAGGTTTGAAATTTGAATATTTGCCAAACAGCGAACGTTGTTTCTACAACTAAGTGGTGAATTAATGCCATGTTGCGCCACCCAAGAGCGGTTTTAGGCTCCTAGACTGCTCAAATGCAAACCGCTTCTAAGCTCTCCCTGTTAGCCCTTATCGCCTCCCTTTCTCTTGCAGGTTGCTCTGCTGCAGAAACGTCAGCACCGGAGGTAACCCAAACTCCGACTTCAACCCAAACTGTTGAGCCAGAACCAGAACCGGTTTATCTTGCTGCACCACTGACTGGTGTTGAGTATCTCGAGGGAACCAATCCTTCTTTGGAGCTACCTGCGATTTCAGCAAAAATCGATAACACCTATAACGGCAGGCCTCAGGTCGCACTCAATGATGCAGACGTGGTTTATGTCACTCGAGTCGAAGCTGGCCTAACAAGGCTCTTGGCAGTTTGGCAATCCAGAGTTCCCGAGGCGATTGGCCCTGTGCGATCGGTTCGTCCTGTTGATGCGGCAATTGTTGATCCATATAACGGAGTCTTTGTTTACTCCGGAGGCCAGGTACCGTTTAAGTCCGCTGCTAAAGCAACTGGCTTGGTCATGAGTGATGAAGACACCGAGCAGGGTAACGATACCTACTTCCGCGAGGAGTCTAGGGTTGCTCCTTGGAACCTATACTTCCGCGCAGCGCAGTTGCAGATTAATTACACCGAGCAGCCTGCACCGGCACCATCTTTTGAATTCGCAGCGGTGCCAAGTGCCGTTGCCCTCGGTGTCCCGGTTGAAGCACTAGAAGTGAAATACCCATCGCTGCGCTCAACCTGGGACCTAGGAGAGGCAGCCTTCGCCTGGTCCGAGGCCGACGAGCCAGCGTGGCTCAGAACCATGGATGGCAAAGAGCATGTCCAAACCGATGGTTCAAGAATCATTTCCAAGAATGTCGTTGTTATGGAAGTTGTCCATGATCTGAGTTTTGTGGATCCAAAGTACGGTGCCATACCCAAAGCAAAATTGGTTGATAACTCAGGCGTTGCACACATCTTCTCCGATGGTTACTACATAAAGGCAACCTGGAGCAAGGGTGCTAGCGATGCTCCAATCCTTCTGAAGCTCGAATCCGGAGAGTCCGTGAAACTTGCAGTTGGTAACACCTGGATTGAAATGATGGATTCACCAAAGTCCACGCTCAAGGTAACCGAGCCAGGGGCCGAATAATCCGAGGGGTAAAAAAACAAGACCTGCCCAAAAAGCCTTGCCAGCGTTGTGGCAGGGAAATGGTTTGGCGCAAATCCTGGGCTAAGAACTGGGACCAGGTGCTTTATTGCTCGGAGAAATGTAAGCGAACTAAATCTCTTTAGAGAAGTCCTTAATAAATGCCCTTAGATCGCTGCCGATATCTTCTCGGTCAATTGCAATCCGAAGTGTGGCTTTGATGAAATCAAGCTTGTCTCCGGTGTCATAGCGTCGACCTTCGAAGACAACACCTCGAACCCCACCGGCAACCGCAGGATGCTCAACCGCGTATTCCAGGGCATCGGTGAGCTGAATCTCGCCACCGCGTCCAGGCTTGGTGTTTTTTAAGATTTCAAACATTTCATTGCGTAAAACGTATCTCCCGATTACCGCGAGGTTGGAAGGCGCATCTTCTGTCTTTGGTTTTTCAACCAAACCGTTGACAATCACAACATCTTTATCGCTTGTGGCATCGACACTCGCGCAACCGTAGAGATAGATTTGATCTTTGGGAACAACCATTAGGGCGATCACATTGTCGCCGGTCTCCCTGTGGACTTCGAGCATCCTAGGAAGAATCGGATCTCTCGTATCTATCACGTCGTCACCGAGTAGCACAGCGAAACTGTGCTCACCCACGTGGCTCTGCGCCCTCATAACGGCGTGACCTAGGCCCCTTGGGTCTCCCTGGCGGGTGTAGTGGATATCTGCCAGCTGTGAGCTCTCCTGGACCGAGAATAACTTCTTTTCATCGCCCTTACTGGCCAAAACTTGCTCAAGTTCAGCCACCCTATCGAAGTGATTCTCCAGGGTGTTTTTATTGCGACCGGTAATCATCAAGATGTCGGAAAGCCCAGAGGAAACCGCCTCTTCGACTACATATTGAATGACTGGTTTATCAACAATCGGAAGCATTTCTTTGGGCATTGCCTTTGTTGCAGGCAAAAACCGCGTCCCCAAACCTGCTACTGGGATAACGGCCTTGGTTACTTCAAAATGCCCCTGAGTCATGGGCTTAAGCCTAGACTCAAAATCACGAATTTATCAGGTTGTGTGGATACACTAACTGGCGCGTTTATAACTAAGGGGATTGGCATGTTTGCAAAAGTCACGGCTGGGCTGATAGCACTTGTCCTCACCGGCTCTGGCTTTGTTGCTCCAGCTCAAGCGGCTGTTGCAGAAGCCGCATACACTGCAATTAGCGCTCAGACCCTGTGGAATCAAGGGTTCACCGGTGCCGACACCTCAGTCGCTTTTATCGATCAGGGTTTGAATTTGAACCACGAATATTTTCGCGATCAAGTAATCGACGGCTTTTGCTATTTTGAGGCAAGCACTAGTTCACTCTGCCCAAATGGCACCAAGCGCCAAACTGGAGTCTCGGCTGCTTCGCAGCGAATCGTCAATGGTTTTCCACTGCCTGAAGAATTCCATGGGAACATGGTCGCTGGGATCGTGGCAGGTGTTCCAAACGCCTCAGCTCCAGGCGGAGTTGCTCCTGATTCAAAAATTGTGATGGCCAATGTCGATCTAAGTCTCGATGCAATAACCGCTGCAGCTCAATACGTCCTGGACAATGCGGTCACCAACAAGACCGTAGCCCTCTCACTCTCCTTCGGAGGACTCTTCGAAGACATGCCAAGAAGCTGGCTGCAGTGTGATTCCAGCCCGGGGCTAGTTGAACTTGCAGACATCTTCTCGCAACTACGCTCCAAGGGAATCCTGACCTTCGCTTCGGCGGGTAATACCCCAACCTTGGACATCGCAACCTCAATATTCCCAAGCTGCCTCAAGGAAGTTGTGGCAGTCGGATCAGTAAACCAGCTCAATGAGGTTTCTTGGTACGTAACCATGAGTAAGAAAATTGAGCTTTTAGCACCTGACTATGCTGTTTCAGCTGGCACCCTAGGCTACATGGTCTCCTCGGGGACCTCTGCGGCTGCACCGCTTGCAGCGGGGTCATTTGCGCTTTTGCGCCAGGCGTTCCCAAGCGCAAGTGCCGAGCTTATTCTGGCAGCCATGAAAAACACGGGAACGCCAATAGATGATGTGATTAGGCAAGACATCCCCATGGTTAACCTGCAGGCCGCATATAACGCCCTAGCAGCCGGCACCGTTGATGTGCCGGGCAAGATCACAATCGGAAGCTATAAAGGTTATGTCGCCATCTACACCAAGGGTTATGAGGGCAAAAAGCTAACCGCAAAAGTTGCCGGAGTCTGGCTGAAGGTCGACCCAATCACCCTGGTTCCTGGAAAGACCTACTCATTAACCAAGCGCATGACGGGTGCGGGTTACCAAATTGCGGTTGAGGTTTATATTGACGGCGTTTTGCTCAAGAGCGAATCGGTGCTTACAAAATAGTTATCGTCCAAAGGTAAAAAGAATCAGATTCTTGATTGAGCCGAGTTCTTTCAACCTACGAAGTCCAAATACAAATCTAACTAGAACTGCCTTATTTCCAAAGACTCTGCTAAAGATTACCGCTCTTGCCCTGCGGTCCTTGGCGCTTCCCCAACGTGAACCGGAAGACTCGGCTGGGTGCATAGCGATCGTGATTGGCATGAAGACCGCATGACCACCGGCGGCAAGTAAATCAACGATGAAAATATATTCGTCCCCCAAATAGTTACTAGCCCCAGCACCAAATTCCTCATCGAAAAAGACACCTAGGCTGCGAACCGATTCAACCCGAATAATCATTTCGTAAGTGGCGGCTCTCGCACTGTTGTATTTGGTAAGCGCCTGCCGGTTATTGGGGTATTGCTTTCTGAGTGAACCAGTTTCGTCAATCGCCTGTCCGAGCAACAGTGAGTATTGCGGATGAGTATCTAGAAACTCTATTGCTTCTTCTAGTCCTTCGACTTGAAACTCAACATCGTCATCACCAAAGACAAGGTACTTGCCCCGAGCGAGCCAGATAGAACGGTTGCGGCTTTTCGCCACACCAATGGTTGACAGTTCTTGAATCGTTATGTCATCTCGGAGCATAAGCTCAGCTAAACCTTCGCCGCGCCAGGCCAGATTTTCGGGGTTTTGTATCACCAAAGAGACATTCCAGTTTTTATGGACTGGGGGTGCGACCATGTCGCCGACTCGTTGAGCAATGGTGGAGTATCCCAAAGTTAGAACGGTTCGATCCATTAGAAACTATTAGCCTTCGCTCTAGCGAACCTCATCAACGAGGAGGAGATTGAACTGAAAGTAGTGTTGAGGATTCTCAGGCCCAGGAAGAACACAATCGTGCTGGAGAGATCTAGCCAGCTTTCAAGGCTGAACCAAATCAAAATTCCCAAGAGCCCAACAATTGCAAAACTTGCAAGCAAAGTTGCAAACTCTGCTTGCTGGATTCTTGAGCCAAGACGTTCTGCTGGATTTACCTTTTGCTTATTTCGTTTTGCCTCCACAAAACCCCGCTGTTTCTTCAGTTGCTTCTTTAAAAAATTCCCCAATAGTTGCAGGAATCCAAAAATCAAGAGCAAATTTAAAAGCGCAAATGTCCAGTTCAAAACAAAAAAGAATGCAGCAATAACGAAAGCTTGAGTCAAGAACGAGAGCACGTTCACAAGCTCAAGGCCAAGTGCCCACTCCCATGATTCCTTGGTGCTTGAGCGCTCCCTAGTGTCCGAACCAAATGCCTTGTCAAAGAACTTGACCCTGTAAGTCTTTTGACCATAGTTGGCAGCTCTTGTGCCGGCAAATAAGAGTGCAAAAAGAGATGCGGAAATAACAATTTCAACCATGGGGCGAGAACTGCCTGAAACTACAAGATCGGTGAAAAGCTTTGCCACCAAGAGCTCAGTCACGGGTATCGAGGCGGCAATCAAGACCAAGAACAAGAGCTGCCAGCGATAGCGGCCTTTAGGGACCAGCAATCTTGTGGTCGCATAGAGTTCCTGGAAGATTTTTCGCAAGGTTACTTCTTACTCATTAGTTCCAGCGCGGTGTGGATGTGAGAGATTACCTCATCCTTTTTGACTTCGGAGACAGAGATGTCCCGGATCAGATTATCTAAGTCAACTATCCGAAGATCCAATGGCACAACTTGTGGGTTCATGACTTCAACCCCGGCACCAAGTGCATAGTCCTCATACTTAATTCCACTTCCATGGACATTCTCCTCAGACCCCTCAAATGTAACTAGGGCACAAGGTATTCCATAGGACTGACAAGTAATCATTACGTGCATTGCGCTGGTGACAACGCTGTCGTATTGAACAAGTTTTCCGACAAACTCAGCAATGTCATTTTGGCGAGATAGCAAGACCGAAAGCTCTTCCATTTTCTCCGGAAGCTGCATCGGGATTGAGGTGTGGGAGAAGTGTCTAATAAAGGCAACCTTGCCGTTTGTGTTGCCGCGCTCAACCGGAATGATGCGAGAGAGTGCGAGACCTGGGTCACCAAATGCGGTTACCTCTGGACCGCCAGATTGCCTTAGCACTCTGGCGGTGATTGGGCCACGCACCGAAACATATTGCGCCTTGCGGTTTAGTTCGAGATCATCGGTTGAGATACCAGTTCCCAGAACTACCGAGCTGCTCTTAATAAATCTTCCGATTGAACCAAGAGCGATTAGGTGCTTTTTGGAGGTTGGTCTTACAGGTGATTGCAAAACCACCTTGGCATCGGTGAAGTTAGAAACAATCAGTGGGCTTAGCCAGTCGCCAAAGTTTCCAGGGAATGGCTTTGACCACCAGGCAAGCCTGATGGTATTTGGAGACTCTTTGGCTGCGTAGCTCAGGAAAGACTCCGCCGCGGTCATGATGGATTGCTCGCCAAAGGTGGCAATGTATTTTTTGTCGAAAGATTCTCTTGCATTTGCAAAAAGCAAACCATCACCTTTGATGCCACCACCGAGCATTTCACCAATCAGCTTGGAGCGCTCTGGGTCAATGCTCTTGGCCTTGCCCGCAGTCAGAATCCCTGTGATGCCCGCACCGTCTGCTAGACGACGAAGTGGCTTTTTAATCGAATCTGGCAGCGCCTTCTCAATCTTTTTTGCCTGTTTGAGGAGTTTCTTGCGGCTGCCGATTTGTTTGCCGGTTCCGTGCTGTACAACTTTGTCCTTGAAGTCAGCAACATTTCCGGAAGAGCCAAAGACAAAGAATGAGTCATGCTGCCCAGGTTCAGATACCTTACGGTCACGAACAATTGCTGTTCCAGGGATCATCTGGAATGTCATTACGCGGGAGTTTGCTCGCCAAGCTTCTTCTAGGAAGTAGTCGTCGGTTGCCTTGATTTCGGCCCGCTGTTCAAGCTCATATGCATCTTCAATGAGCTTGCGCCCCTGAGGAGTTGCATTTACTCCCCAAAAGCTTGGCTCCCAGAACCTGGTTCGGTTGTGGTAACCAATCTGCAAAGGTGAGCCAAAGCTCCTCTGGAATCCAATGATGTCAGCAGTGGTGTTTGAGATGTATGCGGGTAATTGGGTGATTCTGCAGTCAACATCAATCCAGAACACCATCTTGTCCGGGTGCTTCTGGCAGATCTCGCGGATAAAGCCAATCTTCCGGCGAGTGACATCTGCCCAGTCTTCGCCCTCGCGTTTTTGTATCTCCAAAAGCTCATAGCCGACCCCAATGGAATCAAGTTGAGCCTTGAGTTCGCGGGCATGCCCACCGTAATACTCGTCAGGGGTATAGAAGCTACAGATCACTACATCGCGGTTACTCACGGGCAAAATCTACCAGTTAGGCCCGTTTTTGGTCCCTAATCAGACCAAACCAAAAACCTATGCCCCAGGCATAGTGCATCGTTGGCAACACCAACATCAACCAAAGCTTCACCGCATTGCTGGTTCCCTTTGAGAGTGCAACCAGGCCAGCAATGCCAAGAAGGTAAATCCAAAGCGGAAACCAAAACAGCGTTGCCAACACCAAGACCGGCGGAATCCAATAGCGAACAGCACTTTGACCAGGAGCTTCCCTGGTCAAAGCCCCTCGCCACATTCCAGTCTTGAAGAACTGCTTGGCAAGTGCTTCCCAAGAGGATCTTGGGTAATAGCCAACTTTTAGATCTGGCTCAAACCAAACCACGTGCCCAGCCTCACGGATTCTCTTATTGAGTTCCCAGTCTTGCCCGCGGATCCAGACCTCGGAGAAACCCCCAAGTTCCTCCAGGACAGATTTTCTAAAGACGCCCAAGTACACCGTGTCGGCAGGACCGGCATTTCCACCAACGTGGAAAGAGCCACCGCCCAGACCAACCCGATTGTTATAGCCATAGGCGACGGCCTTCTGAAAATCGGTCTTGCCTTTGGCGATCATCATTCCGCCAACATTTGCAGCACCCGAGGAGTTCAAGGTCTTTACCGCTAATTGCGCATAACCAAACGAGAGTTCTGAGTGAGCGTCAACCCTGGCAATCACCTCAAACTTAGACTTAGCAATTGCAAGATTCAGTGCGGTAGCGGTTTTACCCTTTGGGTTATGCACCAATTGCAACTTGGTGCCGTATTTCTTTTTCAGCTGCTTTGCAATCAGATCTGTGCCGTCTGTGGATGGACCTAGGGAGAGCACGAGTTCCATTTCTCCAGGGACGCTCTGCTCAAATACCGAAGCAACGGCACCCTCAAGATATGTCGCCTCATTGAGAACCGGCATCACAAAAGTAATGTTCTTTAGGGCTTTAGCCATTTACGATGCTTCTTCCAAGCGCAATCACTTTCCAGCCAGCTTTTTGCCACGCTGGGACATCCAAAACATTGCGCCCATCAATCACGGTCTTGGTTGCAACGAGTGAACCAAGAAGGTGAGGATCTGCCTCACGGTATAGCTTCCACTCGGTTCCTAAAATGGTCAGATCAGCCTCACGCATTGCCTCAACTAGGTCACCCTCTCGGTTAAGTTCAGGTGAGCGAGATGAGAGCGCGTCGAGAGAAACTGGATCGTGAACCGTGACTGTTGCGCCTGCAGCAGTCAAACGCTGAGAAATCTCAAGGGCGGGGGAGTCTCTAAGGTCATCGCTATCTGGCTTGAAGGAAATCCCCAACATGGTTATGCGCTTTCCGTGAAGGTTGCCAAGCTCAACTTTGGCAAGTTCAACAACCTTGTCTCTTCTTCGAAGGTTAATGGCATCAATGTGCCTCAGAAACTCAACTGCCGAACCGACTCCGAGTTCTTCGGCCCTTGCCACAAAGCCGCGGATGTCCTTTGGCAAACAGCCGCCACCAAACCCAATTCCGGTCCGGAGGAATTTATTGCCTATTCTCTCGTCATAGCCGATGGCTTTGGCCAGTGCCACTGCATCGCCTCCGGAGACCTCGGCAACTTCAGCCATTGCGTTTATAAAGCTGATTTTGGTTGCGAGGAAAGCATTGGCAGCCACCTTCACCAATTCGGCGGTTGGAACATCAAGCGCCAAGAACGGGGTCCCTAGATCAAGGATTGGTTTGTAGACCGCTTTTAGCCTCTCAACTGAATACTCTTCCCAGGCCCCAATGACCAAACGATCTGGTCGAAGGGAGTCTTCAAGTGCGGTGCCTTCCCGCAGGAACTCCGGGTTCCAAGCTAGATGGATATTGAATCCGGCAATCTCGCTCATGGAGTCGCGCAGCAATTTTGCAGTCCCAACCGGAACCGTTGATTTACCTGCAACCACCGCGGTCTTTGAAACCCATTTAGCCAAGTCTTTAGCGGCTGCCATCACATACGAGGTATCGGCCGCAGCACTACCGGGTTTCTGGGGTGTCCCGACGCAAATGAAGTGAATCTCTGCGGCAGCAGATTCTTGGTTGTGAGACGAAGAGAATTTGAGACGACCAGAGGCTATTGCCCGAGTTAATGCCGAACCCAATCCCGGTTCGTGAAAAGGCAGAATTCCATTTCTGAGAGATTCAAGTTTTATCTGGTCAGGTTCGATTCCGATTACATCGTGACCCAATTCCACCATCGCAACAGCGTGAGTAGCTCCCAAATAACCAAGCCCAATTACAGATACCTTCACGGTCAAAGAGCTTACCTCGCGAAGTTGACCATCTGTGGACCGGAGGGCCCCGTGACTGGATAATTATTTGGGCAAAAGCAGTGCCGTTTTCAAACATTTCAGATCTAATTTAAAAACATTCAAATGAGCAGCTTCTCACTTCAGAATCTGAGGGGGCGTCCATCCGAATAAATCGGGATCTTCGCTGATTTTTTAATGCCAGCACCATCAAAAGCTTTGGTCAGCAAAGAATTGAGAGTCTTCAAGCGATCACCATACTCAAAGTGGCATTCACTGCACCTGGTTCAAGATTCCACATGAGGGCACCGACTCAATTGCACTCGGTGCAGTTCGAATTGAAGTTCGACTGGACCAGGCTGGCAAAATTCTTTCCTCTAGTTTGGTACTCTCCAGCAAGTCTTAGAATCTAGATTGCGTTGGAACTAACCACCAATCTGAATCGAGCAAGATGTCTCTAAAGGGCTATTTCGCATCTGATAATTACTCCGGAGTTCACCCGGCTGTTCTTGATGGGATTCTGAACTCAAACGCGGGGAGCGCTATCGCATATGGTGAGGATGCTCAAACCGAAGAGTTCCAAACTCTAGTCACCGAGCTTTTTGGAGCTAACGCTGTGGGGTTCCCTGTTTTCAATGGGACTGGCGCCAACGTAATCGCGCTTCAAGCCGTGACCCCCAGGTGGGGCGCTGTCGTCTGCGCGAATACAGCCCATGTCAACCTTGATGAGGGTGGCGCACCTGAAAAAATGGCCGGCCTCAAATTGTGGAATATCGATATTCCCAAAGCCGACGGCAAGCTGACCCCGGATTTAATAAAACAGGAACTGCGCGATGTTGGGTTTGTGCATCGCGCCCAGCAATCGGTCGTAACTATCGCAAACACAACCGAGTACGGCACTGTTTACTCCCCAGCTGAAATTAGAGAGATCTCAAAGCTTTGCCATGACAATGGGCTAGCGCTTCACCTTGATGGAGCACGTCTTGCCAATGCCGCAGCGGCATTGGGCGTTAGCTTCCGAGAAATAACCACTGATGTTGGAGTGGATATTCTTTCCCTAGGTGGAACCAAAATCGGAGCCATGGCAGCCGAGGCGGTGGTTGTTCTTGACTCCGGGACGTCGATAGGAAGTCAGGCAGTCAATGCGCTTCCGTATCTGAGAAAAACATCAATGCAACTTCCCTCCAAAATGAGATTCATTTCGGCACAACTCGTGGCGCTTTTTGGCCAAGATCAACTGGCTCTAGAACTTGCCAAAAACTCGAATTCAATGGCCAAGGAAATGTCTATTGGCTTAGAAGCGATTTCCAGAAATTATCCTGAACTTGTTGCATTGCCAATTTCTTGCGAGGCGAATGCAGTTTTCCCAATCTTTGATCCAAGGCTCACATCCGAACTGCGAAAATCTTGGTATTTCTACGATTGGGATGCTCCAAAGAATCAGATTCGATTAATGTCTGCTTGGGATACCGGATCTGAGCAAATTCAGGAGTTTCTCAAGGATGTGCGAGAGACTTGCGAAAGTCTAAGTATCTGAAAGTTCGGTTCAGCAAGCATGCTCGATAAAACAGCAATCACCTCAGTGCCGGTCTCGTCTCTAGTTTCAGGGCGTTGGAGCCCGAGGGTTTACGATTCCTCGCACAGCTTTTCAAAAGAAGAGCTGACTGCCTTCATCGAGGCAGCGCGCTGGGCGCCATCGAGCAATAATTTCCAGCCCTGGAAATTCGTTGTTGCTCCAAGAGGCACCGAGGCTCATTCAAAAGTGATTCCGACTCTGACCGGGTTCAACCAGTCTTGGGCGCCTGCAGCATCTGCATTGGTAGTTGTCTTGGCATCAACAACGCGCCCAGATGGTACAGCATTTGACAGAGGCACCGCCATGTTTAATGCGGGCCTGGCAGCATCAAATGTTGTTTTGGAAGCAGAGTCAAGAGGCTTTAAATCTCACTACATGGGCGGATTCGAGAAGCAGCAGCTCCTGGATGAATTTGGGATTAAGGGTTTTGAGCCTGCAATTATCTTGGCAATTGGCTTGCCCGGTGACGTATCGAAAGCCAGCCCAGAATTACAGACGCGAGAGGCTGCTCAGCGTGAACGAAAGAGCCTGAGTGAAATTATTCTTGGGGAATTCTAGGCCGCGCGACTCGCTTAGAATTTAACTGTGATCGCCCCCTCAATACGCCTTTCAATAACCGATGATGTTGTTGGGTGGTTTGATCAGATTGGCCCAATCCTTTTCTATTTGGCAGTTTTCGGTCTAGTTTTTGCCGGAACCGGGCTTTTTGTCGGGGCCTTCATTCCCTTTATCACTGGCGATTCTTTGGTGTTTGCTGCCGGTCTTGTTGCTGCCGCCCACACCGATTCCATAAACATTTTGGTGATGGTTATCGGCGTTGGAGTCTCGGCCTGGCTTGGTGACCAAGTTGGCTACACGCTCGGAAGACACTACGGCCGCCCTTATCTAGACAAGCGAAAAGGAAGCTGGATCCAGCGAGGGATCCTTCGTTCTGAGCAGTTTTATCAGCGCTATGGCTGGTGGTCGATTGTGGTGGCAAGATTCATCCCTTGGGGTCGAGTGTTCGTCCCAGCACTTGCCGGCATTGGCAAAATGAATTATTACCAGTTTTTCAGTGCGAATGCAGTTGGTGCATTTCTTTGGGGTTGCGGGCTAACGCTTGCTGGATATTTCACCTATTCAATTCCTTGGGTTCGGCCAGTGGTTTACGTGATCGCGCTGGTGGTAATAGGTATGAGCGTGATAGCTGGATTCAGAACCTGGAAAGCGAATCGCGCCTAAATAGTTATTAGGAAATCTGCGAAAGATTTCGATTTCTCGGACGCATAAAACTCTTGCTCTTGGTCTTCCCAGAGTTGCCATTGTGATTCAAACTGCCCGCCATCTCTTTCTTGCCATCTCTGGTGCCGAACCTTGGCGTCCGCCTCTATCCATACTCTCAGGTCAACGAGCATGGCCGTGGCTGCCGAAATAGCGCCACAGCCCTCAACAATCAGTGGTGTTTGACCTTCAAATTCGCGCCAGCCATTTCCCGGTTCAGTTTTTGACCCGCGAGCCGATTCTTTCCAGTTCCATATTTGCCAAGTTGCTGCCTTGCCGATTCGCAGTGGTTCAAGCACTTGTTTCTGCAGGTAGCTAGAACCAGCCCTGAGACCTTCCCACCCGGGGTACAGATCGTCCATGTGAATCACTCGAGGCAGTTGCTCTAGGTCGGTGAAC
Source organism: Aquiluna sp. (assembly GCA_021741585.1). GTDB lineage: Bacteria > Actinomycetota > Actinomycetes > Actinomycetales > Microbacteriaceae > Aquiluna. Next base: position 729,697 of record JAIOXN010000001.1, on the reverse strand, counting down.
AAAATCTCCTGAAGTGTTTTAGCAAACGTGCTCTTGCCAGAGGCGGCGGGGCCATCAATCGCGAGAATCGCTGCGGGCTTGCGATCTGTTATGGCAATAAACGCTTTTGCAACCGCGGATAAGCCCTCGTCAAGACTTTGGAAAGTAGCTGGCACTCCTAGAGTTTAGAGCTGTTCAATTAGCACATCGGGGTGCTTATCAAATCGGTAGCCAATACCTCGGGAAGTGCGCACAACATCCTCGTAACCTGCGATTTTGCTTCTCAGGCGACGCACGTGAACATCAATAGTCCTGGCATTTGGGGTGGATTCTCCGCAGCGTTCGGAGATGCTAGCAATTTGATCTCTCGAAACCGTTTCACCCTGGTTTTCAATCAGGAAGGCCAACAATTCAAACTCCTTGCAGGTTAGTGCGGCATTTCTGCCGTCGACAAATACCCGCTTCCTTGTCAGGTCTACGACGATTCCCTTGGCTGGTTTTGCTTCGGTTTCAAATTGCTCGGTCTTAGCGCGGGTTGCCTTTGGCTCATGAAGGGCAAGCCTTGTTAGATCTAAGTTGCGACCCTTTGCGTTTTCTGGCGCAATTGCAGCAGTGGCATAGGTCTCGTTAGATTTCTCGGGCACGAGCTTTGCAATTGTTGCCTTGAGTGCGATTGCGATTTCAGCAAGCGATGTCCCTGCATTAAGGGCTTCGAGTTCGGATATTCCAACGTAAAGAGCGAATCCCTTAATCTCTGTCGCGGTTTGAGTTTTGGTGGCCAGTGGCATTTTTTGTCCTTTGAGTGTGTGCGAATGAAATACACGAATCACGTGTGTTTGTTGGGGTGCTGGTGCCTTGGCTAATACGAAATAGCTGTTTCGCGTAGCGGCACTAAAGCATGCACATCGAGCAAGACAACATGGCGCAGGTTGAAACCTGCGCAGAAGTGCCTAGTCGATTACTCATTGCGGTGAAGTTTGCTAAAAGATTTTGAAAATGTCAAGTTTGTTTCTTATTGGGCAGTTCCATAGAGTCGATCGCCGGCATCACCAAGGCCAGGGACGATGTAGCCGAGCTCATTTAGCTTCTCGTCCAAGGCACCTAGAACTATATTCACGTCTTTAGCAGGCCACTTGGAATTCAGGTGGCTTTTGACGTTTTCTACCCCCTCTGGAGCACCAAGAAGACAAACACAGGTGACGCTTTCGGCGCCTCTCTCAAAGGCGTAGTCAATTGAGTCGTTGAGTGTGCCACCGGTCGCCAACATCGGGTCGATGATGAAAACCTGGCGATTAGCAAGATCATCTGGTAGACGGTTCGCATACGTGAAGGGCTCTAAAGTTTCTTCATCCCTTTTGATGCCCAAAAACCCAACTTCTGCTGATGGCAGGAGCTTGGTCATTCCCTCGAGCATTCCAAGACCGGCGCGCAATATTGGCACAATAAGCGGCCTTGGGTGGGAGAGTTGCAGTCCAACCGTCTGGGTCACCGGTGTCTTGATGCTCACGCTTTCCACCCTGACATCTCTGGTTGCTTCATATGCCAGCAGGGTAACCAGCTCTTCAACGAGCAATCGGAAAATCGGCGATGGCGTTCGCTCATCGCGCAGGATCGTAAGTTTGTGAGTAATCAGAGGGTGGTTCGCTACGGTAAGTCGCATAGGCTCAAGCCTATGGATTTTGTGTCACTCATGCACTCTGCTTTGCAAGAAGCCACCAAAGCCGTGCCCGAGGTCCCGGTCGGTGCTCTTTTGGTTGATGACAAGGGCATGGTAATCGCCGCCTCTCATAACCAACGGGAAAAAAAGCACGACCCGACTTCCCACGCAGAAATTGAAGTAATTCGCATAGCCGCGGAGAAGCTTCAATCATGGCGGCTGGAAAACACCACTTTGATTGTGACCCTGGAGCCTTGTGTCATGTGCGCAGGCGCGATTCTTGCAGCAAGAATTCCAAGGGTGGTATTCGGCGCTTGGGATGAGCGAGTCGGTGCCTCTGGATCAATCTATGACGTCTTACGAGACTCCAGGTTGGGTAAACCAGTGGAGGTCATTGCTGGAGTTTTGGAAGAAGAGTGCTCGTCGATATTGAAAAAATTCTTTAGCGAGAAACGCTGACTCTTTGGATGTCCGGTTCAAGGTAAATCACCCTGGTAGCCGGAACGGCTTCGCGCACGGCTAATTCCGCTGAATCGATGGATTGAGCGATCTCCTCGCCGGTCGCGTTTGCTTTGATCGCAATTTTTGCCGCCAACATTAATTCTTCTGGGCCCAAATAGAGCGTCTTCAGGTGAATAACAGACTCAACCCCTGGTGCTGAAATAAGCGCCTTTTTGATGCTGGCAACTTCACCTGCTGTCCCACCTTCGCCGATCAGCAAGCTAGCCATCTCAACACCGAGTAGAACTGCAACCAGCATCAAGAGTGCGCCAATTGCTATCGTTCCAAAAGCATCCCAAATTGGGTTTCCGGTTATAACGCTGAGGCCAACTCCAACCAGGGCCATTACCAGCCCGAGCTGGGCGGCGGTATCTTCAAGCAAGACCACGGGCAGTTCAGGCGACTTAGCTCTCCTGATGAATTGAAGCCAGGTTTGGTTGCCCTTGAACGGCCTGCTCTCCCGTATTGCAGTTCTGAGGCTAAAGCCCTCAAGAACAATCGCAATCAGAAGAACCGTAATCGGCAACCAAACGTTTTCAAGCTCATGCGGGTGGTTGAGCTTATCGATGCCCTCATAAAGCGAGAACATTCCACCAACGGTGAAGAGCACTACCGAAACAATGAAGGCATAAACATATCTTGAACGCCCATATCCAAAAGGATGCTCCTCTGTCGCAGCGCGCTTTGCGCGCTTGCCACCCAGAATCAATAGCAGCTGATTTGCGGAGTCGGCGAGCGAGTGCACGCTCTCGGCAAGCATTGAAGCCGCACCCGAAAACAAATATGCAACGAACTTGGTAATTGCGATTCCTAGATTGGCAAAGAGCGCGGCAAGAATCGCTTTAGTTGAACCTTCATGAGACATGGGTGAAGTTTAGCCAGAGCTTAGGAGGGATAGCGCTTAGGTCATAACCCGCTAAACTGCTTGGCGGTGACGTGTCCGAGCGGCCGAAGGTGCAACTCTCGAAAAGTTGTGTGGGTGAAAGCCCACCGTGGGTTCAAATCCCACCGTCACCGCCATACCGAGATCTAATTAGCTCTCGGTATTTTCTTTGAATACAAGGAAATCGAGTTCAAATGTCAGAGCTGGACCTGTCTGAGGCCATTGCCGAGGTTGAAACAACCTTTGCTGCCGTGGTCGCCGTGGTTCGCCCTGATTTGCTGGAGAAGCAGATAGCTGAGCTTGAGCTAGAAGCTAGCAACCCTGATATTTGGGACAATCAAGAAAAGGCACAGCAGGTCACCAGTGCTCTTTCTCGCCTAAAAACCAAATTGCAAAAAACCAAGGACATCGGGTCGCAAATCGATGATCTTAAAGTCCTAATCGAACTTGCAAACCTGGAAAACGATGCCTCTTCCAAAGCAGAAGCGAAATCTGAACTCGCAAGCATCCAGGCGGCCGTTTCAAAGCTTGAAGTCGAAACCCTGCTGAATGGAGAATACGATTCCCGCGGCGCAATCGTGACGATTAGGTCAGGGGCAGGTGGCGATGATGCTACCGACTTTGCCGAGATGCTGATGCGAATGTATTTGCGCTACTGCGAGAAGCAAAATATGAAGGCCAACGTGCTGGATGTTTCCCATGCCGAAGGTGCTGGGATCAAAAGCGCAACATTTGAAATTCCGGAGGCCTACGCGTTTGGAAATCTATCGGTTGAATCCGGCACTCACCGACTTGTTCGAATGAGCCCATTCAACTCAGCAGGTAAGCGGCAGACTTCGTTTGCTGCTGTTGAGGTGGTTCCGCTGATTGAATCTTCAGACGTTATTGACATTCCAGATAACGACATTCGGATCGACGTATTTAGGTCCTCTGGCCCCGGCGGACAATCGGTTAACACCACCGACTCTGCGGTCCGAATTACTCACATTGCGACCGGGATCGTTGTTTCGTGCCAAAACGAGAAAAGCCAATTGCAAAACAAGGCGGCAGCGCTGCGCGTTTTGCAGTCGAGGCTCTTGGCTGCCAAGAAGCTAGAAGAAGATGCCAAGAAGAAGGAGCTCGCGGGGGACGTTAAAGCATCCTGGGGTGAACAAATGCGCTCCTATGTCTTGGCCCCATATCAAATGGTGAAAGACCTAAGAACCGAATACGAAGTCAATAACCCGGATGCTGTGTTTGACGGAGATCTCGACGGGTTTATTGCCGCCGGGATTCGCTGGCGCAAAACCCCAAATGCCTAATCTCCTCGTGGCAAAAGGCTTTATAAGTTCCACTGTCTTAGGCTTTTGAGGCAATGATTCGCCTAGAGAATGTTTCTAAAACCTATAAGGGTGGAACTTCGCCTGCTCTAAACAATGTTTCGCTAGATATCCAGCGTGGAGACTTTGTGTTCCTAGTTGGATCTTCGGGTTCGGGCAAATCCTCCATGCTTCGCATCATGATGCGCGAGGAAAAAGTAGACTCAGGTCTCGCTCTGGTTTTGGGTGAGAACCTAACCAGAATCTCTAGTTCGAGAGTCGCCCAATTGAGGCGAAAACTAGGCGTGGTATTTCAAGACTTTCGGTTATTACCGAATAAAACTGTTTTTCAAAACGTGGCTTTCGCTCTTCAGGTGATTGGCCGCTCTAAAGCTTTTATTGAAACTGCAGTTCCAGATGTCTTGCGCTTGGTCGGACTTGAAGAAAAATCCTCCAGATATCCTCGCGAGCTCTCCGGAGGAGAACAACAGCGAGTGGCAATCGCCAGAGCATTGGTGAATCGCCCTGATGTCTTGTTGGCAGATGAACCAACCGGAAACTTAGATCCTGCGACCTCGGTTGAAATCATGAACCTCTTGGACCGTATTAACCTTTCCGGAACGACCGTTGTGATGGCAACTCACGACCGCTCGATCGTTGACCGCATGCAGAAGCGAGTGGTTGAGGTAAAAAACGGAGAGATCGTACGCGACGCCCAGACCGCTGGTTATAAAGAGATCCCCTCAGCTGAAATCACAACAATCACCACAACAACCTGGGCGATTTCAGAATCAGTTGAGGACCAAGAATGAGAATTGGTCTAATCCTGCAAGAGATGTGGGCCGGTATTCGAAGCAATATCACGATGGTGGTTTCCATTATTTTGGTGGCATTTGTTTCATTGACTTTTGTTGGAGTCACCATGTTGCTCCAGGCTCAAGTTGGCCTGATGAACAGTTACTGGGCAAAAAATGCTCAGGTGGCCATTTATCTCTGCACCGACTACTCCCCGGAAACTGCTTGCCCAACTGGGATTGCAACCGATGGCGAAAAAGCAGCGGTGAAAGCCCAGCTTGATTCAGCTGCGGTGTCGCCATATGTTGAAAGTTACGCGTTTGAGGATCAAGCTCAGGCCTATGAAAAGTTTGTTGCAGAATTCGGCGCAACGGGAACTGCCCAGTACATCACCGCAGATCAACTAAACGAAGCGTTCTGGGTAAATCTAAAGGACCCTAACCAGAGCGATCTATTGGTTGAAAGTTTCTCGGGCCTTGGTGGGGTTGAAGAGGTTAGAGATCAACGCAGTTATTTGGACGGGATTTTTGCGTTTTTGAATGCAGCATCCTTGATGGGCGCTGGGGTCGCCGCGGTGATGCTCCTAAGTGCAACCCTATTGATATCAACAACCATCAGGCTGAGTGCGATTTCACGCTCTCGCGAGATTGGCATCATGAGATTGGTTGGAGCATCGCGTTTCTCTATCCAGTTGCCCTTTATTTTGGAGGGTGTGGTTGCTGCTGCCATCGGTGGCTTGCTGTCTGTTGGTGCAACCCTTGCAATTGTTAAGTACTTTGTGGCGGACTTTTTGGCAACTTCGCTTGCATTCACAAGCTTTGTGGGAATCGATGATGCCCTTAGGATTGCTCCTTACCTGATTGGTATTGGAATTGGATTGGCAGTTTTGTCTTCTGCTATCTCAATCCGCCGATACCTCAAAGCCTAGGAGTTTTTAGATGCCCAGGGAGCGCGGCCAGAAAGCTGTGGCCACAAACCGCAAGGCTCGACACGATTACCACATTGAGGACGTGTACGAGGCTGGCATTGTGCTAACTGGAACAGAAGTCAAAACACTTAGAGCAGGGAGAGCGTCATTGGTTGATGGCTTTGCCAGTATTGACAACGGCCAGGTGTACCTAGAAAACGTCCACATTCCAGAGTTCTTCCAGGGTTCGTGGACCAATCACACCACCAGGCGCAAACGCAAGCTCTTGCTGAACCGCCAGGAGATAGACAAGATCGCGGGCAAAGTGAGGGATCCCGGCTACACCCTTGTTCCTCTGAGTCTCTATTTCAAGGACGGCTACGCCAAAGTCGAAATCGGTGTTGCCAAGGGTAAGAAGGAATACGACAAGCGCCAGACTCTCAAAGAGCAAGATGCCAAGCGCGAGATGAATAAAGCGGTTCGAGACCAAAAAACTCGCAATTTCTAGCTCGCAAGTTTAAAAGTTTTTTCATCACAAAAAAGTAAAGAACCTGCGAAAAAAGAACTTGCGGTGCATAATACGCACCCGTTAGTATTGAGGTTTGCTGTCCTAACTAGCCACTCGTCATATATAGGTCGTTTGGTGCGTAGCAAATTGCGGCTACAGCCAGGTTAGGTATGCGAATTTCCCGCCTAATAACAACGATTCCCTAGGGGTATTCACTTTGGCCGCTGCGAAAAACGCTAAGTCCGTAAAGTCCGCAAACAACAGCCGCAACGCGATGCGTCCCACCTTCGCGAAGCACCCAGATCCAATCGAGATCCCAGACCTGCTTTCACTGCAGACTGAGAGTTTCGAGTGGCTAATTGGTGCACCGGCTTGGCGAGAGATTGCAGGCGCTGACGCCCGCACTGGTCTCGACGAAGTTTTTGAGGAGATCAGCCCAATCGAGGACAGCTCAAACGCTGCCCAGGATGCAAAGATGGGCCTTTCTTTCTCTGAGCCGATGCTGTTTGACCCGACCTACACTCCTGATGAGTGCAAGGAAAAGGGCAAGAGCTACACCCAGCCTCTCTACATCAAGGCCGAGTTCACCAACTACCTAACCGGTGAAATCAAGAGCCAGACAGTATTCATGGGTGACTTCCCGGTCATGACCGGCAAGGGCACCTTCATCATCAACGGCACTGAGCGTGTTGTTGTGTCCCAGTTAGTTCGCTCCCCAGGTGTTTACTTCTCGGTGTCAACCAACACCACAGGAAACTTGGACGTTAGAAACAACAAGGCGCAGATCATTCCATCGCGTGGTTCTTACCTAGAGTTTTTGACCGAGTGGGTCAAGGACGAACGTAAGCCGGCTGCACGTTTTGGCCAGCCAATTCTGCAGGTGCAGGTTGACCGCAAGACCAAGGTTTCTGCAACCATCTTCCTAAAGGCACTTGGTATGTCAAAGGAAGAGATTCGCGCAGAATTCTCAGACCTGAAGCCAGCTGTTGAAAACAACTCATTGGGCATGAAGTTTGATGAGGACATCATCGAGCGCACTTTGGAGTATGACGAGTCGAAGGTATTCGCATCGCCAATTTTGTCCAAGGAAGACGCACTTCGCGAGGTTTACCGCAAGGTCCGCGGCGAGGCTGCGGGTGCCGAGGTTGCCGAGGCATGGTTGCGCTCCACCTACTTTGAGGGCAAGCGCTACAACCTTGCTCGCGTGGGTCGTCACAAGCTAAACCGCAAGCTTTCTGTTGACCAGGGTGCTGACATCACCACCTTGACAAACGCAGACATCGTTGCAACTTTGAAGTACCTATTGCTATTCGACCTAACCTTGGCAAACGGCATCCAGCCTTCTGCTTCTGCGGTTGACTTCACTTTGAAGATGGCTGGCAAGAAGGTCACTTTGACTGTTCGCCCAGATGACATTGATGACTTCTCAAACCGTCGTATTCGCTCGGTTGGTGAGTTGATTCAGAACCAGGTTCGCATTGGTCTATCTCGTATGGAGCGTGTGGTTCGTGAGCGCATGTCTACTCAGGACATTGAGGCGATTACTCCTCAGACCCTGATCAACCTGCGCCCAGTTGTTTCTGCAATCAAGGAGTTCTTCGGAGCTTCCCAGCTATCTCAGTTCATGGACCAGAACAACCCGCTTGCAGGCCTTGCCCACAAGCGCCGTTTGTCTGCGCTTGGACCGGGAGGTATTGCTCGTGAGCGTGCCCAGATGGAGGTACGTGACGTACACCCATCGCACTACGGTCGCATGTGTCCAGTTGAGACTCCAGAAGGTCCAAACATTGGTCTGATTGGTTCTTTGACTGCATTCAGCCGCATCAACACCTTCGGTTTCATTGAGACCCCTTACCGCCTAGTTAAAAATGGCAAGGTTTCTACCAAGATCGAGTACCTAGACGCATCCGCTGAAGAGGGAATGGTTATCGCAGCCGCCGAGACTCCTCTGAAGGAAGACGGCTCTTTGGTCGGTCCTCGTGCGTTTGCTCGCTTCCGTGGCGACATGGTTGAGGTTGCGGCAGAAGATGTGAACTACCTAGACATTTCCCCACGCCAGCTGGCTTCGGTTTCAACCTCGTTGATTCCGTTCTTGGAGCACGACGACTCGTCTCGTGCGCTGATGGGTGCAAACATGCAGCGTCAGGCAGTTCCACTGCTTCGCGCTGAGTCACCTTATGTTGGAACCGGTATGGAGCGCATTGCAGCTATCGACTCCGGCGCTGTGGTCACCACCGAAAAGGCTGGTGTAGTTGAGGAAATCGACGCAGACAACATCACCGTGATGAACGATGACGGCACTCGCTCGACTTACTTGCTTCGCAAGTTCGATCGCAGCAACCAGGGAACCGCAATCAACCAGCGCGCAATCGTTTCGGTTGACCAGCGCGTTGAGATTGGCGAAGTTCTAGCCGATGGCCCTTCCACCGAGAACGGTGAATTGGCACTTGGTAAGAACCTGCTTGTTGCATTCATGCCTTGGGAGGGTTACAACTTCGAGGACGCGATCATCCTGTCTCAGGAGATCGTGAAGCACGATGTGCTTTCCTCAATCCACATCGAGGAATATGAGGTTGACGCTCGCGACACCAAGCTAGGTGCCGAAGAAATCACCGCAGACCTTCCAAACATCTCGGGCGAAGCTCTTGCTCAGCTTGATGAGAATGGAATCATCCGAATCGGTGCCGAGGTTCGCCCAGGCGACATCTTGGTTGGAAAGGTAACCCCTAAGGGTGAGACCGAGCTTTCCGCTGAAGAGCGTTTGCTCCGTGCAATCTTTAACGAGAAGAGCCGCGAAGTTCGCGACACCTCTTTGAAGGTGCCACACGGTGAGCAGGGCACCATCATCGGTGTTCGCGTCTTCGACGCAGAGCAGGGAGACGAACTAGGCGCTGGTGTAAACAAGCGTGTTGTTGTCTACATTGCTCAGAAGCGCAAGATTACCGAGGGTGACAAGCTTGCTGGTCGCCACGGTAACAAGGGTGTAATTGCCAAGATCTTGCCAGTTGAGGACATGCCGTTCATGGAAGATGGAACTCCGGTTGACATCGTTCTGAACCCGCTTGGTATTCCTGGTCGTATGAACTTTGGACAGGTTCTTGAGTCACACCTTGGTTGGGTTTGCCGCCAGGGTTGGGACATCAAGGGCGTTGCCAAGTGGGCAGACCAGATGTCAAAGGACCTTTACTCTCACCCGGCTGGCACCAAGGTTGCCACCCCGGTATTCGATGGTGCAACCAAGAACCAGGTAGCTGGTCTTTTGGGTCACACCATTGTTCCTGAGGGCGGAGAGCGTTTGATTGACGAGTCCGGTAAGGCAACCCTGTTTGATGGCCGCTCAGGTGAGCCATTCCCAGGCAAGATTGCTGTCGGTGTGAAGTACATGCTGAAGCTTCACCACTTGGTTGATGACAAGATTCACGCTCGTTCCACTGGTCCTTACTCGATGATCACCCAGCAGCCACTTGGTGGTAAAGCACAGTTTGGTGGCCAGAGATTTGGTGAGATGGAAGTTTGGGCGCTGCAGGCCTACGGTGCTGCACACACCCTGCAGGAGCTTCTAACCATCAAGTCAGATGACATCCAGGGCCGTGTTCGCACCTACGAGGCAATCGTGAAGGGTGACAACATCCAGGCTCCAGGTATCCCTGAGTCCTTCCGCGTTCTAGCCAAGGAGATGCAGTCTCTTGGTCTAAACGTTGAGGTACTCGATGAGAACGGCACAGTCGTTGTTCTCAAGGACGAAGAGTTCGAGACAGATCGCGCTGCAGAAGAGTTGGGTATCAACCTTTCTCGCAACGAGAACCTATCCATCGACACCGACTTCAACACCTACCAGTAACCCGAATCCGAATTTTTCAAAAGGAAATATAAAAATATGTCTATCAAAGTAGAAAACTTCAGTGCCCTTCGGGTGGGTCTAGCCACCAGCGAAGAGATTCGCTCCTGGTCATCCGGTGAGGTCAAGAAGCCTGAAACCATTAACTACCGCACCCTAAAGCCAGAAAAGGACGGCCTTTTCTGCGAGAAGATCTTCGGTCCAACTAAGGACTGGGAATGTTCTTGTGGAAAGTACAAGCGTGTTCGCTTCAAGGGCATCGTTTGTGAGCGTTGTGGTGTTGAGGTAACAAAGTCCTCTGTTCGTCGTGAGCGCATGGGTCACATTGAGCTTGCAGCTCCTGTGACTCACATCTGGTACTTCAAGGGTGTTCCATCACGCCTTGGCTACCTATTGAACATGGCTCCAAAGGACCTTGAGAAGATCATTTACTTCGCTGCCTACCGTGTCATGGACATCGACCATGAGATGAAGCTTGGCGAGTATGACCTAGTTCGCGAGGAATACGTAAACCGTATGCGCGCACTGGTTGAAGGTCGTAACGAGGAGTTCGAGGCCGCAGCTTCTGCTGAAATCGCCGAACTTCGCGAGCTTGGCCTTGAAATGCAGATTTCCAACAAGATGTGGGAAGCACCACGCTGGATTGAGAAGCAGTTCATCAAGAGCTTCGAGCAGCTAATCGTGACCGAGGAAAAGGATGCCGATGCATTCTGGTCCGCACGTGCACTGGCTGCCGACACCGACGAAGAGGGCGACGAGATCGTTGTCCGCACCGCCGATGAGACCAAGAAGATCAAGAAGCTTCTTTCTGATTTCAAGAAGAAGACCGACAAGATTGTTCGTGAGTACGCACGTCTAGAGCGTCCATCCAACCTCCACAAGGAGCAGTTGGCTTGGAGAATGTTCCTAACCGCCGAGGTTGGACAGCTCATGCCAAACGATGTTGTCTTCGACCACTTCGACTACTACTTCTCTGACTACATCATCACCGAGATCGGTGCTGAGGCTGTCTTGCAGGTGCTAGCCGCATTTGACCTAGAGAGTGCTGCAGCTGAGCTTCGCGCTGAGATTGCAACCACCAAGGGCTCAAAGCAGACTCAGGCAATCAAGCGCCTGAAGGTTGTAAACAGCTTCTTGCAGTCCGGAACTCCACCGACGTCGATGGTGCTCTCTGTATTGCCAGTCTTGCCACCAGAGATTCGTCCAATGGTGCAGCTAGATGGTGGTCGCTTTGCAACCTCCGACCTAAACGATCTTTACCGCAGGGTGATCAACCGTAACAACCGTCTAAAGCGATTCGTCGACCTAGGCGCTGTTCCAAAGACCATTCTGAACAACGAGAAGCGCATGCTCCAGGAAGCTGTTGACGCGCTATTCGACAACGGTCGCCGTGGTCGTGCCGTTACCGGAACTGGTAACCGTGCTCTGAAGTCACTTTCTGACCTACTCAAGGGTAAGCAGGGTCGTTTCCGCCAGAACCTTTTGGGTAAGCGCGTTGACTACTCGGGTCGTTCCGTAATCGTTGTTGGTCCACAGCTCAAGCTGCACCAGACCGGTTTGCCAAAGCTAATGGCGCTTGAGCTCTTCAAGCCATTTGTGATGAAGCGTCTAGTTGATCTGGGTCTTGCTCAGAACATCAAGAGCGCTAAGCGCATGGTTGAAAGAAGCCGCCCACAGGTTTGGGGAGTACTTGAAGAAGTAATCCGCGAGCGTCCGGTTCTTCTAAACCGTGCTCCTACCCTGCACCGTCTAGGTATTCAGGCATTCGAGCCACTATTGGTTGAGGGTAAGGCGATTCAGCTTCACCCACTTGTTTGTGCTGCGTTCAACGCTGACTTCGATGGTGACCAGATGGCTGTTCACCTTCCACTGTCAGTTGAGGCTCAGGCTGAGGCTCGCATCTTGATGCTTGCTTCAAACAACATCTTGAAGCCATCCGATGGTCGTCCGGTTGCAACTCCAACCCAGGACATGATCATTGGTATCTTCCACCTAACCGCTGAGGTTCCAGGAGGCGTTGGCGAAGGCCTTGCCTTCACCTCGATGGGTGAGGCTCAGATGGCGTTTGACCTAGGTCAGCTAGATCTTGGTGCCAAGGTTCGCATCCGCATCGATGGTGTTCTAAAAGAGACCACCTTCGGTCGTGCATTGTTCAACCAGACCCTTCCAGAGGCTTATGTCTATGTTGAAGAGCAGGTCGGCAAGAAGCAGCTTGGTCAGATCGTGTCCGACATGGTGGAGCTATTTAGCCGCACCGAGGTTGCACAGTCACTTGACAAGCTAAAGGATGCCGGTTTCTACTGGGCAACCCGCTCGGGAGTATCAATGGCTATCTCCGATGCAAACTTCGACCCTAAGGGCGAGTTTGACAAGGAGCGCGCTACCCGCATTCTGAAGGCTGAGAAGGCTCACACCAAGATTCAGGAAGCTTTCGACAACGGTCTAAAGTCTGACCTTGAGCGTCGTGACGAGCTGGGTGCTCTTTGGTTCAAGGAGACTCAAGAGATTGAGACCTTGCTTAAGAACTCGATTCCTCAGGACAACGCAATCTACAAGATGGTTACCTCTGGAGCTCGTGGAAACTGGCTACAGATTCGTTCCATCATGGGTATGCGTGGACCGGTTGCTACCTCTTCCGGTGACTTTGCTCCGATGCCTGTAAAGGGAAACTACCTTCTTGGTCTAACCCCACACGAGTACTTCATTAACGCAACCGGTGCCCGTAAGGGTAACGCGGATACCGCTATGAAGACTGCTGCCGCAGGTTACCTAACACGTCGTTTGGTAGACGTTGCTCAGGATGTCATCATCCAGATCGACGACTGTGGAACATCACGTGGTTTGGACAAGGACCTGTTGGATGACGACCAGATCGAACTATCGATTGTTGGCCGCACCAACCTGGTTGATATCAAAGATGGCAAGAACGTTGTTCTTCCAGCCGGCGAGAACATCGACCACGCAGCGGTTCGTCGAATCAAGGAAGCTGGACACGAGACCATTACGGTTCGTTCGGTTCTAACTTGTGAGGCAGAAGCTGGTATCTGTGCCAAGTGCTACGGTGTCTCACTTGCGACTAACCAGAAGGTAACCGTTGGTGAAGCCATCGGTATCATCGCTGCTCAGTCAATTGGTGAGCCTGGAACTCAGCTAACAATGCGTACCTTCCACACTGGTGGTGCTGCGTCATCAGCTAAGAAGCAGACCATTTTGAAGTCAATCGGTGGCCAGAAGGTTCGTGTTGAGCGTCTGATTTCCTATGACATCACCCAGGGTCTAAACGGTGTTACCGACTTGCTTGAGGCCCGCGTTGGTTGGCGTCAGGCTGGCAAGGTTGCCGTTATGGCTTTCTGGAATGGAAAGGTTGACATTGTCGAGACCGTTTCCACTTCAGGTGCCAAGCGCTACGACGTTTATGTTCGCCCACAGGGTGAGGCTGCTGAGAAAGAAGCAGAGTCAATGGCAACCCAGTACAGCTTCAGCCGTACTGCGTCAAAGACCTTCAAGAAGCTAAGCCCTTACCTTCCAATCACCTCTGTTACCAACCTTGACGACCTAGTTGTTGAGAAAGGTGACTCGGTTGAGGCCGGAGACTACCTAGTTGATGGAACTCCAATTCCTCACGAGGTGTTGATGATCAAGGGTGCTCGTGAAGCAGCAGCTGAGATTATCCGCGGTGTTCAGGCGATCTATGGTTCACAGGGTGTGCCACTGCACGATAAGCACCTTGAGGTGATTGTTCGTCAGATGCTGAACAAGGTAACCGTTATTGACTCTGGTGACACCGCAATGTTGCCAGGTGAGGTAATTGACCGTCAGAGATTTGCTGTTCAGAACCGCGCCGTTGTGGCACAGGGTCTGAAGCCTGCATCTGCTCGCCAGGAAGTTATGGGTATGACCCGCGCATCCTTGGCCGCGCAGTCATGGCTATCGGCAGCATCCTTCCAGGAGACCACTCGAGTTCTAACTCAGGCAGCGCTAGATCGCCGTGAGGACAGACTTGTTGGTCTAAAGGAGAACGTCATCATCGGTAAGTTGATCCCTGCCGGTACCGGACTAAAGCAATACCGTGACTTCGAGGTGGATGGCACCGAAGAAGCCAAGGCGGAGCGTTACCCGAACCGCATCTGGTCAGACGCCAATGTTGATTCTGTCGACCTTGACTCCCAGGAGCTCTCTCTCAGCCTTGCAGATCCGTTTGCATTGGATGAGAACTAATTAAATAAATCATTTGACCGCGCAAAGCGGCTTGAGTATGCTTGGCAAGGTTCATGCGAATGCGTGAATTAGGCCAGCAGTCTCTAGTCGCTGAGGCGGGGCCAAAAAATCTTCGGTAAAAAGTGCGAATCCGCGCGCCGGAGAAACTCGAACAAGGAGAAGAAGTGCCAACAATTCAGCAGTTGGTTCGTAAGGGACGCAGCCCTAAGGTCGTAAAGACCAAGGCTCCAGCTCTTAAGGCAAACCCACAGCAGCGTGGCGTGTGTACCCGTGTGTACACCACGACCCCAAAGAAGCCGAACTCCGCGCTTCGTAAGGTTGCCCGTGTCAAGCTTTCAAACGGTACCGAAGTTACCGCGTACATCCCGGGTGAGGGTCACAACCTTCAGGAGCACTCGATGGTGCTAGTCCGCGGTGGCCGTGTTAAGGACCTACCGGGTGTTCGTTACAAGATCGTCCGCGGTGCACTAGACACCCAGGCAGTTAAGAACCGCCAGCAGGCTCGTAGCCACTATGGCGCAAAGAAGGGTAAGTAATGCCACGTAAAGGCCCAGTAGCCAAGCGTCCAGTCGTCAACGATCCTGTTTACGGCTCGCCAGTAGTTTCCCAGCTAGTCAACAAGATTCTTCTTGATGGCAAGAAGTCAATCGCAGAGTCCATCGTTTACGGTGCACTTGAGGGCACCAACCGCAAAACCGGTGATGACCCAGTGGTTCTTCTAAAGAAGGCTTTGGACAATGTTCGCCCAACCGTTGAGGTTCGCTCACGTCGTGTTGGTGGATCCACCTACCAGGTGCCAATCGAGGTAAAGAGCCACCGCGCTAACACCTTGGCCATGCGCTGGTTGGTGCTCTACGCAAAGCAGCGTCGCGAGAAGACCATGACCGAGCGTCTAATGAACGAGATCCTTGATGCATCCAACGGCCTAGGTGCTGCTGTGAAGCGTCGCGAGGACACTCACAAGATGGCAGAGTCCAACAAGGCATTCGCACACTACCGCTGGTAATCCAGCGCTCATCCGTCAGGGCTGTTCACGCAGCGTTTCCCTGGCGGATGTACTCATTAACCAACTAAACAAAAAAATTCTTTCGGAGGCAACCGTGGCACAAGACGTGCTAACAGACCTGAACAAGGTTCGCAACATCGGCATCATGGCTCACATCGATGCTGGTAAGACAACTACCACTGAGCGCATCTTGTTCTACACCGGTATCACCCACAAAATCGGTGAGGTGCACGACGGTGCTGCGACTATGGACTGGATGGAGCAGGAGCAGGAGCGCGGTATCACCATTACCTCGGCTGCTACCACCTGTTTCTGGAACAAGAACCAGATCAACATCATTGACACCCCGGGACACGTGGACTTCACCGTTGAGGTTGAGCGTTCACTTCGTGTTCTAGACGGTGCGGTTGCCGTATTCGATGGAAAAGAAGGTGTTGAGCCTCAGTCTGAGACCGTTTGGCGTCAGGCTGACAAGTACAACGTTCCTCGTATTTGTTTCGTGAACAAGATGGACAAGCTTGGTGCTGACTTCTACTTCACCGTGAAGACCATCATCGATCGCCTAGGTGCAAAGCCAGTTGTTATCCAGCTTCCAATCGGTGCTGAGAGCGACTTCGCTGGTGTTATCGACCTAGTTGAGATGCGCGCGCTGACCTGGCGTGGAGACGTTGAGATGGGCGCTAAGTACGAGATCGAGCCAATCCCTGCAGACTTGCAGGCAAAGGCTGATGAGTACCGTGCGCTATTGATCGAGGCAGTTGCTGACACTTCTGAAGAGTTGATGGAGAAATTCTTCAACGGTGAAGAGCTATCGGTTGCAGAGATCAAGCAGGGACTTCGTCACCTGACCATCAACTCTCTTGCATACCCAGTACTTTGTGGTTCGGCATTCAAGAACAAGGGTGTCCAGCCAATGCTTGACGCTGTTATTGACTACCTACCAACTCCACTAGATGTTCCATCGGTTGAGGGTGGAGACCCTCGCGATGAGGAGAAGCGTCTAACCCGTAAGCCATCGACTGACGAGCCATTCGCAGCCCTTGCTTTCAAGGTTATGACCCACCCATTCTTCGGTCGCCTAACCTACATCCGCGTTTACTCCGGTCACGTAGATTCAGGTGCTCAGGTGATCAACTCCACCAAGGGCCGCAAGGAGCGCATTGGAAAGCTATTCCAGATGCACGCCAACAAGGAGAACCCGGTTGATTCTGTAACCGCCGGTCACATCTATGCGGCCATTGGTCTAAAGGACACCACAACCGGTGACACCCTTTGTGATCCAGACAACCAGATCGTTCTTGAGTCGATGACCTTCCCAGAGCCAGTTATCTCTGTTGCGATTGAGCCAAAGACCAAGGGTGACCAGGAGAAGCTGGGTCTTGCTATCCAGAAGCTTGCTGAAGAGGACCCAACCTTCCGCGTTGAGCACGACCACGAGACCGGCCAGACCGTTATCTCAGGAATGGGTGAGCTTCACCTAGACATCCTGGTAGACCGTATGCGTCGCGAGTTCAAGGTTGAAGCAAACGTTGGTAAGCCACAGGTTGCTTACCGCGAGACGATTCGCCGCACAGTCGACAAGCACGACTACACCCACAAGAAGCAGACCGGTGGTTCTGGTCAGTTCGCTAAGGTGCAGATCAAGCTTGAGGCTATCGAGGTTGAGGGCGACAAGACTTACGAGTTCGTTGATGCCGTTACCGGTGGTCGCGTTCCTCGCGAATACATCCCTTCGGTTGACGCCGGTATCAAGGACGCCATGATTTCAGGTGTTCTAGCCGGTTACCCAATGGTCGGTGTAAAGGCAACACTTCTAGATGGTGCCTACCACGACGTTGACTCTTCCGAAATGGCATTCAAACTTGCTGGTTCGATGGCTTTCAAGGAAGCCGCTCGTCTAGCCAACCCAGTTCTGCTCGAGCCGATGATGGCGGTTGAGGTGCGTACCCCTGAGGAATACATGGGTGACGTTATCGGAGACCTAAACTCTCGTCGTGGGCAGATTCAGTCCATGGATGACGCCAGTGGCGTGAAGGTTATCCGTGCACTGGTTCCACTATCGGAGATGTTCGGTTACGTTGGTGACCTTCGTTCCAAGACCTCTGGACGCGCGGTGTACTCGATGACATTCGAGACCTACGCCGAGGTTCCAAGGAACGTCGCTGACGAAATCGTACAAAAGGCAAAGGGCGAGTAGTACATCTACTCGTAATTTGGCTAAGATAGAAAGTCTGTAAACCCCAAATCAGAGTCGGCCACCTAGGTCGATGATTTACAACGGATCCTTAGGAGGACCCACAATGGCTAAGGCGAAATTCGAGCGCACAAAGCCGCACGTCAACATCGGAACCATTGGTCACGTCGACCACGGTAAGACCACTCTGACTGCGGCTATCACCAAGGTACTTCACGACAAGTACCCAGAGTTGAACGCATCATATGCATTCGACCAGATTGACAACTCCCCAGAGGAGAAGCAGCGCGGTATTACCATCAACATTTCACACGTTGAGTACCAGACTGAGAAGCGCCACTACGCACACGTAGACGCTCCAGGCCACGCTGACTACATCAAGAACATGATCACCGGTGCAGCCCAGATGGATGGTGCAATTCTTGTAGTTGCAGCAACCGACGGTCCTATGCCACAGACCAAGGAGCACGTGCTATTGGCTCGCCAGGTTGGCGTTCCTTACATCGTTGTTGCTCTAAACAAGTCTGACATGGTTGACGATGCAGAAATTCTTGAGCTCGTTGAGGTTGAGGTCCGCGACCTACTATCTCAGTACGAGTTCCCAGGCGATGACGCTCCTGTTATCCAGGTTTCAGCTCTTAAGGCACTTGAGGGTGACGCAGCTTGGGGCCAGAAGGTTCTTGACCTTATGGACGCAGTTGACGCAAACATTCCTGAGCCAGTTCGTGACACCGAGAAGCCATTCTTGATGCCAGTTGAGGACGTCTTCACGATCACCGGTCGTGGAACCGTTATCACCGGAAAGATCGAGCGTGGACAGATCAAGGTGAACGAAGAAGTCGAGATCGTTGGTATCCGCGACAAGCAGAAGACCACCGTTACCGGTATCGAGATGTTCCGCAAGCTACTTGACTACGCAGAGGCCGGAGAGAACGTAGGTCTACTTCTTCGCGGTACCAAGCGTGAGGACGTAGAGCGCGGTCAGGTTGTTTGCAAGCCTGGTTCGATCACTCCACACACCAACTTTGAGGGCAACGTCTACATCCTTTCAAAGGATGAGGGTGGCCGTCACAACCCGTTCTACGCGAACTACCGTCCACAGTTCTACTTCCGTACCACTGACGTAACTGGTGTTATCACCTTGCCAGCTGGTACCGAAATGGTTATGCCTGGTGACACCACCGAGATGACCGTAGAGCTAATCCAGCCAATTGCTATGGAGGAAGGTCTTCGCTTCGCGATCCGTGAGGGTGGCCGCACCGTAGGTGCCGGTACCGTTACCAAGATCAACAAGTAGTAGATCGAAGTTCTAGCCAAAACCCCCTCAGGAAACTGAGGGGGTTTTGCATTTCTAGTCGAATGTTCTAAAAAAGGTATCGCTTCCCAGCCCGATATCTTGTACAGTAGTACTGTCCAAGACGGAGGCACCATGACAATAGAAACTTCATATAGCCAGGCTCGCGAGAACCTAAAGTCTCTAATGGACAAAGCTATTGATGACCGCGAGATCGTCATTGTAAAAAGACGCTCCGGCGGTGATGTAGCAATGATTGCAGCGGATGAACTGCAAGGTCTAGTGGAAAGCGCTCACCTGCTTCGGTCACCCAAGAATGCCGAGCGCCTATTGATGGCCTTGGTCCGCGCAACTACTGACGAAATAAAACCTAGCGCGCTCAGTTCTTTGGAAAAGCTCTACGGCGTTGACGCCTGAGTTGCAGTACGAAGCGGTTTTCCAGATTGAGTTTCTGGAGGACCTTGCTCATTGGATGCAGGCCGATAGACGAGTTGGAACAAAACTTCTCAGCCTGGTGAAGGCAACTTTGAAGGACCCTTTTGATGGAGTGGGCAAGCCGGAGAGACTTAGGCAATTCGCAGGCGATGTCTGGTCCCGAAGGATCACTCAGGAGCATCGCCTGGTCTATCAAGTCCAGGGAAATCGAATCCAGTTTCTGCAGGGCAGATACCACTACTAGACCTGGACTTCTCTCTCAGCAAGGAATCCTCTGACCCCTAGCTGGTTGAATGATGTTGATGCTAATTGAATCCAGACCCATCAAGCTCACCACCCGGACCGGTGTGAGCGTGGATAGAACTTTGCCCCACAAAAACCTCAAGACCATCGGTGCTTGGTGCTTTGTGGACCACTTTGGGCCAACCAAGCAAACCGATGGAATGGTGGTTGCATCTCATCCGCACACAGGCCTTCAAACAGCAACCTGGCTCTTTGAGGGCGAGATAGAACATCGCGACAGCATTGGCACGATTCAGATGATTCACCCTGGACAGTTGAATCTCATGACTGCGGGTGCTGGTATTTCACATAGCGAACTCTCAATCGCCAGCACCGAGCATTTACACGCAGTGCAGTTGTGGATCGCCTTACCCAAGGAGTCTTTGGATATTGCACCTGCTTTTGAGCACTTAGATCAACTGCCCACGCTCGAGGCCACGGGCTTGAAAGCCAAAGTCCTGATCGGAGAGTTCCAAGGAGTTAGTTCGCCGGCAACGGCATTTACTCCGATTCTTGGCGTGGAACTAAGGCTTGAACCTGGCACCCACACTATCCCGCTCAAATCTGATTTTGAGCATGGCTTGCTTTTGGTTGCTGGTAATGCCGAGATTGAGGGTCAAGAGATTGAGGTCTCATCTTTGTTCTATAGCCAGAGCGGTCCAGAGTCGGTTCTAATCGAGAGTAAAACCGGCGCGACACTGATGTTGATTGGTGGCGAACCCTTTGGCGAAAAGATTGTGATGTGGTGGAACTTCATCGGAAGAACCCATCAAGACATCGCATTAGCGCGGGAGCAATGGAATCAAAGAGATGCTCGATTTGGCGAATTTGAGGACAGGATCGGCGGCTGGATACCAGCCCCCGACTTGCCAAATGTCACCCTGCAGCCGAGATAGGTTTTTTCCTAAAACCCGGCCAAAAACTCTGTGGGATTTAACTTGCGCTTGAGGTATGGACTGTGGCAGGATTGTCGGGTTCATGAGTATTTGCCCTATGGGTGAACCACTGTTGGATTTGTGCACAGGAAACTGGGCCAACCGCAGCTAAGAACCAAAAAACTTATCTAGATTCAAGTTTTGTTTTTGCGTGCTTGTCACGAAAAATCAAAGTTTTTCTCTGGAACGGGCCCTAGCAATAGGGCGTTGACATCAAAACAGTGCATCAGCATCACGGCAGCCAGGCGGGATTTATCCCAATTGGCCCAAAAAACTGTGTG
Source organism: Aquiluna sp. (assembly GCA_021741585.1). Lineage (GTDB taxonomy): Bacteria > Actinomycetota > Actinomycetes > Actinomycetales > Microbacteriaceae > Aquiluna. The sequence continues at coordinate 708,686 of JAIOXN010000001.1, read as the reverse complement.
GCCGAAAGGTCACCGACAACCGAAAGCGAGTCATTATGGCGGCTAACAAGATCCGCATTCGACTGAAGTCGTATGACCACGAGATCATCGACTCGTCAGCGAGCAAAATCGTTGACACAGTCACCCGCGCCGGTGCAAAGGTAGTTGGACCAGTTCCACTACCCACCGAGAAGAACATCGTGACGGTCATCCGCTCACCACACAAGTACAAGGACAGCCGTGAACACTTTGAGATGCGCACCCACAAGCGCCTCATTGACATCATCGACCCAACTCCAAAGGCGGTCGATTCGCTGATGCGCCTAGATTTGCCCGCAGATGTCAACATCGAGATCAAGCTCTAAGGATTCGAAAATGACTACAGAGACAAGAACCGTCAAAGGTCTGTTGGGCAAGAAGCTCGGCATGACTCAGGCCTGGGATCAGAACAACAAGATTGTTCCAATCACAGTGGTTGAGGCTGGCGAGAACATCATCACCCAGATCAAGAACATCGAGAAGGATGGCTACAAGGCCATCCAGATTGCCTATGGTGCAATCGACCCGCGTAAAGTTGACCAGCCAACCGCTGGACACTTCGCCAAGGCAGGATCCACTCCTCGCCGCTTCCTAGCTGAAATTCGCACCGCAGACACCGATTCATACTCCGTTGGCCAGGCCCTCGGCGTTGACATCTTTGAGGTTGGCGCCAAGTTGGACGTCGTTGGAACCTCAAAGGGTAAAGGTTTTGCAGGTGTAATGAAGCGTCACGGCTTTGCCGGTATCCACGCTTCACACGGTGCTCACAAGAACCACCGTAAGCCTGGTTCCATTGGTGCCGGTACCACCCCATCCAAGGTCATTAAGGGCAAGAAGATGCCTGGCCGCATGGGAACCGACCGCGTTACCACTTTGAACCTCACCCTGCACGGAGTTGACCTTGAAAGAGGCCTACTTTTGATCAAGGGTGCTGTTCCTGGTCCTAAGGGCCAGTTGGTGTTCGTTCGCAACGCCGTGAAGGAGAGCAACTAATGTCAACTGTTGACCTAATCGACGTAAAGGGCAAGAAGTCCGGATCGGTAGACCTTCCTGAGGCGCTATTCGATGTCCAGACCAACGTGCCACTTATTCACCAGGTAGTTGTTGCACAGCTTGCAGCAGCCCGCCAGGGAACCCAGTCCACGCTTCGCCGTGGTGAGGTTTCCGGTTCTGGTAAGAAGCCTTTCAAGCAGAAGGGAACCGGACGCGCGCGTCAGGGTTCTGTTCGTATGCCACAGCACCGCGGCGGTGGAATCATCCACGGTCCAAAGCCTCGTGACTACTCACAGCGCACCCCTAAGAAGATGATTGCTGCAGCTCTTCGCGGAGCCCTTTCGGACCGCGCTCGCAACGGCAAGATTCACGTCATTGACCAGTTCGCACTTGGTGAGAACCCATCGACCAAGGCAGCATCTGCTTTCTTGGCTCAGATCTCAACCGCCAAGAACATCCTGGTTCTGCTTGACCGCTCAGATGAGCTTTCATACAAGTCGCTGCGCAACCTGCAGACCGTTCACGTTCTACCTGTTGACCAGTTGAACGCGTACGACGTTTTGCACGCAGACGATGTAGTGTTCACCGCCGCTGCACTTGCCTCTTTTGTTGAGTCAGCTGTCAAGACCGAGGAGGTCAGCGCATGAGTGCCATTCAGAAGGACCCACGCGACGTAATCATCAAGCCAATCATTTCGGAGAAGAGCTACTCCTTGATCGACGAGGGAAAGTACACCTTTGAGGTGGACCCTCGCTCGAACAAGACCGAGATCAAGCAGGCAATTGAGTCAATCTTCAACGTGAAGGTAGACACCATCAACACCCTGAACCGTCAGGGCAAGACCCGCCGTACGAAGTTTGGACTAGGCAAGCGCAAGGACACCAAGCGCGCCATTGTTTCACTTCGCTCCGGAACCATCGACATCTTTACCTACATCGGCTAAGGGGAAATTGAATAATGGGAATTCGTAAATTCAAGCCAACCACTCCGGGCCGCCGCGGTTCATCTGTTGCAGACTTTGCAGAGATCACTCGCAGCACTCCTGAGAAGTCGTTGCTAAGACCACTTCCAAAGACCGGTGGCCGTAACTCGGCTGGCCGCATCACCACCCGCCACATCGGTGGTGGACACAAGCGTCAGTACCGCGTGATCGACTTCCGTCGCCACGACAAGGACGGCATTCCGGCCAAGGTCGCTCACATTGAGTACGACCCGAACCGCACCGCTCGCATTGCGCTAATCCACTACATCGATGGAACCAAGCGCTACATCATCGCTCCTAACAAGCTAAAGCAGGGCGATGCAATCGAGCAGGGTCCAGGCGCTGACATTAAGCCAGGTAACAACCTTCCACTGCGCAACATTCCAGTTGGAACTGTTATCCACGCAATCGAGCTAAAGCCAGGCGGCGGTGCCAAGATGGCACGTTCAGCCGGCGCTTCGGTTCGTCTAGTAGCTAAGGATGGCCCTAACGCGCAGCTGCGTTTGCCATCTGGTGAAATCCGCAACGTTGACGCCAACTGCCGTGCAACTATCGGTGAGGTCGGCAACGCTGAGCAGTCCAACATCAACTGGGGTAAGGCTGGCCGCATGCGCTGGAAGGGCGTTCGCCCAACCGTTCGTGGTGTAGTTATGAACCCGGTTGACCACCCACACGGTGGTGGTGAGGGTAAGACCTCTGGTGGTCGTCACCCTGTTACCCCTTGGGGTCAGAAGGAAGGCCGCACTCGTAAGCCAAACCTTCCATCTGATAAGCAAATCGTTCGTCGTCGTTACGTCGGCAAGAAGTAGGAGAACTTAGATGCCAAGAAGTCTGAAAAAGGGCCCCTTCGTCGACGAGCACCTAATGAAAAAGGTGCGCGTACAGAACGAGGCCAACACCAAGAATGTGATCAAGACCTGGTCACGCCGCTCAATGATCGTTCCAGCAATGCTTGGACACACCATTGCGGTGCACGACGGTCGCAAGCACATCCCAGTTTTCGTTAGCGAGACCATGGTTGGTCACAAGCTAGGCGAATTCGCACCAACCCGCACCTTCCGTGGACACGTGAAGGACGACAAGAAAGGCCGCCGCGGCTAAGCCGGGGCGCCTAGAGAGTAAAGGAAAGATCGATGGAAGCTATCGCTAAAGTGCGTAACATCCGCGTGACCCCAATGAAGGCTCGCCGTGTCGTCAACTTGATCCGCGGCAAGCAGGCCACCGAGGCCCTTGGAATTTTGAAGTTTGCCCCACAGGCAGCATCTGAGCCGATTTACAAGCTCGTTGCCGCTGCTGTTGCAAACGCCAAGGTCAAAGGTGAGTCGGCCGGTGCAATTGTGGACGAGGACGACCTAATCATTTCGCAGGCATTTGTGGACGAGGGCTCAACGCTAAAGCGTTTCCGCCCACGTGCTCAGGGGCGTGCATTCCGTATCAACAAGCGCACCAGCCACATCACTGTGGTAGTTGCAACTCCTGACGAGACCGTCAAGAAGGCAGGTAAGTAATGGGTCAGAAAGTCAATCCCTACGGCTTCCGCCTAGGAATCACCACTGAGCACCGCTCACGTTGGTTCGCGGACTCCACCAAGAAGGGTCAGCGTTACTCTGACTACGTGATCGAGGATGTTCGCATCCGTCAGTTCTTGCAGGAGAAGCTGGACCGCGCAGGTATTTCTCGCATTGAGATTGAGCGCACCCGTGACCGTGTTCGCGTTGACATCTTCGCTGCTCGCCCAGGTTTGGTCATTGGCCGCCGTGGCGCAGAGGCAGAGGGTATCCGCGCTGACATCGAGAAGCTAACCGGCAAGCAGGTTCTTTTGAACATCCTTGAGGTTAAGAACCCAGAGGCCGACGCTCAGTTGGTAGCTCAGGGTATCGCGGAGCAGCTTGCTGCTCGTGTGGCTTTCCGTCGCGCAATGCGTAAGGGAATTCAGGGTGCACTTCGCGCCGGAGCAAAGGGTATCCGTATCCAGTGTGCCGGTCGTCTAGGTGGCGCTGAAATGTCTCGTTCAGAGTTCTACCGCGAAGGCCGTGTGCCACTACACACCCTTCGCTCCAACATCGACTACGGCTTCTACGAAGCTAAGACCACCTTTGGTCGCATCGGTGTGAAGGTTTGGATCTACAAGGGTGACCTAACCGCCAAGGAGCTTGCAGCAGTGCAGGCAACTCAGCGTGGCCCTCGCCCTGCCGCTGGCCGTCGTGGCCCACGTGAAGCTGCACCAGCTGCAGCAGGAAGCGAGAGCTAAAAAATGTTGATTCCTAGAAGAGTCAAGCACCGCAAGCAGCACAGCCCAAAGCGCTCCGGTCACGCGACCGGTGGCACCAAGGTCAGCTTCGGCGAGTGGGGTGTACAGGCACTAACCCCTGCATACCTAACCAACCGTCAGATTGAGTCTGCTCGTATTGCAATGACCCGTCACATCAAGCGTGGTGGAAAGGTTTGGATCAACGTATTCCCAGACCGCTCCCTCACCAAGAAGCCAGCCGAAACCCGCATGGGTTCCGGTAAGGGTTCACCGGAGTGGTGGGTAGTAAACGTAAAGCCTGGCCGCGTGCTCTTTGAGCTAAGCGGTGTTTCAGAGACCATTGCCAGAGAGGCATTGACTCGCGCGATCCACAAGCTCCCGCTGAAGGCTCGCATCATCAAGCGTGAAGAAGGTGACGCATAATGATCGGTTCAAAGAACCTCACTCCTGAGGATCTCGACAAGATCGAGAATTCTCTTCTAGTAGAAGAGCTTCGCAAGGCAAAGGAAGAGTTGTTCAACCTTCGCTTCCAGAGCGCAACCGGACAGCTTGACGCTCACGGTCGCCTAAAGGCGATCAAGCGCGACATCGCTCGCATCCACACCGTAATCCGTGAGCGTGAGCTCGGGATTCGTGCGGTTGTTGCAGCGGCCCCAAAGACCACAAAGAAGGCAGCAGCAAAGCCTGCTGAGGAGGCATAAAGATGGCTGACGAGAAGAAGCCAGCTGCTAAGGCAGCTCCAAAGGCAGCCGCTAAGCCAGCTGCGAAGGCTGCGGCACCAAAGGCTGCAAAGCCAAAGGTTGCTAAGGCTCCAAAGGTTGTCAAAGAGGTCGAGCGCGGTTACCGCAAGTCACGTCGTGGCTATGTAGTTTCCGACAAGATGGACAAGACAATCGTGGTTTTGGTTGAGGACCGCAAGAAGCACCCGCTTTACGGCAAGGTCCTTCGCGTTTCCAAGAAGATCAAGGCTCACGACGAGAACAACTCTGCAGGCATTGGCGATCTAGTCGTTATCGACGAGACCCGTCCACTATCTGCCACCAAGAACTGGCGCCTAGTCGAGATCCTCGAAAAGGCTAAGTAAACAAAACCCCTGAGGATAACGGTCGGAATCGTTATTCACTAAACAAGGAGAAAAAGTGCTACAGCAAGAATCCAGACTCAAGGTGGCCGATAACACCGGCGCCAAAGAGCTGCTGACCATTCGCGTGCTGGGTGGATCCACCCGCCGCTACGCAGGTCTAGGCGACATCATCGTTGCCACAGTGAAGGACGCAATTCCTGGCGGTAACGTCAAGAAGGGTGAGGTCGTTAAGGCCGTCGTCGTTCGCACCGTAAAAGAGACCCGTCGTGCAGATGGTTCATACATCAAGTTCGACGAGAACGCAGCCGTCATCATCAAGAACGATGGCGAGCCACGCGGAACTCGTATTTTTGGGCCAATTGGTCGTGAGCTTCGTGAAAAGAAATTCATGAAGATCATTTCCTTGGCTCCGGAGGTTATCTAATCATGGCGAAAATCAAAAAAGGCGACCTAGTTCAGGTTATGACTGGCGCAACCCAGGCTCGCGGTGGCTACCGCGGCAAGCAGGGTCACGTGCTAGCGGTTATCACCGAGACCGACCGCGTAATTGTTGAGGGTGTAAACATCGTTACCAAGCACCAGAAGGCCGGCCAGACCGACCGTGGCGCTTCAACCGGTGGCATCATCACTCAGGAAGCTCCAATCCACATCTCAAACGTTGCTTTGGTTGACCCAAGCACCAAGAAGCCAACCAAGGTTGGTTTCAAGATTGAGAAGGATGCCAAGACTGGCAAGAGCACCAAGACTCGCGTTGCTCGCAAGACCGGGAAGGACATCTAATGGCTACCGCAACTAAGAAGGCTCCAGTAGGCAAGACCCTACCTCGTCTAAAGGCACAGTACCGCGCCGAGATCATTGAGACCCTAACCAAGGAATTCGAGTTCAAGAACCCAATGCAGGTTCCAGGACTAGTGAAGATCGTTGTGAACATGGGTGTTGGTGCAGCTGCCAAGGATGGCAAGTTGATCGAGGGAGCAATCCGCGATCTAACCGCTATCACCGGTCAGAAGCCTCAGGTAAACATCGCTCGCAAGTCAATTGCGCAGTTCAAGCTTCGCGAAGGACAGCCAATTGGTGCACACGTAACTTTGCGTGGCGACCGCATGTGGGAGTTCCTAGACCGACTATTGAGCTTGTCTCTTCCTCGTATCCGTGACTTCCGTGGACTGTCTCCAAAGCAGTTCGATGGCCGTGGAAACTACACCTTTGGTCTCTCAGAGCAGTCAATGTTCCACGAGATCGACCAGGACAAGATTGACCACGTTCGCGGTATGGACATCACTGTTGTGACCACTGCAAAGACCGACGATGAGGGCCGCGCACTTCTAAAAGCACTCGGTTTCCCATTCAAGGACAAATAAGCCCCCCAATTGAGATAGGTCCCAGAGCCTGCAAAGCGCTGGGAAACCAACTTGAGAAAGAAGATAAATAAATGACAATGACAGATCCGGTAGCAGATTTTCTGACCCGGCTGCGCAACGCGAATAGTGCAGATCACGATTCGCTTAGCCTCCCTTACTCAAAGCTAAAGGGAACCATTGCTCAGATCCTAAAGTCAGAGGGTTACATCGCTGACTACAAGGTTGAAGACGCAAAGGTTGGAAAGACTCTTTCCGTAACCCTAAAGTTCGGCCCAAACCGCGAGTCCAGCATCGTTGGCATCAAGCGTGTTTCAAAGCCAGGTCTTCGCGTTTACGCAAAGTCCACCGAACTACCTAAGGTCCTTGGCGGCCTAGGTATCGCCATCTTGTCCACTTCAAGCGGTCTATTGACTGACCGCCAGGCTGCCAAGAAGGGAGTAGGCGGAGAAGTCATCGCCTACATCTGGTAATCACATGTCACGTATTGGAAAACTTCCGATTCCGCTTCCAGCTGGAGTCACAGTTGTTATCGATGGACAGCACGTTGCGGTTAAGGGACCAAAGGGCGAACTAGCTCTTACAATCTCTGACCCAATCACCGCTGTTCTAGAGGACAACACCGTAATCGTTGCCCGTCCAGACGACGAGGCAAAGTCAAAGTCGCTTCACGGACTAACCAGAACCCTGATCGCTAATAACGTTCACGGTGTTTCAACCGGTTTCTCCAAGAGCCTCGAGATCGTTGGTACTGGTTACCGTGCAGCTTCAAAGGGTGCAACCCTTGAGCTAGCGCTTGGCTTTAGCCACCCAGTAGTTGTTACTCCACCAGCAGGTATCACCCTGACCGTTGAAGGAAACAACAAGATCATCGTTTCGGGAATCGACAAGCAGGCCGTTGGTGAGATGGCTGCAAACATTCGCAAGCTTCGTAAGCCAGAGCCATATAAGGGCAAGGGTGTTCGCTATGAAGGCGAGCACGTACGTCGCAAGGCCGGAAAGAGTGGTAAGTAAACGTGAAACTCGGAACTAGAGGTAAGTCGAAGTCTGCTGCTCGTGGCCGTCGTCACGACAGACTCCGCAAGAAGATTGAGGGCACTGCAACCCGTCCTCGCTTGGTAGTAAACCGCTCTGCCCGCCACGTATTCGTTCAGGTAGTAGACGATTCCAAGGGTCACACCCTGGCATCGGCTTCGACCATGGAAGTTGAAATGCGCAAGGCAGACGGCACCAAGACCGATAAGTCAGTAGCGGTAGGCAAGCTAATTGCGCAGCGCGCAAAGGCTGCCGGCATCTCCGAGGTCGTTTTCGACCGCGGCGGCAACCGCTATGCAGGTCGCGTCGCAGCAATTGCTGACGCTGCCCGCGAGGAAGGACTGAAGCTGTGAGCGAAGAGAAGAAGGATCAAGAAGTGGCAGAAGCTACCGTGGTGGCAACCGAAGTTGCTCCAGAGGCTACAACTGTTGACCCTAACGAGCGCGAGCAGCGTCGTGGTTCGCGTGAGCGCGGCCCATCGAAGGACCGTCGCGACCGTGAAGAGACCAAGAGCCAGTTCCTAGAGCGTGTTGTAACAATCAACCGCGTCTCCAAGGTGGTTAAGGGTGGTCGTCGCTTTGCTTTCACCGCACTTGTTGTGGTTGGAGACGGCGAAGGTCTAGTTGGTGTTGGTTATGGCAAGGCTAAGGAAGTTCCAGCCGCTATCGCCAAGGGTGTTGAAGATGCAAAGAAGAACTTCTTCCGCATCCCTCGTGCCGGATCAACCATTCCTCACCCAGTTCAGGGTGAAGCAGCCGCAGGTGTCGTACTACTTCGTCCAGCCGCAGAGGGTACCGGTGTTATCGCCGGTGGTCCAGTGCGTGCTGTGCTTGAGTGTGCTGGTGTTCACGATGTGCTTTCAAAGTCACTCGGTTCCTCAAACACCCTAAACATTGTTCACGCCACAGTGGCAGCACTAAAGCAGCTCGAAGAGCCGCAGTCAGTTGCTGACCGTCGTGGCAAGGCCTTGGTTGAGGTAGCTCCGGCTCGCCTTCTACCAAGCAAGACTGAGAAGGCAGGTGCCTAATAATGGCTGCTCGTCTGAAAGTTACCCAAGTAAAGAGTTCAAACGGTGGCAAGCAGAACCAGCGCGATTCACTTCGCACCCTGGGTCTGAAGCGCATCGGTGACATCGTAGTTCGCGAAGACACTTTGTCTGTTCGCGGCCTAGTGAACACCGTCGCCCACCTCGTCAAGGTTGAGGAGATCGACTAATGGCTGAAGAAAAGAAGCCAGCCGCAAAGCCAGCTGCAAAGGCTGCCCCAAAGGCAGCTGCTGCAAAGCCTGCGGCTAAGACCACAGCAGCTAAGCCTGCTGCAGCTAAGGCTGCACCAAAGACCGCAGCTGCAAAGCCAGCCGCCAAGCCAGCTGCAGCGAAAGCTGCTCCTGCCAAGGCTGCTGCACCAAAGGCAGCTGACAAGGTAGTTGAGAAGCCAGCTGCAGCTCCAAAGGCAGCGGCAAAGCCAGCTGCAAAGAAGGCTGCTGAAAAGGTCGAGAAGAGCCAGATCCTGAAGCTGCACCACCTTCGCCCTGCAAAGGGTGCAAAGAAGGAGAAGACTCGTAAGGGTCTTGGTGAAGGTTCAAAGGGTAAGACCGCGGGTCGCGGAACCAAGGGAACTGGTGCTCGCACCACAACCCGTCTAGGTTTCGAGGGTGGTGGCGTGAACCTAGTTATGCGCACACCTAAGCTTCGCGGCTTCAAGAACCCATTCCGCGTGGAGTACCAGGTTGTAAACTTGGAGAAGCTATCCGAGCTTTACCCGAAGGGTGGAGCAGTCAGCGTTGCCGATCTAGTGGCCAAGGGTGCAGTCCGCAAGGGCGAGCCAGTGAAGGTTCTAGGAAATGGCGATGTCTCGGTTAAGCTTGACATCACCGTTGACAAGGTTTCTGCTTCGGCTAAGACCAAAATCGAAGCTGCCGGCGGCAGCGTCAACGCCTAAGTTCATCTCAGGGGAGTAGGTTCACCGTGTTTCAGGCCATTGCTCGCGCATTCCGCACACCGGATTTGCGCAACAAGCTAGCTTTCACGCTCGGCATCATTGCAATCTTCCGTTTGGGTTCGTTTATCCCGGCCCCAAACGTTGATTACTCGAATGTCCAGCAGTGTTTGACTCAGTCACAGCAAACATCTGGTCTATATGAACTGGTGAACCTATTCTCAGGTGGAGCGCTATTGCAGCTCTCCATATTTGCCTTGGGCATCATGCCGTACATCACAGCTTCGATCATCACGCAGCTATTGCGCGTTGTGATTCCTCGCTTTGAGACCTTGCACAAGGAAGGTCCTCAGGGACAGGCAAAGCTAACCCAGTACACCCGTTACCTAACCATTGCTCTTGGACTATTGCAGTCCACGACTTTGATTGCGGTTGCCAGACAGGGCGCACTATTTGGTGCCGACTGTACTTTGCCGATCTTGGTTGACAATGGACCGCTTGCCATCACCTTGATGGTGATGACCATGACCGCGGGAACCGGTTTGATCATGTGGCTTGGTGAGTTGATCACCGAGCGCGGTGTTGGTAACGGAATGTCACTACTTATCTTTACTTCAATTGCATCGAGCTTCCCATCCTCACTACTTGAGATTCTTCAGACCCGCACCATTGAGATCTTCGTCATCGTGATGGCAGTTGGATTTGTGGTTGTTGGATTGGTTGTTTTGGTTGAGCAGTCTCAGCGCAGAATTCCGGTTCAGTATGCAAAGCGCATGGTTGGCCGCAAGGAATACGGTGGCCAGGCTACTTATATTCCCGTGAAGGTAAACACCGCGGGTGTTATCCCGGTTATCTTCGCTTCCTCAATGCTTTACTTGCCAGCGCTTTTGGCTCAGTTCAACCAGCCAGATGCAAACGGACAAGTGGCCGGCTGGGTCACCTGGATTTCTACCTACTTGACCTCTGGAGACAACCCGCTTTACATGGCGCTTTACTTCGCTCTAATTCTTGGATTCACATACTTCTATGTTGCAATCACCTTGAACCCAGAGGAGATCAGCGACAACATGAAGCGCTACGGTGGATTTATCCCAGGTATCCGTGCAGGTCGTCCGACCACCGAATACCTTGAGTATGTAATTAGCCGCATCACTTTCCCAGGTGCTATCTACCTAGGTCTGATTGCTCTGATTCCACTTGTTGCCTTCAGCGCAATTGGAACGAACTCAAACTTCCCATTCGGTGGAACCTCGATCCTGATCATCGTGGGTGTTGGTCTTGACACTGTCAAGCAGATCAACGCGCAGATGCAGCAGCGCAACTACGAGGGTCTACTGAAGTGACCCGCCTCCTACTAATCGGACCTCCGGGTGCTGGTAAGGGGACTCAGGCAGCACTTTTGGCTCAAAGATTTTCCATTCCGGCAATCTCAACCGGTGATATCTTCCGCTTCAACGTGAAGAATCAGACCCCGCTTGGTGTTGAAGCCAAGGGTTACATGGATCGCGGCGAATATGTGCCAGATTCTCTCACCAACGCCTTGGTTAGAGATCGTCTGAGCCACGAGGATGCTCAAAAGGGCTTCTTGCTTGATGGATATCCAAGGACTTCTGATCAAACCGAAGAGCTTGATGACATCCTGCGCGAGAACAACACCAAACTAGACATCGTTGTGCAGCTAACCGCCGACACAAATGAATTGGTTCGCCGTTTGGCGCACCGAGCACAGGTCGAGGGTCGTGCCGACGACACTCCTGAGGTAATTCGTCACCGCCTTGATGTTTACGAAGAGCAAACCGCTCCGCTGATCGACATCTATGCCTCCAGAGGTTTGGTTGCCATGATCGATGGTCTTGGCGAGATCGAGGATGTCACCGCGCGAATCATCGAATCTATTGAGGCGCGCGGTCTCCACCCAGATGCGTAAGAAATACGAACTAAAAACAACTGAGCAAATTCGCAAAATGCGAGTTGCTGGGCTTTTAACCGCCAAGGCTCTGGCGAATGTGAAGGCAGCGATTAAGCCCGGAGTTACAACTCTGGAGCTTGACCAAATTGCCGAGAAAACAATCCGATCCGGCGGTGGGATTCCTAATTTTCAATTAGTGCCAGGTTATTACCACACCATTTGCGCATCCATAAATTCCGAGATTGTTCATGGCATCCCTTCTAACAAGGTGCTTCAGGCAGGCGATCTTCTTTCGATTGACTGCGGCGCTGAGGTTGATGGCTGGAACGGTGACAGCGCATTCTCAATCGTGGTTCCAGGATTAGACAATGAGCTCACTGCAGCAAGGCAGAAGCAATCCGATGTTTGCGAAGGTTCAGTCTGGGCAGGCATTGCAGCCCTGGCCAAAGCCAAGCATCTGAACGAAGTTGGCATTGCGATTGAGGAGCACATCAGCGCAGGCGGAAACTACGGAATTTTGGAGCAATACGTTGGTCACGGAATTGGTCGTTCGATGCACGAGGATCCAGCCGTATTTAACTACCGAGTTCGTGACAAGGGGCCAAAGGTCGAAGCTGGCCTGTGCGTTGCAATCGAACCAATGATTACCTCGGGTGATCAAAGAACCTTTGTTGATAGCGATGACTGGACAGTTGTGACCAAGGATGGTGGGGACGGCGCTCATTGGGAGCACTCGGTTGCAGTTCATGAAAAAGGTGTTTGGGTACTAACTGCGGTCGATGGCGGAGTCGAGGGTCTTAGGCCTTTTGGCATAACTCCGGTTGCGCTTTAGAAAAGCGCGAAAATATTCCAATTCGGCACTAGCATCCCCGCAGATTATCCCCTAGGATTGACATTCGGCGTTTCTGCGCAAATTCCTTGTTCCTAATTGGGTTAGGTTTTTGTGCGTTCGTGACGCAAAAAAGTAGTGAATAAGTGAGTGCATGGCCAACAAAGACGGCGTAATCGAGATCGAAGGATCTGTTGCTGAAGCGCTACCCAACGCAATGTTTCGGGTGGAGCTAACCAACGGGCACCTAGTGCTAGCCCACATCTCGGGAAAAATGCGTCAGCACTACATCCGCATTCTCCCAGGAGACCGCGTGATTGTGGAGCTGTCGACCTACGACCTGACTCGTGGCCGCATCATTTACCGCTACAAGTAGAAAGTAAGAGCATGAAGGTTAACCCAAGCGTTAAGAAGATCTGCGACAAGTGCAAGGTCATCCGCCGTCACGGAAACGTGATGGTTATTTGCGAGAACCCTCGTCACAAGCAGCGCCAGGGCTAATTAGCCCTAACCATAACTAAATAGCAAAGGCAACCTAAGAGCGAAGGCTCACCTCCGGACAAAGGCCGGGGCCCAGTCAGCCAGATTGGGATGGGATTGCCACAGACCTTTGAATAAACAGGAGAAAATCCAAAATGGCACGTATTGCTGGAGTAGATATCCCTCGCGACAAGCGCGTGGTTATCTCCCTTACCTACATCTATGGCATCGGTCGCACTCGCTCAAGCGAGATTCTAAAGACCACCAAGATTTCAGAAGACGTTCGCGTCAAAGACCTAACCGACGACCAGTTGGTATCCCTTCGCGAGGTTATCGAGAAGGAATACAAGGTTGAGGGTGATCTTCGCAGAGATGTCGCAGCAGACATCCGCCGCAAGGTTGAGATCGGTTCATACCAGGGAATTCGCCACCGCAAGGGCCTACCGGTCCACGGTCAGCGCACCAAGACCAACGCTCGTACTCGCAAGGGTCCAAAGCGTACGGTCGCCGGTAAGAAGAAGGCAACCCGCTAGTCGCGGCTAAGGATCTAGGAGATAAAAAATGGCAGCACCTAAGGCATCCGCAGCGGCTCGCAAGCCTCGCCGCAAGGATAAGAAGAATGTTCCAGCAGGTCAGGCGCACATCCGCTCAACCTTCAACAACACCATCATCACCATCACCGATTTGACCGGAGCGGTAATCGCTTGGTCTTCATCTGGCGATGTTGGTTACAAGGGTTCACGTAAGTCGACTCCATTCGCCGCTCAGCTAGCTGCAGAGTCTGCTGCTCGCAAGGCACAGGAGCACGGCCTAAAGAAGGTTGACGTATTCGTGAAGGGCCCAGGCTCTGGTCGCGAGACTGCAATTCGTTCACTTCAGGCAGCAGGCCTTGAGGTCGGTTCAATTTCAGATGTGACCCCACAGGCTCACAACGGTTGCCGCCCTCCAAAGCGTCGCCGCGTCTAACTCTAAAACAGAAGATTCACGCACTCGAGTGCCCGCTCGTGTGCTTCAAGACGAGCATCAAATAGTGGATGTTCAGATGAAAGGAACCAAATAGTGCTAATTGCACAGCGCCCCACACTGCACGAAGAAGTTCTAGGCCCAAACCGTTCAAGATTTATCTTGGACCCATTGGAGCCAGGTTTTGGTTACACCCTAGGAAACTCACTACGCCGCACCCTGTTGTCTTCGATTCCAGGTGCTGCTGTTACCAACATCCGCGTTCAGGGTGTTAGCCACGAGTTTTCCACCATTCCTGGTGTGAAAGAAGACGTCGTAGAGGTCATCTTGAACATCAAGAACCTAGTTGTTTCTTCCGAGCACGATGCTCCGGTTGTTGCTCACCTATCTAAGACCGCTGCTGGTCCTGTGACCGCTGCTGACATCCAGGTTCCTGCCGGTGTTGAGGTTCACAACCCAGAGCTATTGATTGCGACTTTGAACACCAAGGGCAAGCTAGAGATCGAGTTCATCATTGAGCGTGGTCGTGGCTATGTTCAGGCTTCTCAGAACCGCAACCCAGATGCAGAGGCTGGCGTAATCCCAGTTGACTCCATCTACTCTCCAGTTTTGAAGGTTTCTTACCGCGTTGAGGCAACTCGTGCCGGTGAGTTCACCAACTTCGACAAGCTAGTTGTTGACGTTGAGACCAAGCCTTCGATGGAGCCAAAGGATGCAGTCGCATCAGCAGGTTCCACCCTGGTCGAGCTATTCGGTCTAGCGAAGGAGCTAAACAACGAGGCTGAGGGTATCGAGATTGGGCCGGCACCTGTTGAGGTTGCTGCTTCAAACGAGCTTTCTACCCCAATTGAGGACCTAGACCTCACCGTTCGTTCATACAACTGCCTAAAGCGCGAGGGAATCAACACCGTCTCCGAGCTAATCGCACTAAGCGAAGACCAGCTAATGAACATCCGCAACTTTGGTTCCAAGTCTGTTGACGAGGTTCGCGAGAAGCTTGCTTCTCTTGGCCTTCGCTTCAAGGATGCCGTTCCAGGATTCGATGGCGCTTACTTCGGTGGCGGTTTCGACGAAGACCAGATCTAACTCTTAGAAACTCAAGGAGAAATAAATGCCAACCCCAACAAAGGGACCTCGCCTAGGTGGCGGACCAGCACACGAGCGCCTAATGCTCAACAACATGGCTACCTCGCTGTTCAAGCACAAGCGCATCGTCACCACCGAGACCAAGGCTAAGCGTCTTCGTCCGATTGCCGAGCGCCTAGTGACTTTTGCAAAGCGCGGTGACCTGCACGCACGTCGTCGTGTCATGCAGCAGATCCTAGACAAGGGCGTCGTTCACGAGCTCTTCGCTGAGATCGCTCCATTGGTTGCCGACCGTCAGGGTGGTTACACCCGCATCACCAAGCTTGGTTTCCGCAAGGGCGACAACGCCCCAATGGCGGTTATTGAGCTAGTGCTTGAGCAGGTTAACCCAAAGCCAAAGACCACTAAGACCAAGCTTGTAAACAACATCGCAACATCTGCAGTAGCAGTTGAAGAGGTAGTTGAAGAAGTTGTAGTCGAAGAGGCAGTAGCCGAGGAAGTTGTAGCCGAGGCTGCAACCGAAGCTCCTGCTGAAATCGTCGAAGAGGCTCCAGCAGCCGAGGTTGTCGAAGAGGCAGCTGCGGCAGAAGCTGAAGAGCCAAAAGCCGAGTAATTAGTTTCATGAAAAAGCCCGCTGGTATCCCCGGCGGGCTTTCTCGTTTCCGGATTGATTACGCCTACGACGGCACAGATTTTGCCGGATGGGCCAAGCAGCCCGGTTTGCGAACTGTTCAGGGTGAATTCTTGATTGCCCTAGCCAAAGTTTTTGGCGAGAGTGATAACGACTTCGGCATGCGGGTCGCAGGTCGCACCGATGCTGGTGTCCATGCATCTCACCAGGTTATGCACATCGATCTTTCTCAAGAGCAGCTTGGGCGATTGGGCAGGACTCCGCTCACCGCCAAGCGATTGCAAAACCTAACCCCCTCAGATATTGGGGTGTATAGCGTTGAACTAGCTCCGGCGGGTTTTCACGCACGATTCTCGGCAACGGGCAGATCTTATGAGTACGGCATCTCTGATGCTTTGTGTAAGCCGGATCCAATGCGGTTTAGGTACGTTCTTTCTACCCCCAGAACTTTGGACGTTGATTTGATGAGAGCGGCCGCCCAGGGTCTGGTGGGCCTCAAAGATTTTGGAGCATTTTGTCGCCCAAGGGAAGGCTCCACCACAATTCGAGAGTTGCGAAAACTTGAGATTCAGCGCGAGTCCGATGGCAAAATCATGATTCGGCTCGAGGCAGATGCTTTTTGCCACAATATGGTCCGAGCACTAGTTGGCGGTTTGTCCGCAGTGGGAGAGAAGAAGCTTTCAAAAGAAGAGCTTTGGGAGATACAAAAGTCTGCAATTAGGACCGCAAAATTCAAGGTCGTTGCCCCTCAAGGGCTCAATTTGGTGGGAGTTTCATACCCGCCAGATGCAGAACTGGCGAATCAAGCGGAAAAGACTAGAAATATGCGTGGTTTAGATGATATTTCTGTTTGACCTAGGGGCTAGTAACCCTCTAGACTTGCACCTTGGTTCGGCTATGCCGAAAGAGTTTGAAGCCGCTAATACCATGCGGAGTCACACAAAAGAAACTAAGAGGTAATTTAGCGTGCGTACTTATTCGCCTAAGGCCAGCGAGCTGCGCCACGAGTGGTTCATCATCGATGCAACCGACGTGGTTCTAGGCCGTCTTGCATCAACCGTCGCAACTTTGCTACGCGGCAAGCACAAGCCAACCTTTGCTGCCCACATGGACAACGGTGACTTCGTGATCATCATCAACGCAGACAAGGTCGCGTTGACCGGATCCAAGCTTGCTCAGAAGAAGGCTTACCGCCACTCTGGTTACCCAGGTGGTTTGACTGCAACAACCTATGCAGAGCTTTTGGAGAAGAATCCAGAGCGCGCTGTTGAGAAGGCTGTTCGCGGAATGCTTCCTCACAACACTCTTGGCACCCAGCAGCTATCAAAGCTGAAGGTTTATAAGGGCGCAGTGCACCCACACGTTGCACAGCAGCCAAAGCCATTCACCATCGACCAGATCACTCAGTAAGGACTAAGAACTTGGCAGAGAACGAGACTGTAGAAGTAGAGGCACAGACCTCCTTCACCACTGAGTCTGCACCACAGAAGGTTGTTCGCTCACGGGGCGACCTAACCTCTCCTGGCGCTGGCACCGGTCGTCGCAAGGAAGCTGTTGCACGTGTTCGCTTGGTTCCTGGAACCGGCAAGATAACTGTGAACGGCCGCACCATCGAGGACTACTTCCCAAACAAGCTGCACCAGCAGCTAATCAACGACCCTTTCACCGTGCTTGAACTGCAGGGTGCATACGATGTCATCGCTCGCATTGACGGCGGCGGCATTGCAGGACAGGCTGGCGCATTGCGTCTAGGCATCTCCCGTGCACTTAACCAGATCGACGCCGACAATAACCGCGCAACCTTGAAGAAGGCTGGCTTCCTCCGCCGTGACTCTCGCATCATTGAGAGCAAGAAGGCTGGTTTGAAGAAGGCCCGCAAGGCTTCGCAGTTCTCAAAGCGCTAAAGATACTCTTTGCCCCATGGGCAGAATCTTTGGCACAGACGGTGTTCGCGGAATAGCGAATAAAGACATAACCGCGCAGTTTGCTCTTTCGTTGGCGCAGGCTGCTGCAATGGTGTTAGGCGCTGATCCAATTTCCCGTGGCGATAGGCCGCGAGTGGTGATCGGTCACGATCCAAGAATCTCTTCTGACTTTATTTCGGCTGCCATGATTGCCGGTCTCACATCATCCGGAGTCGATGTTTTTGACGCCGGTGTGGTACCAACTCCAGCAGCCGCCTATTTGACTGCCGACCTTGATGCGGATTTCGGCGTCATGATTTCCGCTAGTCACAACTCGGCTCCGGATAATGGAATTAAGTTTTTCTCGCGCGGGGGACACAAACTGCCGGATGCTGTTGAAGACGAAATAGAAGCCGCAATGGGGAAATCAATCGCTCCGATTGGTGCCGCTGTTGGCAGGCTAACCAGGTTTGCAGATGCCGAGGACCGCTATCAAATTCATCTCCTTGGGACGCTGCCAAATCGCCTAGATGGCTTGAAAGTAGTTCTGGATTGTGCCAACGGAGCAGCAAGCGCCATATCTCCAGACGTCTTCGCTGCCGCTGGAGCAAAAGTCATTGTCATCGGCGCCGATCCGGATGGTTTAAATATCAACCAGGGTTGTGGATCTACCCACCTAACCGCATTGCAAACTGCGGTGGTTGAGCATGGCGCAGATCTTGGAATTGCCCACGATGGCGATGCGGATCGCTGCCTTGCGGTTGATCACACCGGGGCAATTGTTGACGGCGATCACATCATGACGGTTCTCGCAATCGCAATGAAAGAGTCTGGAGATTTAGCCAGGGATACATTGGTCACAACTGTGATGTCGAACCTGGGGCTCAAGATTGCGATGCGCGAAGCTGGAATCGAGATGGTTGAGACCAAGGTGGGCGACAGATATGTTTTGGAGGCAATGCGTGAGGGTGGCTATTCGCTTGGCGGCGAGCAGTCAGGCCACGTCATTTTCTCGCAGTTTGCCACCACGGGCGACGGCATCCTGACCGGTCTGCATCTTGCCGCCAAGGTTGCTTCAACCGGAAAGTCGCTTCGCGAGTTGGTGTCAAAAATGCCAAACTTCCCACAGGTTCTAATCAATGTCACCGGAGTGGATAAGACCAAAGTCGAGAAGGACGAACCGATCCAACAGTTGGTCCTCCAGGGAACCCAGGAGCTCGGTGACTCCGGAAGGATTCTGCTCAGAGCCTCTGGAACTGAATCATTGGTTCGTGTCATGGTTGAGGCAAAGGATCACGGAACTGCGTTGAGCTGGGCCGAGCGCATCTCCGTTTTAGTTGAAAAAAGACTCAGCATCTAGTGAAAACCACTCAACTTCGCAGATATGAACTGAAGCCCGAGGCGGTCTCCGCATTCGTGGCTTGGTTTGAGCAAGAAATGCCTGCCCTAAGAAGGCTTTTTGAATTTGAAATTGAGTTCTACATGGCAACAGATAATTCGGAATTCATCTGGGCGGTTTCCATTGCCGGGGATAAGTCAAAGTTTTTGGCAAATGAGCAGGAGTATCTTCAATCGACTGCCAGGGCAGAAGCTTTCAAGACTTTTCCGGATGGGATTCTGGAAAAGCACATCAGCTTTATCCTTTAGAGCTTCCTCAGAAGCACTTTTTCGACTCGGTGGTCGTCACCTTTTTGCATGACCAACGTGGCCCTTGATCTAGTGGGCTCGATATTCTCACGCAAATTGGGAAGGTTGATCTCTCGCCAGAATTTCTGGGCTCGATCGATTGCTTGCTCTTCATTTAGCTCGAGGGTTAGCGAGTGGAAATATGACTTCGGGTTAGTGAAGGCGCTTGTGAAAAGTTGGTGGAACCTTGAGAGATACCACTTCTCAATTGCTTTAACGTCGGCGTCAATGTAAATCGTGAAATCAAAGAAATCGCTCAGGGCAAGT
This sequence comes from Aquiluna sp., assembly GCA_021741585.1. Lineage (GTDB taxonomy): Bacteria > Actinomycetota > Actinomycetes > Actinomycetales > Microbacteriaceae > Aquiluna. Next base: position 689,273 of record JAIOXN010000001.1, on the reverse strand, counting down.
TCTTGCCCAGCGCTTGGTGGTTGCAAAACATTCAGGCCCTCGAGAATCAGAACATCCGGTGCTGTCACGGTTGCAAACTCATCCGGAACAATGTCGTAACTCAGGTGTGAATAGACGGGAGCATTGGTGTTGTTCTTGCCAGATTTTATGTCGCTGACGAACTGCAGCAGCCTTTTGCGGTCATAGCTCTCAGGGAAACCTTTGCGATGCATGATTCCGCGACGTTCAAGCTCCGCATTTGGGTAAAGGAATCCATCTGTTGTTACTAGCTCGACTTTTGGCGTCCCATCCCAGCGCTGCATTAGTTCTTTCAACAAACGTGCCGCCGTGGATTTTCCAACCGCAACCGATCCAGCGATTCCGATTATGAAGGGCGTTCTTGCAGCCCGCTCACCAAAAAATTGGCTGGTGGTGTGATGTAAATCCTGAGTCTGAGTTGCATAGAGGCTGAGCAGTTGTGAGATGGGCAAAAACACGTCGGTCACTTCTTTAAGGTCCAGAAAATCCCCTAGGCCCTTTAGGTTGGCAAGCTCAATCTCTGTGAGCGGGAGTTTGGTGGATTGTCCGAGTTCAGCCCAGTCAGCTCGCTCGATAGCGAGATAGGGAGAAAGGCTCTGGTTGGCCTGTGATGACGTCACAACAGGCTATTCTGCCCTAGATTAGAGCTCATGTGTGGAATCGTTGGTTATGTGGGCCCAGGGTCAACCCTGGACGTACTGCTAGGTGGCTTAAAGCGCCTTGAATATAGAGGATATGATTCAGCAGGGATTTCGGTAATCAATCAATCTGGCGGCCTTCAAACTCGCAAAAAGGCCGGCAAACTCAACGTCTTAGTTGAGGACTTAGCCGGCTCGCCGATGGCAGACGCACATATTGGTATTGGCCACACTCGCTGGGCTACCCATGGTGCTCCAACCGATGGCAATGCGCACCCGCATCTTGGCGGTGAGCACCTCAAACTGTCCCTGATTCACAACGGCATCATCGAGAACTTTGCAGAGTTAAAAGCCGAGCTTTTGGCCGCAGGAACCAAGTTCTCGTCAGAGACCGATTCCGAGGTCGCAGCTCATCTTGTGGCTCGAGAATATGAGAAATCTGGCGACCTTACTCAAGCATTTAGGTCGGTAGTCAATCGTTTGCATGGTGCGTTCACCTTGCTTTGCATTCACGAGGATCACAAGGATCTGATTCTTGCTGCTAGGAGAAATTCGCCACTGGTCATTGGTCTTGGTGATGGCGAGAACTTCCTGGGTTCAGACGTCGCAGCTTTTGTGGAATACACCAAGAAAGCTGTTTCGGTGGGGCAAGACGAAATCGTTGAGCTGCGAGCCGAAAGCGTATCTGTTTCCACCTTTGCAGGTGAACCGGTAACCCCCAAAGAATTCACCGTCGATTGGGATGCATCGAGTGCTTCCAAGGGTGGTTGGCCATCATTTATGGCCAAGGAGATTGCCGACCAACCGCAGGCAGTCGGTGACACCTTGATGGGTCGACTTGCTTCGGATGGAAGCGTAAAGCTGGCTGAATTTGCAGGCCTAGACCAACTCTCCGAGGTGAACCGAATCACAATCGTGGCTTGTGGCACTGCTGCTTATGCCGGTGAGGTTGCCAAATATGCAATCGAAAAGTGGGCCAAGATTCCAGTTTCCGTGGAATTAGCCCATGAGTTCCGTTACCGCGATCCGATTATTGATGCCAAGACTTTGATTCTTGCTATCTCACAATCCGGTGAAACGATGGACACCCTGATGGCAGTTCGCTACGCCAAGGAGCGTGGAGCCAAGGTTTTGAGCATCTGCAATACCCAGGGCGCAACGCTTGCTCGCGAGTCGGATGCGACCATTTACACACATGCCGGTCCAGAGGTTGCAGTTGCTTCCACAAAGGCCTTCACCGCGCAGATCACCGCGGGTCTTCTGGTTGCACTTTCACTTTCCTGGCTCAGAAAAGCTATGCCTGAAGCAGAACTCAAGGGCCTGGGTAAGGAGCTTTTGAAGCTTCCTCGCCAGGTCAAAAAGGTGCTGGATTCGGTTGGCCACATGAGAGATCTTGGTAAGGCATTCTCAAATGCCAAGTCGATTCTGTTCCTTGGTAGAAATGTCGGCTACCCAATCGCCATGGAGGGTGCACTCAAGCTCAAGGAGCTTGCATACATTCACGCCGAAGGTTTTGCAGCCGGAGAACTAAAGCACGGCCCAATCGCACTTATTGAAGAAGGCCAACCCGTGATCGTTGTGGTGCCTTCGCAAAAGGGCGAAGACTCGTTACACCCAAAGGTGGTCTCAAACATTCAGGAGATCAAGGCTCGCGGCGCCAAGGTGATTGCGATTGCGGAGACTGGTGACACTCAGGTGGATTCGGTAGCCGACGAGGTTTTCCACATCCCGGTTACCTCGCCTCTGATGGCGAGCGTATTGTCAGTGATTCCACTGCAGATCTTTGCCCTGGAACTTGCAAGCGCCAAGGGTCTTGATGTTGACCAGCCTAGAAACTTGGCCAAGAGCGTCACGGTCGAGTAGTTGATTAGAGGAATTGGGATTGATCTGTGTTCCATTGAGCGAATGCAGGACTCCCTTCTTCGCACCCCAAATCTTGCCCAACGACTCTTTCACTCAAATGAATTGGAGCTAAAAACCGAATCTTTGGCAGCAAGGTTTGCTGCCAAAGAGGCATTGGCTAAAGCAATTGGTGATCCCAGGCTGCTTATTTGGTCCGAGATTGAGGTTGAGAAAGATGTTAACGGAAAGCCCGTTTTTGTTTTTCACGGCGACACCAAAACCAAACTTTCGGAAGCTGGGGTCAAAGTCACACACCTGAGCCTTAGTCATGATGCCGGGGTTGCGGCAGCCGTTGTTGTGTTGGAGGCTTAGTTCATGCGTGAGATAAGGGTTGACCTTGCTGCGATAGTCGAGAACTATCGCAGCCTCAAGGCGCTTTGCGCTCCAGCACAGGTAATGGCGATTGTGAAGGCAAATGCCTATGGCCACGGGCAAATAGAAGTTGCCCGCGCATTGCAAGACGCCGGGGTAGACGCCCTCGGGGTTGCAGATCTAGCTGAGGCATTCACCTTGCGGCTTGCTGGCATTGAGTCTCGAGTGATGTGCTGGATTCTCAATCCAACTGATGATTTCGCTCTTGCAGTTGAGCAAAAAATTGAACTGGGAGTTTCAAGCTTCGAAGTTCTAGAGAAAGCCTTGGCAACCAATTCACCGATTCTTCATATCAAGGTGGATACCGGGCTGGGCAGAAATGGTTTTGCCGAAAGTGAATGGGAGCAGGTGTTTGAAGCCCTATCCGGTAAATCGGTGGGGATTTTTTCTCACCTCGCAAACACCTCCACTGAGGATGATCTTGAACAGCAGCGTCAATTTGAGCAGGCGATTGAATTAGCAAATAGTTTTGGTGTCAAGATAACCCAACGGCACCTGTCGGCAAGTGCTGGGGCACTGCAATACCCTCAGATGCGTTACGACATGGTTCGCTGTGGGATTGCGGTCTATGGCCTAAATCCTTTTGAGGATAGAGGGATTGAAGAGTATTCATTGCGGCCAGCGATGCGGGTAAGTGCTCGGGTTGCAAATGTGAAGAGGGTCCCTGCTGGCCAAGGTGTGTCATATGGCTATCGCTATGTCACAGAGAATGAAACAAACCTTGCCCTGGTGCCATTTGGATATTTTGAGGGGATTCCAAGAGTCTCTGTTGGAGCAAAAGTGCTGATCGCTGGAGAGCAATACCCCGTGGTCGGAAGAGTAGCTATGGATCAGTTTGTTGTTGATGTAGGAGCGGACCAGGTTGTAATTGGCGATGAGGTAGTGATATTTGGTGACGCTGCCAAGGGGGAGCCAACAGCCGAAGCCCTGGGAGAAAGCTCGGGAAGCATCAACTATGAGATTGTTACTCGAATTGGCGGGCGTGCTCAGCGGGTGTTCGAGTAACCATGAAGTTTGAGGTCAAAGACTCAGACCAAATGATTGAGCTGGGTAAGAAGATTGCCGGGGTATTGGCCGCCGGTGATTTAGTTCTTCTAAACGGTGAACTCGGGGCGGGTAAGACCACTCTCACCAGGGGCATAGGCGAAGGCCTTGGCGCTATCGGCACAATCCAATCGCCAACTTTTGTTCTTGCTAGAACCCACAAGACCACAGCTGGCCCAAAACTCGTCCATGTTGATGCTTATCGGTTGTCTTCGGCCATGGAGCTTGATGATCTTGATATCGATTTCGCAAATTCGGTAGTTGTTGTCGAGTGGGCTAGGGATTATGTTGATGGCCTTGCTCAGAGTTATTTAGAGGTAAACATCGATCGCTCTTCGGATGATGAAGTTCGCCAGGTTACCGTCTTGGGTTTCGGCGCTCGCTTTCAGGAGGTTGAAATTGCTGCTCGCGATTGACACCTCAGCAGGAACCTCTGCTGCAGTTTTAGATGGGGAAAAACTTCTCTCTTATAGTTTTTTTGAGGACCCTTTTGGCCATGCCGAAAACATTGGTATGGCTATATCTCAAGTCTTGAATGAAGCAGGTGTTTCCGCAGCGCAAATCACTTCGGTGGCCATTGGCAGGGGGCCAGCGCCCTATACCGGCTTGCGAGTGGGCATGGCAGCAGGCCTTGGGTTTGCAACCGCAAGAAACATCGCGGCATTTGGCGTGATCACATTGGATGCACTTGCTTTGGCAAATCCAGACGGCAAGATTTTGGTCACCTTTGATGCCAAGCGCAAAGAGTTATTTGCAAGAACCTACCTTGATAGTGTCGCCACCTCGGACCCTTGGGTGATGAATCCAGTTGAGTTGGAAAATTTCGATGACCACAGGCGAATTACCCAATCCTGCAATGCAGAGTTGGTTGGTCGGTTTGCCGTATATGCCGCTGCAAATGGATTGGATCTGAGTGACGTTAGTGCTCTGTATTTGCGCTCACCGGACGTCTCACCATCGGCGCCTAAGAAGGTGAGTGGCTAGTGAAGATTCAGCAAATAGGCCCGGAGAACCTCGAACGGGTAATGCTTCTCGAGACTGCACTTTTCCCAACGGATTCCTGGTCAGAGAAGTCCATGGGATCAGAGCTAGCGGCTTCTGATGGCTACTACATCGGAGCCTTCGATTCAGAACTAGTTGGTTATGCCGGTCTCAAAACTATTCCAGGGTCTTTCCTGTCGGATATTCAGACCATTGGGGTTTCTGTGGAATCTCAGGGCAAGGGCATTGGTCGCGCACTAATGCTAGATCTTTTGGCAAGAGCAAAAGCTCTTGGCTCCGAGGCAGTGATGCTCGAGGTTAGGGCGGACAACCCAACTGCAATTGGGCTCTACATGTCTTTAGGTTTTGAGCAGATTGATGTTCGTAAGCGCTACTACCAGCCTGATGGCGTGGATGCTTTGATCATGCGGCTTGAGATAAAACAACCGATCGTCTTGGGGATTGAGAGCACTTGTGATGAGACCGGGGTTGGGATTGTTCGTGGTAACAGGCTTTTGGCAAATGCCCTGCACTCCTCAATGGATGAGCACTCCAAATATGGCGGTGTGGTCCCAGAGGTTGCGGCTAGAGCGCATTTGGAAGCTATCCAGCCGACTCTAGATAAAGCCCTAAAAGAAGCCGGGATAGATCTCTCTGAGGTTGATGCAATCGCCGTTGCAAATGGACCGGGTCTAGCCGGGGCATTGATGGTGGGCATTGGCGCAGCTAAAGGTTTGGCGCTCGCTCATGACAAACCGCTCTATGCGGTGAACCACCTTGTTGGTCACGTTGGGGCCGATGTTTTGGAGCGCGGCAGTGTCGAGCTTCCAACCATTGCACTGTTGGTATCCGGAGGCCACACATCATTGTTGCTAGTCCGAGACTTGCTTTCTGATGTGGTCTTGCTCGGTGAAACCATCGACGATGCCGCTGGTGAAGCTTTTGACAAAACAGCGAGGCTTCTTGGGTTGCCGTATCCCGGTGGGCCCGAGATAGACATGCTTGCCAAGGCTGGTGATCCAAAGGCTGTCCGATTCCCTCGGGGCTTGACGCTGCCAAAGGACATGGAAAAGCACCGCTATGACTTCTCCTTCTCAGGCCTCAAAACCGCTGTTGCAAGACACGTCGAAAAAGCAGAAGCGAACGGCGAAGTGATAAACAAAGCAGATATCGCAGCGAGCTTCCGCGAGGCCGTCGTTGACGTTTTGCTGACAAAAGCAATCAACGCTTGCCAAGAGTTTGGTTTGATGCGATTGTTGCTGGGCGGGGGAGTGGTTGCCAATCAAAGACTTAGAGAGGTTGCGACCAAGCGCTGTGCCGAGCAGGGGATTGAGCTCAGGATTCCAAGGTTCGACCTTTGTACCGACAACGGGGCAATGATTGCGGCCCTAGGTGCGCAATTGGTTATGGCCGGAAAATCGCCTAGCGGCCTGGGCTTTGGGGCAGAGTCCACCCTCGACATCCGCCAGATTCAGACTCCCTAGTAACTCCCAGCTTCAGCACAGCAAAGGGACAGTGTCGGATGCCAAGCTGAACTCCTAATCCAAGGAGGACCAGAAATGGCAGAGAAGTCCGCTGACGCTGCAAAGGCGCCGGAGTCTGAAGTAATCGAAGTAGCAACAAAACCAAAGTTTGATTGGACCAGCCTCAACACTCTGGCTGTAGTTTCCCTGGCATCTGCAATCAGCGGCATTGGCTCACTAATCGCAATCATCACAGGTCACATCGCTCTGGCTCAAATCAAAAAGAGCCATGAGAATGGCCGCACCATGGCAATCATTGGAACCTCTCTCGGTTACGCATCAATTGCTGTATGGGTGCTGATGTTTATTGGCGGAGCGATCTTGAGGATTGGCTACGGAATGGATTATGGCAACATGCAATTTGGCGGAGACTTCCGCGAAGGCTTTGGCCACATGAGATTTGGCGACAACGACTAAAGCACTACCTATTTAGGTTGTAACAAATAAAGGCAGCTCTAACGCCGTCCACCTTGGTGAGAATCAAGGTGGCGGCGTTTTTGCCTTTCAGTTTGAGCTGAGGCCTGAGTTCTTCCGGAGTTAGATCAATGCCACGCTTCTTTATTTCCAATTCGCCAATCTCGCGGGCAGCAAGAGCCTTTCTGAGAATCTTGATGTCAAGTGGAAGCTGGTCCACCACCTCATAAGCTTTTACCCAAGGAGATTCGATTCTCTCTTCGGCGCTGAGGTATGCGATGCTCGGAGCAAGAAGGGTGAGGCCATTTTGGTTAGCAAATTCACCCATTAAATGCGAGCGAATCAGGGCGTTGTCCGGCTCAAAGATGTATTTTTTGGGCCTGTCTACCAATGCAGAAATGCTGGGATCGGCGACAAATTCAAAGCGTTGCCCATCTTTTAGAAGCAGCGCACTTCTTTGGCCCTTAGTAGCCAATGTGCCAAACCAAAGCAAAACCTCCACTAAATCACCGTTGTGTGAAACCCAGATGGCTTCGGATGCCTCAGGTATCAGATCGTGATCGAATGCTGGGGATAGCTTTACGCCGGTTGGGTATTCTTTGGCCATTTCAAATACCCAGTTAAGATTCGGGCTGAAGTCTTCCGGGTTTAGCCGAGTATGGGTCTTGGACTTGCGACTCAAGTCTCGCCTAGCTGGATCAAAAAATAATGCCTCGGATTTGATCTCCGAATCCTCGGCGCTCATGTTCAGGACTCGAGCGTCTGGGAAGTTTGCAAGGTTGAAACTTGCCAGGGCTGCGGTATCGGGATCCTGCTCTACAGCAGTGACTTGAATTCCAAGGGCTGCAAAAGCCATCGCATCTGCAGCAATTCCGCAGCCCAGGTCAGTTACAGATTTAATTTGGGAATCTCGAAATCTTTGGGCGTGTAGTGCCGCAATTGGGAGCCTGGTGGCCTGCTCGAGACCGGCTTCGGTGAATAACAACTCGTTTGAGAACTCTCCAAATTTGGCAATTGCCCTGTGGCGAAGCCTGGCTTGATTCACAACTATCGTTACTAATTCAGGATCGTGTCCAGCTTTTCTGAGGGTGGTTATCAATTTCAAGACATCGGCTGAACCATCAAGCGGGCCAACCTCTCGCAAGAGCGAGAGAGCTTCTTTGGTTAGAAGTTTGCTGATTTGAGATTCCACGCTCTAACGGTATCGGTAATGGATTGGCACTCACCTTGACTGAGTGCTAATTTGGGCCTAAAGTTTTATTAGCACTCGCGCTGCGAGTCTGCTAAAACCAAAAATCTTTAGTAAAGAAGAGGTCAATGTGTCGGTTTCAATTAAGCCACTCGAGGATCGAATTGTTGTTCTGCCAGTTGAGGCAGAGCAGGTAACTGCATCTGGTCTGGTTATCCCAGACACCGCAAAAGAGAAGCCACAGGAGGCCGAGGTTGTTGCCGTAGGTCCAGGACGCTTCAATGATGACGGGGACCGCATTCCGGTTGACGTATCAGTTGGCGACCGCGTTATCTTCTCAAAGTACGGCGGCACCGAGCTAAAGTACGACGGCCGTGAGTACCTAGTGCTCTCTGCACGCGACGTACTAGCAATCATCGAGCGCTAAATAAATTCACCAAAACGACCCAAGGTTCGCCTTGGGTCGTTTTGCATTTTCTGGACCCCTAAGCTTTGGATGTGAAGACGCGCTCGATTCAATCCACTGGACTAATCCTTGGCATTAGCGCTTATTTGATCTGGGGAGCGTTCCCGCTAATCATCAATCTCACAAAATTTGCCAGTCCGCTCGAAGTTGTGGTTTGGCGAGTGGTGTTTGGTTTCCTATTTGCAGCTCTGTTGGTGACGCTCAGCAGAACCTGGCGGGAAATCTGGGTTTTGGTCAGAAACCCAAAGCGACTTAAGTGGTTGGGTCTGGCGGCAATTTTTATCTTCATCAACTGGGAGGTTTATGTCATTGCAGTTGCCACAGGCAACACAATCGAATCCTCTCTTGGTTACTTCATGAACCCACTCATCACGATCCTGTTTGCGGTCTTGCTTCTCAAAGAGAAACTGCGCCGGATGCAGTGGGTGGCGCTGAGTGTCGGTCTAGTCGCAGTTGTAGTTTTGACGATTGACTACGGAAGACCTCCATGGATTGCCTTTGCTCTGGCAATCAGCTTTGCTATCTATTCGCTTGCTAAAAACCGAGTTGGCGGCAAGATTCGGGCGCTGCAATCTTTCACTATTGAATCGGCAATTGTGATGCCAATTGCGCTCGGCCAACTGTTTTTTGTGGCGGCCACCGGGCCAATCATGCTTGCAACCGGGACCTTTGAATTATCGATTCTGGTTGGCTTTGGAATTCTGACTGCGGTGCCGTTGATATTGTTCGGGGCTGCGGCTAGCCGCATCCCGCTTTCGATGATTGGATTCATTCAATACCTGACCCCGGTATTGCAATTCTCCACTGCCTATTTCATCTTGGGCGAAGAGATGCCTGCGGTGCGCTGGATTGGATTCGGATTGGTCTGGCTGAGCCTTGTGATCCTCACGTCGGATGCCCTGTTTCGCAAGCGAAATCCAGTATTGGTTGTGGAGCAACCATAAACAATTGCAATCCAATTGTTACTCACTGCTAACAATTGCCTTGTTTTTTAGTAATTCGAAGCATATCCAACATATCGCTGACCTAAATCGAAGTTGAATCAGTGATAATCAACGAAATTCGTATATGCGTGGTCAAAATTGCGTGATTAATGCGTTTTGGTTGCTTTTGAATTTTCATGTTTTCACTAGGCTTTAGGAAGCGATGTGGGTAAATTGCCCACATTTGCCACTCAATTGCTATTTCAAGGAGCAAGAATGACTGAAACCAACAAGAAGTCACGCTTTGCCATGAAGTCTGCTGCAGCTCTAGGTGTTTTCGCCTTGGGTGCAGCTGTACTAACTGGTTGCAGCGCGACTACCACCGCTGGCGGCTGTGAGCTAGGTCCAGAGCAGAGCGGAGATCTAGTTCTAAAGCTAGGTACCGCACTTCCTCAGACCGGTAACCTCGCATTCCTAGGCCCACCTGAAGAGGCTGGAACTGCACTCGCAATCGACGAGGTAAACGCAGCTGGCAAGGGAATCACCATCGACGTCACATGGGGTGACTCGGGTGACACCGACAACAAGGCTTACGACACCGAGATCCCTCGCCTATTGAACGCTGGCGTTCAGGCGATTCTAGGTGCCGCATCCTCCGGAACCTCACTACAGTTCATCGACCGTGTTATCGCAGAGTGTGTGATTCAGTTCTCACCAGCTAACACCTCGGCTGCACTAACTGACTACGAGGACAAGGGACTGTACTTCCGTACCGCACCTTCAGACGTACTACAGGGTGAAGTTCTAGGAAACCTAATTGCTGAGGACGGACACCAGAACATCTCAATGATCGTTCTAAACGACTCCTACGGCACCGGCCTAGCTGGCTTCACTCAGACTGCTTTCGAAGCAGCTGGTGGAACCGTATTGGCTCAGCCTACTTACAACACCGGTGACACCAACTTCACCAGCCAGATCAACGAGGCACTTGCGGGCGACCCAGATGCAATCGTTTTGATCACCTTCGACGAGGCAAAGACCATCATTCCAGCACTGGTTTCCCAGTTCCCTGGAAAGGACCTTTACTTTGTTGACGGTAACCTAACCAACTACTCTGAGGACTTTGCTCCTGGAACACTTGAGGGTGCCAAGGGTACCTACCCAGGTGTAAACGAGAGCAAGATCGGCGACTTCGTAAAGAAGATGGACGAGAACTGGCAGGCACGTGGCAACGAGGCACTACAGCTAAACGCATATGGTCCAGAGTCTTACGACGCTGTGATCTTGCTAGCTCTAGCAGCACTTGAGGCCAAGAGCACCCAGGGTGCAAACATGTCTGTAACCCTCCAGGAAGTATCTGGTGGTTCCGGCAACGGCACCAAGTGCACCAGCTTTGCTGAGTGTGCTGACATCATCATCTCTGGTGGTACCGCTGACTACGACGGCCCTTCAGGTGCTGTTACATTCAACGAAAAGGGTGACCCAACTGACGGTAACATCCTGATCCAGCAGTTCGATGGAAACAACGTTCCAGCTACCATCCGTGGCTAGTAACTAGTTCCAACAAAAACATCCCCTCCGGTTATCCGGAGGGGATGTTTTTTATCTAAAGCTATTTGCGTGGTGAAAAATCTAGTGCAGCACCAATGGCAACGCCCAGCGCAAGCCAAAGACCCAGGTTTTCAGTTGCTACTCCCACGGCAACGCCAATTGCAGCGCCAACGCCTATTAGAGAGCCTTTAGGAGGTTTTCTAGTCCCCAAGGGTGCCGAGGTATAGTCCGATGACCTGTGGGTCGTTTAGAAGCTCACGACCGGTGCCAACAACTGCATCTTTACCCTGATCAAGCACGTAGCCACGATCTGCAATCTGGAGGCAGCGTCTTGCGTTCTGCTCAACCATGATGCAGGTCACTCCCGCTTTGTTGATCTCAGAGACGCGAAGGAATGCTTCGTCCTGGCGAACTGGGCTTAGACCTGCAGATGGTTCATCCAAAAGCAATACCGCTGGATCCATCATTAGCGCGCGTCCCATGGCAACCATCTGGCGTTCTCCACCGGAGAGCGAACCAGCACGCTGCTTCAGACGAGCACCAAGCTCGGCAAAGATCGAAACTACGAAGTCAAGTTGCTTGTCGTAATCCTTTGGGTTTTGGAAGATGCCCATTTGTAGGTTTTCTTCGATAGTCAAAGAAGGGAAGACGTTGTTGGTCTGAGGGATAAATCCAACACCCTTGGCAACCAACTGGTTGGGCTTAAGCCCTGCAATCTCTTCACCGTTTAGCTTGATGGAGCCACCACGAACCTTAACTAGCCCAAAGATTGCCTTGAGCAGCGTGGACTTTCCGGCACCGTTTGGGCCGATGATTCCGATTAGCTCACCCTTGTCTGCATAAAGGTTGGTGCCATTGAGGATGTTCACTCCAGGCAGGTATCCAGCAGTTAGATCTTGAACGTCAACTACTCGAGTCATTACTTATCTCCCTCGTCAACGATGGTAATTCTTCCGGTTACGACACCAAGGTCGGTATCTTGGTGAGCACCTAGGTAGGCATCGATAACTGCCTGCTCCTTCATGACTGTGGATGGCGGACCTTCGGCAACAACCTTGCCTTCGGCCATCACGACAACCCAGTCGGCGATGTGGCGAACCATGTGCATATCGTGCTCAACAAACAGAACAGTCATGCCCTGGTTCTTGAGATCCAAAACGTGATCCAATAGCGACTGAGTCAAGGCAGGGTTCACACCTGCCATTGGCTCATCAAGCATGACCAATACTGGATCGGTCATAAGTGCTCTTGCCATTTCCAAGAGCTTGCGCTGCCCACCGGATAGCGACGCAGCAAAGTCATCCTTCTTGGTATCCAGCTTGAAGCGCTTTAGCAGCTCCATAGCTTTAACTTCAATTTCCTGGTCTTGCTTGCGCCAGATGCTTGGGATGAGGGATTTCAGAAGCCCTTCACCAGCTTGGTTCTTGGCTCCCAGCTTCATGTTCTCCAAAACGGTGAGCAAGCTCAATGCCTTGGTGAGCTGGAAGGTTCTAACCTGACCCATCTGAGCCACCTTGAATGAAGGCACGCCTGAGAGCGAGGTTCCCTGGAAAGACCAGGTACCAGTGTCAGGGGAGTCGAATCCTGTCAATAGGTTAAACAGTGTGGTTTTACCGGCACCGTTTGGACCAATTAGCGCAGTGATTGCACCGGTTGGAATCTCGAGGTGTTCAACATCAACTGCAGTGAGACCACCAAAGCTCTTTTTGACATGATCAATAACGAGCATTGGGTTGGTCTTTTTGCAACCTGGAGCAGGAGTTCCGATGTGAAGGCCAGTTGCCTTTTCGGGGGTTTGATTACTTGACAAAGGTCAACTCCTTCTTGTTTCCGAAGATGCCCTGTGGGCGATAAATAACCAGAAGCATCAATCCAGCACCAATCAAGATGTACTTGATGGTTGCTGCCTGGGTGCCAGAGATTGGAAGAATTCCATTCACCGCAAGCTCTGGCAGAACGTTTGTCAAGAACGCCTGCAAGACCCAGAAGATGATTGATCCGACAACCGGACCGAAGATGGTTGCTGCTCCACCAAGAAGCAAAGCGGTCCATACAAAGAAGGTCAGTGAGGTGACATAAACACCTGGGGAGACGTTTGCAAAAGCTGCATAAACGATTCCACCAAGGGCTCCGAAGACACCACCAATGATTAGTGCCTGCATCTTGTATGCAAAGACGTTCTTTCCAAGGGCACGGACAGCATCCTCATCCTCGCGGATACCCTTGATAACCCTTCCCCAAGGTGAACGCATTAGCGACCAAAGCAAGAACACGCAAAGCGCCAAGATGATCAAACCAAAGGTAACAACCCAGAGCTTTTCAGCGTTATAGGTCCACGGGCCAAAGCCGTAGGACCCTGGTGGGAACGGGTTGGCAGCATTGAAGCCACCGGCGTTGTTGTATCCAAATAGACCGTCTGCTGATCCGGTAACCGGCTCGAAAGCTGTAGTTAGGAACAACAGTCTTAGGATCTCAGCCGCGGCAATGGTCACAATCGCCAGATAGTCACCACGAAGTCGCAGGGTTGGGATACCCATGATCAGCGAGAAAACAATCGAAGCTGCGACACCCATGAGCATTCCAGCCCACCAAGGCAAACCAAAGGTGAGCACGGAGATCGCGTAGCCATAGGCACCAACGGCCATGAAGCCCGCGATACCAAAGTTGAGTAGACCCGCAAAACCAAAGTGCATTGCAAGTCCAAGGGCTGCTAGCGCATAAGCCAGAGTGGTTGGAGTGAGCAAGCTCTCCAAAGTGTTTGAGAAAATCTGTCCCCAGTTCATGTTCTACCTCCTAACCAATCCGTTGTTTTCGACCCAAGAGACCTTGAGGTCTAAATAGCAGTACCAAAATCAAAACCACAAGCGCGCCAACGTACTTGAGGTCGGCTGGGATAAACAGGCTCGAAGTCTCAACCAGCACACCAACCACGATTGCACCGGCAAGGGCACCAAATGCGGTTCCCAGACCACCCAGTGTCACAGCGGCAAAAATCAAGAGCAGAATCTGGGCACCCATGTCCCACTTGATACCGGGGCGGAAGTAGGCCCAAAGCACACCGGCGAGACCTGCCATGGCCGCGGAAACGATCCAAACCACGCGAATCACCTTGTCTACATCGATACCCGATGCAGCAGCTAGATCTGGGTTATCCGAGATTGCGCGAGTGGCCTTACCGGTCTTGGTCCTCATTAGCCACCAGGCAAATGCACCAATAACAATCAGGCTCAAGGCCATGGAAACCAGGTCGGTCACCGAAAGCGCAACAGATCCAAACAACGGAATTTTTGGTGCATCAAATCCAGGCAGCTGCTCGGTGCCACCACCAATGAAGTACTGGAAGATGTAGCGAACAGCTAGTGAGAGACCAATCGAAACAATCATCAACTGCACCAGTGCAAGGCCGCGCTTTCTCAGCGGCTTCCAGAGTCCGGCATCAAGCGCCCAACCAAATCCACCGGAAAGCAAAACAGCCGCTGGAATTGCAACCCACATAGGAAGCTGCAGTGTGGAGCCCAAAATCAATGCGGCAACGGCACCAAAGGTAACCATCTCGGAGTGAGCAAAGTTTGAGAGTCCGGTTGTACCAAACACCAGCGACAGACCCACTGCTGCAAGTCCAAGCATCAGACCGAAGTTGAGACCGTAGACCAAACGAGCAATCAGCTGATCGCCAAAGCTCACAACATTTCGGACGCCCTCACCGATAAAGAAATTCTTTACGACGCGGTCGCCTCGATCAAGTGTTACTTGCTGAGTTGGCTCGCCTTCGAGGACAACTACGCCCTCAGGCAGAGTGCTCTCGTCAATGGTGACGTTATAGGTTGGGTCCTTGCTTGGGACACCAATAAACCACTGGCCATTTGCGTCCGTTACGGTTTCGGCACTGTAGCCGCCACCTTCAACAATCATGCGAACCCCGGCAACCGGTTCACCATCAACGCGAACGTTTCCTGAGACACCTGGTCCATTGATGTCGCCAACGCTGTCAGCGTTGGCTGGGGTCGTGAATAAGCCAGCCCCAACAATCAAGGCAATTACTAGAACAATGAGTGCTTGCAACAACCGCTTAGGGTTGAGCGCAGAGAGGAATAGCACAGGTCCTCCAAATCGTGTGGGCGTCAATGCCCGCGGAACAATCCCAGTTTTTGGGTTTCCAAAAACATTAGCAGCGATGATTCAACATGCCTAACTGAGTGTGAAACAGTTTTGTTACATTTTGGAATTTTGCGGTTTTTATGCCTTTCCAATAACCCTTTGGGCAAAGGTAGGATTATTGGGCGACCAGCAAACCCAGCAAATCAATCAGTGAGGTTGTCTCTTGGAGCTACAAGACCCATTTTCCCTTGTCGGCCTTACCTACGATGACGTGCTGTTGTTGCCTGGGCAATCTGATGTGATCCCTTCGGCTGTGAGCACTGCAACCCAGGTTTCTAAAAATATTTCCATCCACATCCCGCTGATTTCTTCAGCAATGGACACAGTCACTGAGGCCAGGATGGCAATCGCGATGGCTCGCCAGGGTGGTCTTGGAATTTTGCACCGCAACCTTTCTATTGAGGCTCAGGCCAATCAGGTCGATCTAGTCAAAAGAAGTGAAGCTGGAATGGTTTCCCACCCGGTAACCACAACCGCCTACGCCACCATTCAGGAAGTTGATGACCTTTGCGGTAAATACCGCGTCTCTGGCCTTCCAGTGGTGGATGAAGACGGCAAGCTCATCGGCATCGTCACAAACCGCGACATGAGATTTGTGTTGGAGGTTCAAAGAACCACGACATTGGTTAAAGATGTGATGACCCCAATGCCACTAATTGTCGGCAAGGCCGGAATCAATCCCGATGAGGCAATGGCGCTCCTTGCTCAGCACCGTATCGAGAAGTTGCCACTAGTTGATGACAACGGCAAACTCCGTGGCCTTATTACCGTCAAAGATTTCGACAAGAGCGAGAAGTATCCAAACGCATCCAAGGATGGCGCCGGAAGGCTCTTGGTAGGCGCTGCTGTTGGTGTCGGTCCAGATGCTTGGGAGCGCTCAATGGCATTGGTTGAGGCCGGAGTTGACATGTTGATCGTTGACACCGCCCACGGCCACAATTCTGCAGTTTTGGAAATGATTAGAAAGCTCAAGCTAGAGCCATTTGCTAAGCACACCGACATCGTTGGTGGAAACGTGGCAACCCGAGAGGGTGCTCAGGCAATCGTTGACGCCGGCGCTGATGGTGTGAAGGTTGGAGTTGGACCAGGATCTATCTGCACAACCCGAGTCGTTGCCGGTGTTGGTGTGCCTCAGGTAACTGCTGTTTATTTGGCATCTCTTGCCGCAAAGCCAGCCGGAGTTCCAGTGATTGCCGACGGTGGACTGCAGTACTCGGGAGATATCTCCAAGGCATTGGTTGCTGGCGCGAATTCCGTAATGCTCGGCTCGCTGCTGGCTGGAACCGACGAGGCTCCTGGAGACATTACATATGTAGGTGGCAAGCAGTTCAAGACTTACCGCGGCATGGGGTCTCTTGGCGCTATGCAATCTCGCGGACAGGCTCAGTCTTATTCCAAGGACCGCTATTTCCAAGACGATGTTTTGCGCGAGGACAAGTTAGTTCCAGAGGGCATCGAGGGTCGGGTTCCTTACCGTGGCACCGTAGCTTCCGTAGTGCACCAACTTGTTGGAGGCTTACGAGCATCCATGGGTTATGTCGGAGGCGGCACAATCCCGGAACTTCAGCAAAAAGGGAAGTTTGTGAGAATCACTGCAGCTGGTCTGCGTGAATCACACCCACACGATATTCAAATGACCATCGAAGCGCCAAACTACGGCACCCGTTAGGAAGATCATGAACGAAACCGAAATTGGGCGCGCCAAGAGCGCTAGGAAGGCTTATGCCTTCGATGACATCGCAGTAGTCCCAACCAGAAGAACCAGAGATCCTCAGGATGTCTCAACCAACTGGTCAATTGATGCATTCAAGTTTGATTTGCCTGTTGTGGCTGCCCCAATGGACAGCGCAATGTCTCCTGCCACCGCAATTGAGATTGGCAAGCTTGGCGGCTTGGGCGTATTAGATCTAGAGGGTCTGTGGACTCGCTACGAGGATCCAATCCAACAACTTGAAGAGATTGCAAACGCAAAAGACGAAGATGCAACTTCGGTTTTGCAGCGCGTCTACGCAAAAGCTATTCAGCCAGAGCTCATCACCGCAAGACTGGCCGAGATTAGAGCAGCCGGAGTAACAGTGGCCGGAGCACTCTCCCCGCAAAGAACTGCTGAGTTTTCAGAGGTCGTTCTCAAAGCCGGCGTGGAAATGTTCGTGATTCGTGGAAACACGGTTTCTGCTGAACACGTCTCAAAGTCTGTTGAGCCGCTAAACCTCAAAGAATTCATCTACAAGTTGGATGTGCCAGTAATTGTTGGTGGCGCAGCCACCTACCAAGCTGGTCTACACCTAATGCGCACCGGTGCAGCCGGTGTCCTGGTTGGCTTTGGTGGCGGGGCAGCTAGTGCCACCAGAAACATTCTTGGAATCCATGCGCCGATGGCAACCGCGGTTGCCGATGTCGCTGCTGCAAGACGCGACTACATGGATGAGTCAGGTGGAAGATACGTCCACGTGATTGCAGATGGTGGTCTTGGAACTTCTGGAGATATCGTCAAGGCAATTGCCTGCGGTGCTGACGCAGTGATGCTTGGAACCGTTTTGGCAAGAGCGTCACAGGCGCCTGGCCGAGGCTGGCACTGGGGGCAAGAGGCTGTGAACCAGAGCTTGCCAAGAGGAAAGCGAGTTTGGGTTGGCTCTCACGCACCGCTTGAGAACATCCTTACCGGACCTGCCGAGAGTGCCGAGGGAACCGCAAACCTAATGGGTGCATTGCGCAGGGCAATGGCTACCACCGGTTACAGCGATGTCAAAGAATTCCAAAAGGTTGACATCGTTCTCAACCCATATGACTAAATGACCTCGGTTAATTTTTGGCAAGTTGCCAAAAGGCCAAAGTGGATCGGTGGCCTCGGGATCGCATTGTTGATTTCGGTCACCTTCTCACTTTTGATGCAATGGCAGCTTTCAAGAACCTTCAACACCGTCGGGATTGAAAATCCCGACCAGGAAGCCATTTCAATCACCGAATTGGTAACTGCGGGCGAACCGGTCACTTCTCCGGTATTTGATCGGCTCGTCAAATTTGAGGCGACCCTTGAGACGGAAAATCTCTTTATTGTTTCCTCGAGGCTCCAGTTAGTTGGAGAGGACGCTGTTCCCGGCTATTGGTTGATTGGTCGAGCTGTTCAAGATAATGCAATGATCACGCTTGCCCTTGGTTTTTCAGAGAGCCTTGAAAAGATCCTTGCCGCAAAAACTCAGTTGGAAATTACCCCGCAATCACAACTTCCCCTAGAGGGCCTTTTTGAACCGACGGAAGGTGTGGCTGAGACCGAGGGAGAAATCCTTGGTTCGATCAACCTGGGTCAGCTGGTGAACCTATATAGCGGTGAGGTGCTACCCAGCTATCCGGGCTATGTGATCGTGACAAACGGTTTGGATCTGCCCGAATTGGAAAAGATTTCGATCGGAATTCGCCAGGCCACCATTGAGGTGAATTGGCTGACGGCGTTCTACGCAATTGAGTGGGCATTCTTTGCCCTCGCGGCCTTCTATTTGTGGGGTCGCCTGGTTATGGACCAGGTGATTCGCGAGCGAGGTTTATAGAATCGTTACCTGCAAATGTGAGTTTTTGCCCGTTTGTGTTAGTTTTCCTGTGAAAAGACTGCTAATTTTTCTCTAATTACGCGAAACAGGCAGTTTCAGACCCACAAAGGACGACAAAGATGTTGGCAGAGGAACGCAGGCTAAAGCTTGTGGAGTGGACCCGTGAAGACGGTCGCCTCGATGCCAACTCAGCTGCAAATAAATTGGATGTCGCTGTTGAAACTGTTCGCCGAGATTTAGATGTTCTTCAAAGACGGGGTGTAGTTCGCCGAGTTCACGGTGGTGCAATTGCAATCGAGCGATTCGCCCATGAGTACACAATCCCAGAGCGCTATAACCGCAACCCAAACCTCAAGAAGATGGTGGCCGCCGCCGCCGCAACCTTTTTGCCCGATGAAGGTGCCGTTTTTGTTGACGGCGGAACTACCACTGAATGCCTTGCTCCATTCTTGAGGGACAAGCCAAAGCTTTTGGTGGTAACCAACTCGGTCACGCTGGCTTCCCGCATTGCTGATTCCTCCACTCCAACTCACCTTCTGGGCGGAAGGATTCGCCCGGCTACCTTGAGTGCGGTCGGGGCTAAGACTGTTTCGGACTTGCTAGACATGAATGCTGTTGTCAGCTTCATCGGAGCAAATGGCATCTCACTTGCCGGTGGAATAACTGCCTATGACACCGATGAAGCCTTGGTTAAAAAGACCATGATGAAGAACTCGGTTGAGAAGCTGCTTCTGGTTGACAGCGGCAAATTCGGTTCTGCTTACCCAGCTAAATTTGCAAGTTTTGAAGATTTTGATCGTCTGGTAACAGACGTGGATGGCGATGCGGAATACATTGACGCATTTCAAAGAGCAGGGGTGGAAATTGCCCTCGCATAAAAGTTTCTTCGGTTCATTGCCGGAATCGAAGGATAAAGAAGACGCCGGAAGGGAACTGGGCCTCCAAAAACACATTTCCCCCCGACGCTTCAACTGAATACAACCCCTAAATAGGAAGGCAGTACCCATGGCTAATTTTATCCCCGCCGGAGACGGTACCCACACTGGGTGGCGAGCTTCGATGCAGAAGCTCGGCGGTAACCTCGCTGGAATGGTGATCCCAAACATTGGTGCATTCATTGCATGGGGTCTACTAACAGCTTTGTTCATCCCAACTGGCTGGCTACCAAACGAGCAGCTTTCATCAATGGTTGGACCAATGATTGTCAACTTGTTGCCAATTCTTATTGGTTACACCGGTGGTCGCATGGTTCACGGTCAGCGTGGAGCGGTTATCGCTTCGATCGCAACCGTTGGTGTGATTGTTGGAACCGACATCCCAATGTTCCTAGGTGCCATGATTATTGGTCCTCTAGCTGCATGGGTATTGAAGAAGATTGACGCTGTTTTGGACCCACGCACACCAGCTGGGTTCGAAATGTTGATTGGTAACTTCTCACTAGGTATCTCCGGATTGCTATTCGCAATCATCGGATACGTAGGTATTGGTCCAGTCATGAAGGCGATCAGCGATGTTCTAGGTGCCGGTATCCAGGCTCTAGTAAACGCAGGTCTACTACCTCTGATCTCGATTCTGATTGAGCCTGCAAAGGTTCTGTTCCTAAACAACGCAATCAACCACGGAGTTCTTGCTCCAATTGGTGTTGTTGAAGCAGAAGAGATGGGCAAGTCAATCATGTTCATGATTGAGACCAACCCAGGTCCAGGTCTAGGTCTATTGGCTGCATTCTGGCTAGCTGGTCCAAAGCTTCTTCGCGGATCTGCACCTGGTGCAATCATCATCCACTTCCTTGGTGGAATCCACGAGATCTACTTCCCATACGTACTTCTAAAGCCACAGACCATCCTTGCGATGATTGCTGGTGGAGCAACCGGTGTTGCAACATTCCTTGCAACCGGTGTTGGTCTAGTAGCAACCCCATCTCCAGGATCGATCTTCGCTTGGATGGCTATGACCCCTCCGGGAAACCACTTCGGTGTTCTTCTTGGTGTGTTCCTAGCTGCAGCAGTTTCTTTCGTAGTTGCTTACTTCCTATTGAAGCTTTCAAGGGATGACTCAGGCAGCCTAGAAGAAGCTCAGGCTAAGTCCAAGGCAATGAAGACTGGCGCAAGCGAGTAATCATGGCAAAAGTATCCGGAGCCTCAATCAAGAACATTGTTGTTGCATGTGAGGCGGGCATGGGCTCATCAGTGATGGTTGCCAAGCAATTGGCTAAGCAGCTAAAAGCGCAGGGCATCACTGTGACTCACTCACCTGTAAATCAGTTGGCCGGCACCGAGCACGATCTTGTGCTCTGCCACCGCAGTCTAGGAAACCGCGCTAAGCAGGCGGTTCCTGACTCGGTAGTGGTCATGTTCGATATGTTCCTGGGAGACCTAACCATTGCAAAATTGGTTGGTGCCTTGCAGGCAGGACAAGACATCTCCGATGACTAATCTGATTACTCAGGCCGGAATCAAGCTAGATGCTGCGGCCTCCTCTAACGAGGAGGCCGTGGCCATCTGCGGTCAGTTGCTGATTGAACTGGGTGCAATCACTCCCGAGTATGCGGCAGCGATGTGGGAGAGAGAGCAAATCTTTTCTTCCGCAATTGGGCTTGGTTTTGCAATTCCTCACGGCACCGATGTTTCAAGGCAGTTTGTTGTGTTTGACCAGTTGGTCTTCCTTAGGCTCCAGGATCCAATTCAGTGGGGCGATGAGGAAGTCAAGTGTGTTCTGGGGATCGCTTCCAAGGGCGATGGTCACGTTGAGATTCTCGGCAACCTTGCTGAATTGATTCAAGACGAGGCAAACCTCGAGATTCTAACCAGCACCGGAGATGCCGCCGCGGTGCTTGCGCTTTTGCAACAAGATCCAAGCTAGCTACAAACTGCGAAAAGGCAGGTAAATAGAAATGAAGGCAGTCCACTTTGGAGCCGGGAACATCGGCCGGGGGTTTATTGGTGCCGTCCTTCAGGACGCAGGTTTTCACGTCACCTTTGCAGACGTGAACCAAGAAATCTTGGATGCACTGAATAATTCTGGCGAGTATCAACTCACGGAATTAGATTCAACGGCAAATACCAAGACATACTCAAATTTCAATACCCTCCACTCTCTTAATCAGAGAGCTGAGCTGGTGACAGCAATTGCTTCAGCCGATGTGGTGACAGCATCAGTCGGAGCCGGGATTCTTCCAAGAATTGCCAGCACAATCCAAGAGGGTATCCGGGCCAGAGCTGCTCAAAAACCACTTGTCGTGATGGCTTGCGAAAATGCCGTTAATGCCACCAACATCCTCGAGGGCGCAATCGACGTCCAGGATTCAAGCAAGGTGGTTTACGCCAATACCGCAGTTGACCGCATTGTCCCGATGCAAACACCTGGCACGGAGCCGAATGTGAGTGTCGAGCCATTCTGCGAATGGGTTATTGACAACTCCAACCTGGCCGGTCTGGAGCTCGATATTCCAGGGGCAAAGTTTGTTCCGGATCTGATGCCATTTATTGAGCGCAAGCTTTACACAGTGAACACAGGTCACCTGACGGTCGCATATCTTGGGCAGCTTGCTGGTCACCCGTCCATATCAATTGCGCTGTCTGACCCAGATGTTTTGCTTTACACCCAGCGCGTTCTGGATGAGACTTCAATGGCGCTTGTTCACAAGCACGGATTCGATCAGGCGGACCACGCACTTTATGTGAAGAAGACTCTTTCGCGACTCGCTAATCCTGCAATCGATGATTCGGTTGAGAGGGTGGGGCGTCAACCGCTCAGAAAACTCTCTCGTCACGAGAGATTGATCGGGCCCGCGGCATACCTTTCAGAATTGGGCAGAATTCCCGTTAGCTTGCTTGGGGTAGTTGGTGCTGCGCTCAGGTTTGTTTCCGACTCGGACCCTGAGGTTGCCCAGATGCAAAAATTGCTTCTTGAGAAAACTGCAGCGGAGTTTGTGACAGAGGTGACTGGGATTGAGCAGGGACATTCGCTATTCGAAGCCCTTGTCTCTGTCGTGGCTCACCATGATGAAGCTTTTGCCTTGCCAGAGATGGCAAACTAGCACTTCTCGAAACTAAGATTTAGACACCGCTTTACCAAAAGGAGACTCCCATGGCCACCGTTACCGCAACCGTCACTATCGAAGATCCAATTGGTCTGCACGCAAGACCTGCTGGCCAGATCGTGAAATTGGTAAAAGAGTCCGGTTTGGAAATCCGCATGGGCAAGGCTGGCGAAGAGCTAGTCAAGGCAAACTCCCCTCTTCGCATGATGGCCCTCAAGGCCAAAACTGGTGAAGAGCTAAGCGTCGAGATTGACACCGAAGATGAAGCTTTGGCACAGTCGCTAATTGCTCAGATTCAAGAATTTCTAAAGGGCTAGGTTTTGAGCCAGCTGCCAACCACAATCCTGTCCGGCCTAGGCGTTGGCCTAAACGCGGTCACCGCAGAGGTTTTCCGGGTAAAGCCACACACAAGTCTCCCTGGACCTGCCAAGCACGATGGCGACCAGGCAGGTGAAAAAGCCACTTTGCGCGAAGCTGTGGATTTTGTCAGTGCATACCTTGACGAGCTTGCAGAAAAAGTTGGCGAAACCAGTGCGGAGATTTTTGAAGCACTAAAGATGCTTTTGGAAGACGAAGAACTTTTTGAAACCGCAGAATCTAACATCGATTCGGGTTGGAACGCGGCAACCTCATTTGTGATGGCGGTCGATGAGTTCGGCGAACTCCTTGCCGGGGACCCTGCATTCGAAGAGCGATTTGCAGATTTGAAGGATCTAGCCAATCGCGTCGCCGCAAAGATTGCTGGAGTCTCACTTGGGCTGGAGCTTCCAACTACCGGCAGATACGTTTTGGTTGGTGAGGATTTCTCCCCAGCGGATACCGCTCAATTCACAGATGCGGTTGTCGGTGTTGTGACTATCGCTGGTGGCCCAACCTCTCACACCGCGATCATCTGCCGCTCTCGCTCGATTCCGGCTGTGGTTTCTTGCGCAAAGGCTGCCGATCTGATCGATGGTCAGTTGGTGTTGGTTGACCCAGTTGGTGACCGAGTAATTATCAACGGTGACGACTCTTTGGCAACCAAGGCAATCACCTTTGTTGCCAAGGCAACAGAGCCGATTGTGCCAGTGAGGGCAAACATTGGTTCGCTGGAAGATTCGATTGCAGCGGCTACCACCGCTGCCAACGGTGTTGGCCTCTTCCGCACCGAATTGCTTTATTTGTCAGAGAAGGTAAAGCCTTCTAGAGACAAACAAGCGCAGGCCTATGCCGAGATCTTGGCAGCAGCACCTGAGGGTCCGGTGGTCGTCAGGACCATCGATGCAGGAAGCGATAAGCCGGTTCCATTCCTGGACATGCCAGAAGAGGAAAATCCAGCCTTGGGAATCCGAGGCTTCAGGTTGATTCAAAATCACCGCGACTTTATTGTCGATCAGCTGGCTTCCTTAGAAGTTGCAAGGGCGAAAACTGGCCGCGAGGTTTGGGTTATGGCTCCAATGATCGCGACCGTTTCAGAAGCTGTTGAGTTTGCTGATCTGGCAAAGCAAGCCGGTTCGTTCAAGGTCGGCATCATGGTTGAGACTCCTTCAATTGCGATGGCGCTAAATGACCTTGCTGGAAAGCTCGATTTCATTTCAGTTGGAACCAACGATCTATCGCAGTACCTGTTTGCGGCAGACCGCATGAACGCAGGCCTGGGAACACTTTTGAACCCATGGCAGCCAGCTCTGGTGAGAATGCTTGAGAAGATTGCTGTGGATAGCGCCAAAGCAGGAATTTCTTCAGGTGTTTGTGGCGAGAGCGCCTCGGACCCAGCCTTCGCTGTTGTGCTTGCCGGTCTTGGC
Source organism: Aquiluna sp. (assembly GCA_021741585.1). Classification (GTDB taxonomy): domain Bacteria; phylum Actinomycetota; class Actinomycetes; order Actinomycetales; family Microbacteriaceae; genus Aquiluna. The sequence goes on along the minus strand of JAIOXN010000001.1, from coordinate 664,723 downwards.
TTCAAATCCGTTTCGGCTTCCAGGTCACAGGTCGGTGCGGTTCGCTCGGCGCTGTCTTCTGTGACACAGGAAGAAGCGAAGCTAGTTGCTCAGAAGGCGCTTGTTGCAACAACTGCCGAAGCATGCAAGGCAAACGTGCTTGAGGCTCTAGCGGCTCTGAGCTAGCGTAAACTTCAGGCATGACCGGCCCAGCCAAATCTCAATTACCCCAGATTCGTGGAGTTCTAAAACTCTACAAAGCTTCATCAATCATCACTGGAACCTTTTTGATTCTTTTGATGGTCACCTGGGGCATCAGGCGTTTGCCGTTTTTGGGATATGACTTATGGCTGTTGGGCCCAAACGGATTCATCACATTTGAGCAATACGGGATCGATGGGCTTGGATTGCCGGAGGTTGGTTTCAACCTCACTGTCATCATTCTGATTGTCCACGGCTGGCTCTATGTTTTGTATTTATTTGCAGACTTTAGGCTCTGGACTCTGATGCGGTGGCCCTTCACTAGGTTCTTGTTTATCGCAGCCGGTGGCGTTGTCCCGCTTTTGAGTTTCTACACCGAGCACAGGTACGCCAAATTAGCCAAAGCCGAAATTGAGAAAGTTGAGCGTGGAGAATGAGCAAGGTTCTAGTTGTTGATTTTGGAGCCCAATACGCTCAGCTGATTGCTCGTAGAGTTCGCGAAGCAAATGTCTACTCGGAGATCGTCCACCACGACATCACCGCAAAAGAGATTCAGGCACACAACCCAAGCGCAATCATCCTTTCCGGTGGCCCAGCCTCTGTTTATGAGGCGGGTTCACCCCAGCTAGATCCTGCAATTCTTGAACTTGGAATTCCGGTTCTGGGTATTTGTTACGGCTTCCAGATCTTGGCAAAGAACCTTGGCGGCAAGGTGGATCAAACCGGCAAGAAGGAATATGGTGCCACCGATTTGGTGGTATCAAATGGCGGAACGCTATTGGCAAACCAGCCAGATTTGCAAACCTGCTGGATGAGCCATGGTGACCAGGTTGTTGAAGCGCCCGAAGGTTTCGATGTTCTAGCATCAACAGCAACCACCCCGGTTGCAGCCTTTGAAAATCAATCCAAGGGGATCTTTGGCGTTCAGTGGCACCCCGAGGTAAAGCACTCTCAGATGGGCCAGGAGGTTCTAAAGAACTTCCTTTACCAAGGCGCTGGATTGAAGCCGGACTGGAACTCTGGAAACGTGATAGCCGAGCAGGTTGAGAAGATTCGAGCGCAAGTTGGTGATGCCAGGGTTATTTGTGGCCTCTCTGGAGGTGTTGATTCAGCCGTTGCAGCCGCCTTGGTGCACAAGGCCGTTGGCGACCAGCTAACCGCAGTATTTGTTGACCATGGCCTATTGCGCGAGGGTGAAGCAGAGCAGGTTGAGCGCGACTATGTTGCCGCAACCGGCATCCGCTTGATCACTGTCAACGCAGAAGAAACCTTCCTCAGGGAGCTAGCCGGTGTAACCGACCCGGAGACCAAACGTAAGATCATCGGACGAGAATTCATCCGCAGCTTTGAGGCGGCGGAAAGAGACTTGGTTGCCGAAGCAAAGGCAGATAACCGACCTATTAAGTTCTTGGTTCAGGGAACCCTCTATCCAGATGTTGTTGAATCTGGTGGTGGCGCAACTGCCGGAATCAAGAGCCACCACAACGTTGGTGGTTTGCCTGAGGACTTGCAGTTCGAATTGGTCGAGCCTCTTCGAGCGCTTTTCAAAGACGAGGTTCGTGCCATTGGTGCCGAGCTTGGATTGCCTTCAGAAATTGTGCAGCGGCAACCGTTCCCAGGCCCAGGTCTAGGCATCAGGATTGTTGGTGAGGTGACTAAAGAGCGTCTGGACCTTCTGAGAAAAGCAGATTTGATCGTGCGCGAGGAACTTCACGCCGCCGGCAAGGATGCCGAAATCTGGCAGTGCCCGGTTGTGCTTTTGGCCGATGTTCGCTCGGTCGGCGTACAGGGAGATGGCAGAAGCTATGGCCACCCGATCGTCTTGCGTCCGGTTTCCTCCGAGGATGCCATGACCGCAGACTGGTCCCGCTTGCCTTATGACCTTCTGGCAAAGATTTCCAACCGCATCACCAACGAGGTGAGTGGCGTGAACCGCGTGGTCTTGGATATCACATCCAAGCCGCCGGGAACTATCGAGTGGGAGTAAACATGTTGGTTTTTGGGCATCGCGGAGCCTGTGGCTACCTTCCCGAAAACACCATGGAGTCATTTGAGTTGGCATTTTCCCAAGGTGCAGATGCCATCGAGTTTGATGTTGTGATTACCAAGGATCACAAGGCCGTGATTCTGCACGATAACGATCTTTCCCACACCACCAACATTGACGACAAGAACTTTCTCTCGGCCAAGGTTGAAGACCTGAATCTTGAGGACATTGCTCAACTGCGAGTCAATGAGCGCTACCCAGAATCTCGGGTGGAGAGTGCTTCCTACAGTGGCAAGTTCCAAATCCCGACCTTGGCGCAGGTTCTAGCAAACCCAAAGTTTGACGGTAAACATCTGATCATTGAGGTTAAGCATGGCAAGCATTTCCAGCAGCTTGGTCTTGACATTGTTGCCGAGGTTGCAAGCGAGCTTCAAAAATCCAATTGGCAACAAAGAGGCATCCAAATCACCCTCGAGTGTTTTGAGTTCGGTATTTTGCGAGAACTCAAAAGGGTAATTGGGCCGGATTGTAAATATGTGTTTCTCTCAGCACCGGACATGCTTCCGGTAGGCAAAGCCCAGTTGGACCATGAGCTCTTGGCTGAAATTGCAGAGAATTTTGATGGAGTCTCGGTCGCTATCTCAATGCTCTTCCAAGGTGATGTTGTTGGCATGGCAAAGGATTTAGGTCTCAAGGTTTTTGCCTACACCGCGAGGATAGAAACTGCCGAGGGTGAAGTTGGAACCTGGTTCGAGAGGCTGATCGATTCAGGGATTGATGGATTGTTTGCCGACCAGCCCGATGTTCTGCTCAAAGTAGTCGGTGACAAAAGCTAAGCTTCCCAAACAATGCAGTTAGATCTTTTTGAACAACCAGAGTCCGAGGACCTTCTAGAGGGCCTAAATCCACAACAGCAAAAAGCGGTGGTTTATCGCGGCCGCGCGCTTTTGATTGTTGCAGGTGCAGGCTCTGGCAAGACCAGGGTTTTGACCCATCGCATCGCACATTTCTTGGCTAAAAAAGAACTCTGGCCATCCCAGATTCTTGCCATCACATTCACAAACAAGGCTGCCAGCGAGATGCGCGAGCGAGTCGAGAGCCTGGTTGGGCAATCAGCCCAGGGTATGTGGATTAAGACCTTCCACTCCGCTTGCCTAATGATTCTTCGTCGCGAGGCCGAACGCCTTGGACACGATGCCAACTTCAGCGTCTATGACACTGGGGACACCAGAGCGCTCCTCAAAAGATTGCTTCGAGAAGCAGGGGCCGAGGACACCGATCTGAAGCCGCAGCAAGCAGCCGCAATTATTTCAAATGCCAAAAACGAGCTGAAAGACGCCGAGGATTTCGCGAGAAATGCCGATCGCTCAAACCCCAAAGAGCGCATCGTTGCAGAGGTTTTCCAGGGCTATGAGGCTGCACTTAGAAGAAACAACGCATTTGACTTTGACGATCTGATTGCCGAGACGGTTGGTTTGTTCAGGGCCTTCCCCGAGGTGAGGGCCAGGTATCAAAAACGCTTTAGGCACATCTTGGTTGATGAGTATCAAGACACCAACCATGCTCAGTATGCCCTGATCCGAGAACTAACCAGGCCGTTGCCGGATGAGTATGCGAATTTTGATGACCGCACCGGAGAGCTGATGCATCCAGCGGAACTCACAGTTGTTGGTGATTCGGATCAGTCAATCTATGCATTCCGCGGTGCAGACATCCGCAACATCACCGAGTTTGAGCGAGATTTTCCTGGGGCAGAAACCGTGCTGTTGGAGCAAAACTATCGCTCCACTCAAAACATTCTTTCCGCGGCAAACGCGGTGATTTCTCAAAACCCATATCGCCCAGCAAAAAACCTCTGGACCGATTCCGGGGCCGGGGAAAAGATCACAGTCTTCACCGGTTACGACGAGAGAAACGAAGCGGCTTTTGTCGTTGATCAAATGCAAACCATGCATTCAGAGGGCGTCAACTACAGAGACATGGCGGTCCTCTATCGCACAAATGCGCTAACCCCTTCTTTGGAAGCCGAGCTAAAAAGCCAGCGGGTCCCATATGCAGTTATTGGTGGCCTGAAGTTCTTTGAGCGCAAGGAAATCAAAGATGCGCTCGCATATCTTTCAGCCATTTCAAATGGCAGAAATGACGAGGCTGTTCGCCGGGTTTTGAACATTCCAACGCGAGGTATCGGCGATAAAACCGAACTCAAGATTGCTCATCATGCAAGGCAAGCGGATATGACTTTCCGACAGGCGCTTCTGCATGCGAATGAGTTAGGCCTTGGCCCGAAGCTCACCGCCGCGGTGCAGGGATTTGGCGAACTCCTAAATGAGCTCGAGGCAATGACCGCAACCGATGGTCCCGCAGATGTTCTCAAGCTCACCCTTGAACGCAGCGGGTACCGCACGGAGTTGGAGAATTCCAAAGACCCACAAGATGAGGCTCGGGTGGACAACCTGGATGCGCTTTTGGGTCAACTCTTTGAATGGCAAGCGCAAAATCCAGAGGGTTCGGTTGCGGATTATCTTGCCGAGGTCACCCTGGCTGCCGCTGCCGATGAGATTGAAGATGAGTCCGGTTCTATTTCTTTGATGACCCTTCACACCGCCAAGGGTTTGGAATATCAAGTGATTTTCTTGATTGGCCTGGAGCAGGGGACCCTTCCTCACGTTAGAAGCTTTGACGAACCAGGCGGGCTGCAAGAAGAGCGCAGATTGATGTATGTCGGCATGACAAGAGCTAGGCAGAAACTAGTTATTTCTCATGCTTTGCAGCGAACCCTTTTTGGCAACACCGCAAGTTTCATCCCTTCTTCATTCCTGTCTGATATTCCATCGGAACTGGTGGAGCAAGTTGGAACCGAACGAGCGCCCCTTGTCCAAAGCAATCGCCCAACACCAAAGACCAGTTGGGCAGGAGCTGTCAACACCCCGGCCGCAATTCGCGACAACAAGGACTTGGAATTGGCAGTAGGAGACGCGATCCAACACGAGAGCTTTGGCAAGGGCTTAGTTGTATCAGTGGCCGGCTCACCTCCGAAGCAAACCGCCGAAATTAGATTTGATGCCGGACCAACCAAGCGCTTATTGGTGAAAATGGCACCAATTACCAAGCTTTAGCGGGCAATTGGGCACGGATCACTCGCTAGAATTATCGGGTTGTCCGTCAGATCTAGGAACGGAAATTCACCGTGGATTTATTTGAGTACCAAGCGCGCGATCTTTTTGAAAACTATGGCGTCCCTGTCTTGCAGGGCAAAATTGCCGACACTCCTGAGGAAGCCGAGGCTGCAGCAGCTGCCATTGGCGGGACAGTTGTTGTCAAAGCCCAGGTAAAAGTGGGTGGCCGAGGCAAGGCCGGTGGCGTCAAGGTGGTTCATTCACCTGAGGAAGCCAAGGCTGCCGCTGAGAAGATTCTTGGCCTAGACATCAAGGGCCATGTTGTAAAGCGCGTGATGATCGCGCAGGGCGCGGCAATCGACCAGGAGTTCTACTTCTCGGTATTGCTAGACCGTTCAAACCGAACTTTCCTCTCCCTGTGTTCAGTCGAGGGTGGCATGGAGATCGAGCAGCTCGCAGTTGAGCGTCCAGATGCTCTAGCCAAGATTCCGGTTTCTGCTGTGACTGGAATTGACAAGGCCAAGGCTCTTGAGATTGCAAAGGCTGGCGGTTTCCCAGACGAGCTGCTTGATTCAGTAGCTGATGTTTTTGTGAAGCTCTACGACGTCTTCAAAAAAGAAGACGCGACCTTGGTCGAGGTGAACCCACTTGTTCTAACCAAGGATGGAAAGATTCTTGCTCTTGACGGCAAGGTGACTCTAGACGACAACGCCGAGTTCCGTCACGAGCGCGAAGAGATGGAGCGCGATCAGCTTGATCCACTTGAGGCCAAGGCCAAAGAGATGGATCTGAACTACGTCAAACTTGATGGCCAAGTTGGAATCATCGGAAACGGTGCTGGTCTAGTTATGAGCACACTTGATGTTGTTGCTTACGCAGGTGAGCGCCACGGCAATGTGAAGCCAGCCAACTTCCTGGACATTGGTGGTGGCGCATCCGCTGAGGTTATGGCTGCTGGTCTCGATGTGATTTTGAATGACCCACAGGTTCGCAGCGTGTTTGTGAACGTATTCGGTGGAATCACCGCTTGTGACGCGGTGGCAAACGGAATTGTTGGAGCGCTCAACACCCTAGGTGAGAGAGCTTCCAAGCCACTTGTCGTTCGCCTAGATGGCAACAACGTTGAAGAGGGTCGCAAGATTCTCGCTGATTTCAACCACCCATTGGTTTCATTGGCTGACACCATGGACGGCGGTGCCGACAAGGCAGCCGCTTTGGCAAATAAGTAGGGAGTAGCAACATGGCAATTTATCTAAACTCAGACTCCCGAATCATCGTTCAGGGAATGACCGGTGCCGAAGGTCAGAAGCACACAGCTCGCATGCTTGCAGGTGGCTCCAACATTGTTGGTGGCGTCAACCCACGCAAGGCTGGCGAGACCGTCAACATCGGTGGCAAGGATCTTCCAGTATTCGGAACCGTTGCAGATGCAATGGCAGCAACCGGCGCAAACGTCTCCGTGATTTTTGTGCCACCAGCATTCGCAGGTGCTGCAATTGTTGAGGCGATTGACGCCGAGATTCCTTTGGCTGTTGCCATCACCGAGGGTATCCCGGTTCACGATTCCGCATCGGCTTGGGCTTACAACGTAGAGAAGGGTCAGAAGACCCGCTTGATTGGACCAAACTGCCCAGGAATCATCTCTCCGGGACAGTCCAACGCTGGTATTACTCCATCAAACATTGCAGGTACTGGACCAATCGGCCTGGTTTCCAAGTCTGGAACTCTGACCTACCAGATGATGTATGAACTTCGTGAGATCGGTTTCTCAACCGCTATTGGTATTGGTGGAGACCCAGTTATTGGCACCACCCACATCGATGCACTTGAGGCTTTCGAGAACGACCCTGAAACCAAGGCAATCGTCTTGATCGGTGAAATTGGTGGTGACTCTGAGGAGAAGGCTGCAGCCTACATCGCAAAGCACGTCACCAAGCCGGTAGTTGCTTATGTTGCAGGCTTCACCGCTCCAGAGGGTAAGACCATGGGTCACGCGGGCGCAATTGTTTCTGGTTCTGCCGGTACCGCTCAGGCCAAGAAGGAAGCATTTGAGGCTGTTGGCGTCAAGGTTGGAAAGACTCCTTCTGAGACCGCTGAGCTCATGCGTGGCATCATCGCAAACCTCTAGCTCATCGTGAATCGGGGGCTTAGCTTCGCCGTTGCAGCGCTCCAAGCGCTGATTATTGCTGCTATTGCCATTGGCGTTGTTGTTGCCCCTCTCACTCTTGCCTGGTTTATTGAAGGCAATGGCGAAATCGACTATTTGGTGGCGCTGCGGGTGGCAGTTTATGCATTCTTGCTAGCTTGTGGTGTGCCATTGCATTTCTCAGCGGGCGAGATTCTAGAAATTCCTTTTCCAGAATTCACGATGAGCGCTCTTCCACTTGGATTAACTCTGTTGATGGCGCTCATGGTTCTGCGAATCGGGCACCGTCTCTCCGCAGCCTCTTCAATATGGCCAGCCTGGATTGGTGGAGCAGCAACATTTGGTGCCATCGGCTTGGGTGCAAATATGTTGGTCGCAGGTGAAGCTGTGTTGGTGGCCGAGTGGGCACCCTTGATCTCCCCAGCGTTATTCTTTGGTTCACTCGTCTTCATTGCCTCGGTGGCTGGATCCAGATTCGAACTTTTTGAGGGTGCTAATGGGCCGGAGGCCAAAGAGCGAATTTGGGTCAGGAACTTCGCAAAGAATTCCTTCTCCAAGTTGCACTGGTCCCTTTCCACCGTGCTTAGCCCAGCTTCCCGGGTTGGTCTGGGAGTGGTCGCCGCAATGTTGATGGTTAGCTCGTTGGCACTGGCGCTATCTCTTGGTTTTGGATGGATTGAGGTTGTTCGGCTTTATGAGGGAATGCGCGTCAGCATCCTCGGGGGGGTTCTTTTGACACTTGGGCAGCTCGCTATTTTGCCAAACCTCTTGATTTATGGATTGGCGTGGATTTCTGGCGTTGGCTTTTCAATTGGAGTTGGGTCTTCGGTATCGCCTCTAGCCACCCAACTTGGTCCGATGCCGGCTTTCCCGATTTTCGCGGCAATCCCAACCGGTGGTTTCGATCGTGGAATCTTGTTTGTTTTAGTTCCGGTTGTAGCCGCTTTTCTTGGAACGCTCTTGGTCAAAAGATTCACGGATCAAATGCGGTGGGAATATGCCACTCGGTTCTCGGCATCATTAGCCTTTGCGTTCATGGCCGCTCTCGTGGCAGCTTTGGCAGCTTTTCTTCTGGTGCTTTTGGCATCGGGAAGCTTTGGGCCTGGTCGCTTCGAATTTATTGGTTCAAATTCGGTCTTGGTGGCAATCGCTGTGTTTTTTGAGGTGCTAATCCCAAGCTTCTTGGCCGGATTGATTGTGATAAGGCCATATTCAGACGCGGCAGATCGGAGAAGCTAGTGCTTTCGGTTGTGGTTCTCATTTCAGGTTCCGGTTCGAACCTATTGGCGCTATTAGAAGCGGCAGATAATCCGCTTTACCCGGTGAGGGTCCTAGCGGTAGGTTCTGATAACCCAGCCCCGGGTCTTGCTCACGCTGAAAACTTCGGTGTCCCAACCTTCGTGGTTGAGCCGGGCCGGTTTGAGTCAAGAGAAGCATGGGCTAAAGCGCTATTGGCCAACGTGAAATTTATGAATCCGGACCTCGTTGTTCTAGCGGGGTTTATGAAGATATTGCCTGCGGAGTTTGTCTCGGCACTTAGCCCAAATCTGATTAACATGCACCCGTCGCTTCTTCCAGATTTTCCTGGAGCTCACGCTGTCAGAGATGCGCTTGCTGCAAATGCTCAAGTAACCGGAAGCACAATTCATATCGTTGATGCGGGTGTTGACTCCGGACCAATTTTGGCTCAACAAAGCATCGCAATTCCCAGTGGAATCAGCGAAGGCGATTTACACGAAATGATCAAAGCGGTTGAGAGAGATCAGCTAATTGACGTTGTTAGAGAGATTGCCGAAGGCAAGATCAACCTATCCGAGAGGGCTCAGTAATGGCAGGGGCAAGAAACCCAGAAGAATATTCCCAGCGCGATGTGATCGCTCCGAAAAGGGCCTTGATCTCCGTTTCCGATAAGACGGGGTTGCTGGATCTTGCCAAGGGCTTAGTTGCCTTGGGGGTCGAAATTGTTTCCACCGGTTCAACCGCGAAGCAGATCGCCGATGCAGGTCTTCCGGTCACCGAAGTATCTGAGGTCACTGGTTTCCCAGAGTCCCTAGACGGCCGAGTAAAGACCCTTCACCCTTCGATTCACGGAGGTTTGTTGGCAGATCTTCGACTCGATGATCACGTCAGTGAACTAGCTGGACTTGGAATCAAAGCTTTTGATTTGGTTTGCGTGAATCTCTACCCGTTTGTTGAGACGGTGGATTCAGGGGCCAAGGGAGACGCAGTTGTTGAGCAAATTGATATTGGTGGACCTGCAATGGTTAGAGCTTCAGCCAAGAACCACGCCAACGTCGCAATTGTTGTTGACCCAAAGAATTACGAGCTAGTGCTTCAAGCACTTGAGTCCGGTGGCACAACTCTCGCACTGCGCAGGAAACTGGCGCAGGAGGCCTTCTCTCACACCGCTTCCTACGACTCTGCAGTCGCTACATGGATGCTTCAGGAGTTCTCGGCTGAGCAAACACCTCAGACACTCAATCTTTCTTTCAAGCTGGAAAACACTTTGCGCTATGGCGAGAACTCTCACCAGAGTGCTGCTCTTTATTCCCAGGATGGAGTCAATCCTGGTGTTGCGCAAGCCAAGCTTTTGGGCGGCAAAGAGATGTCTTATAACAACTATGTCGACACCGATGCAGCGCTTCGCGCAGCATTTGATCACAAAGAGCCTGCTGTTGCGATCATCAAACATGCAAACCCTTGCGGCGTTGCGGTCGCTCTTCCGGGGGATGTTGACCCGATTGCAAGTGCATACTCCAGGGCTCATGAAACAGATCCAGTCTCGGCATTCGGGGGAGTTATCGCTGCAAATTCGATGGTGACAACTTTGATGGCACAAGCGGTATCTGAAGTGTTCACCGAGGTCATCATCGCCCCCGGTTTTGAGTCTGGGGCATTGGAAATTCTTTCAAAGAAGAAGAACCTAAGAATTTTGGAGCTGCAGGGGGACTATCAAAGACCAACCACAGAGTTCCGCCAGATTTCCGGTGGTGCATTGGTGCAGGACTCGGATGGTTTTGAAAAACTAGACAGTTCTAAGTGGGAATTGGTGACCGGGTCACCTGCCACAAAAGAGCAGATGCTAGATCTTGAATTTGCTTGGCGTGCATCCAGAGCCGTGAAATCCAACGCCATCCTGCTTGCGAAAAATGGAGCTGCGGTTGGTATCGGAATGGGTCAGGTAAATCGTGTTGATTCTTGCCGACTTGCAGTCTCAAGAGCTGGCCAGCGGGTCCCAGGTTCAGTCGCAGCCTCTGATGCATTCTTCCCGTTTGCCGATGGTCTTCAGGTTCTGCTTGATGCTGGCGTAAGCGCTGTCGTTCAGCCAGGCGGCAGTGTTCGAGATGAAGAAGTTATTGCAGCAGCAAAAGCTGCAGGTGTGACTATGTATTTCACTTCAGAGCGTCACTTTTACCACTAAATAAATAGCAAAAGAGGGAGGCTCTCGCCTCCCTCTTTCTTTTTTTTGTGACTATTTAACTTCGTTAAGAAGCCCAGTTGCGACGTCAAAGACAAAACCACGAACTGAATCGGTGTGTGGGATGAAGGCTGAGTGCTTGATCCTTGAGATTGATTGGCGGACGTCCTCATCAATATCGTTGAAAGCCTCTGCGGCCCAGTTGGGCTTGATGCCAACTTCTTCTTGAATCGACTTCTTGAAGCCGTCATCAGTGAATGTGAGCATGCCGCAATCGGTGTGGTGGATGAGGATGATTTCCTTGGTTCCTAGAAGCCTCTGGCTGATTGCCAATGAGCGAATCTCGTCTTCTGTCACAACACCACCGGCATTGCGAATCACGTGTGCCTCACCCTCTTGGATGCCAAGTGCTCCATAAACATTTAGGCGAGCATCCATGCAGGCAAGGATTGCAACGTGCTTTGCAGGTGGCAAAGGAAGTGGACCTTTGAAAGTTGCGGCATATTTCTTGTTGTTTTCTAGGTAGCTGTCTGTAATCGACATGATGTCTCCTTCTGGGTTCGCTCTATAAAAACTCATTTCTTTTTGGACTATTTCTTTATTGCGGATTGTTACTACTGATACCCTGAAAGGCTGCCTAACTCATGGCGGCAGGGATGGATAATGTCGCAAAAACCCAAAGGCAGCTTTAGAACGCTCTGGCGTCTTTTGCCATACGCCAAATCCGCTGTACCAAGGTTGATGCTTGGCATAGTTGCGGCTATTGCCGCCCACATGTTTGCTCTGGCCATTCCGCAGTTCCTGCGAGATCTTGTCAACTCTCTAGTGTCCGGAGGTCTAGATGCACTAATTCCTGCGGTTTTGTTGATTCTAGGGCTCGGCTTTGCCGAGGCAATGTTTGTGCTTCTGAGGCGCTGGTTGGTTCTAATGCCCGGGACGTTCGTCGAAGCCCGAATGCGAAACACGATTTATGCCAAGTTGCAGGATCTACCGGTGGCATTCCATGATCGCTGGCCATCGGGACAGTTGATCTCAAGGGCTATTTCGGATTTGAACCTGATACGCCGTTGGTTGAGTTTTGGTCTGGTCTTGCTTACCGCAAACCTGATCACACTGATAGTTGGTCTCGCGCTTTTGTTCACCTTCAACTTTTGGCTGGGCCTTATCTTCACAATCGCATCGGTTCCGATTTGGTTGATTGGCTTTAAGTTTGAAAGCCAATACGGCACAATCGCAAGACTCTCCCAGGATCAAGCCGGCGACCTTGCAACCAGGGTGGAAGAAGCTGTCCACGGTGTTCGAGTTTTGAAGGCATTTGGCCGCGGGGACTTCGCTTCGAACCAGTTTTCCAAACAGGCAAGAGAGCTATTTAACACTCAAATCCTGAAGGCCAGAGCGGTTGCTAACATCTGGCTTTATCTAATTCTCATTCCGGAACTGGCGCTTGGTTTGGCTTTATTAGCCGGAGTGATTTTGGCTGCCAACGGAGAGATTTCAGTTGGTACTTTGGTGGCTTTCGTGGCAACCGCCATGGTCTTGCGGTGGCCAACCGAGTCTCTCGGATTCCTGCTTGGCTTCACGCTCGAGGCCAAGAGTGCCACCACTCGATTCTTCGAAGTCATGGATGAGCCGGATCTGATTCGCGACCCAGAGAGCCCAAAAAGCGTTGCGCACCCCAATGGTGTTTTGGAATTCAGAGACGTTCGGTTCAAATATCAAGATGCCCCGGCCAACCAGCCAGGAATCATTGACGGCGTCACCCTGCGACTTGAACCTGGCGAGTCGGTGGCTCTGATAGGAATAACAGGGTCAGGAAAAACTACGTTAACCGCGTTGACCACAAGATTGTATGAGGTTGATTCGGGTGCGATTCTGATTGATGGCGTGGACATCAGGGACATGACTAGATCTGAATTGCGCACCCATATTGCCATGGCATTTGAGGATGCGACCTTGTTCTCATCTTCGGTCCGCGAAAACGTGTTGCTGGGCGACCCGGATGCCACAGAAGCTGACTTTAAGCAGGCGATCGATATCGCTCAGGCGCACTTTGTTTATGACCTTCCAAATGGCGTTGATACTTTGATCGGGGAGGAAGGGCTTTCGCTCTCCGGGGGTCAGCGCCAGAGGCTAGCGCTCGCCAGGGCGGTAGCTGCAAAACCGAGAATTTTGGTTTTGGACGACCCGCTTTCTGCGCTTGATGTTGATACCGAAGCGATGGTGGAAGATGCACTAAGGCACGTCCTAAAATCCACCACCGCTTTGATTGTTGCGCATAGACCATCAACTGTGATGTTGGCGGACAAGGTTGCGCTGATGGAAAACGGCAAAATCACCGGCTTTGGCACTCATCAAGAGCTTCTGAAATCTTCTGCTCACTATCGCTATGTCATCTCTTCTTTGGAAGAAGAGACCAAGGCTAGGGAGGTGAACCTATGAGCCTGTTCGGAACAAACGATGAGGAACGCACAGACCTAAGCAAGACTGAATCTCGCTACATCAGGGCCAGATCTCGCAAGCTCCTGGGCTCATTGATTTCTCCGGTCAAACGGCAGATTTTCCTGGCGATTGCGATTGTGCTGACATCGACAACGCTTCGCGTTGCCGGTCCTGCGCTGATTGCTTTCGCGATTGACTCCGCTTTGCCCAAGGCGATGCTCAATGATTATTCGACCTTGTATTGGACGATATTTGTTTACTTATCTGCCGCTGGACTTGCCGCTGGATTGGTCTATTACTTCTTGATGCTGACCGCAAGACTTTCAAATGCGATGCTCTTTGATTTGCGCAACCGGATGTTCGTGCACACCCAAAAGCTTTCGGTTGAATTCCATGAGAAATACACCGCTGGCCGAGTGATTGCGCGGCAAACCAGCGACCTAGATTCGATTGGTGAATTGCTCTCAGGTGGTTTGAGCGAATTGGTGGTGTCCGGAACCTTCATGATTTTCACGGCCGTTGCACTGCTCTTGCTGGATCCACCAAGCTTCTTCATCTTGCTGATTGCGCTATTGCCTTTGGCGATTCTGACCAGGTGGTTCCAGGTGCAAACCTTGCTTGGCTATCGCAAACAAAAAGTGGCTTCCTCGCGACAGATTCAATACTTCGTGGAAAGCATGACCGGCATTCGCGCGGTCAAGGCATTCCGAAAGGAGAAGCGAAACGAGAATCACTTTGGTGGGCTGGTAGAAGATTTCCGACGTCACAACGCACGGCTAATACAGCTATTTGGTATTTACGACCCAGGTCTAATCTTGATTGGAAATATCACGGTCGCAGCAGTTCTGTTGTTTGGCGGATTCCGAGTCTTGGATGGGTCCTTGGGGATTGGCGTCCTGACCGCGGCCATTTTGTATTCCAGAAGGTTCTTCGAACCGATGGAACAAATTGCAATTTTCTATAACTCCTATCAATCGGCAGCTTCTGCTCTTGAAAAAATCTCTGGAGTTTTGCAGGAAGAGCCAACCGTTCCAGAGCCAAAGAGTCCAGTTTCATTTGCGAACGCTTCAGGCAATGTTTCCTTCTCCGAGGTTGAATTCCAGTATTCAACCGGTGGGGTTGTTTTGCACCCCTTCACCTTGGACATCCCTGCCGGGCAAACCATCGCCCTGGTTGGCACCACTGGTGCAGGAAAGTCCACTTTGGCGAAGTTGATTTCTAGGTTCTATGACCCATCCAAGGGAAGCGTGAAGCTTGATGGCGTGGATCTAAGGGATATTTCCAATGGTGACTTGCGGCGTGAGGTGGTCATGGTGACTCAGGAGGCCTATCTATTTTCCGGATCGGTCGCCGAGAACATTCAGCTTGGTCGCCCCGGGGCAAGCATGGAAGATGTGGTTATTGCTGCAAAAGCAGTTGGTGCACACGAGTTCATTGAGTCTCTTCCGGATGGTTATGACACCGACGTGAATAAACGCGGTGGCAGGGTTTCCTCTGGTCAGCGCCAGTTGATTTCATTCGCAAGAGCATTCTTGGCAAACCCAGCGGTGCTAATTCTGGATGAGGCAACCAGCTCACTGGATATTCCATCGGAGAAGATGGTTCAAAATGGTCTGAAGACGCTCTTGAGGGGCCGAACCGCAGTGATTATTGCTCACAGGTTATCCACTGTTTCGATTGCCGACCGAGTCTTAGTGATGGAGCATGGCAAGGTGATTGAAGACGGCTCCCCAGTTGAGCTTGTTGAAAATGGAGGCAAGTTCTCAAGGCTCTATGAAGCCTGGCGAGACTCTTTGGTTTAGTCCTGAACCAATAGTGCAATCGCGCTTTTAGGTGGCATTGTCGCTCTCAGGATTCCATCCACGATTTGGTAACTTCCGGCTTCGAAAAGGTTCTGGTATTCACCATCCGGCAGGCCGGTTTCCACTTCGATTTCTACTTCGTCTTTTGCTAGAACGTTGGTGATGAAATAGCCCAGATTTGCTTTTGAGAACCCATAAACACCCCTGGTCTTGAAGCGATTTTGGATCTCAAGACCGGAGGTTTGTTTGTGGAAAGTAATCATGTTCAGCGTTGATTCCCAGCGGTGCTGGCAAATCCACTCACCAGTTACATACTCATCCTTTGGCGCAGGGTCACCCTCGCAGGTAGCATTCGCAATCAGGTTATTTTCTTGCTTGGGGCCAGCGTCGTAGCTTTCAAAAGCGTATGAAGAATAAAGAATCGGCTGGCCGTAGTTTTCGGCAAGCAAGAGGGCTGTTGCCAGTTCAAAGTCTTTGGCAGTTTTGTAGTTCAAGGTTTGGCTGTTGCGCTCGGTGTCGTGGTTTGAGGCAAAGATTGCAGACTGTGAGCTTGGGGCATAGCCATCAAACCGGGTTGTGTTTGCGGCAGGGGTAATAACTTGGCCCTTGAACATGCTCTTTAGAGACTTGGCATAGTCAAACTCGAAGACCTCGCCAAAAGGTAAATACTCGGTTGCCTTGATCGGCTCGCCACTTGACTGAATCACCTCATTGAGGATTCGTGTTCCCTCTGGTAATTGGGTAATTATCGTTTCAAGTTCGGGGGCATAGATGTGTTTAGCGGCATCAATCCGGAAGCCCTTCACGCCAAGAGCGAGCAGATCATTGAGATAGCCCAGGATGTTGGTTTGAACCTTCTGGCTCTTGTGATCAAGATCGCTCAGGCCAACAAGCTCACAGGTTTGCACCTGTTGGCGATCTTGGTAGTTCTGGATTTGGTCGTTTGGGGTGAGGTTGCAGTTGTGGAAATCTGCCTTTGTGTAAAGATTCGGATACTCGTATTTGGTGAATTTGGTGCCGGCAGTGCCTGTGCCCGAATCAACCCCTGCCATGTGGTTTATGACGGCATCGGCGATGATGTCGACTTCGTTGTTGGCACAAGTCTCAACCATGTTCTTGAACTGGTCTCTGTTACCGAGCTTGGATTGGATTTGGTAGCTAACCGGCTGGTAGGAGGTCCACCAGGCATCACCCTGGATGTGTTCTTGTGGCGGTGAGGTGAGCACCCAGTCGACTCCGGAATCACCTAGAAACTCGCACTCCTGCGCAATCGAATCCCAATTCCACATAAACAGCTGAATCCCAACTTCAGACTCGTAAGTCTTTGGTGTTTGTGGTTCAGAAGAGCAGCCGGAGAGCACTAGGGCTGATGTCACTGCGGCAATGAGGGCTTTTGAGAAAAGACGCATTGGGCAATGCTAACCGATAGGCTTAGAGAAGCCCGTTTCGCGCTTTTTGCGCATTATTTTCAGGAGAACCATGAGCAAAATCAAGGTGGTTGGCAAGGTCGTCGAGCTAGACGGCGACGAGATGACCCGCATCATTTGGGATGAAATCAAAAAGAGTTTGATCCTTCCGTTTTTGGACGTGGACCTCGAGTACTACGACCTATCGGTTGAGAACCGCGATGCCACCGATGACCAGGTGACTATCGATGCAGCTCACGCAATTCAGAAGCACGGCGTTGGCGTGAAGTGTGCAACCATCACCCCAGACGAAGCCCGCGTTGAAGAGTTCAAGCTCAAGAAGATGTGGCGCTCACCAAATGGAACCATCCGAAACATTTTGGACGGTGTGGTTTTCCGCGAGCCAATCATTATTTCCAACGTTCCAAGACTTGTTCCTGGTTGGACCAAGCCAATCATCATTGGCCGTCACGCTCACGGTGATCAGTACAAGGCGACAGACTTCAAGGTTCCTGGCAAGGGTAAGGTCACAATGACCTGGACTCCAGAGGATGGCTCAGAGGGTCAGACCTGGACCATTGCTGACTACCCAGCTGAGGGTGGCGTTGCAATGGGTATGTACAACTACATGGATTCAATTCGTGACTTTGCTCGTGCTTCTTTCAACTACGGACTAGCTCGCAACTACCCGGTTTACATGTCAACCAAGAACACAATCTTGAAGGCTTACGATGGCGCATTCAAGGACGCCTTCCAGCAGGTATTTGATGCAGAGTATGCAGACCGTTTTGCAGCTGCAGGTCTTACCTATGAGCACCGACTAATCGATGACATGGTTGCCGCCTGCCTCAAATGGGAAGGTGGCTACGTTTGGGCCTGTAAGAACTATGACGGCGATGTTCAGTCCGACACCGTTGCCCAGGGCTTTGGTTCTTTGGGTCTAATGACCTCGGTTCTGACCACTCCAGATGGCAAGGTTGCATTGGCTGAGGCTGCTCACGGAACCGTGACCCGCCACTACCGCGCTCACCAGCGCGGTGAGAAGACCTCAACCAACCCAATTGCATCCATCTTCGCTTGGACTCGTGGTCTAATGCACCGCGCCAAGCTTGATGGCACTCCAGAGGTCGCAGCTTTCGCACAGACCCTAGAGGATGTAATCATCGAGACCGTTGAAGCCGGTTCAATGACCAAGGATCTAGCAGCTCTTGTCGGCAAGGACCAGAAGTGGGAAACCACCGAGGAGTTCATGGCAAGCATCGCGGCTAATCTCAAAACTCGTTTGGCTTAGTAACTCAGCCCTTTTCGGGGGCTGTGGATAACTCCCTGCAAGAAATTGCAGGGAGTTTTACTTTGTCCTCATGAAAAATAAACTTATTTCGTTTGCAGCCAGTTCTGCGCTTTTATCGGCCATGCTCATCGCCCATTCTGCTTCAGCTGCTGAGGTCTGCACGCAAGGGATTTGTGAAGCAACTTTTGAATTCTCAGGCAGCCATGTTGTATTTGAAGTTCCTCCTGGAGTTCAGGAAATTGAATTTGAAGCTTTTGGTGCCAGTGGTGGTAGAGGTGGTCTCGGCGGCAAGCTCACTGGAGTCCTAACCAATCTCCCCGAACAGCTCATCATCGTTGTTGGTGGCGCAGGTTCGGTGGCAGCATCTGCTCCTGGTGGATACAACGGTGGTGGCGCTTCGGGTGGTAATCGTGGAAACGAAGGTGCCGGTGGCGGTGCCACAGATATTCGTTTGAACTCCGCGACTAACTCGAGGATCGCGGTGGCCGGTGGCGGTGGAGGCACCGGAGGATATTCAGGAGCCATGGGTGGATCAGGCGGAGGCCTAGTTGCCGAGGCTGGGAAATCCGGGCAGGGTTCAGGCGGTGGTGCAGGAACCCAATCCAACGGAGGTTCCGCAGGCTATTCCAATGGCGGCACGTCTCCAGCCAGCGGCTCTTTTGCGCAAGGCGGGTCGGGAGGAACTAGCTGGAATGCAGGCGGTGGCGGTGGCGGCGGCGGTTGGTACGGCGGTGGCGGTGGCGGTGCCGATGATGATGACTGCTGTTCCGACGGCGGTGGCGGCGGTGGCGGTTCCAGCTATGCAAGAAACGACTATGTAACTTCACCTGTTCACACCCAAGGGGTCCAGACCGGTAACGGCTATCTGGTTTTGAGATATCAACTTCCCCTTCAAGTTTTGGGGTTTTCTGGAACACAGGTGCAAAGCGATAAATTGACCTTTGAATTGTCGATGAGTTCTGAAATCACTGGCTTGAGCGATGCCGACATCACATTATCTGGCACGGGTTGTGAGATTGGTGAGATAAGAATGCTCGGGACTCAGGCTGAAATTGACGTGGTGAATTGCAATTCCACCCCGGTTGAGGTCACACTATTGGCGCTTTCTCTGGGGGATGCCTTTTTCGGGCCTCAGTCAAATTCGGTTGCGTCATTGGATATCGATTTGACGGCACCCACATTTGAATTTGTTTCAAGTCAAGAATTGTTTAGTAAGAATAGTGTCGAAATCGGTTTCGCAATCGACGGAAGTCTTGTCAATCCAGATCTCACGGCATTCTCTATTTCTAATTGCGGGGGAATCGAGTTCGGGGAACTTGCAAGCACAATTGTTGTTTCGGACTGCTTCGAGGGCGAACACTTGTTGACCCTAGCCGCGAACTCGATATCAGACAGCCTCGGAAATATGGGCCCTGAACTAGATCTAGTTTTCGGATTCACAACTGACACGATCGGACCATCTGCTTCTTGGAGTCAAGAGTCTGTGACAGTTGAAGACGCATTTCTATACAGCGCGGTTTTGAGTTTCTCAGAAGTGGTCGACTTCAATCCAGCTGATGTGGTTTTTGATTTCAGCGAAGCCTGCGATTCTCAATACGAAGAAGTAGAAGCATCTGTGTGGAAATTTTTTGCTAGCTGCGGCTATGGCACAGCAATCTGGAATTTTGATCAGAGCCTTGCCACCGATGCGGCTGGCAATCCTGGACCCAATTCCATCGCTAGTCTTCAAATCGAGAATTTGGAACTACTCGTCGAAGAGCCCCTTGAGCCTGAAGTCGATGAAATCGTTGTTCAAGATCCGGTTCAGCCAGAGATTTCTGAGCCCGAGGATCCCGTCCAAGAAGAAGTTTGGTCTCCTGCTCCAACAATTCCCGACTCCTCATCAGATTTTGTTCCAGCAGATCCGGTGATCGAGGAAGAAACTCAAATCCAAGAAACCACCCCTGAAGCCATTCTTGAGGAAGTGCTAGAACAGGTTGTCAACGAAGTCGCTAGCGAAGTTCAAAAAGAGTCAGACCCAGCCCGAACCCCTAGCCTTACTGCTCCAACTGCGATTCGCGAGTCGAAAGTTCTCGAAGAAACAACTCAAGAGCCTAATGATGCGCAAAGTGCAGAACCATTGACTCTCGAAGAAAACACGGCACCAACGGCCGAGCCGATCACGGTAGTTGCCATCAACGATCCCGAACCTCGGGCCGAAACTATCCAAAGTCAAGATTCAGTGATGTTCAACCCATTATGGATTTTTGCGGCATTTCTAGCTCTGTTGATTGGGCTTGGTCTGTGGCGCTTTAGCGGAAAATGATGGTTCTTTGACCATCAAGCAGGACGCGGTGTTCGGCGAACCATTTGACCGCCTGGGTCAGGGTTTTGGACTCCGCGTCCTGTCCAATTGAAACTAATTGGCTCTTTGATTCCGAGTGCTCAACTCGGGTGACGTTTTGTTCGATGATTGGTCCCTCATCGAGATCCTCGGTTACAAAGTGAGCGGTGGCACCAATGAGCTTCACACCTCTGGCGTGAGCCTGTGCATATGGGTTAGCGCCTTTGAATCCAGGCAAGAAGCTGTGGTGGATGTTGATGATTTTGCCGGCAAATTCTTTGCAGAACTCAGGGGAGAGAATCTGCATGTAGCGGGCCAGAACAATTAGCTCAATCTGGTTCTCGTGGATGAACTCACGAAGTCGTTTTTCAAAAAGCGCCTTGTCCACATTGTTCTTGATCTCATGACTCTCAAAAGGGACTCCAAAGAAATTGGTGAGCTCTTTGAGTTCCGGGTGATTAGCAAAAACCATTGGGATTTCGATTGGAAGCTGCCCTGCTCGCTGGCGGAAAAGTAAATCGTTTAGAGCGTGCCCAGCCTTGGATACTAAGACCAAGGTCTTCATTTTGCGCTCGACGTGGTCGAGCACATATTCCATTTCAAAGTCTTTGGCGATCTGTTCAAACTGTTGGCCAAAGGCTTCCTTGGTGATTTCCGCCTCGATCTGCAATCTCATGAAGAAGCGACCGGTGTCCAAAGAGGTGTATTGCTTGCTCTCGGTGATGTTCCCGCCAATTTCCACAACCGCACCTGTGATGGCGTGGACAATACCTTTTTTATCTGGGCAAACAAATGTGAGAACCCAGTGCTCTTTGGTCAAAGTCATGGGCTCAATCCTATTGAGCCAATGAGCTCTATAGGCCTTTGTGGCTGGTAAACTCCTGTCATGTCCACACAGCCAAAGAGCTTTAATGCGCCCCTGTCCGAGGTTGATCCTGAGATTGCAGCGGTGCTGCAGCAGGAGCTAGACCGCCAGCGCCACACTCTCGAGATGATCGCCAGCGAGAACTTTGTCTCGCGCGGCGTTCTAGAGGCGCAGGGATCTGTGCTGACCAATAAATATGCTGAGGGCTATCCCGGCAAGCGCTACTACGGCGGTTGCGAAGCAGTCGACGTCGCAGAGGAGCTTGCCCGCGAGCGAGCAAAAGAACTCTTTGGTGCTGAGCACGCAAACGTCCAACCACACTCTGGCGCGACAGCAAATGCTGCCGTGATGATGGCCCTTGCTAACCCAGGCGACAGACTTCTTGGTCTGTCATTGGCTCACGGTGGACACCTAACCCACGGTATGAAACTCAACTTCTCGGGCAAGATGTATGAGGCTCACGCTTATGAGCTGAACCCAGAGACTTTTTTGATTGACATGGACATCGTGCGCCAAAGAGCTCACGAGGTGAAGCCAACTGTTTTGATCGCAGGTTGGTCTGCATATTCCCGTCACCTTGACTTTGCAGAGTTCCGCAAAATTGCGGATGAGGTTGGAGCAAAGCTTTGGGTTGACATGGCTCACTTCGCAGGATTGGTTGCAGCAGGTTTGCACCCAAGCCCAGTCCCATATGCAGATGTCGTTTCTACAACAGTTCACAAAACTCTTGGTGGCCCTCGTTCCGGTTTGATTCTGTGCAAGCAGGAATACGCCAAGAAGATTGATTCTGCTGTATTCCCAGGTCAGCAGGGTGGCCCACTTATGCATGTGATTGCCGCAAAGGCAGTTGCATTCAAGGCTGCGATGCAGCCAGATTTCAAAGAGCGCCAGGCTCGCACAATCGAAGGCGCACGCATCATCGCTGAACGCCTAGTACAGAAGGACGTGGTTGACGCAGGTATCAGCGTGCTAACCGGCGGAACTGACGTTCACCTGGTTTTGGTGGATCTTCGCAACGCCGCAATTGACGGTCAGACTGCCGAGAACCTGCTTCACGAAGCCGGTGTAACTGTAAACAAGAACTCAGTTCCAAACGACCCACGCCCACCTATGGTCACCTCCGGTGTTCGAATTGGTGCTGCGGCGCTCGCAACCCGTGGTTTTGGTGCTGAGGAATTCAAGGAAGTTGCCGACATCATCGCCGGTGCTCTGATTCCAGGTGCTGACCTTCCAGCACTGCGAGCAAGAGTCCGCGTTCTCACCGAGAACATCCCACTTTATTCAGACCTAGAGAACTGGTAGATCTTTGACCGCGATATCCCTTGATGGCTTAGGAACCGCTAAGGCCATCAAGAGCGAACTCGCGGTCGAAGTTCAGGCGCTAAAGGCTAAAGGAATTGTTCCCGGGCTCGGGACTCTCCTGGTTGGTGATGACCCAGGTTCACATTCCTATGTCGGCGGTAAGCACAGGGATTGTGCAGAGGTTGGCATCGACTCAATTCGAATTGATCTCCCTGCAACCGCATCAGCAAAAGATGTTCAGGCCGCAATTCGGGATTTGAACGAAGCTAAAGAGGTAACCGGATACATCATTCAGCTTCCATTACCTTCAGGCATGGATTCCAACGCATTGTTGGAAATGATTGATCCAGCCAAAGATGCAGATGGACTTCACCCGATCAACCTTGGCAAATTGGTTATGAATGTATCGGGGGAGATGAAATCTCCGCTTCCCTGCACGCCGAACGGAATCGTTGAACTACTAAAGCGATTTGATGTCCCAACCAAAGGCGCAGAGGTTGCAATCATCGGTCGCGGCCTCACCGTTGGAAGACCGTTGAGTCTTTTGATGACTCGCAAAGGCATTGATTCAACTGTCACCTTGCTCCATAGTGCGAGCAAAGACATTGCAGCCGCGGTAAAGCGCGCAGACATAGTTGTTGCCGCCCTAGGCCAGCCACACTTTGTGAAACCAGAGTGGATCAAAGAAGGTGCTGCGGTTTTGGATGTAGGCATCACAAGGGTTGATGGCAAGCTCACAGGTGATGTTCACCCAGGCGTGAATGAGGTTGCGGGCTTCTTATCTCCCAACCCAGGCGGAGTGGGTCCAATGACCAGGGCAATGCTTCTAAAGAATGTGGTTTTAGCAGCTTCCTAAATCTTGTTTTTAATACTAAAGTGATATCACTTTGATATAGGAGCAAGATTGACTAACGAAAAAGAAGCACGCGTTCTCAACGGCGCACTCATGTTTTTTGTCCTAACCGCAATTGAAATAGCAACCGGCTTCTGGTTCTTCAGTGTGGTTCGCGAATCTGGCGAAGAATCACTAATGGTGTTCTTGCCTGTGGCTGTCTTCACCCTGGTGACGATTCTGTATGGTGGCTTCTTCTCTTTGCAGCCAAACGAGGCAAGAGTCTTGATCCTGTTTGGAAAGTACCGCGGAACCATCAAGAAGGCCGGTTTGCACTGGGCTAACCCACTGTATTCAAACGGCACACCGACTCCAACTCCTCAAGAGGAGAAGTTCAAGAAAGCCAAGGAAACCGGCACCACTATCAAGAAAACCGATGCTCGATACAAGATTTCCTTGCGCGCGCGCACCGAGGTTGGTGACACCATCAAGGTGAATGATCGCAAAGGTAATCCAATTGAGATTGCGTCGGTTGTGGTTTGGAAGGTTTCTGACACCGCTAAGGCTGTGTTTGAAGTTGATGATTACCGCAACTACGTGAAGACCCAATTGGAAACATCACTTCGCCACGTTGCAACCCAGTTCCCATATGACCACTCCGACTCAGGTGAGCTCTCCGAAGAGCTGACTCTTCGTGGAAACCCTGAGGAAGTTTCAAACGAGCTTCGCGTAGATCTATCAAGAAGGCTTGCGGTTGCTGGAGTTGTTATTGAAGATGCTCGTCTAACCCACCTTGCCTATGCTCCTGAAATTGCTCAGGCGATGCTGAGGCGTCAGCAAGCAGATGCAATTATCTCTGCCAGGCGCAAGATTGTTCAGGGTGCTGTTGGCATGGTTGAAATGGCGCTAAATGATCTAGAAAAGAGCAGCAACATCGTCTTGGATGAGGACAAGAGAGCATCCATGGTTAGCAACCTACTTGTAGTGCTCGTATCTGAGCGAGAGGCGTCTCCAGTAGTAAACACCGGAACCCTCTACAGCTAATCATGAGTGAGAAAAAAGCAATTCCGCTTCGGATTCCCCTTGAGCTCTGGGAGGAGCTCAAGGGTTGGGCCGAGCAGGACCTCAGGTCTCTCAATGCTCAAATCGAGTTGATTCTTAGGGATGCAGTTAAGCAAAGAAAGTCTGGCGCAAAATCCGCACAACGAAAGGCGAGCTAGCTCCCCTAGAGCTTGGTTGTAAAATTATGACCAAGGCCCAAAGTGGCAGTTAGTTGGTTTACAACATGGACGTTGTTGGACATTGGACAAATGGCGCTGAAATTGAAAGCGCATCCGGTCGATTTGGTGAAGTATTCAACCCAGCCCTTGGTGAAGTAATTGCCAAAGTTGGTTTTGCCGACCAGGCAGAAATCGCAAAGACAATTGCGAGTGCAAAGGCCGCCTTTCCAGCTTGGCGCGACACCACACTTGCACGGCGCCAGGCAATTATTTTCAAATTCCGGGAGCTGCTCGATTCCCGCAAAGGTGAACTAGCGGAGATCATTACTCGAGAGCACGGCAAGGTGCTTTCCGATGCCTTGGGCGAGATCACCCGTGGTCAAGAGGTTGTCGAATTTGCCTGCGGCATGCCGCATCTATTGAAGGGTGAATATTCCGAGAATGCATCAACGAATGTTGATGTCTACTCCATCAAGCAACCTCTTGGTGTTGTTGGAATTATCAGCCCATTCAACTTCCCGGCCATGGTTCCAATGTGGTTCTTCCCAGTCGCAATTGCGGCCGGCAATGCAGTTGTGCTAAAGCCAAGCGAGAAGGATCCATCAGCGGCTATTTGGATGGCTCAGCTCTGGAAAGAAGCCGGCCTTCCCGACGGCATATTCAACGTTCTGCAGGGCGATAAAGAAGCGGTAGACGGGCTTTTGACTCACCCGGATGTTGCTTCAATCTCATTTGTCGGTTCGACACCTATCGCGCAATACATTTATGAGACCGCAGCGAAGCATGGAAAACGCGTTCAGGCTCTGGGTGGTGCCAAGAACCACATGCTCGTGTTGCCAGATGCTGATCTTGATTTGGTAGCAGATTCAGCCGTCAATGCAGGTTTTGGTTCTGCTGGTGAGCGCTGCATGGCCATCTCAGTTGTTGTGGCTGTTGAGCCAGTTGCAGATTCGCTTATTGAGAAGATCTCCAGCCGGATGGCTCAGATCAAGGTTGGAGATGGCCGTCGCTCTTGTGACATGGGTCCATTGGTGACACAGGTTCACCGAGACAAAGTGCAGTCCTACATCGCTGCGGCGGAACAAGATGGCGCAAGTGTTGTGGTTGATGGTCGCGGCGTTGTGCCAGATGGTGATCCAAGGGGGTTTTGGCTTGGACCAACTCTTATTGACAGAGTGCCATTGAGTTCAAAGGTCTACAAAGAAGAAATCTTTGGCCCAGTTCTTTCCGTTATCCGCGTGAACTCTTATGAGGAGGGTTTGCAGCTAATCAACTCAGGTGAGTTCGGAAACGGCACCGCAATCTTCACCAACGATGGTGGTGCAGCCAGAAAGTTCCAGCACGAGGTAGAAGTTGGAATGATCGGCATCAACGTTCCAATTCCTGTGCCGGTTGCATACTTCAGCTTCGGTGGTTGGAAGCACTCGCTGTTCGGTGATTCTCGCGCTCACGGTGAAGAAGGATTCCGATTCTTCACTCAGACCAAGGTGATTACGTCTCGTTGGCTTGACCCAAGTCACGGTGGGCTCAACCTAGGGTTCCCACAAAACTAAGGAAGAAATCTATCTACTGATAGGTTCAGGCATAAGGTAACGACAAAGGGGTGGCTCATGGCCAGACGCGTAAAAGATATAGATACTCAAATCAAGGGTCTTCGCAGATACAACGTGGTGGCAGGATTTCTTCACCTTGCCCAAGCACTTGGTCTGACATATGTTCTGACCCTGCTTGATAACCAGATTCTTTTCCCGGTAACCATTGAGTATCCAGCGGGCCCTCCGGGTGTGCCGATTCCTCCTGAGCGAGTCGAGCTCTTTGACATCAACATCGGTGCCGGTGTCGTTGGGTTTTTGGCACTATCTGCCCTGTTCCACTTCATCATTTCCTCCCCAATGTTCTTTGGGCGATACAAAGCAGGACTCAAGCAGAACCACAATTACTTCCGCTGGGTTGAGTACTCGTTGTCATCCTCAGTGATGATCTGGCTGATCGCACAGCTAAATGGTGTTTCTAACTTTGCAGCCCTAGTTGCAATCTTTGGCGTGAACGCATCGATGATTTTCTTTGGTGCACTGCAAGAAAAATATGAGACACCAGGAAACGGTAAGGGTCTTCCATTCATCATGGGTTCCATCACCGGAATTGTCCCTTGGTTGATTCTTGCGGTCTACATAATCCAGCCTGGCAGCTCTAGCGCCGCTGAGATTCCTGGCTTTGTCTATGGCATCGTGATTGCAATCTTCATTTTCTTCAATACCTTCGCCTTCAACCAGGCCTTCCAGTACAAAAAGGTCGGCCCATGGAAGAACTACCTGTTTGGAGAAAAGACCTATATCACCTTGAGCTTGGTGGCTAAGTCATTGCTTGCCTGGCAGGTATTCTCCGGAGCGATCATTCCGGCGATTGTTAGCTAACTAAGCGGCAACCTCAATCACGGAGCAATTAGCAATGGGCGTTAGTTACCTGACGGTTGTAGTGGGCAATGGCCCTCACGCCTCGCTGCATATTCCAGACGAGGTCTTGGCTGAATTAGGTGCTAATCGGCGCGCAGCGCTAAAGGTGACAATAAACGGTCATACCTACCAAAGCACCGCAACTGGTGTAAATGGCGAGTGTCACGTCGTATTTCCAAGAGCAAACCGTGACCAGGCCGGGGTTGAAGCTGGTGACGAGGTCGAGGTTTACCTTGAATTAGAAGTGGGACGACGCGAAGTTGACATGCCTCAAGATCTAATCACCGCACTTATTGGTGCCGGGGTGAAAGAAACCTTCGAGTCTCTTAGCTATTCAAAGCGCAAAGAAATTGCAAGGCAGGTGACTGAGGCCAAAGCCTCAGCAACCAAGCAATCCAGAATCGAAAAGATTATTTCCCAACTAGGAAACTAGGGTTTGTCTCCTTGTGAGATTCGCACCCTGAGTTTCGATAACTTTCGAGTAGAACTTCGCAGATTCCTTTGGAATTCTCTCCTGGGTATCAAAGTCCACATAGACAATTCCAAAGCGCTTTGAGTAGCCTTCGGCCCACTCAAAGTTGTCCATCAACGACCACTGGAAATATCCACCAACATCTGCACCTCGTGCAATTGCATCTGCAACGCTCAAAAGGTGGTCATTGAGGTAAGAAATTCGATCGGTGTCGTGAACCTGGCCTGATGTATCCGGCCCAACCTCATAGGCGCAACCGTTCTCGGTGATAAACATCTGTGGCACTTGTGCGCCGTATTCCCTGGTCCAGCGAACAAGCAGGTCACCGATGCCATATGGCGTTACTGGCCAGCCCATGTCTGTCAGTGGACCCATTGATTGGCCTTCAACTGCGTAATCCATAAGCTGGTCAATCACTCGTGCCCTTGAGAAGTGGTCCTTTGGAACCTTGTGCCCAATGCGAGAATTGAAATAGAAATTGATTCCAAGCCAGTCATTTTCAGCCACATCAAGATCTCCAGGCTGAACTACCTTCTTTAGGTGGTCTCCATAGATATCCCAAATCAGTTGCGGGTACTCGCCACGGAAGATTCCTTCCATCCAGAACAGGTTTTGCTGAGCATCCATCACTTTTGCAGCTTGCATCTGCTCAGGATCAAATACGTCGTCAACATCTGGCATGGCCTGATTCAAAACTGGACCAACCAGTGCGGTTGGCGCGATCGACTTGATTGCCCTCAGAGCTGCATTGTGTGCCATAACCGTGTGGTGAGAGGCGGCAACAGCTTGGCCGATATCTTGAATTCCAGGAGCATGGACTCCCATTCCGTAGCCAAGCCATGAAACAACCCAAGGTTCATTGATTGGGGAGAATCGCTTTACTCTGGCTCCAAATTCCTTGGCAACTTCTTGAGCGTAATACTCGAAAGCCTTGACGATGTCTCGGTTTGCCCAGCCGCCTTTATCTTGCAGTGCTTGAGGCAGATCCCAGTGGTAGAGGGTTAGCACTGGCTCAATGCCAGCCGCATCAAGCTCATCAAGGAGCTTGTGATAGAAGGCAAACCCACGCTCTTCGCGGACCTGGTCTCCGTTTGGGAAAAGTCTTGGCCAAGAGATTGAGAATCGATAGGCCTTCGCACCAACTGACTTCATTAGGGCGACATCTTCGGGGTAGCGGTGATAGTGATCGTTTGCCACTAAGCCGTTATCGCTGTTGTTTACTCGGCCGGGCTCTTCACAGAATGTGTCCCAGATCGACTTGCCTTTGCCGTCTTCATATGCGGCACCCTCAATTTGGTAGCTAGAGGTTGCAACACCCCAGGTGAAATCCTTTGGGAACATCTTCGTCCTTATTCTTTTTTATCAAAAACTGTTCGGTGCAAGTCTAGGCTTACGCCCTTCTTGTCCACCTGAAACTAAGCAAAGTAGCTGTGGTTCCAATCACAACCCAAATCCCGAGGGCAATAGCAACTTGATCTAGATTCCAGGCTCCGCCTAGTTCAGCCACCTTGAATTCATCGGGAAAGAATGTGGCTCTAAATCCTTGTGCAATCCATTTGAGCGGAAAAATACTGGCAATGTTTTGCAACCAACCTGGCAAATCCGCAAAGGCGAGATAAACCCCTGAGATGAATTGCAAAATGAGCACAGGAGGCAATATCACGCTATTCGCACTCTTTGCACTTCTAGGGAGTGAACTGATTGCGATTCCAAGGACGCTGGTTGCGATCAAGCCAAGATAGAAAACCCAGGCCACCGTTAGCCAAGCCTCAGCCGTAGTCGGAAGATTTGCTCCAAAACCAAACTTGGCAACGGCAATCAGAAACAACGCCTGAGCGGTGCCTGAGATTAGAACCTGGCCAAACTTCCCAATGAAATAGGAGACAACAGAGATTGGGGTTCCGGACAGCCGTCTGAGAGTACCATCGTGTCGCTCAATTGCAATGTCAATTCCTAAGTTTTGGGTTCCAGAAACCAATACCCCCATCGCCAGCATTGCAGGCAAATAGAAATCTGCGGAAACCAGAGTTCTGTCGAGCCCAGGAAAATCAAGCTCACCTTGGGAGAACGCGACTGTAAAGATCACCAACATAAGAATGGGAAAGAAGAAGTTGAAAAAAAGTGCGTCAGGCGTCCGCAAATAGTTCTTTAGTTCGTATCCAATTCTTTTGAAGCCCACTTCTAATGTGCCGGGGAGTTTAGTCTGCATGGTTTGCCCCTCTGTGCTGATTCACAAGTTCGAGATATACGGTTTCAAGAGATGGAACCCGGATTTGGAGGTTTTGAGGCTCAGCCTGGAGTCTTTGAGAAAGTTCGCCGATAAACCAGGCTGGGCTTGTGGTTTTGTGGTTCTGTTCCTCACCGTTTTCGGTCCATGTCACAACCGGGGTTCTGGATTCTTTCCCGCCAAGTTCTTCAATGTTTCCAAGGGCTACTAGCTTGCCGTCTACTATCACGCCACCACGATGCCCTAGTTCTTCTGCTTCATCTAGGTAATGAGTGGTGAGCATGATTGTCATCCCCTCGTTCTGGAGGCCACGTATTACCTCCCAAAATGCTCTGCGAACTTCAGGGTCGAAGCCAGTTGTCGGCTCATCCAGAAATAGAACCTCTGGATTGCCAATCAAGCCAAGTGCGACATCGACTCGGTGGGCCTGGCCACCAGAGAGCTTCTTGACAGGCTCGGATGCTTTGCCCTCGAGGCCAACTGCAGCGATTACCTCGTCAATTGATCTTGGGTTTGGATAGAGCGAGGCAAAGTGAGTGACTATGTCTCGAACCGAAAGCCTTCCCAGGTCACCGGCGGATTGCTGAACGATTCCGATGCGTGACTTGAAGTCGCGGCTAAGCTGCTGCGGATCATGGCCAAGAACTCTGACATCCCCCGAAGTTCTAACTCTGAGTCCTTCAAGAATTTCAATGGTTGTTGACTTTCCAGCGCCATTTGGTCCAAGCAACACAAAAGTCTCACCCTGTTGAACATCAAAAGAGACCTCAGAGACTGCGTCTGATTTCCCGTAGGTTTTTCTGAGGTTTTCCACCAAAATCGCACTCATTTAACCGAGTCTAACCAGCGAAGGTGAACTCTTTACTTGAGCTGAGCTGCAATCAGTCGTTCCTGGCGTAATCTGCACTAATGAGCGATTTGAACGAAGTTGGAACCCAAGACAATTGGACCTGTTGGTTATGCGATAAAAGCGTCGATCCAGACATGTCTGTGAACAACGACCTTGGCCCAAGTGTTGATAGCTACGGAGCAATCAGGGTCAAGAAGGGCGCTGCCTTTGTTGAGCGTTTAGCTCATCGCCAGTGCAACACAATGAAGGGCAAAATCTCCCCGGTTGTTCCATGGGGGAGTGACTTGCTTGTTGTTGACCCATCTCCAATTTTTGAAACGGTAGAGCGACTTCGCAATAAAGGCGGCAGGGAAATCATTGCGCGCTGCCCAGACCAAAACGATGCAGATAAGGCCTCGGATTGGCTATTGGACAGACTTACCCGCCTTGCACCAGAGCTCTCGTTCGCTACTCAAATCAGCTCTGGTGGTGGGCAAGTGATGATTGCTCTGAAGCTGGCCTGACCTGGTCCAAACTTTCGGAACGCGATTACTCCGAGGTCTCGGAAATTTCCCCAAAGCCTTCGTATTTTGAGTACCTGATGTAATCAACTGACATTTGTGAAGACTCAAGTTTTGGATCGATGTTTCCACCAAAGCCACCGCCCATTGCCAGGTTCATCAAGAGGTAAAACGGTTGGTTGTAGACCCATTCATTGGGAGCTACATCCTCAGGCGTGGCGGTGTGGAAAACCTCGCCATCGATTTCCCACTCGATGTAGTCAGGTTTCCAGTTGATCGCATAAACGTGGAAATCATCGGCCAGGGCATCCGGCCTAGCGCTGGTTGCACCATAGCCTTGGCCGGCAAAGTATCCAGGCCCATGCAAAGTTGCATATGCGGTCATTGGGTCTCGTCCAAGAGACTCGATGATGTCGATTTCGCCGCTTTGTGGCCAACCGACCTGCTCGATGTTTGTGCCGAGCATCCAGAATGCAGGCCATGCTCCTTGGCCGCCACCCATTTTGATTCTGGTTTCCATGCGGCCATACATAAAGGAAAGTTTGTTCTCGGTAATAACTCTGGCACTGGTCCACTCACAAGCGGTTAGGTAATAGCAGAGGTATGGATTCTCCTCGGTTGGCATCCCATCTGGATTGTCCTTGCTATAAACCGGCATCTTGGTTGCAGTGATGACCAAGTTTCCTTCGCCATCGGTGCGTGCGGCCTCTTCTAGGTAATACTGGCGCTCACTGTTGCCCCAGCCTGGAATACCTTTTGAGCCGCCATCACCAATCTCAGCAGTCCAATAGGTTGAGTCCAACGCAGACCCTGCTTCGCCATCAAATTCTTGAGACCAAAGCAAGTTTGGATCGGTTGGTTCGCTCATTGCGCATCCTGTGAGGGTAGATGTAGCAATCAGCATGCTGATTGCAATGGCTATTGGCTTAGATATCGCCATTGTTCCGAATGATCTTGCTGTACAACTTTGCAGAGTTTCTCAAGGTTCTCTTTTGGGTTTCAAAATCAACGTGGATTAGGCCGAAACGCTTGCTGTAGCCCTCTGCCCACTCGAAGTTGTCAAAGAGTGACCAGTGCATGTATCCACGAACGTCAACGCCCTGCTCGATTGCCTCAGAAACAGCCTTTAGGTGATCTGTTAGGTAAGCAATTCTGCGCTTATCGTCAATGACACCATCAACCATTGGGTCATCGTATGCACAGCCGTTTTCGGTGATCATGATCGGCGGCATGTTTTCATAGTCCTGATCTAGCGACTCCAAAAGAACTCGCAAGCCATCTGGGGTGGTTGACCAACCGAAATCAGTTATTTCACCAACTGCAGGTGCTGGCTTTACTCCCTGCGAGCCTGGCATTGAGCCGTTGCCAGTGCTGTCGATATACCCGGAGGTGGAGCCCGAGAAATCTGGCACCGAACGAGAGTCTTGGTAGTAGTTCACTCCCAACCAATCCAATGGGCGACTGATTTGAGCAAGGTCGCCTTCTTGGACAGAGGAAGTAAATACCGAACCTAGGTCCAGCAAAGTGCTTGGGTATTCACCGCTAAGAATTGAATTTAGCCAGAGTCGATTCAGCATTGCATCCTGCAACGCGATTGCCTGATGGGCTGGGTGATCAGCTGGTGCTTCACCGATCAGGTAAACCGGTGCCAGGTTTAGAACGATTCCAAGCTTGTGCTCTGGCTTCATTGAGCGCATTGCCTCAACCGCTTTTCCATGACCCAATAGCAAGTGGTGAGCAGCCTTGAAAGCCTCTGCAGCGTTTTGGTGGCCTGGCGCGTGGATGCCGGCGCCGTAGCCCAAGAATGCGGAACACCAAGGTTCGTTTAGGGTTGCCCAGGTGTCGATGCGGTCCGAAAGTGTCTCGAAAACGACCGCTGAATAATCTGCAAAATGTTGGGCTGTGTCTCTGTTGAGCCAGCCACCTTCTTTGTCCAAAGCTTCTGGGAGGTCCCAGTGATACAAAGTAGGCAGTGGCTTGATGCCTTGCTCTAGGAGCTGATCGGTTAGACGTGAGTAGAAGTCGAGTCCGCGCTTCTCAATCGCACCTTTGCCCTCTGGCATGATTCTGGACCATGCGATGGAGAAGCGATATGCCTGTAGTCCCATGTCCTTCATGATTTGGACATCTTCTGGCATGCGGTTGTAGTGATCGATGGCGATGTCGCCGGTGTCACCACCGACTACCTTGCCTGGAGTGTGAGAGAAAGTGTCCCAGATGCTAGGCCCTCTTCCATCCTGAGTTGCTGCACCCTCGATTTGATACGAGGAGGTCGCAGAACCCCATAGGAAATTTTCTGGAAACTTCATTTCTCTCCTTATTTATGATTTTCTGGTTTGAAGCTGTCGCGCCACACAATTTGTGTTGGCAGGATTACAGGTTTCGGACTTAGATCTTCACCTGACATTTGCTTGAGCAGATTCTCCCCAAGTGCTCGGGCATAGTCCTCGGGGCTCTGTGCCACCGAGGTGAGTTGAGGAGTGGTTCTAAGTGCTATTGGCGAATCGTCAAAACCAATAACGGCAATATCTTCTGGAATCTTTCTCCCAGAGTCTCGGATGACTGCGATGGCGGCTGTGGCCATTAGGTCATTGGAGCAGAAAATAGCGTCTAGCTCCGGGTGCAGCTCGAGTAGCTTTCTGGTCGCAATCGCTGCAGACTCATAGCCCCAGTCGGCAATGCCGATTAGAGTCTCATCATCCCTAGCATCCGAGCCATCAATTGCGAGCTTGTAGCCTCGGAGGCGGTCGGTGGCGGAGGCGTTTGAGAGCTGCCCGGTTATGAAACCAATTGTCTTGCGGCCGCTGCGGATAAGTTCTTGAACAGCCAGCTCTGAGGCTTTGGCATTATCGATGTCAACATAGGAAACCGAGTCTGAGCCGATTGGGCGACCACCCACAACAATTGGAACCTGGGCGCTGAGTAGGTCAGAGAGCAAGATGTCTTCTCTCACCGGACCCAGCAGGATTGCTCCATCGACGTGGCCTTCGTAGATGTACTTCTCAATGCGCTTTTGACGCTCGCGGTTAGGCGCAGGCAGAATCAAAACCTGAAGGTCCCTCTCAAAGAAGAAGTCCTGCAGAGCAGTAACCATCGCACCTGAGAACGAGCTTGTGAAATAGGTGGCTAGCTGTTCGTAAATTGCGACGGCAATGGCGCCAGTCTTGTTTGAAACAAGCGCCCTTGCGCTTTGGTTAACGCGATAGCCGGTTGCTCTAATAGCATCCAGAACTCTTTGTCTAGCCTCTTCGGATACAGCGGCATCCTCGTTGATGACTCGGGAAACCGTGGATTTTGAAACTAATGCGAGTTCGGCTACTTCGACCAGGGTTGCCCTTGCCTTGCGTTTACCGTTTTGATCCAATTGACACCTATCCCTTGATAGCTCCAGCCATAACTCCGGCAACCATTCTGCGGGCTACCAAAGCGAACAGGATTAACAATGGCACAGTGGCCAAGAAGGCACCTGTCATTTGTAGGGAGTAATCAATGAAGTATGCGGATCTAAGCTGACGAACAGCAACCTGAACCGTGAAGTTTTCTGGCGAGTTCAAGCTCAACAGTGGCCACATGAAGTCATTCCAAGCAGCCAAGAACCCAAATAGCCCTAGAACTGTTGCAGTAGGTCTAATCGCTGGGAGAACAATAGAGCGGTAGATCCTGAAGTTTGAAGCGCCATCAATCTTGGCCGCCTCAATCAGTTCGTCAGGAACCCCACCATCAATGGTCTGTCGCATCCAGAACACACCAAAAGCGGTTGTTAGGCCCGGGAGGATTACAGATGCCAAAGTGTTGATTAGGCCCAGGTTCGACATTAGGAAGTAGAAAGGGATGATTCCCAATCCGGTTGGCACTGTCATCGTTGCAAGAATGAAAATGAACAGTGGCCCCTTGCCGCGGAACCTTAGCTTTGCAAAAGCAAACCCGGCCAAGGTGCTGAAGAACACCTGGCTAAGGGCAACAACTGATGCCACAAACAAGCTGTTCAATAGTGGAACCGAGAAGTTGATGATCTCATTGACCATGCCAAGCGATCTCAGGAAGTTTGGTCCTGGAACCACAACCGGCGGGATGTTGGTGATTGCGGATGAGTCATTGGATGAAATTACAAACATCCAATAGAAGGGGAAGAAGGACAGTAGCGCAACAACCGCCAGAAGGATGTAATGCCGACCTCTGATTCGCCTGGTTCCAAGCGAACTTTGGTCCTTGTGAACGTTTGCCTCAATTGCAGTCATGATTACGCCTTCTGAATCTTGCGGACAATTAGGAAGTTGACAAGCGAGATGCTGATGATGATTACGGTCAGCACGATCGCGATTGCCGATGCGTAGCCGTACTCGAATCTCGAGAATCCCTGCTCAAACATGAACAGTGTCACGGTGCTGAACTGGCGGCTCACGCCACCGCCGTAGCCTTGGCCATCCAAAATCAGTGGCTCTGCAAAGATCTGCAATCCACCGATTGTGCTAACGATGATGGTGAAGATCAGGGTTGGGCGAATCTGCGGAATGGTGACTGAGATGAACTGGCGGAACTTAGAAGCACCATCAATCTCTGCTGCTTCATAAAGCTCTTCGGGAACAGCCTGCATAGCTGCCAAATAAATAAGTGCGTTATATCCGGTCCAGCGCCAGATAACCATGATCGAAATAAGAACGTGTGATGCAAAGCTTCCATTCACCCAGTCGATTGGGGAGAAGCCTAGAACTGTTAGTAGCCAGTTGACCATGCCGTATTCGCGACCAAAGAGTTGTCCGAATACAACCGCAACTGCAACCACTGATGTGATGTTTGGGATCAGCACAACGCTGCGCCAGAAAGTGTTTCCGCGAATGCGGGAGTGGTTTAGCACCCATGCCAAGAACAAGGCGAAGA
This sequence comes from Aquiluna sp., assembly GCA_021741585.1. Lineage (GTDB taxonomy): Bacteria > Actinomycetota > Actinomycetes > Actinomycetales > Microbacteriaceae > Aquiluna. The sequence goes on along the minus strand of JAIOXN010000001.1, from coordinate 629,016 downwards.
TGATCTGCGGGACGCTGCTGAGCAGCCAGATGCTAAATGTGTTCTTTACCGCGAGCCAAAGCCGGTCATCGGCCATGAGGTTTGTGAAGTTATCGAGCCCGATCCACTTTGGTTCGGAGAACGGGTCCCACTTATGGAAAGCGACCCAGAAGGTGTAGACGATCGGAAACATTCCGAAGACAGCAAATATCAAAAAGAACGGCGAGGTATAGAGAAATCCGGAAACGCGGTCTGCCCGGTGAAGCTTCTTACTGTTTGTAGCCATTGAAAATCCTCTTGCTGGTTGGGTGCCCCATGGCCCAAGCCGGAGCCTGGACCATGGGGCGTTTGTTTTTAGTTATTAGCCAACATCGCGCTTGATGTTGTTTACAGCCTCAGCCCAGGCGTCAGCCTCAGACTGGTCGCCATTGGCGATACGGCCAAGTGCTGCACCGAACTCCTGGTCGATGACGCGCTCTTTTGGACCCTCGTAGATTGGAGCCAACTGCTTGACACCCTCTGCGTAGATTGATCCAACTGGAGCGTTGTTGAAGTACTCGCTCTCAAATGCAAGTAGCTCTGCATCTTCGTATGCTGCAAGGGTCGATGGGAACTGTCCGCTTGCCTTGAATAGCTTCAACTGGTTCTCTGCAGAAAGGATCCAAAGGATGAACTTTGCAGCCTCTTCTGGGTACTGTGCACGTGCTGGAACGGTTAGCTGTGAGCCACCCCAGTTGCCGCTGCCCTCAGGCATTGTTGCAACATCCCATGCACCGGTAAGGTCAGGAGCCTGACCCTGGATGTAACCCATCATCCAAGCTGGGCAGGTAAGAACGGCGTAAGCGCCGTTGTTCATACCAGCGTTCCAGTCGGCAGTCCAGTCACCAATGTTTGCTGCGATTGGAGTCGCTGCAACAGATAGGTCCCATGCCTTTTGGATTTGTGGGTTGGTCTCGTAGATCAAGCTTGAGCCGTCAGCCGAGTAGAACTTCTCGGTGGACTGGTTCTTTACTGCGTTCCATACGTAACCGGTTGAAGAAAGGAACTTGTTTCCAGTTGCGGCAACATACTGCTCGCCAACTGCAATGAAGTCTTCCCAGGTTGGCCATAGAGCGCTTACCTCGTCGCGGTCGGTTGGCAAGCCAGCCTCAGCAAATAGGTCGGAGCGGTAGCAAATGGTCATTGGGCCCACATCGGTAGGAATACCGAAAATGCGACCGTCTAGGTCAACACCGTGGTTCCAGCGCCAGTCGAGGTAGTCACCTGCGACATCAGCTGCGCCGTACTCTGCAAGGTCAGTGAACTTGCCAGCAACAGCCTTGAACAAAGATGAGTAGCCAACCTCGATTGCAGCGATGTCTGGAGCTGCAGAGTCAAGGGAGGTCAATAGACCCTGGTGGTGAGGGTCAAAGTCGCTGACCTTCATGTTGATCTTGATGTCTGGGTTCATTTCTTCGTACTCAGCGATTAGGTCGCCTAGACCCATGTCGCCGAATGCCCAGAACTGAAGTACCTTCTGGTCTGCAGAGGCTTCTGTGCCTCCGTTTGACGCTGAACTGGTTGATGAAGTTTCAGTCGTAGCTGCACACCCCGACAGGATTAATCCTGATGCGGCTGCGAGGCTGACGAAACCCATGTAGCGCTTAGCTGTAGCCATGTGTTCCTTCTCTCGTGGAAATAGTTATGGGAACGCTCCCACAGAGAAACATAGTGAGAAACAAGAGAAATATCGCTTGGAATATGACTTGTTATGCATATGTTATGAGCCTGAGGCAACTGGAAGCGTTCCCAATATTCACGACGAAGCGACGAGTTAACTTTCTTAATGATTTGACGCAAAACTCAGGTAAAACTTGGGCAGTTGATGCACAGCAGGAGAATTTCAGAAATCTGTAAGCGCATATCAATTCAGACAAAAAGCCCCTGTTTATCGCAAATCCAACGGCTAAGATTTTCTCCGAAGCCTTTTTATGTTGATTATTCAGCTTCACTCAAATCGATTCGAAGAAAGTGAAGAACATGAACGAGGAAAAGAAACAAAAGAACCTCCAGGAAATGTCGGACTGGGTTGAACTCAGGGACTCTTGGACCAGAAAGCGTTTTGATTATCAAGAACGTTGGCATGGTTGGAGATCACCGATGGGTCTTGGGCTTGGCTTCGCCTTTCTCAGCGCAGGTCTATTCCTGCTGAGTTTGGCTTGGACCAATTTAGTTCGCTAACAAAAGAACCCCTGATGAAAATCAGGGGTTCTTTTGTTACTTGAGACTTGCTCTAGGAAGTTATCAACCTGAGAGTGAATGGGTATTTATAGAACTCACCTTGAGCAGCTTTCACCGCTGCGATGATTCTCATGATGGCCCAGTAGATCGGTGGTGCCCAAAGGAATGCCCAGCCGATAATCGAAACCGCGAGGACTACCACGACCAAAAGCATCGTGATGCTGAAGTTAATCGACTCTTTAACGTGGTGACTAATGAACGGACCCTTGTCCTTGAAAACGAAGTAGCCAATCACCGGTGCGAAAAACTCAAATGGGATAGCTAGTAGGTGAATGGCAACCGAAAGTAGCTTTTCGGTTTCTGGAGAGTAGTCGCTTGATGCATAAGGATTTGGTGTGCTCATGGTTCCAATTTACCTATTTGATCTAGCAACCGAGCCAATTAGCTCGGTCCCGGCGCTAATCGTGTTGTAGATGGTGCCTTGCTTTTTCAGGTTTTTGTGCAAAAGCTCGAGTCTCTGATCGCTTTCCTTTGTATCGATCTGTATCTGATATCTCAGCTGTGAAATACGAGCTTGATCCTCTGGTCTATCTGCCTCGAGCGACACCTCAACCCCGGTGTAATCAAAGTTTAAGGTGAGGGCAAGGCGTTCAATACCTTTTATAAAGCAAGCGGCCTGGGAGGCTAGTAGCAACTCAACGGGGTTTAGCGCATCTACTCTTCCAGCAATGCTGGTGTCCAGGGTAAGACGAGCTTCCTTGGTTGTGAGCTCAGCACCCTTTTCATCCACACGGTGGGCTTGGACTTGGAATCTCAACATTCTTCAACACTAGCCACATCTGATTGCGTGCTTATAGAGCAAATGGTGCAAGAACCTGCAGTCCGAGATCATTCCCCGCTGATGCAAGTGCTTGGTCTGATGTGGCAATGGTCCCTGAGGTTTGGATTGCTGAGTGTCGAAATATCTCAACTTCTGAAGTATCAGCAAATCTTGATGTCGATGAATTAGATTGGTGACACTGTTTGGAAGGTGATGGCTTGAACAAGATCAAGAGTTTTCTCGCCAAGTTGCCCCACCCTGTCCGTTGGACTCTAACGATCATTCTTGGTTCAGTGTTGTTGCTTATGGGGCTTGTGATGATGGTCACCCCTGGCCCTGGAATCCTATTTATTTTCTTTGGGCTTTCAATTCTTGCCCTTGAGATTGAATGGGCAAGGGAGCTCAACAAGCAAGGCGTTCAAGGACTAGAAAGAATAGTCGCCAGGATTAAGCAGATCTTCCGAAAGAAGCCAAAAAACTAGAGACCGGCCAAGTCGCTTTGCAACTTGTCGCAGGATTCATGCCAACTTGCGGGTCCTTGGAGCCCAAAGGCTACCTTCCGGAATATGCCTTCTCTAGAGATTGCAAATCACCCGTGTCGCCTCACAGTGAAGCCTGGAGTAGTGTCGAGCACATTAACTTGGCTAATGAGGAGCATTGAAATGAGTTCAGACTTGGATGTATTTCTTGCAGATTTGCAGCACTCCCGTAAAGAGGAGATAGCTCGTCTCTACTCAAGAATTTGTGCCGAGTTCGAAATGCTGGAATCAGAAATCAAATGGAATGCCCCAAGCTTCAAACTCGAGGGTTCAAATGTCCTCACTTTTCGCCTGTTCCCCGAGCCGGTTTTTCAGCTCATTCTGCATCTTGGAGCTAAGAAACTACCTGCGTCGAGAAGCCTGAAATTTGAAGTCAATGAACTCAATCACAGGTGGGCAGATGCAAATAGATGCGTGATCACCGTTGATGAGCATTTTGAATGGGAGTCATTGAAGATCGCCATTTCAGTCTGGCTTAATAAATTCGGGTAACAGTTTCTGGCGGAGAATGCTTGATTCGACCCACCATCCTGGTGTCCGCATAAATACTGAGGTTGATAAGGCAAGAAACACTTTTTACGCCAGCTTTCTACGCCATTGGCTGGCAAACCGACGAATAAACCAGGCAGAATTGGACACTTCAGTTCTCGAGTCTTATCTTGGAGAGGGAGGTTATCGATGAAGATTGCTGTTGCCGGTGGGGCTGGACTAGTGGGTAAGTTCGCCGTCACGGCTGCCGAAAACCGAGGACACGAAGTTGTCTCGATTTCCCGAAGAAATGGCATTGATTTGATTTCTGGCGAGGGTTTGATAGAGGCTCTCAATGGCGTGGATGTAGTTTTGGACGTAACCAATAAAACTACGCTGAGTGCCAGAGCTGCCCGAAAGTTCTTTTCAACTGTCACAGACAACCTTTTCAGCGCAGAAGCGCAAACCGGGGTGAAACACCACGTGGCTTTATCGATCGTCGGTATCGATGAGATTGACGATGGCTACTACGCGGGGAAACTCGAACAAGAGCGAAACGTCGAAAAAGGAACAGTCCCATACACCATTGCCAGGTCCTCCCAATTTCATGAGTTCGTCACCCAGCAACTGCAAAGTATGCCTGGACCGATTGCGCTTCTTCCAACATGCCTTATGCGACCAGTGGCTGCAAGGGAAGTGGGGCAACATCTTGTGGACATCGCAGAAGGAAAACCACTTGAGCGCGCAAAGGATTTGGTTGGTCCAAGAAATGAAGTTTTAGCTGATCTGGCTCGAAGGCAGATCGCTTTCGACGGTTTGAAAAAATTGGTTCTCGAGTTTCCGCTTCCGGGAGTTTTTGGAAGAGGCATGGCTTCAGGCGATTTGCGTGGCAGGGGCGAAACTCTTGTGGGAAAAACCACATTTAATGACTGGCTAGAAAGCTCTGACCATCAGAAGCCCCTCGATTGATTTCAGCAAATACCTTGCCCACCTCTTGCAATTGCAACTCAAACAAAAACTCCCTATCAAAAGAGCCTTTTGAGGCTATAAATCAAGGGAGTTGCTGGCGGAGAATGGGGGATTCGAACCCCCGAGGGCTTGCACCCAACACGCTTTCCAAGCGTGCGCCATAGGCCACTAGGCGAATTCTCCTTGGTACTCCGAAGAGTTTAGCGGTCTTTGGCTTGACACGATATCCCTGGGCGTATTCTGAGGGTATGAGCGATCACGCATTTGAAACATGGAATCTAGAATCCGGCATAGCTGGGTTTATTTGGCGAGCTGAATCTGCAAAAGCTCAGGTTCTTTTGCAGCATGGTTTGGGAGAGTACTCCAAGCGATATGTGAATCAATACAATGCGCTAATTCCAAAACTAAACGACCTGGGATTTGATGTTTATGCGTTTGACCTACCGGGTCACGGCGAAAGTGACGGCGCTCGCGGATTGATTGATCTGCAGCAAGGTGTTGATCTGCACCTTAAGGCAAGAGCCCAGATGGGAAATCTCCCTACTGTTTTGTATGGTCACTCTTTGGGTGGCTTGGTGACAGCGGGCAGTGTCGTGAGAAATTTTGCGAATATCGCAGGGGCCGTGATTGGCAGTTCGGCCATGCATCAACCATCGCAAGCCTGGGAGAGGGTTCTGAGTTCAACCCTCGGAAAGCTATTGCCAAATGCTCCAATTCCACTCCCAAGACCAGGACTCGAGGCTCTTTCTCGGGATCAAGAAGTAGTTGATGTTGCCGCTTCGGATCCAATGTTCTTCCAGGGAAAAGCAAAGAATTTGGTTGCAAAAACTGTTCTCGAGATTTCCGATGAGGTTTGGAGCAAGGTGGATTCCTGGAAGGTGCCAACTTTGATCATGCACGGGGATAAAGACACCTCAACCGACCACACCGCAAGCATTGCGCTATACGAATCAATCGGTTCGGTGGATAAAGAGCTAAAGCTTTATCCCGGCGCATATCACGAACTGCTCAATGACCTCGTCAAGGAAGATGCAACTGCTGACCTCACCGATTGGCTTCTGGCTCGGGTTTAGCAGGGCGTAGAATACTTTTCGACCCCCCGTGTGGCGTCACCTAGGCCAAATCCCCCAGGATCGAGAGATAGCAAGGGTAACCGAGCTCTGATGGGTGCACGGGGGGTCGCCTATTGGGAATCTTTTTCCAGATCCTGTGTTTGAATTATTGGACTCAGGAGAATAAATGAAACTAACCCCAACCAATCGCAAAATAATCAGCTTTATGTCTGGACCTTGGGGTCGGGCAGCCAGAGTCTTTATGGGCTCTTTTTTGCTGTTCGTAGCACTTTCAAACTTAGGTTGGAGCCTTTTGTGGTTGCCGCTCGGGATGCTAATGATTGCAACCGGTCTTCTGAACTACTGCCCGGCTGGACTGTTATTTCCGCAGTGGAAAAAGGAGCAGCAGCTGCTCACAAATTTCCCAACTTATAAGCTCAAGAAATAACAATCCACAGGCTGTTATTCAATGTCGGTCAAAGCAATTAGGCTTTGTGGGTGACCACCGCCCTTTATCGCAGATACCGCCCAGAGTCTTTCTCTGAGCTAATTGGGCAAACTCAAGTAACCAATCCGTTAATGGCGGCCTTGCGTTCAGACCGGGTGAATCACGCTTATCTTTTCTCCGGTCCCAGGGGTTGCGGTAAGACCACCTCGGCAAGAATTCTTGCGCGCTGTTTGAACTGCGCAGAGGGCCCCACCGATACCCCTTGTGGCAAGTGCCCAAGTTGCATCGAGCTTTCTCGGGGCGGTTCTGGTTCGCTAGATGTAGTTGAAATTGACGCTGCTTCTCACAACGGTGTTGACGATGCCAGAGAGCTGCGTGAGCGAGCAGTTTTTGCCCCAGCGCGCGATCGCTACAAGATTTTCATTTTGGATGAAGCCCACATGGTTACCCCGCAGGGCTTCAACGCACTACTAAAGATCGTCGAAGAGCCGCCAGCCCACGTGAAGTTCATCTTCGCAACAACCGAACCGGAAAAGGTTATTGGAACAATTCGTTCCAGGACTCACCACTATCCATTTCGTTTGGTCCCTCCGGGGGAGTTGCTTGAATACCTAACCACCCTGTTGGAATCGGAGGGGTACACCGCTGAAGGTGGCGTTATGCCTTTGGTGGTCAGAGCTTCCGGCGGTAGCGTGCGTGACGCGCTGTCACTTTTGGACCAGTTGATTGCAGGCAGCGAGACAAACGAAATTTCCTACCCACGTGCAGTTAGCTTGCTTGGCTTTACCCACGATCAACTAATGTCCGAGGTGATTGACGCCTTTGCAGAGATCGATCCTGCAAAAGCTTTTGAGGCAGTCGACAAGGTCATCCAGTCAGGTCAAGACGCCAGGAGATTCCTTGAGGACCTTCTTGAGAGAATCCGTGATCTGATGCTGGTTTCATCGCTCGGAGACGGAGCCAAAGCAATTCTTCGAGGCTTAGGCCCAGAGCAGTTCGAGACTTTGACAATTCAGGCAAATCGCTTTGGTTTGAGACAGTTGACCCAAACTGCAGAAGCCACATCCAAGGCCCTGGGTGACACCACAGCCGCTTCAAACCCACGGCTTCAGCTAGAACTGCTTTGCGCAAGAGTCCTGGCTCCATCTATCGAGCAGGTGAGTGTTATCAAGAAGGCGCCTGCCGCAGTCGAGGTTCCAACTCAGCCGGCCAAGGCTGCAGAGCCAAAGGCGCCAACAAAATCTGCAGAACCTGCTGCCACAAAGGCTCCAGTTGTTCAAGCAGTGAGTGCGCCGGAGGCTTCCATCCCGGAAACAAGCTCTGCACCTGAAAGCGTCAAATCAGCCAAGGTTGTTGCTGATCTCTCCACCTCAGGCTTCAAGAATGCTTGGGAGCCAATCTTGAATTCCTTGGCAAAGCAATCTCGCTCAGCTTGGGCGGTTGCTTTCACCACCAAGGTTTTGGATTACTCGGATGAAGTTTTGACGCTTTTGTTCCAGTCTCAAAAAGATGTAGATGCTTTCAAGAACTCTCAAGGTGCATCAGAAGTTTTGCGCCAGGTCATTTTTGAGAACATGGGTGTGAAGGTCAAATACCGCGCCAAGGTTGCCGAAGCTCCTGAGGTGAACCCAGTTGCGCCGATCGTTGAACCAACTCCCGCCGAGGAATTCACCGAGCCTGAGGAGATGGAAGAAGACGTGACTGAGGCTATTCCTCAGATCGTGGCTCCATCGCAGCCAGCTTCCGAGGAAAAAGCCGGTGAGTTTGTGCTTCGCGAAATTCTTGGAGCTACACCTCTAAAAGAGCGGGATAAGTAGTGTACGAAGGCATCGTTCAGGAGCTCATTGATGAGCTAGCAAAACTTCCTGGAGTTGGGCCCAAGTCTGCCCAGCGCATTGCCTTCTATCTGATCGAGCAGGACAACGATGTTGCTCAAACACTTTCGGAGGTTTTGCGCGAAGCCAAAGAGAAGGTTCGTTTTTGCCAAACCTGCGGGAATGTTTCCGAGTCTGATAAGTGTGGAATTTGCTCCGATCAAAAGCGTGATTTTGGTTTGATTTGTGTGGTTGAGGAATCCAAGGACATCAATGCAATTGAGCGCACCAGAGAATTCCGCGGTGTCTACCACGTTCTAGGTGGCGCAATTTCGCCGATTGTTGGAATTGGGCCAGACCAGCTTCGAATCAAAGATCTACTCAAGAGACTGGCTGATCCAGACATTAGAGAAGTCATTCTGGCCACGAATCCAAATCTTGAGGGTGAAGCAACCGCCACCTACCTCACTCGCCTCCTTGGTTCGATGGAGATTTCCGTTACAAAGTTGGCATCTGGACTTCCCGTCGGTGGCGATCTGGAATACGCGGATGACATGACTTTGGGTAGAGCCTTTGAGGGTAGGCGCCGAGTCAACTAGAATTTAGGGGCATTGTCGCATGGCAAAATCCCACCCCAATTTTCCAAGGAGAACCCCTTGGCACTAATTGTGCAGAAATACGGTGGATCTTCCGTCTCTGACGCTGAGAAGATCAAGCACGTCGCTGCGCGCGTGCTTAAGACCCAGGCTGAGGGCAATCAGGTTTGTGTTGTGGTCTCTGCCATGGGCGACACCACCGATGAACTAATCGACCTTGCTGACTCAGTTTCTTCAAAGCGCGGCGGTCGCGAGATGGACATGCTGCTAACCGCCGGTGAGCGCATTTCTATGTCGCTTTTAGCTATGGCAATCCAGGATATGGGCGGGGCCTCAAAGTCTTTCACCGGCTACCAGGCAGGTATTTCAACAGACTCTTCACACGGTTCAGCTCGAATCTGGAAGATCGAACCAACCCGCGTGAAAGAAGCACTAGCTAACAACGAGGTTGCGATTGTTGCCGGCTTCCAGGGTTTTAGCTTTGAAACCGGAGATGTCACAACCTTAGGTCGTGGTGGATCTGACACCACAGCTGTTGCACTTGCAGCTGGCCTTGGTGCTGATGTCTGTGAGATTTACTCGGATGTTGATGGTGTCTACACCGCAGACCCACGCGTTGTTCCAAGAGCCAGAAAGCTTGCCCAGATCGATGTTGATTCGATGTTGGAGCTTTCCTCCTCTGGCGCGAAGATTCTTTATATACGAGCAGTTGAATTTGCAAGAAGGCACGGTGTGCCACTGAGGGTTCGCTCCACATTCAGCCTTGACCCAGGCACACTTGTTTATACCAATCAACCAGGAGATGAAATGGAAGAGCCTATTGTTTCGGGAGTAGCAACCGATGACACTCAATCCAAGATCACAGTCGTTGGAGTTCCGGACCGCCCAGGTAAGGCAGCAGAAATCTTCCAGATCATTGCCGAAGCTGGCGCAAACATCGACATGATCGTTCAGAACGTCTCCACCACCGAGAATCACCTCTCTGACATCTCATTGACCTTGCCGCACTCAGATCGCCACAAGGTAGTTGAGGAACTCAAGAGCAAGCAAGAAGAAGTTGGTTTCAAGAGCGTGAACTACGACGATGAGATTGGAAAGCTTTCGATCGTCGGTGCCGGCATGAAGACATCCTCCGGTGTTTCGGCCAAGTTGTTCGGTGCACTTGCCAAGGCCGGAATCAACATCGAGATGATTTCAACCTCCGAGATTCGAATTTCCGTTGTCACTAGAGCAGACCAGCTCAAAGAGGCAACCCGCATCGTCCACACCGCATTCGAATTGGATGCGGCTGATACCGCAATCATCTACGCAGGAACTGGAAGGTAATAATGTCAAAGCCTAATCTCGCCCTAGTTGGAGCAACCGGGGCCGTTGGCACCGTAATGATTTCGATTATTAATGCTCGTGAAAACATCTGGGGAGAAATTCGCCTGATCGCTTCTGCAAGAAGCGCCGGCAAAGAGATTGTGGTTCACGGCAAGCCTCACACCGTTGTTGCACTCTCCGATGAGGCATTCGACGGCATCGACATTGCAATGTTCGATGTCCCAGATGAGGTTTCTGAGGTTTGGGCTCCAATCGCAGCTGCCAAGGGCGTGGTTTGTGTCGACAACTCGGCAGCATTCCGAATGAACCCTGAGGTTCCTTTGGTCGTGCCAGAGGTAAACCCATTTGCAGCAAAGTCAAGACCACTTGGCATCATTGCAAACCCTAACTGCACCACACTGACCATGATGGCGGCCCTTGGCGCACTGCACAGCAAGTGGACCCTGACCGAGTTGGTCGTTTCCAGTTATCAGGCTGTATCAGGTGCGGGAGCTCCTGGAATTGATCAGCTAGCCGCAGAAATTGCTGCAGTTGGTGGCCACTCCGAGGCAGGACTTAAAAGCAATAACGTTTCAGAGATTCTTAGTGCAGCCGGACTAAAGCAGTCAGATTCTCCATGGGCTGTGCCAATTGCAATGAACGTGATTCCAGTTGCTGGTGGGCTAAAAGAGGGCGGTCACACCTCTGAGGAGCTTAAGGTTCGCAACGAATCTCGCAAGATTCTGGGAATCAAGGACCTCAAGGTTGCTGCAACTTGTGTGCGCGTTCCGGTGCAGGTCTCTCACTCTCTTGCCGTTCACGCAACCTTCGCCAAGGACATCACCGCAGATGAGGTTCGGGCTGAGCTAGAAAAGCAGCCAACCGTTGTTGTGATGGACGATCCTGCAAATGGTGTATTTCCAACTCCAGCATTTGTTGCCGGCCAAGACCCAACATTTGTTGGACGCATTCGCCAGGCAGAGGATTTCCCAAACACCATCGACTTGTTTGTTGTGGGGGACAACCTTCGCAAGGGTGCAGCCCTAAACACCTACGAAATTGCTGAGCTAGTAGCTCAGGAACTCGCCTAAGAAACAGTAAGCAAGGTTGCACTCGGCGGGCAAAACAGCCTGACCGGTGCGTAAATCGAGCAACCCATACCGCCGCTAACATGCAACATGGTGTCGTTTGTCTGGCCCTTCCATGCTGAAAGCCCCTGGGCGTATTTGGTTGGTAAATCGCAGTTGGTAACAAGTGCTCTGGTGCCAGGCATGCAAATCTGTCCGCCATGGGTGTGGCCAGCAAACATCAATTGCGCACCGAAGTTGCCGAAGGCCTCGATCACTCGAAGGTACGGGGCGTGGGAAACTCCAATCACCAAATCCGATCCAGAGATTTCAGCAGCCTGTTTAGGCAATGATGGGAGATCATCAAGATTTTCGTGAGGGTCATCAAGCCCAAGAAAACCAAGTTTTTGATTTTGTATGTCGAGGCTTCCTGAGGAATTGTTCAGATCGAGCCAGCCCGCATTCGTGAGTTCGGTTGTGAATCTATTTGTATCAAGGTTCGGTTTGGCAGGAACGTCGGAAGGGCCGGCGAAATATTTGAACGGATTTCTCGGGCTTGGGCTCCGATAATCGTTTGAACCGTTCACAAAGACCCCGGGGAAATCCAGCAGTGGTGCAAGCGCATCCAAGGTTGGATTGATGGCATCTTTGTGGCCGAGGTTATCTCCGGTGTTCACAACCAAATCTGGCTTTAGAAAGGCAAGGTCCTTCAGGAACGAGCGCTTTGCATTCTGCCCAGGGGCAAAATGCAAATCCGAAATATGGAGAATTCGAAGCGGACTTTTGAGGCCCAGCTTCCCCTCGAGTTCAATAACCTCGAACGGGCCTGCGTTGCCGCTTAGCCACATCGGTTTGGTATCAAGACGATTGCAGAGTTCATGGAAACCTCTGCACCTGGCGCTGGAAGGCTAGACAAAGCCAGGTCATTTTCTAACAACGGATCGCATTGGTTTAGAAGTAAAAATTGACTTGGCTGCGGCAACGAAACGATTAGGCCAGCACTCTCAAGAAGTAACGCAGCATCTTGCAATGCCAATCCGCGAACATCGGGCACAATCAGCTTTCCCCCAGCCGAAATGTAGATTTTCACGATTGAACCTCGTGGAATTTGCTCGCCAAATTCGGGAGATGTTCTTGCCACCATGCCTGCTGGCTGACTGGAAAGAATTGCTGTTTCCACAACATCGACTGCGAAACCGGCAGACACCAAAGCGGCCTTTGCGCTCTCTAGTTCATAACCTTCGACCAAAGGAACTCCAAGAACCTGAGCATTTACATAAATCGAACTCGCATCCGGGAATCTTTCGCCTGGGTATAGCTCATCAACTTTTGTCATGATGGCTTTCCAGATGGAGTGACGGATAGTTGATACTGCTCTTCCCTCAACGCTCTTGCTTGATTGTGAGGTTAGACCAATCACGTTACCAACCCAGGTTGCAGTAGCCACTGCGGTTGAGAATCCTGTCATCCAGGTATGAATACGATCGTCGGTTGTACCGGTCTTTCCGGCTAATGGAGTCCCATCATTAGGATTTGCAGCTGCTCCGGTTCCGCCAGAAACTACGCCTTTCATGGCGTGAATCATGGCAGCGGAAATTTCGGGACTGACTGCTTGGCTGCACTGGCTTTGAGGTACTGCCAGTTCCTCGCCGGTCTTTCTAAGGATTACCTTGTCGATCGCAATTGGTGAGCAGTAAAGACCATTATTTGAAATGCCGGCGTAAGCGGCAGCCATGGTTAGTGGTGCAATTTCGTTGGTTCCCAGAATGGAAGCCGGAACGTACTCTAGATCGCTGCCATCCGCTCGGTGCACGCCGAAAGATTGGGCGGTGTCTCTAATTCCACACAGGTCTAGCTGAGACGCCATTGCCGCAAAGGCAGTGTTCTGGGAGGTGACAACTGCTTGGTAGACGCTGATGTCGTCAATGGTCTTGTCTCCGGAGTTGTTAACCTCCCACAAGCCACCAACTCCACCACAGCTTGCATAGAAGTCTTTGGCAACATCCCAAATCTTCACCTTGTCTGGTTCGCCATCCAAGTCAACATCTTCACCGGTGTAGATTCGGCCATCGACGTGGTCACCCAGGGTGTAGCCATTCTTAAGCCATTCGGCCAAGGTGAAAACCTTGTAGGTTGATCCGGGCTGGAAACCTGACGATCCACCATATGGCTTATCGGTGTTGTAGTTCACGCTGGTGCGACCAACATCGGGGTTGTCGGACTGGTCGAAATATCTGTTCTGGGCCATTGCAATAACTCGGCCGGTTCCAACCTCCACGGAAACCGATGCGGTGCCAAAGCCCCACTCGTTTTCCGGAGGCAGCATTTCCATCGTGGCTTTCCATGCGGCACTTTGTGCGTCAAGGTCCAAGGACGTGTAAATCTCTAGACCACCGCGGCGCAGAAGCTGTTCACGATCTGCAAGCTCCTGTCCAAATTCTGGAGAGTTTCGGATTGTCCATACCGTGAAGTCACAGAAGAAAGCAGTCTCCTGGTTTTCTTCGCAGCCCTGTCGAGACTTGGTGATTAGAGTCTGAATTGGAGATGCCTTGTAAGCATCAGCCTGATCCTGTGTGATGTAGCCCTCGTCTGCCATGTTTTGCAGAACATAGTTACGACGACCGATTCCGCGTTCTAGATTCTTTGAGGAATCGGGCTTGTAATCATTTGGCGATTTGAGCATTCCTGCCAAGTAAGCAGCCTGAGGAATGTTCAGGTTTTTAGCACTTGTTCCAAAGTAATACTGAGAAGCGGTCTCGACACCATTGATTTGGTTACCCAAGAAAACCAGGTTCAAGTACCCAGCAAGAATATCCTTCTTGCTTACCTCTTTTTCAAGGGCGATCGCTAGGCGAATTTCCTTTAGCTTGCGCTCGATCGTTACCTCGGTGGCCAATGCGATAGCCTCGGCATCGCCAGAAAGATTCGCAACCTCAACCTGTGATTGCCTTACATATTGCATGGTGATTGTTGATGCACCGGGGCCATCACCGAAGGTTGCAAGATTCGTGAGGGTTGCGCGTAGCAAGGAGATGATATCCACGCCACCGTGCTCATAAAATCTTGGGTCTTCTGTTGCGATCACTGCATTGATGAGATTTGGTGAAATCTCCTCAAACGGGACCTCAACTCGGTTCTCGTGGAAGAAGGTTGCTATTTTCTCCGGGCTGCCGTCTCTCAGTGCATAAATGCTTGAGGATTGCGAGGCATTGACCGGGCGAATATAAGTGGGAAGCCCCTCAAACATGCCAACAGTTGTGGTGGCTACCACACCTGCAACGGCAACTGCCGGGGCCAAAATTGCAACGGACAACACACCTGCAACGGCGCTAAGCAACCCGAACTTCAAAAAGTTTGCGAGTGCGGAGAAGGAACTCTTTCCGGACATAGACTCTAGGTTACCTCTCATTAGCTGAAACGGAGCTGTAAATGACCAAGTGGGAATACGTCACAACACCCCTTCTACTTCACAAGGAAACCCAGATTCTAAATACCTGGGGAGCCCAGGGTTGGGAGCTGGTTCAGGTAACCCAAGGCCCTCAGGGTGGATTGATTGCGTTCTTGAAAAAGGCGGCTGAGTAATGAGTGGCTTCGAGGCAAGAATTGCAGAATTAGGTCTAGAGCTTCCTCCGGTAGCACCACCGGCAGGGGCATATCTTCCAGCGGTGATATCCGGAAATCTCGTTTTCACAGCCGGTCAAATTCCGCTAGTTGACGGCAAACTCATAGCCACCGGAAAAGTTGGCGAAGATCTAACTGCCGAAGAGGGCAAGATCATCGCCCAGCGGTGTGTTCTTAATGCAATTGCTGCAGTGAAAAGCGTGATCGGCGACCTCGATCGCATCACCAAGATTGTTAAAGTGGTCGGCTTTGTAGCATCAACGCCAGATTTCACAGCACAACCAACCGTGCTCAACGGCGCATCAGAGTTTTTGGAGAAGGTTTTTGGCGAAGCTGGCAAGCACGCTAGAAGTGCAGTTGGTGTTGCAGCCCTGCCGCTAGATGCTCCGGTTGAGGTTGAGCTGATTGTGGAATTTCGGTAGTTAGAAAACTGACTCCGAAGTGAAGCTTTGAATAAGCCACAAAATACTCGCCTGGTTGGTCTCGACTTGGCTCGTGCCTTTGCGATCCTGGGTATGGTGCTGGTGAACTTCAAGGTAACCATGGGTGCGACTGAATCTGGACCTCAGTGGTTGCACTATTTGGTTTCAATGTTCGATGGTCGCGCTGCCGCACTTTTTGTGGTTCTCGCAGGCATCGGGGCCTCCCTGGCATCTCGCAGGGCTCGCGAAGCAGGTGACTCAGATTCAAAGCGAATCGCTCGAATCCGGTTAGCTAAACGAGCACTATTTCTCTTTGTTATTGGCTGGCTCTTCTTCCCAATCTGGCCAGCTGACATCCTCCACTTCTATGGCGCCTATTTGGCAATAGGCGCTGCGCTTCTGTTTGTCTCAAGCCGAAAACTTTGGATTATTGGAGTTTCTGCAATCACGATTTCGCTGGTCTTTTTGGTTACTTTTGATCCATTTCAGAACTGGGACCTAAACAGCTTGGCTTATGAGGGGCTCTTTACCCCGCAGGGATTTCTCCGCAACCTATTTTTTGATGGATTTCACCCAGTTTTCCCTTGGATTACTTTCTATCTATTTGGAATGTGGTTGGGAAGGACAAACCTAAGCGATCAGGCCTGGAGGATGAAGCTGGCAATACGCGCCGGGGCAGTAGCCCTAATTAGCGAAGTGCTTGCTTTCTTTGCTCTTGGTATTCGAGGTAGTGACCACTCGAATCTTGATCCGCAAAGTGCAAGATTTCTTTTGTCAACCGACCCCATTCCGCCCTTCCCGCTGTATTTGCTTGCAGGGGCCGGAACCGCTGTTCTGATTATTGTTTTTGCACTCTGGATTGGGGAAAAGGCTTCGGCAAGAGTTATCGAACCATTGGTGTCAACCGGTCAACTTGCCCTAACTATTTATGTAGGGCACGTGCTGGTGGGAATGGGAATTCTAGATCAACTGGGGCTTTTATACGACCAAAGCCTTTCGTGGGTAGTGGTGTCGAGTTCTGTTTTCAGCATCTGCGCAATTGCCTTCTCCTGGTTTTGGAGGAAGCGGTTTTCAAGAGGCCCTCTTGAAGGTCTCATGCATCGACTGTTGGGCTAGGGGCGCGCCTAGATTTGCACCCGCATCCATATCGAGTCTTCAACCTCGAAGCCCAAAGCTTGATAGAGCTCTCTAGAATCCGGGTTTGATGCTTCGGTTTCCAGGAAAACGGTTTTAGCTCCTTGGTTTTTGACGTGGGCAAGTGCGCGCCGGATCAGCGTCTTGCCGTGTCCCTGATTGCGATAGTCACTGCGAATGAAGATCTCATCAAAGAGCGCCTCCTTGCCGCCAGATTCAATTCCCCAGCCATAGCCAATCGCCAAATAGCCAACAATTTCTTCTTCAAGATCCAGCACCAAGATTTCGCCAAGTTCAGTGCCTTCAAGAAGCGGCAAGAGCGCGTTCTTCAAGTGATTAGTGGGAACGCTCGTACCTGCTTCTGAGGAGAAATCAGCGAGCAATTTAATCAAGGCATCGAAATCAGATTCTTTGCCCTCTCTTATCATCTAGTCGCTTGCCCCGTCATTTAGTCTCCCGGTGATGGTGTCCATCACCGAGGTGTCAGCAAGGGTCGTGACATCACCAATTGGGCGATCTTCAGCGACGTCCCTCAAAAGTCTGCGCATGATCTTGCCGGAACGGGTTTTTGGAAGCTCTGCCACAACAAAAATTGTTCTTGGTTTTGCAATGGCTCCAATTTCCTTGGCAACGTGCTCACGAAGAATCTTCGAGGTGTCCGCTTCTGATCCGATGTGATCAAGCTGGCTTCTCCTAAGAATCACGAAGGCAACTACTGCCTGGCCGGTGGTTTCATCTTTGGCACCAACCACTGCTGCTTCAGCGACAAATGGGTGGGATACCAGGGCGGATTCAATTTCGGTTGTGGAAAGTCGGTGCCCTGAGACATTCATCACATCGTCAACGCGACCTAGCAACCAAAGGTCTCCGTCTTCGTCCAGCTTGGCCCCGTCGCCGGCGAAGTACTTGCCTTCAAAGCGCGACCAGTAGGTTTCCTTGAATCTTTCTGGGTCTCCCCAGATGCCGCGAAGCATGGATGGCCATGGTTCTGTGATCGTTAGGTAACCACCGTGTCCAGCCTGAATTTCCTGACCCTCATCGTTCACGACAGAAATTTCGATTCCTGGGATTGCAACTTGGGCGCTTCCTGGTTTGGTGTGTGTGATTCCAGGCAACGGTGACACCATGATGGCACCGGTTTCGGTTTGCCACCAGGTGTCAACAATTGGAGCCTTTGATGAGCCAATTACCTCTCGGTACCACATCCAGGCTTCAGGGTTAATCGATTCACCAACCGAACCAAGCACTCTGATCGAACTCAGGTCATAGTGCTTGGTGACGCTCGAGCCAATCTTCATAAATGAGCGGATTGCAGTTGGAGCGGTATAGAGAATGCTGACGTGGTACTTCTGGACGATATCCCACCAGCGACCCCAGTCCGGTGAGTCTGGAGTTCCTTCGTAGATAACCTGGGTGGCTCCATTTGCAAGTGGCCCATATGCCACATATGAGTGACCGGTGATCCACCCCACATCTGCCGTGCACCAGTAAATGTCTTGAGCTGCGTGAAGGTCAAAAACGTTTTTGTGGGTGAATGCAGCCTGAGTCAGATATCCACCTGTTGTGTGCAAGATTCCCTTGGGCTTTCCTGTGGTGCCAGATGTGTACAGGATGAAGAGAGGGTGCTCTGCATTGAAACCTTGGGCAACATGCTCGTTTTCAACAACGTGCATTTCCTCATCCCACCACAGGTCAAGGCTGGAGTTCCAAGCAACATCCTGCCCAGTCCTCTTTACGACCAAGACATTTGTCACCGATGGGCATTTGCCATCGGCAATCGCCTCGTCGACCGCTGGTTTTAGAGCGCTGGCCTTACCTTTGCGGAATCCGCCATCGGCAGTAATTACCACCTTGGCTTCGGCATCTTGAATTCGGGATGCCAGAGAATCGGCACTGAAGCCGCCAAACACAACGGAGTGAACCGCACCAATGCGAACCACTGCCTGCATTGCGATGATTGCCTCCGGAATCATTGGCATATAGATAGCTACGCGATCGCCTGCGGTCACTCCAAGCTTTAGCAGCACGTTCGCCGCTTTCTTAACTTCAATAAGCAGGTCTAGATATGTGTACACCTTGGTGTCGCCCGGCTCACCCTCAAAAAAGAGCGCAACCCTTTTTCCAAAACCGGCCTCAACGTGACGATCCAGGCAGTTGTAGCTGACATTGAGTTCACCGTCTGCAAACCACTTGGCAAATGGCGCATTGCTCCAGTCCAGGGTCTGGGTAAACGGCTTGCTCCAATCAAGTTCACGAGCTCTATCTGCCCAAAACTCAAGGCGATTTGCTTTGGAGTCTTGGTAGATGTTTGGCTGGGCTATGGCTGATTTGGAGAATTCGGCACTTGGAGCAAAGCTCCTAGATTCATGCGAAAGATTTTCAATTTCGTGTTCAGAAGACATCGTTGTCCTTAGTTTTAAACGTTCCTTCATAATGCCAGATTTGGCCAATGTTTTTTGGACTAAATCCAATTCTTGGAAATGACTGAATATTTCCCAGTTTGGGGGACAGTGTTATAGAGTTATGGAACTGATTTCGGTCAGTAAGCGGTGCCATACGCATCCCCCATGCAGGCACCGCCTGGCGGCAGGTTTCCCCCAAACCTGCCGCCCCTTTTCTTTTCCACAGATTCTGTTTTGTGACTTTGTGAGATTTATTCGTTGGGCAGCATGTGCCCATGACAAAATTCGCTCGGCTTTTCCCGGCTGCCCTAGAGGGGCAGTTTGAAAATCCGCTCGTGACTGATCTGTTGCTGGACGGATTTGAAAATACCTTCATTGATTGCGGCAATGGTTTGGAGAGGGCACCAAACCCTTTTGTATCTCACGGCGAACTTGCCGCATTCATTTCGGACCTAGCCTTTGAGGCCGGTTCTCGAATAGACATAGCCAAACCCATGGCTGACTTTATGGTCGGGTCATTGAGATTCCATGCGGTGCTTGGGCATGGTGTAAGCCCCAATCCTCAATTGAGCGTTAGGCGACACGTTGAACAAACGGTTCGGCTAGATCATCTCCTTGAAGTCAACATGTTCGATTCTTCGACCAAGGCGCTTCTGCTGGAACTTCTTGAATCAAGGGCCAACATCCTGATTTCCGGCCCAACTTCAACAGGTAAGACCACCCTGCTATCCGCATTGATTGCTGAGCTCAATGAGCGCGTGATATGCATTGAGCAGACACCTGAATTGATTCTTAGGTCACCTGCCGTGTCACTTATAGAGCGGCCACCCAATCAAGAAGGGGCCGGTGAAATAAGCATCCAGCAATTGATAGTTGAAACCCTGCGCATGAGGCCGGATCGGATTGTGGTTGGTGAAGTCCGAGGTAAAGAGATGGCCGTCCTGCTTCAGGCCATGAATAACGGGCACTCAGGGACCTTGGCAACCCTGCATGCTCGATCTTTGACGGAGGTTGCAGGAAGACTGGTGATGCTTGGTCATCTTTCCGGTCTTAGCAAAGAGCTAGTCAATCAATTGGTCTTAGGCTCAGTCGATTATGTAATCCAGCTTGGGCGCGAGCATGGCGTCCGAAGAATTTCTGCAATTGGAAAGCCAAATATCAATAACGGGATCCTCGAGGTGCTCTCGGTAGCCGGAATCCGTGCAGCATGAGCACCACATCAAGACTGAGTGCGTTGATAGGTACCGGCATTAGCCCGCGGAAAAGCATCGAAGTCGTGGGAGAAGAAAACATTCCCACTGAGCTACTAGAGCTGATTGGATCAGCGAAAAGATTCGGTGCACCAATTTCTCATTTGTTGGATGAGTATCAAGAATTCGAAGCCAATCGGATGGTTTTTGAATCAGAGATTTCAAAAGCTCAGGCTGTTCCAATAGCCACTAGGAAGCTTTTGCTTTGGTTGCCAGTGGTCTCGCTTTTGCTGGGGCAGATTTCGGGCCTCAACCCTTTAGTGGCTCTTAGTCGTCCGATTGGCCTTATTGGATTTGGAATTGCCGGCGGATTGATTTGTATAGGAGCTATGTGGAGCGCAAAGATGCTTAGGGATTCGACTGCAAAACCTGAGCATCCGGGCAAGGATCTCATTATTTTCCGGATGGGGCTAGATGCAGGTCTGGGGTTGTCCGAAGTTTCAGGGCTTTTACCAAGTCTCCAAAATTTAGACGACATAGTTTTGCTGGCTAGGAAGACCGGCGCACCTCTTCGCTCCTTAGTTTCAAGTGAGGTATCGGCTTTGCTCCTTCATCAGAGCACAAGTGCAATTGACCAGGCACACAAGTTGAGCATTTCTCTACTTATTCCACTCTCCCTCACGATTCTTCCGGCTTTTTTAATTCTGACCCTCTTCCCGATGGTCATCGGGATCATCAATAACAACTAAGGAGAAAAATGAACCAATTAAGAAATGACCGAGGTGCTATTACTGCCGAATATGCCATCGCAACTCTCGCAGCTGTTGCCTTTGCGGGGCTATTGGTGATCGTCCTTCGATCTGACGAGGTGAAATCGATGCTTTTCAGCTTGGTTGCAAAAGCACTTGGTCTTGAATAGCGAAAAGGGTGCAGCAACGGCCGAGTTCATGCTGTTGCTGCCTACCTTTATCATCGGGCTGTCAGCGTTCTTAGCTCTAACAAGTTGGCAGGTGGAGAGATTGGAACTCTCAAGCCTTTCCTTTAGTGCTGTGCGGGCTCAAACTCTGGGGGCGGAATGGTCTGTGCCTGATGGGGTTTCGGCCAAAGCTTTCGAAGATGGCCGATATCAATGTGTTGAGTTATCAAAAACATCTTTATTGCCAATGGTGGTTAGAGCATGTGCCTTCAAGTTTGGAAGCTAGATAAAGGCATGGCTTCGGCCTATGTCATCATGTCTCTCGCGGGGTTACTATTTTCACTCTCTGCAATCGGATTTGCTTATCAAGTCGCAGAGGCCAAGATATTTTCTCAGGGCTTCGTTGACACCGCAGCGCTTGGTGCCGCCGATAGTTTGCGTGGTCTGGTGGCCGGCTTTCCCTGTGAAAACGCCGAGCAAATTCTGCAATCTGGTGGCCTTAGGTTGAAAACATGTCGTATTGTCGGACTCGGTGTCAGCATCGAAGCGGAGTATTCGCTCTGGTTTGCAACACTGGGTGCCAGGGCTTCGGCTTCAGCACCGGACATGCAATAAGGAGCGCAGTTGTCAAAGAAATTAGTCATCGTCGAGTCACCGGCGAAGGCAAAGACCATAGCCAAATACCTCGGACCTGATTTCGAAGTACTTGCCTCTGTTGGTCACATCCGCGATCTGGCCGACGCAAAAGATATTCCGGCTGACAAGAAAAAAGGTCCGCTCGGGAAATTCTCGATTGACGTTGACGATGATTTTCAACCCTTTTATGTTGTTTCTCCTGGCAAGTCCAAGACTGTTTCCGACCTGAAGGCTGCTCTAAAAAAGGCTGACGAACTATACCTCGCAACTGATGAGGACCGCGAGGGTGAAGCAATCGCTTGGCACTTATTAGAGGTGCTAAAGCCAAAGGTTCCTGTCCACCGTATGGTTTTCAACGAGATCACCAAGGACGCGATTCAAGAAGCTGCCAAGAACACTAGGAAGCTCGACGACAATCTTGTTGAGGCTCAAGAGACCAGGCGCGTCGTTGACCGCCTAGTTGGATATGAAATTTCTCCTGTGCTGTGGAGGAAAATCAACCGCGGTCTATCCGCTGGAAGAGTTCAGTCTCCTGCAATGCGCATGATCGTGCAGCGTGAGCGTGAGCGCATGGCACACGTCAGCGCAGGTTATGCCAGCGTGACAGCGTCTGTTACCAAGGACTCAATTGGTTTTGAAGCAAAGTTGACGATGATCGATGGTCAGAAGTTAGCAAGTGGCAAGAGCTTCGATTCAGACGGAAAGCTAGTTGCCGATTCCTTGGTTCTTGATCCAAGCACCGCAAGCTCAATTGCAGAGGCTTTGAAATCTCAGAATATTAAAGTCACATCAGTTGAGGCAAAACCCTCAACTCGAAAGCCTTACGCACCATTCACAACCTCAACATTGCAGCAGGAAGCTTCTCGCCGGTTGGGGATGAGTGCCAAGCAGGCGATGGATACCGCTCAACAGCTTTATCAAGAGGGTTACATCACTTATATGCGAACCGATTCACCTTCGCTTTCGCAGCAGGCAGTGACCGCAGCCAGAAAAGCCGGTGCAGAACTATTCGGCAAAGATTTAGTTGCCGATGCTCCAAGACCTTATGGCTCTAAATCTAAGAATGCCCAAGAGGCTCACGAAGCTGTTCGCCCGTCCGGTGATGTCTTCAAGCACCCCAGTGAGCTACAAAGTGTGCTGCATGGAAGGTCTCTAGCGCTATATGAACTAATTTGGCGAAGAACTGTTGCATCGCAAATGGCCGATGCCAAACTTTCCACCACCTCGGTGAAGCTTGAGGGCAGCGCAGTAGGCAAAAAACTAGAACTCTCCGCGTCTGGAACCGTAGTTACTTTTAAGGGCTTCTTGGCCGTTTATGACGAGACTCGAGAGGATGAAAGTGAAGAGCAGGCCAAACTCCCGAATCTTGCATCCGGTGATCCTTTGGTGGTTGATAGCGCCGAGGCAAAGACTCACCAAACTCAACCCCCAGCCAGATTCACCGAGGCTTCTTTGGTAAAGGCTCTCGAAGAGCAGGGGATTGGGCGACCTTCCACATATGCTGCAATCATTTCGACGATTCTCAATAAGGGGTACGTCCGCAAACAGGGCAGTGCTTTAGTCCCAGAGTGGATCGCATTCACGGTCACTAGATTCCTGGAAGAAAACTTTGGGAATCTGGTGGACTACGAATTCACCGCAAAGATGGAAGAGGATCTCGACAAGATCGCAACCGGTGACCTAAATCGTTCAGCCTGGCTGAAGACCTTCTATTTCGGAGATGCCGGTCTAAAAGAAACCGTTGAGTCGCTCGGCGAGAGTGACCCCAAGGCCATAAATAGCTTTGAGATTGCAGAGGGTATAACGCTTAGGACCGGAAAGTTCGGTCCATATATAGAGGTCATGGAGAATCAAGAGCGCAGGATTGTCAATATTCCTGACAGCCTGACTCCGGATGAACTAACTCACGACAAGGCACTTGAGCTGATTGCCGCTCCACCAGCCGAGGATCGGATCCTAGGTAAAGAACCTGAATCTGGTTTGGACATCATCGTCAAAGACGGGCGCTACGGCGCATACGTCACTTTGGTAGATGAAGGCAACCCAAAGCCAAAGACCGCAAGTCTGTTCAAGTCAATGACCACCCAGAGTGTCACTTTGGAAGAAGCGATTCAGTTGCTTTCTCAGCCTCGAACCGTAGGTATCGATCCGGAACTAGGAACAGCGATTACCGCACAGAACGGAAAGTTCGGACCATATCTCAAGCGCGGCACTGACTCGCGTTCGCTAACCACTGAGGACCAGATTTTCTCATTGACGCTTGAAGAAGCAGTAGAGATTTACAAGCAACCAAAGTACGGCGCTCGCCGAACTGCATCCACACCACTTAGGGAGTTCGGTGAGGATCCAGCATCGACTTTGCAGGTTGTGGCAAAAACTGGTCAGTTTGGAAACTACGTCACAGATGGAGTAATCAATGCGACCGTTCCCAAGGATGAAAACTTGGAGGAACTCTCGGCCGATCGTGCCTTCGAACTTCTAGCCATTAGACGTGAGAAACTAGGCGTGGAGCCAGGTGAGGCGCCAAAGACCGCAAAAAAGACGACCAGGAAAAAGCGCTGAAGTGTTCATAACCTTTGAAGGAATCGACGGAGTTGGGAAATCAACCCAACTCAACCTTTTAGAGTCTTATTTCAAAGAGCGCGGTTTTCAGGTTGTAAAAACCTTAGAACCCGGCGGAACAGAACTGGGTCAAGAAATAAGACACCTCCTCTTGCATCGCAAGGGAGAGGTGTCTCCTAGAGCTGAAGCTTTGCTTTATGCGGCCGACCGAGCTCACCACGTTGCTACAAGAATCCGACCAGCTCTCAAAGAGGGCAAGGTGGTATTGGCCGATCGCTATTTTGATTCATCAGTGGCTTATCAAGGAGCCGCTCGCGATCTAGATGTTGAAGAGGTAAAAAATATCTCTCTTTGGGCAGTCGATGGACTGATTCCAGACCTCACCATTTTGCTGGACCTGGATGCATCTTTGGCCGTTGAGCGCAGATCAAAAACTGGTGCCGAGCCGGATCGCCTTGAGCGCGAGAAGGTTGATTTCTTCGAGCGAGCACGTGCCGAATACCTCAAGCGCTCCACCGAGGAGAGATTTTTGGTAGTTGACGCAACCCTGGAAATCGACGAAATCCAAGCAGTGATTCGGGAGCGGTTAGCTTCGATGGGCATCGTGTGATTCACGGAATTTGGGATGAGCTTTTGGGTCAACCCGAAGCCATTGAGCAGCTGCAACAGGCGGTTTCATCAAAAGAATCTGGCGTGGCCCATGCTTGGTTATTCACTGGACCGGCGGGATCGGGAAGGTCCAATCTGGCCAAAGCCTTTGCAGCAGCACTGGAATGCAGCGATGGCGGTTGTGGAACCTGCCAACAGTGCAAATTAGTGCTAGCCGAAGCACATCCAGACGTCACAATTTTGAGAACCGACCGAGTCGTTATAAGCATCGACGAGATTCGTGAAGTCGCAAGCCGCTCCTCAATGGGAACCACTATGGGTAAGTACCGAGTGATCATCATTGAGGATGCTGACCGCATGGTTGAGAGAACGTCCAATGTGATGCTAAAAGTCTTGGAAGAACCTGCCGATAACACCATTTGGATTCTTTGCGCCCCATCGGTCTCAGATTTGTTACCGACAATTCGGTCCAGAACCAGATCGTTGAATCTAAGGTTGCCAAGCGTGGATGAGGTTGCAACTTTGCTGGTTCAACGAGACGGAGTAGAGCCCAACTTGGCCAGGACTGCAGCAATCCAGGCCCAGAATCATGTTGGCATGGCAAGGAGGTTGGCGCTCTCCCCGGATGCGCGAGCTAGAAGGTCAGAAACTCTGCGCCTGGTGCTGAGTATTCGAAACTTGAGCAATGCAATGGTGACTGCAGAAAAGCTACTAGGTGTTGCCAAAAGAGATGCCGAGGCAATTGGTTTGGAACGTGATCAAACAGAGAAATCCGCACTTCTAAAAGCGTATGGCCTTGACGAGAATGAAAAAATTCCGCCAAACCTTAGAACCTTTTTCAAGGATATGGAAGAGAACCAAAAGCGCCGCCAGACCAGGGCACTTCGGGATGGAATCGACCGCATTTTCACCGACATGGAATCTATTTTCAGAGATGTAATGTCCCTGCAACTTGGCACAGGCACTGCCTTGATTAATCAAGATGTTTCAGCTGAGTTGCAGGCAAGAGCGCTGGATTCGACCTTGGAATCTTCAATCTCAATTTTGGATTCCATAGCCACTGCTCGTGCTCGATTGAACTCCAATTCGAGAGATTTGCTAGTTCTTGAATCGCTCTGCACAAAATTGATTAATCGGGGGAGCATTGCAGCTTAGAGTCTTTGCACTAGTTGGAGCACTGCTTCTTACTGGCTGCGCGCCCATGGCTGACACCGATGCAGTTGAGAGCTTGCAGAACGGGCTCGATCCGCTGAATCAAACCATAAAGTGGGCAGCCTGTGAAGAATCTTTTGAGTGCGCCACTGTTGCCGCGCCGCTCAACTGGCTAGACCCCGGGGAAGACTTCATCTCGCTCGCACTTATTCGCAAGGCCGGAACATCCGACCTGCCTCCTCTTCTGGTGAATCCAGGCGGTCCGGGCTCGTCTGGATTTAATTGGCTGCGAGACGGTTACGAATCAATTGGCTCCAACGCACTTAGAGAAAATTTTCAACTGATCGGTTTTGACCCAAGGGGAGTAGAGAACTCTGATGGAGTCACTTGCCCCGATATTGCACTCAAGGACGAGGTCTACTACGGTCAGTCCCCATACCCATTTGGAAGCGATGAGGACATTGCTTGGTCTATCAAGGTGCTCGAGGATTTTGCAGCTAGCTGCCAAGAGGTGGGTTTTGATACTTCGTATTTCAACACGCAACAAACCGCGCGGGATTTGGAAATGTTCCGAGTTCTGCTTGCAATGCCAAAACTGGACTACTTGGGGTTTAGCTATGGAACAGAATTGGGCGCAAATTATGCTGCTTTGTTCCCACAGAATGTTGGAAAAATGGTGCTTGATGGCGCAGTTGACCCAACTCTGACCCCAGGCGAAACCCTCGTGGCACAGGTTGGTGGATTCGATAATGCTTTGCGGAACTACTTGGCTGATTGCCTAAACCAAGCCGTTTGCCCTTTCAAGGGAAATGTTGATGACGGCATTAGTCAGATTGCAGGCTTTCTGGCAGCTAGAGAGAGTAAAACCCTTCCTACCGATTTCGATCGGGAGCTTGGGCTTTCGGCAGCTATATCTGGAATCATCGCGGCTTTATATTCCAAGGAATCCTGGATTTATTTGACTCAGGCGTTTGCCGAGAGCTTTGGCGGAAATGGCAGCACTATGTTGCTATTGGCAGATTTTTATAACGACCGGGATACTAATGCCGATCGCTATCTGAGCAACATAAATGAAGCGAACTCGGCAATTAGCTGTGCTGACAGCCGAGTGAGTGATGCTGAAGCAATCACTCTTAGGCTCCAGCTAGCTGAGGAGAGCGCCGTCTTCGGCAAGTATTTTCAGTATCCAAATCTCGGTTGTCTAGGCTGGCCGGAGGCCAAGGGGACCATCCCCCTAGATTTCTCAATAGATCTTGGATACGGACCCCTGGTTATAGGGACCACCAACGATCCGGCAACTCCGTATTCAGAAGCTGTGTCGCTTTCTCAAATACTTAACGGGGCGAAATTGCTAACTTTCAACGGAGAGGGTCATACTGCCTACGGTTCAAATTCTTGTGTTGATGCGTTGGTTGAAAGCTATCTTCGAGGAGAGAATCTCGGCCTTGGGGAATTAACCTGCTCCTAGCTATCGAGCTTCACTTTTTTCGGTAGAGTGCAAATGCTAAATCGCTCTCGGGCAACGACGCCCGGGGGTTTGAACAAAGGAGTTCAATGTCTCAAAATCCTGGCGTTTGGGAAGAAACACAAAACAGCGCCGAATTTTCTAACTTGCGAAAAAGCTTCAGGGGATTTGCGTTTCCTCTGACAATCGGCTTTTTGAGTTGGTACTTCCTGTACATCCTGCTCACGGCTTTTGCTCGTGATTTTGTCTCAATCAAGGTGATTGGCAATGTCAACATTGCGTTCATATTGGGACTGCTCCAGTTCGTGACCACGTTTTTGATCATGTGGCTTTACGAGCGCCATTCCTCAAAGGTGCTAGATAAGGCATCCGATGAAATTCGTGAAGTTGTTGACGGGAGGCTTGGAAAATGACGATTGACCACACAACCCTTTCAAGCAGCCTCTTCATCGCCTTTGTTATTGTGACCCTCGGTGTTGTGTTCTGGGCATCAAGACAAAACAAGCAAGCCACCGATTTCTATAACGGCGGCGGTGGATTCTCTGGGTTCCAAAACGGCTTAGCAATTGCCGGTGACTACATGTCCGCTGCATCATTTTTGGGAATTGCTGGAACCATCGCACTATTTGGCTACGACGGATTCCTATATTCCATCGGCTTCTTGGTCGCCTGGCTTGTTGCGCTTCTATTGATTGCGGAGCCACTTCGCAATTCTGGAAGATTCACCATGGGTGATGTTCTTGCATTCAGAATGAAACAGCGTCCGGTTAGAACTGCGGCCGCGGCCTCAACTGTCGTTGTCTCTGTTTTCTACCTCTTGGCACAAATGGTTGGCGCAGGTGCGCTGGTTGCATTGCTTTTGGGCTTCACTGATTCAACCGCCAAGAACTGGGTAATTGTTGGCGTTGGTGTCTTGATGATTATTTATGTGACTGTCGGCGGAATGCGCGGCACAACATATGTTCAGATCATCAAGGCGTTCTTGTTGATGACTGGGGCAGCATTGATGACCATTATGGTTCTCTGGCAGTTCAACTTCAACATTTCAGAACTACTTGGTTCAGCGCAGGCGGCAAGTGGAAACCCAGACTTCCTGCAACCAGGCCAGAAGTTCGGTAAAGACATAATTGATGCGGCCACTGGTCAAATTGATCAGTTCGCATCTCTCATGTCGAAGTTGGATCTAATTTCACTAGCACTGGCTTTGGTGCTTGGAACCGCAGGTTTGCCACACATCCTGATTCGTTTCTACACGGTGCCAACCTCTAAGGCTGCGCGCAAGAGCGTTAACTGGGCCATCGGCAACATTGGTGCTTTCTACCTAATGACCATCGCCTTGGGCTTTGGTGCAGCGGCACTGGTTGGAGCAGATGCAATTCTCGCCAAGGACAAGGCAGGAAACGTTGCCGCACCTATGCTCGCTGAGCATCTTGGTGGCGGGGCTGGCTCTGTTGGCGGTGCCGTAATGCTAGCGATCATCGGGGCTATTGCGTTTGCGACAATCCTGGCTGTGGTCGCGGGTCTAACCCTCGCATCATCCTCTTCGCTTGCACACGATTTGTATGCAAACGTGATTAAGAAGGGAACTGCAACCCCTGAGCAAGAAGTGCGAGTGGCAAGAATTGCCGCGTTCATTATTGGCGGATTCTCAATTGCTTTGGCGATCCTTGCTCAAGGCCTGAACGTTGCGTTCTTGGTTGCTTTGGCCTTCGCTATTGCAGCTTCCGCGAATCTGCCAGCGGTACTGATGTCGTTGTTCTGGAAAGAGTTCAACACCAGGGGTGCAGTATGGGCAATCTACGGCGGCTTGATTGCCGCTGTTGGACTGCTGGCCTTCTCTCCTGTGGTGTCCGGAGGGGCTACCAGTTTGATTCCTAGCGACACCGGAATCATCTTCAACTGGTTCCCACTTTCAAACCCAGGTCTAATCTCAATTCCATTTGGATTCTTCATGGGATGGCTGGGAACCAAGACCTCCAACGAAAAAAATTACGCAAAATACGCTGAGCTTGAAGTTCGCTCACTAACCGGAGCGGATATCGGTAAGGCCGTTAGCCACTAGCAAGAATTAGAAATAACCCTCGCCGCACTGGCGAGGGTTATTTTTATTTAACTTCTATCCCAGAAGTTCAACTAATAATGCGATGAAGATGACAACAAAGATCGCTGGGGTAACAAACTTCACAATCTCAAGATATGGGCGAAAGCTGATGATGCGGTCTCGAAGTGAAGAGCTTCCGGGCAGTGTCTTGAGATCGTCAATTACCGCTTGTGCCTGACTCGCAGCACTGTATTCAGCTAGGGCTCCCAGGATGCCAGAGGCAAGCAAAATAAATATGAATGCACCAACGATGAGACTTGATGATTCAGCAATCGCTGGAGTGGCAATAGCGGCGAACCCAAGGAGCGCAGTCGGTGCTAATTGGGCAAGAATGATGTGTAGTCGATTTTTTTGAAACTCTTGGATTAGTTCTGCCTCTGTCATGGTTGCTTCCTTCTCGGGTTTATTTCTAGGTTAGGGACACAATTGCCGAACAACGCGCTACAGGAGAATCTTTCCAAAAGATTTCGCCGGTTACTCTCTGGTGCGGCAGACGGAACGCCTCCGTGGTTGAAGGTCGTCGCCGAAGGCGATGAGCTTGGTTATTTCATGCCTGAGGATGCGCCATGGATAGTCCATGCAGATTTCGCGACATTAGTTGGGGGAGTGAGAGCTCTGCTGATGCAAGCTCTTCATCCAGGATCGCTAACCGGTGTAGCTCAACACTCTAGATATGAACAAGACCCGTTGGGGCGGCTCTCCGGCACTATCCGCTGGCTGACCGTGACAACCTTTGGCTCGATCACGGCCGTGGCGCAGGAAGCGAAACGAGTCAATCGCATGCACACCAGAGTTAGCGGTGTTTATGAAACATCCAAGGGTGAGCAATTGCCGTATAGAGCCGCAGATCCGGACCTTTTGCTATGGGTCCATGTCGCATTCATGGATAGCTTTTTGAGGTCGCATCAGAACTATTCAAAGAAACCAATCCCCGGTGGTGCAGATTCATATGTCAAGCTCTGGTCCAAATCCGTGGCGCCTCTTGGCCTCGATGAGGCACCCATGAGCGAAGCAGAATTGTTGCATACCCTCGAAAAATTTGAATCAGATATCACGGTCACCAAAACTACTCAAGAAGTTATCCGTTGGATCAAAAATGCACCGTTGCCGGCTTTGGCAAAACCGGTCTACGCGCTTCTTTTTCATTCAGCGTTAGCGTCACTGCCCAAGAGTTATCAAGAACGAATTGGATTGCGCTCTTACCCGTTGTGGATATTGCGCCCGGTGACAACTAACCTGCTCAGATTTATGAGATTGGCTATCGGACCTGAGTCACCCATCGAAGACGAAGCTAGAAAGCGAATACAAAGAGCACTTGGGGAATAGTTTTTTGTACGGTCAGTTGACAATGATATTCATTGTTTTTGTCTGCAAACAAATCACTCTGAATACCAAGTTTTAGGACTTGGGCCTCCTTTGGGAAAACCGGCATCTAGGTGCCGGTTTTCTTTTGGGCTAAAGTATTCATCGTGCGATTGCACGCCACCTTAGCTCAGTTGGTAGAGCAGCTCCCTCGTAAAGAGCAGGTCAGCAGTTCGATTCTGCTAGGTGGCTCCAAGAGCTTAGTTGAATGGATTTGCTACGACACATCCGTCACTGGCCTTCACCGTGTTCACAACTCCTGCAGATCCAGCTTCGGGGGGTTCTGGGTCAGTCCACGTGTCATTTCTAGAGATACGGACGTAATCTCCTCCATCTTGAATTGCAGCAGCTTCGATATGAAGCCAAGAGACATCGACTGAATCTCCCTGACAGAAATTACCGTCAATTTCTTGCGAACTGCGCCAATGCTTGACCTCAACGTACTTTGTGATGTCCCTTGGGCTCAATAAAGACATGCTGCCCTGAGCCGCGGCCTTGGTTGTATCCACCAGATAGACCACCAATCCATCTCTCGAGTGAGGAATTTTGCGATCGTATCTTTTGTCGAACCTTCGAGACTCCACGACCACTGCCGCACTCTCACTCAACTTGATAACAACAGCTTCTACTGCACCGCTTATTTCATTAAGCGGTTGTAATTTAAAGTATTCATCCGAAATGGATTCTTCAGTAAGACAGACAACTTGGTCGTCATCGAGCCATCCAGCCAACCATCGAAGCCAAGAGCTAATAGTCTTTACAGCTCCATCTTGGTTGCCCATAATGTCAAATCCATCTATTGGGTTCTTGAGCCACCTTGGAGCATCATTACCTAAATCTTCATTTGGAATGTGCTGAACACCAATCATGTGACCCATCTCATGAACGTAATACAGCCAAGGGCCAGCACTGTATTCAGTGTGATTTATGTGCCAATCTCCAGCCCCTGCAATGTTGTAAATGGTGCCCTCGTCTGTATACATCGCTGCGTTCCAGTCAAAATTGAATTCGTGTGGTCCTTGCTCGGAAACCGTCTTGCCGCGAGGCCAGGCTGGCAAGACCACATCCACATTTGAATAATCAATTACAGGGTCACTTGCCTCCACAACCGCATCGTAGAGGTCTTGCTTTTTGGGCCTGGCAGTGAATCGTTGACCTTCCTCCTCAACTGTCATTGCCAGGTCCTTGTACGAGCCCGGAATACGAAGCCAAGTTGGGGACAATGTGACTTTGACCTTTAGCTTTCCTTCTGATGCCATGTAGTAAAAATCTGACAACATATCAGCATTTGTCTTATAAAAAGCATATTCCTTTGCACTGCCTTGGAGATCCGCCCAGTCCACAAGGACCATCTGAACTTCAATTTCTCCTTGGACAGGCAAGGAAGTTGGAGAGAACGGAAAGCCCGTTGCGTTTGAGCTGTACAAGCCTTGAATTTCATCCCTACCGGAGAAGTCCGGGTTCGGCATGCCAGGCTGCCTCATGCGACTATTTTCCTTCAGCTTGCAAACTTCCGGATTTTCACCAAGCTGCGAAATTTCATACTCGGTTGGTATCTCTATGGTCTTAACGGTCAATAGCACTTTCCCCGCATAGCTTCTTGCCTGGGTGGGCTTGTTCTGATACCAAGTTGACAGAGCTGGATTTAGCCGCTTTGCATAATCACAAGCCGCCTTTGCTCTTTTGCGGACGGTGATATTCACGCTTGTAGATTGGTCGTAAAACCTAATCCCAGTGCAAATAAATTTCTCGGCATTTGGGTTTGCATCCACGGCTGCTTTGACCTGAGCTTTTTGCTGGCTCGAAAGTGATGTTGCACTTGAACCAAAGTCAGCAAGGGTCTTCTGATAGACCGAATAATTTGATCCAGCTCCATGAGTCGGTGTTGCAAACACCGCGACAAGTAAGAACGATGAAATGAGTGCAAGTAATTTCTTCAAGATTCCCCCAACAGATTATCTTCAGCCTAGGAGCAGGAATATTCCTTAGCAATGGAAGCATGAATACTGTTAGGGGGACAGAGGCAAAGGCAAGCTGAAAATTATCTAGCCTAGAGCCGCCGCTTTTCTGTTTACTCGGGCCAGAAATAAGAAGTGCAATAGAGATTCTTAAGCGTCTAGTAGCCCCAGATTCACGTGGTTATGAAGGCAAAAAGGCTTCTGATGCGGCGGCGCCTAAAAACTGACCAAATCAAGGTCCTCCTCAATAAAAATTCTCTTCAGTGGGACGCTATTCAGCGTTATTTGTCAAGCGAACTTGACAATAAGTAAAGCTAGCTTTACATTTGGCTCAGGAGGTTCTAATGAACAAACATCAAGTCACTTTTACAGCCCAGGTTATTTCAGCACCGGTCAGCATCCTGGTCTTCTTTATTTTGCTAATGCCGGAGTTTTCTAAAGCGGTGGCCGAGATCGAATTCATGTGGCCATTGATCTGGGCAATAATTTCAGGAGTGGCGACCAACGTTGCTGTTACAACGGTTTTGGCAATGCGATTCAATTTGAGATCTTCATTGAAATTCACCGACGAGCGTGACATTAAGATCCATAGGCTCGGAGAGTTTTATACCCAGGGTTTTTACATCATCGGTGGAGTTTTGGCATTGGTTTTATCTGTAATCCAAGCCGATTACTTTTGGATTGGCTTGGCTGTTTTCCTCAGCTTTGCCCTAGCTAGCGCAGTGGCATCTTTTGCCAAGTTGATCATGTATCGCTTTGGGATTAGTGAATGAGCCAAAAACTAAAGAACAGCTTGCGAGAAGCAAGACATAAAGGCGAGGGGATGACTCAGCAAGCTCTCGCCGACTTAGTATCAGTTTCACGTCAGTCGATCATCGCGATTGAAACGGGTAAGTATTCGCCATCTTTAGAGCTAGCAATCAAAATCGCTGGCGTATTCGAATGTGAAATAAGTGACCTATTTTGGATAGAGGAGTTATGAAAGCGCTTCAAAGACACAACTATGGCAACTGGTCACAGCTGAAGTTGTCGGAAGTGGAAATTCCGGAGCCGACAAAAGGGGATGTGCTAGTTCGGGTCGAATTCGTGGGCGTTGACTCCTCAATGAATCACCTCATGACCGGAACTCCCGGGTTGGTTCGACTCGGAACTGGATTTAGAAATCCCCGCAATCCTGGCGTAGGCCAATCCTTTAGTGGAATAGTGCAAGCTGTTGGCTCTTCGGAATCGAAATTCCAAATCGGAGATCGCGTTTTTGGTATCGGTATAAATGTCCTGGCCGACTTTGCTCTGGCAAAGGAATCCAAAATTGCCTTGGTCCCTGACTGGCTAGATTCAGAGCGGGCGGCCTCCTTCCCGGTCAGCGCGCTGGCAGCAAATGCAGCTCTGAAAATGGCATCGAAGACTCTTGAAACAGCACTTGTAATTGGAGGATCGGGTAGCGTGGGGAGCTTTCTGCTTCAGCTATTGGCGGCCCGTGGGGTTAAAGCGGTAGTCAGTGCAAGTTCCAAGAAGCACGGCTGGGTGGAGTCATTAGGCGCAAGCAAATCAATCACTCACTCTCAGGTCAGCGAGCTTGCGCATTCCTCATTCGATTCAATCTTTGTGGTTGGAGGAGATGAAGACTTTGGGGAACTTGCCAAGCTTCTGAAGCCAGGTGGCAACATCGTGGTTATTGGTTCAGATCATCGTGGCTCTAAATTTGCAGGTGGATTTTTGGCAACCGCATTTGTGTCACTTTTTTCCCGCGGAAAGATCAAGCTCGTAGTCAGTGCTGAAAAGCCAGCGCTACTCCTCGAAGTTGCTACTTTGCTAAAAGACGCAACTCCAATAACCACTAGTTCGCATGGTCTTGACAATGCGGTCGAATCAATCAGGCGATACCAGGACGGTCAAACAATGGGCCGACTAGTTATTAAAGTCGGCTAGATCTAGAGACTTACCTTTTGGATATAGAGCGCTATGGGTTTGACTGGGTCTTTACCATTAGGTCCATCCCACCTTCGGCGCATGCACATTGAGTAGTCATCAAAATCTTTGATTGGTAGATCAACCCGACTCTCCTTGTTGCCTAATCTGCTGTTGAGGAAATTTCCACCGAATCCATTGAACCTGACCTAGAGAGTTTTATGGCCACACCTTCGTGGTTAAGGAAATCGCCAACTCCAAATATGAATTTCTCAGACTGCCCTGTTGAGACCGATGCATTGCTTTGGCCATGAGGTGCAAGTAGATACCCCCACTTGTCATACTTTCGATTGTTGCCGGTATCACCAGATGCTTCATTTGCTCTGTCGTTGTCAAGCGTTACGTCCACTTCATAAATGACGAGTCCCGAAAGTTGTTTAAAGTTCTTTGAATATCCAACTGGACGTCTCGACTCAACTACCAATGCTTTCGAGCTCGAAACTCGGACGACAATAATTTTCGGCTCATCACTGTTTATTTCAAGTGCGGATAGGTTAACCAGGCTTGTCTGAGTCTTCAAATTTATTGCGTCCAGACAAACCACCTGGGAATCTTCCAACCAACCAAGCCGAAACATCTCCCAACCACTTAAGGTTGCTGACTTCGCATACTGGTTTTGGCCCAAACCGAAATCCGATCCATTGCCTGGAGCATGAAGCGCCAAGCCCTGTGAATGGAGAGTTTCGTGGGCAAGGAGAGCCCACTCCAAATCTGGATATGCGAAGTGATCTTTTCCAGTACCCCAGGCCATGACGATGCTCCTGCCGGCTGGAGTCTCAATTGCAACTTCCCGCTGCAGAATGCTCGTTGTGATCTCTGTGGCAGACCTCGGGAAGACAAGAATCAGCAGACTCACATTGGATAAGTCAACAGAGGGATCGATTTTCTTAGCAATCTCTTGAATTAATTCTTGTTGCTTTTGGTTTCTCTCTCGATCTGCATTGGTCGGGGCCACATTTGCAATTCCTTTTGTTACTCCATAGGTAGATGCCGGAACATCGATTTTGACCCAAGTTTGTGGATATTGAACTTCGAATTTGAGCTTGCCCTGGGATGTGAATTCATACCATTCGACCATCTTCTCCATTTGGGTTTTTGCCCAAGGTAAAAGATTCGGTTCGGGCGCAGCATCCGAGAATGACACTGGAACCACGACGGCCCTTGCAATTCCTTTTGCTGGAACAGTGTCGGCTTCCAAAGGAAAACCAACA
The DNA here is from genome assembly GCA_021741585.1 of Aquiluna sp. Taxonomy (GTDB): domain Bacteria; phylum Actinomycetota; class Actinomycetes; order Actinomycetales; family Microbacteriaceae; genus Aquiluna. Next base: position 593,030 of record JAIOXN010000001.1, on the reverse strand, counting down.
TTGTTTTGTTGACGCTGCAAGATCCTTTGATCTTTTAGTTGGCACGTCTCAATAGGGCTGGCAACATAAGATTCGGAAGCCGGTGCGGCCTCCAGGGATTTCACGGTCAGCAATACCTTGCCTGCATAGCTTTTTGCCTGCGTTGGCTTGTTTTGATACCAGGTTGAAAGTGCCGGATTGAGTTGCTTTGCATACTCACAAGCTGCCTTCGCTCTGCTCCTGACGGTGATGTTCAGGCTTGCTGGCTGATCGAAATATCTAATCCCAGTGCAGATGAATTTTTCAGCGGTCGGGTTGGCATCCACCGCAGCTTTGACCTGAGCTTTCTGTGCAGAGGTCAAACTAGTTGCAGATGCACTAAACGCGGTAAGGGTCTTTTGGTAAACCGCATATCGAGCTGTGGCGGTTTGAGCAGGAACTGCAACCCCAGCAATCACCGTGATAGATAAACAAAAAATCAAGAGTTTTTTCATCTAGACCCCCAAGCCTTTTTCTCAGCCTAAGTTCTGGATCTCTCTGATGGCAAGTTGCAATCAGCGTTGAAGTCTTAACTACCGCGTCGAACGTTTACTACAAGCGCTCCAATAAGAGCAAGGAGAACACCGTAGACGGTTAGAAGATTTAGCTCCCTCTCCGCAACGGGGAAAACTAAATCAATGAGTACCGAGCCAACCAATTGACCGGTTCCCAGCATCACGCCAAGGCTCAGAACGCCAATTCTCGAAACCGCCACTACCTGAATTGCAATGAACATCACACCCACCGCGCCACCGGCATACAGCCATATGTCGCTTGGGTAGGTTTGGGGAACCCCAGTTACTGGAATCGTGAGCACTTTCACAATCAGAATAGTCAGCGTTCCAACCGCAAAATTCATGAAGGTCGCCGCAATTGCGGAACCTGAAGAGATTCTCACCATCCCATTGGCGGCTTGTTGAAATCCCAGTCCCAAGCCTGCCGATAACGGAAGCAGGACGAGGAGACCGGTTTTACTTTGCGGTTCCCCCACGACAAGAGCAACTCCTACAAGAACAGTAATTGCACCGAGCAGTCTTGCCGGGTTTAGTTTGCGCTTTTCAACGCCAAAGAGCCCATTTGTGTCAATCAGAATTGCAGAGATTCCTTGGCCTGCAACCACAGCAACTGTGAACAAGGAAATTCCCAGCGAGCCGGCAGCCAGTCCCTGTGTCATTACCAAGAAGCCGCCAAATCCACCACCAAGTATCATCCAGGCCGGGAGCTCACCTGAATAGAGCTTCTTCCCAAGTTGCAAAATGCCTTTTCTGGCGGATGGCATCGAGAGGACTATTACCCCCAAGACCAATGTTCCTGACGTGAATGAGTACAACGCCGCTGAAACCCCATCTTCTAGGGCTAACCCAAGGCCTCCGTTGATCCTGGATTGCAGTGCAATAAATATTCCTGCGATCAGCGAAAGTAGTAGATAGAAGGGGTGAAAGTGTTTCAAGCTTGGTCCTTGGAGGGTGGCATCTGACAGGCTGGTGTCCCACCTGGAAGCTTGTGACGATTTTTTGAAACCCATTCGTAAACCAAGAAGCCCGCGCTTGTAATTACAGGCAGTTTCAAGAAAAGACCAGCCAAAGACCAAATTGATTTAGATGCAATTAGCGCATCGGCAATAGCCTCGTGGCCAGAAGAGCGCTTATTTCCATCCAAATACTGGACTGCGGCCTCGCACTCAATTTTTGAAATTCCAAAGGGTCCTAGTTCAACATGCTGATATGCGAGCACGTCAACTTTTTTACCAACCATCCTTTTTAGAACCCTGGCACTAGAAGAGCAAAATGAGCAGTCTCCATCAAAGAGCAAGATCGGTGTCATGGCGTTAGCCCTTCTATAAATACCTCCATATAGTTTCACTAATTCTCAATCTTGAGAAACTAAGTGAGAAAAGTAGCCCAATAGCCCCTTGAGGAGTATCTTTGGAGGGTTCAAAATCCTTGAGCAGTTAGGCAAAGGTTTCGGTCAGTGAGTTTGACTAAGCGCCGCCCTATGCACCCATCCCGGCTAATCATGCTGGCCTTCGGAAGCGTTGTCGCAGTCGGGACAGGTCTCCTCGCCTCTCCATTGAGTTCTTCAAGTGGCAAGGCCAGTTCATTCGCAGATGCCCTATTTACAGCCGTCTCGGCTGTAACGGTTACGGGACTCACAACGGTAGACACCCAATTCCATTGGAATACCTTTGGTCACGTTGTAATTGCATTGTTAATTCAAGTCGGCGGTTTTGGAATTGTTGGCTTTGCCACCCTTATCGGCTTCTTGCTAGACGGAAGAGTCTCGGTGACCTCCAGGCTCACCACCTCTACCGAATCGGCCTTGAATCTCTCGCCAAACATCAAAACGCTCTTGATGAACATCGTAAAGATGATGGCTTTTTTTCAAGGACTGTTGTTTATTGGATTGTTCGTTCGATTTTTAACTCATTACGATTACGACCTGCAGACGGCTCTTGCCCACGGTATTTTTCACGCAATTTCAGCATTCAATAACGCTGGTTTTGCGCTGTATTCTGACTCACTAGTCGGCTTCGCAAGGGATGGCTGGATTATTGTCCCGGTGCTAACAGCTGCGTTTATGGGTTCACTCGGGTTCCCAGTGCTCTCTGAGCTAAAGGAACGTCTCAGGAATCAGATTGCAAGATGGCGCAAGCGAGAACTCCCATATTTACTACCTACCCAATGGTCGCTTAACAGCCGAATTATTCTTTGGGCAAGCTTTGTTCTTGTTGTCGGTGGCGCCATTTATGTGGGCCTCTTGGAGTGGAACAACCCCGCAACACTTGGACCTCTTGATCCACTAAGCAAGATATTTGATGCCGTGTTTGCCTCGGTTATGCCTCGCACCGCAGGATTCAATGCCATGGACATTTCAGCTCTTCATCCATCTACCTGGTTGGGCATGGATACTCTTATGTTCATCGGCGGTGGCAGCGCCTCTACAGCCGGTGGTATCAAGATTGGCACCGCAATCATTTTGTTTTACATCATTTACACCGAGATCCGCGGAGAGACTGCCGTAAACATCGGCAACCGCAGATTGCCTCGTTCGATTCAGCGCCAAGCTCTCACAATCATTTCTTTGACCAGCCTTGCGGTGTTGTCTGCGACCATCATCCTGCGATTGACCACCGACTTCACGCTTGACCGTATTTTGTTTGAGGTCATCTCTGCCACATGTACGGTCGGGTTGTCAACTGGTATCACAGCAGAGTTGCCTGATTCAGGGAAAATCATGCTTGCAGTTTTGATGTTTATTGGGCGCCTTGGCCCGGTTTCGGTTGCAACGGCATTGGCGCTGAGAAAAACCAGACGACACTTTGAATACCCAAGAGAGAGACCCCTAATCGGGTAGTAGCTTTTCTATAAAGACAGGAAAAAAATGGCAAAGCAAGAAGGCACCACAAGGCGTCGTGGATTCCACTCCGCAAACGTTGCGGTCATTGGGTTAGGTCGTTTTGGATCTTCCCTGGCCAGGGAGTTAGTCGAATCTGGGCACCAGGTACTTGGTATAGACACTGACGACCGCATTGTTCAGAACTTGGCTCCGGTCCTCACCCACGTGGTTGCCGCGGACACTACCGACGAGGAAACTCTGAAGGAACTTGGTCTTGCAGATGTTGATAGCGCAGTTGTTGCAATTGGTGCCGATCTTGAGGCATCCATTTTGACAACCTCTTTGCTTTTGCAGCTTGGAATCAAAAACGTTTGGGCCAAGGCCAACTCTGCCTCTCACGGTCGAATCTTGCAGCAGCTTGGTGCACACCATGTTGTTTTCCCAGAGCTAGAGATGGGGAAGCGAGTAGCGCACCAGGTTTCGGGTGAGTCGCTAGATTACGTGACCATCGACGAAGATTTTGTGATGATTAAGACCTATGTGCCGGATCGTTTTGACGGCATGACTTTGGCAGAGGCGAAGATTCGTGCCAACCACGGTGTTACCGTGGTGGCTACCAAGCAGGGTGAGAAGAAGTACTCAACGGCATTCCCCGAAACTGTTTTGCATCGTGGCGACCAGATTGTTGTTGCTGGCCCCAAGGCTCCACTAGACCTGTTCTGCCAGTTGGTTTAACTTAATGTGGAAGTCCTTGTTTTGGTTGTTCTCAAGCTTGACGCTTGCGATCCTCAACTATTTCTATAACCCAACCCTTGTGATTGCGGCTATTGGAACAGCCTTTTGTTTGGTTTTGCTGCTGTTTATGACCTGGTCCCTTGCAAGGATCGGCGGCGGAGCCAGGTCAATCGTTGTCACAATCGTGATTGGACTAGTTGCTGGATTCATGATTTCCAAGGGCTTGGATGTCACCTACCAGCTTCTTGCAGCACCGGAAGGCATGAGATTTGTTTTGCCTTTAGAAACCTTAATGTTCTGTCTAGTCTTGGCCTTTTGGACCATTGCCTCTAGAACCATTTTTTGGCCTAAGGAAGAAAAACAATCCAGCGGCGACAAGGCCGATTGATAAAAACAACAGCCAGTAAATCGGATCTGGGTTCTGTTCTGTTTCAATTTGGCCGATATCGGTTATTGGGTTCTCGCAATCCAATTCTGAGAATGCTGGATCAGCAATAAATCCCGAAGTGTTTATAAGGGTGAAGCTGTAACTTCCGGAAATCGGATGCCCATCACCAGAAACAACCCGCCAACCCACTAGGTATTCTCCGGGTTCATCAAGCACCACTTTGGTGAACGCTTGGGTCCCAGAAATCTGTGAACATCCGTTGTTTTGTAGTTGGTTATCGGCCGGTCCCGACACAACAATCTGGGCACCAGTGCCGATTTCTAGAAGGTCTTCGGCAAAGCTGAGAGTAATTTGAAGTTCGCCCGCCTCGACTATTTCGCCTTGTGCTGGGGAGGAATCAACTAACTGATCGTGGGCAATAGCTGGTGTTGAGCTCAGAAGTGAAATCGCTAACCCAAGGCCAATCCATCTAAGCTTCATGGTGAAAGTTTAGGTGACAGATGAAGCATGCAATTTACGGCGGTCTCGGCGGCGCTTTGGCCGGAGGGCTAGTTCTTGGCATTTTATTTCTAGGTCCGCTTTCAAATCCCACCCAGTCCAAAGAAGTTGCTACAGCGGCACCGACCCAAACTCAGACTTCGGCTGCGATTGCTGAACCAACCGAAACTCAAAGCGCTGAGGAGGTTGTCCCAAAGTGCTCAGTTGGTGAGGCTTTGGCTGCTGACGGGATTCTCCAATTGCAAGCTCAAGTGGTTGACGCCTCCAACTCCGCAGTCCTATTTGACCGCAGCGGATCCACCCCTGCAAGAACCGCATCTGTCCTAAAGCTTGTGACCGCTGCCGCCGCCCTGGAGAGTTTGGGCCCTGACTACACGGTCACAACCAGGGTCTATGTTGACGCGGTTGACCCGTCTGTCTTGTACCTTGTTGGAGCCGGAGACGTGACGTTATCGAGGCTTGGCGTGAATGAACAATCGGTTTATCGAAATGCCCCAAAGCTTGCCACTTTGGTGAATCAGATTTCGCGCTGGTCCAATACTCAAACCTTCTCCAAGATTGTCCTCGATTCCTCCCTATACGGTGCAGCATCAGGGGATTGGAACTCGGACTGGGACAAGAAGGGCCTTAAAGAGGGCTACATGTCCCAAGTATCGGCCCTTCAGTTTGATGGCGACAGGGATAATCCCAGAAATAAGGACTCATCCCGGGGCGCCGATCCGGTTGCTCGAGCGGGCAAGTGGTTCAAAGAAGCTATGGGTGCAAATGCAGCCTCCGCAGTTGTTGAAAAAGGTGTCACTCCAAACTCCGTTATTGAAATCGCCAAGGTCACATCCCGACCCATAAGTGAGTGGATTCAGTACATGCTCGTGGTCAGCGACAATACCTTGGCAGAAGCACTTGCACGCTTGGTATCGCTCGATCAGGGGCTAGATGGAACTTTTGGGTCTTTGGATCAGGCTTATAAAAAAGCGTTAGCCAAGACCGGGCTCAATCTGTCGGGCATCAAGATTGAAGACGGTTCGGGACTCTCGGATTTCAACCAAGCATCGCCTGAGTTTATAAACTCCCTGCTTGGCTTGATTGATAAAGAATATAGAAACTTCTCGATTATCGAAGCTGGCATGCCTGTGGCTGGCAGTCCCGGATCTCTTGCATATCGTCTTGAGAACTCCGAAGGAAACATCACCGCAAAAACAGGTTGGATTCGGTCCGGTTATACCATCGCAGGGTTCATGGACACGCCCGATGGCGCTCACCTGATATTCTCGGTTTATAACCTTGGCAAAGTCAGCGTGGCAAATCGCGATGCGATGGATGCGCTGGTGATGGCAATTTATAACTGCGGTGGAAATTTGGGGAACGAATAATGGCAAAAGCAATCCTGATCATCGATGTCCAAAACGACTTTTGTGAGGGTGGAGCTCTTGCTTGCCAAGGCGGTGCCCAGGTTGCAAAAAAGATCTCCGAATACCTTTCCTCAAATAGTAACAAATATGACTTTGTGATTGCATCTCGCGATTGGCACACTCCAAATAGCGAAAACGGCGGTCACTTTCCCGCTAATGGCATCGACCCAGATTTTGTGACAACTTGGCCCTTGCACTGTATTGCCGGTGAAGAGGGGGCCGAATACCACGCCAACTTGGATACTAGCCTGATTGATATCCACATCAAGAAGGGTCAGGGCGAGCACGGGTATTCAATCTTTGAAGGCACCACAGACTCTGGCGAGACTTTCCCTGAATTACTCGAAAGATTGAAGATCACCACAGTTGATGTGGTTGGAATCGCAACCGATTATTGTGTTCGGGCATCCTCGCTCGATGCTAGAAAAACTGGCCTTGAGGTTCGCGTAATCACATCTTTGACCGCAGGCGTTGCAGCATCTTCAACCGAGGCTGCAATCGACGAAATGGTTGATGCTGGAATCTCAGTTGCACCAACCGCTTAGGAATCCTTGCGAGCGCCTTCGCTAGGCACAACTGCAAAAATATTAGGTTCTGCATAGCTATTGGCTTCGAAAGCTTTCTTGCAAGCTATTTCAAGTTCCCCCAATTTTGATTCCGCGATAAGCGCGATTGCCGCTCCGCCAAAACCGCCACCGGTCATTCTTGAGCCAATTGCTCCAACTTCCATCGCAGTCTCCACCGCTAGATCAAGTTCAGGAACAGAAATCTCAAAGTCATCCCGCATTGATGAATGAGATTCAAGCAACAAGCGACCCAGGGATTCCAGGTTGCCGTCGCGAAGTGCGCTAACTGAATCCAGCACCCTCTGGTTCTCGGTGATGATGTGTTTCACGCGGCGGTAGGTGAGGTCATCAAGCTGAGATTGCGCTCTTGGAAGATCTGAGAGCGAGAGCTCTCTGAGGCTTTCGACACCTAAAGTTTTTGCACCTAGTTCGCAGGAATCCCGGCGGGAACGATAGCCGCCATCAGAGTGACGGTGAGCAACCTTTGTGTCAATTACCGCTATAACAAGATTGTTCTTGGTCAAACCAAGGTCAATCACTTTGGTTTCCAACTTCTTGCAATCAAGTAGCACCGCACCATCGCTTTGAGCCAACATGGAAGCGGTTTGGTCCATCATGCCCGTTGGCGCTCCAACCACCTGGTTCTCGGCTTTCTGACCGATAAGTGCCAGCTCCTGTTTGGTGTGATTGGTGTTCCAGATTTCATTCAATGCCAATGCAATGCTGCACTCAATTGCTGCCGACGAGGAAAGGCCAGCTCCAATCGGAACATTCGAATCAAAAAAGGCATCAAAACCAAAGTCGGCATTCTCGCGCATGACCCAGGCCACGCCAAGTGGGTAGAGTGCCCAATCAAGGTTTTTCGGCATTTCACCGTCAAGGTCGAATTCATAGATCTTTGAATCAATGGTCGATGCAACTCTGCATTTTCTGTCGGCTCGTTTGGCAACTGCGACGTAGGTGCGGAAGTTGATGCCAAATGGAAGTACGAATCCCAGGTTGTAGTCTGTGTGCTCACCGATCAAGTTTGCTCGCCCAGGCGCGGACCAGACACCATCAGGCTGATGCCCAAAGGTATTTTCAAAGCTTGCTACAACTTGCTCTTTGAGGCTCAATTGATTACCTCACGTAAGCGTTCTGCAACCACTTCTGGTGCCACGTCTCCAACGAAAGCACCCATGGCGGATTCTGAACCGGCCAGATATTTCAATTTATCTTCGGCTCTTCTTGGAGAAGTGATTTGAAGCATGAGTCTGTAATCTTTTCGATTCTCGACCTTTGGAGCTTGATGCCAAGCTGAAATGTATGGAGTAGGTGAGTCGTAGAGTGCATCAACACCGCGAAGCAACTTTTGGTAGAAACCAGCAAGGTCATCTGCTTCCTCACTTGTTAGATCGGAGAGGTCCTGGATATGACGTTTAGGTAGGGCGTGTATCTCAATTGGCCATCTTGCTGCAAAAGGCACAAAGGCTACAAAGTGCTCGCTCTCCAAAACCACTCTTTCCGACTTGGATTCAAACTCGAATAGGTCAAAGAAGAATTTTGGGCCACGCTTCTCAATGCTCTTTGAAAGCTTCTGGGTTCTCGGGGTAACAAATGGATAAGAGTAGATCTGTCCGTGCGGGTGGTGCAGGGTAACGCCGATTTCCTCCCCGCGGTTCTCAAATGGAAATACCTGAACAACACCGGCTAGGGAATACAGCGCCTTAGTTCTTTGAATCCAGGCCTCAATAACAGTTCGAATTCTTGTCATCGGCATCGAGCCAAGCGAACCTTGGTGTTCGGGGGAGAAGACCACGACTTCGCATCTTCCAAACGCTTGAGTTGAAAAACCAAAAGGCGAACCGTTTGGAACTTCAATTTCTCCGATTGATGGCCCGAAAGCCGGACCTTTATTTTCAAAGACCGCGACATCAAAGTTATCTGGGATTTCCGAGAGGTTCTCGCTGCTTGTTGGGCAAAGTGGGCAAGCATTGGCAGGAGGCAAAAATGCTCTGGTCTGGCGGTGTGAGGCGACAGTAATCCACTCCGAAGTCAGGGGGTCAAATCGCAATTCAGAGGTGGTGGGGCGTTCCATGGCATCGCGAGTGTCAGCAGCTCGGTCATCAGTGAGACTCGAATTTGCATCATCAAAATAGAAGAGGTCGCGACCATCACTTAGGTGGTGATGTAGTGGTGGCTTTGTCACTTGGGTCCTTCTAACTCTTGTTGCTAATTGGGTGCGCCAAGGCGAACCGGAATTAATAGCAACTGAGTGATCTCCCAAGGAAGATGGGACAAGTATGCCATAACCTCACTATTTGGGTGGATTTTTAGGTTCATTTCCTTTCGAGTTTTGTTCTAGAGGGGAATTACAGTTATTGAATGAAATCATCCCAGTCAATCCCCGTGGCGGCCTTTCAGCAAGACGCGATAAGAATCTCGTTTGAAAATTCTGAGGCCATTTTGTCCCTGCAGGGCCAAGCTTTGGTGGCTCTAAAGCTGGGCGATCACACTGTAATGCCGAGGGTAATGCTCGGCCAAAAAAATTATGCAGGTGAACTTTTGGCACCCTGGCCAAATCGAATTCGACGGGGAAAATATGTTTTCGAGGGGGTCGAGTACCAGCTGCCTATCAATGAGGAGCGTGGCAACGCACTTCACGGACTTATGTCTAACACAAAGGCAGAAGTCAGCTTTCAATCTCAGGAAGCTGTAACGCTGAGAACAATTCTTCAGCCACAGGCCTATTTCCCCTGGAAATTCGAGATCACAACTACCTACAAAATCGGTCAGACAGGATTGGAAGTGCGGCACACCGCGAAGAATCTTTCGGGATCAGCTGCTCCAATTGGACTGGGCGCTCACCCATATTTTGATGCGCCTGCAGGCTCACGAATTCTGGTTAAGGCAAGCAGAGTAGCGCGCCAAGAACCGGATTTGATTCCCGTTTCATATGGCCCGATTCAGTCAGTTGGACTGGATTCAGACATGCCGATCTTGATAGAAGACCTTTCGCTTGATAATCAATTTATTGAGCTTGAAGAAGTAAGTGGTCGCTCGAAAGCGACTCTGACCTACGCCGATGGTTCAGGCTTTGACCTCTGGCAAGAAGGCGCAAAATACCTGATGATTTACACGGCAGAGAATTTCGCCTGGGAGTCCGGGTTAGGGCCGGCCATTGCCATCGAACCCCAAACTTGCTCTGCAGATGCTTTTAATAATGGCCAAGGGCTAGAGGTGCTTGCTACCGGTGAAAGTTTTGGTTTCAGCTGGGGAGTAAAACCTATCTAATTGCCGCATTGGCTGTTGCTAGAAACCGGAGGCAGGAACAGCAGCCTCGGAATTTTCAATCGCAACAATTAGCCTTTCCACCACGTGCTCTGGAGTCATTCCCTGTGGGAAGTTCGGTGCCGTACCTTCAATGGCACGTGACGCCAGGCCGGTCTCGGTGTGGCCAGGGTAGGTGGAAATGACCTTGATCCCGTCTCTTCGCCACTCTCTTGTGATCGCATTGAAGAAACCGTCGATCGCAGTTTTTGACGCAGAGTAAGCAGCCAGTCCTTGCATTGGCTGCTCTGCGACTACTCCGGTGATGTTCAACACGAAGGGCTCCCGCCCGGCTTCAGCCGAAGTTTTTAGTACTGGGTGGAGACTTGAAATCAACTGGATAGGCCCGGAGGCATTCACGGCCATAAGGGTGTTCAAGGTCTCTATTGTTAGTTCTGCGGCAGGACCAAATGCCACCACGCCGGCAGCATTGATGATGCCATCAAATTGAGTTGCGGCATTGAGATAATCCGACAGAGTCTGAATGCTCTCAGTGCTCTTGAAGTCACAGATCAGCCGCACTTCTGCGCCATGTGGAATCTTTGCGGCAGTTTCGTTTGAGGTCGCGCTTGCAAGTACTGTTGCGCCCTTTGCCCTTAGCTGTCGAACGAGTTCAGCCCCCAATACTCCGGAGCCGCCGATAACCAAGATTCTTTTGTCTGCAAGTGTCATCTGATTCCTAACCCAATTCCAGTCATTGTTATTTCAAGTAACAACTCAATCAGGCAACCATGCTAAAAGTAGACTAGGTAATTCATCGACAAGGATCCCAATGCGTAAATTTGCCCTGCTAGCTTCAATAACTTTTCTTTTGGCAGGTTGCTCGGTTGCGCAGGAGGAAACTACACAGTCGGGCGACGATTGCGATGGAATCCGCGTAGTGGTCGATTTTGATATTTTGAATTCGGACAAGATCGATACCTGTGTGTCTATTGATGGAGAGACCGCACCGGCCTCTGAGGTTCTAGCTCAGGCAGGTGTGAGAACTGTCGGAACAGCAACCTATGGAGATGCTGTGGTCTGCCGCGTGAATGGCCTTCCATCTGAAACCGAGGCGTTCACAGTAGAGGGTGAAGACCCATATCTTGAGAGTTGTGCCGATATGTCACCGGCATTTGCTTACTGGGCACTTTGGAGTATCACCGATGCAGAACTTGGTTGGGATTATGCAACCGAAGGTGTTGGAACCCTGCAGCTAACTAAGGGTCAGAGCATTGGCTTGATCTTCTCAACCGCAGGTGAATTGCCAAATCCTGATCGAAGCTAATGCCAAGGCTTAGAAGCAGGTTCCTTCTAGCGTTTTTCTTGGCGCTCGGGTTTGTCTTGCTTCGGGTTATTTACTCGATGGTTTTTGGTACCGCCGCTTATGGGTCTGATGTTCTGTTCGAAATCCCACAACTCAGACTCTCCGGCCCCTTTTCGCACATCACTCTGTTTGGGTCGGTAACTATCAGTGGAATTGTTTCGAGCATCAACCTCGCCCTGCCTTTTGCTTTGGTAATTCTTGTGTTTGCCTTGGCCTCCAGTTGGGTAAATCCAGCCCGACTAATCGGATTCGCAAAAAAACTTAGGTTTGGTGCCAATTTGGTTTCGGCGCTCGCAATCGCACTTGTTCAACTACCCGGTTTCCTTGAGGCTGCCAAACGAGTTTCTTTTGCCATGAGACTTCGTGGCGAAAAGCGGAGCAGGTATGTAGTTCCAATTTTTGAAATCGCCATCGCAAGGGCAAATTCAATTGCACTACGACTCTTTTTGGAGTCCACACCAAAGTCCCGAGCCCTCCCAAAACTCGCAGACTTCCTTCCTGTTGGCGCTAGTCACAAGCCTGTGAATGTCGAACTCAAAGCCGGCGAACTACTAGTACTAAAGGGCAAAACAGGAACAGGTAAAACTGGAACTCTGGAGGCACTTGCAGGGATCATCAAGGAATTTAGGGGTAGGGAATTCTTAGGTGAGATTCCCGCTCCAATGCAGGTTGGATACTTGCCGCAAAACCCAAGAGACCTGCTTTTTGGATTTGTGGTCTCGGATGAATTGGGAAAAACTGAGAATCTACCGTTTGGTCTTTCTCGCAAGCTCGACCTGCCGATTTCAACTCTTAGCGAGGGCGAGGCGGTCCAGGTTTGGCTAGCGAAGATTCTTTCTCAGCAACACCTTGTCTATCTTCTAGATGAACCTTTTGCATCCCTTGATAAGACCGCTCAGGCCGAGCTGGGAACAATCATTCAAGTCCTGCTCGCAGCTGGGAAGGCGGTCGTAATCGCTGAGCACCAGTTCTCTGCAATTCCGGCTGGATATCTAGAACTTGACCTCGATAGCAGCTCCTCTAAAGATGCCAAATCAATCTCAGGACAAATCTTTGAGGCTATTCCCGAGTCATTTGAGGCCAGCGAAGAAATCATTTTTGAAACCAAAGCGATAACCGCTGCCAAAACGACACTCATCCAAGATGTGAAGTTACAGCTTCAACCCGGGACAGCCACGGCGATTCTCGGGAAGAACGGAGCTGGAAAAACCTCGTTGCTGCGAGCAATTTCGAAGAGCCAGAAACCAGACCAAGTCTCGATGATCCCTGAGGTGGTTGAAGATTTTTTTGTCTGCCAAAGTCTTCGTGAAGAGTTGGAACGTGCCGATCAAATTGCAAAGGTAACGCAGGGCTTCACTCAAAAAACTCTCGAATCTTTTATCCCGGAATGTGGCCCGCTGTTGGATCTACACCCAAGGGACCTTTCCGCTGGTCAGAAACTCGCTCTTGGTTGCGCAATGCAGCTCAGTCACAAACCAAAATTGCTGCTGATTGATGAGCCGGTTAAAGGTTTTGATTCAGAGCTTCGCGAAACTGCCCAGGAGATTTTGCACTGCGTGCTGGAAACTGGAACCGCGATTGCCTTTGCCACCCACGACAGGGAGTTTGCAAATTCTCTGGCGAGCACCCACTTTGAAATTAGAGACCAAATGCTCTGCCTCGTTGAGGTGGCAAAGTGAAGAGAGTTTTCAGCTGGCAAAACGGTATTTTGGCACTTAGCTCACTGATTGCATTGGCAGCCTTCTCGTGGCCACTGTTCGCCCCTGCACTTCCCGAAGCCGCCGAGCTAGCGGCACCGGTCCTAGCGGTTGCCCTTCTGCCATTACTTATTGTGGTGATTGGGTTAGTTCTGGAAGGTGCGATTTCGGGCCCTAAGCAGCTGGCGATGCTTGCTACTCTCGCAGGACTTGCTGCCGGTACCAGGATTGCAACCTCAGGCATTGGCGGCTTCGAGTTGGTTTTTGTTGTCGTGATTTTAGGCGGCAGGGCATTTGGAGTCCGCTATGGCTTGCTCTTGGGGATCCTTTCAATCGCAGCCAGTTCACTGTTTTTTGGGGGGATAGGGCCCTGGACCTCTTTCCAAATGATCTCTGTTGGCTGGGTTGGTGCACTTGCTGGCTTAGGTTCTGCTAGATCTTCGAAAACTCGCAGGTCTGAAGTCTTTGGATTAGCTAGTTATGCACTTATTGCAAGCTATGGGTTTGGGTTGATCATGAATCTCTGGTTTTGGCCATTTGCGGTTGGACCACAAACCAGCATTTCCTATTCACCAGATGCTTCACTGATTGAAAATTTAGGTAGCTTTTTCTTTTACAGTCTCGCAACCTCGACACTTACCTGGGATACGGTCCGCGCCATATCCACGGCGGTGGTTATTTTGGCAGTGGGCCAACCCATCCTTGCAATCCTCAGAAGAGCAAAAATCTAGACCGAGAAGTACTTGGCTTCCGGGTGGTGGAAGACAAATGCATCGGTTGATTGCTCAGGGTGGAGCTGAAGCTCCTCTGAGAGCACGATGCCTAATCTCTCAGGCTTCAGAAGTTCGACAACCTTTTTGCGATCTTCCATTTCTGGGCAGGCAGGATATCCAAGTGAGAACCTGGCTCCTCGATATTTGAGATCAAAGAAGCCATCAAGTTCACTCGGATCTTCACTCTCAAAGCCAAGCTCGGCTCTGATTCTCGAGTGCCAGTACTCTGCCAGCGATTCTGTTAGCTGCATCGCAAGGCCATTGAGTTCCATATATTCGCGATATGCATTTTCTTTGAAGAGCTTCGCGGTTACAGAATCAACCGCACTACCTGCCGTGACCAGCTGGACCGGCATAACGTCTATTTGGCCAGTTTCTTTGCCCTTCACAAAATCTGCCAGACAGAGGTGACGGTCTCGTCTTTGCCTTGGGAAAGTGAATCTCAATCGCTCTTCGCCAAGAGTTCCAGAGCCGCCATCCGGTGCCAAAAGTCCTGGTTTGCCAATTGCTCCATTTGGGTCATCGCCGTGGCCCAAAACTACGACATCGTTGCCCTCTGAGTAAACGGGGAAGTAACCGTAAACAACCGAGGCATCAAGCATGCCTTCGGCCAGAATTCGGTCTAACCAATAACGGAGTCTTGGGCGACCTTCTGTGTCCACCAACTCTTGGTAGCTCGCGCCGTCTTCGGCGCGAGAAGGCTTGAGGCCCCACTGTCCCATGAAAGTGGCTCGCTCATCCAAGAAGCTGGCGTAGTCGGCAAGCTTGATGCCCTTGACCAGCCTGGTGCCCCAGAAAGGCGGGGTTGGAATCGGGTTATCGCTTAATACATCGCTTCGACTTGGAAGATCCTCTGGCTCTGTGAGAGTGAGCGTAGTTTTGGCGTGAATGCGCTTCCTCAATGCCGGCAAGCCAACCGAGTCGGGATCTGCGCCCCTCGAAATTGCAACCAAAGGCTCCATGAGGGCAAGTCCTTCAAAGGCATCTTTGGCGTAGCGAACGACTCCGTCGAATTGACCGGCGAGGTCATCTTCAACAAATGCTCTGGTTAGTGCTGCACCACCGAGAATGATTGGCCACTTTTTGGCAAGACCTCTGGTGGAAAGCTCTTCAAGGTTTTCCTTCATCACAAGAGTCGATTTCACCAATAGGCCACTGAGGCCAATCACATCGGCATTGTGTTCTTGTGCTGCGGCAATGATTTCGTTGATCGGCTGCTTGATGCCGATGTTGATGACTTTATAGCCGTTGTTGGTGAGGATGATGTCAACCAAGTTCTTGCCGATGTCGTGGACATCGCCGCGAACCGTTGCCAGCACGATTGTGCCCTTGCCGGCTTCGGTGCTCTTTTCCATGTGTGGTTCTAAAAGTGCAACTGCTGCCTTCATAACCTCCGCAGATTGCAACACAAAAGGCAACTGCATTTCGCCCTTGCCAAAGCGCTCTCCAACAATCTTCATGCCTGCCAAAAGGTGATTGTTGATGATATCTAGTGCCGAAACACCATCAGCCCGAGCATCATCTAGATCCTGCTCAAGACCCTTTGATTCGCCATCAATGATTCTGCGTTCAAGTCGCTCAGTGACGCTTAGTGCAGCCATCTCTGCAGCCCTGGCATCCTTCAACGCTCCGGAGTTCACGCCAGCAAAAAGATCTAGCATGCGCTCTAGCGGGTCGTAGGTGATGTTGCCATCCGAGTCGTATTCGCGGCGGTCATAAATCAAATCAAGTGCGACCTGCTTTTGCTCCTCTGGGATGGAGGCCAGGGGAACAATCTTTGCAGCGTCAATGATTGCCGAGTCAAGACCAGCTTCGCTTGCCTCATGCAGGAAAACGGAGTTCAAGACAGATCTTGAAACTGGATTAAGCCCAAACGAAACATTCGAAACACCGAGGGTGGTGTGGACACCCGGGTAAAGGCGATTAATTTCTCTGATCGCCTCGATGGTTTCAATTCCATCCCTGCGGGTTTCTTCTTGGCCGGTGGCAATCGGGAAGGTTAGGGCATCCACAATGATGTCTGAGACCCTAAGGCCCCAGTCTTGAACCAAAGTGTCGATCAGGCGAGAAGCAATCTTCACTTTGTGGTCTTTGGTGCGAGCCTGACCCTCTTCATCGATCGTCAGAGCAACTACCGCAGTTCCATGCTCTTTGACCAAAGGCATGATTCTTGCAAACCGAGAGGTGGGGCCATCCCCATCTTCAAAGTTCACAGAGTTGATAACAGGTCTGCCGCCAATCAACTCAAGAGCCGCTTGAAGCACTTCTGGTTCTGTTGAGTCAATCACCAATGGCAAGGTTGAGGCGGAGGCAAATCTTGAAACGATTTCCTTCATGTCCCTGACGCCATCGCGACCAACATAATCAACCGATACATCTAGCAGGTGAGCGCCATCGCGCACCTGCTTGCGAGCGATATCCACGCAGTCATCCCAGTTTTCAGCTAAAAGTGCTTCTCGGAAAGCCTTTGAACCATTCGCGTTGGTGCGCTCGCCGATTGCAAGATATGCCTTGTCCTGGCTTAGTGGCACATGCTGATAAAGCGATGCAACACCGGGTTCAATTTCGGTCTTGCGATTTAGAACCTTGGTTCCACCGATTCGGTCAACCACTGCCTTGAGGTGGGCTGGGGTTGTGCCACAGCAGCCACCAACCAAAGACAGCCCAAACTCTTTCACAAACTGCTCGTGCGCGGTTGCAAGCTCGTCTGGCCCAAGTGGGTAATAGGCGCCATCACCGGAGAGAATTGGAAGACCAGCATTTGGCATTACCATCACTGGAATCTGTGAGTGCTTGGAGAGCTCTCTGAGGTGCTCACTCATTTCCGCAGGACCGGTTGCACAGTTCAACCCGATCATGTCGATTCCAAGCGGCTCAAGGGCTGTCAGCGCCGCACCAATCTCCGATCCCATCAACATTGTTCCGGTGGTCTCGACAGTTACTTCGGCAAAGATTGGAATGCGGATACCTGCATCAACCACGGCTTGCTTGCAACCATTAATGGCAGCCTTGGTCTGCAAAAGATCCTGTGAGGTCTCAACCAAGAAGGCGTCGGCACCACCCGCGATCAGGCCTTTTGCCTGCAAGGCAAAGGTGTCTTTTAGGTTCTGGTAGCTGGTGTGACCAAGGGATGGAAGTTTTGTTCCAGGGCCCATCGAACCCAAAACCCAACGAGTTTTGGAGTCTTTTTCAGTGAAGGAGTCTGCGCTCTGGCGACCGAGCTTTGCGCCCTCGCGAGCAAGTTCTTCGATTCGATCTTCAATTCCGTAGTCGGAAAGATTTGACCAGTTGGCGCCAAAAGTATTGGTTTCAATGCAGTCGATGCCGGTTTCAAAATATGCATTGTGGACATCCAGGATGATGTCGGGTCTTGTGACATTGAGAATCTCGTTGCAGCCCTCATGGTTTTGGAAATCTTCCATAGTTGGCTTGCGATCTTGAAGCATGGTGCCCATGGCGCCATCGGCGATTACAACGCGCTCTGAGAGAGCTTTGAGAAGTTCGGCCGCTCGCGGTGCCAATGGCACGCTCTTCCACTCATGCAAATGCAAAAAGACTCCAATTTTCAGGGGGATTCGCAGGCCTGCGGTTGTGCAAGTTTATCCCGACGGGCAAGACGATGCCATTGTTCAACAATTTGTTTCATAGATGGTTTAGCGTTATTGAGGTAAATCATGCAGCTAATCGGTATTTGGGCAATTATTGCCGCAACTCTTGGTCCAATCCAGAACATCATGGGTTGGGCGGTTTCTGGTTCCCTGGTGGATGGTTATGACCCAATTTCAAAAACCATTAGCGATCTAGCTGCCGATGACTCTCCTGTGAAATGGATTCAATCGAGTTTCTTCATTCTGGGAGGAACCCTCACCTTGATTGGTGCTTGGAGCGCCAAGAGCGTCAGTCTTCCAGGGCGTTTGGCATTGGTGGTTGCCGGGCTTGCAACATATGGGTTCACGATTTACTCAACTCCTTCTCAAACAAGCAGCTCACCAACACATGTTTTGTATGCGACTGTTGCCTTTGTGTTGTTCTCGGCTTGGCCAATCCTGGGAATGCGATTTGATCGCAGATATCACTGGAGCCTGAGGCCGGTTGGCGTAATCCCCGCGACTTTAGTTCTGACAGTCACAACACTCTGGTTCTTGTTCACGTGGCTAGAACCCGGTCAACCAATGGTTGGCCTGTCCGAGCGAGTAGTCGCTTTTATGCAGGTGGCATGGCTTTCGCTAGTTATTTGGATGCAGTGGTTTCACCAAAGAAAAGAAATAACCGCTAACGCTTGAGTTAGCTGGCTGCGTACATCTCGATTACTTCAACATCTTGTTCGAGCTTTCCAGCGATTCCAGCTCGAATCCTTGCAACATTATCCTGATCGCCGTGGCTAACCCAGAGCTCTCTGGTGGTCCAAGTTTCGATTTGAATCAGGCGGCCGTCGACAGTCTCGTGAAGGTCGTATTCCTCGCAGCCCGGTTCTAGATAGACCAAGGGAGTGATCTCAAGAAGCAGGTGCTTTACTTCCTCATAAGACTCAGTGTTTGGTTGGAAGATTGCGATAACGCGGCATTTAGGCTGGCTCATCCTCTGATGATAGGGCGTAGGGTAAGTAAATGAGCGAAACATTGCCACCTTGCCCTTTGTGTGAATCTGCCTATAGCTACGAAATGGGCGATTTACTAGTCTGCCCGGAGTGCGCTCATGAGTGGGACCCTAAGGAGCAGATCGAATCAGACACCGTTGTGGTCAAAGATTCTGCAGGAAACATCCTGCAGGATGGTGACACGGTCACCATTACTAAAGACCTCAAGGTCAAAGGTTTCTCAAACTCGATCAAGGTCGGCACCAAGGTAAAGAATATTCGCCTGGTGAATGCGGGGGATGGCCACGACATCGATGCCAAGGTGGATGGCTTTGGCCAGATGATGCTCAAATCCTCGGTGGTGAAAAAGGTTTAGTCTCAGTGAAATGCGGGATTGTCCGACTACTGGCAGATTGAAAAATCAGTTTTCGCTGGCTTCCGATAGAAGCGCCTTGGCTGTTTCGTCGTCAATAATCAAATCCGTGATTAAGTTTCCGGCCAGAGCGCCGTGAAGGCTTTGAAGTCTTGCTGTACCTGCCACAACACAAATTCTTCTCGGTGCCCTTTTCAGGATATCTAGGTCTAGACCGCTTGACCTTTGATTTAGTGCAACATCTTCCCAAGAGCCATCCTCACGGAAAAACACAGTCGCAACATCGCCGACTACTCGATCCTTATTTAGACCGTCAAGGTCATCTTGATTCAAATATCCGGCGGCATATACGTGGCTAGGAACTTCAGCATGGAGTGCTCCGAGACCGAATAGTGCGACATCCAAAGAGCCTTGGATATCAAGGATTCTCTTGATACTCATCTCTTTCCAAAGGATTTTTTTAGCGGCTGGGTCGTCGAAGAATGCTGGAACTGGAAATTGTTCAACCACTGAACCGAAGGCTTCTCCAAACCTTCTTAGAATTTCACC
The DNA here is from genome assembly GCA_021741585.1 of Aquiluna sp. Lineage (GTDB taxonomy): Bacteria > Actinomycetota > Actinomycetes > Actinomycetales > Microbacteriaceae > Aquiluna. Next base: position 573,497 of record JAIOXN010000001.1, on the reverse strand, counting down.
TGAATAGATAACACCGGTGGTGTGGTCATTACCGGCACCATTGAGCTGAACAATCCTGGACTCACCAACATGTCTGCGAGTTAGGTTGCGGCTCACCGCGGTAATTGTTGAACCCCAGGCGATTCCCATCGTCATTCTGGTGCTAAAGAAACCGGGAAGCATTCGTGCAGCGCTAAGTGCAACTCGATCAAGTCGCTCAACGTGGGAGGTAGTTTCGGCCACCGGTACCAGGTGCGCACTTACCCCATATTTGTCTTTCAGTTGGCTAGCGATTCGTCTTGGAGCATCGTCTGGGGTATTGACCTTAATTTCAACGATGCCACGATCTCTTGCCATTTGTAACAAGCGAGAGACGGATGAGCGAGACACATTCAGCTCTTTGCCAATGTACTCCATGGTCAAATCCTGCAAGTAATAAAGCTGTGCAGCCTTCAGTGAGAGTTTGAGTTTTGATCGATCATCGATTTCCTGAAACATAACGAAAGTATTGCACGAATGTGCAAAAGCATCGGTTTTTATTTCACCATTTGAAAACTCCCCATAGATTCCAGGGAGCAAGAAGTACCTGAGAGGAAATTGTCACGTGGAGCAAAGAAGCTCGAGCAGCAAAGGTGTCAGCAGGCTGAGTGCAATTCAGAATGACCCAACTGCGCAGGTGCTAATCATTGGTGGCGGCATCAATGGAATTGCAACCTTCAGAGATCTAGCCCTTCAGGGAATCAAGGCAGTTCTAGTTGAAAAAGAAGACTATTGCTCAGGCGCATCTGCCGCCTCGTCTCACATGGTTCACGGTGGCGTTAGGTACCTTGAAAACGGCGAGTTTCGTCTTGTAAAGGAATCCCTTCAGGAGAGAAACCGACTGCTGGCATCCGCACCACACTATGTAAAGCCTCTGCAGACCACCATGCCAATCTTTACTTTGTTTTCCGGAATTCTTTCCGCTCCATTGAGGATCCTTCGCCACACCCAGGGCAAGCCAAAAGAGCGCGGTGCAATTTTGATCAAGGTCGGACTAACCATGTACGACTTCTTCGGTCGTAATGGCGGCAGAATGCCAAGACATGAATTCTTTGGCAAAAAGAAGTCGATGAAGCTGTTTCCGGAACTAAACAAGAATGTTGCGTTTACCGCAACCTACTTTGATGCAGCCATGGAGTCACCAGAACGTTTAGCTCTTGACGCTTTGAAGGATGCACTTGCAGCCGGCCCAAATGCAAGATCAGCAAACTATTTGGCCGCGGTTGGCATGAGTGATGGCCAGGTAATTCTGCGTGACTCAATAACTGGTAAAGAATTTCCAATTCGTGCAGATGTAGTGGTCAACACCTCGGGGCCATGGACCGATCTCACCAATGAAGCTCTCGGAGTGAAAACACAGTACATGGCAGGAACCAAGGGTTCGCATATTGTCCTTGAGAATAAGGCGCTATTTGAGGCCTGCGATAACCGCGAAATTTTCTTTGAAAACAGCGACGGCAGAATCGTCTTGATGTACCCGCTTTTGGGCAAGGTGCTCTTGGGAACCACAGATATTCCACACGACATGTCAGAACCTGCGGTCTGCACCGAACCAGAGGTTGACTACTTCTTCGATCTAGTGAAATACATTTTTCCTGACATTGAAGTCAATAGGTCCCAAATCATCTTCCGTTTTTCCGGAGTGCGCCCATTGCCTAAATCCGATGACCTACTACCTGGATTTGTCTCAAGGGATTACAGAATTGTTCGAACCTCAGATGACGCCGGTATCCCTTGGCTGAGCCTGGTTGGAGGAAAGTGGACCACATTCAGGGCCTTGGGTGAACACCTAAGTTCTGAGGTCTTAAAGCTTTTGGGACAAGAGCGCAAGGTCTCAACTGTTGATCTGGCAATCGGAGGCGGTCTGAACTTCCCCGAATCCAAGCAAATGCAGCTTAAGTGGGCAGAACAAAATGGCGCCGGGCTAGATGTTGAACGAACAATTCAGCTACTAAATCGTTACGGAACCTTGGCCACAAAGGTCATAGCTTATATCCAGGACAACAAGCTAGATACTGCCTTGATTCACACTCCCGCCTATTCAAAAACTGAAATTGAATTTCTGGTGGAGAACGAGTTCGTGCTTCATCTCTCGGACATTGTTCACAGAAGGACAAGTCTTGCTTTCACGGGAGAGGTTAACCGTCAAATGTTGGTAGAGCTAGCCGGAATCGTCGGCAAAAAGTTGGGCTGGACAGCCGAAGAAATGTCTGCGGAAATCGACAACATTCAAATCGAGAAAGGTGTGGCGGCATGAGCACGCTTGAACTGAAGAACATTGCCCTGCACGATGGTGCCGAAGATGTCATGTATGACATTTCGGCAACGATGTCCAGTGGAATCAACCTATTAGTTGGCCCAACCCTTTCCGGTAAGACCACTCTGATGCGGCTCATTGCAGGTCTAGTTAAGCCCTCCAGTGGATCCATAGCCCTAGATGGGGCCGATATCTCCAATGTGGCCGTGAAGGATCGCTCGGTCGCCTTCGTATATCAGCAGTTCATCAACTATCCTTCGCTGACAGTTTTTGAGAACATTGCCTCGCCATTGAAGGTGGACAAGGTCAAGCACAGCAAGGAAGAAATTGCTGCACGCGTGGAGGAGATGGCCAAGCTGCTTGGCCTGTCTCCTTTTCTAAAGCGCAAGCCATCTGAGCTCTCGGGTGGTCAGCAGCAGCGTGTTGCAATCGCCAGGGCTTTGGCTAGAAAGTCAGACATTGTCCTGCTGGACGAGCCTCTGGCAAACCTGGACTATAAATTGCGCGAGCAACTCCGCGCAGAGCTGCAAAGCATTTTCTCGGAAGAAAATGCCATCGTTATTTACTCAACCGCTGAGCCTTCCGAGGCGCTAGATTTTGCCACCAATTCGTTTGTCATGAGCGAGGGCAGGATAATTCAGGCCGGTAAGGCGCTAGATATCTACAAGCAGCCGGTAAATGTGGCCGCGGCCAAGGCAATGGCTGACCCACCGATCAACCTGCTGCCTTCTAGTTATTCCAACCAGCGCGCGATATTTGCCAACAAAGAGTTCCAATTGGAAAGACCTGAGATTATCGGCAAAGAGATTTCTAACTTCACTCTTGGAATCCAGCCGGGCAAGATTACTTTGCAGCCGACCGGTTCTAATTCGATTGAGTTTTCTGCCGAGGTACAGCTGGCGGAGGTCACCGGAAGCTCAACATTTGTGCACGTCAAGTTTGAAACGGGCCAGGAAATCGTCATCGAGGTTGAAGGTACTGAAACCTTTGAGCTCGACCAGAGACTCAAGGGCTATTTCAATCCCGACGATTTGTATGGCTTCGATGTCAATACCGGCAAGTCAATATTCTTCCCGAAAGGATCGGTGAACTAAGTGGCTGAGATTCGACTAGAGGGCTTAGCCCACTCGTACGACGGCGGCAAGACCTTTGCCCTAAACCCAATTTCCATGACCTTCGAGGACGGCAAGGCATACGCCTTGCTCGGCCCAAGTGGTTGCGGCAAAACAACTTTGTTGAACATCATCTCTGGATTGCTAAAACCATCACATGGAAAAGTATTCATTGACGGTAAAGATGTCACCAATGTGATCACCGATGATCGCAACATTGCTCAGGTGTTCCAGTTCCCGGTTCTCTACGACACCATGACAGTGCGTAAGAATCTTGAATTCCCACTAAAGAACCGCAAGCTCGGCAAAGAGGCAATTGCGGCGAGAGTTGAAGAGATTGCCGGACTGTTGGGTCTCGAGGACGATCTTGATCGCAAGCCAGCCAAATTGCGCTCCGACTTACAACAGATAGTTAGCCTTGGTCGCGGCTTGGTTCGCGAGGATGTGTCAGCGATCTTGTTTGATGAGCCACTTACAGTTATTGACCAGAACTTCAAGTGGACATTGCGTAATCGCCTGAAGCGGTTGCACTTAGCTACCGGAGTCACGGTTGTCTATGTGACTCACGACCAAACCGAGGCTCTCACATTTGCCGATGAGGTGCTTGTTATGAACAAGGGAAGCTTGGTTCAAGATGGTACCGCTGAGTCTTTGTTCCTGGAGCCTCAGCATGAGTTTGTAGGGTACTTCATTGGTTCGCCTGGAATGAACTTTCTAGATGTTGAAGCCAAATCGTCAATCCTTACCCACAACGGTATGGAAATTGGAAAGGCCGCCAAGGAGGGTCTCAACGGCAGCTACCGCTTCGGAGTAAGACCAGAGTTTCTGATTCCAAGCGCAAAATCAGGTCTTGAGTTCAAGGTCGATCGCATCGAGGACCGTGGGGTCTTCAAGCTTGTGCATTTGAGCAAGGACGATTTCAAATTCATCGCAAAGACCGAGGAAAGTTATGAGGCTCAAGTAGGCGGGAAAGCCAACTTCAGCTTCGACTCTGAGCGTGCATTTGTCTACGACACAAACCAAAAGGCAGTCTCAACGGTCTCACCAAGCAGTGAAGGGGGCAACTAATCATGGATGCCAAAAAGAAAAACAATAAAGCCTGGTTCCTCGTTCTACCGGTGGTCTTCGTTGTTGCCTTCACTGCGATCATCCCGTTGATGGCCGTTGCCAACTACTCGCTGCAGGATATTCAGGGCGCCGACAACCGCCTATTCGTTGGTCTCGACTTCTTCAAGAGGGTTGCAACAGACCCAAACGTTCAGGACGCCTTCGCTAGAAACGTAACTCTTTCGATGCAGATTCTCTTGATCCAGATTCCTCTTGGAATTTTCCTAGCGAGGCTGATGCCAAAATCTGGCTGGAAAGCCTCGGCTGCTTTGGTGGTTGTTGCAATCCCGTTGATTATTCCTTGGAACGTAGTTGGAACCACCTGGAGAATTTTCACTAGAAACGACATCGGTTTGGGTGGCGTTTTGGTGAACAAGTTCACTGACTACAACCTGAGCGAATCCACCTTCGATGCCTGGGCAACCATTTTGGTCATGGACACCTGGCATTGGACACCACTTGTCACCTTGCTGGTCTATGCAGGATTGCGATCAATTCCTCAGGCTTACTACCAAGCGGCGGCAATTGATGGAGCGTCGGCACTGGCAGTGTTCCGCTTCGTTGAGCTCCCAAAGCTCAAGCGAGTGCTAATGATTGCTCTTTTGCTTCGCTTTATGGACTCGTTCATGATGTACACCGAGCCATTTGTGGTCACTGGTGGAGGTCCTGGATCATCAACTCAGACTCTGAGTATCCTGCTCACCACGATCGCCATCGGTCAGTTCGACATAGGCGTGGCCGGAGCGTTCTCGCTGATGTATTTCTTGTTCATCCAAATCTTCTCATTCTTGTTCTTCACGGTTTTGACTCTGGACGAGCGCCCTGGCGCAACCAGGGTGACTCCGAAGGAAAAGGTCAAATCGAGGGAAAAAGTAGAAAAACCAGTCAATTCGAAACTTAAGAAGGTTCTAAAATGACAACGACGATTGCGACTTCCGCAGCGGGTAAAAAGACCTCCCGCTTCAGAATCGACCTTAGAAGCTGGCTGTTCTGGCTGATTATGGCAGTCTGGGCCCTGCCGGTTGCCTGGTTGGTATCCATGTCACTTCGTGACAATGCGGACATTCTTTCCAGCTTTGAGGTAATCCCGAGCAAAATTTCGCTCAACAGTTACGCACAGTTCTTTGAAGATCCAAGCTGGATCGGTTCATATATGAACTCAATCACTTACACCTTGTTGAACACCGTGCTGTCTTTGCTTGTTGCCCTTCCGGCAGCATATGCATTTAGCCGCTATACCTTCTCGGGAGACAAGCACTTGTTCTTCTGGTTGCTTACAAACCGAATGGCTCCGGCAGCTGTGTTCTTGCTACCTTTTTTCCAGCTCTACCAAGCAGCAAACCTGTTTGACACTCCGCTTGGGGTCGCTCTCGCTCACATGCTGTTCAACGTTCCGCTCGCGGTTTGGATACTCGAGGGCTTTATGTCGGGAGTCCCAAAACAGCTCGATGAAATTGCTGAAGTCGACGGCTATAGGTTCGGAAGGTTCTTCCTGACCATATTCATCCCGATGATTCGTTCCGGAATCGGTGTTACCGCATTCTTCCTGTTTATGTTCAGCTGGGTTGAGCTATTGATTGCCAGAACCATTACTGCAACACAGGCCAAGCCAATTGCGGCCCAGATGACCCGAACCATTTCGGCATCAGGGCTCGACTGGTCGCTACTTTCGGCTGCAGGAGTAATGACCATTATTCCTGGCGTGATTGTTATCTGGTTCGTTAGAAATTACATCGCCAAGGGCTTCGCGTTAGGACGGGTATAGAAATGTTTGAACTTTTTGATTGGATTCCTTGGACTGCACCAATTGCCTATGTATTCATTGGCGTGGCAGTGATGATTACTGGACTAACCATCTGGGGTCATTATCGACCTCCGATTAGACGAAAAGGCTTCTTGGGCGTGGTTACAGATCGAAGTGAGCGCGTTTACATAGCGATTGTTTCATTCGCACTTGTGATGGTGATCTCATTTGCGATCGTGGACAGCAACACCTCGGTATGGGCCATCTCGGCTCTCGTCATGTCGGCGGGAATCTTGAAATGGGGATAAAGAATTCGATGAGCAAGACTTGTTCATCGTTTTGGGGCTCGGGGGTTTCCTCAGGTTCTAGAAATCTTGGAGAGACCAAATCGGTCTCTCCAACTGGAATGCGAAAGGTAAAAATGTTGAAACGAAATGTTCGTCAACTCGGCATCGCTGGTTTGGCCATGTCGGCCACCGCGGTAATGCTGTTGACCGGGTGTGCCTCTGGCGGGACTACATCCTCTTCATCGGGTGGAACTGCACCAGCTGACATAGACGCAATTGCGGCAGAGTGGGCCGACGGTGAGTTTGCTCTCAGCGCCTTGTCTCGCGATGAGAAAATTGCCGAGATGAAGTGGTTCGCTGAGGCGGCTGCAGCTCTTGGTGTATCTGACATCAGCGTTGTGTCAGAGACCATCGACCCACATGTCTACGAGTCAGAGGTCTTGACTAAGGCATTCAAGGAACTAACCGGAATCTCAGTGACGCATGACCTCATCGGCGAGGGCGACGTAATTGAAAGAATCCAGACTGAAATCAAGACCCGTACCTCGATCTACGATGGCTACATCAATGACTCCGACCTAATCGGAACTCACCAGCGTGGGGACTACATCTACCCAGTAGGCGAGCTAATGAAGGATTCAGCGATTACAAACCCTGGTTTGGACATCGAAGACTACATTGGTACAAGCTTCACCACTGGTTCCGATGGCGTTCTGTACCAGCTACCTGACCAGCAGTTCGCGAACCTTTACTGGTTCCGTTACGACTGGTTCAGCGACCCTGACATTCAGAAGCAGTTCAAGGACATCTACGGCTACGACCTAGGCGTTCCAGTGAACTGGTCAGCCTACGAGGACATCGCCAAGTTCTTCTCAACACAGGTAAATGGCAATGGAACCATTGACGGCAACAAGGTCTATGGCCACATGGACTACGCACAGCCTGGTCCATCACTTCAGTGGCGCTTCACAGACGCTTGGCTATCCATGGCCGGTAACGGTGACGCAGGAGCACCTAACGGTCTTCCTGTTGACGAGTGGGGTATCCGCGTTGAGGAATGTCACCCAGCTGGTTCATCAGTAGCCCGCGGTGGCGACACAAACGGACCTGCTTCCGTCTACGCGCTTCAGAAGTTCCTCGACTGGTTCGATTACGCTCCTGAGTCAGCAAAGGGAATGGACTTCAGCGAGGCTGGAGGTGTAGTAGGTCAGGGTGAAATTGCTCAGCAGATCTTCTGGTACACAGTATTTACTGCTTCCGCTACCGACCCATCACTACCTGTTATGAATGACGATGGATCACCGAAGTGGCGCATGGCTCCAAGCCCACACGGTACCTACTGGAAGGATGGCCAGAAGCTTGGCTACCAGGACGTAGGATCATGGACATTCATGAACCACGCTGACGAGAACAGACGAGCTGCTGCATGGCTTTACGCACAGTTTGTAACCTCGAAGACCGTTGACGCTGCTAAGTCGGCTAAGGCGCTGACGTTCATTCGTCAGTCAACCCTTGACCTTCAGTACTTCACTGACAACGCGTACAAGTATGGTGGACTAATCGAGTTCTACCGTTCACCAGACCGTATCGCATGGTCTCCAACTGGTACCAACGTCCCTGACTACCCAACCATTTCTAACCTATGGTGGCAGTCAATCTCCAAGGCTGCATCTGGCGAGTTCACTGCACAAGAGGCAATGAACGAGCTAGCAGCTGCACAGGATGATGTCATGATCCGCCTAGAAGCATCGAACCCTGATGCTAACTGTGCGGTCAAGATGAACCCAGTTCAGGACGAGCAGTACTGGATTGATCAGCCAGGTGCACCGGTTGCGAAAATTGCAAACGAGAAGCCAATGGGTGAAACCCAGAACTACGACGAACTAGTCAAGCGCTGGGCTGCAGCTAACTAATTTGCTAATTAGTTAGAAGAGTCAAAATGCTGGCCGGCAACTTCGGTTGTCGGCCAGCATTTCTCACATTCCTATGGAGTTAAAAATGTCAAATTCACCAAAGTCCCCAACCATAGAGTTGCTGGACGGCAACTCGCTCCCTCAGCTGGGCCTTGGTGTCTACAAGGTCACTGACCAGGTCGTCCAGCCACTGGTTGAATATGCTCTTGAAAACGGGTATCGCCTTATTGATACGGCTTCAATGTATGAAAATGAAGCTGGAGTTGGTCAGGGTATAAAGAACTCTTCGGTTCCGCGAGAAGACGTGTTCGTCACCACTAAATTTTGGCTTGAGGATCTTGGCTATGAGCCAACTCTTCGAGCATTCGATAAAAGCCTGAAGCTACTTGGCCTGGATTATCTTGACCTATACCTGATTCACTGGCCGGCGCCTAAGAGGGGTTTGTTGTATGTGGAGTCCTGGCGGGCCATGGAGAGGTTGAAAAACGAGGGCCTTATTAGATCCATCGGCGTCAGTAATTTCCACTCCCACCACCTTCAGGAAATTATTAATGTTGCAGAACATATGCCGGTTCTCAACCAGGTTGAGCTTCACCCCTGGTTGAACCAAAGTGAGCTAATGGAGTTTCACGATAAGAATCAAATCTTCACCCAAGCTTGGTCACCTTTGGCTCGCGGCCAAATTCTAGGAAATGAGCTCCTAGACCAAATTGCCCAAGTCCATTCAAAGTCTGCCGCCCAGGTAGTGCTTCGTTGGCATTTCCAACGCGGGGTTGCCGTGATTCCGAAATCAAATTCGACCCAGCGAATCAGCGAGAATATTGATATTTTTGATTTTGAGCTGACGGCAGATCAGATGCAAGCCATCAATTCTTTGAACACCAACTACCGAACCGGATTGGATCCCGAAGACAGAAACTGAGGATTTAGACCCAATCCAAAGTTCTAGTCACTGCCTTTTTCCAACGACCAAGCTGCTCGGTCCTCGCGCTAGAGTCCATCTTCGGTTCCCAACGCGCACCTTCTTGCCAGCGGTCTCTGAGTTGATCAACATTCTTCCAGAAGCCAACTGCTAAGCCTGCCGCATAGGCTGCACCCAGGGCGGTGGTTTCGGCTACTACTGGCCGAATCACTGGGACTCCCAAAATGTCAGCCTGGAACTGCATCAGGGTGTTGTTGTTGATCATTCCGCCATCAACCTTGAGTTCGGTGAGGTCATGACCTGAGTCTGCATTCAGCGCATCGAGAACCTCACGGGTTTGAAATGCGGTTGCCTCAAGTGCCGCTCTTGCAATGTGTCCCTTGTTGATATAGCGAGTGAGTCCAACCAAGACGCCTCTGGCGTCCGGCCTCCAATGAGGAGCAAAAAGCCCACTGAATGCCGGAACAAAATAGCAACCGCCATTATCCTGAACCGAATTAGCAAGCGCTTCGACCTCTGAAGCCGAGTCGATGATTCCAAGGTTGTCTCGCAACCACTGAATCAAAGAACCAGTGACAGCAATCGACCCTTCGAGGGCATAGACCGGGGCCGCGTCGCCGAGTTTGTAAGCCAAGGTGGTGAGCAATCCGTTTTTGGAAAGAACTACCTCTTCTCCAGTGTTGAAGATCAAGAAGTTTCCGGTGCCATAAGTGTTCTTGGACTGACCTTTATAAAAAGCGGCTTGACCAAAAGTTGCCGCTTGTTGATCCCCCAGGATTCCGGCAATTGGAACATCTCTGAGCAAGCTTTGACCGCTTACGGTCCCAAAAATTTCAGAAGAGGAGTGGATGGCAGGAAGCATTGAAAGTGGAATACCAAATTCTGCAATTAATTCTTCATCCCACTGCAAAGTTCTGAGGTCCATCAGCAGAGTCCTGCTGGCATTGGTTACATCGGTCTTGTGAACTCCACCATCAATCCCACCGGTTAAATTCCAAAGCAGCCAGGTATCAGGTGTGCCAAAAAGTAATTCTCCAGCCTCTGCAAGTTCCCTTGCTCCTGGTACATTCTCCAAAATCCAAGTGATCTTTGTGCCCGAGAAAAACGTGGCCAGTGGGAGACCGGTCCTGTTACGAAGTCGATCGACACCTTCGGATCCTGCAAGGCGATCAACAATTCCTTGGGTTCGAGTGTCTTGCCAGACGATCGCATTGTAGATTGGCTCACCCGTGGTTTTGTTCCAAACGATCGTGGTCTCGCGTTGGTTGGTTATGCCGACAGCTGCTATGTCGTGACGGGTGATGTTTGCTCTTGAAAGGGCAGTTCCAACCACCTCGCGCGTATTGCCCCAAATTTCCAGTGGGTCGTGTTCAACCCAGCCAGGTTGAGTCATGATTTGTTTGTGTTCGAGCTGTCCTGTTGAAACCACAGAACCAGATTCATCAAAGACTATTGCCCTTGTGCTGGTTGTGCCCTGATCAATGGAAAGGACATATTTTTCCATGAGAATTATCCCTAGCTTCTTTGGTAGCGGTTGTTTGCTCTAACCCAGAATAGCCTTGAACCTCATGCTGGATTGAGCTGCAGTGCAACAATTTACCTGCACGAATGTTCACAATTTGACAGTGCTGATTTTCCTAGCAAAATGTAGCCCCGCAGCATCAGTCCTTTCTGAGGGATTCCTTTTAGCGCAGTTGCGGGTTTGCCCGTCGAATTAGTCCGTAGCCAATAAGAAGCATCAGGGCGATAACTGACCAGCCGATAACCGTTCTAGCGAACTCCCAAGACGACGAGAAGGCAAAGCGCTCAAGCTCGTCCCATAGATCCAGATAGGTCACAACAAATGGAGACCCAGCCATCAAGGTTCCAGTTGTGACAAAGAATGTAACCATTCCAATGTTTCTAAAACGGAAATACAGCGCGGTCAATGTCACGGCAAGCAACTCGCTCGCCAAGAGTGCGGAGAAATTGGCTCCCGCCGCGTTCAGCAGATCGGTAAGGTCATTTGCACCTCTCAGTATTGAGACGAGGGTGATGCCGACAGTTGAAGCGAATGCTACGAACGTTAGAGACAAAACGGTCCCAAGGTAGAAATCTCGCCTTGTGACTCCATAGCTAAGAGCTAGTGGAAATTGATTCAAGAACACCTGATTGGCAATAACCAAAAGATAGATAATCAAAAACTGCTCGGGCTCGAAAAATACGCCGGTGGCACCAATCGAGGTTAGCCAAAGCTCAAAGAAAAAGGCTGTGGTTAGCAGCACGGCCAAGATCAACCACGGGGTAATCAGGGTGGGCCATGGATTAGACAGATTCATTTTGATCACTCGGAGCAATCTTGTTGCAAGCGGTTTTTCGGTTACCTGGGTGCTCATTTTGCACTCTCCATTTCAAGGTTTGAATTCTGTTTGGTTTTGCTGATGATTAGTTGCTGCAGCGAAATCGGCTGCACGTTCAAACCCTCAGAAACAAATTTGGAGCTTTGCGACTGTGAAATCTGATTCACGAATGCCCTGCCGAAACTGCCAACTTCTTGAAGTTCCAATACTTCGAGCTTCTCAATGGCTCCCATGACTTTGGCCATCGGGCCTTCAATTACAGCAGCCTGTCCGCGAAGATCTTCGGTCGCAGCATCCAAAATGACTCGACCGGATTCAAGAACAATGATGTGCTCGAGAAGGTCAGCGGCTTCATCCACCAGGTGAGTGGAGAAGATGATGGTTCTTGGGTTTTCGGCATAGTCGGCAAGCAGGCGATCGTAAAACAACTGCCTTGCGACCGGATCCATGCCTGAATAAGGCTCATCAAAGATCGTGACCGGCGCTCTCGATGCAAGACCAATAACCACACCTAATGCAGCAGTTTGACCCTTCGATAGCTTCCTAACTTTGCGCTTTAGATCCAGGCGAAAATCTGCAAGCAGCTGATCTGCAAAGCCTTGGTCCCAATTCTCGAAAATAAGAGCTGCGGCCCCAAGAACGTCTTTGACCTTTGGGAGGATGTTGTCTGGGTAGCGCTGTGCCTCTTTTATGAAGGCTATATTGCTCATCACGTAGCTGTTCTCAAAGGGATGCTGACCGAGGATTGTCACCTCGCCCTCACTGGCAATTGTTTGGCTGGTAAGGATTTCCAACAAGGTGGTCTTACCAGCGCCATTGCGCCCAACGAGTCCATAGATGCCATCTTGTTCGATGGCAAAAGACACCTTGTCTAGCGCCTTGAGGCTCCCGAAGTTTTTACTGAGGTTTGAGACCTCAATTATCTTGCTCACTAGTTGCTCCTCTTTTCTATCATTTGAATAATTTCGACCACGGAGAGGCCAATCTTTTTTCCTTCTGCTAGCAGTGGATCAATAAATTCCCCTGCAAATGTTTTTTGGTGCATTTCAATCAGTTGCTTGCGAGCACCGACGGCAACAAACATGCCAATCCCGCGTTTTTTGTAAAGGATCCCGTTTTCAACCAACAGGTTTACCGCCTTAAGGGCGGTTGCTGGATTGATCCGGTAAAAGGCTGCAAGCTCATTGATCGAAGGGATTGCCGAGTCCTCCGCAAGTTGCCCAGAAATAATTTCGTTTTCTAGGCGCTCTCCTAGTTGGAGAAATATCGGACGATTTGCATCCTCCATGTTGGCTCCCTTAGTTAGCTGGTTAGTTACAACACTAACTAACCTAATACATTAAAACTACTTTCGGTAGCAAATGTTGAAGATTTTTCCTAGAGAAATAAAAGAACCCCCGTCGTGGAGGACGAGGGTTCTAGTAGGCCCCGTCGGACTCGAACCGACGACCCACGGATTAAAAGTCCGTTGCTCTAACCAACTGAGCTAGAGGCCCATAACACCGGACAAGTGTAACAGTGCACTAGCTCAAGATGTCCTTTGAGGTGAACCTTCCGTAGGCAAGAGCACCAAAAAATGCAATGTATCCAAGCTGCAATAGCAGGTTAGAGCCAAAACTTGAGAGCTCCATCGGTTGACGAAGGATGTCTGCAAAGTCAAGCCAGTAGTGCGTGAAGAGCCATTCGTGGAGCCAGGAAAGTTGCGGCAAGTTATCCAGGATCTGGCTGACTCCGCTTGCGATCAGTACACCCGTCATGGCTCCGACTGGGATTGTCGTCAGCGTTGAGATAAATAGCCCCAGCGCCAACATCCCCATCATGGAAACAGTTGTGTAGAGGGCGACCAGTGCCATTCGCCAAAGCGCCTCTGGGATCTGAATCACATCTCCACTTAGCAATGTGATCGGACCAACCGGGAAATAGATTGCGCCAATGATTGCGCCTGCAATCATCAGCGTGAATGTCCCGGCAAGAGTGAAAGCGATTGTTCCCAAGTACTTCACCACCAAGAGCCTGGCTCGTCCAACAGGAGCAATAAGCAAGTATCGAAGGGTTCCAAGCCCAGCCTCACCGGCAATGGTGTCACCGGCAACCACCGAGATGGTCAATGGCAAAAACAGTGGCATAGCCAAAAGCATCGCTGTGAAGCCAGTGAAAAGACCGTTTTGGGTAACTCGATCTAGAAATGGCGGTCCTTCGCCAGGAGCTAGGCGATCGGCAGAAAGATAAACGGCGGTTGCAAGAAGTATCGGAATTAGGGCAATGGCAAACAGCATCGCCCAGGTGCGACGTCTGGTGAACATCACTTTGAGCTCTGAAAGCATCAAGGAAAGACCTAGGGATTTAGCGAACAACTTCAAACCCCTCTCCGGTTAGGTCAACAAAATATTCCTCGAGGGATGGGTGCTCTAATCGAATCTCGGAAACCCCGATCTTGTTTTTCACCAACAGCTGGTTGATGCCAGCGACATCCAGCTCCGCATCGGCAGGAGTAGTTAGCTGATCCCCAGAAATCTTGATCTTCGCAAAGCCCTGCGCCTGAAGCAGCTCAACGCTCTTATCGACATCGTCGACTTTTGCAATCAATCTGGACTGTCCATGGGACCTGAGTTCTGCAAGCGAACCCTGTGCGACGATGCTGCCGGCTGACATCACAGCAACATGTGTGCAGAGTTGTTCAATTTCGCTGAGCAGGTGACTGGAGAGAAAAATGGTGATGCCCTCGGAAGCCAAAGAGCGAATCAAGTTTCGAACCTCTCTGGTTCCTTGTGGGTCTAGACCGTTGGTTGGTTCATCGAGAACCAGAAGCTCTCGTGGCTTTAAAAGGGCATTCGCAAGGCCAAGTCGTTGCTTCATTCCAAGCGAATAAGCGTGAACTTTCTTGGATGCAGCGTTAGTTAGACCAACTCGATCGAGGGCTGCATCAACTCGCGAAGCCCTAGTCTTGGCATCCGAGTTGCGATCTGCAGCATCCATGCGGAAGAGGTTGTTTCTACCTGACATGTATGGGTAGAAAGCCGGACCTTCAACCAATGCGCCCACCTTGGGCAAAGCGGTATCTAGGTCTTTGGGGATCGAGTTTCCAAGAAGTGTTATTTCACCCTCTGTGACATCGGCTAAGCCAAGCAGCATTCTGATGGTTGTGGTTTTACCAGAGCCATTTGGGCCAAGAAATCCAAATACTGAGCCTCTTGGAACGCTAAGTGAGATTCCAGCAACTGCCCTCTGACTGCCGAATTGCTTTACGAGCCCGGCCGTCTCAATGGCGAGGTTGCTGCTTGAATCCAATTAGCGCGCTGCGACTTCCTGGAGATAGCCGATGGTCACAGCTCCGGCATATACCTCACCGGAATCCGTGATCAGAATGTTCATCAGGGGAGTGGAGAACACCTTGCCACCCTCTACCTGAACCAAGAGGTCAGCAAATAGCTGGTTCTCCAGCATCTCCATTGGGACATCCGCTGGGATTGTTGGAAGGTATGCGACTGACTCCCAGCCTTCGCCCAAAACCTCAGGCATCGAACCTGTTCCGAGTTCTTCTTCAAACTTGGCTTCTAGCTCAGCCTTCAGGGCAGCCTTCTCAACCTCGGTCAGCTCTGAATCTTGAGACTTCTCACGCAACATTGCTTCGAGTTCGGCAAGGTCATCGCCATACTCGTTCGCTAGATCCAGGTCGTTAACCGTGGTTCCTGGTGGGGGAGTGAAGCTAAACAAATCTGCACTTGGTGCTTCAAAGCTGATTGATTCGAAACCAACCTCAAATACCGGTGATTCCTTCTCAACCGAATAGACGCTCACATCAAGCGCCATGCCGGTCTCGGAGTCAACAGAGATAACAACTGACTCAATTAGTGAGTTCTCCGCCTTTGGTTGAGCAATCAGCTGATAGGCGGTGCGACCAGCGACCATGTGGTCCTTGCCGACGCTCACCTCGGTATCCTCGCTGATCATGTCCATTAGGTAATTTGCCACCGCTTCTGGGCTTGAGATGTCAAGCTGAAGCTTTGCGGCATATTCCTCAAGCTTGGCCTGAGCTTCTGCCTGGGCAGTTGCAAGGTCTTCTTCAGAAACTTGGGTCTCAAGGGCAGACGTGATTGCAGTCGCCTTCTTGGCGTCGTAGATCCAGAACTCCTCGGAATTCACAATTAGGTCTCTTTGGCTCATTGGATCGAGAATTTGGACCCTAATACCAACTTCGGATGCGTAAACCCTGATCTTGTGGGTCCCTGCAAGAAGAGCGACCGCCTCAGTCAATAAGTTTTGCTCGATGAGCTGCGGGGTGAAATCTTCGAAACCCTCCGGCATCTTCTCTTCAATTTGCTCAACCATTTGCTCGTCCATCATCGAGCTCATCTCCATAAGAGGTAGGCCCAAGTCGGACGTCTTAACGATGGTTCCAGAAAAGCCAGTCACGCTGCCATCCATCAACAGCATCAATTGCTGCGGGGTAACATCTGGCAAATCAATCGCGCTTGCCTGCAGCGGGATTGCAACCGCACCAGCGGCAATCACGGTAGGAACTACCAGCGATGGAATCCAGCGCTTTGAAAGCTTCATTTTGTTACCCCTTATAGGTTTTCTAGACTCTCCTAATTGGAGAGAGCAGCCGTTACAGATTCAATTTTTGGATTCTTTTTGGACCTTGTGTAATAAAAGCACAGAAACCTGAGAGTTATTCCCTAATCCTAGATAGTCGGTTAGTTTCAGGACCAGCTCCAAAAACGAGTATTAATCAGAGGTAAATATCAAGCCTGGACTCAACCAGCTTCTCAAAAGACCCAACATTGCCGCCAGCCGCCTTGAGTTCGACTGCGTCCAGGAACATCGAAATAGACCCATCCTCGTATTGCAATAGAACGCAAGGTTCCCGGCCTTTAGATGCCGCCAATTCTGCTTCGGAGCGATGGTTCATGTGGACAAGTTTTATGTCCATGTTTTTCTCGGTAAGCAACTTCTTCTCAAAGTCTTTGAAGCCAGCCTTTTTCTTCAACGGAGAATGGGTGATGTCACACAAACTGCAATCCTTGAGCCCAACCAAATGCCCAAGGACATAGGAGAGTTCACCAAGGATGCCACCATCGGCTTTGTAGACACCGATTAGCGTTTTGCGTTCTGCCATCAATAGCAGAACTCAAGCGTCAGGGAAATACTTCCCGGTTTTTTGGGTTGTCACTTTGCGGAGGCCAAATGAAAGCGCTCAAAGTTATTGCCCGATTGCTACTTGGTACTTTCCTGCTTTCCGCTGGCATCGGACACCTAACTACTTCACGATTGGAATTCCAGGCCCAGGTTCCAGTCTGGTTGCCACTTGATCCAGATTTTGTGGTTCTAGCCTCTGGAGTGGTTGAGATTCTTCTTGGAATTGGTTTAGTTAGCTTTGGATTCTTGGTGCAGTGGGCAGGACTGGCTGCAGCACTGTTTTTCGTGGCGATATTCCCCGGGAACATTAATCAATACGTCCAAGGAATTGACGCCTTTGGTTTAGATTCCGACTCCGCAAGATTCATCCGGTTACTGTTCCAACCGGTCTTGGTTATTTGGGCATTGTGGTCAACAAATGCTGTGACTCTCATTCGCAAACTTTGGGGTAAATCAAAGAAATAAACGGCAAATAAAAAACCCACAGCACAGATGAATGCTGTGGGTTTTTTATTTTGTTTCAGATCTTGCTTGTGTTCTTTGGGTTCCTGTCCTGCATGCCCCAGGCCTGGTTGTAGTCCGAAGGCGATGCTAAAAGATCCAAGAATGGCTTTGCATCGAATTCCTCAGGACCCTTGACTCCCTTGCCGGACCAAACTCCCTTTGAGAGAAGTTCTAGCGATATCACAGGAACAAGTGCTGTTTGCCAAACTACCGCTTGGGCGTCATAGTGCTCGGCGCTCCAGGTGGTGTCGGCAACGTGATAGAGGTAGACGGCGCGATCTTGACCATCTTTGCCCTTGCCGGTGACCAAGGTTCCAGCACAGGTCTTTCCAGTCATTCGGTCAGCTAACGATGCTGGGTCTGGAAGGACGGCTGCAACCACATCTCTTGGGGCAACTTCAACTCTGCCGGACTTGGAGCGAACCGATACCGGCTCAATCTTGTCCAATCCAAGATTGTGAAGGGTCTTCAAGATACCGATGAACTCCTCGCCCAATCCGTATTTGAATGCCACGCGGTTGGACTTTAGGGTCCTTGGCAACATGTTGACTTCTTCGTGCTCGACGTTCACGCACTCGACCATGCCGATGCCGTCAGGGAACTCAAAGAAGGAAGGCTCTGAGAATGGTGGGGTTGTGAACCAGCCCTTGTCCTTCTCCCAGATTAGAGGTGGGTTGAGGCACTCCTCGATAACCGTCCAAATTGAGAAAGATGGGGCAAAGATCTCTTCACCGGCATCATTTTTCACAACTAGGTTTCCACCATCAATAACAGTGAACTCATCAACTTCTGAGAACAGGTGATCTTGGGCATAACGCGCAAAGATGTTTGAGATTCCAGGCTCGGCGCCGGTTCCAATCAATGCAAGTAGGCCCTTGGCTTCAAATTCCGCGGTGCGGTCGTACTGCCAATCGCCAAGTTTTTCACCCGGGGTGTTGAATGGGTCGGTTTCGTGAGGGTGGCTCAGGCTCATCGCCATGTCCATGTAGTTGGCATCTGCATCCAGGGCTCCCTGGAAAATGCTCTGCACAAACTTTGGCTCAACCGCGTTCATAACGTGAGTTGCACCGTGCTTTTTTGCAACGGCTGCA
The DNA here is from genome assembly GCA_021741585.1 of Aquiluna sp. Classification (GTDB taxonomy): domain Bacteria; phylum Actinomycetota; class Actinomycetes; order Actinomycetales; family Microbacteriaceae; genus Aquiluna. The sequence continues at coordinate 555,064 of JAIOXN010000001.1, read as the reverse complement.
ACAACCGATGCATCAGATGCATCAATTTGATCGGCTTCAAATCTAGAAGCCACTTCTTTTCCGTGCTTCTTCTCGACCCAGGAGACCGCGCGCTTTGCACGCTCCAGGTCATAGTCGGTAACGACCATTTTTTCGAAGAAATTTCTTTCTGAGGCAATCTTGACGATAGCGTCGCCAACACCGCCTGCACCAATTAGCAGGATACGCATTGTTTTCACAACCAAACGACCGATTTATAAGTGGGCCCAGTCCTTGCCCTCGTTCACTGATAGGCGCACAGCCCTTTGGCGTCACTGCTAGTAACTGCGCCTTCACCAAGCAAACTACGTTTCTAGTATGCCTCTAAAAAACTATTTTTTGCTACTGAAGCTGTCGAATTGGGATAACTAGTGGCGTCTTACCAACCGGATCCTCAATAACTCTTGCCAGAATATTGAATGCGCTGGCCAAGTTATTTGGCGTGATTACATCTTTCGGCGCACCCTGGTCAATGATCTTGCCGTCCTTGATTATCACCACGGTGTCTGCAAAGCGAGCTGCAAGATTCAGGTCGTGGATAACCGCGACAATCGTCATGCCCCTCTCGCGTTTGAGTGATGACAAAAGATTAATCACCTGAAGCTGGTGACTGTAATCCAATGAGTTGGTCGGTTCGTCCAATAGCAAGACGGCTGGGTTTCGAACCAGGGCCGCCGCAATAACGGCGGCCTGTCTTGAGCCTGAAGAAAGTTCGCCAACTTTCTTGTCTTTTTGGTCCAAAAGGCTGGTCCTTGCTAAAAGGCTCTCAATCTCAGTCTTTAGTCGAGGGGATACTCGGGAGATTCCCTCTCTTGCCATGGCGCTTTTTGCAACCAGTTCAAAAACAGTTTCGTTGCTTCTGGCCGCAGGAATTGTCCCTAAGAATCCGATCGAATTTTCGACCTCGGTTTTTGAAAGTGAAGAGATCGAAATACCATCCAGAAGAACCGACCCTGCGCTTGGTTTGATCTTTCTCGCAAGGGCCTTCAGGAGCGAGCTCTTGCCGGCGCCATTAGCTCCAATGAGTGCGGTGATGGAGCCAGCGCTTAGTTCAAGGTCCAGGCCTTTGATTACCTGATCGGCGGCATAGCCGGCGCTTAGCGCCTGGGCAGCCAACTTGCTTTCTGGATTGAACACTTTGAAAGCTTACTTTCTTGTGAAAACTCTGCGTAATCAAGGCGCCAAGACGAGCTGTCCCTTAAAAATAGATGAGAAGTACAATGGCAAATACATATTGCGAAGTAATTTGAAATATTTGCGCTTATGATTTTTCTGTGAAAATGCAAATTCAATCAAATTCGAACATTTCCGTAACTAAAGATTACGACGTTGCGATTATTGGCGCTGGAATAAATGGCGCAGTTGCCGCCGCTGCGCTCAGTGCTGCCGGGCAGAAAGTCTTGTTGATTGACAAGGGCGATTTCGCGTCCTTCACCTCTCAGGAGTCGAGCAGTCTAATTTGGGGCGGCATCAAATACCTGCAGAGTTATGAGTTTTCCTTGGTATTCAAGCTCTGCATGGCCAGAAACAAACTCATGCGCTCTTATCCAAACCAAATCAGCGAGATTGGGTTCTTGGCCTCAATCGGCCCAACAGCTCCGTTTGGAAGACTGCTCGGAACTTTTGGCACGTTTTTTTACTGGGGCATCGGTGCCCTTGGAACCTTGATGCCCAAGAGCTATTCAGCAAAGACCGCTAAAGCGCTTGAGCCGAGCCTGCTCTCTGGTCGCAAGGCCGTGCTTTATTACGATGCCTATTTGCCAGACACCGACTCTCGGTTTGTCTATGACTTCATTAGGCAGGCCAAATCTCTTGGCGCCGATGTCGCAAACTACACCGAGTTGGTTGGCGCAAAATTTCAGGATGCAACCTGGAGGCTAGAACTTCTAACTTCGTCCGGTGATATTCGAGTCGGAGCAAAAAGCGTAATCAATGCAACCGGGCCATTTGCTTCACAGGTCTCGGACTTGCTTGAAGCACCAACCAAGGCTTCACTGGTTTTTTCAAAGGGCGTACATTTGATTCTTGATCGGAAGATCACAACAAACGATCAGGTCTTGGCTTTTTGGGACGAGCAGAAGCGTTTGTTTTATGTCCTACCGATGGGCGATCGCAGCATGATCGGAACCACCGACACTCGCGTCGATGATCCTCACACTACCCTCGAGGCTGAAGATCAAGATTTTGTCCTAAAGCAAATAAATGCTCAGCTCGACATGGAAAAACCAATTACTAAGGATCAGGTGATCTCTTTCCGCTCCGGAGTCAGGCCACTGGTGGTTGAGGCCGGAAAATCTGGGAATGTCGCCGACTGGCACCAGCTTTCACGAAAACACATCATTGAAACAAATTCGAAAAAAAGGGTCATTTCAATTCTTGGTGGCAAGCTAACCGACTGTCTCAACGTTGGAGAAGAAGTGGTTGCCGAATTCCAAAAGTTTGGCATCAAGCTTTCCAAGCCAAAGGGCTGGTTTGGTGAGGCAGGTGACCAGCGGAAAGCTGAGTTCCTCGAGCTTGTTGCTAGCAAATCAAAAGGTGGATTCGCAAAAGAAATCGCAACTGGTTTATGGCGTCGTCACAACGATAAGGCTTTTGAAATTATTGCCGATCAAGATTCCCTAGAGGACATCGTTCCAGGACTTGGAATCACCAGTGCTGAGCTTGAATACATTGCCAAGACCGAAGAGGTAAAGACTCGCGAGGACCTTCTTCGCCGCAGACTCCCGATTGCAATGGCGAGAAGTGAGAAAGAAATTGCAAGAAATAAAAAGCTTCAAAAAGCTCTAGAAGACGTGGGGCTCTAGCTCCACCGGATGCTTTTTGCTCGGCCACTCAACGATTAACATCGCGGCCAACATCAGGGTTCCACCTATTCCAATCGCAAGGGTCAGATCTTCCTGGCCAAGGCCAATGGCGATGAAGGCTGTGAAAATAACCTCACTGGTCATCAAAAGCGCCGCTCTTGATGAATCCAAAATTGTTTGCGCCCAGGTCTGTACCCAGAAGGCAAGCGCGGTTGATGCAACCGCGGTGAAAATGATCGCGAACCAAACCTGGAAGCTATCCGGTGCCTGATAGCCATCGACAAGTGCAAAGGCCCAGCAAACCACAGCAACACCGGCAATTTGAATCATCGCAAAGCGATATGTGTTGCGGCCGCGGCCAAATTTGCCCAACAAGAGAATGTGAAGCGCATATAGAAGTGCACAAACTACAAGCCAAATTTGGCCGGTTTGGAAATCGGTGCTCTCAGCAGCACCCGAGAAAATAGCTAAACCTGCAACTGAAACCAGCGCCCCAACCCCGATTCGCCAGCCAATCGACTTTCTCATGAAGATCCATGCCAATAGCGGCGTCATCACGACATAGAGACCGGTTAGAAAACCAGAGGTTGCGGCAGTTGTGAGCTCGAGACCGATTGTTTGAGTGATGTAGCCAAGGCTCAGCACAAGCCCTAGCAATAGCCCCCAAGACAAATCACCCTTGGCAAACTTGGTTGCAACTTTGGGCCGAAGCACTGCCATTGCAATGGCAGCCAGTGTGAATCTAGTGGCAAGAAAGTCCATATATGGCTGCTGCTCGATGGCGTCTTTCATCAAGACGAATGCCGCGCCCCAGGTGAAGCCAACGCCCAAAAGAGCTAGTGCGGCCAGTCGAGTTTTACTCACCGAAGAACTCTAGCGATTTTGAGACTTCCTAGAATTCTTCCCCGCCAAAGTTCTTGCCATAGAGGGGAAAACGATCGTGTGCATAGGGGCAACCATCCACCAGTAGGTATGTCCAAAAAGGCCTCTGGGGTGGAAATATGCCTTTTGAGACAAAAGGGTTTTGCCGCTATCGGTTGTGGAGAGTTGGAATTCCAGCCATGCCAAACCGGGGAGTTTCATCTCTGCACGTAGGCGCAAAAGATGTGGACGATCTATCTTTTCCACTCGCCAAAAATCAAGTGCTTCACCTTCCATGAGGTGGTTTGGATCGCGTCTTCCTCTGCGCAGTCCCACCCCGCCAATCATGCGATCCATGATGCCGCGAAGCTCCCAGAGCCAGGTGCCGGTGGAGTAGCCGTTCTGGCCCCCGATGGCTTCCACCCTTGCCCATACTTCGGCGATGCTTTCATCGCTCAGGTACTCGCGATGATCAACATAGAGAGAACCACCTGCCCAATCCGGATCTGTAGGTAGAGGCTCGGAGTGGGTTCCTTCGGTTCTTGCATTTGACCAGCGAGTTTCAACTTCGAAATCTTTGACTCGAGTAAGAGCAAACTTGACCGCATCCTGGAAGCTGGTGAGCCCTCCTGGGGCATCCGGAACCAGTTGTCTAATTGAGTCATCTCTTGCTACGACCTCGTGCTTTAGCGACTCCACCAGCCTTCTGGCAAGGGTTACCGGCACCGGCGTGACAAGCCCGATCCAACCCGAAGCTAACTTTGGGGTCAGAACCGGCAGCGGGATGATGACTCTCCTGCGAAGGCCCGCAGCCAATGCGTATTGCTGCATCATTTCCAGATAAGTGAAGACATCTGGGCCACCGATGTCGTAGTCGCCGCTAATTTTAGGATCGATGGTCGCTGAGCCGACGAGGTATCTCAAAACATCCCTGATTGCAATCGGCTGAATGCGGTTCAGGAGCCATTTGGGTGTCACCATGAAAGGCAGGCGCTCGGTCAGGTGACGCAGCATCTCAAAGGATGCCGACCCCGAGCCAATCACAACCCCGGCTCGAAGCTCAATGGTTGGCACTCCTGAATCGCGCAGAATCTCACCGGTTTGGGTTCTGGCCGACATGTGCGCTGAGAGCTTCTCGCCCCCAGAGCTCATTCCTCCAAGGTAGACAATTCGTTTTAGCTTGTTGTCTGTGGCGGCCTTGGCAAAGATCCGAGCAAGGTCCCGTTCTTTTTCTTCGAAGTTTTCAACCGCCATGAGCGCATGGAGTAGGTAATAAGCGAGGTGAACACCCTCTAGGGCACTTGAAACAGATTCAGCATCAAAGGCATCGCCTTTGATTATCTCCACCTGGTCTACCCATGGATAATCACGAAGTTTCTCTGGGTCTCTGACCAGGACTCGCACTTTGTAATCGTGGGAGAGTAGCTCACGGATTAGCCGGCCACCAATGTAACCAGTTGCTCCAGTCACCAAAACAGTTGCCGGCTTGCCATCAACCATTAAAGGTGAAAGGTCTGCCGTGACATTTTCAATCATGACAGACCCTAACCACGAAGTCCTTGGTTTTGTTTCTAGCCAAAGCGACCAGAAACATAATCCTCAGTTTGTTTCTGAGTTGGGTTGGAGAAGATCTTCTCGGTGCGGTCGTATTCGATTAGCTTTCCTGGCATTCCAGTGCCGGCGATGTTGAAGAATGCGGTCATGTCCGAAATGCGAGAAGCCTGTTGCATGTTGTGGGTAACGATGACAACGGTGAACTTCTCTTTTAGCTCAACTGCCAGGTCCTCGATGGCTGCTGTGGAAATCGGATCAAGGGCGCTTGTCGGCTCATCCATCAGAATCACGTCTGGCTCGACTGCAATTGCGCGGGCAATACATAGCCTTTGCTGTTGACCACCAGAGAGTGAAGAGCCTGGACGGTCAAGACGGTCCTTAACTTCATTCCAGAGGTTTGCTCCAACTAGGGCCTTCTCTGTGAGTTCATCAGCGTCACTCTTTGACATGCGGTTGTTGTTTAGCTTGTAACCAGAGAGCACGTTCTCTTTGATGCTCATGGTTGGGAATGGGTTGGGGCGCTGGAATACCATTCCGACCTGGCGCCTGACCTTTACTGGGTCAACCTCGGCAGCGTATATGTCCTCGCCGTCCATGGTCAAAGAGCCCTCTACGTATGCGCCAGGGATAACCTCGTGCATCCTGTTCAGGGTTCTAATCAAAGTGGACTTGCCGCAACCGGATGGACCAATGAATGCGGTGATTGCCTTTGGTTCGATCACCATGTTTACATCTTCTACAGCCAAGAACTTGCTGTAGTAGACATTCAGTGATTTCAGTTCAATGCGCTTTGACATTGGTTATCCCTTCGGTGAGAACAGTTTGGAAATAATTCGGGCGCCAAGGTTTAGCAACATCACGATGAGCATAAGAGTTAGTGCACCAGCCCAAGCTCGGTCCACGTATGAGGCGGCGTCAGTTCCTTGGATGGCGTATGAGGTGTAAACGAAAACCGGAAGAGTCATCATCTTCTCGGAGAGCGGGTTGTAGTTCATCGAGGTCGTAAATCCGGCTGCAAGAAGAAGAGGCGCGGTCTCGCCAATCACTCGGGCAATAGCGATGATTACACCGGTTGCGATTCCCGCCAGCGCGGTTGGCAAAACAACCTTTACAACTGTGAGCCACTTTGGAACACCCAGGGCATATGAGGCTTCACGAAGTTCGTTTGGAACGATCTTTAGCATCTCTTCTGCAGACCGAACGACTACTGGTGTCATCAGCACCGCTAGAGAAACTGCACCGGCCATTCCATTGATGGCGCTGGCAGGACCTAGCAAAATCAAAAACAGCGAGAAGGCAAACAGACCGGCCACGATCGATGGGATACCAGTCATCACATCCACGAAAAATGTCACTGCCTTGGCAAGACGTCCGCGGCCATACTCAACTAAGTAGATGGCCGTCATGATTCCCAGTGGAACGGAAATTAGAGTCGCAATGGTTGTGAGTTCGACCGTTCCAATGATGGCGTGGAGTGCTCCGCCGCCCTCTCCCACAACGTTTCGCATTGAAGAAGTGAAGAACTCGGCATCGAGGCGGTTGATTCCCTTTTCAAATACTGTCCAAGCTAGCGAAACTAGCGGGACAACGGCTAGAGCAAATGCCGCAGAAACCCAGCCGGTGACCATTCGGTCGGTGGCTTTGCGTCGACCTTCAACACCGCGAGAGATCAAATAGGTCATGATCATGTAAAGGGCAAAACCCAATACGGCAATGGCCAGCAGGTTTAGGTTTCCACTTTCATCAGTGAATCCGGAAACAACGAACATTGCAGTGGTAAGAGCAAGAGAACCAATTAGAGCCAGTGGGGAGAACCACCTTGGCAAAGTGGCGGTTGCTTGAATTCCATAGAAAGTTGTAGCCATTAGTTTGCTCCTGAGAATTCGGCTCTGCGGCTAATGATGTAGCGAGCAAGCATGTTTATGAGCATCGTGATTAGGAAGAGCATCAAACCTGATGCAATCAAGAGGGATCGATAGTCCCCACCGGACTCTGGGAAGTGAAGAGCGATATTCGCAGCGATGGTGTTTGAGTTCTGCGAGGTAAGAAGTGCGAAGTTGATTATCGAAGCAGGGGAGAGGACCAATGCAACCGCCATGGTTTCACCCAATGCTCTTCCAAGTCCGAGCATCATCGAAGAGATGATTCCGGGGCGACCGAATGGCAACACTGCCATCTTGATCATTTCCCAACGGGTTGCCCCAAGTGCTAGAGCAGCTTCCTCGTGAAGACGAGGAGTCTGAAGAAAGACTTCGCGGATGAGAGCTGCCATGATCGGCAGCACCATAATCGCAAGCACAATGCCCACGGTCAGCATGGTTCTTCCAGTTGCAGATACCTGACCTGCGAACAGTGGAATCCAACCCAAATTCTCGTTGAGCCAAAGGTAGGTCGGGTTCAAGAACGGCGCCAACACCATGATGCCCCAAAGGCCATAGACCACCGATGGGATGGCGGCCAAAAGGTCCATGATGTAGCCGAGAATCTGTGAGAATCTCCTGTTTGCATAGTGGGAGATGTAGAGCGCGATACCGATAGCCAGCGGCGTTGCAATGGCTAGAGCGATGATGGACCCATACAGGGTTCCGAAAACATATGGAGTTACATAGCTGATTGGATTCTCGGCCTTGCCAGAGAAGTCAGCTTCTGGGTTCAGGGCTGGAAGTGCCTGTATGAAGAGAAAGACTGCCACTGCAGCCAGGGTTATAAGAATCCCGATTCCTGCAACTGAAGCTGCCCTCGAGAACACTAGGTCGCCTAGGCGTACCTTTGGTTTTACTTGCCCACCCAGCGTTGTCACTTCGACTCCCAATTTGTTGTGTGCTGTAAATAGATTAGCCCGAGCTCGGGTGACCGAGCCCGGGCTAATCCGATTATTTTGCCAGTTGTTTACTTGACCTGGTCGATGATCGCTAGAGCCTTCTGGCGAAGGTCCTCAGAGATCGGTGCGTTTCCTGCGTTCTGTGATGCCCACTCCTGGCCCTCAGCGGAAAGCATGTAGCTTGCGTATGCCTTTACCAGTTCAGCCTTTGCGTCATCTGCGTAGTCCATGCAGCCCTGTAGGTAGGAGATTAGAACTACTGGGTAAACACCGGACTCGGTGGTGTCACGGTCTAGGTCGTAAGCCAAAGTGGTGGCTGGACGGCCTTCCTTGATTGGAGATACGTCAACGATCTTTGCAGCAGCTTCTGAGCTGTATGCAACGAACTCTGAACCAACACCAATTGCAACGGTACCGAAGTCACCAACGCGTGATGCGTCTGCGTAACCGATGGTTCCGTTACCAGCTGCGATAGCTGCGATAACACCAGAGGTTGCGTTGCCGCCCTCGCCGCCGAACTCAGCTGGCCATGCTTCTAGGTCGCCAGCGTTCTCGCCGTTTAGTACCCAAGTGTTAGGAGCTGCCTTTGATAGCCAGTCGGTGAAGTTACCGGTGGTACCAGACTCGTCTGAGCGGTGAACAGCGGTGATTGCTAGGTCAGGAAGTGCTACACCTGCGTTGTCTGCAGCGATTGCAGCGTCGTTCCACTTGGTGATCTTGCCGGTGAAGATACCTGCAACGGTGTCTGGGGACATGTTTAGAGTGTCAATGCCCTCTAGGTTGAACATAACTGCGATTGGAGAAATCCAGATTGGGAACTCGAATACGTCACCATCTGCTGGGGAGCAGTTTGGGTGTGGGGTCGCAAGCTCTTCATCCTTGAAAGATGAGTCAGAACCGGTGAAGAAGGTTAGCCCCTCTTCGAACTGGTCACGGCCAGTTCCGGAACCGGTTGGGTTGTAGTTCACGGTAACTCCAGGGTTTAGCTCCTGGAAACCTGCAACCCAGGCCTCCTGGCCTGATGCCATTGAAGATGCACCTGAACCATCAAGGGTTCCTTCTAGTACAACTGCGGTTGAAGTCTCAGTTGCTGCAGAGGTGGTTTCCTCAACTGCAGCCTCGTTTGCTGCACAACCGGATAGCACAAGTGCGCTAACTCCAGCTAGTGCTGCGATCTGTGTGATTTTTCTCATGGGTTATTCCCTTATCTGTCTGTTTGTGCTCACGCGAAACAAACACTAGGAATCCCTCAGTAACTTGGGTTGTATACCAAGTGAATGGTGGGTAAACAAATATTCAATTTACCTAGATAGATACAAGTTCAAAGCCCACTACTTTGGGCTTTTTACCAAGGGTAAGTCGTGCAACAGCAAAATCTCCTGGCTTCAAAGTGGCTGCTGCTGTGATTTCTCCCTGAAGTTCTTTTGGGGCTCTCGAAGCTAAAGGGTTGAGGATGCTTGGTAATGCTGGTCGGTGGCTGCAAATCAAAGCCGAGCGTGAATCGCCAAGCAAATCGTTTACAACATCAAAAGTTCGCTTGGGCCGCTTTGCATTTCCAAGTTCGGTCAGGTGATGGCGCTCGATGACAGTTCGTTTGCAAAACTTGCCGTAGGGGGCGATAGTGGTTTGGCATCTTTTCCATGGGCTCGAGACAAGTCTTTTTGGCGAATACGCAGCCAAAATTGGGACAAGCCGCTTTGCTTCTGCAATACCTTCTGGAAGAAGTGGGCGTTTAGCTTCTTCGCCCTTCCAATCTGACCTAGGTGTTGCGGTGGCATGGCGAAGAATAATCAACGCCCTAGTTTCGAGTTCTTTCTTTTTATGCAACAAAATCACATTCTCCAGAAGATCGCGATCATGCTCGTAGGAAAGCAAAGAAAGGGCTTCTTTTGCTCCATGCCATTCAACTTTTGCAATCTCTTGGTTAGGTGTGAACTTCTGTTTATTAATGGCCTTTTGGGTCACCTTCGAGGCCCAGTAGTGCACCTCTTTGTTCTCGCCCTTGTCTACTTGGTATTCGATGACCGAGAGCTTGCGGCCAAGCCTGACCTTGATTCCGGTCTCTTCCATGACTTCTCGCACCGCGGTCTCTGGCAAGACCTCACCCGGATCAAGTTTGCCCTTGGCAAATCCCCAGTCGTTGTATTTTTCACGGTGCACCAAGAGAAACTCGAGTTTGCCCCCAACCTCGCGCCAGCAAACCACACCAGCTGCATAGATCGTCAACTACCTGCTCCTCTTCTTTTCAAGAGTTAGAGCCATGAGCTCGTCTTGCAAGTCCTTGAGCCTGTCACCAAATAGAGATGTAGTTTCCCGGTGCCAGGCGCCGTCGGAATTTAGGTTCCAGCTGGCAACCTCGCCGGAGAAAGCCATGTCAAAAATGCCACGGATGTCCCGGATTTGATCTGACTGAACAATCTTGACCAGTGCCTCGACTCGACGATCGAGGTTTCGGTGCATCATATCGGCAGATCCGATATAAATGTCAGGGTCCCCGCCATTTTCAAAGCCAAAGATTCGGCTGTGCTCAAGATACCTTCCGAGCACCGAGTGCACCTTGACGCTTTCGCTAAGACCTGGAACGCCTGGCTTGAGCACGCACATGCCTCGAACCAGAATCTCAATTGGAACACCGACCATAGAGGCGCGGTAAAGTTCATCAACAATTTGTTCGTCCACGAGGGAGTTGACCTTGAAGCGAATCCGAGCAGGTCGACCCTCAAGGTGGTGCTGGGTCTCGCGCTGGATTCGCATGGTCAAGCCGTCACGCACGCCGTTTGGTGAAACCAAGAGGCTCTTATAGCTCGGCAGCGATGCATAACCTGAGAGCTGGTTGAACAAGTTGGTGAGGTCCTCACCCACGCTAGCTCTAGAGGTGAGAAGGCCAAGGTCCTCGTAATATCTAGCGGTTTTCGGGTTGTAGTTTCCGGTTCCGATGTGGCAATAGCGACCAAGCTTGTTGCCCTCTTGGCGGATAACCAAGGAAAGCTTGCAGTGGGTCTTTAGCCCAACGATTCCATAAACAACATGCACACCGGCGGCTTCTAGTTTTCTTGCCCAACCAATGTTGTTTTGCTCGTCGAATCTGGCCTTGATCTCAACCAATGCCAAAACCTGCTTGCCGGCTTCAGCGGCATCGATCAGGGCATCAACGATTGGGGAATCACCTGAGGTGCGATACAAAGTCTGCTTGATCGCAAGAACCTGTGGGTCGGCTGCAGCCTGCTCCAAAAATGCTTGCACGCTGGTTGCAAATGATTCATATGGGTGGTGAACCAAAACTTCGCGCTCTCTGAGCGAGGCGAAGATATCTGCCGCTTCATCCTCATCAGCCTCTAGATAGCGATTGGTTGTGATGGCGTGCGGCTCGAAGTGAAGTTCTGGCCTTGGCATGAATGCGAAAGCGCTCAGGCTCTTGAGATCCAGAGGTTCTGGCAGGTGGTAAACGTCGTCTTGAGAGATATCCAACTCTCGCTGCAACAGGCTCAGCACCTGAGGGTCGATGTCCTCTGCAACCTCGAGACGAACTGGTGGACCGAATCTTCTGCGAAGCAGCTCCTTCTCGAGCTGAATAAGAAGGTTTTCGCCCTCATCTTCGTCAACCTCTAGGTCTTCGTTTCTGGTGACGCGGAAGGTGTGGTGTTGCAAGACCTGCATACCTGGGAACAGTTCCCCAAGGTATTCGCCCATGATGTCTTCAAGCGGCACATAGCTGCCGCCAGAATCTGGAACTGCAATAAATCTTGGCAATAGTGGCGGGACTTTTACTCTGGCAAAGTGCTCAGCCTGGTTGGTTGGGTTTTTCAAAACCACCGCCAGGTTGAGAGATAGTCCAGAGATATAAGGGAAAGGGTGGGCCGGATCTACAGCAAGGGGAGTCAGGACCGGGAAAACCTGGCTTGAGAAATACTCGTGCAATGCTTTCTTCTCGCTCTCCGAGAGAGACGAGAAGTGAACGATTCGAATCCCGTTGTCCGAGAGCTGTTTTGAAACGGTGGTTGCGAAAAGCTCTGCATGCCGAGTCTGTAATTCTCTAGTTAGTTGAGAGATCTCCTGCAGAACCTCTTGGGGGCTTCTGCCCGAAGCAGACTGAACTGCAATACCGGTGGCAATTCTTCTTTTTAGAGAAGCGACGCGAACCATGAAGAATTCATCGAGGTTGGAAGCAAAAATGCTCAGGTAGTTCACTCGCTCGAGGAGTGGAACATCAGGATCTTCGGCTAGCTCAAGGACGCGGCGATTGAAATCCAACCAGGAAAGTTCGCGATCTAGAAAGCGATCTGAGGGCAGATCGGGCTGCGAATCCGGGAGGAAAATTACCGAGGTCTCTTCTGACATGATGTTTATCTTGCCAGAGGTGGGTTAGCAATTGGTAAACAGTTATTCTTCTTCGCTGCCATCCGGATTCAGTCGGTAGCCAACGTTTCTCACGGTTCCAATCAACGACTCATGCTCGCCAAGCTTCGCGCGCAGGCGCCTGATGTGGACATCCACGGTTCTTGTGCCGCCAAAGTAGTCGTAACCCCAGACTTCACTCAAAAGCTGCTCGCGAGAAAACACTCTTCCCGGGTTGGAATTTAGGTGTCTCAGGAGTTCAAATTCCTTGAAGGTGAGATCCAAAGTCCGGGAGTTGATTTTGGCGGTGTAGCTGACCTCGTCAATGACAAGCCCAGTGGCCAGGGTCGCTGAGGCTCTTAGCGATTGGGTTGAATCAATCGCGAGCCTCACGCGGAGGTCAATTTCCGAAAGCCCGGCGGAATCCAAAATGAAATCCGCTTGACCCCATTCGCTGTTGATGGCAGGAAGTGATTTCTCGGTCACGACCAATAAAACCGGGTGATTCCAGCCGGCAGCCACCAAAATCCTGGCGATTGCCTTGGCGCCTGCTAAATCATTGCGGCAGTCCAGGATTGTCAGGTCGTGCCGCGGGGCTGAGGCGAGTTGGCTTGGATCAAAACCGATTGTGAGTACGGTGTGCCCAAGAATTTCGAGAGAGGGGAGGGCTGATTCGGAGGCAGCGCTAATGCTTAGTACAACTGCCATTTGCCCGCCCTCCGCTAGGCAGAATGATACCGGCATTTTGTTTCATTGCTTATAGAGTTTGTTTCGTGAGCAAGCAGTGGTTACAAATAATCGCAATCTGGGTGTTGGTTGCAATGCTTGGCACGCTCGCGACATTTCTCCTTGAAGGAGAGGCTCGCTATTTGGCATTTGCAACATTGGCGGCGGCTTCGATTGCCATGGTCAGCATTGAGCACCTGATTTCCTCCTCCTCAAAAGACACCGTGCGACAGCAGATTTATGTCTCTGCAGGCTCTTTTAGCATTCTGGGCCTGCTCACAATTGTGACCTTGTTGGGATAGAGTTAGAGCATGCTTTTGGCTCTAGAAATCTTCTTTACCGGCTTGTTGGTGCTTGCATCAATCGCGATTGCCGGCATTTCTGCGCTCGTGCTTTTCAAGTTATTCAAGGGGCAGCGGTAATTTGTTCGTCATCCCAGATGACCTGCCGATTGAGCTAACCCCGTTCACTTTCCTACTTGGACATTGGCGCGGCACCGGTGTTGTTAGTTACCCGGTGAATGATTCACCGGCTGTTGAAATCGAATTTTCCCAAACCATGTCGTTTTTGCCTCACGAAAACGGCAAGTTGGAATTTATTGCCGAAGCAAAAGACTCTTCAGGAAAGTTGATTACCCAAGAACGTGGGTTCTGGATGCTCTCTAGGCCAGATTCAGAGGCTGATCCAGGACCGGGGCTATTGCCCTCAAGCGGTGAGCCACTTCTAACAGTGAGAGAAGATTTGGAACTTTGGCGCAATGCCAAGGGTGGTTTTGATATCGAAGCGCTCATCATTCAGCCGACCGGTGTTGCAGAGCTTTATTTTGGTCAGATCAAAGGCGCCCGAGTTGATATCGGAACCGACGCCGTGATGCGATCTCCGAATGCCAAGGAATACTCAGCGGCCCAGAGAATGTTTGGGCTAGTCGAAGGGGCGCTTTTGTGGGCGTGGGATATGGCTGCACTTTCCAGCCCAATGAAATCTCATGCCTCTGCTCGTTTGATTCGCGAAGAGAATTGATATTCCTTGAGTAGTCACTTTGGTAATCCACTCCTAGAACAGCGCAAGCTACTTTCTGGTGAGGCTGTAATCGTTCGTGAGGACCAGCTAGTTCTGGAAATCAAGGGTCCAGATGCCAAGGCTTTTCTTCATTCGCTAACCTCGCAAAACATTCTTAATCTCAAAGCAGGCGACTCTACCGAGAGTCTTTTGCTTTCTCCTCAGGGGCACATCGAGCAGCAGTTAAAGGTAGTTGCTGTTGAAGATGGCCTCTTCCTGATTGTGAATCGAGACAAGGCTGGAGATTTAGAAGCTTGGCTTAGAAAAATGATCTTTCGTTCCAAGGTGGAGATTTTGGTGCGAGATGATCTAGTGATTGCCGGCTCGTTCAAGGACCTAGCCCTCGGAGATTTGGTTTGGGTAGACCCTTGGTCCACCGGGAGCAAGGGTGGCATTCGTTATTCCAAGGATGTTGCCGACTTTAGCTACCGGGAGTATCTAGTGCCCAAGGCGCAGGAGCTTCCCTTTGAGAAGGCGGGCATGCTGGCATTTGACGCGCTTCGGATATCCGCCGGGCGCCCGGAGATTACAGACATAGACGAGCGAACTCTTCCGCATGAGTTTGATTGGATGAATTCCGCGGTTCACCTGAGCAAGGGCTGCTACCGAGGTCAGGAGAGCGTTGCAAAGATCCATAACCTGGGCCACCCTCCTAGGAGAATCGCGATCCTGCATCTTGCAGATGGCGATTCCCTTGCTCAAAAAGGCGACAAGGTTTTTTACCTAGACAAGGAAGTCGGCAAGGTGCTCTTAGGTGGATTGCACTATGAGGCTGGCTCGATTGCACTGGCGCTACTCAACCGAAACACCCCTTATCTGGATCTGCAGATCGAGATAAATGGGTCCATGGTCGCCTGCACCCAGCAGGTGCTAGTCCCAGCCGATGCTGGCAAAGCAGCGAATCTTCCAAGACCAGCCGCCTTTAAGCTCAGCGGCAAAAAATGAATTGGCGTTTTTCCCTGTCCGCAACGCGGGTGCGGGACTCGCTTTGGCCGATTGGCCAGCTCGCCTTTGGCTCGGCACTTGGCTACTTCATAGCAAAATATGGCCTTGGCCACCCATATCCGCTTTTAGCAGTCACCGTGATGATCTCATCCCTCGGATTTCAGCGGGCAACTAAGCCTCAGACCGTGCTCACCACAGCGCTCGCAATGTTGTTCGGGATTGTGCTCAGCGAAACCATTCTTCTGCTCTATGGCGCTGGCACACTTCAGCTTTTCGCAGCCATTAGCATCTCATTGATATTGGCAAGATTGATATCCGCAAACCCGGCCTTCGCCCTGACGGTTGCAATTCAGGCAACTTTGGTGCAGCTATTGCAGGCGCCGTCAGGGGGAGTGTTCGCCAGGGCAGAAGACGGGATCATTGGTGCTCTTGTTGCACTAGCCATCACTGCCCTTGTGCCAAGAAACCCGATCAAGTTGGCAAGGGCAGATTCGAAAGCGCTATTTCTGGTTTTCAAGGAGACCCTTGGCATCATCCGCCAGGTGCTCTTGAGTCCGGATCGCTTGGTTGCGGATGCCGCACTAGAGAAAATCAGAAGGACCCAGCCACTTATTGATAACTGGAAAAACTCCCTTGAGGCAGCCGAAGCTATCGCCAAGAT
The DNA here is from genome assembly GCA_021741585.1 of Aquiluna sp. GTDB lineage: Bacteria > Actinomycetota > Actinomycetes > Actinomycetales > Microbacteriaceae > Aquiluna. The sequence goes on along the minus strand of JAIOXN010000001.1, from coordinate 539,280 downwards.
CTCTCCTTTTTATCGCTGGGCCCAAAAAGAAATTAGTCAGCAAAAGCGAATTTTGGAGGGCATGGATTTTGCCACTAGAAACCTACGCGTGGTCACAAGAAGAGTCGACCACATGGCCAAATCTTCGACTACCCACCCGCAACTTGCCAGCCTGATTAGCAAGCTGGTGATCGCGGTTGATTTGCTGGAGGGCTCTTCCGATGATTTTTCAATGGCAGCAAAATCAAGAAAGTATTTGCGCAAGCTAGGCCCGGCACTATCTGTTGAGTCCTTTGAACCGAGTTTGAGCATCAGCGAATTGGCAGTCTTGATGCAGATTCGGCCGCTGTTTGTGGATCTGGCAATGGCAACTGGAATGAGCCAGGACGAGGCCGTGCAGCTGTTGCCACTGGTTGACTAAACTTCTGGTCATGACTTATAACCTAATTCTCCTTCGCCACGGCAATAGCGTGTGGAACCAAAAGAACCTCTTCACCGGATGGGTGGATGTAGACCTCAGCGACCAGGGTCGTGCAGAGGCAAAGCGTGCCGGCGAGCTGCTTGGGGAGTCGGGTCTATTGCCAGATGTGCTTTATACATCTGTCCTGAAGCGCGCAATCAACACCGCTCACATCGCGCTTGACCAGATTGACCGGAACTGGATCCCAACCTTGCGTTCCTGGAGATTGAACGAGCGCCACTACGGCTCGCTTCAGGGTCTTGATAAAGCAGAAACTTTGGAGAAATACGGCCCTGAGAAATTCCAGACCTGGCGCCGCAGCTTTGATGTCCCACCACCACCGATTGATGACAACAATGAGTTCTCACAGGCGCACGATGAAAGGTATGCCGGACTCGGGAGCGATCTTCCAAAGACGGAGTGCCTCAAAGACGTATTGGTTCGCATGATTCCTTATTGGGAGTCAGATATTTCCAAGTCTTTAGTTTCCGGCAAGACAGTTTTGGTCACCGCCCACGGAAACTCTCTACGAGCTTTGGTTAAAAAGCTTGATGGGGTGTCAGATGAGGACATTGCAGAACTAAATATTCCTACTGGAATCCCACTGCACTACAAGCTTGATGAGAACTTCAAGCCATTGGTTGCAGGCGGAGAATACCTAGACCCAGAGGCTGCAGCGGCTGGAGCAGCCGCGGTTGCGAATCAGGGTAAAAAGTAACTAGTTAGCGTCTTGCCATTCACCGGTCTGCAGGAAGCTGACCTTGGATGAAATGTCCACAACGTGGTCTGCAAATCTCTCGAAGTAACGAGAAGCCAAAGTCACATCAACTGTGAACATGGCGTTCTCTGACCAGTTTGGGTCAAGCACAACGTCGAACACTTTCCTGTGCAGGCGGTCAACAGCCTCGTCCTGGGCTTGAATTTCACGAGCAAGGTCTAGGTCTGTGTTTGCCAATAGCTTGGTGGCCTTGCTCACCAATTCCAGGTCGATCCTTGCCATGTCCTCGAAGGTCTTACGCAGTGAATCAGGGATTGCGCTTCCTGGGTAGCGGTAGCGAGCAATAGCTGCAATGTGAGATGCAAGCGATCCCATGCGCTCAAGCGATGCACTCATGCGAAGCGCAGAAACCAAGATGCGGAGATCGCGAGCAACCGGCGACTGGGTTGCCAGAACCTTAATCACAAGCTCATCTAGGTCTAGAGCACGCTCTTCGTTTGCCTCGGCAAGAGCCAGAGCTTCATCTGCCATCGAGACATCTGAGTTCAAAAAGGCACGAGATGCCTTGTCCATGATCTTCTCCGAGGTCTCGGCTAGCGAGACTAGGCGTGACTGAACCTCTAACAACTCCTGCTGGAATACTGCGCGCATTTGATCCCCGACTCTTTCCTAAATCCGTCGTTTAGCTTCCCAAGCAATTGCAAATTCCCGATTAACTTACGGACAATCGAAAGCAAACTCACACTTGCCGGTTACTACTTAGTTTTAGTCTAGACACCATAGAAGTTTGTTAACCTAGTGAACGATAAGAAGAGCGGTATCAAATGGGCCTTATGGCAGTCAGAAGGAATGCGAAAGCAGTCCAATCTGAATTTGATGCGTTCGAAATTGTCGCTTCACAAGTCGTTGACGTTATTGCAACTGCCGGCGTGGTTCTAGACCAATTCAACTCCGTGGTTAGGGCTTCCCCTGGAGCAATTCAATTTGGACTGGTTCAAAATCGCAGACTGATTCATGCGGCGCTTGTCCAACTTGCAGATAAAGCCCGGGAGAACTCTGGCGCTGTTCAGGCGGAGATCCAGCTAGAAACCGGTTTGCGCAGAGAGCAGATTTGGGTCCACGCCAGAGCCGCCAAATTTGGCGATCGCTACGTGATGCTCTTGGTTGATGACCGCACCGAATCAAAAAAACTCGAGGACACCCGACGAGACTTCGTTGCAAACGTTTCTCACGAACTAAAGACTCCCATTGGGGCAATCGGGTTACTATCAGAAGCTATTTCTGGTGCTACTGACGATCCCGTGATGGTGCAGAAATTTGCCGAATCTTTGCAGCGCGAGAGCGCTAGATTGGCGAACCTGGTTCAAGAGCTGATTCAGCTTTCAAGAGTTCAAGGTGCAAAATTGGCAGACTCAGCCAAAGAGCTCGATCTAGCTTCGGTGATTTCAGACGCTCTGGAGCGGAACCAGACTCTTGCAGATCAAAGAAACATCAAGCTTGCATCCGCTTCTCCGGAGAATGTTCCGTTCTTTGGTGACTACGAGATGCTGGTCACTGCAGTCAGAAACCTCGTCGAAAATGCCATTGTCTACTCCGAACCAGGCGGCCAGGTTGGGGTTGGCCTTCGGGTGGTTGAAGGCGTTGCAGAGATTTCTGTCACCGATTCCGGACTGGGAATTCCAGAGGCTGAGCAGCAACGAATCTTTGAACGCTTCTACCGAGTTGATCCATCAAGATCACGTGAAACAGGTGGCACTGGCCTCGGGCTTTCGATCGTTAAGCACGCGGCGGCAAATCACCGTGGAGAAGTAAAGCTGTTTTCCAAGGTTGGGGTTGGCTCAACCTTCACTCTCAGACTTCCAATTGAAACCCAGGGGGACTAAATGACTCGTGTGCTTGTTGTTGAAGACGAAGTAAACCTAAGAGAACCATTGGTTTATCTTCTGCAAAAAGAGGGCTATGACGTCATCGAAGCAGAAGATGGCAATGTTGCGGTTGAGAATTTCCGCAACCTAGGTGCGGATCTGATCCTGCTGGATTTGATGCTTCCAGGTTTATCTGGAAACGAAGTCTGCCGAATCATTCGTGCCGAGAGCCAAGTGCCAATCATCATGGTTACCGCCAAGGACACTGAGATCGACAAGGTTGTTGGCTTGGAGATCGGGGCAGACGACTATGTCACCAAGCCATACTCCACCAGAGAACTTTTGGCCCGCATGAAAGCAGTTCTCAGAAGAGGATCCGAGGCTGTTTCATCTGAGGTTGGCATCCTGCAGGCAGGTCCAGTGAAGATGGATATTGATAGCCACATCGTCACCGTGAATGGCGAAAAGATTCAGATGCCACTCAAGGAATTTGAGCTTTTGGAGCTCCTTCTTGAAAACGCCAATCGAGTTCTCACCCGCGGGCAGATTATTGACCGAGTCTGGGGAGCCAATTATTTTGGTGACACCAAAACTCTTGATGTTCATGTGAAGCGAATTCGCTCAAAAATTGAGGAAGATCCTGCCAGACCACGCCACCTTTTGACGGTGCGCGGACTTGGCTACAAATTTGAGGTTTAGTTCAGCGACTCAAAAATGCTGGCGTACTCAGCCAAGGTGCCATCCATAACCGGAACCAGCATTTGGATTGGGTCGGAACCGTCCGATAGATAAACCGCGTGCATTGAACCGGGGGTTGCATTTAGGTCAAGCGCCAAGCCCTCGACTCCGTTATAACCAATGTCGAATTTTTGTCCGGCTGCAACGCTGAAGCTAGCTACTCGTGCTTCACCGCTCGAGTCTGTGGTTTGAATGTTTGCGTTGATTTCGCCATTGGTTGAGTTGATGAACGAACCAATCAAAACAGCTTTTCCGCCCTCACCCTGGATGATCAAAACATTGCGGGCTTTTAGGTTCTCCAGCGTCAGGTTAACGCCATCAGAGGGGGCGTATGGCTGCAGGGACTCAACGTCGCGCTGAAGCGAACATCCGGTGAGCGATGCGGCTACTGCCGCAATCAAAGCAATTGAAGTAAGTCTCTTGATTTTCAATGGTCCTCCACAGGCCTAACCCACCAAGTCTAACCTAGGAAAAAGGTGGTTTTTGTGGTAAACTTGCCGTTTTGAGGCCGAAAGAAGTCTATGAAGTTTGCAGTTGGCGAAACCGTTGTTTATCCGCACCACGGAGCGGCAGAAATTATCGAAGTTTCTGAAAAAACGATTCGCGGTGAAACCAAGGTTTATCTCAAGCTTCGCGTCTCTCGCTCAGAGCTAAAGAACCCAGCCCTGGAAGACTCCAAGGTTCCAATGCAGAATGAGCTAATCATTCAGGTGCCTCAGGAAAACGTTGAAGCTGTTGGAGTTCGCGACGTAATCGACAAAAAGGGTGTCCAGCAGGTTTTTGACGTGCTGCGTGCAGAATTTGTTGAAGAGCCAACCAACTGGTCAAGGCGTTACAAGGCAAACCTAGAGAAGCTCGCATCGGGAGATGTGGTCAAGGTTTCTGAGGTAGTTCGTGACCTATGGAGACGTGACCAGGATCGCGGTCTTTCAGCCGGTGAAAAGCGCATGCTTGCTAAGGCTCGTCAGATTTTGATTTCTGAGCTTGCACTTGCTCGCAAGGTTGACGAGGAAAAGGCTTCCGCGGAACTAGACAAGGTTTTGGCCAGCTAAAAATGGGCTTAGCCGTCATTCTGGTTGCCGCGGGCCGGGGGGAGCGCTTGGGGGCAGGGATTCCCAAGGCTGAGGTAATTGTGGCACGAAAGACGCTCCTCTGGCATTCTCTGTCTCATGTTTACGATTTGGCGCCCGACGAGGTAATTGTCGTTGCCCCTTCCGACCGAATACCTGAATTCAAGCATCTTTGTGGCGCCTTTCATTTTGACAACTTGAAGATTGTCGCCGGCGGGGAAACCAGGCAGGACTCAGTTCAAAATGGCCTTCGCCAGGTAGTTTCCGAAAATGTGCTTGTGCACGATTCCGCAAGGGCCTTCATGCCCTCTAGTGTTTACCGCTCTGTTGCTAAGGCCCTTGATCAAAGCGATTGCGTTGTGCCAGTTTTGCCAATCGCCGATACCGTCAAAGAAGTGAAATCCTCAAATGTCGTGAAGACGCTAGATCGAAGCAAGCTCGCAATAACACAAACACCTCAGGGCTTCAAGGTGGCGACCTTGAGGGCTGCACTCGATTCGGCAACAGAGAACTTTACTGACGAAGCTGGATTGCTCGAGTCCATCGGAGTTCGAGTTGCTACCGTCCCGGGGCATGCAATGGGATTCAAGGTGACCTATCCGGAAGACCTCGAGAGCGCGAGAAAATTGCTTGCAGAAATCCGCACCGGAATCGGAACCGATGCGCACCAGTTTTCCGATGCCGGAGAGCTGAATCTTGGCTGCTTGGTATGGCCAGAACTTCCGAAACTCGAGGGTCATTCGGACGGCGATCCAATTGCTCATGCAATGGTAGATGCACTCCTCTCAGCGGCTGGCCTGGGGGATATCGGCTTGAATTTTGGTGTGGATCGCCCTGAGTATCAAGATGCGGCGGGAGCCGTGTTTCTAGAGGGTGCACTTGGCTTGCTTGATCAAGCCGGTTTTGAACCGGTAAATGTGTCGGTTCAAGTTATAGGTGATCGCCCAAAGATCTCCCATCGTCGCGAAGAGCTTGAGACTCACCTGACTCATTTGATTGGAGCGCCGGTCTCCATCGGAGCCACCACAACGGACGGGCTTGGCTTCTTGGCTGATTCCCGAGGTGTCGCCGCTGTAGCAACCGCGCTTATCAGGCACCGTGGTTAGGCAAAACTATGCAGCTATTTGACAACAAATCCCAAACCCTGAGGGAGTTTAAGCCACTAATTGCCGGCAAGGTTGGTATCTATGTTTGCGGACCGACCGTGCAGTCTGCCCCTCACATTGGCCACCTTCGCTCCGCGCTGGTTTACGACGCTCTCTCCTCCTGGCTCAAAGAGTCGGGTCTTGAAGTCACCTTGATTCGCAACGTCACAGATATTGACGACAAGGTTTTGGAAAAATCCCAGGAGGCCGGCGTCAGCTGGTGGAACCTGGCTTATTCAAACGAACAGGTATTTGCTGCCGATTATAGGAGGCTAGGCATTCAGTTGCCCAGCAACGAGCCAAGGGCAACTGCCCACATCCCACAGATGATTGCACTTATCGAGCTTCTGATTGAAAAAGGGCATGCCTACCGTGCTTTGGATGGCAGCTCAGATGTCTTCTTCGATACTGCTTCTTGGCCTAGCTACGGAGAACTCACAAACCAAAAGCCTCAAGACATGGAATCCGACGCGGTTTCAAGTACCAAGAAAAACCCACAGGATTTTGCACTTTGGAAATCCGCCAAGGATTCCGAGCCAAAGACCGCTTCTTGGGAGTCGCCTTTTGGGCAGGGAAGACCCGGCTGGCACATCGAATGCTCCGCAATGGCAACTCACTACCTTGGTGAGAGTTTTGACATTCACGGTGGTGGCCTTGATCTTCGCTTTCCTCACCACGAGAACGAGCTTGCGCAATCCTCGGCCGCCGGACACAAGTTCGCAAATCTTTGGATGCACAACGGGCTTGTAAACATTCAGGGCCAAAAGATGTCTAAGTCACTTGGTAACTCCGTTAGCTCAGCGGAGCTTTTCGACCTCGCATCGCCGCAAGCAGTGAGGTATTACCTGCTATCGGCTCACTATCGCAGCACCTTGGACTATCAGCCTGGAGTGCTGCAAGAGGCCGAGACTGCGCTTGAGCGTATCTACGGATTCCTTGAGCGAGCAGAGCGAGAGTTGGCTCCAACTCGATTTGCTGAAGCCGAGAAGGGCATCGAGCTTCCTGAAGCTTTCGTGAGTGAAATGAATCAGGACCTGAACATCCCAGCAGCTTTTGCTGTGATTCACGAAAGCGTTAGATCGGGAAACACCGACCTAGACGAACAGCGGATCCGAGAGGCTAACCAAAGGCGCTCAGAGATCTTGCGGATGCTGGAAATCCTCGGGCTCTCTCCGAGTTCTTGGGGGCAAAACCAAAGCAATGAACACGCAGTTTTGGATCAACTTATCCAAGGCCTAATAAGGGCCCGCAATAAAGCGAGGGAAGAGAAGGACTATGCTCGTGCAGACGAGATCCGCGACCAGCTAACGGCCTGCGGCATAGAACTTTCTGATTCATCAAACCAAACACACTGGAGTCTTAGCTAATGGCAAAAATCGGTAGACCTGGCGCGGCCAAGGGTAAAAAGGGCGCAACCAAGGGCACAGGCGGCCACGGCCGCCAAGCCCTGGAAGGCAGAGGCCCAACCCCAAAGGCTGAAGATCGTCCATATCACAAGGCTTATCGCAAGACAGCTGCCGCTAAGCCAAAGCCAGAGAGCAAACCGGTTCGCAAGGGCGAGTTTGTTGCTGGTCGTTCCGGCATGGGTGCCCGAGCTATTTCTGGTGAGGTGCTATCTGGCCGCAACTCGGTTGTTGAGTCTTTGAAGGCAAAGCTTCCAGCAACAGCATTGTTCTTGGCTCAGGGGATTGACACCGATGACCGGGTTAGGCAGTCAATCGCGATTGCAAATGCCAAGGGCATCCCAATCAACGAGGTAACTCGCCAAGAGATTGACCGCATGACCGGTGGCGACAGCGTTCACCAAGGGATTGCGCTCCAGGTTCCGCCATACGCCTATAAGCACCCAATGGAATTGGTTGACAGGGCACTTTCGGCTGGCCAGGTTCCTTTGTTGGTAGCCCTTGATGGAGTAACCGACCCTAGAAACCTTGGAGCAATCATTCGTTCCGTAGCAGCCTTCGGTGGCCAGGGAGTAGTTCTCCCGCAGCGCCGCAGCACAGGTGTCACTGCAGCTGCTTGGAAGACCTCTGCCGGTGCGGCAGCCAGGGTTCCTGTAGCTCTTGCATCCAATTTGAACCAAGCGATCAAGGAATATAAGCAGCGAGGTTTGTTTGTCGTTGGTCTTGACGGTGAGGGTTCTGTGTCATTGCCAGATTTCCAGCTCTATGACAGGCCACTGCTTTTGGTGGTTGGCTCTGAAGGTAAAGGTCTTTCCAGATTGGTTCAGGAAAACTGCGATCAAGTTGTATCGATTCCAATTGGATCTGCAACCGAGTCCCTCAACGCTGGAATTGCTGCAAGCGTTGCCTTGTATCAGATTGCAGCTCTAAGGGCCTAGACCTTATCGCGCCAATCGCCGTCTTCATCGTCTTCTGCAACGACGATCAATCCCGATGGCACAGCATCTGCCAGCATTACGGTGTCAGTGGTTAGGGATCCGATCATTGCCTCTTCATCGGGCCGGTCTGCTAGCACGTTCTTGATGTAGCTTCTGACTGCCTCGACCAAGGAGACATCCTTGCCCTCGTTTTCAGACATGTACCAACGGTGCTCTAGGACCTCGTGAAAGACCTCTGCAGGTTCAAGCTTGGTGGTCATCTCTTGCGGGATTGCCCCAACAACCGGCTCAAAAACCTCGCTTAGCCACTGGTGTGCCAAGACTTCTTCATCAACACCTGGTTTTTGGTTTGCAAGACGATACTGATCAATGTCATTGAGCAATCTTCTGGCCTGGTTTTCTTCAACATCAAGACCAGTTAGAAGCAAGAGCCTTCTGGCATGGTGACCGGCATCAACAACCTTTGGTTGAATCTTCACGCTAGAAGTTTGGGCATCTTGAACCATGCTTAGTTCTTCGATATCGAAACCAAGTTCGTTGAGTCTTTCGACCCTGCGAGAAATCCTCCAACGCTCATCGGCTGGGATAGTTTCTGTGGCAGTGAGTTCTTTCCAGAGTTCGTGATATTTATCAACGATTCGCTGGCTGATTGCAGATGGCTCAAGATCGCTTGCGGCTTTGCCGCTTGCGATCAAATCCATGAGTTCGCCAGCTATATTCACGCGGGCAATCTCAAGGTCGTTCTCTCGCTGGCCATTGGAGAGTCTTGAGTCATAAAGATGGCCTGTTTCGGCATCCACCAAATAGGCGGCAAACTTTCCGGCGTCTCGCCTGAAAAGTGTGTTGGAAAGTGAAACGTCGCCCCAGAAAAAACCGATGAGGTGCAATCTCACTAGCAAGAGCGCAAGAGCATCAACCAGGCGCTTTGCGGTTTGATCGCGAAGCCCTTGAGACCACATCGCTCTGTATGGCAGTGAGAATTTGAGGTGGCGAGTGATCAGAACCGCAGGCAACTGTTCGCCGACTTTGTCGGTTCGGTTGTTGATAATTGCGAAAGGTTCAACGCACGGGATATCTAGCTTCTCGAGTTTACGAAGCATCTCGTACTCGCGCTTAGCAAGGTCAAAAAGAGTTTCCTTGATGGCGATCACATGATCGTTTAGGTGAGCGAAGCGAACGGTGTGGCGAGAAAGACCCTTTGGCAAAGCCGCAATGTTTTCTTTGGGCCAGTCTTCTAATGGCAAATGCCACGGCAGATCCAGCAGTGCTGGTTCCGCCGTGGCAGCCGTTATGTTTAGCGTTTGAGGCATCAAAAATGCCTAGTTGAGGCGCAAGCCACTCTCTGCGTCAAAGACGTGAACTGCAGTCTCGTCAGCGCTTAGGTGGATCTTGTCGCCAGCGCGTGGGTGGTCGATTGGGTCAACGCGAACAACCACGTTGGTCTCAGCGCCGTCTAGCTTTGCGCGGCCGTATAGGTAGCCATCTGAACCAAGTTCCTCAACAACATCAACCTCAACCTCAAGGCCGTGCTCTGCAACGGATAGCTTCTCTGGGCGGATGCCGACGGTTACGCGACCACCGGTTGCCTTGCCCAAGATGTCCTGGGAAATCTTGAGAACAGAGTCACCAAACTGCACGCCACCTTCAATGATTGGAAGCTGAACTAGGTTCATGGCAGGGGAGCCGATGAAGCCTGCAACGAAGACGTTTGCTGGGCGGTCGTAAAGGTTTCTTGGGGTGTCAACCTGCTGAAGTAGGCCGTCCTTCAAAACTGCAACGCGGTCACCCATGGTCATAGCCTCGACCTGGTCGTGAGTCACGTAAACAGTGGTTACACCCAGGCGGCGCTGTAGAGATGCAATCTGGGTGCGAGTCTGCACACGAAGCTTTGCATCCAAGTTTGATAGTGGCTCGTCCATAAGGAATACCTGAGGCTTACGAACAATCGCACGACCCATGGCAACACGCTGACGCTGACCACCGGAAAGTGCCTTTGGCTTGCGGTTTAGGTATGGCTCAAGGTCCAATAGCTTTGCAGCTTCCAAAACGCGCTCTGCGCGCTCTTCCTTGTTGATTCCTGCAATCTTTAGGGCGAATCCCATGTTCTCAGCCACAGTCATGTGTGGGTAAAGGGCGTAGTTCTGGAAAACCATCGCAATGTCGCGGTCCTTTGGTGGAACATCGGTGACGTCGCGGTCTCCAATGTAGATGCCACCCTCGTTGACCTCTTCTAGGCCAGCAAGCATGCGGAGGGAAGTTGATTTACCGCAACCGGAAGGGCCAACCAAAACCAAGAACTCGCCATCCTTGACTTCTAGGTTTAGCTTGTCGACTGCAGGCTTGGTGCCGCCTGGATATAGTCGGGTTGCGTCGCGGAATGATACTGATGCCATTTGTTTCTCCTTCACCGGCAGGTACGTGCCGGACGATCCGTTGTGATAGGTGATCGCTTTAGCGAACTTCCTAAGTATTACACCTGTAATTAGAATGGAGGAGCTTTGTAATAAAGCTGAGACCAAACTTTAGGAAAAAATGACCTCGAATCAGAAGCCGACCCGTTCCGATAAGCGTGAAGCTGCCCGCGAGAAGGCCAAGGAGATTCGCGAACAAAACCAAAAGCGCGCCAAGCGCAACAAGCTTCTAATTCAGCTTTCAGTTGTGGTTGTAGCCCTTGGAATCGTTGGTGGCGTTGGCGCCATGATCGCAATTGAGGCTGCAAACCGCGCGGATGCGCCAGTGGTCGACACTGTTCCTGCAAACCTTACCGAGCTCGGTGGTGTGAAGATTGGCGTTGGTCTCCAGGCCTTCACCGCCGACAAGACTCCAACCCCAGAGGCAACCGATGTTGCTACTCCTGAAATTATTGTTTACGCGGACTACCAGTGCCCAATTTGCCAGGCCTGGGATGTTCCAAACGAGGCCCAGCTTCGCTCTTGGGTAGACACAGGAGCAGCAACTTTAGAGATTCGTCCACTTTCGTTCCTTGATCGCGCATCTCTAAATGAGTACTCATCAAGGGCTGCAAACGCAGCGTTGTGTGTTGCAAACTTCGCTCCAGACAGCTACTTCGATTTCCATGGCGAACTTATGCTCAACCAATCTGAAGAGGGCACCGAGGGTCACAACGACGACGAGCTGTATGCATTTGCTGAGTCAGCTGGTGCTGGATCTGAAGAAGTGAAGGGCTGTATCCAGAACAAGAGTTTTGGGGACTACATCGAGCAGTACACCCAGACAGTTCTAGGCGCGCCACACGGCGGCGTCTCTGTGACCGGAACTCCAACCATTTTGGTGAACGGCAAGCAGTACACCTGGACCACAGGTGACGAGCTGGTTTCGGCAGAGCGCTTCGCTCAGTTTGTTCAGGCGGCAACCGCCGAGTAGTCGTTTCCGGCTACTTGCCGGGAATGAATGTTGTGATTGCTAGGTCAGCTTCTTCGTAGTTTCCGACAGCATCCTTGAGTCTTGATTGCCACTGGCAGTTGATTGGCGACTCCGGTGGAATCAGCCTGGCATTGCCCTTGAAGCTTAGATCTGTGGCGGTCCCATCCCAGCTACCCATCCAGGAAAAAGAACCGGATTTCTCTCCAAAGCTTACAAAGTATTTGCTGGAGCCATAAAGCTCAAGATAAATGAAGAACTTGGTTTCATCATTCTCAATGCAGTGGATCTCTGCCGCGGTAATGCCCCTGGAGTCAGTAATTTTTCCGGAAAATGCAAACTCAATCTGGCCAGTGCTGCTGTTTAGGGAGGGCTCGCCGACTTCAAAATTCTTCATGACCGGGGCTGACTGATCGTTGTTGTAAATCAAGACCCCAATGCCAATTGCCAAGCCTAATGCGGTGTATTTAGCTAGAGATTTGGCCCACTTGGTTTTGAAAAACTTCACCACACAAGGCTAGCTGCAATAAAACCCAATAAACTATGGCGGGGTTAATCCCATGCCGACCTGGCGCAATTGGTAGCGCACCGCTCTTGTAAAGCGGGGGTTACGGGTTCGAGTCCCGTGGTCGGCTCTCCTTCGAATAGGAGCAACATGGAAATCAACTGGTTATCAGTTTTGATTGCAGGAATCGCAGGCATTGTCATTGGAGCCTTATGGTTCGGGCCAAAAACCTTTTTCCCGATCTGGTGGAAGTACTTAGGCCGTAAGCCCGGTGAGCAGCCTGGAACCGCCAACATGGGCGTAGTTTTTGGACTAACTTTCGTTGGAGCATTCGCGCAGGCAATCGTGATGGCGGTTGTTATTGCCCTAGCTGCCGGCTTCAATCCGGAACTTGGATGGTTTGGTGGCATGGCTACCGGTGCCCTGATGAGCATCGGATTCAATGCCGCAACCACTCTGGGTCACAAGTTATTTGGTGGTTTTGATCTTCGCACCTGGGTGCTTGAGGTGGGCCAAGACACCGTTTCCCTTGCTGCTATGGGGGCAATTATCGGAGCGATGCTCTAGATAAGAGCATCGACCAAGAGCGTCAGTAATGGCGCGACTACGAGTGCCGGTAGCAGGTCGGCAACGCTCACCATTCGAATCTGAAGAACTCTCAGTCCGGTCCCCAAAAGCAAAATTCCACCGGTTGCGGTGATCGAAGCGACCACTGCTGAACTCAGAACCGAACCAGCAGCCATCGAACTTAGGGTCAAGATTCCTTGCCAGAGTCCAACGGGGATAGCGGAGAAAGCAACACCCCAGCCAAACGTTGCCGCAAATGCCACCGAGGTGAAACCATCGAGCGTTGACTTGAGGGCAAGTACATCAAAGCCATTGCCAAGTCCATCTTGAAGGGCACCGAGAACTGCCATCGGGCCAATGGTGAACAGAAGTGAGGCATTAACAAACCCTGCGATGAATTTCTCGGTGTCACGCTGCTTGCCACCCGAAGTTTTCCTTTGAAGCCAGGCTCCAAATTGCTCGAGCCTGGTTTCAATTTTTAGAAGCGCACCTAAAATCCCACCAATAAGCAGAGAGCCAAGCACAACCAGAAGGGTTCCGGAGGCGGATACTGCGGCCACGAAATCTTTATCGGCTAGAGCACCAAGGTTCAATGCTCCAATTACTAGAACGACTAATCCCATGGCGTCGGTGATCGTGCGAGACATTTTCTCTGGCAGGCGATTGCCGATCAGCACACCAATTGTTGCTCCCAGCACAATCGCCAGGATGTTGATAATGGTTCCCAAGGTTATGCGCCGGCGAGGGTCAATAACTCAAATGCCAAAATTGCTGGCCAAACCATAGCTTTTAGAAAACCTAAAACCCCAACCCAAAATCCTGTCGCAGTCGAGATGAAATAGATCGCGGATCCAAGGAATCCAAAAAAGTAAAGAGAGCTGCCGGTTGCGCTTGGTTTTTTCATGGTCCAAGACTACCGAGGGCTATTGCTTTGGTTTGAAAGTGATGCTCACCGAATTGATGCAGTAGCGATCGCCCGTTGGGGTCTGCGGGGCATCATCAAACACGTGACCTAGGTGACCCCCACATGCCGCACATCGAACTTCGGTGCGAATCATTCCGTGGGCACGGTCTTCGACATATTCAATTGCATCGTTGTCTTGAGGCTTATAGAAGCTTGGCCAGCCACAGTGTGCATCGAACTTTGTGTCTGCCTCAAACAGAAAAGCATCACAACCGCGACAGTGGTAGCTCCCCGGACGAGTCTCATCAAGCAGTTCGCCTGTTCCAGCCCGCTCGGTTCCGGCCAGCCTGAGAACTTGATATTCGAAGGCTGAAAGCTCCTGCTTCCACTGCTCATCTGTTTTATAGACTGAGTACTTCAATTGATTTGATCCCGCCTAGGCTTTATAACCGTTTAGTAACTAATTGTTTCTATTGAAAATAGTTCTTGTTTATTCCCAAATACAGCGTAAACTCGCCAGAGTCGAGTGGGAACCAGTCTTGCCCGATGCATTCGCGAATTACGCGATTGCGTAATTAGCATCAGGAGCAATACATGGCACAAGGAACCGTAAAGTGGTTCAACTCTGAAAAGGGTTTTGGATTCATTACTCAGGATGGCGGACCGGACGTTTTCGTTCACTTCTCCGCTATCTCATCCGATGGATACCGCGAGCTTAAAGAGAACCAGCGCGTCGAGTTCGACGTGAAGAGTGGCGACAAGGGCCCACAGGCCGAGAACGTAGTTCCAATCAACTAAGTTCTTCAAAGCTTATTCAGGCCGGTACACAGCAATGTGTATCGGCCTTTAGCTTGCACTCGGGGCCCGAGAGTGCTAAAAATGTATTAGCACTCGCAAAGGGCGAGTGCTAATCCAAGTCTTGAATGCAAACGGGAGAAACCCAACATGGCAAAAATTATTCACTTTGATGAAGAGGCCCGTCGCGGGCTGGAGCGTGGCCTAAACATCCTGGCTGACACCGTGAAGGTGACGCTAGGACCTCGCGGCCGCAACGTAGTTCTAGAAAAGAAGTGGGGCGCCCCAACCATCACAAACGATGGTGTTTCGATTGCTAAAGAGATCGAACTAAGCGACCCGCTAGAAAAGATTGGCGCAGAGCTAGTCAAGGAAGTTGCAAAGAAGACTGACGACGTTGCTGGTGACGGAACCACAACCGCAACTGTTTTGGCTCAGGCGCTTGTGAAGGAAGGCCTTCGCAACGTAGCTGCTGGAGCAGACCCAATTTCCCTGAAGCGCGGAATCGACAAGGCTTCTGCCGCTGTCACCGAAGCTCTTCTGAAGATGGCTGTTGCTGTTGAGACCAAGGAGCAGATCGCTGCTACCGCATCGATCTCTGCAGGAGATGCAACCATCGGTGAGATCATCGCTGAGGCAATCGACAAGGTTGGTAAAGAAGGCGTTGTAACCGTTGAGGAGTCAAACACTTTCGGTATCCACCTTGAGCTAACCGAGGGTATGAGATTCGATAAGGGCTACATCTCGGCATACATGGTCACCGACCCTGAGCGCCAGGAAGCTGTTCTGGAGGACGCTTACGTTCTAATCGTCAACTCCAAGATTTCCAACATGAAGGACCTACTGCCTGTCGTTGACAAGGTAATGCAGTCCGGTAAGCAGCTTTTGATCATCGCCGAAGACATCGAGGGTGAAGCGCTTGCAACCCTGATCGTGAACAAGGTTCGCGGAATCTTCAAGTCGGTAGCTGTTAAGGCTCCTGGCTTCGGTGACCGTCGCAAGGCAATGTTGCAGGACATCGCAATCTTGACCGGTGGACAGGTTATCGCCGAGGAGATCGGTCTGAAGCTAGAGAACACCGACCTATCAATGCTGGGTCACGTCCGCAAGGTGGTAATCACCAAGGATGAGACCACCATTGTTGAGGGTGCTGGAGATGCTGAGCAGATCAAGGGTCGCGTTGAGCAGATCCGTCGCGAGATCGAGAACACCGACTCAGACTACGACCGCGAGAAGCTACAGGAGCGCCTAGCAAAGCTTGCAGGTGGTGTTGCAGTTATCAAGGCTGGAGCAGCAACTGAGGTTGAGCTAAAGGAGCGCAAGCACCGCATTGAGGACGCAGTCCGCAACGCAAAGGCTGCCGTTGAAGAAGGTATCGTCGCCGGCGGTGGCGTTGCTCTTCTACAGGCTGGCAAGGTGGCCTTCGATGGCCTAAACCTTGTTGGCGATGAGGCAACTGGTGCGAACATCGTTCGCGTTGCAATTGCAGCTCCGCTAAAGCAGATCGCAATCAACTCTGGCCTAGAGCCAGGCGTAGTTGCAGAGAAGGTTTCCAACCTTCCTGACGGTCACGGCCTAAACGCCGCAACCGGCGAGTACGTTGACATGCTGAAGGCGGGAATTAACGACCCAGTGAAGGTGACTCGCTCTGCACTGCAGAACGCAGCTTCTATCGCAGGTCTATTCCTGACCACAGAGGCAGTTGTTGCAGAACGTCCAGAGCCAGCATCGGCACCTCAGGGTGACCCATCTGGCGGCATGGACTTCTAAACAGTTCTATAAAAAGAACCCGGTGGCATGCGCCACCGGGTTCTTCATTTAAAGAAACAGCCTTTGGTTTGCTTGCTCGATCTCTGAATACTGATTGGCTGCAATAGCTAGCGCTTGGCCGATTTGTCCGAGCTGGGCCTCGACGCTGTCTGAGGTGGCCTTCCAGCGCAAGATGAGCTCCTGGAAGGAGTTTGATGCCACACCTTGCCAGGAGTCCTGCAAGGCGCTTAGCTGACCGTGCAGGGTTGTGACCTCCTGCTGCAAGCGGGAAATTGTGGATTGGATTGTTGCATTACCGGCGAGAACTCGCTCGCTGTCTACTGTGAAATAAGCCATGCGGCAAGAATTGCAAAGTCTTTAAGAAATGCTTTTTGGATCTTGGAATCTGTGAATAACTAAGGCTTAACGGGCTGTGTGAGTGGAAGCTCGACCACGAAAGTCGCTCCGCCTCCAGGTGTCCTTTCAACAAAGACCGTTCCGTTGTGCGCAGTCACGATTGATTTGGCAATGGCAAGACCAAGCCCAGAGCCGCCCGTCTCCCGGTTTCTGGATGTGTCAGCACGATAGAACCGATCAAAGACCTTGTCCTTGAACATTTCTGGAACACCTTCACCGTGATCAATCACCTTGATTCTGGCTAGTTCAGCTTCAGCTTCAAGTGCCACGGTAACTGTGCTGTCACTTGGTGCAAATCTTGAGGCGTTGGCAACCAGATTTGTGAGTACCTGCTTGATGCGATCGCCATCCATTTCAACCATTACTGGCGTCCCAGCTTGGTTCTCCAATTCGAACTTCACGGATTGGTTGGTCACTCCGATATCGGCCAAGACCCGCTGGCTGATTTCCGCAAGATCGTGCTTTTCGAGATTTAGGTTTCCAATTTCATCCATGCGAGTCAGAGTGAGAAGCGACTCCACCAAAGCGGACATGCGAATCGCTTCACTCTCGATGCGCTCCATGGCTTCTTTGACATCCGCTGGTTTCTTGATTGCTCCCATGCGATAAAGCTCGGCATATCCGCGCACTGTTACAAGTGGTGTCCTGAGCTCGTGGCTGGCATCGGATACGAACCTGCGCATTTGATCTAGGGTCTTGTCTTTTCCACGAACTGCGCCTTCGATGCTGTCAAGCATCGAGTTGAGCGCGCCATTGAGTCTTCCCAGTTCGGTCTTGCCGTGCCGCTCAACCAGTCGAGAGGAAAACTTTCCGGACTTCACGGCAGCAGCAGTTCGTTCGACTTCTTTTAGGGGCCTAAGAGCTGATGTGATTGTGAGCCAAATACTCAAGCCCGAGAGAACCAAGAGGAACATTCCAAATCGGCCACCGATATTTCCGTATTCGGCGATGATCTGGCGATTGCCGGTTACCGGCAGCGCTATGACAACGGAACCATTCGCACGAGTTAGTTCTACTGCGACAATGCGCCAGGCCATTTCTTGGCCTGATTCATCCCGGAGTTCTACCTCGAAAGGAATTCCGGCAGTTGCCGCAACAACCTCTTTGGTGAGAGAAGAGAAGTTTGGCGTGGTGCGGCCACCTCCAGTTGCTGAAACTAGGCCAAGGTACTGATTGCCGTCGGCATCCAAGATGGCGATGTAGTAATCGCTGGGGAGTGGTGGCAGCGTTAGCGTTCCGCTTGAAACCTGAAACTCAAGCCGAAGTGGATTTGAGTCCCTCAGCGTCTGTGCAGTGGCAATCAACAATGTGTCGGTATTGCGTTGCAGGTAAGTGCTGAGTAGGGCAACCGTTCCGGCACTTGAAACGCTTAGGAGAAGACCAATTAATCCAACCGAGAGTGCGGTTAGTTTGGCCCGGAGCGATATCCGCTCCCAAGCAAAAAGTGCCTTGTTCTTCAATTAGTTAGCCTTGGGACTTCTAATCATGTAGCCAACGCCACGCTTGGTAATAATGATTGGCTCTGTGCTCAATGGGTCGAGCTTTTTGCGCAGATAAGACACATAGCTCTCCACAATACCCATCTCGCCATTGAAGTCGTATTCCCAAACGTGGTCCAGGATCTGAGCCTTGGTGAGTACTCGGTTTGGATTGGAAGCAAGGTATCGCAAAAGCTGATACTCGGTGGGGGAGAGCTCAACGGTGGTTCCTGCAACGCTGACCTCGTGAGCATCCTCATTGATTTCCAATTCACCGACGCGGATAAGTGATCCAGCATCTGAGTCCTTACCCGTGCGACGCATGATCGCAGAAATACGGGCGAGGATTTCATCAAGGCTGAATGGCTTGGTGACATAGTCATCACCACCAACGGTCAATCCTGCAACCTTGTCCTCGGTGTCATCTCGCGCGGTTAGAAACAGGATCGGAGTCTCGATTCCCATGCCGCGGATCTTCTTGGTAACACCAAAACCGGAGATATCCGGCAGCATCACATCTAGCAGCACGATGTCTGGCTGGGTCTCGACAATTTTGGTAATGGCGTCATTTCCATTAGGTGCGGTTAGCACCTGGTGCCCGGCAAATCTCAGGCTCGCGGCAAGCAGATCGCGAATGTTTGGTTCATCATCAACAACTAGCACTTTTAGAGCATCCATATGATTATCTTCCGACTCTTAGCTGGAAGCTTCCTGTGAAATGTCTGGACCTAGAAGATTTCTTCCGAATCCATAATCTCGTAGGAATATCCCTGCTCTGCCAAAAAGCGCTGACGGTTCTGCGCAAAGTCTTGCTCAACGGTGTCTCGAGCAACCAGGGTGTAGAAAACCGCAGATCTGC
Organism: Aquiluna sp.; assembly: GCA_021741585.1. Taxonomy (GTDB): domain Bacteria; phylum Actinomycetota; class Actinomycetes; order Actinomycetales; family Microbacteriaceae; genus Aquiluna. The sequence continues at coordinate 520,309 of JAIOXN010000001.1, read as the reverse complement.
CATCGGCCTTTGGCCTGAGCAATCTGCCTAGGCGCTGAGCCTCTTCTTGTCTGGAGCCAAAGGCTCCAGAGATCTGAATTGCCACCGATGCCTCAGGCAAATCCACCGAGAAGTTTGCGACCTTGGAAACCACCAAGGCGCTAAGTTCTCCTGATCTAAATGCAGCAAATAGGCGCTCTCGTTCTTCAATTGGAGTCTCTCCGGTGAGCTTTGGAATCCCGAGCGTCGAGGATACTTCCTCGATTTGATCCAGGTATTGCCCAATGATCAAAGTTGGCTCCCCGGCATGCTTTTTGATGAGCTTTTGCATGATTGGAATCTTGGCTTTGGCCGTGGCTGCGGTTCTAAAACGAGCATCTTGATCGCCAATTGCGTACGCCATGCGGTCTTCATCAGGGAGCGAAACCCTAACTTCGAAGCAGTTTGCCGGAGCGATGTATCCCTGGGCTTCGATGTCTTTCCAAGGAGCATCGAAGCGCTTTGGCCCGATCAGTGAAAAGACATCAGACTCACGCCCATCTTCGCGAACCAAGGTCGCGGTGAGGCCAAGCCGGCGCCTTGCCTGCAAATCGGCGGTCATCTTGAAGATGGGCGCAGGTAGCAGGTGGACCTCGTCGTAAACAACCAAGCCCCAGTCTCTCGCGTTGAGAAGCTCCAGGTGGGCGAATTCGCCTTTTCGCTTGGTGGTGAGAATTTGGTAGGTCGCGATTGTCACAGGAGCGATGTTCTTAGAGGAACCGGAGTACTCCGCAATCTCGTCTTCGGTTAGCGAAGTTCTTGCCAATAGCTCTGCGCGCCATTGTCTTGCCGAAACTGTATTGGTAACCAAAATCAAAGTGTTGGTTTTGATCTTTGCCATGGTTGCGGCGCCGACCAAAGTCTTGCCGGCACCACATGGAAGTACCACTACGCCAGATCCACCAGCCTCAAACTTTTCGACAGCCTCTTTTTGGTATTCGCGCAGGGTCCAGCCATCGGTGTTGAGCTCGATCGGGTGCGGTGTTCCAGGAGTGAAGCCGGCATTATCTTCTGCTGGCCAGCCGAGCTTGAGAAGTTCTTGCTTGAGTTGGCCTCGGGCCCAATCCTTCACCTGGAATCCGAATTCGATTCGCTCGCCTAAAAGCTCAGAAACCTTGCGATTGCTGGAAACCTCCGTGATCACGGCTAAGTCTTGAGAGGTTAGGGTCAGACCCTGCTCGTTTCTTGCAATAACCAGGCGCCCGAAGCGGGCGATGGTTTCGCTGATTTCTTTTTCCACTCCGGGAGGAACCGGATACTTTGACCAACGGTTCAGCGAGTCGAGAATGAATGTGGCATCGTGCCCTGCCGCCCGAGCATTCCAAAGACCTAGTTTTGTAATTCGGTAGGTGTGGATGTGTTCAGGGGCTCTTTCCAATTCCGCGAAAATTGCCAGCTCATGCCTTGCGGTTGTGGCATCGGCATGATCGGTTTCAAGCAGAACGGTGCGGTCCGACTGAACAATCAAGGGCCCCAAAGACATCCCTCTAGCCTAACTGAGCCAGACGCTCGTCACTCTCGCTAGGGGAAGGGTAAGTTCAGCCTCTTTGTCTAGGTCGCGACCTCGGATTCGTCCGCCGGCTATACCAAGCGGTTCGATGTTGTATTCAACCTCGTGACCTTCAGGGCGCTGAAGCTTGAGTGTTACGCGAAGCTTGTTTTTGAGGGCAAACTGCAATTGGCGGAGCATGTCATCTTGGGCGGGTTCTTTTGATTCTTCGCTAAGAAGTTGCTTTGCCTTGTTGAGCGCCAATTGGCTTAGTGGCACATCCGGAGTTTGAATCCGGAGCCTTGGAGAAATAATCGAGCCGGTCTCGTCAATCATCACAGCTGGGTAACCGGCCTGACGAAGGTTGAAATAGATCAGTGCGCTGGCAAGCCTTGAGACCAGTTCGCCATCCGCACCGGGCCGTAACATCAGGGCGTTCAAGCCAGTTTCGTTTTGAATTTGAGCAAGCAATATCTTGTCGCTGCAACGAACGATCGTGCCAAGGAGAGACCCTTCAACAGTAAGCTCCCCGAATCTTTTAGTTGCCTCGGCCAAGAGATAAACAACAGGTTGTGGCAAGTCGTGCTGACTTAGATTTCTGAGTGTGGATTCGATGTCTTGAATGCTTAGTCCAGTCTCAAGGCCATGGGTGATGCTCATAAGACTCAACCGGAATCTGCAGGCAAGCCCCAGATCCTCAGACTGTGCAAAAACATCAAGGCTTTTGTGAAGTGCTGGGGTAATCGGACCCGGCGAGGTAATGCTCAAATCTGCTTGAATAATTAGCTTTTCAACCGGGGTCGGAAGTTCATTAGCCAAATAGGTAGCTGCTGCCTCTAGGTTATTTGAAATTGATAGCTCGAGAGCTTTGGTTGCAAGACCGTGATCGAGCAATCCAAGGGCTGGACCATAGCTAAAGAATTTCAACTCGTTTGGGTTTTTGAGTGGATATTCTTCGCTGACAAGATCCAAAACAGGCAGATCGCGAAGTTTGATTTCTGGCAAATCAAAAACCCGTTCTGCGATTATCTCCCAGCGTTTGGCGTTGGATTCTTCCAGCCAAGAAAGCCCCAAATCGGTCGCCACAAAACGATCCTCAAACGCGATTATCAAACCGGTTTCTTGAGCCAGGGCAAATCTGAGTTGGATTTCCGACGTTGGTAATTTCAAGACCTCAGCAAGTTCTTTGGCGTCCTGGGCTCTGAGGCCTGAACGAATCACCGAGAGCCAATTTCGCTCGCACGCAAAAAGCAACTCCGTGATCGCCATAAGCGTCTCGTAGGCGCTGTGAGGAGAACCGGCTTGGACATGCTTATTGGCTTTTAGTGGAACCGGATCGAGTGTTTTGGCCAGCTCAGTGGCAGCTTCGAAGGTGTTTGCGGCTCCTGCAAGCATCCTTTCTTGCAACAGAGTTGTGTGATTACCGGCTTTCAGCTCTTCGAGAGATGCTCGATCTAATTCCCGAATTCTGCGCTCTAGCTCTCTTCTGGTGAGCAGCACTCGAGAGAGGTCAAAGAGATCTGAAAGAGCTTGGCCCTCGCCGGCGATCGCTGTAAGGAGACTCGCTAGATCCTCTTCAGATTTGGACTTGAGGGCTCCAGCTAGATCCAAAAGATCAGACAACTAGGACCGATTTTCTTTTGACCGACGGATGATTGAAAAAATCAACATGGTCACAATTATCAAGAATCCAATTGGCAAACCAATTAGCGGCAACTGAGCAAACACCACTGGCAACTCCGTAAATCCAAGCAATGCGGCAACCAGCGTCAATAGCATCGAAAGGATGGAGGCACCAATTACACCGACCGCCATATATGCCAGTGTGGTTTCGAATTGCGGTCGCTTTGATTTTTCTGCCATCTTATAAGCCTAACCTTTCGGTTACACTTATCGGCGGTTAGTTGAAAGTAGGACGTATGCCAACCGGCAAGGTTAAATTCTTTGATGACGAAAAGGGCTTCGGCTTCATCGCAGGCGATGATGGCACCGAAGTATTCCTGCACATCTCCGCACTTCCAACTGGAACCTCCAGCATCAAGCCGGGTTCCCGTGTTGAATACGGCGTTGCAGATGGACGCAAAGGTGCCCAGGCACTGTCGGTGCGCGTGCTAGAAGTCCCAACTATGGTTTCTGTAAATCGAAAGCCTGCTGAAGATCTTGCAATTATCACAGAGGATCTGATTCGCCTACTCGATCAAATCGGTGGAAACCTAAAGCGCGGAAAGTACCCTGAGGCCGCTCACGGCAAGAAGGTTGCTTCTCTATTGCGCAAGGTGGCAGAAGAGCTTGAAGGATAGTAACCGCGAGCTTGCCTTAGCCGCACTCATCGAAGCGATTGACCAAGAGTCAGTTGGGGAATTTTTAGAAGAACTTGAGCCCGAAAAAGGCGTCTTCGAGATTCGTTTTGAAAACAAAGTCAAGGGTTACGCAAACTGGTTTTGGGTTGTCACAATCACGCAGCCCGATAAGCGCAAGCCAGCCACTGTCTCTGAGGTGAACCTGCTTGCGGGTCCTGATGCGCTACTTGCGCCGGCCTGGGTCCCATGGGCTGAGCGGTTGGCTGAATTTAAGCGTCAGCTAAGAGCAGAGGGTAAAGCTGCAACCGATGCTGAAGCCGACGCAATGATTGCGAATATGGCGCTATCGCTTTCTGACCATGTAGAGGGCCAGGAATCCAAGCAGGATTCCGATAACGGCGGTATGAAGCCACCAACCAAGACCCGCGTCAGACAGCGAAGAATAAAACGCGCCGATGACAATCAGGACCAAGACCCAGAATCCGATTCCGAATAATACGACCCTGGTCGAATTGATCTCTGCCACTTTTGGTTCTGGGTGGCGATCTGAATACTTTACATATACCCGCATGGTCAGACTCTATGACAAAGCATCGATTACATAGTCCAAGCAGGTAATTAGCGCGCTAACCTCACTCGGATCCGTAGCAACGAAAGTTGCCACTCGAATCTGGTTCTTACCCAGCTTGCGATATGGCTCAACATCCAAAATGCCATTTGCTCGAAGCGCTTTGGTGATCAAGGTCGCATCCATTGAGTCTTCGAAATCAATCGTCACGACAACCTGGGACTGGTGATCGCGATTCTCCACAAATGGGAAAGCAATCTTGGAGTGGTGAGCCCAGTCGTAGAGCAGCTTGGAACTTTCCTTGGTTCTAGCATCTGCCCAAGACAGTCCTCCGGATTTATTGATCCAGCGAATTTGATCCAAAAGCATAAACAAAGTGGCAATTGCAGGAGTGTTTAGAGTTTGGTTCAACCTGGAGTTATCTAGAGCTACCTTCAGGCTCAAGAACTCAGGGATGTATCTTCCCGAGGAAGATATCCTTTCGATGCGCTCAATGGCGGCAGGGGAGACAACGGCAACCCACAGCCCACCATCGGATGCAAAGTTCTTCTGCGGTGCAAAGTAGTAAACATCGGTTTGAGATAGGTCAAAGTCAACGCCGCCAGCTGCCGAGGTGGCATCTGTCATAAACAGCGCACCCTCATCAACGCCTTCAACTCTCTGAACTGGCGCAATCACACCGGTCGAGGTCTCGTTCTGTGGGTAAACATATGCATCAACCCCCGCCTCTGGAACCAAATGATTGAGGGTTCCTGGTTCGCTCGAACGGATGGTTGGAGCCTCAAGCCAGGGGGTCTTTAGAGCTTTGGCAAACTTGGATCCAAATTCACCGTGCACTAGCGCCTGTGCTTTGTTCTCAACCAAGCTGAATGCCGCAGCATCCCAAAATGCAGTGGAACCGCCATTGCCAAGGATTACTTCGTAACCCTCAGGTGCACGGAATAGTTCCAGCAAACCTGATCGAATATCGCCGACCATATTCTTGACGGCTGCTTGGCGATGGCTGGTGCCAATCAGACTTGCCCCCTCAGAGAGGAAGTTGGCCAATTGTTCGGGTCTGGTTCTAGATGGACCGCAGCCAAATCTTCCGTCTTTTGGGAGCAGGTTTGCGGGAATTTTGATATCAGCCATTGGGCTAGTTTAGCGCCACGGGCTATAGTCTTGCCTTGTCCTAAGGGGGCTAAACGTGACAGACCTAATCGACACAACAGAGATGTACCTCAAAGCCATTTTGGAGCTTGAAGAAGAGGGCATTATCGCGATGCGAGCCCGAATCGCAGAGCGTCTTGATCACTCTGGCCCTACTGTCTCCCAAACCGTTGCTCGCATGGAGCGCGATGGCCTTTTGCGTCTGTCTGATGATAAACATCTTGAGTTCACGGCAGCGGGCCGTCACATGGCAATTGAAGTGATGCGCAAGCATCGGTTGGCAGAACGCTTGCTCTTAGACGTGATCGGCTTGGAGTGGGAGTTGGTCCACGAGGAAGCTTGCCGCTGGGAACACGTGATGAGCGAAGCGGTTGAACGAAAAATCATTTCATTGCTATCTGATCACTCGATCTCTCCATTTGGAATTCCAGTACCCGGACTCGAGCTCTTGGGTTTAGAGCCAGCAAAAACAGAGGTATGCCAACCAATTTCAAATGTCAAAACCGGCAACTATCGGTTGAGCAGAATTGGTGAGCCGATTCAGGTGGACACCGAATTGTTAGGTCAACTCAAAGAATTGAGCCTTCTCCCAGGAAATGATGTTGTAATAACCAAGCTGGAAACAGGCTGGCTCGTAGTTTTAGAAAAACAAGACCAAGGTTTGGTGGTGGATGAAAAACTCGCCGCCCATCTCTTTGTCGAAACCAAGTAGTCCAGCGGTTATACTTCTCAACGGATAACCAAAGACTTATCGGAGGAATCCTTTTGGATCAAGGCAATGCTCAGCCTCAGCTTCCCTCGCGCAAAGCGCTGCGGGACGCTAGGGCACAAAAGCAGAAGCGCCCTCAGCGACAGTCACTAAGAACAATTGTGACCATGGTCGCCGCTACTGGCCTGCTTGCCACAACTGCGCTTCCTTCCTATGGATTTGACCCAGAAACCACAGCAGTTTCGGGGCTTACAACAGACAATACGATGGTTGACATCTCTGCTCCTTCACAGGGGCTGTCTGTTGCAACCGTTCGTGCCGTTGCCTTCACCCGCGGTGACTACAAAGAGGCAGACGCATCTGAATTTCAAGTTAAGCGCACTGCTTCCAGAAGTTATTCGGGCCCATTGGCATCCGACTACCTGGCCAAACCAAGATTTACATCCATTACCAGCGCCAACCTAATGAAGGCATCGGCTGAGTTGGTTGGGACACCTTATGTATTCGGCGGCGAAACTCCAGCTGGAATTGACTGCTCCGGCTATGTGATGTTTGTTTATGCCCAATTTGGAATCGATCTTCCGCACAGCGTTTACCAGCAGTCCAAATTGGCAATCAAAGTAGACGAAAAAGATGCAGTTCCGGGAGATGTCGTGGTCTTCAATGACTACAGCCACAACGGAATTTATGCTGGAAATGGCAATTTTTACCATGCGCCACAGCCCGGTGACCGTGTAAAGCTTGCACCAATTTTTACTGACAGGTACCACATCATTCGTTTTGTGGACATCGAGAACTAACCAAATCTTCACCAAAGCGTTAGGCGTTTCTGCGCCAAATTACACTTTCCCCTTTTACGCTTTCAACTAAGTGTTGACCTGATAATCAGGAAGGGGATAGAGATGCCAACTGCTTTGCAAGCCAAGCCTGGAAATTGGATCCATCCCTACCCCTACCCCTGCATATCCAGGTTGGAAATTTCACGCGTCGCATTTTGCGGCGCGTTTTTTATTTCCGGGGGTCAACTCGAAATCCCGCAAGCCGTGCGGGTGTTTTCGTAAAGAGGAGCATTAATGCGCACACTAGTTCTCAACGCTGGCTACGAGCCGCTGGCGGTGGTGTCGTTCAAGCGAGCACTGGTTCTGGTGTTGAACCAGAAAGCCACAATCCTGGCAGGTGCCGAATCACAAGTTGTTCACAGTGCCAATAATGAATATGAACTTCCAACCGTGATTTTATTGCAGCGCTATGTGCGGATTCCAAATGCTCGTAACGTCCCAGTTTCAAGAAGAGGCGTCCTGCGCAGAGATCAACACCAGTGTGGTTACTGCGGCAAAAGCGCAAACACTATTGACCACATTTTGCCCAAGAGCCGCGGTGGAAAAGACAGCTGGGAGAACTTGGTTGCATGTTGCCTTAGATGCAATAACAAGAAGAGTGATAAAACACCGGCAGAGATGGGCTGGGAGTTATTGGTAACTCCGAGAATGCCATCCGGCATCGTTTGGAGCGTCAGGGGTGTGGAAAAAGAAGAACCACACTGGCAAGAGTTCTTGCGCATTCCAAAAGCAGCCTGAGTGCCCCCGAGAAGAATCGAACTTCCGCACATGGTTTAGGAAACCACTGCTCTATCCACTGAGCTACGAGGGCCTAGCGTGATATAGATTACCAAGGTATAAATATCTGGGACTTAGTCTAAAAAAGAGTATGCTGAAGCCATAGAGCTCAAAGAAGAGGAAATCATGGCACGCATCTTGATCCTTGGCGCTGGAGTCGCAGGTCACACTGCAGCCCAGCATGCTAAGCGCCTACTTGGAAACCGACACGAAATCACCGTTGTCTCACCTAACTCGCAGTGGAACTGGATTCCCTCAAATATCTGGGTTGGTGTCGGCAGGATGAAAAAGAGCCAGGTGATCTTTCCGCTTGCACCGGTCTATAAGCGAAAGAAAATAAATTTCAAACAGGCTAAAGCCGTTGCCATCTGGCCCGAGGGAGATAGTTCGGACTCTCATGGTGCAGTTGATGTTATTTATACAGATCCAAAGCGGGCTGGAGAGACTGAGAGAGTCAGATACGACTTTTTGATTAATGCCACAGGCCCACAGTTGAGGTTTGACTTAACCCCGGGACTGGGTCCAGACCAAGGTAACTCACTTTCGGTTTGCACCTATCAGCACGCAGATCACACCGCCAAAGAGCTGAAAAACATCATCGAAAAGATGAAGAGCGGCGAACGGCAAACCCTTGTGGTTGGAATGGGCCACGGTGCCTGCACATGTGAAGGTGCCGCATTTGAATATGTATTCAACGTTGAACACGAAGTTCGCCAGGCTGGCGTTAGAGACATGGCCGAAATCATTTACCTAACAAACGAGTCTGAACTTGGAGATTTCGGTGTCGGTGGAATGACCTTTGATATCAAGGGATCCAAGGTGTCCAGCGAAGACTGGATGACCTCTTTATTCCAGGACCGGGGGGTCAAGGTAATCGATAAAGCCCACGTGACAAAAGTTGATCCAGGTGAGGTCTTCTTCGAGAAGATTGACGGAACTCTTGCATCGCAAAAATTTGATTTTGCGATGCTACTGCCACCATTCCGTGGAGTGGAAATGAAGGCTTTTGATGTCTCTGGCGCAGAGATTACTGAAAAGCTCTTTGCACCAAATGGCTTCATGAAGGTAGACGCTGACTACACAGCAAAACCGTTTGAGCAGTGGAGTGCAGCCGACTGGCCTAAGACTTATGAAAACCCAAGTTATGACAATGTGTTTGCAGTTGGAATCGCGTTTGCGCCTCCTCATGCAATCTCAAAACCCAACCAAACCCCAACGGGGAACCCCGTTGCACCTGCCCCACCACGCACTGGAATGCCAGCAGGGGTGCAGGGGAGGGCAGCTGCAGAAACTATTGCCAACCGAATCAAGAGCGGAAACCTAAGGGCACCGGCAAAAGAAGCGTCAATGGCGAATATGGGAGCCGCCTGCATTGCATCAGTTGGTGCGGGAATGCTTAAGGGCTCCGCGGCGACTATCACAATGGGTCCGATTGTCCCAGATCGCGAGCGATTCCCCGAGACCGGCAGAGATCTCCACATAACCTCTGGAGAGCTCGGACTGGCCGGCCACTGGATTAAGCGTTTGCTACACACCATGTTTATTTATAAGGCCAAGGGTCACCTTGGCTGGTCGAAGATTCCGGAGTAAAAAAATGGACAAAAAACAACAGCGCAGGATGTATAACCCAGTTCTGCAGTTCATTAGATTCGTGGTCCTAAATCTAAGAATTTTGAAGCTAACCAAGCACTAGAGATTCCTTGCACTAGGGCAAGGCAACTGCTGCAATATTGCTCAAGCTCTTAGGATTTGTGCGTGGACAGTAATGAAATTCGATTAGGTATGCGCGAAGCGCTGTCCAACCTTGGCGGCAATAATCCACTAACAAGTTTTGAGGCCTCTAGCTTTGGTCAAGTAGACCTCTCTAGGGCTCATCCAGGTGGTTTGGCTCAGCTCTCAAGCGCCAGAAATTCCGTGATGACCAACTTGGTGCGTGACGGAGTCGCGCAGGCCAGGGCGCTCTCTGCCGCTAAGAGAATCAAACGCAAATCCGATCACCTTATGTCAACCTTCGGGATCGAAAGTTGCTACATCGCAGGCGGTCTGGTTGAGGTCGCATCAGATTCCCGCAAGCTTCCAATTTTGCTTTGGCGCACTCGATTGATTGTCAAGGGTGATGATTTTGAGCTCAGGGTAGATCCGGAGCCCATTTTAAACCCAGCGCTGTATGAACTGATCAAAGAGCGAAGGTTCGATTTCAGAGAGACGGACCTTCTTGCCATCGCGACTGGACAGGGGGATCTAATACCGATATCCGTCTTGTCCCTAGTATCGGAAATCTTGCACGGGCCAGATATTGAGATTGAAAAGTTGCTAGTGCTTGGCAATTTTGTGCCAGATCTAATCAAGGTCAAGTCCCTTGAATCTGAAATTTCGGATGAAGATTTTCTCGAGTTATTGGCAGATAAACCACAGGTCGAATCAACCGACGTTTTAACCCTGGTTGCAAATGCAGATCTATCTCAAAAGAGAGTCATTGCTTCTGCGCTTTCAGGGAACTCCTTTGTGGTTGAGACCTTGCCTGGCTGTGGCTACCTACAGACTCTGGTTAACATCCTTGCCGGCCTATCGATCCAAGGTAAGCGAGCACTTGTTTTGGCGGCAAGAGAGCAAACCCTTGACGAAGTTGCCGAAAGACTGACTGAATCTGGTCTCGCGGGAGTGGCTGTTCGTAACACCGACACTTGGTCGGATGTGGTGGCTGCAATTTCTCGACATGAAAAGGCAGGGCCTGAGAACATCGAAGAGGCCAGGGGTAAAGCTCAGAAAGCGGAGTCTGCAGCAACCGAATACTTTGATGCTGTTTTTGCAGAAAACAACCTGCTTGGAGTTTCACTGATTCAGGCAATGCGAGAACTTGCAAGGCTGGCAGCACTTTCAACTCCACCGGTGAATAACGCTCGAATCAGAGTGGACCTGTTGTTGGAAATCCGAGATCTTGCAAGACCCGTACTGCACGACGCTCACGAAGCGGGACTTTTTCGCTACGGACCTCGTGAAACACCTTGGTTCAAAGCAAAATTTTCTTCATCTGGAGAGATTTCAGAGGCGTTGAGGGCTGCGAAGTCTTTGGCGGGTGAAGAATTTAGGACACTTAGTTACCAGATAAATCGCTATCTACAAGATCAAAAACTTGCTCCATGCTCGACCGTCCAGGATTGGGCTGGTCAGTTGAGATTACTTTTGGGCATTCGTGAAACCTTGGACAAATTCTTGCCTAGTGTCTACGACCGCTCGCTCCAAGACTTAATTTTGGCAACCGCTCCTAGAAACGAGCGAGGTTCACTCTCCGGGGCTCAGCGAAGAAGATTCAAAAAACTCGCCAAGGAATACATTCGACCTGGCAGTTCGGTGCCTAATTTGCATGCCGCACTAGTGGCTGCTGAATCGCAGCGCGAAAATTGGTTTAGCTTGAATTCCACACAAGCTCCACCAACCGTTCCGCTGGGTCTGAAAGATGTTCAAGAGAAATTTGAAACCATCACCTCCACTCTTGAAAAGCTTCAAAGGCATCTAAATCCGGATCCAAATATCGAGTTGTTAACAAGGCTTAGTTTCGAAGACCTGGGCCAAAAGCTATTGGACCTATCCGAGAAAACTGAAATTCTGGATCAGCTTTTGGAAAGAGTCCCACTCCAATCTCAATTAGACGCGATTGGTCTATCGGATTTGGCCGATGAGCTTTGCAAATTAAATCCGAGCGAAGAGCAGGCATATAACGAATTTGAACTTGCCTGGTGGCAGTCAGCCCTTGAGGCAATAGTTGGAGCTGACCCAAGAATTCTCGAATACGGCGCTGAACGAATTGCGGAAATTGAAAGCGAATATGAAAGCGCTAATGAAGAGTTAATTTCTCAGGGCGGCGCCTTTGTTAGAACTGTGCTTGCAGAACGCTGGAAGACTGCCGTTGGCCGACTCCCTGCCCAAGCTGACAGCCTGCGCAATCTATTAAGGAAGAAGGAGCTGTCCTTACAATCCGGATTTCAAGAAGGTGCGGGATTATGGGAAGCGCTGGTCCCAGCTGTTTTGATATCGCCGATGCGGATATCAGAACTAGCAAAGAGTGAAAAATTCGATGTTGTATTGGTGCTTGATGCCGCATCCACTGGGATAGCAGAGGCCTTAGCTAGTCTCACTAAAGCCAAGCAAATTATTGCCTTCGGCGATCCTGTGATTGCGGCTCCTGAAGGCTTTGACACAATCGCAAGGGCCAATCAAGGTTACGTTGATTCAGACCGAGAATCAGTTTTCGGCTTCTTTAGTTCCAGACTTCCAGTGCTAGAGATATCCAGAAACTACCGAAGCCAGGGCCAGGTTTTAGGGCTCTATCTAAACCAGAACTTCTATCAGAACCGAATATTGATGGAGCCTAGCCCAGACCAGTATTTCGGCAATCATAATTTTGAACACTTTGAAATTAAGGCCGGATCACATGCCACTTCAACAATTGAAGGTGCGACCGAGTCGCTTGATGCTGAAGTCCAAAAGGTTTCGGAACTCGTAATCAATCATGCGCGCTGGACCCCGGAAGAGTCGTTGATGGTCGTGACGGCTTCCAGGTCTCACAAAGATCGAGTAGAAAGTGCAATCGAACAAGGTCTTCAAGATCAGCCACAGTTGAGTGAGTTCTTCGCTTCTCACGGTCGCGAAAAATTTGAAGTCACTTTGATGAGTGAACTCACGCATCGAATTGCGGATCGTGTGATATTCAGCATTGGTTTCGGAAGAACCCCAGAGGGAAGAATTTCAGGCAGTCTGGGAGATTTCAACTCGGACAATGCAGCACGGTGGATGGTGAACCAGATCGTTTCTGCCAGGAAGCGCCTGACCGTGGTCTCCTGCTATAACTTCGAGGATCTCGCAGCCGGAAAGCTTCCGGATAATCAGGTTTGGCTGAAGGACCTGATCGCCCCGAATTTCCTGAGCGATGTTCGGCACGGTGAGCCGGATCCGCTTCTGGCTGATTTAGCGGCTCGTCTCAAAAAACTCGGACTAAGCGTCTCCTTGAACTTTGCCGGAAGCATCCCACTTGTTGCCTCAATTGGTAATCGAGCAAGTGTGGTCGATGCAGACTGGTCTCTGTTTGGGGACTCTTGGGATGAAAAACTTAGGCTTCGACCAGGTTTCTTGCGCTCAATGGGGTGGGAATATCAGCGTGTACACGCGCTAGAAATTTTTGCTCAACCACAGGATGTGGCAAACCGAATTGCCAAGAAACTGGGACTGGATCCAGAGAAAAAGGCCCTGCCTTTATTCGAAGAGCAGGCATTTGATGAAACCTCTAGAGCGTGGGGTGACCCTGACGATTCAAATGATGATCGGCTTTGGGATGACAAGCCACCGCACTGGGGCTAGTCGCTTTTAGGGTTAGCTGATCCAGCAGCGGAATCTGTCCGGTAGAAGCCGCTCCCTTTAAAACTCACGCCTAGATTTCCAAATTGTTTGCGCAATTCGCCGCCGCACGCTGGGCAAATGGTTAGAGCATCTTCTGTGAAGGATTGGCTGATCTCGAAATTGTGATCACAGCTTTTGCAGACATATTGATAAGTTGGCATTTTTCCTCCCGCCCAAGTTTATTCAGATTTGTTTCTTAAAAACGATGGATTGCTGAGGGCGTAATAAGCCCGGAAATTCTTTGGTCAAATTCCTGCACTGGAATCTTCTCCAAAAACTCCTCATCAAAGACAATCGCGAAAACTGGCCGGGAAATCTTCTCCAAGAGGCGATCATAAAAACCGCGACCTTTGCCGATGCGATTTCCATTTTTGTCCGCAGCTACTGCAGGGATTAAAAATAGGTCAATAGTCTCAATGGCAATGACTTGACCAGTCGGTTCCGGTATTCCAAAACTTCCGGCACAAAGTGGTCCGACCGCGAATTCGAGATTTTCGCCAACGACTTTGGGATAAGCGACGATCGCAGAGGAGTCTTCAAGCGCCGCATTGAATCCAGTCATATCTGGTTCACTTGGGGTGCTGGAGTAGGTGGCAATCACGGCACTTGGGTTTCTTCCCAGCAATTCATTTGCAACCATCCAGAGATTTTCATAAAGCCCTTGGCTTGAGTGTGGTCGAGCGGCAATCAGCCCCGCCCTGAGTCTGGCTTTCTCCGCTTTTATCTCCACAGGGGTAATCTTGCCATCGTGAGCCCAAATAAACCTATTTCACATAATGATGTGAGCCTTCGGCCTCTATCACGATGGGACGTCAGCCGTCTCGAGTTCTTGCTACATAGAGACCGTGAATGGTTATCTCCCTGGGAAGCAACGACACCCGGCATCAGATCTGCCTTGGATGTTAGGTGGATGGTAAAGGCTCTGATATCTCAGGCTCGAAAGGGCTCGGGGCTGGCTTTTGCCATTACTTATGAGGGAGAAGTTGTAGGACAGTTGAATGTTGCAAACATCCTCTATGGCTCCGTTTCTTCTGCGACCATCGGATATTGGATTGCCAAAGAATATGCGGGCAGGTCAATCACTCCAACCGCGGTAGCACTCTCGATTGATTATTTGTTTAACGAAGTCGGCCTGCATCGAGTCGAAATCGACATACGTCCGGAGAATGCGGCGAGTCTAAGGGTGGTAGAGAAGCTTGGACTTAGACATGAGGGAACCAAGGTTCGGTTTATTCATATCGATGGTGCATTCCGCGATCACCACATTTTTGCCATTACCAAAGAAGAGCTTTCAGGCTCAATGTTGAAACGTCTCTCGAACACGCAAGCCCAATAAGCCGGTTTATAACCTCTAACCCATATCTTTTAGTTATGGAAAATCCAATTGGGCTCGGCGGCATCACGATGGTGCTGGCTGCAGTGGTCTGGTTGGTGGTCTTTGTCCCAGGCTTCTCGAAGCGCTCTCAGCTTCGCGAAGCATCTTCATTGGTTCGCTCAGACACCAAAAGAGCCAAAAAGGCTGCCGGCTACTCACCGGATGAGCGACTGGAAAGACTTTTGGCAACCCAGAAGGGCTTTTCACTGCTATTCGGCTTGACCTTTCTCGGAGCCATAGCGGCTGCAGTTGCGGCGACTGTTGACTCCACTTGGTGGTTTGGGTTCTATCCACTGATTGTCCTAAGCATGTTTTCATTACTAATCCAAAGAGCCGCTGGTGTTCAGGCTGCAAAGCTTGCCTCGGCTCGCCACAGTGTCCGGCAAGATGTTAGGTCTCAGGCCTCGAAGCGTCGCCCAGAAAATACTGCGGATCGCGAGTGGTCACCAAATCCACTTCCTGCCCCTCTAAACCAGCCAAGAATTGGTGAGATTGCTGCTCCTAGTGCCGAAGTTATCTCGATCACTCGACCCAAAAACTCATTGCAGGCGAATGATATTGATGCAATTCTGGCGAGGCGCCGAGCAATCTAAATTTTCGCAATAGGCTATTCAAGCCTGTCCTCAATCAATTACTTACGGAGCAAAACAAAATGGGTTTGATCGATTCAATCAAGAAGTTGTTCAAGAGCACTTCAGCAACCGCTGCAAAAGGTTCTGTCGAGGTTGCCGAAGAAGCCGAAAAGCTTGTCAAAAAGGTGGCAGTCGAAGCCCTTTCAACAGTTGAAAAAGGAGCAAAGACAGTTGCCAAAACCGCCTCGGCTGCAAAGCCACGCGTGAGCGCAGCTAAGAAGCCTGCAGCTAAGAAGCCTGTTGCTGCTAAGCCAGCGGCAAAGACCACTGCAGCAAAGAAGCCTGCAGCTAAGAAGCCTGTTGCTGCTAAGCCAGCGGCAAAGACCACTGCAGCAAAGAAGCCTGCTGCAAAGACAACCGTGGCAAAGCCAGCTGTGAAGAAAACTGCAGCGAAGCCAGTTGCTAAGACCACCGCTGCGAAGCCTGCAGCTAAGGCCTCAGTTGCGAAGAAGCCAGTTGCTAAGACCACCGCAGCGAAGCCTGCAGCTAGGACCACCGCAGCAAAGAAGCCTGCAGCTAAGTAGTTAGCTCAAAACGTATCCCACTGACTCTTTGAGGGTCGGGTGTTTGAATTCAAACCCTGATTCCTGGAGTCGGTGGGATTTCATTTTCTGGGAGCACAGCAAAAGTTCCTGCGCAGCTTCGCCTAGAAGCAGTCTTAGGGCAAATGCTGGGACCTTGAAGATGGTTGGGCGCTTTAACTGCTTGCCTAGTTCGGAAATCAGCTGAGCACAGGTGGCAGGTTCAGGAGCGGTTAGGTTGTAGGCCCCCGATGTTGAATCATTTTCGATCAGGTGGATAATCGCCCTAGCCTCATCCTCGAGACTGATCCATGCCCACCATTGTTTACCCGAACCAAGTGGCCCGCCAATTCCAAGTTTGATTAACGGCAGGAGCCTGCCTAGAGCACCCAGTTTCTTGCTCATGACCATGGTGGTGCGGATCAAGACTGTCCGGGTGTGAGCTTTCTTAGCTTCTTCTTCCCATTCGAAGGCAAGATCAGAAAGAAAGCCCGTGCCCTTGGGGTCGGATTCGGAAAGTTCACGATCTCCCCCCTCACCATAAAAACCTGAAGCAGAACCAGAGACAAAAACACTTGGTGGGTTTGGCGCCTTGTTTATTGCTTCCACCAAAAGTCGCGTTGAGTTGAGTCTGGAGGAAACTAGTTCCAACCTATATTTCTTAGTCCATGGAATTTTGCCAGTGGTGGCGCCGGCCAGATTCACTACAGCATCGATGCCGTCGAGAACATCAGCTGGAATCTGATTGTTCATCGGATCCCAGGAGATTTCGGAGGAATTTTTAGCCTCTCGGCGGACCAGGTGCACTGGATTGTGGCCAAGCTCTTTGAGCTGTCTAGAAAGTTCCGTTCCAACCAGTCCGGCTGCTCCTGAGATTAGGACTTTCATTGCGGCCTTTCGGTTGTTAGAGAGTAAATACAATTGAGTGACTCCGATTATTCCGTTTACAACAAGAAAAGGCACTATGCAGATCGATTTATGGGTATGGGTTGTAACTATCGCAGTTCTCACAGGCATCCTGCTGATTGACTTTATTGTTCAAGCCAGGAATCCTCACGAGCCTACCTTGAAGGAATCTGCAATTCAGATTTCCGCATACGTCACCTTGGCGCTTCTGTTCACCTTTGTGATCGGTGGAGTTTGGGGCACCCAATATGCAGCGGAATATATAGCCGGTTGGGTGACTGAATATTCTTTATCTGTAGACAACATCTTCGTCTTTTTGATTATTTTCACGCAGTTCGCGGTGCCGCGACAATTACGCTCACAAGCTCTCTTGATTGGCATCGCAATCGCTCTAGTGCTCAGATTTATATTCATCATCCTCGGAGCTGCGTTCATAGAGGCATTCAGCTGGGCGTTCTACATTTTCGGTGCATTCTTGATCTACACGGCCATCAAGCTCGTGATTGAAACCCTCCACCCAGGCGATGAGGACAGTAACGATGCGAACGGTTTGACCAAGCTGATTACGAAGGTCTTCCCAACCACAAAGGACTACCACGGCAATAAGTTGACCGTGAAGCTTTCGGGAAAACGCTTCATCACGCCTTTGATGCTGGTGATGATTTCAATTGGTTTCACCGATTTGTTGTTTGCCCTAGACAGCATTCCGGCGGTTTATGGTTTGACCAAGGAGCCATACATTGTTTTTGTGGCAAATGCATTTGCATTGCTAGGCCTCAGACAGCTCTATTTCCTCCTTGGTGGCCTCATGGAGCGCCTAAAGTACCTAGGCGTGGGTCTGAGCATCATTCTTGGTTGGATCGGCCTCAAGCTGACTATTCACGCGCTTCACAAGAATGAATTGCCGTTTATCAACGGCGGTGAACACGTGACCTTTATCCCGGAGATTTCAACTGAATTGTCGTTGGGAGTGATCGTGATTACCCTCATAATCACAACTATCTGGTCGCTCGCTGTAACTAAGAAGACAAATTAGTCGCAGGATTTAAGTTTCTCACTGCGTAGATTGCAGCGATGACTGCTGCCAATCCAAACACGATAGAAACCAGAAGAGCTGCAGGTGCGGAAACGGCATCGATACCGATGCCTGCGAGAGCGCTACCAGCCGAGAAGCCAACCAGCTGACCGGTTGTGGTCCAGCCGTAGGCTTCAGCGGTTTCATTGCCAGAGGTATTGGTGGCAATCCACAGAGAAAGTGCGCCAAGGGAAGGTGCTACGCCCAAACCTGCAATAAACAACGCCATGGCCACCCAATATGGATTGCTGGCATCAACCAAAACTAGTGCGTAACCAAGCAGCATTACAGCAAGGTAAATCGGCAGAGCGAACTTGGATTTTATTCTTGGACCAAGTGCCAGTCCTCCCACGATTGAACCAAGCGAGAAAACCGCAAACATGAGACCGGCAACTGCCTTGTCAAAAAGCGCTACCGATCCAACTTCTACGCCGGCAAAAGAACCAACAAGCAGAAGGCCAATAAATGTGACGGCTGTGACATGGGGGTTCTTGAGAACCCTTCCGACTGCCGCCTCGCTTTTTGGAATCTTTGCTTTTCCTACTGACTTATTTGCCAAGAACCAGGTTGTTCCAAGAATCTGAATCCCAGCCACCGTGAGAATCATCGGGATGTTTCCAAATTGAGCAGCCACCAATGTTGCAACCAATGGGCCTAAAACCCAGATAATTTCCTGGGCTGTTGCATCAAGTGAATACAACGACTTCAGCAAATTCTTTGGGGTTACCTGTGGGTAAATGGTCCTGGCCGCCGGCTGAATCGGGGGAGAGGACAAGCCCACCACCAACGCAATCACAACCAGCAGGACTGGTTCGGGTGGGGAAATTGCTAGGGCGGCAAGGGCAGAGACTGTAACGATTGTCGCAAGAGTAATAACCCTGCGTATTCCATACTTTGCCATCATGCGAGAGATGATTGGGCCTGAGACGCTGGCACCAATTGTCTCCGCGCCAAGTGCAATTCCTGCAACGGCATATGACCCTGTAATTGCCTGAATGTGGATCACAAAAGCAAGCGAGAGCATTCCAAAAGGGAATCTTGCAAATAGCTGACTAACCAGCAGGCTGATTGCCTCTGGTGCATTTTTTAGCCCACGTAAACCTAGGGACAACTAATCACCTTAAATCCAGAATGGAAACCACATTTGGATTCGCCAGGCCCAGTATGGCACCGGCAACCCCATCCATAGAGACAGGAAATATCCAAGAAGAAGCATAGCCAGAAGCACGAACCATATGATGATTCGCTCGCGCTGAGAGTGTCTGCCAAAGAGGAATCCGCGACGCCAATACCGGTGCAGCATATAAACCAAAGCGAGTATCAAAAACGGTGCAATCACAACCGAGTAAAACGAGAAAGTGGTCCTTGAGAAATAAACCATCCAGGGAGCCCAGCCAGCCAAAAATCCAACGGAAATAAGACCAGCCGAAAGCTCGCCAGTGAAAAAAAATCGCTTGAGTATCCAAAGAATTGCAATGACACCGACAGCCCAAATCAAAGGGTGCGGAAGCGCGGTAATCGCGACCACGCAGTCTTTAAGGATCCCGCAGGTTTCATCCTCAAACTTCTCGAAGTAAAAGGCGGTCGGCCTTAGGTTCAGGAGCCATCCAATTGCATTAGAAGAATATGGGTGCGGGGTGCTCAATCCAACATGGAATGAGAGGGCATTCTCGTGATATGCAAAAAGTGATTCCCACCAAGTTGATTTTGCATCCCTGCCCCAACCACCGGATGTCGTGATCCACCCGAGCCAGCCCAGGATATAAACCGCAATCGAAACAGGGACTAAGGTGATTGCATTCAGCGCAGCCTGGCCTAGCAGCGAGCTGTGGCTAATGCCAAGTCGTTTGCGCGATAGGTAATCACTGAGCAGTGTGTAGAGCCCGAAAGCAGCCACAAAATAGAGGCCAGACCACTTGGTCCCGGTTGCAAGCCCCAAAGCTATTCCGCTTAGGAGCAGCCAGGGTCGGAAGCTAATACCGGCATTTGCACCAATCAGAAATTTACCTGCAAGTCTTTGGCTAGCTGCTTGTTGATCTCGAACTAGGAAGTAAAAACCAAGCAATACAAAAAACGCCAAGACGCCATCGAGAATCGCCGTCCTTGCCAAGACAATTGAAGTGCCCTCAATGGCTAGAAAGAGCCCGGCAAGCGCTGCAAAAACCTTTGAGCCAATGAGTCTTCTGGCAACTGCAATCAGAAGTGGAATTGCCAAGGTGCCCAAGAGGGCTACCGAAAAGCGCCAACCGAAACTCGATGCTGGGCCAAAGAGGTGGATTCCAAGGTAGATAACCCACTTGCCAATTGGTGGGTGCACAACGTAGGCGGATGTGTCCAAGTAACCATCGGTTGAGCCAGCCTCAAAATCAGGATTCGGATCATCCGGCCAATTGCGTTCGAAACCAAACAGACCAAGGGTGTATGCGTCTTTGACGTAATAGGTTTCGTCAAAAACTAAAACGTGCGGATTAGCCAAATTCCCAAATCTGAGAATTGCACCCAGCAGAGTGATTGCGATAGTTGAAAACGGGCCAAAGTATTTGGATGCGACCAGATGCCGAATCTCTAATCTGAGGCGTTCGATCACCCTTAGATGCTAGTTTGCTATCGATGTTGATTCTTGCCGCAACTCCAATCGGAAATCTTTCCGATGCCTCAGTGCGCTTAGTGGAGGCGCTGCAAAGTGCCGAGCACATTGCAGCCGAGGACACTAGGACGCTAATTCAACTCGCAAAGGCCCTGAAGATTCGAATCGAGGCCAAGCTTTATTCGCTCCACGAGCACAACGAATCCGCAAGGCTCGAAAAATTGGTTGAAATAGCCCAGGATGCGGACTTATTGGTGGTTTCTGATGCCGGAATGCCTACAGTCTCTGACCCGGGATTTCTTTTGGTGCGGGAATGTGTTGCAGCCGGAGTTGAAGTAATCAGCATCCCAGGTCCTTCAGCTGTGTTGGCGGCGCTCGCAGTATCCGGCTTGCCAACCGATCGATTTTGTTTCGAGGGATTTCTTCCTAGAAAATCTGGCGAGCGCAAGAGGGTTTTTGAAAACCTCAAGCAAGAAACTCGCACCATGATTTTCTTTGAGGCTCCGCATCGAATCGAAGATTCGATAGCGGATGCAATCAGTGTTTTAGGGGCAGGGCGAAAGGCCACCGTCTCTCGTGAACTGACTAAGAAGTTTGAACATACCGAACGTGGCACGCTTGAGGATTTATTGGCATGGGCAAAGACCTCACCCAAAGGTGAAATGGTTTTCATCATCGCGGGGGCAAGTCCAGAGAGCTTTGATCTTGCCGAGCTTGGAGCAAGAGCATTGGCACTCAAGGCCCAAGGTTTGAGCCTCAAAGAGGCTGCGACAGAGATTGCAAACATAACTGGAATGTCAAAGAGTGGAATTTACGAACAAGCCCTTTTGCTCAAACCCTAAGATATCAAGGGTGTCCAAGTCTTTTTATGTAACTACGCCCATCTTCTACGTGAACGATGCGCCCCACATCGGTCACGCCTATACCGAGGTTGCAAGTGATGTTTTAGCCCGTTGGCACCGTGCCAGGCAGGAGAATTCCTTCCTTCTCACCGGTACCGATGAGCATGGTGAGAAGGTGCTACGCACAGCCCTGGGCAACCATACCGATCCAAAGAGTTGGACCGATAAGTTAGTCAATGAATCTTGGTTGCCACTATTGGAAACCATTGACATTGACAACCAGGACTTTATTAGGACTACTGAACCGAGGCACGAAGTCGCAGTTCAAAAGTTTCTGCAGAAGCTATATGACACGGGATTCATCTACCAAGGTTCTTTTGTTGGTAACTATTGCGTTGGCTGCGAAGAATACAAAAACGAATCTGATCTGATCGACGGCACCGGCGAGTTTGCGGGAGTAAGTGTTTGTGCAATTCACTCAAAGCCAGTTGAGCAGCTAAATGAAACCAATTACTTTTTCAGGCTCAGCGAATTCCAACAGAGGCTGTTGGATCTTTATGAGAGCAACCCAACATTTGTCCAGCCGGAATCTGCACGAAACGAAGTGGTTAGTTTTGTGCGCTCTGGTCTGAGTGATTTATCTATTTCTCGCTCGAAGGAGCGTTTCGACTGGGGTATCGATATCCCATGGGACAAAGACCACATCACATACGTATGGTTTGATGCGCTACTGAACTACATAACCGCAATTGGTTATGGCTCGGATGAGGAAAAGCTAGCCAGCCTGTGGCCAGCTGATGTTCAGGTGGTCGGTAAAGATATTCTTCGTTTCCACGCCGTGATCTGGCCGGCCATGTTGATGGCTGCCGAACTCGAACCACCTAAGCAAGTCTTTGGGCATGGTTGGCTATTGGTGGGTGGAGAGAAGATGTCAAAGTCAAAACTCACTGGAATCGCCCCAACTCAAATCACTGATGCCTTTGGTGCAGATGCGTTCCGCTATTACTTCATGAAGGCAATTGGTTTTGGTTCCGATGGTTCTTTTAGCTGGGAAGACCTCTCGGCAAGATATAACTCTGAGTTGGCAAATGGCTTCGGCAATCTTGCATCCAGAACAATCGCGATGACCAATCGCTACTTCCAGGGTGAAATTCAAGGACCAAAAAATTACACAGAGGCAGACCTGCAGATTCAAAACGTTGCCAAGCTGGCAGTTGATGGCGCAAATGCCGCGATTGACAAGATTGCCATTCACGAAGCAATTTCAAAGATCTGGACTTTGGTGGATGAGCTAAACGGCTACATCACTACCCAAGAGCCTTGGGTTTTGGCAAAGGATGAAGCCAACAGAGGGCGCCTGGGCACCGTCCTCTACACAGCATCCGAGGGCCTCAGGGTTCTGGCGGTATTACTAAACCCAGTAATGCCAAAAGCCGCTCAGAAACTTTGGAGCGCACTAGCTTCAGATCTCGGCTCGCTCGAGACACAGAATCTAAATGATGCCGGAAGCTGGGGGCAGCTCAAACCCGGTCAGATGATGCAAGAGCTAGAAGCACTGTTCCCTCGAGTCGAAGAACAATGAGTGAGTTCATTAGAACTAGATCAGATTGGGACAACAACAAATCCCGTCCCGCAAATTACCCTGAGGTTCCAGAGCCGCTAGAAGTCGGAACTTACGATAATCACACTCACCTTGAGATTGCCGACGGCGAGAATCCGGTGACCTTAGAGCAGCACCTTGAACTAATGAAGCAAGCAAATATGCTCGGTGCGGTTCAGGTTGGAGTGACGCTTGAGAGTTCAATTTGGAGCGCTCAAACAGCCGCCAAGGAACCGATGCTTTTGGCTGCGGTTGCGCTCCACCCAAACGAAGCACCGCTTTATGAAACTCGTGCAGAGCTTGACGAGGCGATCGCTGGAATCGCCGACCTAGCAACCCAACCCAGGGTTCGTGCGATTGGCGAAACGGGTCTTGATTTCTTCCGCACCGAAGGCCAGGAAGCTCTTGAGGCTCAACAATATTCTTTTGAGCAACACATTCAGATTGCCAAAGAGAACAACATTGCACTCCAGATTCACGATCGCGAGGCACACACCAACGTTGTGGAAACCCTAAAGCGGGTTGGCGCGCCTGAGCGCACGGTGTTCCACTGCTACTCCGGAGACCTAGAGCTTGCAGAAATCTGCGAAGAAAATGGTTGGTATTTGTCCTTTGCGGGCAACGTAACTTTCAAGAAAAACCAACACCTTCGCGACTCATTGCTCTCGGTTTCACCAAGCCGCATTTTGATTGAAACTGATGCACCATTTTTGACTCCGGAGCCGCTGCGTGGAAGGCCAAATGCCCCTTACTTGGTTCCACACACCTTACGTTTCATTGCGAATCTGATGGAGTGGGGCGAGGCAAAACTTGCCACACAGCTAAATCAAAACACCGAAGCCGTTTATGGTCTTTGGTCCGAAGGGCTCTAAGTGCTGGGAGCTCAAGAGATCAGACAGCTTGCTGAAAAGCTCGAGATCAGACCAACCAAAAAGCTTGGTCAAAACTTTGTCATTGATCCAAACACCATTCGCAAGATAATCTCCGCATCTCCAATCACAAAAGACGATCTAGTAGTTGAAATTGGACCAGGACTGGGTTCTTTGACTCTTGGCATTCTTGAAATCTGCCCGAGGGTAATTGCGGTTGAGATTGATGAGCGTTTGGCTCAAGAGCTGCCAGAAACAATCAAGCGTCATGCACCCGATGCAATCTTGGACTTAGTGGTTTCAGATGCACTGAAAACTCGGGAGCTACCGGGTGCACCAGCAGCGCTGGTCGCAAACTTGCCATACAACATTTCGGTGCCAGTGCTTTTGCACTTCTTGGAGCAATTCCCAAGTATCAATAAGGGCTTAGTGATGGTCCAAGCCGAAGTCGCTCACCGTCTGGCGGCAGGTCCCGGCTCAAAGGAATACGGATCTCCAAGTTTGAAAATGGCCTGGTATGGGCCAGCACGACTTGCTGGAAACATCGGAAGAAATGTCTTTTGGCCAATACCCGGTGTCGACTCAGCGCTGGTCTATTTCGAAAGAAGCATTGCCAGGGACGAGGGAATCAAAAAAGAAACCTTTGCGGCAATAGATTCCGCTTTCTTGCAACGCCGAAAAACGCTGCGGCAAGCTCTCTCTAGCTGGGCAGGCTCTCCAGCACTCGCCGAGCAGATCTGCCTAAAAGCAGGGATCGACCCTTCTGCAAGAGGCGAACAACTTCGGATTGACCAATTTATTGCGATTGCGAGCAATAAGTGATTTACGCGAGTGCGCAGGGAAAAATCAATCTCTACTTTGCGGTCGGACCAAGACGCCCGGACGGCTATCACAACGTGCTCAGCCTCTACCAGGCTGTCGATCTCAAAGAAATAGTTGGTGTTGAGCAGAGTGAAACTTGGAAAGTGAGCATCAAGGGAAATCTTTCCGAGTCTCAGTTGTCGCTAATTCCAACAGATGAAACAAATATTGTGATTTTGGCAGCAAAGGCGCTGGCAGAATACGTTGGCATTTCAAGTCCGCAACCGATGCATTTTGAGATTCAAAAAGGCATTCCAGTTGCCGGTGGGATGGCAGGAGGCTCTGCAGATGCTGCCGCTGCACTGGTGGCGCTCAATGAAGCATGGTGTCTGGGGCTTGAGCAGAATCAGTTATTGGAAGTGGCAGCAAAGGCAGGTGCCGACGTCCCATTCGCACTCTTGGGAGGAACGGCAATTGGTACTGGAATCGGAACTGATTTGGAGGCCCTCCCTCCATTCAGAAAGCTTTGGATATTGCTACTTAGAAGTGATTTTGGATTGAGCACCAAGGCGGTCTTCGAGGAGTTTGATCGGATCAACCCAAGTGGAGATAAGTTTCTGGAAGTCTCTGAAGTTAGAAACCTTCCTGATTCTGAAATCGGAAAGAACTCACTGCGGGATGCAGCATTGAGCCTCAGGCCGGAACTAGGCGAACTGCTAAATCTAGATTTGGGAATCTCTGCAGGAAAGCTTTCTGGATCAGGACCAACAATTTGGTTCCATTCGGAATCGCTAGAAAGAGCAGAGCTGGCCCTGAGCAGGCTGCAGGCCCTTGGGCAGGATGCCTTGCTGACCCAAACCGTTGATCTTGGCGCGAGGCTTGGCTAATGGCGCATCTTCTCGGAGCCGAGCAAATTGTTTTGGAATTTCCAACAAAAGAGGTTTTCTCGGGCATCACTGTTGGCGTGAACGAGGGTGACCGAATTGGAATTGTCGGGCGCAATGGTGACGGCAAGTCAACGCTGCTAAAAATTCTTGGCAAGACTCTCCCTCCCGATTCCGGAAGAGTGACTTGGCGCGGCGGATTGACCATTGGTTATCTGACCCAAACCGATCAGATTCCCAACGACTGGTCGATTTCTCATGCCGTAGTGGGGGAGCGACCCGAGCACGAGTGGGCATCAGACCCGAAAATCCGAGACGTTCTGACTGGTCTTCTTGGGGATCTGGACTGGAGCCAAAAGGTCGGCGAACTCTCGGGGGGCCAGCGCAGGAGAGTGGCTTTAGCGTCACTCTTGGCAACCGATCACGATGTTGTCATGCTCGATGAGCCGACCAACCACCTAGATGTAGAAGGTGTTGCTTGGTTGGCAGAACACTTGCGCAATCGTTGGGGTAAAAATGCCGGCGGATTGCTGGTTGTGACTCACGACCGATGGTTCTTGGATGCGGTCTGCAATATCACCTGGGAAGTTTTCGGCGGCAAAATCGAACCATTTGAGGGTGGGTATGCCGCATACGTCCAACAGAGAGCCGAACGCAATCGGCAGGCGGCCTCCTCGGAAGCACGTCGGCAAAATCTGCTGCGCAAAGAATTAGCCTGGCTTGGTAGGGGCGCACCGGCACGAACCGCAAAGCCCAAGTTTCGTATTGATGCGGCCCTTGAGCTAATTGCGAATGAGCCCCCACCGCGCGACACTCTTGAGCTATCCAAGCTGGCAACCCAGCGACTTGGTAAAGATGTGGCAGACCTCGAGGATGTTAGCTATCAAACCGAGGATGGCAAGACCATCCTGGACAACATCACTTGGCGGCTTGGTCCTGGAGATCGAGTCGGTCTCGTTGGAGCAAACGGTGCCGGAAAGACCACTTTGTTGCGGCTTTTGACCGGGACGCTAAATCCAACCTCCGGCAGAATCAAAATTGGCAAAACGGTGAAATTTGCAACACTGAGCCAGGATATCCACGAACTCGAAGCCTTCAAAGAAGATCGAATGTTCAAGATGATTGCGCGGGAAAAGACCACCTTTACGGTTGGAAAAAAAGAGGTTGGCACAGGCCAATTGGTTGAGCAATTGGGCTTTGATTCTGCCCAGCTTCAAACTCCAGTGGGCGATCTCTCTGGTGGTCAGAAAAGAAGGTTCCAGCTGTTGAGACTTCTATTCACCGAACCAAACGTTTTGATTTTGGACGAGCCAACCAACGACCTCGACACCGACATGTTGGCGGCGATGGAAGATCTACTGGACACCTGGCCAGGAACGTTGATTGTCGTTAGCCACGACCGGTATTTGCTAGAGCGAGTCACCGATAACCAATACGCGCTTTTGGGTGATGGCAAGCTGCGCCATCTTCCAAGAGGTATCGAGCAGTTTCTTGAAATGCGCAAGGCAATGGGCGGAAACCCGGCCCAGGTTCAGCCCCAGAGGCCAACTGGACCTTCAGGAGCTGAAAAGCGAAACCTTGAAAAGGAGTCCGCGCGATTGGAGCGTGCGATGGCCAAGTCAAATATCGAGTTGGAAGAACTTCATTTGGAATTGGCAAAAGCCGACCAATCGGATTTTGCCAAATTGGGAGAGCTTTCCGCCAAAATCAGCGAAACACAGCGAAAAATTTCTGAAAATGAGACTTTATGGCTAACTACTTTGGAGAAACTCGGAAGCTAGCCTCACGAATCTGGCAGACTTGTCGCCGAGGCAATTGCCTTGGTCCGCTCTGGTGTAATGGCAGCACGGCGCTCTTTGGAGGCGTCCGGTCTAGGTTCGAATCCTAGGGGCGGAGCCAGAAATGGTTTTGGGAGGGTGATGAGCGAATATGCAGTTGTAGTGCTCGCCGCAGGCTCAGGCACTCGCATGAAATCTTCAACCCCTAAGGTGCTGCACGAAATCGCCGGCCTACCTTTGATTGGTCATGTTCTTTCAACCGCTCATTCGCTCGGAGCCACACATGTAATCACGGTTTTACGGCATGAAAAAGTACAAATAGAAAATTACGTCAAAGCGTTTTACCCGACCACGGTTATTGCTTATCAAGATGAGATTCCAGGGACCGGGAGGGCCGTAGAGGCAGCTCTGGAGGCGCTTCCTAAAGAATTTGCCGGCGATGTCGTCGTGCTTTCTGGGGATGTCCCGCTGCTAGATGTGCAAAGTATTCATGAACTTCTAGAAATGCACCGCGAAGATTCCAATGCTGGAACACTTATTTCAACGCTATTGCCAAACCCAAATGGTTACGGTCGAATCTTGCGCTCAAGAGAGAGCTTCCTAGGAATCGTCGAGCAAAAAGACGCAGCGCCAGAGCAGCTATCGATCAACGAAGTAAACGCAGGAGTTTATGTCTTTGGAGTAAAGCATCTTGCCAATGCACTCGGCAAAGTCACCACCAAGAATGCCCAGGGTGAAAAGTATTTGACCGATGTGGCTGCCTTGCTACTGGAGCAAGGCGAGAAGGTCTCGGCTCACGTGCTCGAGGACATCTGGCTGGTTGCTGGAATCAATGACCGCAAGCAGCTTTCCGAAGTTGCCAAAGAATTAAACTCCAGAATCGTCAGCGCATGGCAGCTCTCCGGGGTCACCATTCAAGAACCGGAAACCACTTGGGTAGATGTCACGGTTACTTTGGCACAAGATGTCACATTGCTTCCTGGAACCAGGCTGCACGGCTTCACCTCAATTGGCGAGGGTTCGGTGGTTGGTCCCGATACAACATTGGTTGACGTTGAGGTTGGTGAGAATGTGAGTATCTCAAGAACCGAAGCTTCCTCATCCAAGATTCTTTCCGGCGCCAAGGTTGGGCCTTTTGCTTATATCCGCCCGGGAACACAGCTTGGCAAAGACGGCAAAATTGGCGCATTTGTTGAGACCAAGAATGCAGTGATTGGCGATGGTTCAAAGGTTCCGCACCTTTCTTATGTCGGAGATGCAACCATCGGCACCGGAAGCAACATTGGCGCTGGAACAATTTTTGCCAACTACGACGGTGTAAATAAACACAAGACCGTCATCGGTTCCGAAGTTCGCACCGGAAGCGGCAATGTCTTTGTCGCACCGATTTCTATTGGGGATGGTGCCTACACGGCGGCAGGATCCACCATCCGTCGAGACGTCGAACCGGGGGCGTTAGCATTGAGCGTGACCCCGCAAAAGAATTTGGCTGGTTGGGTATTGGATAAACGACCAGGAACTAAATCCGCGCAGGCAGCAAAGGAAGCGAAATAGCGATGGCAATTGAGAAGGCAGCTAGCAAACAACTGGTTATCGCATCGGGTCGGGCTCACCAGCCCCTCGCTCAAGAGGTAGCGGAACTTCTCAACACAGAGCTGGTCCCAATGACCGCCTATGACTTTGCAAACGGTGAGA
This sequence comes from Aquiluna sp., assembly GCA_021741585.1. GTDB lineage: Bacteria > Actinomycetota > Actinomycetes > Actinomycetales > Microbacteriaceae > Aquiluna. The sequence continues at coordinate 491,501 of JAIOXN010000001.1, read as the reverse complement.
CATTTGTGCGTTACGAGCGCTCGGTTCGCGGAGTAGATGCTTTCATCATTCAGGCTCACCCAGCGCCGATTAATCACTGGGTTATGGAGCAATTGTTGATGATAGATGCCATGAAGCGCGCAAGCGCCAAGCGCATCACCGTGGTTGCACCATTTTTCCCATACGGGCGTCAAGACAAGAAGCACAAGGGCCGCGAGCCAATCTCTGCTCGCTTGATGGCAGATCTTTTCCGCGCTGCTGGTGCCACGAGATTGATGTCGGTTGATCTTCACGCCCCTCAGATCCAGGGTTTCTTTGATGGTCCGGTTGACCACCTCTGGGCGCTACCACTATTGGCAGATCACATCAAGGACACTTTCGGAACCGAGAACCTGACCGTAGTCTCTCCTGACTCGGGTCGCGTGCGCGTGGCAGATATTTGGGCAGACCGTTTAGGTTCGCCATTGGCCATCGTGCATAAGCGTCGCGATCCAGATCGCCCTAACCAGGTCCAGGTAAACGAGATTGTCGGAGATGTTTCGGGCAGAGACTGTCTATTGGTTGACGACATGATTGATACTGGTGGCACGATTCTTGCTGCCGCAAAGGCCTTGAAGGCCAACGGAGCAGCCAGGGTTATTGTTGCTGCGACCCACCCAGTCTTTTCTCACCCAGCAGTTGAGCGTTTGAGTGATCCGGTAATCGACTCGGTGGTTGTAACCAACACATTGCCAATTACTCCTGACAAGGAGTTTGCATCGCTAACAGTTTTGTCAATCGCACCACTTATCTCCAAGGCGATCGCAGCTGTTTTCTACGACGATTCCGTTAACTCATTGTTCCCAGGACACGCATAGTCTTTGCTTTAGATTCTGTCAGCTCCCCTGGCGCGTTTTCGCCAAAGCCGCTAGGCTTTGGGTCGAACAGCGGCGAGGGACACGAAAGTTTCCGTAATCGACGGGGTGCCTTTTCCTCGCCACTAACTATTGCAAAGAGGAAAAGATGTCTGAAAACGTAATCACCGGCCAGCTTCGCGAGAGCTTTGGCAAGGGTGCAGCCCGCAAGCTTCGTGCAGCCCACATGACCCCAGCTGTTATCTACGGTCACGGAAACGCAACCCGCCACATTTCACTTCCAGCTCACGAGATCGCCCTAATCCTTCGTCACAAGAACGCCCTTTTGGAGCTAACTCTTGATGGCAAGACCGAGCTGGTTCTTGTAAAGAGCGCTCAGAAGGACCCAGTAACTCAGATCATCGAGCACATTGACCTAGTTGAGGTCAAGAAGGGCGAGAAGGTCCACGTTGAGGTTCCAGTTCACGTCATTGGCGAGCCTATGGGTGGAACTATCGTTGATGTTGAGCACAAGACCGTGAAGCTTGAAGCAGAAGCAACTCACATTCCTGAGTTCGTAGAACTACACATCTCCAAAGAGGCAGCAGCCGGACACCACTATGTGGCATCCGACCTACAGCTTCCAAAGGGCGTTGTTCTAGAGCTTGAGGCTGGCGAATTGGTTGCCACCGTAGTTGAGACCAAGGCTGGAGCAGCTGGTGAAGAGACTCCTGAAGCATCTGCTGAGGCAACCCCAGCTGAGTAATGATGTTTGGTTAGTAGTTGGGCTCGGTAATCCCGGGCCCAACTACCAATCCAATCGTCACAATATCGGGCACATGGTGCTCGATGAGATTGCCAAAGAGCAATCGATCCGTTTCAAAGCTCATAAATCAATTGCGCATGTCGCTATGGCCAGACTCGGTGGCCAAAAAGTTGTTCTTTTGAAGAGCCAGGGGTTCATGAATCTCTCGGGTTCCCCGGTTCAGTCACTTATGACTTTTTATGGTGTGAGTGCTGAAAAACTCATTGTTGTTCACGATGAGCTTGATATTCCCTTTGGCGAAATCAGAACTAAGTTTTCAGGTGGCCATGCCGGCCACAACGGCCTTCGCGATATCATCGCGAGAATCGGAAATGATTTCCACCGCATCCGCTTCGGAATCGGGCGACCCGAGGGTAATCAAAGCGTCTCGGATTTTGTGCTGAGTAACTTCAGCCCCGAGGAGAAACCCGAGCTTGCAAAACTAATCTCAACCGCAATAAAACAAATCGATTCGTTGATTGGTGCAAACCCAGCCTAAAATCATTGGGTGACCCTGGCCCCTTTGTTAAACCAGCTGGCTTTGTCGCACCCGGATCTTTCTAAAACCAAGCCAAACCAGGTGTTTTTTGCACCAAGTAATACCCAAGTTCTCGCTATCGCAGGCTGGGTTAGAGCGGCCAAAGATCCACAAACTTTGGTGACCGCAACCTCTAAATCCGCTTCAGAGCTTGCTCAAACCCTTACAGACTTGGTCCCGAACCTTGAAATCATTGAGTTTCCGTCCTGGGAGACATTGCCGCACGAGAGGTTAAGTCCGGCTGCAGACACCGTTGGCAAGAGGCTCAGAGCGCTGCATCGAATGCTGGAGGTTTTCCATAGGACTCCCGAGCACCCGGTTTTGATTCTGATGTCGATTAGAGCGGCATTGCAAAAGGTTGTAGGGGGGTTGGAAGATCACCCACCTTTCACTCTGATCAGGGGCAAGGACTACCTTCTTCCAGAGCTATCACTAAAGCTGATAGAGCTTGCCTATGAACGGGTTGACATGGTCACAAGGCGCGGCGAGTATGCAATCCGCGGTGGGATCTTGGATGTCTTTCCCACTACCTCGGAGCATGCGTTGCGCCTTGAGTTTTTTGGTGACCAGCTTGATGACATCAGGGAGTTCACCGTTGCCGATCAGCGCTCAATCGATTCCAGGGTGAACGAGATTGAGCTATATGCGGCTCGAGAAATGCTCATCACACCTTCGGTTGCCCAAAAGGCGAGAGAGATGGCCCACGAATTTCCTAACCTTTCGGAGATGTTGGAAAAGATTTCAAACGGAATTGTGGTCGAGGGGATGGAATCACTCGCCCCAGTATTGGCATCCAAATTGGGTTCAATCACCGAGTATTTAGGCAAGAAATCAAATCTGATTTTGGTGGAGCCAGAAAAGTTAGCAAGTCGTGCGCAAAGCTTGATTGACACCAATAATGAGTTTTTGCATGCCGCTTGGGATGCGGCAATTTCAGGTTCAAATGCCCCAATTGACCTCAGCGGCGGAGGCTTTTATGAACTTGAAGAATTTCTTGATACGGCCACCAAGTGCTGCAAAATCATCAAGCTTGATTCACTCGGGGTTGAAGGTTCTATCGATCTAGGGCTGAAAGAAATTCCGAAATTCGCCGATGAATCCTCTGTGCTGGATTGGATTAGCGACCTGAGGGTGAATCAGAACAAGATTCTGATTTCGGCTCAGGGTCACGGCACTGGCCAACGTTTGCTTGAAATCTTGACTCAGGCCAACATTCCGGTGATTCTCACCGAGCATTTGGGGGATATCACCAAGGAGCACGTCACTATCGCAGTGGGGTCACTCTCACACGGTTTTGCTGTACCAGAATCCAAAATCGTTGTTCTCACTGATTCAGAATTCTTTGGAGTTGCAACCAGCTATTCAAACCCCAAAGAGCGAAAGTTGGCCAAGCGCAGGGGTGCTGAAGTCGATCCGCTGACCCTCAAACAGGGCGACTATGTGGTGCATGAGATTCACGGAATTGGCAGGTTCAAGGAGTTGGTGCAACGCACCAGCGGCGTAGGTCAAAGACAGCACAGCCGAGAGTATCTGCTGATTGAATACGCATCGCCTAAGCGCGGATACCCCGGTGACACACTTTATGTGCCAACCGATCAGTTGGACATGCTAACTCGCTATGTCGGTGGTGAAGCTCCGGTGCTCTCCAAGATGGGTGGCACCGACTGGGCAAAAGCTAAAGGTAATGCCCGCAAGGCAGTGCGCAAGATCGCCATCGATTTGGTGAAACTTTATTCGGCCCGCATGAAGAGCAAGGGTCATGCCTTCCCACCTGACACTCCTTGGCAACAAGAACTTGAAGACGCATTCATTTTTCAAGAGACTCCAGACCAACTCACAACAATCGATGAGGTAAAGCGGGACATGGAAAAGCCAATGCCTATGGATCGCCTTCTTGCTGGTGATGTTGGTTATGGCAAAACCGAGGTAGCGGTAAGAGCTGCCTTTAAGGCAATCCAAGATGGCAAGCAAGTTGCCATCTTGGTGCCAACCACTCTGCTTGTTCGTCAGCACTTAGATACGTTCACTTCTAGATATCAAGGCTTCCCAATTTCTATCAAGCCTCTTTCCCGTTTCCAAACTGAAAAGGAAGTCAAAGAGACTTTGCGCGGTGTTGAAAATGGTGGCGTTGATTTGATCATTGGCACCCATAGGCTGCTCGGCGCCGGAGTGAAATTCAAGGACCTAGGTCTTGTGATTATTGACGAGGAGCAACGCTTTGGCGTTGAGCACAAGGAGAAACTCAAGGACCTTAAGCACAATGTCGACGTTTTAGCAATGAGCGCGACCCCGATCCCTAGAACACTTGAAATGGCAGTCACTGGGATTAGGGAGATGTCCACCCTTGCTACCGCTCCCGAGGAGCGTCACCCGATTTTGACCTATATCGGCGGCTATTCCGAGGGTCAGGTCGCAGCCGCTATCCGGAGAGAGTTGATTCGGGATGGTCAGGTTTTCTTTGTTCATAACCGGGTCGCCACCATCGACGGAGTTGCCGCAGATTTAGCCAGGTTGGTTCCCGAGGCGAGAATAGCGATTGCCCATGGGCAAATGCCAGAGCATCAACTCGAGCAGGTTGTCGTGGACTTCTGGCAACGCAAATTTGATGTTTTGGTTTCAACAACCATCATTGAAACCGGAATTGATATTCCAAATGCCAATACCTTGATTGTTGATCGAGCCGAGAATTTTGGCTTGAGTCAATTGCACCAAATCCGAGGCCGAGTCGGACGTTCAAGAGAGCGTGCCTACGCCTACTTCTTCTACGACCCTTCCAAAACCCTCACCGAAACTGCGCATGATCGCCTAGCAACAATTGCAACCAACAACGAGCTTGGTTCGGGTATGCAGGTTGCGATGAAAGATCTTGAAATAAGAGGTGCCGGAAACCTTTTGGGTGGTGAGCAGTCCGGTCACATCGCAGGCGTTGGCTTTGATTTATATCTGCGCATGATTGGCGAAGCGGTGGCCGAGTTCAAGGGTGAAGACATCTCCTCTCCTGCAGAGCTCAAACTCGAATTGCCAGTCGATGCCCACATCCCGGCCGAATATGTCGATTCCGAGCGATTGAGACTAGAGGCATATCACAAGCTTTCCGCGGAGAGTTCGGGAAAGAGCGATAAGAGCAAGCTGGATGCGATATTTGCCGAACTAGAAGATCGCTACGGTAAGGCACCTGATCCAGTCAGGAACCTAATTGAAGTTACCCATTTGAGGCAACAGGCAAACCGACTAGGTCTCAAGGACGTGAACTTGCTTGGCCTACAATCCAAATTCGCTCCAATTGAATTAACTGATTCCGAGGTTGTTGCCCTCAGCCATAAAATCCCCGGTTTCAGATACCTGCAAACTTCAAAATTGGTGACGTTGCCTTCGCCAACCTCGGCAGGTTTGGAGCCGCTGCGAGACCAAGAAGTGATTGACTGGCTCTGGAAAACTTTCCAGATTTTATTTGGGGATGGGAAAAACATTGAAAAAGCTTGAGAGTCTGATTCACACCGCCCAATTGCTTAGGGCCCCAGGGGGTTGCCCATGGGATGCCGAGCAGACTCACGAGTCTTTGGTCCAGTACCTCTTGGAAGAAACCTATGAGCTAATTGATGCCATCGAATCCGGCGACCGCGACGAGGTTCTCGAAGAGCTTGGTGATGTCCTCTACCAAGTCATTTTCCACTCAGATTTGGCTTCCACTGGAACTCTTGGCATGCCCTTTGATCTTGAAGATGTTGCCGAATACATGGAAAACAAGATGCGCTCTCGTCACCCCCACGTTTTTGGTGATGAAGAACAGCTCCAAAAATACGCAGCTCAATCCGGTGACGATGTTGTCAAGAACTGGGAGTCACACAAAAAGAAGGAAAAGCCTGGCCGCACAAGTGTGCTAGATGGAATTCCTCAGGCAATGCCGGCTCTTGCGCTGGCAAACAAGGTAATGGGCAAGGCTGAAAAGATTGGCATCCTGGAAGAAGCCGAAACACCAGCAATCCCAATGAGTAGCGAAGATGAACTTGGAAAGTTGCTTTTGGCAGTTGTGGCAAGCGCCAGGGTCGCAGGTCTAGATCCAGAGCGAGCTCTTCGTGAAGCCACCAGGGAATTACAAGTTGAGATTCGTGCCGCAGAGTTGGATGCCGACAACGATGCCGGAATCATTGGATTAGGTGACTAGTTAGCAGTCGCGAAAATTGCCTCAAAGTCTCTGAAGCTTTCGTCGAGCACTCCCGCCGCTGTTCTCGGGTCATCGTTTTGTGCCCACCACATCAATACAGACATTGAAGCTGCAATCAAAGCCGAGGAAACCATTCTGGCCCTTACTTCGCCACGGTCGTCGAGTTTCTTAATTGCACCCTCGAGGACGATTCTTGCTTCCTCAAGTTGGGCGTGACCCCAGCCATAAACCTCAGGAGATGATGCAATTAGTTTTAGCCTTAGCCGCACCGTCTCCGCGGATCCGTCCAGGAAGTGCATTGCTTTGACCCAGGAACTGTGAAGTAGCGGCACAACGGACTTCTCGGGGTTCGATTCAAGTTGACGCTTGAGCTCTTCATTGAAGCGGTGCATACCGCCCCAGACCACCGCGGCTTTGGAAGGAAAGACTCTAAACAAATTTGATCTTGAGATTCCAGCCTGAAGGGCAACGTCATCCATGGTGACCGCGTTGATGCCGCGTTCGTTAAATAATCTCAACGCGGTGAGGCCAACTGCTTGCGGGTCGGTAGTTACCGGACGCCCGCGCTTGGCCTTTTCTGCTTCAGGACTCATTCTGGAAGATTAGCAAGCAAGGGCAATCGACACCACAGATTCTTTGGTGTGTGGGAAACTACTTTCATGGCCGTAAACGTAAATGCACCTCGTGGAATGCGCGATTTTCTCCCTTTGGATAAATCCAAAAGAGAAAACCTTTTGGCATTGGTGAAAAAGACCTATGTCCAGCGCGGCTTTCAGGAGATTGAAACCCCAGTTTTAGAAGACTTGGGTCGACTCACCTCTGGCCAAGGCGGCGACAACGAAAAGCTTGTTTTCAAAGTGCAAAAGCGTGGCGAGGAATTTGAAAGCGCTCTTTCGGCAGGTCAGGAACTCGCGGATTTGGGCCTGAGATTTGACCTAACGGTTCCACTAACCAGGTTCTATGCAACAAACCATGCCAAATTGCCTAGGGTTTTCAAGGCGATTCAAACTGGTCCGGTATTTCGTGCCGAGAGGCCTCAAAAAGGCAGATATCGCCAGTTCATGCAGTGCGATATCGACATTATTGGCGATGACTCCCTTTTGGCAGAACTCGAATTGCTCAATGCTTCACTTGATGCGCTGTCCGCAATTGGATTAGAGGGTGCGACTATCAGGGTGAATCACCGTGAGTTGTTGGCAAACAACATTCAAGCCATTGGAGTGTCTTCAGAAGGTGCGCCATCTGCCATGATCAGCATCGACAAGTTGGACAAAGTTGGAATTGATGGAGTCGCCAAAGAGCTTGCCGAGAAATTTGGTGATGGAGTAGCAGCCAATGCAAAGGCTTGGCTTGAAGGTCTAGACCCCAAAGAGGTTCCCGAACTCCTGCAGCCGCTATTCGGCGGCCTGGGGGAGAAGTCCAATTCATTGAAGTATGACCCAACACTTGTTCGCGGAATGGGTTATTACACCGGAACCATCTTCGAGATAGAGCACCCAGGATCTTCTGGTTCCGTAGGTGGCGGTGGTCGTTATGACGGCATGGTTGGCAAGTGGCTCGGCAAGGATGTTCCGGCAGTCGGCATATCTTTGGGTATTGAGCGAATCGTGGATCTAATTCCAGATTTTGAACAGGTCGCAAAGTCAATTGTCTTGGTCATTGAATCAGGCCAAGAAAGCCAAGCGCTTGGTTTGCAGGCAGATTTAATTGCCGCAGGCAACGTTGTTCGAATCGAGAAAATGCCAAAGAATCTAAAGCCACTATTGGATTCTTTGTCTGAATCCGGCTTTGATTCCTTTGCAATTCTGAAGAACGATTCGCTAAATATTGCCGACCTAGAAATCAAAGCGCTTGGCTAATAGCTAAACTTCTTTGGAACACAGCGCAGTCTTCCGGCCCAGGGCCGAAACTTTCATAAAACCGCGCCTTCGGCGCAAATCTAAGGAGAACCCTTGTCAATCATTACCGCAGTAGGCGCTCGCGAAATTCTGGATTCGAGAGGAAACCCAACCATCGAGGTTGAGGTTCTACTTTCAGACGACAGCTTCGGCCGTGCAGCAGTTCCATCCGGTGCATCAACCGGTGCGTTTGAGGCTCACGAATCCCGCGATGGCGACAAGTCACGTTATTTGGGTAAGGGTGTTCAGAATGCAGTGAAGGCTGTAATTGAAACTATTGATGAATCCCTAGTGGACTTCGACTCAACCGACCAGCGTCTAGTTGACGCAGCTCTTATTGCGGTTGATGGCAGCGAGAACAAGTCAAACCTTGGTGCAAACGCAATTCTTGGTGTTTCACTTGCAAACGCTCGCGCTGCTGCAGAGTCATGTGGACTTCCGCTGTACCGCTACCTAGGTGGATCAAACGCATTTGTTTTGCCTGTTCCGCTAATGAACATCATCAACGGTGGTGCTCACGCGGACAACGGCGTTGACATCCAGGAATTCATGATTGTTCCTCACGGCGCACCAACATTCTCTGAGGCGATCCGTTGGGGTGTTGAGGTTTACCACACCCTAAAGAAGCTATTGAGCGATAAGGGACTAGCCACCGGTCTAGGCGATGAGGGTGGATTCGCTCCTGACCTTCCAACCAACCGCGCTGCTCTTGATCTAATTTCAGAGGCGATCGGACTTGCCGGCTACAAGCTGGGAACTGAAATTGCACTTGCCCTCGATGTCGCTTCCACCGAGTTCTTCGACGAGGCAACCGGCATGTATTCATTCGAGGGTGGCAAAAAGTCTGCCGATGAGATGGTTGCTTACTACGCCGAGCTATTGGCCAACTATCCACTTGTTTCCATTGAGGACCCACTAGCCGAGGATGACTGGGCTGGCTGGACCAAGATGACCGCAGAACTTGGCGACAAGGTTCAGCTAGTTGGCGATGACCTATACGTCACCAACCCAACTCGTCTGCAGAAGGGTATCGACCTAAAGGCCGGCAACGCAATCTTGGTGAAGGTAAACCAAATCGGTACCCTAACCGAGACTATGGACGCTGTTTCTTTGGCGCAGCGCGAGGGCATGAAGGCAATCATTTCTCACCGTTCAGGCGAGACTGAGGACACTTTCATTGCCGACCTAGCGGTTGCGACCAACGCCGGTCAGATTAAGACTGGAGCTCCTGCCAGAAGCGAGCGCGTTGCTAAATACAACCAGCTTCTCAGAATCGAAGAAGAGCTTGCAGATGCAGCGGTTTACGCAGGTCGAAGCGCATTCCCAAGGTACAAGGCTTAGATAAAACGCTTTAGCCATGGTGGGGCAGAAGTCCCACCATGGCTTTGCGCTTTAAACTGTAAAAATGGCACGCACAAAATCACCCAGGGATCAAAGGGTTCCGGTATCGCTCTCGCAGGGCAAGATTATGCTGCGCATGCTCAAGCTCAACAGCGTTTCGGTGAGCGTCATCCTGGTGATTGTGCTGGGAACCTTTTTGATTTCATCTGATGTGCAGGTTTATCTAAACCAACGAGCTCAAATTGCCGAGATGGAAGCCAGTATCGCTCAAGCGGAAATGGCAGTTGAGGACATGCAAGCCGAGAGGGATCGTTGGCAGGATCCGGTGTACATTCGATCTCAGGCCAGGGATCGTTTGTATTACGTACTTCCAGGTGAAGTCTCGTATCTTGTGATGGATGCCGATGGGATGGATTTCTCTGATACCTCGGGAACTCTGGGCGCAGTTCTTGCTCAAAAGCGCAATGCCGATGAGATTTCTCTAGAGATTGCAGCCGCACAAGAAAATTGGGTGGACTCACTTTTAGAGTCGGTGCTGCGCGCAGCTCTTGATAAGCCGGTGAATGAAGATGGCTGAGACTATTGCAACTCAAGCTGATATCGATGAGGTCACCAGGCAGCTAGGAAGACCTGCACGAGGAATTTTAGCGATCTCTGCAAGATGCGTCTGCGGTAGGCCTTTAGTTGTGAAAACCAACCCCAGGCTTCCAAATGGAACCCCGTTCCCAACACTCTTCTATCTAACCCAGCCGGCCGCGACAGCCGCAATTTCAACCTTGGAAGCATCGGGCATTATGGCCGAATATCAGCAGCTACTGGCCGACGAGCCTGAAGTCTTGAAGCTATACCAAGCGGCCCACCATAGCTATCTGCAAGAGCGCGAGGCGATTCTTGACGTGGAAGAAATTCACGATTTTTCAGCCGGGGGTATGCCTGTTCGGGTGAAGTGTTTGCATGCTCTGGTTGGCCATTCACTTGCCAAGGGACCAGGCGCGAATCCAATTGGAGATCTTGCTCTTGAGGCACTCAGCTGGAGCCCAGAGATCTGCCAATGCGTCTAATCGCCGCTGTTTTGGCCTCGCTACTGGCCGCCACGTTGCCAGCTTCTTCTCAATGGTGGTTGAAAGAATATGGTTTTGACCAGGCCAAATACGATGGCACGGGTGTCACGGTTGCAGTAATTGATACCGGAATCGACGCGAAACATCCGGACTTGATTGGCACCGTTGTGGACGGTGTTGATTTCTCTCAGGTTGGCAACCCTTCGGGGACTGCTCCGGTGGGTTCAAGCTCATTTCATGGCACCATGGTCGCATCATTGATTGCGGGCCAGGGAAGAACTTCTGGCGGGGTGATTGGTGTTGCCCCGGGAGTAAAGCTGCTTTCAATTTCTATTGGGCTAGGTGTAACTGGTTCTGACACTGATGCGCAGATTGCCAAGGGTGTTGTTTGGGCTGTCGACCATGGCGCAGATGTGATCAATCTTTCCCTTTCCAGAAATTCAGCTGTTTGGCCAAAATCGTGGGATGAGGCCTTCATTTACGCCTTTGAGAACGATGTTGTCGTTGTGGCGGCAAGTGGCAACCGTTCAGATGGCTCTGCCAGGCCATCGGCACCGGCAACAATGCCCCAGGTGATTTCGGTTGGTGGAGTTGATAAATCAGGCATCGCCTCCGACACATCATCAACCCAAGGCTTGGGCTTGGTCTTGGTGGCACCTGCCGAAGAGCTCTACGGTAGCTATCCGGGCGGTGAGATAAGAAGCTGGGGTGGTTCAAGCGCGGCAGCACCGCTGGTTACTGGCCTCGTTGCGCTTATGCTTCAAAAGGATCCGACCGCAACTTCAAGCGACATTGCACTCAGGCTCACCTCAACCGTTAGAGATGCCGGGGAGCCAGGTTTTGATGCCGAGTATGGTTTTGGAATAATCGATCCAACTTCGGCGCTTTTGGCAACCGGAAAAGCAGCCCAAAGTCCACTTGGCTCGCTTTCTAACTGGGTTGAGCTTTATCGAGAGACTCAGGCGGAGGAGAAGCAAGAAGGCCTAATTCCACCTGAAGTGCCAGCTCAGATTGCTAAGCCGGAGGAGGGTCAGGCTGAGACTCAGGAGCCATATCTACCTGCAGTATTAGAAACTCCCCAACAATGGTTTCTAAATCCGTTACTCTATTGGTTGTTATCACCCCTTGCACCGTTGCTGTGGATAGCTTTGCGCAAAAGGCGCAAGGGTGAGTCCATGGCTAATGATCAGACAAAGGTAAGCCGCAAACATGACAGTCGCGACCTCTAAGTCCAAAACCCCAATGGCAGTAGCCGATTCCATCATCAACAAGCCAGCACCCAAGAAGATTCTTGTCATTGGTGGAGGTTATGCCGGTTTCTACACCGCTTGGAAGCTTGAAAAGACCCTCAAGAAGGGCGAAGCAGAAGTGACTTTGGTTGACCCACTTCCATACATGACATACCAACCGTTCCTTCCTGAGGTTGCTGCGGGCTCTATCGAACCTAGGCACGCTGTCGTGTCTCATCGTAAGCATCTAAAGAAGACAAATCTCGTTTCCGGAAAACTCACCAAGGTGAATCACGCCCTTCGTAAAGCAACCATCGCAATCGAAGGCGGTAAGCCGTTAACAATTGAGTACGACCAGATTGTGATGACCGCCGGAGCGGTTACCAGAACTTTTCCTATTAATGGAGTCGCTGAGCAGGCGATTGGCCTAAAGACGATTGAAGAGGCAGTCGAGGTTCGTAACCGATTGGTTGGAAACTTTGAGCGCGCTGCCGCATTGCCACAGGGGTCCAAGTTGCGTGAGCGACTATTGACTGTGGTAGTTATTGGTGGCGGCTTCGCCGGTATTGAGACCTTCGCAGAACTCAGAAGTGCCGCAACTTATTTGTTGCGCCAGTACCCAGAGATCAAGTTCGAGGAGATCCAATTTCACTTGATCGAGGCGATGGGCAGAATCATGCCTGAAGTTTCCCTCAAAACCTCTGAGTGGGTCCTGAAGAACCTTGAGTCCAGGGCAGCATTTGTGCACCTCAACACCCAGCTGGAGTCTGCAGAGAACGGTGTAATCAAGCTGTCCACAGGCGATCAGATGGAGTCTGATTTGATTATTTGGACCGCGGGTGTTGCAGCCGCTCCGGTTGCTAAAAACTGTGACTTCCCGCTAGATGCCCGTTTCCGCATCACCGCAAATGCAAACCTACAAATCGTGGATGGCGAGAAGGTAATTAGCGACGCCTGGACTGCTGGAGACATCTCTGCCGTGCCAGATCTTTCAGGTGGCGGTGTTGGCGGCTACTGCGTTCCAAACGCCCAGCACGCTGTTCGTCAGGCAAAGCTTTTGGCCAAGAACATCGCGGCAGATCTCCGTGGTGAACTGCCAAGGCAGTACCTGCACAAGAACCTAGGTGCAGTCGCAGGTCTCGGAATCGGCGTTGGAGCATTCCAGTCCGGGAAAATTGGCATTACCGGTTTTGTGGCCTGGGTTATGCACCGCGGTTACCACGGTCTTGCGATGCCAACTTGGGAGCGCAAGATTCGCGTGGTTTCCGGCTGGTTCTGGAACTTCATCCTGGGTCGCGACCTAGTTTCTCTTGAGGCAGTTCGCTCACCTCGATTATTCTTCTCAACCTGGGCTACCCGTCCAGGAAAATAGTTTTTCCAAAAACGGGAGCCTGGGGAAACCCAGGCTTTTGTTTTAGCCCCGATAGCCCAATGGCAGAGGCAGACGACTTAAAATCGTCACAGTATGGGTTCGAGTCCCATTCGGGGCACTCATTGCACAGCTTTTTCGAAGAAACTTCCAATAGTGTTGAGACCAAGTTCAACTAAGGAGAACTAATGGATTTTGTAATTTGGATTGTGCTTGGCGTGCTGGCGGTTGTCGGTATTTATCTTTGGGTAACGTACAACGCTCTTGTCACACTAAAGGTCCGAGTAGATGAAGCTTGGTCTGACATAACCGTTCAACTTAAAAGACGTGCGGACCTAATTCCAAACCTTATTGAGACCGTACGTGGGTATGCATCTCACGAAAAGGAAGTTTTCGAATCAGTAACTAGGGCCAGAGCCGCAACTATTTCTCCCGAGGCCTTATCTCACCCAGCTGCAGCCGCACAGGCTGAGGGCGCCCTTCAAGGCGCTCTAAAGAGCCTTTTTGCAGTGTCTGAGGCATACCCGCAGTTGGTGGCATCAACCAACTTCCTTGAGTTGCAGCGTGAATTAACCGACACCGAAGACAAGGTGATGGCATCGAGAAGATTCTTCAACGGTGGTGTTCGCGAACTAAACATCAAGATCACTCAGTTTCCAACAAACCTATTCGCCAAGTCCCTAGGGTTTATTGCTCGCGAGTTCTTTGAGGTTGAGAATCCTCAGGCTATTCAAGAGCCACCCCAGGTCAGTTTCTAAGAGGAAAATTTGTATTCGGCAATAGCCGCTAATAAGCGAAATACATTTTTCATAGTTGCAGGTTTCGTGGTGCTTTTGGGCACGCTCGCGGTCCTATGGGGTCAGGCTTCTGGAAATGGCTCATCTGCAATCTGGATTATTGCCTTTGTTTTTGGCTATGCAATCTTCCAGTACTACATGGCATCTTCCATTGCGATTGCAATGAGCGGAGCGCACCCAATTCAAAAGAGCGATAACCCAAGGCTCTGGCGAATTGTTGAGAACCTGTCAATCACAGAGGGCATGCCAATGCCCAAGGTTTATTTGATCCAGGACCCGGCTCCAAACGCTTTTGCAACTGGTCGAGACCCAAAACATGCGGTTGTGGCAGCCACCACCGGGCTTTTGGATATCATGACCGACACCGAGCTTGAAGGTGTCATGGCTCATGAAATTGGTCACGTCAAAAACTATGACATCAGAATCTCGACAATCGTGTTTGGCTTGGTTTCGGCCGTCGGGATCCTCGCGGATTTCGCGATCCGAATGGCATGGTTCTCTGGATCGAATAGAAATCGAGATTCAGGACAGCTACAAGCATTTTTGATCATTATTGGAATAGTCGGCTGGATCATTGCAGCGCTAATAGGCCCCCTGGTTTCAGCAGCAGTCTCTAGGCAGCGCGAATATCTTGCCGACGCGTCTAGCGCTCAGATCACTCGATATCCAGATGGTCTTGCATCAGCCCTTCAGAAGTTGGGCGAATACGGAAAACCAATGCGCCGAGCCTCAACCTCCATGGCGCACATGTTCATCAACGATCCAGTGAAGCCTGGCCTCACCGAGCGCCTTTTCTCAACTCACCCGCCAATTCCAAAGAGAATCGCAAGACTCAAGGAAATTGGCTCTAACTTCTAATCGCTAGACTTTCAACGTCTTTAGATTGAAGGTTTAAAAAATGGCGAGCGCAAATCAACCATCACTTGAACAGTTTGAAACTGCCCGAGAGACGGTCGCCGCGATTGCAATTCAGACCCCAATGCTTGAAAGTCACTGGCTATCTGAGCTAACTGGGCAATCAGTTTGGTTCAAGTGTGAAAATCTCCAGCGCACTGGCGCCTATAAGCTTCGGGGCGCTTATAACCTCATGTCGCAACTTAGCCCAGCAGAAAAGGCCAAGGGTGTTGTTGCAGCCTCAGCTGGAAATCATGCACAGGGCGTTGCGCTGGCAGCTCAGGTCCTTGGAATCAAGGCCACTATTTTTATGCCAGTAGGAGCATCGCTTCCCAAATACCAGGCAACCCTGGGATATGGCGCGAATGTGGTTCTCACCGGAGCGATTTTTGACGAGACCCTTGCCGCCGCTAGGGACTTCACCGAGCAAACCGGAGCAGTGTTTGTGCCACCGTTTGATGACATGCGTATCATCACCGGGCAGGGCACGGTCGGACTCGAGATACTCGAGCAACTTGATGATGTTGAAAATGTTTTGGTTTGTCTTGGCGGGGGTGGCCTTACCGCTGGTGTCGTATCTGCTGTGAAGCAGAAGGCTAAAACCTTGGGAAAACAGGTGAACGTTTATGCGGTTCAGGCTGAGCAGGCTGCGTCATGGCCGAATGCCCTTGCTGCTGGCAAGCCAGTGGAGTCTGAAATCCACCCGACGATTGCGGATGGAATTGCGGTAGCAAAACCTGGCGCCGTCCCATTTGAAATCGTCCGCGAGTTGGTCGATGGAGTTTTCACCGTAACCGAAGATGAAATTGCCCAAGCAATGCTTGCAGTTCTAGAGAGATCAAAACTATTGGTTGAAGCTGGGGGCGTAGTTGGAGTTGCTGCAGTTATGTCTGGCAAGGTAAAGCTGACCGGCAAAACCGCAATCATTCTCTCCGGGGGCAATATCGATCCGCTTTTGCTGCAAAGAGTTATTCGTCACGGGCTTGCAGCTTCTGATCGATACACAAACATCTCGGTTATGCTTCCGGACCGCCCAGGGCAGCTTGTTAAAACCGCTGAGGCGGTCGCAGCAGCTCAGGCTAACGTTGTTGAAGTTCTTCACACCCGACATGGAAACGGGCTTCAGATCAGCGAGGTTGAATTGAATCTAAGTGTCGAAACTCGCGGCAAAGATCACCGGGATGAAGTAATGAAGTCTTTGGAAGCTGCCGGCCTGAACCCGAGATTGCACGAAGACTAAAACTCGAAGTTTGAGATCCCAGTGATTTCAACAGTGATGAGCTTTCCGTTTGGCGCATTGAAACTAACTGTGTCGCCAACCTTTTTGCCAATGACCTCTTTGCCGATTGGGCTATCTGAACTATAGACATCCAAATCGCCATCTTCGATTTGCTCTTCAAACTCGGTACCCTCGAAAACTTCGTGGCTGCCAAGATAAAAACTGGTGTCTTTGCCGTTGAGTTTGCAGGCGACCATTAGCCCCTGCTTCACAACGCCATCGGTCGCATCCGCTTCCCCAATTTCTGCGTTCGCCAGCATTTCTTCTAGGCGAAAAATTCTCGCTTCGATCTTCCCTTGCTCGTCTTTGGCAGCGTGGTACCCACCGTTTTCTTTAAGGTCGCCCTCTTCTCGGGCCTCTTGAATCTTTTTGGCAATCTCATGACGCTGAACCAAGATCAGATCGGTTAGCTCAGCTTTCAAGCGGTCATAGGCTGCCTGAGTCAGTAGCATGCTGTCGCTCATCTGAAACCTTCCGGGAACTGAAAAAGCTCGCTATCGGCGAGCATCCGGCAATTCTAGTTGAGAGTGCAGTTGGCCACCAAGCCCGTGACGGCTTT
Source organism: Aquiluna sp. (assembly GCA_021741585.1). Taxonomy (GTDB): domain Bacteria; phylum Actinomycetota; class Actinomycetes; order Actinomycetales; family Microbacteriaceae; genus Aquiluna. Next base: position 474,754 of record JAIOXN010000001.1, on the reverse strand, counting down.
CTCGGTTGTGATCACGGTTGCGGTGTGGCGAGTGGTTTGGGTGGTTGAAGTCTCAATGAATACTTTCTTGTAGCCAATCACCCCGAAGGCGTTATTGAGGGCTTCCAATTCGCAGGTGGCAGTTGCATCAGTAGGTTTTGTGATCTCGAAATCGATCTCAGTCTCGATATTCGATATCACCCGGAAACCAACGTCTTTGAAACTCACTGGGCTGTAATTTGCGAAGCCAAAATAGGCTGCGCCAATCGATAGCACTGCGACTCCAAGGGAAGCCAAAACGGAATTGCGCTTCTTATTTGGTGTGCTCTTTTTCCCATAGCGAGATGCCAAAAGATCCTGGGTTGTTTGCGCCATGTCTCAAGGTTATGCCAGTGTGCGGGATACTTGAGACATGAATTTGCTTCTCAGTGTGATTTTTGCTGCCACAACAACTCCAACCCCGGTTCCGGACGATAACTACAACTCTCCAGGCACCATTGGATTCTTGGTGACCTTCGCCGTCACCGCTGCGGCAGTGCTTTTGATTTTTGACATGGTGCGTAGAGTGCGCAGAACTCGCTACCGGGCAGAGATTCGTCAGAAGATTGCGCTTGAGGAGCTCATGAACCTCGAGGTTCAGAAACCCGAGCGACCAGAGCCGCCTAAGAAACCAAACCGAGAGAACCCGGAATCGGATTCATCCCAATAATTAGTGCAGCAACCCAGTGGCAGAAGAACGCTGCAACAGTGAGGGCATGGAAGATCTCGTGAAAACCAAAGTGCTTAGGAATCGGATTCGGTCTCTTTAGGCCGTAAATCACAGCCCCAACCGAGTACATTAAGCCACCCGCAATCACCAGACTCATCATCCAAACATTGGCATTGAACAAATCGACAATGTAGAGCATGGCCACCCAGCCCATGCCCAGATAAATAGGGACATAGAGCCAACGCGGAGCATTGATCCAAAAGATGCGGAATCCGATTCCAAATAGCGCGATTCCCCAAGCCAGAACCAACAAGGTGATGCCTTTATCGCTAACCAGGCCGCTCACGCTAATTGGGGTGTAAGTTCCGGCAATCAGCAAGAAGATGTTGGAGTGATCGATTCTTTTAAGAAGTTTTTTGGTAAATGGCTTCCAGTTGAAGCGGTGATAAAGCGCGGAATTACCAAACAGTAATAGTGAACTAGCAAAATAAACGGCAGACGCTGTTTTAGCCACCCACCCATCGCTTAGGACTATTAGAACGATCCCGGCTGCCACTACAAAAGGCAGGACGCCTGTGTGAATCCAGCCACGCCAAGTTGGTTTAAATTCGGACCCCTTTAGCTCATTGAGCGGAACATGCAGTGGGTCTGGAGTTTCAAGGTTTGCCATGACCCCACCCTAATTGATTGAAGTTGCAATAACCTGTCTGGGTGCGCAAACTCATCTACCGACTCTATGAGCATCAACTTGAGAAGGAACTAAAGCCCGAGGGTCTTCCAAAGCACATCGGTGTCATGGTGGATGGCAACAGAAGGTGGGCAGTAGCTCAGGGTCTAGATAGGGCCGGCCATGGCCACGCCGCAGGCGCCAGAAAAATAGAAGATTTTCTGGGTTGGTGTGCAGACCTAAAGATTTCTCACGTCACCCTATATCTGCTTTCTACAGACAATTTGAAGGGACGAGACTCGGATGAGCTCGCTGACCTAATCGAGATCATTGTCTCTCTATCTGAACGATTGGCGGATCTTGGTAAATTCCGGCTTCAGGTAGTGGGGGATATGCAGGCACTTCCCGAAGATGCCGCAAATCGATTGCAAGTAATTCAAGAGCAAAGCTCCAGAAACTCTGGATTGCATGTGAACCTTGCTGTTGCCTACGGCGGTCGCAAAGAGATTGCCGATGCGATGAGATCAATCCTGCGCAAAAACGCCTCCGAGGGAAAGAGCGTTGAGGAGCTTGCGGAGCTGCTAACCCCTGAGTTGATTGCTGACCACCTCTACACAGGGGGGCAGCCAGATCCAGATCTTCTGATCCGCACCTCGGGCGAACAAAGACTTTCCGGTTTCTTGTTGTGGCAAAGTGCCAATAGCGAGTTCTACTTCGCAGAGGCGATGTGGCCAGATTTCCGCAGGGTTGATTTTCTGCGCGCAATGCGGAATTTCCAGCGTCGTCACCGTCGCTTTGGTTCCTAATAAAACGTTTAGGTAAACGAATTCGATTTGGGCGTGTCCTAATTCAAAAACGATAAATCTCGGGCGTACATTCATCGTAGAACCAGCCAAAGGAGAATAGGTGCCCGAAACCTCCAGCCCCAGGACCTCAAGCAAAGTTTCAAAAACAGCCAGTCCTGAGGTGGTGAAAAAGCCCCAAGGTTCCAAAGCTTCAAGCACTCCGACCGAGGTTCGCACTTTTGTGATCGATACCTCGGTTTTGCTTTCTGACCCTAGGGCGATGTTTAGGTTCGCCGAGCACGAAGTAGTGCTCCCAATTGTTGTTATCAACGAGCTAGAGAAAAAGCGCAATGACCTAGAAATCGGCTTCTTTGCAAGGAAAGCATTGCGCTTTTTAGACGATTTGCGAAAGAAGCACGAGCGGCTAGATTTCCCGATTCAGGTGGGCGAAGGCGGCACTTTGCGTGTCGAGCTCAATCACATTGACCAGAGCGTTCTTCCTGCCGGATTCCAGCTCGGCGACAATGACTCGCGAATTCTTGCAGTCGCAGCAAATCTCAAGAGCGAAGGTTTCGATGTAACTATCGTTTCCAAAGACCTTCCTATGCGAGTTAAAGCATCCGCGATTGGTATGAAGGCTGAGGAATACCTTCACGAACTCGCCACCGATGAGTGGAATGGAACATCTGATCTGAACCTCTCTGCCGATGAGATGGCAGATCTTTACGATCAGGAAGAAATTGTTCACGAGGAGGCAAAGACCCTGCCAGTCAACACCGGTTTGATTCTTCACTCGGATCGTGGCGGCGCACTCGGCAGAGTGTCGGAAAACAGAACAATCAAGTTGGTGCGTGGGGACCGCGAGATCTTCGGAGTGCACGGCCGTTCCGCAGAGCAGCGACTCGCAATTGATGCCTTGTTGGATCCGGAAATGGGAATTGTCTCGCTTGGCGGTAGAGCAGGAACCGGAAAGAGTGCCCTTGCACTTTGTGCTGGACTTGAAGCGGTCCTAGAGCGCAGGCAGCACAAAAAAATTATGGTGTTCCGCCCGCTTTACGCGGTTGGAGGTCAAGAGCTTGGTTATCTGCCAGGCACCGAAGCCGAGAAGATGAATCCTTGGGCCCAAGCTGTGTTTGACACCCTAGGGGCCCTGGTTTCCAAAGAAGTGATTGAAGAAGTTATGAACCGAGGAATTCTCGAGGTTTTGCCGCTTACTCACATCCGTGGACGTTCATTACACGACACCTTCGTAATTGTTGACGAAGCTCAGTCGCTTGAGCGCAATGTGCTTTTGACGATGTTATCCAGAATTGGTCAAAAGTCTCGAGTTGTCTTAACTCACGACGTGGCACAGCGCGATAACCTGCGGGTTGGTCGCCACGACGGGATTGCCTCTGTTGTGGAAACCCTCAAGGGTCAGTCAATCTTTAGTCACATCACGCTTACCCGCTCAGAGCGAAGTGAAATCGCGGCTCTAGTAACCGATTTACTCGATTACTAACTGGGGATAACTTTCGGCGGGGAATCTCAGGGATTCTTAGTCTTAGCAGATGCTGTTTTTGACGGTTCTGGAGCTATCAACGATTCTTGTCATTTTCGCTTTGGCTTATCCTTTGGCGATTAACGATATTCGAGAGCATCGCTTACCAAATAAATACACAATTCCAGCCCTTGCATACAGCACGCTGGCTCTGTCTTTGGCAGGAATAGTCAGCCAGGACTTCAATCGCCTCGCATTTGCAATCGTGGTTATGCTCACCACTCTGGGGCTTGGCTATTTGCTGAGCTGGCTAGATCTGCTTGGTTTTGGCGATAGTAAATTCCTAGCCAATAGCAATTTAATCTTGTGCTGGTTCAATCCGGTTCTGGCGATTGTTGCGCTGACCCTCGGATTTGGAATTGCGGCAATCGGTTCTCTGATGCTGCTCGCTAGAAAGCGCATCGGATTCAAAGATTCGGTAGCGCTCGGACCGTATTTGATACTCGGGTTTTGCCTAACGGCTCTGGTTCCGCTCTCAGATGGTGTGTCTAGGTTTACTGAGGTGGCCGGGTCATAGGCAAGACATCAAGGGCCTTGTCTAGTTGCTCCATAGTGAGCTTTTCGTTATCCACATAACCTAATGCGATGGTGGATTCCTTAACCGTCATCGAGTTGTTAACCGAGTGCTTTGCAATCTTGGCCGCAGCTTCATAGCCAATGAACTTATTCAATGGCGTGACAATCGAAGGGCTTGATTCGGCTAATGCTCTGGCACGCTCTGCATTAACCTCAAGGCCAACCACGGTCTTATCAGCCAAGACTCGCATTGAGTTGGCCAAGAGCCTGATGCTTTCAAGAAGGGCGTTTCCCATTACTGGGATAGCAACGTTTAGCTCAAAGCTTCCAGACGCTCCAGCCCAGGTGACGGTGGCATCATTTCCGATGACGCGTGCACAGACCATAAGGACGGCTTCTGGGACAACTGGATTAACTTTGCCCGGCATAATCGAAGAGCCTGGCTGCAGGTCGGGGATGTTGAGTTCTCCCAGTCCGGTGTTCGGACCGGATCCCATCCAGCGCAAATCGTTGTTGATCTTGGTTAGCGAGACTGCAATCACTTTTAGGGCACCCGATGCCTCAACCAATGCATCTCTCGCCCCTTGAGCCTCAAAGTGGTCCCTGGCTTCTGTGATTGGTAGGTTCGCGTCCTTGGCAATCAGAGCGATAACCTCCTGAGGGAAGCCCTTTGGGGTGTTGATTCCGGTACCTGTTGCGGTTCCACCCTGAGGAACTTCGGCAACGCGCACCAATGTTGATTGAACTCGTTCAATCCCATAACGAATTTGCGCGGCATAGCCCGCGAACTCTTGACCAAATGTCACAGGGGTAGCATCCATTAGGTGGGTGCGGCCAGGCTTCACTAGCTCTTTCCAGGCGACTGCTTTTTCTTCCAAAGCCTTGGCTAGGTAATCCAAGGCGGGAAGCAGGTCGTTGATAAGCGCTCCGGTGACTGCAATGTGAACCGAAGTCGGAAATACATCGTTTGAAGACTGTGAGCAGTTCACGTGATCGTTTGGGTGAACCTCCTTGCCCAACTTCTTAGTTGCAAGGGTTGCCAGCACTTCATTCATGTTCATGTTCGAAGAGGTTCCACTGCCGGTTTGGAAGACATCCACCGGAAAGTGATCATGGTGTGAACCCGAGATAACCTCGTCGGCGCTTGCGACGATTACATCCGCAATATCCTGGGCAAGAATTCCAAGCTTTTGGTTTGCAATTGCCGCAGCCTTTTTGATTCTGGCAAGTGCGATGATGTGTTCGCGCTCTAGACCAGTGCCGCTGATTGGGAAGTTCTCTACCGCACGTTGGGTCTGTGCTCGATACAGGGCGTCGATCGGAACTTTGACCTCACCCATGGTGTCGTGTTCAATGCGGTATTCCATTTTTCCTCTTTCGAACTAGGCGATTTCGCCATGTGAGCAAACCATGTGAACTTCACCAAGTTCCAGCTTGTAATTTGCTCCAACTACTGCAAGTTTGCCAGTTTTTACTCGAGACGATATTAGATCTGATTTCTCCAACATCTCTTCGATAGTGTCTTGAATATGCCTAGTGGTCAGATCATCTATCGAGCGTTCGCCGGCATCAAGGCCGCGCTGAACGGTCGGCATGATCCGGCTTACTAGTTTGTGAATGTATTCGCCTTCAATTTCAAGAGTCCCATCGGCAGCATTCATGGTTGAACGAACCGCTCCACACTCGTCGTGACCTAGAACCAAGATCAGTGGAACATTGAGGACTTCTACCGCAAATTCCAGCGAACCCAGGATGGTTTCTGCAATTACCTGTCCGGCATTGCGAACCACAAAAAGGTCACCAAGGCCAACGTCAAAAATCATTTCAGCGGCTAAGCGCGAGTCGGCGCAGCCAAACAGCGCTGCAAAAGGTCTTTGCTGCTCAGCTGTTACTTTCCGAATATCGGCATCTTGGCGAGGGTGGGCAGGGGTCCCTGCCACAAAGTTCTGGTTTCCTCTAATCAAGGCTTCCCAGGCGGAAGATGCATCTTGAGGTCTGGCCATTAGGTCGGGCCCCTTCTAGTCAAGCTGTTTGTTTATGGACTCTGCTAGTTCGAAAAACTCTTCTTGGCTAGCTGTTCCATAGATTACAACCACTGAGGTTTCATCCTTGTGAACAAGCGCATACTCTTTGGTTCCCGGTGGCTTGCTTGGGCCGAGTGTTGGCCAAACCTCCCAGGTTTGGTCGCCAATTTCTACTTCGCCGTCTTGCCAGTTGCCCTGCAGCATCAATGCCAACCACGAAGGGTTTGCATCAAAGCTTTGGGCCATTCCGATATACTGGTTGGTGTCGGTAATAAAGCCCACATACCAACTCTTTACATCTAGGTCGGTTTGAACCCGAGCCGCATTCGCCCACCAGTCCGGGTCTATTTCTGGTGTCAGCACCTGGTTTTCGAGGGAAACAGATGCTTCGGTAGCAATCGCAAAATAATCCACCGGTTGAATCATGTTGCTGTCGTCTCTTGGGACTCCAAGAACAATTGCGAAGGTCAAACCGAGCGTGACAATCAGGGAAAGTATTAGGTTTCGAACCGTTTGCTTAGCTCGACGTTGCGCTGGGGTAAGGCTCACTTGGTCTCTCTGGCCTTCATGGCGGCATCAAGTTTCTTGCGTGCACCGGAGAGCCACTCTTCGCAGTGCTTAGCAAGGGCCTCACCGCGCTCCCAGAGTGCCATAGAGGCCTCCAGGGATACGTTTTGCTGCTCTAGCTCGCCGACCACTTTCTGGAGCTCCTCGCGGGCTTCCTCGTAGCTGAGGTCTTTGATTTCTTTAGGCATCTAGGCTCCTTGTGGATTCTGCTTTGGCTGAAATCTCTTGTTTTGAAGTTCGAATTTGAAAACTCTGCCCGCTGGTGAGTTGTTCCACCGGCTTACCGTTTACATCTGTAATCACACTGTAGCCGCGCTCTAGCGTCAACAAGGGGGAGAGGCTCTTTGCTCGTGCATGCAGTTGCTGCACGTGGCTACTGGCCTGCTCAATTCGGAAGCTAAAGATTTCACCGATTCGCTTTTTGAGTTGACCTAGAAGTTCATCTTGCCCATCAATAAAACCATATGGGCTCTCAAGAACTGGTCTAGAGATAATCCCCGCAATCAACTGTTGCTGGGCGTCCAGGAATGATCCAATTCGGTACCGAATTCTCTGCAAGGCGATATCTAGGTTCCTGCGCTCTTCAACTACATCCGGTACGGCCCGTTTTGCTGCATCTGTTGGCGTTGAAGCCCTTAGATCTGCGACCAGATCGAGCAGCGGGGCATCGTTTTCGTGCCCAATTGCCGAGATGAATGGCTTGGAGAGATTTGCCGCCGCGCGGACCAAGCGCTCGTCGCTAAAGGGCAAGAGATCCTGGAAGCTTCCACCACCGCGGGCGATGATAATCAAATCGACCTCTGCCATCGCATCAAGTTGATCCAGTGCAAACAGAATCTCACCAACTGCTTTATCGCCTTGAACGTGAGTGTGGATTACCTCGAACTGCACGTCTGGCCAACGCAGTTTGGCATTCTGCAGAACATCTTTTTCTGCATCGGAGTTGGCCCCGGTGATCAGGCCAATTTTGTTGGGGAGAAAAGGCAATGGCTTTTTGCGCTCAATTGCTGCCAAGCCTTCGGAAATCAGCTGCTGCTTTAGTTTTTCAATTCGCTCTAAGAGCTCGCCAAGGCCAACTTTGTGCATGGAAAGAAGTCGAAAAGAAAGTTTTCCATTTTTCGGCCAAAACTGCGGCTGCACCAGGGCAACAACTCGGTCGCCCTGCTTGAGGCCATCGGCAATTTCGGCTCCCGAGTTTGCAAATGCATGCACCTCGATCGCCATTTCGACATCTAGATCGCGCAGCGAAGCAAAAATCCCTGCTGGTTTGGGGTTGTAGGACTGGAGCTCGCCCTCGATCCAGACTCGCCCTAGTCTCTCGATCCAATCTTTGACGCTTTTGGAGAGAGCAGATACTTGCCAGGGGGAATTCTCGCTGGAAACTTTTGATTGAGAATCCATGGAGGTGCTCTGTTGCATGCTCACTCCTTGGATGCTTTCGTAGAATTGACTAATGACCGCCATTAAGCCTAACGCCCAGTCCGACAATGTTTCGGGCAAAAAGGTGCTCCTTGCCGCCCCTAGAGGATATTGCGCAGGAGTTGACCGCGCTGTGATTGCGGTGGAAAAAGCCCTGGATCACTATGGCGCCCCGATTTATGTCCGGAAGCAGATTGTCCACAACAAGCACGTCGTGGCCTCACTTGAAAAGCGCGGAGCTATCTTCGTCAACGAGGTTGATGAGGCACCAGAGGGTTGCATCATGGTTTTCTCCGCTCACGGAGTTTCTCCGGCTGTGGTTGAAGCTGCAAACGCCAGAAACCAGCAAACAATCGACGCGACTTGTCCTTTGGTGACCAAGGTCCACCGCGAGGTGCAGCGCTTTGACCAAGAGGGCTACGACATTCTCCTGGTTGGCCACGAGGGTCACGAAGAGGTCGAGGGAACCGCAGGCGAAGCACCAAACGCGGTTCAGCTGATCGATGGACCAGATGGAATCGCCAACGCCAAGATTAAAGATCCAAATAAGGTCATCTGGCTGTCTCAGACGACCTTGTCGGTCGATGAAACCATGGAAACAGTACTCAAGCTTCGCGAGAAGTTCCCCACCCTGCAAAACCCACCAAGCGATGACATTTGTTATGCAACTCAAAACCGCCAGGTTGCCATCAAGAAGATTGGCGCAGAGTGTGATTTGGTAATCGTGGTTGGGTCTGCCAATTCCTCAAATACCGTTCGCTTGGTAGAAGTTGCCTTGGATGCTGGCGCGAAGGCCAGCTACCGAGTTGACTTTGCTTCAGAAATCAAAGACGAGTGGTTTGAAGGTGTTTCCACGGTTGGGGTTTCCTCAGGAGCGTCAGTCCCCGAAGAGCTAGTTTCAGAGGTTCTGGACTACCTTGCCAGTAGAGAGTTTGACGATGTAAGAACGGTAACCACAGCCGAAGAGGATGTTCAGTTCTCACTACCAAAGGAACTTCGCAAAGACCTAAAAGCAGCAGGTCACGACGTTTCAAATAAAAACAAGAACTAACCAAAATCCTTTTCGCTCACTAGGTTTCCCTCGCGGTCGAAGGTTTGCCAAATGCCAATTTGATTGCCGTTGTCAAAACTGCCAGAGCGCATGAGGCTGCCGTCTTTGCGGAAAAACTTCCACTCGCCATGCATTTGGGAATCTAGGTAATCCCCAATAAACCTCGGCGACCCGTCATCGTAGAACGGTGATCGCCCAAGTGAGTTTTCTACCACTTGCTCTTGTCTGCAGAGCCAAGTTGCTTCGCTGCCTCTACAACGCGAAGTGACATGCCGGCTTCTGCCGACTTGCCCCAGGCGCGTGGGTCATAAAGCTTCTTGTTGCCGACATCGCCGTCAACCTTCAACACGCCCTCGTAGTTCTTGAGCATGTGGTCAACAACTGGGCGGGTGTAGGCATACTGCAGGTCGGTATCAATGTTCATCTTGATCACACCGAAGCTAACCGCATCGGCAATCTCCTGTTCGGTTGAACCAGAACCTCCATGGAAAACAAGGTCGAATGGGGATGTCACACCGTACTTTGCGCCAACCGCATCCTGGATCTCTTTTAGGAGTTCAGGCTTTAGGTGAACGTTTCCTGGCTTGTAGACGCCGTGGACGTTACCGAAGGTTAGGGCTGCCATGTAGCGACCGTTTTCTCCAAGACCCAGAGCCTCAACGGTCTTCATGCCGTCCTCAACAGTGGTGTAAAGGTGCTCATCAATGGCGCCTTCGACACCGTCTTCTTCGCCACCAACTGCGCCAACCTCGATCTCCAAGATTGCGCCAATGTTGTGGGTGCGGGCAAGGAACTCTTTGGCGAGTTCTAGGTTCTGATCAAGTGGCACTTCAGAGCCATCCCACATGTGCGAGTTGAACAGTGCTTCGCCGCCGGCCTTCACGCGCTCCTCCGAGAGGGAAAGCAGTGGGCGAACAAAGGTGTCTAGCTGCTCTAGGTTGCAGTGGTCTGTGTGAAGTGCGACCTTGATGTCGTAATTCTTTGCAACCTCGCGAGCAAAAGCCGCAAATGCCACAGCACCGGAAACACGGTTTTTGATGGTTGGACCACTCCAGTAGTCAGCACCACCAGTGGTGACCTGCAAAATGCCGTCAGATCCAGCTGCCTGCAGACCAGCAAGGGCTGCGTTCAAAGTCTGAGAGCTGGAAACGTTGATAGCTGGGTAGGCAAAGCCACCCTTTTTTGCGCGGTCAAGCATCTCCGCATATTCTGCTGAATTCACAACACCCATGATTGCCTCCTCTAGGCTTTGGCTGGCTCGCCAAGCAGGCGATCGCGGTCTGGAATAAGTTCTACTGTTGCTGGAACTAGGTTGTCGATCGACTTCAACCCGCTAGTTGGCTGTTGCACCTTTGCAGCACCCCACTGGACTGCAGCCGAGATTCCCTCTGCTACGTCGAACCCGACGCCATAAGCATGGTCTTCGGCAGGGTTCTTGGTCACAGCCGAAAGGAAACCGGCGATGGTTGAATCTCCCGCACCTACAGTGTTGATGACCTTAACCGGTGCTGTGAAAGCGTGAATTGCGTGGGTTTTAGTGATGGCAACAATGCCGTCGATTCCAAGAGAGGCCATCACACAGTTAACGCCCCAGTCATTTAACTCACGAGCAGCATCAATAACGTCTCCGATGGTGTTCAGGTCCTTGCCGACGCACTCAGCTAGTTCATGCGCATTTGGCTTCATGATGGTTGCGCTGCCCCTTTGAGCCCAGTAACGCAATGCAGGTCCAGAAGTGTCAAGAATTACTCGAACTCCGAGCGCCTCCATGCGTTCGAAAAGCGGGTGAAGATCGATTACCTTTCCGGTTTCAATAATCTCCGGGTGCGCACCTGCAACCACAAGCCACTTGGCATCATTCTGGCGAACGGTTTCCTCGGTCATTGCAACAACCGCATCCCAGTCAGCCTGCTTCAAGGGTCTTGGGTGCTCGTTGATTTTGGTGGTTGGCCCATTGTGCTCGACGATTGTGGTTGAGACGCGCAATGTGCCCTCAACCCAAAGTGGAGTCAAAAATTCAGAGGAGCCGGTGCGATCTAGAACGCTTGGGTCGGCATTTCCAATTGGGACAACACCAGGAGCAGAGATTCCAGCAAGCGTTAGACCACGTGAGACGTTGATTCCTTTGCCGGCGAGTTCTTCACCTACGCTCTCGGCGCGGTTTACTCCACCTTCGACCAAGTGCTTTACAAAGTAGGTGCGGTCAAGCGTAGGTGCTGGTGTGAGGGTAACAACTGGCGAGTTTTGGCCTGCCATCGGGACTCCTTGATGATGTGAGGAAAGAATCTTGGCACTCACATCTTTGTAGGCGCAACGAAACCACTATAGCTAAGAAAGGGTGAATCTTGCTTAGCCTTCAAGCTCCTTCGCGGTGATTGCATTTGGGGATTCCTCGATCACCTTTGGTGAATCGATTGAGTCAATCGCTAATTCATTTTCATCGAGGTCATTTAGCTTGCGCGCGGTGACCAGCATTCTGGTCTCCAGGGACGAAACGAATGTGTTGTAGTCCTTGACGCTTGCGGTTATCGAGCGACCGAGCTTGTCGGCCAACTGCGCAATCTTTCCGATTCGCTCGTAAAGCTCTTTGCCGAGTTTGATCATGGCCTTGACCTCGGATTCGTCGGCATTTTGACGCCAGATGTAATTGATGGTCTTCAGGACTGAGAACAGGGAAACCGGTGAGGCGAGCGCTACGTTCTTTTTGAAGGCATACTCCAAGATCCCGGAATCTGTCTCTAGGGCTGCAGAGAGAAGTGATTCGCTCGGCACAAAACAAATGACAAAATCTGGGGATGCCGATAGCCCGCTCCAATACGCCTTAGTTCCTAGGGCATCAATGTGAGAGCGAACGGCCTTCACGTGTTCGTCCAGCAGCCTTTTGCGTCGGGCTAGCTCTTCGCCGGTTGCAAGTTCCGAGATGGAACTGGCTTCTTGGTATGAGTTAAACGGCACCTTTGAATCGATAGCCAGGGACTTCCCGCCCGGGAGGTTGATGACCATATCGGCTCGACCTGATCCGGTGTCGGTTGCGATGGTTGCCTGCTCGGTGAAGTCGGCGTGCTTTATAAGTCCTGCAAGCTCGACTAATTTTCTGAGTTGTGCTTCTCCCCAGACTCCTCTTAGGGAGTTTGAACTAAGTGCCTGAGCAAGTTGCTGGGTTTGTTTTCTAAGGTTCTCATCGGTTTCGATCGAGCTTCTTAGTTGCTCTGAGATCGAGCTGAATTGCTCGGAGCGTTCTTTCTCGATTCTCTGGACGCTCTCACGCATCTGGTTGAGTTGCTCTTTTACTGGGGCAAGCTGAACCAGAATCTTGTTTTCTTGATCCTGTTTTTGCTGTTGGCTGGCAAGGTCCTGGTTTGCTTTGGCCAATTGAATCCGAAGTTCAGATTCGGTCGCCTCTAGAGCTGCTAGTCGGTTACTTAGTGAGCTATCGGTGGCTGGGGCTCTGTTCTTTGCTATGCGAAAACCAATAATGGTGCCAATAATCGCCCCGACTATGAGCCCATTTAGGCCGATCCAGATTGCTAATTCCATGCCTTGAGTATTGCAGTGGGGTTAGACATTTAGCGGTTTGAACTGCTGCTTTGTCTTGAGGAATAAATCTTCCAGGCTTTCAACCTCGTGCCGTTGGGCCATGTTGATCACTATCCTGGCGCAGGCATCGGCATCGGCAAGCGCATCGTGGTGATTGAACTCTTCGTGGCCAATCGCATACGCCACTGCATTCAAGCGATAACTCTCAAGGTTGTAGGTCTTCCTTGCCATCGCCAGAGAGCAGCCATAGCTCAAATCTGGCAGATCAAAGTCAACCGCGAGCGCCGAGGCTCGCAGAACTCCCATGTCAAAACTCGCGTTGTGGGCGATAAAAGGTAAGCCTTCGGTAAAGAGCAATAGCTCTGGCAATACCTCTTCGAATTCCGGTGCATCCTGCACGTCCTCCGGCCTAATGCCGTGGACACGGATATTGCCCTCGTGAAACCAGTTGTTTGGGTAGGGAGGTTTGAAAAGCATGGAAATTGATTCTTGAATAAAGCCATCTTTTACCCGCACTAAGCCAACCGCACAGGGGGAAGCGGGCGACGAGTTCGCGGTTTCAAAATCGATTGCGACAAACTCGAGGGCCATAGAACAAGTATGAAGCAATAAACTTTGGCGAATGGCCCTAACAATCGGAATCGTCGGACTGCCCAACGTTGGCAAGTCCACCCTGTTCAACGCACTAACCAAGAACAACGTGCTGGCTGCAAACTATCCCTTTGCAACCATCGAGCCCAACATTGGTGTGGTGAACCTTCCCGATCAACGCCTAAAGCGCCTTGCACAGATTTATGGTTCGGAACGCATCCTTCCTGCTCCGGTTTCCTTCGTTGACATCGCTGGAATCGTTAGGGGTGCATCAGAAGGTGAGGGGCTAGGTAACCAGTTCCTTGCGAATATCCGCGAGGCTGATGCAATTGCCCAGGTGGTACGCGGCTTCAGTGATTCAGACGTTATCCACGTTGATGGCAAGGTCGATGCAGCATCGGATATCGAGACCATCAACACCGAGCTAAATCTTGCAGATCTCCAGACCCTTGAAAAAGCCCGCCCAAGAATCGAAAAAGAAATCAAGGGCAAGAAGGCAGAACCTGAAATGCTGGTTGCCATCGATGAAGCCATCGCAGTTTTGAACCAGGGAACCCCGCTTTCTTTGTCCAAGGTTGACCTAGAGCCAATCAAAGAGCTTGGGCTGCTAACTGCAAAACCAATCCTTTTTGTGTTCAACGTTGATGAGGGAATTCTCACCGACCCTGCGAAGAAGGCGGCGCTCGCGGCCTTGGTCGCTCCGGCAAAGGCTGTTTTTCTAGATGCCAAAGTCGAATCAGAGTTGATCGACCTAGACGAAGACGAGGCAAATGAGCTCTTGCAATCGCTTGGTCAAGAACAGTCCGGTTTGGATCAGCTAGCCCATGTTGGTTTCGAGACTCTTGGCCTCCAGACTTACCTCACCGCAGGACCAAAAGAGACACGTGCCTGGACCATTCGCAAGGGCTGGAAAGCTCCGCAAGCAGCTGGTGTTATCCACACTGACTTTGAGCGTGGCTTCATCAAAGCGGAAATCGTTTCTTTTGCAGATTTGGATTCGGCTGGATCAATGGCAGAGGCAAAGGCCCAGGGCAAGGTGCGCATGGAGGGTAAGGACTACGTCATGCATGATGGAGATGTAGTCGAATTTAGATTCAACGTCTAATAGGGGAGTGCCATGCACGACATCACAATTGACTTTCTAGGCGCAGCAGGGACAGTAACCGGTAGCAAGTTTTTGCTAACTGCCGGAACCACCAAAGTGATGGTGGACTGTGGCCTGTTTCAGGGAATTAAAGACCTAAGGCTTCGAAACTGGCAGAGCCTAAACGAAAACGTTGCAGATATTGATGCAGTTGTCTTGACTCATGCACATCTGGACCACTGTGGTTATTTGCCCAAGTTGGTCAAGGACGGCTTCGCAGGAAAGATCTTCCTCACCCATTACACCGGCAAGTTAGCGGAGGTAATTCTTAGGGATTCTGCGCGGATTCAAACCGAAGACGCAAAATGGGCAGCCAAAAAGGGATACTCCAAGCACAATCCACCAAAAGCTCTTTATGAAGAAGAAGATGCGATAGCAGCAATCCGCAAGTTCGAAGAAACCCAGTTTCATGCGCGCACCCAGATTGCCAAAGAAACTTTCGTAACCTTCCACCCGGCCGGTCACATTCTCGGGGCGGCATTCGTAGAGCTTGAATTTTTTGGCAAAAGATTCCTCTTCTCTGGTGACATGGGAATATCGAATCACCCGCTACTGGTCGCGCCGGACCGAATCCCAGACGGCGAATTTGATGCGGTCTTCCTGGATTCCACCTACGGCGATCGCGAACATGAGGCTCCAGAAAGGCCTCTGGCGGAGATTATCAATTCCACAATCCAGCGCGGTGGCTCGGTATTGATCCCAGCTTTTGCTGTTGATCGCACCGAGATTCTTCTCAAGGAGCTGAAAGTACTCATGGAGTCTGGCGAGATTCCAAGAATTCCTATTTATGCCGATTCGCCAATGGCGCTAAAGGCATTGCACTTCTATCGTGAGGCAATTCTTGAAGGATCTCCAGAGATCAGGCCAGAACTGACCGCAATGGGTCCAAATTACGAACCTTTTGATCCGGGGACGTTGACTGAACTGCCAACCGTTGAAGATTCCAAAACCATCAACAACCCAACCACGCCTTGCATAGTCGTTTCAGCTTCTGGCATGGCAACCGGAGGGCGCGTGGTGCACCACTTGCGAAATATGCTTTCCAACCCCAATCACACGGTAGTTATGGTTGGTTATCAGGCGATTGGCACGAGGGGCCGAGCACTGGTTGACGGAGCATCGGAAGTCAAGATGCACGGTGAATACGTAAAGGTGCAGGCTCAGATCGAGCAGATCGGGTCTTATTCGGTTCACGCCGACAGAGATGGGCTTATTGCTTGGCTTTCGACCGCGCAGACAGCTCCAAAATTGGTCTTTTTGGTTCATGGTGAGCCTGATTCAACGGCGATGTTGGCGCAGACCATCTCTCAAGAATTGGGATGGAAAACACATGTTCCATACGACCGCGAGGTTTTCCACCTAACTGCCCAATAGACTTCTGCGGTGCCCAAAAAAGGTCTAATTTTATTTCTTGCCGCCGGTATCTTTTGGGGCTTGCCATACTTCTTCATCGCACTTGCACTCGAGAGCTTTTCCACGCCATCTATCGTCTTCGGTAGGACGTTGATTGGGGCCTTGGTGCTGGTTCCATATGCTGCTGCAACTGGGGTACTAAAGCCTGCGCTCAAGGCTTGGCCATATGTTTTGCTCTTCGCGGTATTGGAAATGGTTGGGCCTTGGTATCTGATCACAGAAGCCGAGAAGTCGATCTCTTCTGGTCTGGCAGGGCTGCTCATTTCAACGGTGCCATTTTTTGCGGTCGCGATTTTGGCGATATTCCTCAAGGATCGCAAGGCGCTTAGGCCAAGACCGCTTGCCGGAATGATCATTGGGTTTATAGGCGTAGCAACTCTGGTTGGCATCGACTCGCTAGCCGGACATATTCAACCAATTTGGGTCCTGGCTGTTGTTGGCGCCGCTCTTGGATATTCGATCGCCCCTGTGATGGCTAGCATCAAGCTCAAAGATGTCCCGACCGCTGGTGTTATCGGCCTCTCCATGGCAATAGTTGCTGTTTTATACGCACCGTTTTCAGTCCCGCTTTTGCCGGCAGAACTTTCAACTGCAACCAACACCGCGGTTATTGCTCTTATAGTGCTTGGGGTGGTCTGCTCCGCACTCGCCTTTGTGATTTTCTTTGCGCTAATCAAAATCATTGGCCCAGCCAAGGCGAGCCTGATTACCTACGTGAATACCGCTGTGGCGCTCCTATTGGGAACAATATTTTTGGATGAACCTGTGACTCCTGGGCTTTTGGTGGGCATTCCGCTGATTACAATTGGGCTCTATTTGGCTGGCGGCAAGGACCGGCCAGCCAAGAATTTGGGGGCTTAGGTGTCTCACGAACTTTTTGCAATCACGCTTTACTGCAAAGACCTAGGCGCATCGATTGAGTTTTATCGGGAGCTCATGGAACTCGAGATCGTTTATCAAGATGCTGGTTCTTGTGTTTTTGGTCTTGGTGGAACGGTTTTGAATCTAATTCCAACCAAAAGTGCTCCGGAACTTGTGTCTCCAATGCTAATTGCAGACACGTCCGCTGCCAGCAGCAGTCTATTCACGATTCAGGTCCCAGAGGTTGATTTGCTCGCTGAAAAGCTCACTAGCAAGGGCGTGACTATTCTGAATGGTCCGATGGATCGCTCATGGGGGATTAGAACTCTTACAATCGCGGACCCAAGCGGTTATACCTGGGAGTTCTCGGCACCACTAAACAGCAGCAACTAGTAGCAACAAGGAATAGGAATAGACATGGCGGCAGACAAGCTCATCTCATCCGGTGGCCCATGGGAAGAAATCATCGGTTACTCCAGAGCCACCGTGACCGGTCCATTTGTTCATGTTTCTGGCACCACCGCGACAGTTGATGGCGTGCTGCAGCACGAAGGCGATGCCTACGGTCAAACTAAGGTTGCCTACCAGGTGGTTGAAAAGGCTCTGGCGCAAGCCGGTCACACACTTGATGATGTTGTTCGAGTGCGGATTTATCTTGCCAATGAGGCAGATATGGATGCCGCAGGAAAAGCAAACGGAGAGCTGTTCTCAAAGATTCGACCAGCTGCAACGATGTTGGCAGGTATCAAATTCATCAACCCGAACATGCTGGTTGAGATTGAAGTCGACTCCTACAAACTGTGAGTTTGGTGCGGTGCGGCTTTGTTTTTGAATCGCTGTTCTAGACTGCGCTAATGACGGTCATTGCTCCTAGAACCCAAACAAATTTTGCCCAAGTCCTCGAGTTGGTTCGTGGTGCCGGTCTCTTGGAGAAAAAACCAAGCTTTTACATCATTCGCTTGGTTGTCATTTCGCTAATTGCCTCAACGCTTTGGGTGGGCGCCGGTTTTATTGCTTGGGCAACCAGCCACAGCACCTGGTGGATAATCGCAGGCTTCGCACTAGCGGCTCTCTTGGGAATCATGAGTGCTCAGTATGGCTTTATTGCCCATGAAGCCTCTCACCGACAGATTTTCAAAAACAACAAACTAAATGACTGGACCGGCTTGATCCTGGCAAATCTTTTTGCAGGACTTTCCTATGGATTTTGGTTGCGCAAGCACAATAAGCACCATCAGCGTCCAAACCAGATTGGCGAGGATCCAGATATCGCGATTCGAGTTTTGAGTTTCACAACCGAATCTAAAGAATCCAAAAAGGGAATCGAGCGTTGGTTCTCTGACCGCCAGGGTTACCTATTTCCGTTTTTGCTATTGTTCACCGGTTTTGATTTGCTGCTTGACTCGATGGTTGGTTTGAGAAGAACAGACCGCAAGCTCTCTGTTCGCCTTTTGGAGTTCTCGCTCATGGTGATTCGCCAGAGCTTCCCATACGTGGTGATGGCAATCATGTTTGGCCCACTCTGGGCAATCGCACTCTGGTTTGTGATGATGCTGAGTTTTGGATTCTTCATGGGAGCAGCCTTTGCGCCAAACCACAAGGGAATGCCCTTGATCTCCAAAGATTCAAAGTTGGACTTTTTCTCAAGACAGGTTCTAACCTCCAGAAACATTCGTGGTTCTTGGCTAAAGGACAACCTGATGGGCGGCTTGAACTATCAAGTTGAGCACCACTTGTTTCCCGCAATGGCAAGGCCCTATTTGCGCAAGGCTCACACCATCGTTTCTGAATACTGCCGCTCGAATGATGTAACCATGGTTGAGATGAATCTTTTGGCAAGTTACATTGCGATCATGAAGCACCTCAACAAAGTTGGCTTGAGCAATAATGCCGACCCATTTGTCTGCCCAATGGTTGCGGAGTTGCGCCCGCGCAACTAGTTTTTCACCATGTCTAAAAATGATGTGGATGCATACCTTTCCTCCGTTTCCGAGGATAAGCGTCTCGCCTTGCAGGATTTACGGGAGAGGCTGTTAGCACTAATACCAGGTGGCGAAGAGTCTTTGTCTTATTCCATGCCTTGCATAAAGCTTCAGGGCAAGGCGGTAGCGGGTTATGCGGCCTGGAAGAATCACCTCGCCTACTATCCACACTCCGGGTCTGTGATCCCAAAACTTTCACATTTGCTGGGTGACAAAAAACAAACCGAAGGTGGTTTTCAATTCAGCCAAGATGAGCGCCTGAGTGACGAGCTGTTAGTTGCGCTCGTCGAAACTCGTCTCAAGGACATTAGAGAGCGTTACCCCAAGCTAGATATCTAGTCACCTGGTTAATTCTTTGGTGAACGGTGGGTTAACCGATTGCTTTTGCCTAGGATTTTTGGGTGAGTCTTGCAAAGAAAATGTTCATCCCGGAGGGAATCCAGGTTCCAGCTATCAAGCTTGCGCTTGATATCGACCTCGGCGATATTCACCCTTGGTCAGTGGATTTTGCAAAAGCTAAAGACCTAGTGCTCGAAGGAAAAAGCCCTTCACTGTTTGTTTTTGTCGAGAATAAATCGGAGCTAGAGGCCATTATTCCTCAGCTAAAAGAGATCTGGGACCAGCGCATTACCTTCTGGGTCTTCTATCCAAAGAAACCACATCTGGGCACGGATTTATCTAGAGATGCAACCTGGCAAACCCTAAAGCCTCATGGGATACAGGGCACAAGACAGGTTGGGATAGACAGCCTCTGGAGCTGCATGTATTTCAAAAACAGCTCTAAATGATGTAGAACTCGTCGCCGATTAGATTCAGCAGGCGAGCGTTGAAGCCAACCGCAACCGTGCCTGCAGGCATGTTCTTTGTTACAACGGCATTTGCTCCAACTGCACATCCATCACCGATCGTGATGTTTCCAATAAGTTTTGAACCAGCACCCAAAGTGACCTTGTTTCCAACGGTTGGGTGGCGCTTCACGGGGTCAAGGGTCTTTCCACCAAGGGTTACTCCGTGATACATCAAGACATCGTCACCAATAATTGCAGTTTCACCGATAACGATTCCAACACCGTGGTCGATAACTAGGCGCCTGCCGATTGTCGCTCCGGGGTGAATCTCAATTCCGGTCCAAAACTTGGCCCAGTTGGAAACCACGCGAGCCAGGATTCTAAGCTTCAGCTTCCAAAGTTTGTGGGCAAAGCGATATGTCCAAATTGCGTGCAAACCAGGGGATGTGAGAATCAGTTCAATCGCACTAAGGGTGGCAGGGTCTTTCTCAAGCCCCGTCCTAATGTCTTCTCCGATGCTCAAGACTTGCTTTGGTATTCGTCTTGTAGGTCGCGGTAAAGAGTTGAGGAAACATACCTCTCACCAAATGATGGAATGATTACCACGATGTTCTTGCCCGCAAATTCTTCGCGGGATGCAATCTGTGCTGCCGCCCAGACTGCAGCGCCCGATGAGATGCCTGCCAAGATGCCCTCTTCGGCAGAAGTTTTGCGAGCGTATTCAAATGCGACATCGTTTGGTGCGGAGATGACCTCGTCATAAACCGAAGTGTCCAAGATGCTCGGAATGAAGTTTGGTCCAATTCCAGCAAGTGGGTGGCCAGCAGCTTCGCCGCCGGTCAAAAGTGGGGATGCTGCAGGCTGAACCGCAAACACCTTGATGTTTGGGTTTAGTTCGCGCAGTCTCTGGCCGGTTCCGGTGATGGTGCCGCCGGTTCCGCTGCCAGCGACCAAAACATCGATCTGACCATCTAGGTCGCGCCAGATTTCCTCTGCTGTGGTCTCGCGGTGAATCTTTGGGCCAGCAGGGTTGTCGAACTGACGAACCAAAACCGCACCAGGAATTTCTCTGCCGAGTTCTTCGGCTTTGGCAACTGAACCCTTCATTCCTTCTGCAGGAGGGGTTAGAACTAGCTCTGCGCCATATGCGCGGATCAAAATTTTGCGTTCTAGGCTCATGGATTCTGGCATCACGATGATTGTGCGGTAGCCGCGGGCTGCTCCCACCATGGCAAGCGCGATGCCGGTGTTTCCCGAGGTGGCCTCAATGATGGTTCCGCCTGGCTTGAGCTCACCAGACTCCTCAGCAGCGTTAACCATTGCAATACCTAGGCGGTCCTTGACTGAAGAGGATGGGTTGTAGAACTCCAACTTGGCATAAACATTTGCCTTGGTCTCGCCCAATACGTGGTTGAGGCGAACCAGTGGAGTGTTACCGAATACTTCAGTGATGTTGTTATAAACGCGCATTTTTCATCCTTAGAACCATGGAAGTGTAACCCGAATTAGCCTGAGGGATTCCCGATTATTACTTTGAATTACAGCGATTCACAGCCTGTTTGAATTTCTAGAGTCTAGGTTTTTGGTGCAATGAAAAAAACAATATTGGTTATCTCTTCGGTTCTGGGTCTAGGCATGCTTACCGGTTGCAGCACTGAAATCGCGACTGCAGCGGCTGATTCTGCCGCCTGCAGGGCGCTTGAATCAACCCTCACCGGGCTATCTGAGGCTTATGCCGCAGGCCTAGTTGATTCTGGCGTGGTGACTCGCGTGGATGAACTTATTGGAGATTCTGTTAGAGGGCTGCTATCAACATCCTTTGCAAGCGACCTAAGGGAACTCGGTGAAGGCTTGAAGTCGACCGATCCGGCGGTTGCAGCAAGCGACCAAGTAGATTCGTTGCTGGAGTCAGTGCGGGTGCGTTGTGCCGATGTTGGCGTCGTGTTTGCTGGCAATTAGCGCATTGGCACTAGCCTCTAAGGTATGACCAAAGAGAATCAACCCTTTTTACACCCAGACCGCAACCTAGCGATGGAGCTAGTTCGAGCAACCGAAGCTGCAGCAATTCGCGCCTACCCCTTTATTGGCCATGGCGATAAAAATGCCGCTGATGGTGCTGCAGTAGATGCGATGCGAGCATTTCTTGGCACGGTCAATTTCGAGGGATTAGTCGTCATTGGCGAGGGCGAAAAGGACGATGCACCGATGCTCTTCAACGGTGAAGTCGTAGGTACCGGAATTGGTCCGAAGGTCGACATCGCGGTTGACCCAATTGATGGAACCTCTTTGACTGCTGCGGGGAGACAAAACGCTATCTCGGTAATTGCGGTTGCCGATCGCGGCTCAATGCTCGATGCCTCGGCAGTATTCAAAATGGACAAGTTAGTGACCGGTTCGATGGGTGTTGGGGTTTGTGATATCCGCCAGAGCATCGGAGAAAACATTCGAGAGTTTGCCAAGGCCTCCCAGAAGCCGGTTGGTGAGGTGGTTGTGGCCATTCTGGACCGCGAATACAACTACGAGCTAATAGAACAGGTTAGAAGCGCTGGAGCGGCCACCAGGCTCCTGCGAGATGGTGATGTTGCTGCCGGCATCCAAGCAGCAAGAAACAACGCCAGAATCGATATCTCGGCCGGTATCGGTGGTTCTCCCGAAGGTATCGTCACAGCTTGCGGCATTAAGGCGCTCGGTGGTCTGATCCAGGGCGTCTTGGCTCCAAAAGAAGACTTCGAATTTGAGCGCGGCAAGGAAGCCGGCCTCAAGTTTGATTACGTCTATGAGATGAACGAGATGGTCGCCTCGGACAACACATTTTTTGTTGCAACCGGCGTAACGGATGGTGCATTGATGTCTGGAGTAAGAAAGCGAGGGGATCTGATTTTCACTGAGTCAATTGTGATTCGTGGGCTATCCGGTACTTTCCGCACTGTCCATGCCGAATATCAAGCCTCGCGCTGGATTTAGTGCTGTAGTTCGTCATCCACATAGTGGTTTTTGCCAATTTGAATTCCGAGCACAACGCTCAAGGCGGCAAAACCAAACAGTAACCAAAGGGCAAATTCCCAACCACCGGTGATTTCGCGCATGATGCCAACCGTGAAGATTGCGATGGTTGCGGTGACATAGCTAACACCCTGCCCAAATGCGCTAACAGATAACACGGTGGATCGCTCTCTTGACCGCAGGTTAAACAGCGTGAGAGCTAGAGGGAACATGGTGGGCCCAAGTCCAATCAAAATCACCCAAAACCACAGTGCTGAACCAGAACCGAAAAGTACTCCAAGCGGGCCGGCCATTCCCGTAAAGCCAGAGAACCAAATAATCCAGCGATGCGATTTAGGATTGTGAGAGGCAAGGATTGGCACCAATAACGAAGCCGGTAGCCCCATCACTGCAAAGAGCGAGAGCAATAGGCCGCCTTCGGCAACGCTCACACCATTGTGCTCGATGAGCAACAGCGGCAACCAGGCAAAACTCACATAACCAAATACCGATGTCATCCCTTGGGTTCCAGCGATTGCCCAGGCGGTGGGGGATTTCCAAATTGCCTTTTTGCTTCCCGCATCAAGCTTCAGAGGCTCGGGCCTGGAGTTCTTTAGAAGAGCAATCAGAGGAAGAATTGTCAGAGTCGCGAGCAGCGCCCACTGTGAGAGCGAGAACCGCCAACCAAAAGCCTCTGCGACTGGCACCGCAACCAAGGACGCTCCGGTTGCAGAGATCGCAGTGAGGGTGATGTAGAAGCTGGAGATCACGCCAACTCGGTTTGAGAAGTATTTTCTGACCATCACCGGCAAGAGCACGTTGCCCATTCCCGCACCCAGTAGCGCTAGCAGGCTGCCGGCAAAAAGGGCCGAAGAATCCCACGCGAAACCTCGCAAAATGTGTCCCAAAACAATCATCGCCACAACCAAGGTCATGGTCTTTTCAACCCCAAACTTTCTGGTGGGTCGATAGGAAAGCGATGTTGCAACCGCGAAAGCCAAAGGTGCTGCGATTCCGAGAAGTCCGAGTGTGATAATCGGTAATGGAATGTCTTGCTGGATAAAACTAACCACTGGAGAAATAGAAGAAACCGCGGTTCGAAGATTTATCGCAAGAAGTGCAATCGCCGCAAGGGCGAACCACTTCTGCGTTCTTGTATTCATCTAGAAGCTTTTTTGAAAGGCTTTGTGCAATTTGCCGTTAGTAGCCAAAACGCTTGAACTCTCGTCATTGAGTGCACCATCTAGGGCTGAAAATTTCCCACCAGCTTCTTCAACAATCGGGACCAGCGCGGCGATGTCATAAATCTTTAGATCATGCTCGGCAACCATTTCTAGGGCACCTTCTGCAAGGTACATGTAGCTCAAAAAGTCACCAAAAGCCCTGGTCCGCCAAACCTTGCGGCTAAGCGAAATCAGTTCATCAAGCTTTCCGGATTGGTCCCAGTACTGCAGGCTGTTATAGGAAATGGATGCGTTGTCCAGGTCCTCGACATCGGAAACCTGGAGCGACCTCACGGAGCCATCGATATCTAGCGTGAATGCACCGTTACCTCTGTTCGCCCACCAGCGCCTGCCAAGTGCAGGGGCCGAAACCACAGATGTTGTGATTATCCCGTCCGCCCGAAGAGCAATCAGCGTTGCCCAAATTGGCAATCCGCGCATGAAGTTGGCGGTGCCATCGATTGGGTCAATGATCCAGGTGCGATCGCCATCAGAATCATTCGAGTACTCTTCGCCGATTATGGCGTCATTTGGTCGCTCAAGAGCGATTTTTTGGCGCAGTGCTAGCTCGACTCTTTGATCTGCATCTGTGACGGGAGTGTCGTCTGGCTTGGTTGCGACAAATAGGTCGAAAGAGCGAAAACGGGAGAGGGAAATCTCATCCGCGATGTCTGCCAGGCGCAGAGCCAAATCAAGATCGGTAATCACCTCGCTAATCTACCGACCTAATCGAATCAACCAGTCTTCTGAATGAGTCGAGTCTCAAAGCTGATATCTGACCCTCTTCGCTCAGCGCATCAAGAGCGCAATCCGGTGCATCAATCAGGTGAGAGCACCCTCTTGGGCAATCCTGGCTTGCCAGTGCTAGATCCGAGAAGCCCTTAATGAGTTCATCTGGTTCAATCCCTGCAATTCCAAAGGTTCTGATTCCTGGGGTGTCTACCAACCAGCCGCCATGGGCCTTGATTGCTTTCGCCGAAGAAGAGGTGTGCTTGCCCCTGCCGGTCACATCGTTGACGATTCCAACTGCTCTCTGAAAATCAGGTGCAAGCTGGTTTATCAGCGTGGTTTTTCCGACTCCGGAGTGGCCAACAAAAACTGTGGTGTGGTCTTCCAGGAGGGCTGTGATCGCCTCAAGATTAGGCTTGTCGCTTCTGGTTTTGATGATCTCCAGATCAAAGCCTTCAAAATTGGAAACGAAATCCGCTGGGTCTTGCAGGTCGCACTTGGTCATGATCAAAACTGGCTTGAGCCCCTGGTGGTAGGCGGCAACAAGATACCGATCCACCAATCTGGGTCTAGGTTCTGGGTTTGCCGCCGCCATCACGATAACTAATTGGTCGGCGTTGGCAACAATTGTCTGGTCGGCGATTTCGCCATCGTCTGAGCTGCGAGAAAGAGCGGTTGTTCTTGGCTCGATACGCACGATTCGAGCCAGGGAACCCTTGGTCTCGGAGACATCTCCGGCTAGAGCCACTCGGTCACATGTGACACAGCCCTGTTTGCGCAATTCCTTGGCAAGGGTCGCCAAAACCTCGCGGCCGTCATCCAAAAGAACTACATAACGAGCTAGATGAACCTGGGTGACCATTCCGGTGATGGCATCATCAAAATTTGGACGGCGCTTGGTTCTTGGTCGGGAGCCTTTTGGGTTTGGTCTGATTCGAACATCGTCCTCATCCATTTGATAAGGACCTTTTGGTTCATAGAGCCAGCTCAAGAATTACCCAGCATTTTTGTCCAGAGGTCAACGAATCCGGGCATGGTCTTGGATGTGGTGGCAATATTTTCGACTTCAACACCTGGAACCACAAGCCCAATGATGGCTCCCGCGGTAGCCATTCGGTGATCGTGGTAGGTCTGCCAGATTCCTCCGGACAGTGGCTTGGGTTGGATTTCAATGCCGTCTGGCAACTCGGTTGCAGCTCCACCAAGGCGATTAATCTCTGCGCAGAGTGCTGCCAATCTGTCAGTTTCGTGGCCGCGGAGATGGGCAATCCCGGTGATCTGTGAAGGGGAATCTGCCAAAGCTGCAAGAGCTGCAATGACTGGTGCCAATTCGCCGCCGATCGAAAGATCGATATCGATGCCCTTGATCTTGCCATCGCTTTGGAGTGTCAATGTCCCAGCCTCAAGAGTGACCTCGGCCCCCATCATCGGGAGAATTCGCTGAAACTCTGCGCCAACCTGGGTGGTGTTGGTTGGCCAATTTGGAATTCGGACCTCGCCGCCGGCAACCATCGCGGCAGCAAGAAACGGTCCGGCATTCGACAAGTCTGGCTCAATGACTACTCGACCACCCTTGATGACCCCGGGCTCTACTCGCCAGGTGGTCTCGCTCAGAGCGCGAGCGTCTACACCTCTTTGCCGGAGGACCTCGAGCGTCATCTCAATGTGAGGAAGGGATGGCAAATCCTTGCCAACGTGCTTTAGGGTCAAGCCGTTTATGAATTTTGCAGCAACCAACAACAATCCCGAAACGAACTGGCTGGAGGCAGATGCATCTATCTCAAGCTCTCCGCCATCAACGGATCCTGTTGCATGGATTTCAAAAGGCAGGGACTTTTCTTCGAAGCCAACATCAACACCCAATGCTTGAAGGGAGTCAATTGTTGTGTGCATGGGGCGAGCACGAGCGCCCAAGTCGCCATCAAAAGAAATAACGCCAGTCGCAAGGGTTGCAAGCGGCGGCAAGAACCGCATCACAGTGCCAGCCAGGCCGCAATCAATGGCGGCTGGCCCCTTAAGTTTCTGAGGTGTGACAAGCAGGTTGTCGTCTTGCCGTTCAAATTTGGTTCCAAGAGACTCAAGCGCTGCGATCATGAGAAGGGAATCCCTGGAAACTAGCGGTGCCACCAAGAGTGTTGGTTCTTCAGCTAGAGCGGAAAGTACCAATTCGCGATTGGTGAGGGATTTTGACCCCGGAAGCAAAACGGTTGCGTCAAGTCCTGCTGCCTGCGGCGCACTCCAATTATTTTCTGCTTGAGTCATTGGGTATAAAGATACCAACACCGCAGGTTCAATGATTATGGGACTCAGTGCTATATAACTATGCTTGAGCCATGACAGAACTCAGCGAAGACAAACCATCGCTTCAACATCTCCCGGTCTCATTATTCGCATCGGTAATGGGGCTGTCGGGTCTGGCAATTGCAACCCAGAAACTAGAAGGCGTTTTCAGCCTAGACGCTTGGGTTTCCAGCGCTTTTCTAGCGATATCAGCATTCGTTTGGCTTGGGCTCTTTCTTGCTTATGCGGTGAAGATTCTTAGATTCCCAAGGGCGGTTTTTGCAGAACTAAACCACCCAATTCGGTTGAGCTTCTTCCCAACGATCAGCATCGGCCTTTTGTTGCTTTCCATCGGCTCGATCCAGCTATTTCCAATGGCTGCTCAGCTCTTGTGGTGGATAGGCGCAGCTGCTCAGCTGATTTTCACGCTTTTGATTCTGGATCGCTGGATTCATCACGAGCACTTCAAGACAGAACATAATTCTCCGGCTTGGTTTATCCCGATCGTTGGAAACATCCTGGTTCCGGTTGCCGGAGCGGAATTTGGCTACGCGGAAATTTCCTATTTCTTTTATGCCCTTGGGATCATTTTCTGGCTGCCACTGATGGCAATTAGTTTGAACCGAGCTTTTTTCTTTTCTGCAATTCCAAAGCGGCTGTTGCCCACACTGTTCATCTTGATTGCGCCACCTGCAGTCGGTTTCATCTCTTGGCTAAAGCTGCACAGCGGCAATCTGGATGATTTTGGGATCATCCTGTTTTACGTTGCAGTCTTTTTGCTTTTGATGCTTGTGGTTCAGGCAAGGCACTTCATTAGGTTGCCATTTGCGCTTCCCTGGTGGGCTTATACCTTTCCCTTGGCCGCCATGGACATTGCGGCATTTGCCTTTTATGCAGTTATTCCACAGCCGCACTACTTGTACTTTGCAGTTAGCCTCTATGTGATTTTGTTATTGGTCGTCGCATTGGTGAGCTACAGAACTATTCGAGCGGGTATCAAGGGAAGTATTTTTCTGCCGGAGTAACCCACTGACATAGACTGTTATCAATGCCTGAAAAGAAATCTGAAAAGCTCAAGAGTTTCGAAGAGCAAGCCCTTCCACTAATGCCACAACTTTATGGAGCTGCGCTGCGCTGGACCAGAAACCCCTCTGATGCCGAGGACTTGGTTCAAGAGACTTTTGCAAAAGCATTTGTGGCGTGGGCAAAGTTTGAGCAAGGCACCAATCTAAAAGCCTGGCTTTTTAGAATCATGACCAATACCCACATCAACCTCTATAACAAAAAGGCCAAGGACCAGGCTAAGACTGCCCTTGATGACCTGGAGGATTGGCAAATTGGTTCGGGGGAGTCTCTAACCTCAACTACTTCCAAATCCGCGGAGCTGCAGGCGCTTGATAATATGCCATCTTCGGTGATTCGGGATGCACTTGATCAGATACCAGATGAGTTCCGAATGGTGGTTTATTACGCTGTTGTGGAGGGTTTGCCGTATGCAGAAATTGCTGATGTCATGGACACTCCAGTTGGAACTGTCATGTCAAGATTGCATCGCGGGAAGAAATTGCTGAAAACTTTGTTGTCTGATTACGCAAGGCAAGAAGGTTATGACGTGAGTGAAAAATCGGGAGAGAAATGAAGCCGCTAGATTGCGATGAGGTAAAGCGCAACGTTCACGAATATCTACACTCGGAACTCCACGAGCAGGACCTTGATTTGGTCACCGCTCACCTTGCCAACTGCGATTCATGCGAAGGTCACTACGACATCGAAATAGTTTTCAACCAGGTAATTCAGCGTTCTTGCGATGAGGCACCAGCTGCAGAGCTTGCGGAGAGAGTTCTCTCAAAACTACGTGAGATTCAGGACCACGAGGATTAACCCTCAGATTCTGTTAGCCCCAACCACTCAAACCAACCCTTATTGAGAACCAGCCAGGCTATTAGGCCGTAGCCAACTTGACCCGGAAGTCTTCTGGGGTGACTGGAGACCTCTTGCAGCCAACCCTCATGCTCTTTTAGCGGCTTGAATAAATCCACAAAAGTTATGTTGCGGCGCTTTACGACATCCTCATATCCTGCGGACAGATGCTCAACCTCGTAGTCGTATTCCGGAACGCCAGTTGGCCCGGGTCCCACCACAAAAATCTTGATTCCCTCTCTGAGTGCATCATCCAACAGTGAAGCAAGGTTCAAACGAGAGCGAGATATCGTCACCCCAGCCTGGATATCCGCAGCGCCGAGTGAAAGAACTAGAAAGTTCTCGGTTTCTGGGCTGAAGCGGATTAGGGCTTCGCTTCTCCAACGCTCTAGAAGGGCTGCAGAAGTTTCGTTGACCATTGCTAATGGAAAAAAAGCAACATCATCGCCCTGCGGCAATCTGGCTTCAACT
The DNA here is from genome assembly GCA_021741585.1 of Aquiluna sp. Taxonomy (GTDB): domain Bacteria; phylum Actinomycetota; class Actinomycetes; order Actinomycetales; family Microbacteriaceae; genus Aquiluna. Next base: position 445,576 of record JAIOXN010000001.1, on the reverse strand, counting down.
CGCCCTAGCCAACCCAATCCCTTGGGGTCGCCGGCACCGGTGAGAAGTTCATCACCAAGTATTACGACCCTCAAAGAGCGCAAACTATCCCTCGAATGCTCTCTGGATTAGATCTGCCTGCTCGGTGGCATGGCGCTTAGCCGAACCAGAGGCCGGAGATGCTGATGCCGGTCTTGATACGGGGGTCAGGTTGATTCCATACTTTGGCATGAACAGACCCATATAGGTCCAAGGTCCCTGGTTTGCAGGCTCGTCCTGCACCCAGCAAAGCTTGGCGTTAGGGAATTGTTCAATCGCAGTCTTCATCTCTTCAACAGGTGTTGGGTAGAGCTGCTCGACACGAATGATCGCAGTGTCCTTGGTGCCGCGCTTTTCGCTTTCTGCCAATAGGTCCCAGTAGACCTTTCCGGAGCAGAACAGAACGCGCTTGACCTGGTTTGGATCCAGGTTTTGCTCGTCGTTGATAACCGGGCGGAAAGATCCCTGAGTGAAATCTTCAACCGAAGAAGATGCAGCTTTTAGGCGAAGCATCGACTTTGGTGTGAATACCACCAACGGGCGCTTCGGGCTGGTGTATGCCTGGCGACGAAGAAGGTGGAAGTGCGATGCCGGCGTGGAAGGCTGAGCGATAGTCATGTTGTTCTCAGCGCACAACTGCAAGAATCTCTCAATTCTTGCCGATGAGTGGTCCGGTCCCTGACCCTCGTAACCGTGAGGCAATAGCAAAACCAAAGATGATCTCTGGTTCCACTTCTGCTCGGCAGATGAGATGAATTCGTCGATGATGGTTTGAGCACCATTGGAGAAATCTCCAAACTGGGCTTCCCAAAGGGTCAGTGAATCTGGTGCTTCTACCGAATATCCATACTCAAAGCCCATTACGCCGTATTCGCTCAACAAAGAGTTGTAGACGTTGAACTTGGCCTGGTTCTCAGATACGAATTGCAAAGGCATCCACTCTTGACCGGTCTGGCGATCGTGGAACGAGGCGTGACGCTGGACGAAGGTGCCTCGTCTTGCGTCCTGGCCAGTGAGGCGAACATTAACGCCTTCAACCAGAAGCGAACCGAAAGCTAGTAGCTCTCCAAAACCCCAGTCGATTCCACCCTGGCGGCTCATCTCGACGCGCTTCTGGAGAAGCTGAGCGAGCTTAGGGTGAACAGTGAAGCCCTCTGGCTGGTTGGCGTGAGCGTTTCCAATTGCCTCAACCAAATCCTGGGCAATAGCAGTTGGACGTGATAGCTCTTGGCGCTCGCTGGCTGTTGTGCCAATGGCATTTGGGCGCTCTAGAAGCGGTGCCGGGGCAATGGTTGCTTCGTGAACATCAACGAATGCCTGCTCCAGGTTGGTCTGGAAGGCTGCGTTTGCAGCATCAAACTCTTCCTGGGTGATATCTCCGCGGCCAATTAGGTTGTCCATGTAGAGCGAACGAACACTGCGCTTGGCTTCGATCAGGTTGTACATCAGTGGCTGAGTCATCGAAGGATCGTCGCCCTCGTTGTGACCGCGTCGGCGGTAACAGACGATGTCAATAACGACATCCTTCTTGAAATCTCTGCGGTATTCAAAGGCAAGCTTCGAAACCCTAACCACAGCCTCTGGGTCATCTCCATTGACGTGGAACACGGGAGCCTGAATCGAAAGCGCTACGTCTGTGGAATAGGCAGACGATCTTGAGTCCTTTGGCAAGGTTGTGAAACCAACCTGGTTGTTCACAACGATGTGGATAGTTCCACCGACCTTATAGCCCTCTAGCTGGCTCATTTGCATGGTTTCTGGAACCACGCCCTGGCCAATAAATGCGGCATCACCGTGAATCAAAATCGGAACAATTGGGTAATTGTCTGGATTTTCTAGGTTGTCTTGCTTGGCACGAACAATTCCCTCAAGAACCGGGTTTACCGCTTCAAGGTGGGAAGGGTTTGCAGCCAAGGAAACCTTAATCTGAGCGCCGTGGCTGGAGGTGAAGGTCCCTTCGGTACCCATGTGGTACTTCACATCTCCGGAGCCCTGAACGCTCTTGATGTCCTGAGAACCTTCGAACTCGCGGAACACCTGGCCATAGGTCTTGCCGGCGATGTTGGTCAAAACATTTAGGCGGCCACGGTGAGCCATGCCAATTGCAACCTCGCTCAAACCGGAATCGGCAGAGTCCTGCAAAATCTGGTCAAGGGCTGGAATCAGGGATTCGCCACCCTCGAGTGAGAAGCGCTTCTGGCCAACAAACTTGGTCTGCAAGAAGGTCTCAAAAGCTTCGGCCTCGTTTAGCTTGTTCAGGATTCTGAACTGCTCGTCCTTGGCAGGCTTTTGATATGGGCGTTCAAGTCTTTCCTGGAACCAACTTCTTTCAACTGGGTCAGGAATGTGCATGTACTGCACGCCAATAGTGCGGCAATAGCTATCACGCAAGATGCCGAGCATGTTGCGGAACTTCGCCTTGCTGCGACCTCCAAAACCACCGGTCTTGAAGGTTCTATCAAGGTCCCAAAGGCTTAGGCCGTAGTTGCGGATATCTAGATCTGGGTGCCAGCGCTGAACGTACTCAAGTGGATCAATGTCTGCAATCAGGTGGCCGCGGACTCGGAATGCATTGATGTATTCCTGAATTCTGGTGTTCTTGCCCGATTGGTCAGCAAGGTCCCAGTGGAAGTCGTTTACCCAAACCACAGGGGTGTAGGGAATGCGCATATCGGCAAAGATCTTGCCGTAGAAATCGTGCTCTCCAAGAAGAAGCTCGTTCACGATCTTGAGGAACTCACCTGAACCAGCGCCTTGAATGACACGGTGGTCGTAGGTGGAGGTTAGCGTCAGAATCTTTCCGATTCCCTGCTCTGAGAGCATCGCTTCGCTCATGCCCTGGAATTGAGCCGGGTAATCCAAGGCTCCTACACCAACGATGCAACCCTGGCCCTTGGTGAGCCTTGGAACCGAGTGCACGGTTCCAATACCACCTGGGTTGGTTAGGGAAATTGTGGTGCCGGCAAAGTCCGAAGCGGTGAGTTTATTGTCACGAGCCTTTTTGACTAGGTCTTCGTATGAGGCCACAAACTCCGCAAAGTTCAGCTTCTGGGCACGCTTAATGTTTGGCACCAAGAGCGCTCTTGTACCATCTGGTTTTGGAATATCGATAGCCAGACCAAAGTTCACATTCGGCGGTGTAACCATTGCAGGCTTGCCATCAACCTCGTCATAGAAGACGTTTTGGCTTGGGAAAGCCTTCAGGGCCTGAATCACCGCATAGCCAATCAGGTGCGTGAAAGAAACCTTGCCGCCACGGGTGCGCTTTAGGTGCGAGTTGATAACGATTCTGTTGTCGATCAATACCTTGGCCGGAACCTGGCGAACGCTGGTCGCGGTTGGAATGCTGATTGAGGCATCCATGTTTGTGGAAAGCGTCTTTGCCATGCCGCGAAGAATGGTTACTTCGTTCTCTTCTTCGGCATCCGCGGCTGCAACCGGCATTGATCCGGTTACTGGAGGAAGGTCGGCTGGAACCGGAGCATTCTTTGGAGCGTCTTCGGTGGTCTTTGCCACTGGAATTGTGATCGCCTCGGTTGGAGGGGCTGGTGAGTTGGAATCAAAGTTTTGAATCACCGTGGAGTCGGTGTCAATAATCTTTAGGGAGCCAGTGGTCGGTTCGCCTTCATCAAACTTTGGAGCGGCAGGTGCTAGGCCCTGCTGTGCAAGCGCATATTTTTCCAAGATTGGCCACCAAGAGCGATCCACTGAATCAGGATTTGCCTGCCACTGGCCGTACATTTCCGCGACAAGCCACTCGTTGGCGCCGAAGTCTGAATCTGAATTGTGATTGTCGTGTGACGACACGGTGCCCCTTTGAACGAAAAACCAAGCTGACCGCCTAAAAGTCTACCCCCAGAAAAGCCCTATAGTTGTTGTGAAATGGAGCATGACAAACACAGAATCAAGGCGATAACGCAATGAGCGATATCGTGCTGCTTACTTTTGGCGTTTTGCTAACTATTGGCACCGGCCTCTTTGTGGCCTCAGAGTTCTCGCTTATCAACACCGAGCGCATCGAGCTTGAAGCACTTCGCGAATCCGGAGCAAAGGGTCTAGACCTTCCAATCCGCGCCATTGCAAAAACTTCTACCCACCTATCGGCAGCACAGTTGGGTATTACTCTCACTACTTTGCTGACCGGATTCTTCGCAGAGCCCGCTTTGACTCGGATGGCTACTCCATGGCTTAGCGGATTCGGCTTAGAAGAAAGCACGATTTCAGTCCTGGCAATCGTGTTTGCGATGACCATTGCAACTCTGTTTTCGTTCTTGATTGGCGAACTGGTGCCCAAGAATATGGCATTGAGCTCTCCAATCAAGGTCCTCAAGATCGTCATTGGCTTCCAGATGGCCTTCTCCTTTGTCTTCAAGCCATTGGTGTGGTTGCTTAACTCAAATGGAAATGCCCTTGTTCGACTCTTTGGAATCGAACCAAAAGAAGAGCTATCGAGTGCTCGCTCTGCCGAAGAGTTGGCATCCTTAGTTAGAAGAAGCGCTCATTTAGGTTCTTTGGAAAAAGACACCGCAGCGCTTCTGGAAAAAACAATTTCAATGTCTTCGCTCACCGCAAGCGACATCATGACCCCAAGGCCAAAGATGTTCTCTTTGGAAAAAGAGGCATTTGCCAGTGATTTGATTGAGCTCTCGAGAAAAACCGGCCACTCGCGTTTCCCGGTCACCGGCGAAGACACCGATGATGTCGTGGGTGTTGTCCACCTCAAGCGCGCAATTTCTATTCCATTTGAACGACGCTCTTCGGTGCCGGTGAGTGCACTGATGGTTGAACCGATTCGAGTTCCAGAGACCATGTCGCTTGATCGCCTTATCCTGGAACTTCGTGGCAGGGGCCTGCAGTTTGGAATTGTGATTGATGAGTATGGCGGCACCGCGGGTATCGCAACCCTCGAGGATGCAGTTGAAGAGCTCGTCGGTGAGCTTGCAGATGAGCACGATCGATCAAGGTCCGGAGTCCAGAAATATGCCGATGGTTCGCTTAGCTTTAGCGGCCTGACTCGACCTGGAGAGCTAACCGAATACGGCCTGGAAATCGCCGAGGATGAGGATTACGACACTGTATCCGGCTTCCTAATGGCCAAATTGGAAAAGATTCCTAGTGCTGGAGATCAGGTTGAGGTCCCCGGTGGAATTCTCAAAGTCATGCGAATGGATGGTCGCAGAGTCGACAAGGTGAAATTCATATCCCAGGAGATGCCCGATGAACAGTGATCTGGCGGGCCTAGTCTGGTTAGTGGTGCTCTTAGCATCTAACGCATTCTTTGTGGGGGCTGAATTCGCAGTGATTTCGGTTCGTCGCGCTCAGGTAGAACCAAAGGCATTAGCCGGCAATAAAGCCGCCAAGATTACCCTCAAGGGCATGGAAAAGGTTTCGCTCATGCTGGCAACCGCCCAACTTGGCATTACTGTCTCCTCGCTCCTGATTTTGGTAATTTCAGAGCCAGCGATCCACCACCTTCTGGAGAAACCATTGGGTGCAATTGGTTTATCCGAGGCCACAACCTCGGTCACAGCATTTGCAATCGCGCTTATCTTGGTCACCTACTTGCACGTGGTGCTGGGGGAGATGCTTCCAAAGAACATCTCAATTGCTATCCCGGAAAAAGCTGCATTGATTTTGACCCCGATGCTTTACGGTGTTGCAATTGTGGTTCGCCCGATTGTTTGGACGTTGAACGCGGTTTCAAACGGAATTCTGCGGTTGTTTAGATTTGAACCAAGAGACGAGGCCGACACCGCCTACACCCTTGACGAGGTGGAAGGCATTGTCACCGAATCCACCAAGGAAGGTGTATTGCAAGACGGTTCCGGTGCCATCTTCAAAACCTTCGAATTCACCGAGAAGATTGTCAAGGACGTCGCGGTTTCAGTCGACTCTTTGATCTCACTGAATATTGATGCCAGCGCCAATGACATGCAGGCGATGGTTGCAGAACACGGCTTCAGTCGTTATCCGGTTGTCAAAGAAGACGGCGAAATTGTCGGTTACTGGCACCTCAAAGATGCTTTGCCGCAATCAGAGGACGAGCTAGGTCAGGTTCTGCCTTCAAGAAAGCTTCGCACGATGATCTCGATTCCTGAGTCTGTAGAACTTGAAGATGCACTTGCTCAAATGAGGCAAGCAGGAGCTCACATCGCGAGGAGCTTCTCAGCTTCAGGAGAAGTGGTCGGCTGCCTTTTCCTTGAGGACATCATTGAGGAACTTGTTGGCGAAATCGAGGATGCAACTAGGCGCTAGGCCACTGACCTCGAGAGTATTGCACAGGCCAGGAAACGCTCTCACCTAGTTCATGAGCGGCGCGTAGCCCAAAGAATGGATCCCTCAAGAACTCTCGGCCAGCCAAGATCACATCAACCAAACCTTGCTGCAAAATTTCCTCGGCCTGCTTCCCGGATGTAATTTGCCCAACTGCCGCAACTGCTGTCCCAGTCGCAGTTTTTGCGCTCTCGGCAAGTGTCACCTGATATCCGGGTCCGGTGGGGATCTTCACTCCGGTGACCAATCCTCCCGAAGAAATATCAAATAAGTCAGCACCCAGTTGCTTGCACCAAATAGCAACCTGGTTGGTTTGCTCTTGGTCCCAGCCGCCCTCAACATAATCTGTTGCACTAAAGCGCACCAACAGCGGAGCATTGCCAATCGCATCTCGTACCGCCTTGACAACCTCAAGCAATAGCCTTGCTCGATTTTCTAGGGATCCGCCATACTCATCGGTTCGGTCGTTTGTTAGAGGGGACAGGAATTGGTGCAGGAGGTAACCGTGGGCAGCGTGAATCTCCACGACGTCGAATCCAGCTTCAATTGCATTTCGCCCAGCTTTGGCAAAGTCTTCAACTAACGCCGCAATTTCAGCAGCACCAAGTCTTCGAGGCGCTGCATAGCCCGGAAATGCTTGGTCGGTTGCGGAGACGGTTTCCCAACCACCGCTTGAAACTTCAATTGAACCAGCCCCTGATTGTTCTCGGTGGGTTGAGCCCTTTCGCCCGGCATGGGCAAGCTGGATTCCAGCCTTGGAACCATGGGAGTGGATGAAATCAACCACCTTGCTCCAGGCGCCAACCTGCTGTTGATTCCAGATGCCTGGGCACCACGGGGTGATGCGGCCGGCTGGATTCACGCCGCTTGCTTCCGCTATGACTAGACCTGCGCCACCAAGGGCTCTCGCGCCAAGGTGCACGAGGTGGAATTCACCAACGACGCCATCCTGGTTCTCGCAGGAATACATGCACATTGGAGCGACCCAAAGCCGATTCTTGATTTCAAGGTCGCGGATCTGGATGGGAGTGAAAAGCTTGCTCATTTAGGAAGATTCTCCAGTTTCTTGTATGCGAGAAAGACAAATAGGCCGAGCAATACTCCCCAGCCAATTGCAATATTCAGTGGGAAGAAGTTGGTTAGTAGACCAATAATTGATGGACCAGCAAGACCACCGGCATAGGTAATACCAACCACCTTTGCCATGTTTCTGCCAGAGTGGGAAGATTCTCCAATTTCACTGGCCGCTGCAAATAGTTGAGGCACCACACCTGAAATTCCAAGACCCAAAAGTGCCCAAAGCAAAAGTGATAATTCGAAACTGTTTGAAAACGCCTGACCAAAGATTGCGCCTGCAGCCAGTAGCGAGCCCCAGCGGATTACAAATCCGCGACCAAGTCTCTCAACAATTCGATCGATAAAGATTCGACCCAGAATCATTCCAATGTTGAAGGTTGCCAGACCCCAAGCCGCAAGTGAAACACTGACTCCTTGAATGTCGCTCAAATAAAGTGCAGACCAATCTTGAGCCACGCCTTCGATGAGCGCTCCTGAAGCAGACATCAGACCAGCAAGAATCACAAAACCCAGCACCCTGCGGTTGGCTTTCGAGGATGCCTTGTTCGCGACCTTGTCATCGCTGTTGGCAACCGGCTCGTTTGGCAACAGCCAACCAGAAAGCAAAATCGACAGAGCGGCCAGAACAATGCACGCCACAACCAAGGTTTGCTCTTGAGTGAACCCGGCTCCGATGGTCACAAAACCGATTCCGGCACCAAGCAATCCTCCGAGCGACCAAAACAGGTGAAAGAAAGTAAAAATAGGTTTCTTGTTTGCCCGTTCAACCTGGAGCGCTGCGGCATTCATTGGAACATCCACCGCAGAGAGCCCAAAGCCAATCCCAAAGATCGCTAGCCCTAACCAAAATGGTGAACTTGCAAATGCCGGACCTAAAAGGCTCAAGGCAATTGTTATGCCACCAAGCGTCGTTGTCGTCCTAGCGCCTATGTGATCAACCATCCAGCCGGCAATTTGCATCGCAAGGAAACCGCCGAGACCACTGATCATCAAAAGCAAGCCAAGTGCCGAGTAATCAACTCCGACTTTTTCCTGAATTAGAGGAATGTGAACTGCCCAGAGAGCAAGCGATCCGCCTCCAGAAAGAAAATAAAAGGACGTTGCAATCTTCGAGCGCAGTAACGACATGCGTTCAGCTTAGAGCTCGAGAAGACCTTTTAGTCTCGAGCCGACTTCCTCGATTTCAATCAAGAAACCATCGTGACCAAATTCACTTTCAATTACCTGCAACTCGCCACCATAGAGTTCTCCGGAGATGCTATTCGCGATGATTTCTTGGCCGGAAACTGGGAACAATCGGTCCGAATCCACACCCAACACAAGCGTCGGACAGGTAATTCTGGAAAGTGCCTTTTCAACACTTTCGCGATCTCTTCCGATATCGTGTGAATTCATTGCACTAACCAGGGTGATGTAGCTATTGGCATCGAATCTGCGTACAAACTTATTACCGTGGAAATCCAGATAACTTTCAACCGCATACTTGCCGCTTTGAGTCAGCGGGCTCACCTTGGACTGCCAGCTTCTTCCAAAGCGGTCATTGAGTTCAGCCGGAGAGCGGTAATTTAACAGCGCCATGCGCCTAGCTAATGCCAGGCCCTTGTGTGGGCCAAAACCCGGCTTTGCCTCGTAGTAGTCGCCACCTGCAAAATTACTGTCCGAGCGAATCGCCTCAAGCTGCACAGTGTTGAGCGCAATCTGATCCGCTGTGGAATAAGGCGGAGCTGCCAAAATCGCAAGCTTGTTGGTAACTGCGGGGTCCTCAATCACCATTTCAAGGGCGTGCATGCCGGCCATTGAACCGCCAATAATGCAGCTCCAAGTCCTAATCTCAAGCTGGTCTGCAAGTGCGGTAAACGCTCTAGCCTGGTCGCGGATTGTGAGCTGTGGGAAGCGTGGTCCGTACTCGCGTCCGGATGGATCCAATGAGCTCGGCCCGGTCGAACCTTGGCAGCCACCCAGAACATTTGGGGTAATGACAAAGTACTTATCGGTATCAATTGGTAGCCCGGGACCTATCAAGCCATTCCACCAGCCTGCTGTTGGATGGCCATCGCCAGAAGGTCCAGTGGTGTGAGAATCACCTGTTAGGGCATGCAGCACCAAGACCGCATTTGATCGCTCTCGGTTTAGATCTCCCCAGCTCTCATAGGCAAGCCGTGCGTTTCTAAGAACATCGCCGGATTCCAATGAGAGATCGAATACATCCGAGAACTTCCTCTGGCCAACCGGGTCACCAATTATGTAAGCGCCTGTTGCGGGTGGTCTTCCAACCAGCTGACGACGCTGCTCCTCGGAAATAAATTCCGAGGGAGCAGAGTCTTCAGATATTTGGAAATCCATTATTTAGCGGCCGAGAATCCTTGCTCTAGATCTGCGATCAAGTCGGCAACTGACTCAAGACCAACCGACAACCTAACCAATCCAGGAGTTACACCTGTGGTGGCAAGGTCAGCTGGGCTGAGCTGGGAGTGGGTCGTTGAAGCTGGGTGAATAACAAGTGAGCGGACATCACCAATGTTGGCAACGTGACTAAATAGCTCAAGACCGTCAACAAACTTGATTCCAGCATCAACGCCACCTGCGATCTCGAAGGAGACAATCGCACCTGCACCCTTTGGTGAGTAGTGCTTCTGGGCTGCGTGGTACTTGGAAGATTCAAGACCTGCGTAGTTCACGCTCAACACCTGAGGGTGAGCCTCTAGCCAGGTCGCAATTTTGGAGGCGTTCTCAACGTGGCGCTCCATGCGAAGGCTTAGTGTTTCGATTCCCTGAATCAGCGAGAATGCGGTGTCTGGAGAAACCGCAGCACCAATGTCACGCAAAAGCTGAACGCGGGCCTTGATGATGTAGGCAATTCCGTCACCAAGGGCATCGGTGTATACAACGCCGTGGTAGCTAGGGTCTGGCTGGGTTAGTCCTGGGAACTTGTCTGATTTGGACCAAGCAAACTTGCCGCCATCAACAATTGCGCCTGCAACCACGGTGCCGTGGCCGCCAAGGAATTTGGTTGCTGAGTGAACCACGATGTCGGCACCGTGCTCCAAAGGCTTAATCAAAAACGGTGTGGCAACGGTGTTGTCAACAATCAGCGGAACACCATTTTTGTGAGCAACATCTGCCACCTTCTTGATGTCAAGAATTGACACCTTAGGGTTACCAATGGTCTCTGCAAAGAACAGCTTGGTGTTTGGCCTAACGGCTGCCTGCCACTCTGCTTCATTGTCCTGGTCCTCAACAAAGGTGGTCTCAATTCCAAGCTTTGCAAGGGTGTACTTGAAGAGGTTGTATGTTCCGCCATAAAGAGTTGAAGAAGAAACAATGTGGTCTCCGGCTTCAGCAATGTTGAGGATTGCGAAGGTTTCAGCCGCCTGGCCAGAGGCCAACAAAAGGGCAGCAGTTCCGCCCTCAAGAGCAGCAATGCGCTTCTCGGCAACATCCTGGGTTGGGTTCATGATGCGGGTGTAAATGTTTCCGAATTCCGCTAAACCAAAGAGGTTGCGAGCGTGCTCGGCGGAGTTGAAGGTGTAGGCAGTTGTCTTGTAGATCGGCACCGCTCTTGCGTTGGTGGCTGGATCGCTAGTTGCACCTGCGTGAATCTGGGTGGTCTCAAAGCCCCAGTTTGCTGCATCAGTCATTGTCAGTTCCTTTGTCGTGGGAAGAAGTTCAAGCTAATAATGAGCTATTGCACGCCAGTGGGCAACATGGTTAGTAACCAAAGGTAACTTTAGCCCAAATGCTCAAGAGCAAGGCCAGCCAAAAGTGCTGAACACAAAGGCAATACCGAATCATCAAACTTGGCCTTGGCGCTGTGGTTTGTTGGTGCGGTTGTGTAATCAATATCCGGTGGGCAAGCACCAACAAAAACAAAAGCCCCTGGTACTTCTGCCACGATCGAAGCAAAGTCCTCGCCGCCGGCAATGGGTGTGGCCATGGTTTGATAGCCGACCTCACCCACGAGTTCTTTTGCCACCTTCTCCACCTTTGTGATGGCCTGAGGGTCATTCATTAGGACTTTTGTGGCTCGGGAAAACTCAACCTCTGCGGTCACTCCGTAGCCTTTGGCAATCGAGTGAATAAGTTCTGGAGCCAATTCGTGAAGCAACTTGGTGTTTTTTTCGGAGAAGGTTCTGACCGTCGCTCCGAAACTTGCCTCGTCGGCAATCACATTTGTGGTCGCGGTGTCACCTGCTCGGACCCAGCCAATATTGAGAATCACCGGGTCAAACTGGTCGAAGCGTTTGTTGAGCATGGTCTGCAATGCAGACATGGCCTCAACCATTGGGGTGACTGGATCTTTTGAGAGCCATGGCATCGAGCCGTGACCGCCTGACCCTTTGAATTTCACAATCATGTCCCCAGCACTTGCCATCATTGGGCCAGCCTTTGATGCGATAGCTCCAATGGGCAGTGAGGTGAAGACGTGCAGGCCATATGCTGCTGCTGGTCTTTTTCCAGAGAGTTCCAGGAACCCCTCATCAATCATCACATCGGCTCCATGGTGGCCCTCTTCACCGGGTTGGAACCAAATCAAAACGTCACCATTTAGTTCGCGCTTATGGGCAGCTAGCAGTTTGGCTGCGCCGATGCCTGCGGCCATATGGAGATCATGCCCGCAGGCGTGCATAAATCCGTTTGTGGAGGAGAATTCCTCACCAGTTTCTTCTCTAACGCTCAAGGCATCCATGTCTGCCCGAAGCAAAATGGTTGGACCTGGTTTTTCACCACGGATCACTAGTCCGATCGAAGTTAGGTCTTTACCCAAGGTGATTTCACCCAAGCCCTGGATGGCCTCCAATATCCGGGCCTGAGTTTTTGGCAGGTTCAGAGCAAACTCTGGAATCTGGTGGAGTTCGCGGCGAATCTTGATTGACTCACTAGCGAAGACTGTGGCTTCTTTGAGAAGGTCTTGGGCAGTTGGCATTTTGGCTCCTTTGCGCAAGTGCAATCTTGCCACTTTTAGGATTAGTTATGCCTATTTCCCAGATGCACCAAGACTGGCAAGAACTATTGGCGCCTCAATTGCCAAAACTTGCCGAGGTTTTGGAACTTGTTGAAGCAAAGCAAGACACCGTCCCCAAGGCCGAAAACATCTTGCGCGTCTTCGAGATCTCACCAAAGGATTATCGGGTTTTGATTTTGGGGCAGGACCCATATCCAACACCTGGGCATGCAATTGGTTTGGCATTTGCGGTGCCTGAGGGGACTCGACCATTGCCCCCAACGCTGACAAACATATTTAAAGAGTTGCGATCGGATCTTGGAGATGACATGGTGCTCTCTGCTGACATAAGCCCATGGTCGCAGCGCGGTGTGATGTTGTTGAATCGACACCTGACTACTGATGCGAATAACACCGCCGCCCATTTGGATTTTGGCTGGGCCGAGATTACCCAGGCGGCAGTTAGTGCGCTTTACAAAATTCACGGAGATGTTTTGGTTTCGATTTTGTGGGGGCAGAAGGCTTTGGAACTAAAGCCTTTCTTGGGATCTTCAAGGATCATCCAGAGTGCTCACCCGTCGCCGCTTTCAAGCTACCGAGGATTCTTTGGCTCGCGGCCGTTTTCTGAATGTAATAAAGCACTATTAGAGTCTGGTTTAGACCCGATCGATTGGAGCGCCTAGGTGGTTGACTCCGAAACCCGTTGGCGGATGGTTCGCAAGCTTCGGCAAAAAGGTCCGGAGCCAGAAGTTCCAATCAGTATTAGAAAAGCCACCGCGCAGGATTTGCCTCAGATCAAAGACATCTATAACTACTTCATCCGCAACACCGTCGTAACCTTCGACGAAAAGCCGCTCGATCTTGGCTATTGGCAAGAAAAACTTGAAGTTCTAGACAAATTCGACTTGCCATTTTTGGTGCTCTGCAAAGGTGAACTGAATGTGATTGGGTTCGCTTTTGTTGCTCCTTGGCGGCAAAGATCTGGGTATCTGAAGGTGGTTGAAAATTCGATTTATCTATCAGCAGCAGCAACCGGCAAAAAGCTTGGCACCAAATTGCTCAATGAACTTATTAGAGAATCAAAGAACGTCGGCGTCAGAGAGATCATTGCGGTGATAGCCGATCGTGGCGCGGATGCCTCAATCGCGCTTCATAAAAAACTTGGATTTCAAGAACAGGGTCACCTGGCAAAAATCGCAGTCAGGTTTGGCAAGCCAATCGGCAGCTACTTGATGTCTTTGAATCTTGGCAAGTAAAACTACTTAGCCACCCGAACCTCTTTGACTCGCGAGCGCAATTCCTCAAGGCGATCAGGGGTCAAGCCCTTGCTGGTGATTACGAGGTCTGCTTTCTCAAAGTCCGCAAAGGATGAGAAGCCTCTGATTCCCCACTTTGTACTGTCTGCCAAAACCACAACTTTGGCGGCTCTGCGAATAACTTCGCGGTTGGTTTCTGATTCATCCAAATTTGGAGACGAGAAGCCGAATTCTTTGTCCATGCCGTGGGTTCCCAAAAAGACCATATCCAAGTTGAATCTGGAGAAGGTTTCGGCCGCGATATTTCCAACCAAAGAGTCGGTAGGGGTTCTCACGCCACCGGTCAAAACAATGGTTTGATCTGCTCTTGGGTTTTGGGCAAAAAGATCCGAGATTGGAACCGAGTTTGTGACAACTGTCAATGAAGGAGTCTCCCTAAGCAACTTGGCAAGTGCATAAACCGAACTGCCGCCTAATAGAGCAATAGCCATTCCTGGATGAATCAACTTGGCAGCTTCAAGTGCCATGGACTCCTTGGCTGATTCCTCCTTTTTGGAATTCGCCGCAAACGGAGGCTCGACGGTCAGAGACAGTGAGTTAGCAGTCACGCCACCATGAACCTTATCCACCAGACCCTGGCTGGCCATAGCTTCGACATCGCGGCGAATGGTTACTTCGGATACCTCTAGAACTTCCGCGAGCTCGGAGATGCGCATGGCGCCTTGCTGACTTACCTGCTCAAGAATGCGAGCTTTTCTCTGAGCTGCGAGCATAATTTCTCCCCGTGAATTCAAATGGAAAGGTTAGTCCTGTTTTATGGATTTGTGCATTATTGACTAACAAATTGATTACTTTTGTCGTTTTTAGTTCGAATTTTTTGTTTTCAACCAAAATATCAACCAAAACTGAGGCAAACTAAGACCGATTAACCTCAAGTTTTGCGCGAGGCGAATCGGTGGGCTGTTGCAACAGCAACTTGCTTCAGCCCGGTAGCAACTGAGTGTTACCCAGGTGGTGTCCTAGACATCACCTGGGTAAGCAGCAAGACTAATAAGACCAATAGTTCAGGAACTAATTTGAGCATTCCAGCCTTCGCACACATCTCAGAAGCGGACACTTCGCTTCTAATTGATTTTTCGTTTTCAAACCCACAGATTCTGCACTGGGGCAAATCTTTAGGTTCTATTGATACGGTTTCGGATTATGTGAAGGCATCCCTTGAGCCAATTGCTCATGCTGAGCATGATGAGCATCACTTTGTTGGAATTTGGCGTGAGAATGCGAACGGTAATGTCTACCACCCAGCGCTTTTGGGGCATCGCTCGGGCAGCGATTTCTCACAGGCCTTCTCGGTCACCAGGGTGGATCAATCACGTAGCTTTGTCGAAATTCATGCCGAGGACACATTGGCCGGTCTCGAAATTTGGGTGCGATACGAATTTGTTGGCGGGGGAGTTCTTAGGGTTAGCCAAGGCCTCAAAAACCTTGAAACGAGCAGCTTCACCTTAGAAGACTTGAGTGTCGTGATGCCATTGGGCGATCAAGTCGCGGAGTCACTTGATTTCTCGGGCTCATGGGTGAAAGAGCGTCAGCCAAATCGTCGGGACATACAGCCCGGAATCTTTTCCAGGGAAGTCCGAGAGGGTCGCTCAAGCCACGACTACACGATCGTGCAATTAGCAATGACCAAGGGCGCAAATTACCAAACCGGTGAGGTTTGGTCTTTGGGGCTTGCCTTTTCTGGAAATTCGAGGCACAAGATTGAGCGAACCCAAACTGGCAGAACCTCGATATCTGCAAGTGAACTTCTTCTGCCAGGGGAAATGATTCTCGAGCAGGGCGAAAGCTATCTGGCACCAAGTGTGATCGCGAGCTACTCGGATTCCGGAATCGACGGCATAACCAACTCGATTTATAAATACGTTCGCTCTCGCCCAAACCACCCGCAGCGTCCAAGGCCTCTCACCTTGAATGTATGGGAAGCGGTCTACTTCGACCACAATCTTGAAAAGCTCTCAGAGCTTGCTGATGTTGCGAAGGAAATAGGCGTTGAAAGATTTGTTCTAGACGACGGCTGGTTTGGCTCCAGGAGAGATGACCTCAGAGGTCTGGGAGACTGGGTGATCTCCAAGGATGTGTGGCCTCAGGGGCTTGGACCGCTGATCGAAAAAGTGAAGTCTTGCGGCATGGAATTCGGACTTTGGTTCGAAGGTGAAATGGTGAATCCTGATTCGGATCTATACCGCGCGCATCCAGATTGGATTTTGTCGGCAGGAGGCAGGGTCCCTCCAACCGGTCGCTACCAGCAAGTTCTGAACTTGACAATTCCGGAGGCATTTGAACATGTCCTAAGCCAGGTTGACGCTGTGCTGTCTGAGAACGAGATTGCCTACATCAAGTGGGATCACAACCGTTTTCTGATTGAGGCTGGCGGAAATAACAAACCGATAGTTCACGAGCAAACTTTGGCAATTTATCGGTTGTTTGATGAGCTCAAAAAGCGTCATCCGGGTCTAGAAATCGAAAGCTGTGCATCCGGAGGCGGCCGAATCGATCTTGGGATGATCGATCACGCAGATCGATTCTGGACCTCGGATTGCAACGACGCATTGGAGCGCCAATACATTCAGCGCTACACCCAGATTGGAATTCCACCGGAGCTGCTTGGATCTCATATTGGACCAACTAAGTCACACACCACTGGCCGAGTACACGAGCTTTCCTTCCGGGCAATTACCGCACTGTTTGGGCATGCCGGCCTGGAGTGGGACATCACCACTTGCACTGATGATGAGAAGCAAAAGCTAAAAACCTGGGCTAGTTACTACAAAGCGAATCGCGAGCTGATTCACTCTGGATCAATGGTTCGAGTGGAGCTTGTGAACCCAGAGATTTTTGTTCACGGCGTAGTTTCAAAAGACAAAACCAAGGGTCTTTTCGCCTATGCAAATCTTGGTGGCCAAGGTGGATCAAAACCCGGTGCAATTCGGTTTGCAGGGCTAAATCCAGAAAAAAAGTATCACGTGAAAGCGGTTTTCCCTGCCGGGGAGCCCAAGTATCTTCAGCGCCAAAATGTTGCCTGGTTCGAGGGCATTGTTCTCTCTGGTTCAGCCCTTATGCATATGGGACTCCAGGCACCAATCTTGTTCCCAGAAAACGCGTTCCTAATTGAAATAGAGGCTAAATAAATGCTCAACCTACACAAATTGCACTTTGGCGGCGACTACAACCCAGAGCAGTGGCCAAAAGAGGTCTGGCAAGACGATGTTCGCCTGATGCAGAAGGCGAATGTCAACTTGGTCTCACTGGGGATTTTTTCCTGGGCCAAGATTGAGCGATCCGAGGGTGAGTATCACTTTGAGTGGCTTGACGAGGTTATGGACTTGTTGCACAAAGGCGGTATCAACGTTGATATGGCAACTGCGACTGCATCACCACCAGCTTGGATGGCACTCAAGTACCCAGAAATGCTTCCAATCAACTTTGATGGCGTGCAGCTGACACACGGTGGTCGCCAGGCCTATTGCGCCGCCAGCCCTGTTTATCGCGATCGTGCAGCCAAGTTGGTCGAGAAGATTGCAGAGCGATATTCCAAGCACCCTGCTGTGAAGATGTGGCATGTGAACAACGAATACGGCTGCCATGCCCCTTACTGTTACTGCGACACCTCGAAGAATGCGTTTGTCGCTTGGCTTAAGAATAAATACTCATCACTGGATGAGCTAAATGCATCGTGGGGAACCGATTTCTGGTCCCAGCGCTATTACAACTGGGAAGAAATTGTGGTTCCAAAGAGGACCCCAGATGGCACTCATCCAAACCCAGGGCAGCAGCTTGACTTCAAGCGCTTCTCCTCAGATGTCACCCTGGAGCTGTTCAAGATGGAACGCGACATCATCAAGAAATACGACACCGTGAATCCAGTGACCACCAACTTCATGAGCATGAAGTTCACCTATGCGATGGATTACTTTGCCTGGGCTAAAGAGGTGGACTTTGTTTCCACCGATCACTATTTGGCGCAACACGATGAACTAAACCACATCGATCTTGCTCAAATGGCTGATCTCACCAGAGCTTTTGCAAACGGCAACCAGTGGCTATTGATGGAGCACTCTTCATCTGCAGTGAACTGGCAGCCAAGAAACTACGCAAAGACTCCGGGTCAAGAAAAGCGCAATGCGATGAGCTTTGTTGCTCGCGGTTCGCAGGGTGCAATGTACTTCCAGTGGCGTCAGGGTCAAGCCGGTTCCGAGCGAATGCATTCTTCTATGGTTCCTCACGCAGGTGAAGACACTCGGGTTTATCGTGAGGTTGCAGAACTGGGTGCGCTGCTTGCAGCACACCCAGAAATCTCGGAGCATGCAAATGACAAGGCAAAGGTTGCCATGGTCTATGACTATGAGCAGTTCTGGGCCATGATGCAGGCTAATCTTCCGACTGAAGATTTGAGCTATTCGGAAACTGTTGCAACCTGGTACAGAGCGCTTTGGGAGCTCGGAATCCAAGTAGATTTTGTTCCCGCAGACAGCTCGTCAGAGCGCCTAGCAGAATACAAATTGGTCCTGATGCCAATGGTTCATATGCTCTCCGAGCAAGAGGAGAAGATATTCTCCGACTATGCCAAAAATGGCGGCAACCTGGTTGTTGGATACTTCTCCAACATCACCGACAGAACCCTAAGAGTGAAACTCGGTGGCTACGGAGGTCGGCTGGTAAAAGAGCTGATCGGCGTTTATGTCGAGGAGTTGTATCCGCTCAGACCAGGTCAAGAGCTCACTCTGTCTAATGGCTTAAAGACCAAGCTCTGGAGCGAATTATCACGTCTAAACGGAGCTGAAATGGTTGCCAGCTTTGCAGGAAGCGATGTAGATGGTTCGGTTGCGATTGCCAAGCGAACCTTAGGTTCTTCAACCGCTTGGTACCAGGGAACCGAGCTCTTGTTAGATTCTCAAAAAGCTTTTTTTGCCGGAATCGCTGAGCAGCTTGGGATTCAGTCTGAGGGTGGCAATGGCGTTGAAATCACTCGCCGCGGACCGTACAGATTTGAAATTGATCACAATCAGAATTCGGTTTCTATCACCAAGTAAAAGCCCTTATAAACAAATAACCACCCAAGAAATCTTGGGTGGTTTTTTGTGCGGGTGAAGGGACTTGAACCCCCACGCCTCTCGGCGCCAGAACCTAAATCTGGTGCGTCTGCCAATTTCGCCACACCCGCTTGGAACTCACAAAGCTTAGCGGATTTTTTGCCCTGTGGAAAACTCAATGCAGCAATTTTTGGGTTTTGCAACACTTGCGAACATGCGAGAACTGGAAGAGGTGTTGGAGAGAGGCCGCTCTCTAATCATCAAGCAGGACCTGACGCCTAACCATGCCACAAAGAGAATCATCGACGAAGTTTCCGAGCGCTCTAACGCTCCAATCGACGAAGATTTGCTGAACCAAAAAGCACTCTTGGAACTAACCGGACTCGGAGTCTTGCAGCCATATCTCGATGATCCACAAATCGAAGAGATCGCAATCAACCGTCCCAACGAAATTCAGCTTTGGACTTCCACCGGGCATAAGTCAATCCAGCTCGACCTCTCCGCAGCTGCGATTAGGAACATCACACTGCGAATGCTCTCCTACTCCGGTCGGCGGGTGGATCGGCTAACGCCTTTTGTCGATGCATCAATAAAGGACGGCTCGAGACTCCACGTTGTGATTCCAGAAATCACCCAGGAGCATTGGTCTATAAACATCAGGAAATTTCGCAAATCAAAAATCACACTTAAAGACCTGCAAGCGGCTGGAGCGCTGACCGATTCCCAATTTGAAATCCTCCAGAGGGCAATGAAAAGCCAGAAGTCAATATTAATTGCTGGCGCGACCCAGGCCGGTAAGACGACTTTGATGACAGCACTTCTAAATGAATTATCAGATTCGGAGCGACTTGTCTCTTGCGAGGACACCTTTGAAATATCTGTTTCGCATAGTGACTGGGTTGCAATGCAGACCAGGCCCGCTGGTTCCGAAGGAGCGAGGGAGATAACCCTTCGGGAATTAGTAAAACAATCTCTCAGAATGCGGCCTACCAGATTGGTGATTGGAGAGGTCAGGGGAGCTGAGGCCCTAGATATGCTGGTTGCACTAAATTCGGGCATCCCAGGTCTTTGCACGATTCATGCCAATAGCGCGCAAGCTGCAATCAGGAAACTCCTTACTCTTCCCTTATTGGCAGGTGACAACATCACCGAGAGCTTTTTAAAGCCAACAATTGTTGGAGCTTTCGATTTGGTGCTGTTTTGTGAAAAGGACAAACGGGGCATTAGGCGAGTCACAGAAGTTCTGGAGGTTCCAAGTGACTTTTTTGAGTGAGCTAGTATCCAAAGCTGGTCTTGCAGACAGGGCCATGCAGGTCTGGATTCTGGTGTTTGGCTCAGCAATCGCGGTATTTTCAAGCTCGCTGTTATGGACAGGCGTCACGGGCCTGGCCATCTGTCTCAGTCTTCTTGTAACTGCAGCTGGATTTGAGATTTTGCGAGTAATGGCGGAAGTACGTCAGCGCTCTTTGGAACGCAGCTGGCCACAAGTGTTTGATTCCTTTCAGTCTGCTGCCGAATCCGGAATCGGCATCCAGGAGCAGTTTGGCTATCTAGCAAAGGAAGGACCGGTTGCCCTTAGGCAAGAGTTATCAAGACTTGAGAATCTCTTGGAAGCCGGGTACCCGCTGGATTTGATTCTGGAGGACTTCAAGGACCGGCTAGCTAATCGCCATGCAGATTTGCTGGCGCTTTTATTGGTTTTTGCGCAGGACCTCGGAGATCACGGCATGGCAAAGAACTGGGAACGCATTTCTCAAGAAGTTCGCGAGGAGCAAGCAGTAATTGGGCAAGCCCTGGCCAAGCAGGGTTGGGTGTCGGGTAGTGCGAAAGTTGCGCTTTTGGCCCCTTGGCTTATTGCACTTGTTTTGATTCAGCTTGAGCAAAATAAGGTGGCATTTGCATCTGAGCTCGGTTCTTTAGTTCTGGTCTTTGGCTTGCTGCTTAGTTTTGTGGCTTATGCACTAGTAAATCGCCTCGGGCGAATCCCATTGCAGGAAAGAATCTTCAATGGCACTTTCTAGAAGAATCATGGCTAATCAGTTGGAGGATTTGCCGGAATCCATGGCACCAGGCTTTCTCTTGCGGGTGGCAGTGAAAATAACCAAACTTCTTCAAAGAAAACCGAAATTACAAATTCTGGAACTTCCAGAATTTTTCCGAGTCTTTGCGCTCTTGCTAGCAAATGGCATGCCAATAGGAGTTGCAATTTCCTGGTTGGCACCAAAACTCTCGGGGGAGCTTGGTGAAGCTTTCAGAACAATTTCGGCAAACCTGGAACTAGGTGCTGATATGGTTTCTGAACTCAGGAAGCTGGACATGGATTTCTCGAATCCTGCCATGACAGAGTTTTGTCAGAAATTAATTTCCAGTCTGGAGCGCGGCTCACCGGTTTCTGGGCAAATAAGCCAGCTGGCTAGATCGCTGTCTCAAGAGGTGGGTAGGAATCTCACCAAAAAGGCAGGCAGCAATGAAACCAAAATGTTGATTCCCACCATCTTTTTGATTCTGCCGGTAACTGTTTTGTTTGCGGTTTTTCCATCGGTGCTGGTTCTGCAATCTCAAATATGAAGGAGGAAAAATGAAAACACTAAAAAGCGACAAAGGTGACGTCCCTGGCTGGGTGCTGATCACGCTTATGACCGCCGGTTTGGTAGTTGTGATTTGGGCGTACGCAGCCCCAGCACTCCAGGGGGTGTTCGATCAAGCACTAAACCGAGTGGTGTCATTTTGAAAGAAGATGGCAACGCGGTTCTGGGTTCAATCTTGAGCATCTTTTTCGCAACTCTAATCACGCTAAGCCTTTTAGGACTTAGCTTTAGTGCTTATCACGTTCTAATAATTAGAGACGCTGCAATTAGTGCAGCCAGCAAGGCTGCGCTGAAGGATTCCCCGAGCCAGGACCGCTATCTGTTGAAACTTTTGGATGACTCACTTCCGGAACTTGCCAGCTACCAAGTTGAGGGCTTTGGCTCGGAGCGATTGGTCGGGGTTAGGATTCACGGCTATATCCCAGGGCTTGGTGTATTGCCCAGTTTCGGTGAATTCGATGTGGATGTTGCGGCTACCCGTGAACATTTACTCTGATCGTGGCTCAAGCCCACTGGAAATTGTGGCATGGAGTGTTTTGCTTTTGCTACCTGTGACTCCAATGCTCGAGATATATCATCAGCTCTCAGACCAGCTTGCGGCCGAGTCAATCGCAAGACACGGCCTTAGGGCTGCCGTCTTTGGTTTCCAGTCAGGTGTTGAACCACAAGAGGCGCTAGATGCTGCCCTGGTGCCACTTGCCAAAAGCTGGAATAAGGCGCTCTCGGCCGTAAACCTTCAATGCACACCCACTTGCACAGCGGGCTCCCTAATGCATCTGGAGATCAGAATAAATAGCGCAACCGCAATCCAGAGCGCTGGCCTGCAAGAGCAATGAACCCAAAAGCAATGAAATCCGATTCTGGAACCATCGCGCCATTGATCGCGATCTACCTTGCATTGATTCTTCTTGTGGTGCTGGGGACAAGTGCAGTGGGAGTCTCGCTGATAGCCAAGAATCGAATCCTGGGGGTTACAGATTCCGCTGTCTTATTTGGACACGATCAAAGTGTCGTCAGGGGGATACCGCAGGAAGGTGCCCTTGGGGCGCAGGTTGAGATATTTCTGGAAAGTGCACCAAGCGCCAAAAGAATCCAATTGGTTTCCGCAAGGTCTTGGGTTCAAGGAGAAAAAAGCAGCCTGGAACTTTGCGCAAGGTTCATTAATCTATTTGGAGTGGGGATTTCCAGTGGTGTGATTTGTGCGACATCTAGCGCGCAGAGCTTTATCGTGGAGGACTAGCGCTTTTTGTCAGGAGCGTAAATCGGAAGGTATTTCCAGAACAGAAACGCCCCATAGAAGTTCAAGAGCCCGGTTAGCGCAAGTGCACTAGAGAGCCCTGCCACTGCAGTTAGTCCCGAGATCATGGCAGGTGCCACAACCACTCCACCAGAGGTGAGCATTCTGAAGGCGGCAAGAAACTCGTTTCTGGAACCCTGCGGGGCAAGATCGGCCCCCAGAATCATATTGATGCCGGCAGAAGCTGCGTTAGCGAGAGCGGAGATTGCAGCCATTAGCCAGAAGGTGAAAAGGTCCTGCACTGCAAAAGAAAACAAATAAATCGTTCCAAGCGCAATCAATGTTGGGACTGAGGACCAGAACTTGCCGTAGCGATCCATGAGGATGCCTGATAGATAAAAGAGAGCAAAATCAATAAAGCCGGTAATCCCAAAAATAAAGGACGCAGTTGCAGCATCAATGCCGAGCTGAATCGCCAATAGCGGCAGTCCGATAAGGCGAATCGTTCTTCCGGCTGAGATGATTGCGGATGCAACCCCAAGCGTAAGTAGTTTCTTTGACTCCCGCCTGGCGACTTTTAGAATGTTGCCATCAAGTCCAGAGGGGCTGCTCAATAATTTCTTGGCAGGGGTTGACAGCACGGCAAATCCCGCCAGAAGGCAAATTGCACCGGCTGCTAGGTAAGCAGCATCGAGCCCAAACAGTGCGATCACTCCAGCTCCGATCACGGGCCCAACAGCAGTCCCACCTCTAAACATGCCCCCAAGGAGCGACATCGACTTGGGGCGATGGTTTGCAGGGACAATTTCAGCAAGAAGTGAGTGCCGTGAGAGACCAAAAAGCGAGTGCGCTGTGCCAAAGCCAAAGGCGGCTACAAGTAACACCTCATAGCTTGTTGAAATAAAAGCCAAAGAGGTAAGTCCAAACCCCATCACCGATGCCAAGATCATAGATCGGCGCTCGCCGATCTTGTTTACTATCCAGGCAGCTGGAATTTCAAAGACAAATGTTCCAATCATCAGCAAAGTCGTCACGATTGCTGCCGAGGCCAAGCCCTGCCCGTAATTCACTGCGCTCACCGGCAAGATCGGAAGCAACAGCCCCTCTGCTGCCGTGAACAAAAAAGATGGCAGGTAAATCGGCATGGCCAATTGCCGTTTACGAAACTGGGGATTTGCCATTAGCTAATTATTCACCCCGAGAACCAATAAAAGCTGCGCCAAAAATGAGCACCGCAGAAACCAGGAGTAAATAAGAAAGTGACTGCCCAGTTGCAATCAAAAGCATTGCTGTTGAGAGGAGTGGAGTGAGAAAAGAGATTAACCCAACTCTTTGCGCATTGCCGCGCTTGAGTGCGTAATCCCAGAAATAGAAAGCTCCACCCAATGGCCCAAGCCCAAGAACAAGAAGCCAAACCCAATCAATGCCGGAGATGCTTGCAGCCGGCTCAACCAAAAAGTGAGCCACGAGGGCAAGGATTCCAGCGACAAAACCAAAGCTGCCGATTGCAGCGGTCTTGAAGTTGCCAACCGCTTTGGTGCCAAGCGAATAGGTGGCCCAAATTACCGCCGCGATCAGGGCGTAGAGATAACCAATTGAAAGTTCACCAACCAGCTCTTGCCCCGAAAGGATGGCAAGCCCTGCACCAATGAATCCCACAATGGCTGCAATTACATGCTTGGGCTTGAGCCTGGAGGTTTTGATGAACAACGGCGCTAGAACCACAATCAGAAGTGGCCAAAGGTAGTTCACCAAATTTGCCTGAACCGCAGGAGCCTCATGCAAGGCAGCAAACAAGGCAAAGTGGTAACCGAACAGGCCATAAACCCCAAGTAACAGAGTGGTGGGTTTAGTTTTTAGGGCTGAAAATTTAAACCCGGAGAGCGGGAGTGCGATCAGGCTGCCGACCAATAGTCCGATGCCCGTAATCAAAAGTGGCGGCAGGTGAGTGAGCGATGCGCCAAGGGTTGCAAGAGATGCCCAAAGGGCAACTGCTGCAAGGGCTGAGAGGTCGCTTTTCACTGCAAAAGTCTACAGAACCTAGGTAATTATTGAGATTCCGACCAAAAAATACTTGCTCGGGCTTTCGTGAGTTAACGAATCCGTTACAGAAAAGAAATTTCGGGTGAATTTAACGTTCAATTTAGGCTTTAGAGTTGTAGGCGTCCAACGCGGGGCATGAGCTTCGCGTGTGACTCCATCTATAAAGGAGAACTATGAAGAAATTCCGCGGAATCTCTTTGGTTGCCGGTGTTGGAATCCTTGCGCTAACCCTTTCGGGTTGTGCGCCAACGGAAGATCTAACCCCAACCGCGAGCCCAACAGAATCAACAGCCGAGGTCACTGCCCCACTAATCACCGTGGGCTGGAACGACATCATCGATGACTTCAACACTTCATCGGCTGCCGGTAACAACGTAGCTAACTCGCTAACGTCTTACCTAACAAGCTCAGGCTTCAACTACTACGACAACGCTCCATCGTTGGTGAAGAACACCGACTTTGGTAGCTACGAGATTGTGGTTGCAGACCCATTGACCGTCAAGTACACCATCAACGATGGTGTTGTCTGGTCAGATGGCACCCCAATTGACGGTGCCGACATGGCAATGGCTTGGGCTGCAACATTTGGTTACTTCAAGAACGCTGACGAGAGCTACATGTTTGCTCACGCAGCACCGAAGGACAACCTAGCTTCAAAGCTTCCAACCGTTGACGGTAACAGCATCACCTTTGAGTACGACGTTCAGTACGTTGACTGGGAGACCCAGTTCGGCGTTGGCGTTGCAACTCACGGAGCCGTTCAGATGGCATACCCAGACATCGCCGATGCAGCAGCTGCAAAGGCCGCGTTCTTGGACGCACTTGCTTCTGGTGACTCAGAGTGGATGTCAAAGGTTGCCGAGGTTTGGAACACTGGTTATTCATCGACCAACACTCCTTCAAACCCATTGGTTTACCTATCTTCTGGACCATACGTCCTAGAGGAGCTAGTTGAGGAGTCCTACGCGACTCACGTTTTGAACCCGCTTTACACCTGGGGTCCAAAGCCAAAGTACGAGCGCATCACCATCCGTCAGATTGCTGACTCAACTGCCGCAATTCAGGCTGTTGACAACGGTGAGGTTCAGATCGCTTCAGGTCAGCCAACTGCTGACGTGCTAGCGCTTGTTCAGGGCCTTGCTAACGCAGAGTACGAGTCCGGCGAGGAAGCTGCTTACGAGCACGTTGACCTAACCGTGAACAACGGTGGACCATTCGACCCAGCATCTTACGGTGGCGACGCTGAGAAGGCACGCAAGATCCGTCAGGCATTCTTGCTGTCCATCCCACGCGGCGAAATCATCGACAAGCTAATCAAGCCACTGAACCCTAACGCTCGTGTTCGCACCGCTGTCCAGTTCATTCCTGGTGCAAACGGTTACGACCAGGCTGAGGCTTTCTACGCAGACTACCTAGGTACTGACGAAGAGAACCGCGAAAAGGCAAAGGCACTTATCGCTGAGGTTGGCGGAGTAAACGGTGACGTTGGCTTCTGGTACCCAGAGGGTAACGTTCGTCGCGGCCAGGAGTTTGAGCTAATCAAGCTTTCTGCTGACTCCGTTGGATTCAACGTAGTTGACGAGTCAGAGCCAGACTGGGCCTTCACCGAGAAGGTCTACCCAGAGCTAAACCCACACGATGCTGTTATCTTCGCTTGGGCTGCCACCTCATTGGCAGTTTCTGGTGACGACCAGTACCTAACCTTGGGTGGACCATCTAACTGGACCGGATACGACAACGCAAATGTTGCAGCCCTTCTTGAGGAGCTACAGACTGCAGTTGAGGTTGAGGACCAGCTAAGAATCCGTCTTGCAATTGAGGCGGAGTTGGCTAAGGATGCCTACAACATCACCATCTTCCAGTTCCCAGGTCTAACCTGGTGGGACAAGTCGGTTTCAGGAGTTTCCTCTAACCTTCTAGTTCCTTACTTCTACTGGAACTTCTGGGACTGGACACCAACCGCCGGTTAATCTAGAAGCAAATTGTGAGGGGGTCAGCGTCTTGTACGCTGGCCCCCAAACACTGAAATAAAGGCAAAGATGCTTAGCTTTATCCTCCGTCGCCTAGCGGCCACCTTGGTGGTTCTGCTGGTGGCATCGTTCATCGTTTATCAACTCACCGCAATCTCGGGTGATCCACTTGCAGAACTTAGGGCAAGTCGCGACCCAGATATTCAAAGCAAACTGGCGTATCTTTCTGACGTCCTAGATCTGGACACTCCGCCACTGTTGCGTTACTTTTTATGGCTCGGAGGCGCTGCCGGCTGCCTAGTAGGTCAATGTGACCTCGGAGTCTCAATCGCCAAGGGGCAAGGCGAAGTCACCGAGCTACTTGCAGGCGCCATGATGTCAACACTGCAGTTGATCACCTTGGCGACAATTCTTTCAATCTTGGTCGGTGTCGCAGTCGGAATGACAACTGCTCTTAGGCAGTATTCCGGTTATGACTACACCGTCACATTCTTCGCATTTATCTTTTATTCTTTGCCGATTTTCTGGGTCGCAGTTCTGCTCAAGGAATACGGTGCAATTAGATTCAACAGATTCTTGGCCGATCCCACTTTTACTCCGGTCACCCTCACGCTCGTCGCACTTTTCTTGGCCCTGGTGGTTACTGGGATTGTCGGCGGTGGTCTAAAGACTAGGGTTAGATCCTTTGTTGTATCTGGCGTGCTTTCTGGCGCTATCATGACGTGGCTCAATGTCACTCAGTGGCTGAAGACACCTTCCATTGGGCTAGTGGGCGTAGTTCTTTTGACCTTGGTTGTTTCCGGAATCATATTGCTTTTGACCACAGGTTTTGGTCAAAAGCGTGCGGTGATAATTATCAGCGCCATGGGCCTCATCGCAGGAGCCATGTGGCTACCAGGCCAGTACCTGTTCTTCTACCTCACGGGCTTCACTGGCATTATCGCCATGATCGCAATCATGGCGATAATTGGAATCACTCTTGGGTTGCTTTTTGGAGGAGACGCCAAGCGAGAGATTGCAAGAGCAGCTGGAATTGTTGGTGCCATCTCGGGTCTGATTTTGGTGATCGATGAAGCAATGCAGTACTGGAGCCAGTACTTAGGTTTGATCTCAATCAAATCTGGCTTTGTTTCAACTATCGGCGCTGTCACTCCAACAATCAAGCGACAAGACAATCTTTGGTTGACGCTTTTGGATAACTACGCTCACTTGATCCTCCCAACCGCAGCGCTCATGATTGTTTCGGTTGCTGGATACACCCGCTACGCGCGCGCTTCTCTTCTTGAGGTCATGAACCAGGACTACATCCGCACTGCCAGAGCTAAGGGTTTGAGCGAGCGCGTTGTTGTGGTTCGCCATGCATTTAGAAATGCAATGATTCCAATTGCAACCATCATCGCCTTTGATATTTCAGGCCTGATTGGTGGAGCAATTATTACGGAGCGAGTTTTTGCCTGGGAGGGTATGGGAGCGCTCTTTAGTGCCGGCCTAGGGCATGTCGACGTGAACTTGGTTATGGGCTTTTTCTTGATTACCGGGCTATTTGCGGTCGTGGGAAACCTGGTCGCAGACTTGCTTTATTCATCTCTAGACCCAAGAATCCGGGTGAGCTAAATGGCACGCAAGAAAAAAGACACTCACACCATGCTCAACCAAGAGATTTCCATCGAGGCCCGTCAAACTGAAGGCCTTTCACTTGGCACAATCGTGCGAAGGCGATTCTTCGCCCACAAGGCGGCACTCGCATCGCTTATCACCTTGGGGCTGATCACGCTTATTGCGTTTACCTCGGTAGGTGTGGTTATCGGCGGTTCTGGCAACCTCGTAACAGACCCAGAAACCAATCGATTAGCGGTAGACGGCTTTAGGATCCCTGGCTGGTGGCAATTCAACTGGTACGAGAACTATGACGTTGTAAACAACGGTGGAGCACCAACTCTTCAGCTTTGGCCTCTTGATCCGGGCCTCCACCCCTTCGGGCAGGACACTTTGGGCAAGGATATCTTTGCCCGAGTTATGCGCGGAATTCAGCAGTCGATGACCGTGATTGTTCTGGTTGGTTTCCTGTCAACCGTCCTTGGCGTCGTGATTGGTGCAATTTCCGGGTTCCTTCGTGGCCGGATCGACAGCTTCTTGATGCGTTTCACAGACGTCATCATCATCATTCCGACTTTGGTGCTAGGAGCAGTTCTTGGCCGCACCTTCGGTGGAAATGCCGTCTCGCTGGGTGTTCTTTTGGGTCTAATTGCTTGGACTGGTCTTGCGAGGCTTGTTCGCGCAGAGTTCTTATCATTGCGTGAGCGCGAGTTTGTGGATGCCGCAAGGGTTGCGGGCGCTTCAAACCTGCGAATTATTTTCCGTCACATCCTGCCCAACTCAATTGGTGTCGTGGTTGTGAACGCAACCCTTTTGATGTCTGCCGCTATTTTGATCGAAACCTCACTGAGCTACCTTGGATTCGGAATCACAGCTCCTGATATTTCTTTGGGTCAGATTATTTCCGAATACAACGAGGCATTTAAGACTCGACCTTGGCTGTTCTGGTACCCAGGTCTATTCATTGTAGCCATCGCACTGGCTATCAACTTTGTTGGAGATGGGCTTCGAGATGCCTTCGACCCTAGACAGCGAAGGTTGCCACGTACCGAAGGTGCCATTGCTGATATCAAGCGCCTGCTGAACCGCGGTGGTAAAAAGTAATGTCTCTACAAAATCGAAGCGATAGCCAAAAGCAAACCCAGAAGTATCAGGGGGGGGACGTTAACCTTTTTACTTACGCTAGCAATTCCGGCCTGATCTCGTTTGCTTTCCCAGATTCTTCTAATGACCGCTGCGGCTGCTCCAGAATCGCTCGTGATCAAATCTCCAGGGCGAATCGTTCCGGCAAGGTAAGAACTCTCAGGCAGGTGGCTACCTTGGTCCTTGGTGGCGAAAATAGCCGAATGTCGACCCGGGGCACTAGCGCTCCAAGCCGAGTATTTGCCATCGGAAGTGAAAATCGTCAATGCCCACTTTGTGTCGATGCGGTTGATGGCAGCCCAAGAAATGTAAACCGTGTTGAAGATGTTCCGAAATCGAACGCCCCCCTCATCAATTTCTACCCGGGGGAGCCAGAAGACCAAAATTACTATGTAGGAAAGCAGGGCAACGGTGGGAAGCGTGGAAACCAGAGCATCAACACCTGCATCCACGGCTGTTACATATGCAGACAGCAACAACAAGCCGATGGTGGCAATAGTCATGACGCGACCAAATCTGGAATTAAAAATCTGCATGACTCCAATCATCCAGCACGCAAGGGAGTTTTTGCCTAATGGAATCTCAAAACGCAATTATTAAAGCCTCCGAGGTATCGGTAGATTTTTGGGTCGATGGCTCATGGGTCATGGCTGCCTCAGGCGTGAATTTTGAAGTTAAGCCCGGTGAGGTGCTTGCCATCGTTGGTGAGTCGGGTTCTGGAAAATCCACAACAGCTATGAGCCTTCTTGGTCTATTACCTGTCAACGGTAGAGCGAGCGGATCAGTCTTACTTCAAGGTGAAGAGTTGATCGGTGCGTCCAAAAAGCGCTTGCGTGAAATCCGAGGCAAGGACATCGCTGTCATCTTCCAGGAGCCGATGACTGCATTGAACCCGGTTTACACAATTGGTTTTCAAATCGTAGAAGCCCTTCAGGTCCATTACCCGAGGATGACTAAAGCTCAAGCAAAGACCCGCGCCTTAGAGCTATTGAACATGGTGGAATTGCCCGATCCCGAGAAGGCATTCAACTCCTACCCGCATCAACTATCTGGTGGCCAGCGCCAGAGGGCAATGATTGCTCAATCGATTTCATGCGATCCGCTATTGCTAATTGCAGATGAGCCAACCACGGCCCTTGATGTCACGGTTCAGGCGGAAATCCTCGACCTGTTGAGAAACCTGAAGCAACGTTTGAACTCGGCTGTCATTCTGATTACGCACGACATGGGTGTTGTTGCCGACCTAAGCGACAACATGATCGTCATGAAAGATGGTGTTGTCCTCGAAACGGGAACAACCGACAAGATTTTTAATGATCCGTCGAACCAATACACCAAGGATTTGCTAGCTGCCGTCCCTCACTTGGGCGCCGCTCAAGCGCAGGGTCGCGCCGCGATAGCTCGAGAGAATGTCCAACCAACTTTGCGCCTTGAGGCTGTTGACATCGAATATCCAAAGCGCGGCAAAGTCCCGGCCTTCAAGGCAGTACAGAGCGCTTCGCTTGAAATCTATCCTGGTGAAGTCCTTGGTCTTGTCGGAGAATCAGGCTCGGGAAAGACCACCATTGGACGTGTTGTGGTTGGACTTCTGCCCGTTAAGAGCGGAAATATTGAAATTTCAGGCAAGTCCATGGTGAATGTTTCCAAGGCAGATCTGATGGAAGTTCGCAGAAATATCGGAATAGTTTTCCAGGATCCGGGATCTTCGCTGAACCCACGTTGGCCAATCGGGCAGTCAATTGCCGAGCCGCTTTTATTGGCTGGGCAAAATGAGCCTGGAAGAACCAATCGAGTTTCCGAATTACTGGACATGGTGGAGCTTCCAAAGGAATATCGCAATCGCTACCCGCATGAGCTTTCCGGTGGTCAACGTCAACGTGTTGGTATCGCACGTGCACTTGCTCTGTCTCCAAAGCTTTTAGTTGCGGATGAGCCAACTAGCGCGCTAGATGTTTCGGTGCAGGCCAGAGTTCTTGAGTTGCTTCAGGAGATTCAGAAGGAGCTGCAGTTTGCAACCTTGTTTATCTCTCACGATTTGGCCGTTGTCGATCTACTAAGCGATCGCATTGCGGTTATGCAGCATGGCGTGATTGTTGAACAAGGCGACAGGGATCAAATTCTGCGCAACCCACTGCATGAGTACACCAAGAAGCTAATCGCTGCAGTTCCAGTGCCAGATCCAGCAGAACAAAAAGCCAGAAGAGCAGCGAGAGCGACTCACTAGCTCTTATTTATCGGCGCTAGCGCGCTTTCTAGCTGCTGCCGCCCTTGCGCGTGCATTCGGATCTAGTTCAAGCTTGCGGATGCGAGTTGCCTCAGGGGTAACCTCGACGCACTCATCTTCGCGGGCAAACTCCAAGCACTCCTCAAGCGAAAGCTTCTTTGGAGGGGTGAGTCCAACAAAGTTGTCTGCGGAGGCTGCGCGCATGTTGGTGAGCTGCTTCTCCTTGGTGATGTTGACTTCCATATCGTCAGCACGAGAGTTTTCGCCAACAACCATTCCTGCGTAAACCTCAGAAGTTGGTTCGACAAAGAAGGCACCGCGCTCCTGGAGCGCAATCATCGCAAACGGAGTTGCTACACCGGCGCGATCGGCAACCATAGAACCGTTCTGACGGGTCACGATTGGGCCAGCCCATGGCTCGTAACCTGCAGCCAATGCATTGGCAATTCCAGCACCCTTGGTGGTGGTTAGAAATTCCGTGCGGAATCCAATCAGACCGCGAGAAGGTACCTTGAATTCGATACGAACCCAACCAGTTCCGTTGTTGGTCATGTTTGTCATGCGCCCCTTGCGTGCAGCAAGTAACTGGGTAACTGACCCTAGGAACTCCTCTGGGGTGTCAATGATTAGTTCTTCAACAGGCTCGTGAACCTTGCCGTCAATCTTCTTGGTAACTACCTGTGGCTTTCCTACGGTTAGCTCATATCCTTCACGGCGCATTTGCTCAACCAGGATTGCTAGAGCTAGCTCGCCACGGCCCTGAACTTCCCAGGCATCTGGACGCTCAGTCGGCAAAACTTTGATCGAGACGTTACCGATAAGTTCGCGGTCTAGACGGTCCTTTACCAATCTCGCGGTTACCTTTGCTCCCTTGACGCGTCCTGCCATAGGAGAGGTGTTGATTCCAATGGTCATCGAGATTGCAGGATCGTCAACTTTGATAAGTGGAAGTGGGCGAACGTCGTTTATATCGCACAGGGACTCACCAATGGTGATCTCTTCGATGCCTGCAACGGCAACAATGTCACCAGGACCAGCCTTATCGATCGGAAGACGCTCTAGCGCCTTGGTTCCGAGCAATTCTGTAATTTTCACGGTCTGAGTGGTGCCATCTTGGCGCACCCATGCGACTTGCTGACCCTTTTTAAGTTCACCGTTGTAAATACGAAGAAGGGCAAGGCGTCCTAGGAACGGTGATGCATCCAGGTTGGTCACGTGAGCCTGAAGTGGAGCACCTTCTTCATAGCTTGGGGATGGAATGTACTTCAAGATCGCTTCAAAAAGCGGTTCTAGGTCTTCTGAGTCTGGAAGCTGACCATCGGCAGGCTTGTTCAGTGATGCCCGGCCTGCGCGACCTGATGCATAGATGACTGGAAGATCGAGGATTGAGTCAACGTCAAGATCCGGCACGGTGTCATGAAGATCAGATGCCAGTCCAAGAAGTAGGTCGTGGCTTTCCTCGACCACTTCATCGATGCGAGCATCTGGACGGTCAGTCTTGTTGACTAGCAAAATAACGGGTAGCTGAGCCTCCAGGGCCTTGCGCAACACGAATCGAGTTTGCGGCAGTGGTCCTTCAGAAGCATCCACTAGAAGCACGACGCCATCCACCATAGATAGACCGCGCTCCACCTCGCCGCCAAAGTCGGCGTGACCTGGGGTGTCAATAACGTTGATGGTGATTGACTTGCCCTGTGCTGCTGGACCCGCGTATGCAACAGCGGTGTTCTTGGCAAGAATCGTGATGCCCTTTTCGCGCTCCAGGTCGCCAGAGTCCATTACGCGCTCATCTACTGCAGCGTGTGCAGAAAATGCACCGGTTTGACGCAACATCGCATCTACGAGAGTGGTCTTACCGTGGTCTACGTGAGCGACGATGGCAACATTTCTAAGCAGGTCATTGTTCTTCATAAAAATTTATCTCTTTGGGAATCAGGTGGCCAAGAATTGGGCAACCTCTCAATTCTAGCCCAAGGCCCGAGAATCAGCCATCAATTGATGCTCGGTTCATGTAGCAACCTGGTCAAATGAGAAATTGCGACTTCCCTATTGGGTAGTCTTATCTGTCAGAAGAAAGGGGTGATGGAGCTTGCATCTAAAGAGCATCACCCTCAAGGGTTTCAAATCTTTTGCCCAGCCAACCACTTTGGTTTTAGAGCCTGGGATTACCTGTGTCGTTGGCCCCAACGGATCTGGTAAATCCAACGTGGTGGATGCATTGGCTTGGGTTATGGGGGAGCAGGGCGCTAAGACGCTGCGTGGCGGCAAAATGGAAGATGTCATTTTTGCTGGAACTGCAACTAAAGGTCCGCTTGGTAGGGCTGAAGTTCAGCTAACAATCGACAACGCTGACGGTGCACTGCCTATTGAATATGCCGAGGTCACGATCTCCCGAGTGCTCTTCCGCAACGGAGCAAGTGAATATGCCATCAATGGCGAGTCATGCCGGTTGCTTGATGTTCAAGAGCTTCTAAGTGACACCGGTCTCGGGCGCGAAATGCACGTCATCGTTGGTCAGGGGCAACTCGATAACGTCCTTAAAGCCAATCCGGTTGAACGCCGAGCGTTTGTGGAAGAAGCTGCCGGTATTCTCAAATATCGTCGTCGCAAGGAAAAAACCGAGCGCAAATTAGATGCCATGCAGGTGAATTTAGTTCGCCTGCAGGATCTCACTGCCGAGCTCAGAAGAAATCTCAAACCGCTTGGCAGGCAAGCCGATGTTGCGCGCCAGGCACAGCAAATTGGTTCTATCGCACGAGAGGCTAAAGCAAAGCTTTATGCATTCCAAATTCGCGCTTTGCAACAACAGCTTGAGCTTGATTCCAAGAGCGAAAATGAGAGAAGAGCTGAGTCCTCGTATGCTCAATCTCAATTGTCTTCAACCAGATCAGCAATCCAAGATTTAGAGACCCAGCTGGTCTCCTCAGAGCTAGATCAATTGCGACAACGACTTTTTGGATATGAATCAGCCGAATCCAAGTTGCGTAGCTTGCAGAACCTGGCACAGCAAAGAGTTTCACTTTTGGGTCAACAAGAATTTTCCTCGAGAGAGATTGAAGTTTCGGATCTGACCGCACAGCTGGCTATGGCTGAGGGTGAACTGCAAAATCTTGAATCTGAATTCGAAGAAATTGCGGAATCGTTAGTTCAAAGGGAGGAAGCCAGGGAAGCCGCATCTGCTGCTCTGGCAAACTTCGAGGCTGAGCTATTGCGTCAGAGAAGCTCCATCGAAGCAGCTGAGCGAAATCAAGCAAGACTCCAAAGTCTGGTTTCCATCGCAGAGAGCAAGCTCGACGGACTATCTGCCCAACTGGCGAAAGTTGCCGAGACAAAAGTCGAAATTGCTGCGCGAATCGCGCAATTGGACTTGGAAAAGCGCGAGATTGCTCCAGAATCCGAGGATCTTTCCGATTCTGATCTTCGCGAAAGTTTCGACAAGGCTCAGAACAAAGAGTCTCAAGCGCGGGAAAAGCTTGAAGCCGCGAGAGAGGAACTCCATCGCGCTGAGCGCGAGCGAGACGCTGTCGCTGCAAGGCATTCCGCTCTGGGATTATCGCTTGAGCAGAACGATGGTTCTCAAGATGTGAGAAAGGCGAAGCTCTCCGGAATTAAGGGGCTATTGGCAGAATCAATCTCAATCGAAAAGGGATATGAAACCGCAATTGCCGTTGCACTCGGGACACTTGCAGATGCAATTGTTGTGGAAAGCAAGGAGCAGGCGATTGCCGCCTTGAACTACCTCAAGACTGAAGGTCTTGGTAGGGCTGAGTTTCTAATCTCTAAACCCCAAGGGAAGACGCCTGCGGATCCAACGCTGCCCGGTTTGGTTTCCGCTAGCTCGGTTGTCTCAGCCCCGGATGCGGTGATCAAGGTGTTGAGTGGGATTTACATCGCCGAGTCTCTTGAAAAAGCCCTGGCGGCCATTGAAGCCGGAAGTCTTGGCAACATTAGCGTCATCACTAAAGCTGGCGATTTTGTCTCAGAGTCCGTGGTTCGTGGTGGTGGAACCAAGCAGCCGTCCAACCTCGAACTAAGTGCTGAGCGCGATGCCGCCAATTCAAGATTGGTGGAGCTGGCCAAAGACATTGAGAAGTTGACCGAGGCGCTGGAAATTGCCAAAGAGAATCTAACGACTTCCGGCATCCAGGTGCGGGACGCCCTCGCTACCCTCCAGCAGCACGATGCAGAACTTGCGGCCAGGGCCGAGAGGGCCGGCCGCCTCATTGCTCAGATTGATTCAGCCAATGTAGAAATTTCTCGCTTGGATAGAGACAGTGAAACATTGCTTTCTAACCAAGTGAAGGTGCAAGCGGAACTTGCTGAAGCCAAGCAGGAACTTGCCGACTTGCCCCCAGTGGCAACTCTGGCTGCCAACGAGGCGGAACGTTCCAGTCTCACAGTTGCCCTGGATGCAGCGAGATCGCAGGAGTTAGAGCTTCGAGTATTGGCAGGGACACTTTCCGAGCGCAGAATAAACGCATCAAAAATGGTGGCTACAACCAAGGGTCGACTCAATGAGGCGAATGCTGCTGCTGAACGTGATCGTGCAATTAATGCTCAGAAGGTCCTTCAAGTCGAAAGTGCCACGCAGGCGCTTAGCCAGCTTCCAAGTGCAATTGCATTGACGGAAAAGCTCGCTGGTGCAATTAGGGTAAAAGTCAGAGACCTAGAAGCTCAAAGGATTCAAAGGACCGAGAGGCTCTCACAACTGAGATCTCAGGCTGCCGTATTGGAAACTCGTCTTTTGGAGCTGAATCAAGGTGTGCACGAGGTTGAGATGCGCAACCATGAGCTAAAGCTCAATATGGCAAATTTGACCGAGCGGGTCAGCAGCGAGTTGTCACTGGACCTCACCATTTTGTTAGAAGAATTCCCAGTCAACGAAGAGACTCGAGAAGAGCTCGAAAAATCACTCCGACAGGCAGAAGCCAAGCTTTCTCAGTTGGGATCTTTCAACCCGCTTGCCCTTGAAGAGTTTGCAGCTTTAGAAGAGCGACACAAGTACCTTGCTGAACAGTTAGAGGACTTGGCAAAGGCAAGGGCGGACTTGATGGGCATCATCAAGGACCTAGATTCAAAGATGCAGAGTATTTTTGCTGCAGCCTTTGAAGACACCAAGCGTGAATTTGAGAAAATCTTCCCGATTCTGTTCCCGGGTGGCACGGGGTCCATTTCACTCACTGAGCCGGATGATCTATTAGCAACCGGTGTAGAAGTATCCGTGCGTCCTGCTGGTAAGAGGATCGAGAGGATGTCTCTGCTTTCCGGAGGTGAGCGATCCCTTGCGGCCGTTGCCCTACTGATAGCAATCTTCAAGGCAAGGCCTAGCCCGTTCTATGTCCTTGACGAAGTTGAGGCCGCTCTTGATGACGCCAACCTGGGCAGACTCCTCCAGGTTGTAGAAACACTTCGACAGTCTTCTCAGCTGATTATTGTTACTCACCAAAAGCGCACCATGGAGATTGCTGATGCTCTTTATGGTGTCTCAATGAGACAAGATGGCATGAGTGCTGTTGTGGGACAGAAATTAGAGAAGAGCGCCTAGTGTTCAAATTCCTCAAGAGGCTTCGCGGTTCGCAGTCCGAAGTAGTAGAAATTGAACCAGAATCTCTGCAAGAAGTAGAAGCTCTAGTCACTGAAGATCAATCAACGCATTTCCAAGAAACAGATGTTTTAGTTCCGGAAGTTATTGAAGATCAAGCCGTCGCCGCAATTACTTCGGCGCTCGCGGTACCCGACGAAGAGAGATCAATTTCTCAGGTAGTCGAAGTCGAGCTTCCAAAGCGAGACCTGGGAGATGGCATTCGCTCCCTTTTCAGTTCGACGGTTGAACTGGAGGATCTGGAAGACATTCTTATTCGTGCCGATTTCGGCCTTGACACTGCAATCGAGGTAACAGAAAACCTCAGAGCGGCTGCCAATAAATTAGGAGCCTCAACAGATGCCGAGCTAAGGCTGCTCCTAAAGGACCAGCTCACTCAGCGACTCACTAGGGAGGATTCGGGGCTAAATCTTTCTACCGGAAAGCTTCCTTATGTTTTTCTGGTGGTTGGGGTCAACGGTGCGGGAAAAACAACAACCATTGGAAAGCTCTCTCGCTGGCTAAAAGATGGCGATTGGAATGTGGTTCTAGGTGCGGCAGACACCTTCAGGGCGGCGGCTGTTGAGCAATTAGAAACATGGGCAAAACGCGCTGAAGCCAAGATTGTTCGACCTGAAAAAGAAGGTCAGGACCCGGCATCGGTTGCCTATCAAACCGTTGAACTTGCAATCAAAGAAGACGCAGACATCGCGATCATCGACACAGCGGGGCGCCTCCAAAATAAAAAAGACTTGATGGACGAGCTTGGAAAGATTCGCCGCGCGATAGAAAAACAAGCCCAAATTTCTGAGGTTTTGTTGGTAATTGATGCAACAACAGGGCAAAACGCCATGGCTCAGGCAAAGGCGTTTACCGAGGTGGCAGATGTTACCGGCATTGTCTTGACCAAATTGGATGGCACGGCAAAGGGCGGAATCTTGTATTCGCTTCAGAAGGAATTGGATATCCCCATCAAGCTTGTTGGAGTCGGCGAGGGTGTAAATGACTTTGCATTTTTCTCAGCAGAGGAATTTGCCAAGGGTCTGGTTGCCCACAAAAAGTCGAATTAGCAGTGTCCATGCAGAGCTGGGAAAATCGCCTGCAATAATTGCCACAGGAAATTCAAAACCCTAAATGAGAGTTAGCTAGCAACATGACTTATGTAATTGCTCTTCCTTGCGTCGACGTCAAGGACAAGGCTTGTATTGACGAATGTCCAGTTGACTGCATCTACGAGGGTGACAGGATGCTCTACATTCACCCCGATGAATGCGTGGATTGCGGTGCCTGTGAGCCGGTTTGCCCGGTTGAAGCCATTTATTACGAAGACGACCTCCCTGGGCAATGGTCTGAGTACTACAAGGCAAACGTCGATTTCTTCATCGAAGTTGGCTCTCCAGGTGGGGCAGCTAAAGTCGGCCCGATTCCGGGAGATCACGCCATAGTTTCGGCGCTTCCACCACAGGCTTAGTTTTGTTTGATCGATTGCCCGAATACCCTTGGGAAAAGTTAAAACCTTTTCGTCAAAAGGCTGCAAATTTCCCAGAAGGTCCAATAGACCTTTCTGTCGGAAATCCAATTGATCCAACCCCAGAACTAATCCAGCAAGCACTTGATGATGCATCGGATGCTCCCGGCTACCCCACAACCTGGGGAGAACTATCGGCTCGAAAAGCGGTGTCTGATTGGTACGGCCGTCGGAGAAAAAGCCCCGGATTAACCCCCGAAGACATTCTTCTTACAATCGGTTCCAAAGAATTTATCTCCCTATTGCCACTGATGCTAGGTCTTGGCAAGGGAGATGCAGTGGTTCAACCACGACTTGCTTACACCGCATATCAAGTCGGAGCTGCTTTCGCTGGGGCCGAATTGATTGAAAGCGATGAGCCTGATGAGTGGCCCGAAAACACCAAGTTGGTTTGGTTAAATAGCCCAGGGAATCCAAACGGAGCGGTTTCGAGCGTAAGTAACCTCAAGCGTGCTATCGCTAGGGCGCGTGAATTAGGCGCGGTCATCGTCAATGATGAGTGCTACGCCGAGATGGGCTGGGGCCCAGAATTCGAAGACTACATACCCTGCATTCTTGACCCTGAAGTCACCGGCGGCGATATTCATAATATTTTGAGTATTTACTCACTGTCAAAACAATCTAATTTGGCCGGATACAGAGCCGCTTTTGCTGCCGGTGATGCAGCGCTAATCAAGGGTCTTGTGAATCTAAGAATGCACTCGGGGATGATGGTTCCAATGCCAGTGCAAAAAGCTATCTCGGCAGCGCTCGGGGACCATTCTCACGTCTTGGCTCAAAAAGAAATTTACCGAAGACGCAGAAATATCTTGCTCCCTGCACTTATTGCAGCTGGATTTGAGATTGTGGATTCCAATGCAGGCTTATACCTTTGGGCAACGAACTCAAAGCCTTGCTGGGAGACGATAGATGAACTGGCCAAAATAGGCATTATTGCCGTTCCGGGTGAGTTCTACGGCCATGCCGGGGCCAACTTTGTTCGGTTCTCAATTACTGCGACTGATGCAGAAATTAGTCGAGCTGCAGACCGCCTTCAAAATGGTTTAGGCTAAGCCAAAGCCAAATCCCAAAAGGAGCACGCCTTTGAGCGACAAAGTTTCAATTAGCTATGGGGAAATAACCTCTGAGATGGCAATTGTCCCTGCAACCGAGGGGCCAAGCGGAATCGATATCTCGAAGCTAATTGCAACTACTGGTCTGAGTTCATTCGATCAAGGCTTCGTCAATACCTCCTCTACAAAAAGCGCAATAACCTTCATTGACGGCGAAAAGGGAATTTTGCGCCATCGGGGCTACCCCATAGAGCAGCTTGCAGAGGGTAAAAGCTATCTTGAGGTTTCATACCTGCTTGTATATGGCGAATTGCCTTCAGCAGCTGAAGCTGAAATCTTCCATGGAAAATTGCGCGAAGCTTCCCCCATAAGCAAGCAGCTTTTGAGTCTGATTGGATCATTTGATCCAACTGCGCACCCAATGACTGTCTTGTCGTCTGCGGTTTCTGCGTTGGCCGCATCCGAGACGGGCCTTTTGGACCCTAAGAATCCAGAACAGGTTGAGGCTGCAACAATTTCGTTGCTAGGGAAAATGCCGGTAATCACGGCTGCCATCCACAGAACACTCATGGGCAAAGATCCCTTGGCTCCAAATCTTGAACTTTCACTAATCGATGACTTTTTGAGAATGACCTTTGGTGAAGAGGGGCAATCCTGGAAATCTAATGATGTGGTGACCGGCGCCCTTGACACATTGCTGTTGCTTCACGCCGATCACGAACAAAACTGCAGCACTTCAACGGTCCGACTCGTCGGATCCTCTGGGGCAAACCTTTTTGCATCTATCGCATCTGGAATCAATGCGCTTTCTGGTCCACTTCATGGCGGAGCCAACGAAGCAGTTCTGGATATGTTGAACCTTATTTCTTCTTCAGGTGACAGCGTCGAACAATACGTCGCTCGAGTAAAGAACAAAGAAGACGGTATTCGTCTCATGGGCTTTGGTCACAGGGTCTATAAGTCCTTTGATCCACGGGCAAAAATCGTTAAGGCCCATGCCGACAAGGTTTTGACCGAGCTTGGCGTGAAGGATCCATTGCTTGATATCGCTAAGGAGCTAGAGGCGGCTGCGCTTAGGGATGAGTATTTCTCAGAACGAAAGCTCTATCCGAATGTGGATTTCTACACAGGTGTCATCTATAAGGCGATGGAATTCCCGCCAAGAATGTTCACGCCACTATTTGCACTTGGAAGACTCCCAGGTTGGATTGCTCACTGGAGAGAACAGAACCTAGACACCAGCACCAGAATCGGTAGACCTCAACAGGTTTACGTAGGGCCAAACCAGCGTTCAATCTAATTTTCTAAGAATGTGGATTACGGTATCGCCGTAATTCTTGAACTGAATTTGAACGAAATTAGCCTCAAAATCTGGAGCGGCGGACTTGCTCGACCTCTCGATCACAAAAACAGCATCTTGGGTGGTGCTCGCCAGTAGTTTCCTCAAATCTATCCCTAGCGATTGATTTGGATAGTCATATGGCGGATCTAGAAACACCAAATCAAAACCGCCAGGGCCCTTGTCTAGAAATTTTCCAGCTACAACTGGGGCAAGGCTTATCTGGCAATTTCCATCTGACTTTTGAATGGCGGTGCTTACTTTTTCCAAATTCTCGCGACATACCTGAGCTGCTTGTTTATCGCTTTCGACCAATGTGATGCTGCTTGCGCCCCTGGATGCCGCTTCCAGGCCTAACGCTCCGGTTCCTGCAAAAAGGTCAAGAACGCTTGCGCCCTGAATAACGTTCAGACTCTCAAGTGTGGAAAAAAGGCTTTCCTTAACTCGATCACTGGTTGGCCTGGTAGCTCGCGCTGGACCCTTCAGTGGAATTGATCCGGCTAATCCCGAAATGATTCTTGTCACCTGAGAGAGCCTAGTGAATGCTTGGGTCGGATAGGCCAATATTGAACTGTGATTGTGGATGGTAGAAAGCTTGCTGCAGTCCTTGGCGATAAGACCGCCAAGGCCTTCGCCAAGCAGTTAGAAATCCACACGGTTTCGGATTTGTTGCAGCACTACCCCCGGAGATATTCCAAGCGAGGCGAATTAACTCCGCTTATAGGGCTGCCGCTTGGTGAAATGGTGAGTGTTGTTGGCGAAGTCGTTTCGTCCACAAGTCGGAGGCTGAAAGGACGCTCTGGGACGCTTCTAGAGGTAATTGTGACCGATGGTTCTGAGCGAATCTCATTGGCTTTTTTTAATCAACATTGGCGGCAAAATGAACTGCATGCTGGGGCACGCGGTTTGTTTTCGGGAAAAATAGGTTCCTTTTCCGGAAAATTGCAACTAACCCATCCGGATTACGAGCTTTTCGACCAGGAAATTGACCCAAGTGCTGCAAAGGCTTGGGCGGATTTACCAATTCCCATCTACCCTGCGACTGGATCGCTGACTACCTGGAAAATCCAGAAGTCAATTGCTATTGTCCTGGAATCTTGCGCGCCCTTTGAAGCACTATTGCCAGAATCACTTCTAAAACAGCGGAATTTAATGCGCTTGAGTGAGGCCATATCGATGATTCACAAGCCTCAGGTCGAATCCGATTGGATGAAGGCGCGAGATTCACTGCGTTTTCATGAGGCGATGATTCTGCAGCTGAAACTGCTGCAATCCCGGCGCGCTAGTCAAGAATCTGGCGCCGAAATTCGAACCCCGGGGGAGCTGTTGGGGGTCTTGGATAAATCTCTCCCTTTTGAATTAACTGATGGTCAGCGAGAAGTTGGTGCTCAGATAGAAAAGGATCTTGGATCTGGTGTGCCGATGCATCGCATTTTGCAGGGTGAGGTTGGATCGGGGAAAACCCTAGTAGCTCTTAGAGCGATTCTGGTTACGGCCGAGTCTGGCGGCCAGTCGGCATTCTTGGCGCCAACCGAGGTTTTAGCCTCTCAACATTTCCGCAGCATCACGCAGATGCTAGGTCCGGATTTGACCGCAATGCTTGGAGTGAGGTTGCTCACAGGTCAAATGCCAGCTGCAGAAAAGAAGAGAGCGCTATTGGATCTGGCAAGCGGTAAGTGCCTCTTGGCCATCGGGACACATGCGCTAATTAGCGACCAAGTGCAATTTTTCGATTTGGGAATGGTTGTTGTAGATGAGCAACATCGATTTGGAGTCGGCCAGCGCGAAGCGCTCAAAGCAAAAGCTAAAACCGCCCCGCATGTTCTGATTATGACCGCAACCCCAATTCCAAGAAC
Organism: Aquiluna sp.; assembly: GCA_021741585.1. Taxonomy (GTDB): domain Bacteria; phylum Actinomycetota; class Actinomycetes; order Actinomycetales; family Microbacteriaceae; genus Aquiluna. The sequence continues at coordinate 402,763 of JAIOXN010000001.1, read as the reverse complement.
CCTTGCCATAACTGTTTTTGGTGATTTGGATGTTTCATCACTTACTGAGTTACCAGCTGGAAGACAGCAGATTGAGACGCACGTTGTTCAGCTTTCAAATCCGGGGTTAGTTTCAAGAATCTGGCAGCGAGTGGCTGAAGAAGTTTCACAGGGCCATCAGGCATTTGTGGTTTGCCCTCGAATTCAAGCCCAAGTTTCAGAGGACGGGCAAGAGGAACCCGCGCTCGAGGGAGAGGTCGAACCGGCAGCGGCCGAAGAGGTTTATCAGTCGCTCAAACTCAATCCAGCACTGACGGGGATTCGAATCGGGCTTCTCCACGGCAGGCTATCGAGTGAGGAGAAGGCGTCGGTGATGGACGCTTTTGCGGCAAACGAAATTCAAGTTTTGGTTGCTACAACCGTTATTGAGGTCGGCGTAAATATCCCTAATGCAACCGCGATGGTCATTCTGGACGCCGACAGGTTTGGTATTTCCCAACTCCATCAGCTCAGGGGAAGAGTTGGTCGAGGTAATCACCAGGGACTCTGCTTGCTTGTGAGTGCGGCCCTGCCAGAATCAATTGCGATGCAAAGACTTCAAGCAGTTTCCAAAACTCTTGACGGCTTCAAGCTTTCAGAAATAGATCTTGAAATCCGCGGTGCTGGGGATGTTCTGGGAAACATGCAATCAGGTGGCAAGTCTCAGCTGAAGTTGCTCAATGTCGTCAAAGATGCTGACCTGATTGCAGATTCTCGAAACATTGCCGTAGAGCTGGAAACGGGCGGCCTGAGCGATTCACTAATCGCAGTTGTGCAAGATTCCTTCGCGGAAGGGCTAACTCGCAGCTAACCTAGAGCCGTGAAAACTGTCGCAATTTACCCAGGGTCATTCGATCCGATAACCCTCGGGCACCTATCTGTCCTAAAAAGGGCCGTAGGTATTTTTGGCGAAATTGCTGTCGTGGTGGTGCATAACCCAAATAAATCGCCACTATTTTCATCAAAAGAGCGAGTTGAAATGATCTCGCAGACTTTAGTTGAAGCCAAGATTGATGGAGTTCGTGTACTGGAGCTTGAATCTGGATTGTTAGTGGATTTTGCTAGGGATCTTAATGCGAAAGTGATTCTCAAGGGCTTTAGGTCTGAGTCGGATATCGAGTACGAACTTCCCATGGCTCAGGTCAATCGCGATCTAACAAGCATTGAGACTGTTTTCTTGCCAAGTGAGCCGGAGTATGGTTATGTTTCTTCTTCTCTAGTCAAAGAAGTTGCAAAATTAGGTGGAGACGTGTCCCAGTACCTGACCAAAAGCATTGAAAAAGCACTGGTCGAAAGGCTTCAAAAATGAGTTTTCTGATTCCCATTAAAGATCTGCTAAACCACCCCGGCAATATGCAGGAAATGGATCTAAAGATTGTCTTGGAAGGCCCAATTGGAACCGAATTGGTGAAGCTTGAGACCGGGGATGCCCTTGATATTTTCCTGCGATTAGAGTCGGTTCACGAGGGCATTTTGGCTACGGGCGAAGTGGAGGCCGCGGCTAAAACCATATGTTCTCGCTGCTTGGATTCCATGAATCTTGAAATTGAGGTGGATTTTCAAGAGCTTTTCGCCTATTCTTCTACTTCGGATGACGAACTGGTCGTTAGTGGCGAGCTCATTGATTTAGAACAGGTCGTTATTGATTCGGTAGTTTTGAGTCTTCCTTTCCAGCCGGTGTGTAGTCCTGATTGTCTCGGATTATGTGCGGGTTGCGGAGAGAAACTTTCAGAAACTCACGAGCACCAGCATGAGAATCCGGTTGATCCCAGATTCAATGCCCTAAAAGATTTACTTAGCAAGGAAGAGTAACCATGCCAGTACCAAAGCGCCGCCAGTCCAGGTCTAACACCCGTTCACGTCGTTCGATGTGGAAGGCCGAGCCTGTAACCCTCGTAAAGAGCATCGAAAACGGCAAGACTGTTTACTCACTTCCTCACCGCGCAAAGATGGTAACCGACTCTGTCGGCACCGAGCTGTACATGGAATACAAGGGCCGCAAGGTCGCTGACGCCTAAAGATGTCAACTGAAGCTCTAGTTACTGAGCTCGGCGGAACAATCTCAAAAGAGCTCTTAGAGCTCGCACTTACGCACTCTTCTCACGCCTATGAAAATGGCGGTTCGAATAATGAACGCCTTGAATTTCTGGGAGATTCCATTCTTGGTTACCTGGTAGCCGGTTATGTCTTTCAGGAAAACCCAGATCTGAATGAAGGGGAGCTTACAAAGCTCAAGAATGCCGTTGTATCGGCCCAGGCACTTGCAAGCGCAGCCAATCGAATTAATCTTGGCTCATACCTAAAACTCGGCAAGGGCGAAGAGCAAACTTCAGGCCGCAATAAAGTAAATCTCCTGGCAGACGCTTTTGAAGCCTTGATTGGTGCGGCGTATCTGACTGCTGGCATTGATTCTGCTGCTCAGATAATCAAGCGGCATATTTTCCCGCTACTCAAAGATCCAGACGCTATTCGTGAGGCATCGGACCCTAAAACCTCACTGATCGAACTAGCTGCAAGAAATAGCCTGGGCTCAATAAGGTATGAAGTTTCTGGCACCGGTCCGGATCATGAAATGGTCTATACGGCCAACTGTTTTGCTGCAGAGAGGTTGCTCTCGAGCGGAATTGGAACATCAAAACGCGCTGCTGAAACTCAGGCAGCAATTGAGGCACTCAGGTTGCTTGCCAATGCCTGAATTGCCAGAGGTTGAGACTGTTCGCTCTGGACTTGCAGCCCATCTAGTGGGGGCCAGGGTGCAAGGTATTTCGATTCGGGACTCGAGATCCTTGAAAAGAAATCTCTCTGGCGTTGAGGGTTTTGTGTCTGAGCTCAAAGGGTCAACCCTCAGGGCAGTCGCAAGGAGGGGGAAGTTCCTCTGGCTACCGATATCTGACAGCAGGGCACTGGTTGGCCATCTTGGCATGAGCGGACAGGTCTTAGTTCGCACTAAAGGATTTTCTGAGGATCCTCAAACTCGAGTGGTCATTGATGTCGCTAGCGGTAATGGGGAAGAGCTTGAGATTCGTTTTGTAGATCAGCGGCTATTTGGGGGGCTGATGATAGACAGCCTGACCGAGGTAGATTATGGCGAGGCGGGATATTCACCAGAAGCCAAGATTGGTAATCTGATTCCAGAGTCTGTTGCGCACATTTCACGCGATCTTCTGGACCCGCTATTTGACATCAAGCAGGTCGCTGAGAAAATCGCAAAAAAGAATTCCGGTATCAAAAGAGTTCTTTTAGACCAGGGGGTGCTAAGTGGAATTGGAAATATCTATGCCGATGAGACTCTCTGGCTCTCAAGAACCCATTTCGATCAACCGGCTTCATCGCTGTCGCGTAAGAAAATTCAAGAAATCATTCTGATTGCCACAGATGTCCTCAATAAAGCTGTCGCCCAAGGCGGGACATCTTTCGATGAGCAATATAAGAACGTCAATGGTGAGAGTGGCTACTTCTCTCAGTCCCTGAATGCATATGGTCAGACGGGTGAGCCTTGTAGTCGCTGCGGTACGCAGATAAAGCGAGTTGCCTGGGCAAACAGGGGCTCGCACTTCTGCCCCAAATGCCAAAAAATCAAGCTTTAGATCTAATTCTTGGCCAGATTGAAACCAGCAAGACCAGAGCAATGGCTCCATAGGACCAGGTAAAACCCAAGGTGTTTGCTGGGAGCATCGCATCCTGATTTGATTTCTGCGCCGTGAGCATCATTCCGGCTACAAAGGTGAGCGTGAAAATCCAACTCGAAACTCGATTCGATCGAAAGTTTGTAGCTGCACTAAAAAGCAACAACCCAGCTGCAATAAGGCCGACTGGAAATTCGTTGGAAAGAGACTGATGAATTGACGTGCCAATAATCACCAGTGCTAGTGCGATGATGATGCTCGCTACCACCCGGATGATTGTTTTAGTCTTGTGCACCCTCAAAACCATAGGCTAGTTGAGCCCCTGATGCTATTAGGCTTTCAAGGGTTGTTCAAGCCAAATAGGAGTTGCCAAGTTGTTCGGAAACCTTTCTGAGAGACTCTCGGACACATTTAAGAACCTCCGTGGTCGCGGCAGGCTCTCACCCGCTGATATCGACGCAACCCTGAGAGACATCCGCCGGGCCCTGCTGGAGGCGGATGTTTCGCTAGAAGTTGTGAAAGATTTCACCGGGAAAGTCAGAGAGAGGGCGCTCGGCGATGAGGTCTCGAAGGCGCTGAACCCGGCACAGCAGGTTGTGCAGATCGTCAACGAAGAGCTGACAACAATATTGGGCGGGGAAGCCAGGAAGCTTTCATTTGCAAAGAACCCACCAACCGTTATTTTGCTGGCCGGTTTGCAAGGTTCCGGTAAAACGACATTGGCTGGAAAACTTGCGAAATGGCTTAAGGAGCAAAATCACACTCCGCTACTGGTTGCCGCCGATCTTCAGCGCCCTAACGCTGTAAATCAACTGCAAGTACTGGGGGAAAGAACCGGTGTCCCGGTCTTTGCGCCTGAGCTCGGTAATGGGTCCGGAGACCCAGTTAAGGTTTCCAAAGACGCAATTGCTTTTGCCAAAAAGTCTCAGTTCTCGGTCGTGATTGTTGACACTGCCGGACGTTTAGGTGTTGACCAGGAGATGATGCAGCAGGCTGCGAGCATTCGTGACGCGGTGGGTCCAGACGAAATTTTGTTTGTTGTGGATTCGATGCTCGGTCAAGATGCGGTGAACGTTGCGAAGGCTTTCAAGGATGGCGTTGGTATTTCGGGAATTGTGCTGACCAAGCTGGATGGCGATTCCCGAGGTGGAGCGGCGCTGTCGGTCGCTACCGTAACTGGGGCCCCAATTCTTTTCAGTTCAACTGGTGAAGGCTTGGATGCATTTGAGCCCTTCTACCCAGATCGCATGGCCAGCCGAATTTTGGACATGGGAGACATCGTCTCTCTTATCGAGCAGGCCCAAAAGAACTTTGACGAAGAGGAATCCAAGCGACTGGCAGAGAAGCTAGCGACCGAATCTTTCACGCTCCAAGACTTTTTAGAACAAATGCAGCAGCTGCGCAAAATGGGAAACATGAAGAGCCTTCTGGGGATGCTGCCCGGAGCCGGTCAAATGAAGAAGCAGCTTGAAGAATTTGACGAAAGTGAAATCACTCGCACTGAAGCCATCATTCGATCGATGACTCCGGTTGAACGTCAACAACCAAAAGTCCTGAACGGCTCTCGACGCATGCGAATCGCAAAAGGGTCTGGGACTTCGGTTACCGAAGTCAACCAACTGGTCAATCGATTCGAGCAGGCTGCCAAGGTCATGAAGACCATGGCCAAGGGCGGAATGCCAAATATTCCGGGCACAAACCCGGTTCTTGGCGGCGGGTCGATGGGCGGCGGCTTCATCGGCGGCAAGAAAAAAGATAAAAAGAAAAAAGGTTCCAAGAGCGGAAATCCTGCTAAAAGAGCTGCCGAAAACGCCGGAATTCCCGTGACAAATGAAAAAACTTCCGGATCTGGCAGTGCATTTGGGCTTGGCAACTAGCCAAATCACTCTTTTTCTGGCAGGATTTACAAGTTCGAACGTGTCAACCCTCTAATTGATACGACCTCGAAACCCCTTGAGACCTGACGAGTGTGCCCCCACGCTCACGGCAGAATCTCTCCCAAAATAGATAATTCAGGAGAATTGTGGCTGTAAAGATCCGCCTAAAGCGCATTGGTAAGAAGCGCGACCCTCACTACCGCATTGTGGTAGCAGACTCACGTACACACCGTGATGGTCGTGTTATTGAAGAAATTGGTCGTTACGTTCCGACCACCGAGCCTTCGATCATCGAAGTTAACTCAGAGCGTGCACAGTACTGGCTATCCGTTGGCGCTCAGCCAACTGAGCAGGCAGCTGTGATCCTAAAGCTAACCGGTGACCTAGCTAACGCCAAGGGCGAGAAGAAGAACACCGTTAAGCCTCAGGGCACCAAGGAAGAATTCGTAGCTGACACCAAGAAGAAGTCAGTAGTCCTTCCAAAGCTTGAGAAGGTAGCCGCTCCAGTAGTTGAGGAAACTCCAGCTGCTGAAGAAGCACCTGCAGCTGAGGTAGCAGCAGAAGCCGTTGTTGAAGAAGCCACCGAAGCTCCTGCAGAGGCAGTAGCTGAGGAAGTTGTTGCCGAGGCACCTGCTGAAGAAGCAGCCGCCGAAGAGGCAGCTCCAGAAGCCGCAGCCGAAGAGGCTGTTGCTGAGGAAGCCAAGGCCGAATAATCATGTTGCAAGCGTCCCTCCAGCACATTGTTCGCGCCATCGTGGATAACCCCGATGACGCAACCGTTGCCGCCCGCTCGGGTGGTAAGGGAGATCTGCTGGAGGTACGCGTGCACCCAGACGACCTAGGTCGTGTGATTGGCAAAAATGGTCGCACTGCGACTGCGTTAAGAACCGTTGTCAATGCCCTTGCCGATGGCAAGCGCGTCCGAGTTGACGTGGTGGATACAGATTTCTAATAGCACCAAGCTCCGAGTTGGTCGCCTGCTCAAAGCACACGGCCTAAAGGGAGCAATCAAGTTAGAGCTTTATACCGACTCCCCAAATGAACGTTTTGTTCCAGGGGCAGTTTTGGAGCTTCAGGTACCTGAAGACTCCCAGTGGTTTGGTAAGACCATCACTGTTTCTGAACTTAAGTGGTTCAATCAGTCTCCAGTTTTATTCATTGAAGGCGTCAGCGACAGAAATGTCGCTGAGACTCTAATCAAGGCTATTTTGCTGATTGATCAACCTTTGGACGCAAGTCCCGAGGAGCCAGATGCTTGGTATGACCACCAACTTGCAGGACTAAAGGTAATTCGAGACGGCCACGAAATCGGATCACTTATTCGAGTGGAACACATGCCTGCTCAGGATCTTTTGATTATCAAAACCGAAAATGGCGAGGTGCTCCTGCCTTTTGTGAAGGCGTTTGTGCCAAAGGTTGACATCGCAGCAGGAATTATTGAGATCACTCCACCTGGAGGGCTGTTCGAGGAGATTGAGGAAGCTGATGCGAATTGATGCAATCAGTATCTTTCCTGAATATTTCAAAGTATTAGAACTCTCCCTTCTAGGCAAAGCGCAGAAAACCGGGCTAATTGATTTCAAAGCTCATGATCTGCGTTCCTGGACTAAGGATGTCCACAAAACCGTTGATGATTCTCCATATGGTGGTGGGGCCGGCATGGTGATGAAGCCAGAACCATGGGGATTGGCCTTTGACGATGTTTTGACTGCCGATAGCACAGTTATTTTCACAACCCCGGCCGGTGTTCCTTTCACGCAGTCTCTGGCCCAGGAGTTGTCCTCCGCTGATCACATAGTTTTTGCATGTGGTCGTTATGAGGGGATTGATCAAAGGGTTGTGGACTACGCCAAAACCAAATCCAAGGTTTTAGAGGTTTCAATCGGAGACTACGTTCTGAATGGTGGCGAAGTTGCCGCCGTTGCGATGGTCGAGGCAATAGCAAGGTTAATTCCAGGGGTAATCGGTAATTCCGAATCTCTTGCCGAAGAATCTCATAATGATGGCTTATTGGAATATCCGAGCTATACCAAGCCACAAAGCTGGCGCGGGCTAGAGGTTCCTGAGGTTTTACTCTCTGGCCACCACGCGGAAATTGAGAAGTGGAGAAAGAGTCAATCCCTTGAGAGAACCAGGCGCAACCGCCCTGATTTACCAATCGACTAGTTGTTTTTTGCCATAGTTTGTGGCAGACTTCTACCTCGTGTCCACCGGTCTCTGCCGCAGGGGAGCTAAGGGCACAAAATCTTATTAGAACTAGCCGTTTTGACCTGCGCGCAAATGGAAAAGAGAAAAAATGCACATTCTTGACGTAGTAGACGCAAAGAACCTAAAGACTGACATCCCTGCCTTCCGCGCAGGAGACAACGTCAAGGTGCACGTAAACATCATCGAAGGTAACCGCAGCCGTATCCAGGTGTTTCAGGGAGTAGTAATCTCCCGCTCCGGTGAGGGTATCCGCGAGTCCTTCACGGTTCGTAAGGTTTCTTTCCAGGTTGGCGTTGAGCGTACCTTCCCAGTACACAGCCCAGTAATCGACAAGATTGAGCTAGTCTCTCGCGGTGCTGTTCGCCGTGCGAAGCTTTACTACCTACGCGATCTTCGCGGTAAGGCAGCAAAGATTCGCGAGAAGCGCGACAACATCTCTAAGTAAACTGAGCAGCATGTCATCTGCCGGGGATCTTCGACCTCGCAAGACTACGTTTTTGACATCATGGCGCAGGAGCTATAAAAAGGCTCGCAAGAATTGGTTTTTTGCTTTCCTGATTGACTTTGTGGTTATTGTCGGAACAGCTCTGATTCTCTCCGTTGCTATCAAGGCTTTCTTTATTAGATCTTTTTATATTCCATCCGGCTCCATGATGGACACTCTTCAAATCAACGATCGCATCATCGTGAACGTTCTGGTTCCCGAAGTGATTCCGCTTGAGCGCGGCGATGTGGTGGTCTTCCAAGATCCAGGTGGCTGGTTGGGGGCTATTCCAACTGTTGAAAAAAGCTCGTTTCAAGAAATATCAGATTTTGTGCTTGGTACTTTTGGCATCACCGCCCCGGATTCCGCCGAGCACCTTGTAAAGCGAGTTATTGGTTTACCCGGAGACACCATCACGTGTTGCGACCCTCAGGGCAGGCTTTTGCTCAATGGGGTTCCGATTGACGAGTCTTATCTTCGACCGGGATCTGTCCCATCCGAAATTGATTTCAGCGTCACGGTTCCCCAGGGTTCTTACTGGGTGATGGGGGACAACCGTCAGAACTCCACTGATTCTCGCTATCACCAGGACTTACCTTCGGGTGGTTTTGTTGACGAGAGTTTTGTGGTCGGCCGGGCCGTGGTTATTTCTTGGCCGGTTGAAAACTGGATTTGGCTAGAGAACTACCCCGATACCTTCAATGTCACACCCAAGCCTTGATCTAGAGGCTGAGCTTCTAAATACCTTTGACCTGGTCATTGGCGTTGACGAGGTAGGCCGAGGGGCATTGGCCGGTCCGGTAGCCGTGGGTGCAGTTGCAATCACAAATGAACACTTGGGCTCTATGCCCGAGGGCGTGCGAGATTCCAAGTTGGTACCTGAATCCAAAAGGGGCTCCATCTCAGAATTAATTTCCTCCTGGGCCGAGTTTGAGGTCGGTTACTCAGGCGTCGAGGTCATTGAAGCCCAGGGAATAACAAAAGCTTTGAAAATGGCGGCTATTGCCGCCATTAGACCTTTGGTATCTGGAAACTGCATAATTCTGCTGGACGGTTCACAGAACTGGTTAGTCGATGCTGACTTAGGTGCGGAAGTGACTCTAAGGGTGAAAGCGGATAGGGATCACGGCAGTGTGTCTGCCGCGGCATTGATGGCAAAGGTCTCGAGAGACAACCAAATGCGAGAGCTTCATCGTGAGCATCCTGAGTACGACTGGCATTCAAATAAGGGATATGCATCGAATTCACACATCGCTGCCCTGCAGTCTCTTGGACCGACCGAGCATCACAGGCTTTCGTGGCTGGCCAAAATTCTTTCCGACCAAAATTCTCTTTTTTGAGGCTTAGACTTCTAAAACCATGGATGAAAACGAATTCGAAGACTACGACAGAGATGCGGAACTAGCCCTCTATCGCGAGTACCGCGATGTCGTGAAAATGTTCAAGTATGTAATTGAGACCGAACGCAGGTTCTACCTGGCCAACGACGTTGAACTCAAGAGGGTTGACACCGCAACCGACTTCTATTTTGAACTCAACATGCAGGATGTTTGGGTCTGGGACATCTATCGAACGGACCGATTCGTCAAGCAGGTCAAAGTTATGACATTCAAGGACGTGAACGTCGAAGAGACCGGAGCGAAAGAGCTTGAAATTCCAGAAGAATTGGCAGTCGGCGAGTAGCTCGAGTTATCCACAAATCCCAAAAACCTAAGCTCAAGATCATCTGAAACTGCCAATTTATTGGTATGTATTTATCCAAAGAACAAGAAAACACAATAATTTGGTCGGCTCTATCTGAGCCGGGTGATGCGCTCGCGTATTTGATTTTTCTGTTTCGCGGTGCAGAAGCGGTATCTGACATTCGGACTGGCCGTGCCAAAAAGCTTTGGTCAAAGGTCTTGGAGGATTCGGCCCCTGAATACCTTGCTGGTTTACCAGCGATGTTGGAGCGGGTGAGCCTAAGGCTTCCAAAAGTCCACGTTGGCATTTTGGTTGAACGTGCTGTTCGTTGGAATGCGCGCCCGGTTTTTCCAGAGGATCACAAATCACTCTGGGGCAAGTTCGCGGATTTGGAATTGCACCAGCCCTATCTTTTGTGGGCCGCAGGAGAAGTGTCTGTTCTAGACCAAAGTGTCGTCTCGGTTGTTGGCACTCGCGAAGCTTCTGCGAAGGGTCTGCAAAACGCCAGAAAACTGGTGAAGCAAATTGGTTTTCCGGTCGTGTCTGGTGGAGCCAAGGGCATTGATGCTGCTGCCCATCAGGCAGCTCTGGATTTGGGGTTGCCCACGGTGGCATTTATGGCCGGAGGGATCGATCGGGCATATCCTCAAGAAAACTGGGAGCTATTTCATAAAATGGTGCGCTCATCGGGGGCACTGGTCTCCGAGCTGGTTCCGTTCACTGCGCCAAGTCGATTCAGATTCCTGCAACGCAATCGACTAATCGCTGCTGCTGGAAACTCAACTTTTGTTGTCGAGGCTGGATACAGATCTGGCTCGAAGAACACCGCAACTCACGCACGAGCCTGCGGTCGTGAGGTGTTTGCAATCCCCGGAAGCTTTAGCGACACTTCGGCTCAGGGTTGCAACGCGATGATCAAGGAGGGACTTGCCAAACCCTGGATGCTAAATGCTCGGGTTCAAGTGGAAGAGTCGATGGATGCAAAGAGGGTGCTCGATGCCTACCGCGATGGGGCTAGGACGCCAAGTGAGATATCGGCTGAAAGCGGCATAAGAATTACCGATATCCAAAGACTGTTGAGCGAGTTGAACTCGTTAGGAGACTTTATTCCCGCTGTTACCAAATTGTGATTATTAGATGTAGTCTTATAAATAGGTTCACAGACAGGAAACAGTATGAAACTCCTAGTAATCGGTGGCGTAGCAGCCGGAATGTCGACCGCAGCTCGAGCCCGAAGGCTCGATGAAAATGCAGAAATCATAATCATTGAGCGCTCACACCACGTGTCCTTTGCAAACTGTGGTTTGCCGTACCACATCGGTGGTGTCATCAAAGAGCGTGACCGTCTCCTGCTGCAAACCCCAGAGAGTCTCAGAGAATCTCTAAATCTTGATGTTCGCACCTCACAAGAAGTGCTCTCGATCGACCCCGCAAAGAAGGTTCTCAAGATCCGTGAGCTAGAGACAGGGCGAGAGTATGAAGAAAGCTACGACAAGCTCGCCTACTGCCCAGGCGCTGAAGCGATGCGCCCACCAATCCCTGGACTGGATCTTCCAGGTGTGCATGTCCTTCGCCGCATCGGCGACATGGATGCCATCAAAGCTTTGGTTGACGGCGAACTGGAGAAGCAGGTCGCAGGAACCCGTGGCCAGGTAAAGGCAGTCGTTGTCGGCGCTGGTTACATCGGTCTTGAGATGGCTGAGAATCTTGTACACATCGGGGTGAACGTTAGCGTCGTTGAGCTTGCAGACCAGATTCTGCCTCCAATTGACAAAGAGATGTCGATTCCAGTCGAAAACTACTTGCGCTCAAAAGGATTGAGCCTCCATCTCTCAACTGCAGCTGCGGCGATCAGCCAAAAGAACTCTGCTTTGTTGGTCGAACTCAACAACGGCAAGATGCTAGACGCCGATCTAGTGATCATGTCTGCCGGTGTGAGGCCCGCTAATCAACTAGCAAAGGATGCTGGCATCGAGCTGGGCGACCGCGGTGGAATCAAGGTCAATGCTCACATGCAGACTAATTTCCCAGACATTTATGCCGCGGGTGATGTTGTAGAAACTCCGCACACCGTTTTGCCTGGCAACTTCTTGGCACCTTTGGCAGGACCAGCGAATCGTCAGGGAAGGGTTGCCGGAGAAAACATTTGCGGTCGTGACACCGTGTATGAATCAACTCAGGGAACATCGATTGTCAAGGTGTTTGACATGGTCGCCGGTGGAACCGGTGCGACTGAGAAACAGTTGATTCAAAACAAGGTCAGCTACCGCAAGATTCACGTTCACCCATCTGGGCACGCAGGTTATTACCCAGGAACTTCGACCATGCACATCAAGTTGCTATTTGATGACAGCGGCAAGATTTTGGGAGCTCAAGCTTGTGGTTTTGATGGCGTCGACAAGCGTTTGGATGTTTTTGCCACTGCGCTTCGCGCTGGAATGAGCGTCCAGGCCATGCAAAATCTTGAACTCAGCTACGCACCACCATTTGGTTCCGCCAAAGATCCCGTGAACATGGCTGCCTTCGTAGCATCTAACGTGCTCAATGGTGACATCAAGATCTGGCAGGCAGAGGATTACCCCGAGAAGACTCAGGGTGCTCGAATGATCGATGTTCGCACCAAAGAGGAATTCGACATTTGGCACATTCCAGGTGCCGAGAACTTCCCGTTGGCAACCTTCCGCAAGGACTCCGAAAGCTGGGATCGCAAGAGCCCAATCAGACTTTACTGCGGCGTTGGATTCCGAAGCTATCTTGCTTTTAGGTCTTTAGCCCAGCGCGGTTTTGAAGATGTAGCGACCCTCTCGGGTGGTTCAACTACATTCCGCTACGTGCATGAAGTCACCGGTGAAAAAGAGGCCATGCCGGCTCCTACTTTGAACTATGCGGAAACCCAGTCGCTATTCAAGAGAACCCCTGTTGCATCTGGTCTTTCGGTTGATCTTGACTGCACTGGTCTTGCCTGCCCAGGGCCAATCATGAAGCTATCTGAAAAGGTGAAAGTTCTTCAGCCCGGGGACGAAATAACGATTCACGTGTCAGACCCTGGCTTTGCAAATGATGGACCTGCTTGGTGCCAGCGCAACGGCCACGAACTGGTATCTATGGTTCCTGAAGGCCCAGGATTTGCTGCCACTATCCGAAAGGGTGGAGCAGGCGCCTTGGTTGCCGCACAGGCCGCAAGTTCAACAATTGCCGGTCCTGCAAAGACATCGTTTGTGGTGTTCTCAGGTGATTTGGACAAACTAATCGCCTCGTTCATCATTGCCAATGGAGCAATCGCGATGGGAGAAGAAGTATCAATGTTCTTCACCTTCTGGGGTCTAAATGCTCTTCGCAAGAAGAACCCTCCAAAGCGCCAGAAGAAGCTCATGGAGAAGATGTTCTCGACCATGATGCCATCTGGTGCAGACTCGCTAAAGCTGTCTCAGATGAACTTGGGCGGGCTAGGCACTCAGATGATCAAGGGTGTTATGAAGAAGCACAATGTCCAGTCGCTTCCTGAGCTAATTGCAGCTGCACAAGCTGGCGGGGCCAGAATCATCGCCTGCACAATGACCATGGATCTTCTGGGGATTGCCCCTTCGGATCTGATGGATGGCATCGAATTCGGCGGAGTCGCTTCATTCTTGGGCGAAGCTGCAGAATCTCAAACCACCCTATTCATCTAGGAAAACCGACCGGTTCGGCTTAGTCTGAACCAATGGAAGAATTGCGAGCCGAGCTGGAGGGGTTTCTAAAATCTCTCCAGGCTCGGGGCAATTCCACCCAGACAATCAGGGCATATAGATCCGACATCTTGGATCTCTTGGACTTTCTGGAAATGAAGAAAATTGAGTTGAATCTCAACTCAATTCGCGACTGGCTCTATGTCCAGTTGCAGGCTGGGGCGGCTAAGTCAACCCTGGCAAGAAAAACCTCTTCCGTTAGAGCATTCACCGCATCCCTTTTTGAGAAGGGGGTTCTTGAGGTTGATCCGGGTATCAAGATTCGATCACCAAAGCTTGATAGGTCACTTCCTAAGGTTGCATCAGAAGTTTCCCTTGCGGCGGTTTTTGAATCTCTTTACAGCCGGGCCGAGCAAAACGACCCATCAGCACTGCGAGATGTGTGTTCCTTCGAACTTTTGTATGGGACTGGCATGCGAGTAAGTGAACTTGCGGGGCTAGATATTTCGGATTTTGATTTCTCCCGGAGGTTGGTCGTGGTTACCGGCAAAGGCGACAAGCAGCGCATGTTGCCCTATGGAGATCAAGCTGCTCAGGCTCTAGATAACTGGCTCAAGCTTGGACGTGGGCATTTTGCGCTTGAGAAATCAAAGGATGCGCTTTTGCTGAGCTCCCGGGGGAGCAGGGTGGGTGTCCGCCAGCTCTATTCGTTAGTAGCAGATGCGCTCTCGGCCACCCCAACCGGCAAAGCCGGTCCCCACACACTCAGGCATTCTGCTGCAACTCACCTTTTGGATCATGGGGCAGACCTCAGAGCGGTTCAGGAGATTCTTGGCCACGCGTCCTTGGCAACCACTCAGATTTACACTCACGTTTCGGTTGAAAGGCTAAAGAGCTCTTTCGCTCAGGCTCATCCGCGCGCTTAGCTAGTCAGCACGCTCGGATTGAGTTTCCCCAGCAAATACATGGGGGACAGGTATCCAAAGAGGTTTCTAGCTGAAAAGTGCACACAAGAGTCGCAGTGATATTTATACTCAGGTTTTGGTTCACAGTGTCTGGCAATCACTTGTCCGCGGCTGACCCGTTCTCCAGCATCCAGAGTGGCACAGGCAGGCTCAAAACTCGCCAAATAGCCGAAGTTTGTGGTGATCGAAACCACGTCTCGATCAACCACGAGTCCTGCAAAGCTGATTTTGCCGTCTGCCGGTGCGCTAATTGCCTCTCCTGGGGCCAATTTGATGTCTATTCCGCGGTGTCCTGCAGCGTATTTGGTTGGGGGAGCCTTGTAGTCGCGCTCGAGAGAGCCGTCAAAAAATGGAATCGGTTCGGCCCAAATCTCTGGGACGGGGACACTGGTTACTAGGCTCGAAAAGATGATTGACAGTACTGCGATTATTTTCAACATCACACCATGCTCTTATTTTGAAAAATCCAGTATTTGAGCAATCAAAAAATAGTGGAAAACCCTGAGATTCACTGGTATGCTCAGAGAACGGTCTGACCTTTGTGTTGGGCCGAATTCGCGTAATCCAATAAACCTTTTTCGCTAGGTCCTCATTGAGGTGCGATTTAGGTGGATTACCAGGGTTTTAGCCAACCGGCTGAAGCAATGAACTGAACGAGTGCTTGCACTCAGAGGGAGGCCTCATGGCCGCTGTATCCGTTCGCCAGCTATTGGACGCTGGCGTCCACTTCGGGCACCAGACCCGTCGTTGGAACCCAAAGATGAAGCGATACATTCTTACCGATCGCTCGGGCATCTACATCATCGACCTTCAGCAGTCGATTGAGCACATTGACGCAGCATATAACTTCGTTCGCGACTTAGTCGCTAACGGTGGTTCAATCATGTTCGTTGGTACCAAGAAGCAGGCTCAGGAAGTTATGTCTTCTGAGGCCAAGCGCGTCGGCCAGCCATTCATCAACGAGCGTTGGTTGGGTGGTCTAATGACCAACTTCGGAACCATCAACAAGAGAATCCAGCGCCTCAAGGAACTTGAGACCATGGACTTCACCGACGCTCGCAAAGCTGGTTTGACCAAGAAGGAACTTTTGATTCTTCGCCGCGAGAAGGACAAGTTGGAGAAGGTTTTGGGCGGTATCCGCACCATGACCAAGACCCCAAGCGCACTTTGGGTAGTTGACACCAACAAGGAACACCTTGCAATCACAGAGGCCAAGAAGCTTGGGATTCCTGTTATCGCAATCCTTGACACCAACTGTGACCCAGACGACGTAACAATCGGTATTCCAGGAAACGACGACGCAATCCGCTCGATCGAAATCCTGACCAAGGTAATTGCTGACGCAGCTGCCGATGGCCTTATCGCTCGCCACAACAAGGGCGGCGAAGAGGCTGAGCCACTAGCTGAGTGGGAGCGCGAGCTTTTGGAGCAGGGTGCAGCAGTTCCAGCAGCTACCGACGCTCCAGCCGAGACTGTAGCCGCACCAGAAGTTGTTGAAACCCCAGCTGAGGCAACCTCAGCAGAGAAGGATGCATAAGCATGGCAAACTACACCGCCGCAGATGTAAAGGCGCTTCGCGAGAAGTCAGGCGCCGGAATGATGGACTGCAAGGGTGCACTTGATGAGGCCAATGGCGACATCGAGAAGGCATTTGAGCTACTACGTCTAAAGGGACTAAAGGGCGTTTCCAAGCGCGAAGGTCGCACAACCAGCAATGGTTTAATTGTGGCTCGCGTTACCGGAGGCACCGGAGTTCTAGTTGAGCTTGCTTGCGAGACCGACTTTGTTGCAAAGGCGGAGACCTTTGTTTCGCTTGCAGATTCAGTGGCTGATGCCATTGCTGCTGCTGGTGCGACCGATGTTGAGTCTGGCCTTGCTGCAAAGCACGGCAACGCAACCGTTGCAGATGCAATCATCGACCAGGCCGCAATTCTCGGCGAGAAGGTTGAGCTTCGCAAGGTTGGCAGCATCTCTGACCAGGCTGTTGATGCATACATGCACCGCACCTCTAAGGACCTTCCACCACAGGTTGGCGTAATGCTTGCCTACTCAGGTGCAGATGCTGAGACCGCTCACGATGTTGCAGTGCACATCGCAGCATTCAGCCCAAGCTACCTTTCCCGTGAGGATGTTCCTGCAGAGATTGTTGCCAAAGAGCGCGAAATCGCAGAGGAGACCGCACGCAACGAAGGTAAGCCAGAGGCCGCCTTGGCAAAGATCGTTGAAGGCCGCGTAAACGGCTTCTTCAAGGAGACCTGCCTATTGGATCAGGACTTCGCGAAGGACAACAAGCAGTCCGTAGCAAAGGTTCTTGAGACCGCAGGCATCAAGGTTTCTGCATTCCTTCGCTACCGCGTAGGCGCATAACTAAAAATTACTCGAACGGGCTCGGTCTTTTTGACCGGGCCCGTTTGCTTTTGGCCTCTAGGATTGAGGGGATGCTGTTTAGCAATTCAAGCCTGGAGGTGAATCATCGTGGATCGTAAGCGCCGGGTGCTGCTAAAGATTTCAGGAGAAGCTTTTGGTGGCGGATCGCTGGGTGTGAATCCCGATGTTGTCTCCGAGATTGCAAGAAATATTGCTGCTGCTTCCAAAGAGGTTGAAATCGCAATCGTTGTTGGTGGTGGCAACTTCTTCCGCGGTGCCGAGCTATCAATTCGCGGTATGGACCGTGGTCGTGCTGACTACATGGGAATGCTTGGAACTGTCATGAACGCCCTTGCTTTGCAGGACTTCATCGAACAAGCTGGCGCCGATGTGCGAGTTCAAACCGCAATTTCGATGGCTCAGGTTGCTGAACCGTATCTTCCACTGCGGGCAATTAGGCACCTCGAAAAAGGCCGCATTGTGATCTTTGGTGCGGGCGCCGGACTGCCATATTTCTCCACCGACACCGTTGCTGCACAGCGCGCACTTGAGATTGGTGCGGATGAAGTGTTGGTTGCCAAAAACGGTGTTGACGGTGTTTACTCCGCCGATCCAAAGAAGGACCCGACGGCGGTAAAACTTGATTCAATCAGCTACCAAGAAGCTCTCGTGAAGGGCCTCAAGGTGGTTGATGCAACCGCATTCTCGCTCTGCATGGACAACAAGATGCCAATGCGGGTATTCAGCATGGATCAGATTTCTGAGGCGCTTTTGGGCGCCGAGGTCGGCACCACGGTTAGAGCTTAAGTTTTAGAAAAGAGGAAAAATGATCAACGCAATCTTGGAAGAGTGCAAAGACAAGATGGACAAGGCTATTGAGGCCACCAAAGAGGATTTTGCGTCGGTTCGCACCGGTCGCGCCAACCCAGCCATGTTCCAAAAAATAATGGTTGATTACTATGGCACGCCAACCCCACTGGGCCAACTCGGTGGTATTCAGAACCCTGAAGCTCGTTCAATCTTGATCAACCCTTATGACAAGAGCGCCCTTGGCGCAATTGAGAAAGCGCTATTGGCGATGCCAAACCTTGGTGCATCCCCAAACAACGATGGAAACGTGATTCGCATCAACCTCCCAGAGCTGACCGAAGAGCGTCGCAAGGAATACGTCAAGCTCACCCGCGATAAGGCCGAGCACGGCCGCGTCTCAGTTAGAAACATTCGCCGCAAGGGAATGGAAGATTTGGGTGTTGTCAAAAAAGATGGCGATGCCGGAGAAGATGAGGTTGAGCGCGCCGAGAAAGAACTCGAGGCAATTACAAAGCTTCACATCGAGCGCATCGATGAAGCTCTAAAGAACAAAGAATCTGAACTTCTAGAGGTCTAGTGGATAGCTCAAAGACAAAAACCCTCGGCCCTAGATTGGCCGTGGGTTTTGGTCTTGGCGGGGTGCTAATTCTTTCAATGATTCACCCCCTTGCAGTAGCACTTTTTGCCTCGACTGCCTCAGCAATTGGCACCTACGAACTAGCCAATGCGATGCGAAAATCCGGTTGGCATGTTCCAAGGTTTCCGGCTGCTGTTGCTGGACTATTAATACCGCTATTTGCCTATATATTTGGCCCTATCGCTCAGTGGCTCACTCTCTGGGTGTCTGTTGGCTTAATGGTGCTTTGGCGAGTGGTTTATCTTCTGTGGACAAAGAAGAGGCAGCCTCTAAAGCAGACATTGCGAGATTTTGGAGCCAGCGCCTTTGCGGTTATTTATGTTCCACTATTGCTAAGTTTTGCAACCGTCATGCTGATTGAAGACAACGGTCGAGCCTGGGTATTTGGGTTGGTATTCACAGTGGCGATGATTGACACCTTTGGCTATCTTTTTGGTCGGTTTTTTGGAAAGACGAAGCTCTCTCCTGCAATCAGCCCGAAAAAGACCTGGGAGGGTCTGTTCGCTTCTATCATTGGCGGTTTCTTTGGGGGGTTTGTAACCTCTCTGCTCACCGGCGAGCCGCTTTGGTTTGGTTTTATTTTTGGAGCCGCGCTTTTGGTTTCATCAGTGATGGGAGACCTGTCCGAATCATTGATCAAGCGTGATTTGAACGTGAAAGATATGGGCACCATCCTTCCAGGCCATGGCGGCGTCATGGATCGCATAGATTCCCTTTTGCCTTCATCCTTTGTCGCGTTTTTGCTGAGTCACTTAGTGTTGTATTTATGAGTTTCCCGCTCGCGAACCAAACACTGCTGGGCTACGCTCCAGCACAGGTTGATGCGCTAATGGATCGAATCAGAATCCAATTTGAGAATCCAAACCTATCCCTGGTGACTTCAAAGATTGTTGAAGTGGCCAGATTCGATTTGGTTCCCGGCGGTTACCAAGTCAAGGCGGTTGATGATGCAATCGCTCGGGTCTGCGACACTCTTCTGGAGCGCGAGCTGAAAGACTTTATCCTCAAAAATGGCAGATCTATGGCCCTCGTCCAGCTCGAGAATAATCTCGAGCTGATTAGAAACACTCTCGAGCTTGGCGCAAAAACAGCCTTTCCTAAATCTAAGACTGCATATTCAACTAGAAAAATTGCCAGCCTTTTCAAGACGCTTAGCGTGAAGCGAGGATCACTGAGTGGCCCAAGCACTTTTGAGCTGCGCACCATGCCGCTTGGAAGATCCGCCTCCGGCAAAGATAAATCAGCAGTTGATTCGTTTATATCCACTTTGGTCCATTCCTTTTTATTGCAAAGGCTGCTTTGAGGGCAATTGCCTAACCAGGGCTAATTGAATAGGCTTAGTCGCTGTAATAAGGAGCCAATTGGGTAAACATTCGGCAAGGGCGGTCGCAAGACCCAAAATTGCCCCTACCCTTGGCATTTTCTTTGTGGCGTCTCTTGTGATGCTTACTGCCGTTGATCCTTACTCTGGAACCATGGCATCTGCAAATACCATGCAAGTATTCGATGGTCCTAGCGATGAATACCAACAGCTCGAAATTGTGCCGATCGATGGACCTGGCTTTGCCAGGGGAGACTTTGAAGTTATCACTGGAGCCGGAGCAACCAAGCTTTTGGTCAAGATGGCCCCAACTCCAGACGCAGGTTCTGCAAAAGAGTTCGCATTAGCCCAAACCGTTGAACGAGGCTGGAACTACAACCAGTACTCCTGCTTGGTAAAACTCTGGGAGCGGGAGAGTAACTGGCGCCACACGGCAGAGAATAAGTCTTCTGGCGCCTATGGAATTCCACAATCTTTGCCGGGTAGCAAGATGGCGACCGCCGGTCCTGATTGGAGGACCAATCCAGAAACCCAGATTCGCTGGGGCTTAGGCTATATCTCTGGCCGCTATGGCACGCCATGTGCCGCACTTGCCCACTCCGATGAGCACAACTGGTACTAGTGGTTCGCCCAAGAAAACGACGTGGTGCTTCACCAAAGGTCTATCAAGAACTTGACCTCACTAGAGTTCGAATGTCTCTCCCCAGAACTGAGATCAAGCGCGGAAACGAATTCTCCGTCCAGGAAACTACCGGGAAAGGCAGTGAACCAGGAAAAAAATGGATTTGTCCAGTTTGCTCCATCACCCTAGAGCCGGGGCCGGCGCACACCGTCGCATGGGATGTCCATCGAGGGGTTGAAACCAGGAGGCATTTTCACAATCACTGCTGGAAACTATTTGACGGAGTGTTGTTGTGACCGAGGAAATCAAAGCTGCCACTCACTTGCCTGCTATCCGAACCGACATCGAACTGCACACCGAAGACCGACAGGTTCTCGTCGGGGAGCTCTCGGCTCCTGTTACAGGCTCTGAGACCGTTTTATTGACTTTGCACCCGCTACCAACAGCTGGTGGTTTTATGGACTCACACGTCCTCAGAAAGGCTGCCAATCGCCTCCCCGCATTACTTGGGGTGGCGGTTTTGCGATTCAATCTTCGCGGGACAAAGTCCGAGCGCGGTCAATCCACCGGCTCATTTGACTCCGGCAACCTCGAGCGGCTTGACGTGGCGGCAGCCGTTGATTTTTGTAAAAAAGCTGGTTACAAGAATATTTGGCTACTGGGTTGGTCGTTTGGCACAGAACTTGCCATCAAATACGGACCAGATCACGATATCTCCGGTGCAATTCTGCTCTCACCTCCCCTTCACAGAGCAACAGACTCGGATCTACTGCGTTGGAATGAATTCCAGAAGCCGTTGATTGCTCTTGTGCCGGGGGAGGACGACTACCTCAAGCCCAACGAAGCGCAACTAAGGTTCTCGGTGGTCAGCCATGCTCAGGTGATCGGCTTTGAAGGAGATAAGCACCTATGGGTTGGAGAGCTTGCAGTTAGAAGGGTATTGAACCAGGTGGCCCAAATACTCATTCCGGGTAGCGCGGAGCTGCCCACGCACTACTAACGCAGTTGCTGCTTCGGCATCCAGACTTCCCGCACAATCAAAAGGATTGAGGCTGCAACTGGAATGGCGATGAGTGCGCCAAGAATTCCCATCAGGGTGCCACCCATTAGAGCCGCAATCACAACCAAGGATGCTGGGACCGAAACTGCTTTTTTCATAACTCTTGGTGATACGACATAGGCCTCGACCTGAAGGTAAATCAGGTAATAAATACCAACAATCAGGGCTGTGTCGCCACCTTCGATAAGCGAAATCAAGGTGACCACGATTGCCGATGAGATCGGACCAACAAGTGGAATCAGCGCAAATAGGAATCCGATGGAAGCCAATAGCAACGCGAATGGTGCCTGAATAATTGTCAAGAATGCGAACAGCGAAATTCCGTGGATCAGCGCAATTGAGAACTGCCCCATGACCCAGCGACCAACCGAATAGGCAACCTGATCGGTTAGCTTGCGGAAACGCTCCCTCTTAGAACTTGCAACAAGTCGTGCCATGTAGTCCTTCATGGAATCCAGGGCAAACATGAAATACAGGGTCAAAATAACAACAATCACGGTGCCAAGTGCGCCGTTTAGAAGACCTAAGCCAACTTGCAACACGCCACCGAGAAGGGTCGGCCAGTTGCCTGCATCGGTTACAAATTCGAGTGCACCGTCTGTTGCCGAAGAGATCGCTCCACCCAGCTGTGCATCCCACTGTGAAATCAAGTCGATCGTCACCAGAGAAGAAGCGATTGAAGGAATCTGAGAAATTAGTTTTGCGGCTTCGGAAATGGCAACCGGAAGGATTGCCCAGAGCAAGAGTGCAAGTGATCCTAGAAAAATTAGAACCGCTACCAGGACTGCCAAAGGTCTTGGGATCCTTCTTTTTGCCAGATATCGCACAAGGGGGTCAAGACCTAGTGCGATGAAAAGAGCAATCGCCACATAGGTCAAGATGGTGGCAGTCTGCGCAACAGCGTTACCTACCAGAATGGCTACCAGAACGCCGAGGCCTCCGGTCAGGCCAATCTGAAAACCGTTGCTGAGCCTAAAACGTTGCTCCACCGCAGCTCCTTTTCGTGCTATCTGGTATAAAACTAGCCAGGTCTTGGCCATCTGGAGGCTGCAACCCTGAGTTTTGGTAAATCGCAATTTGCTCGTCTAGGTCGAATCAAAGCCTCAACGGCTAAACTTCCATAGGTTTATAAAGAATTGGCGTGGAATTGATGCGGTTTTTAGGTGCAGTAGCGATCTTCGTGATCGGCCTAGTCGCTAGCGCTGTAGGGCTTGTGGATCAACTGCAAAATCGTCCGCTCGATTTCATTAGTGTCACCCAAGAGCTTGAGACGCCAACTACATACATTGTGATTCCGAATCGAGTCCTAAGCGCCTATCCGGGACAAGTGACAGTCAGCGCAAAAAATCCCGATGGAGTATTTATTGCGACAGGCCGTGAGTCCGATATCGAAGCATGGGTTGGCGACAGTCAAAGCATCCAACTCCGTCTGGCCCTCTATGCAGAGAAGGAATCCATTGAGCTTGTCGAATTGGAAAGAGCTGGGACTGGCGAATTGATCGAGCCTTTCGGTGCGGATATTTGGCGCAGCTTTAGTCAAGAGAGCGATACGGCCTGGATCTCGGTCCCAGAGGGCAACGAGTCTGGGGTGCTCGTGGCATCCACCGGTCTGGCAATGGCACCGCGTGAAGTGAAGATAACTTGGGATCTACCCAATCAGGCCAGTCCAATCGCACCCATCACATTCATTGGGTTGTCCTTGATGGCAATTGGTTCCGGACTCGCTCTTTTTCAGGTTGTCCGAGGGAGATCAAAGACTAGGCCGACCAGGTCTAACCGCGGTCCCAGTCGCAAGTCCTTTTTTGACAACTTTCGTCAGCCAAAGCTTGAAAGATCCAGGGGCAGGCGTGCTCAACGCAAAGTGAGAGTGCTTGGAGTTGGATTGATCCTTGCAACCCTTTCTGGTTGTTCTCCGGAGTATGTGAATCCGATTCTGAACCCAAGTCCGTCTGCGCAAGTCGACATCTTGACCCCCGTGATGACTAGAGCTCAGATCGAACGAATCCTTGTGGATGTCGCGCAGGTCGTTGGGGCATCAGATGCCGAGCTAGATAGAGAAACACTTGAACTTCGGGTTGCAGGACCAGCACTTAGTGCCAGAAGGTCTTTCTATAACCTGTCCCGGCGCACAGAAGCACAAGAACCCCCACAGCCAATTTTGGCCGAGCCGATTCAGTTGTTCTTGCCCAGCGCCACTGACACCTGGCCAAGGTCTGTGATGGTAGTCACGGGTGTTGATTCATTGCAAATGCTGGTCCTAAGGCAGGAAAGCGCAAGGGAGCCATACAAGCTATATCAATACATGAACCTCTTGCCAGACATCACTTTCCCAGATGTTGCAGCTGAGAGCGTCGGGGCCTCCGCCATCAAGCCAGACTCCAAGTTTTTACTAATCTCCCCGAAGGATCTGGCACTTGCGGTTGGCGATTTACTCAATAACGGCGTTGAATCAGGTTGGGCAAGCGTTGTGGATGCCGAAAACCAGTACATTATGGACGTTTCAACGGTTCAACAGGGCTTGATCGCAACCCTTACAAATGCAAATCTAGATTTTGTTCACAAAATAACTTCGGATGCTCCAGTTTTGCTCTCCTCGGCAGAAGGTGGCGCTCTGGTTGGTTTGTACATGACTGATACTTACACGATTATCCCGAAGGAGCCGGGCAACGCGGTTGCAATTACCGGAGATGAGGCGCTGCTATTAGGAACAGGGGGCAGTGCAACTGGAATTGAATCCAGGTATGGAGCTATGTTGTTGTTCCATGTTCCGCAAGCCGGCTCCACCCAGAAAGTCACGCTCCTGGGTGCTACTCAGCAACTTCTCACCACCACCGCACTGGGAGCCAGATGAGTAATTTCGGAGCCTTCGATCTTTCAAGTTTGAACCAGAAACCCCAGGCTGGAAATCAGGTTGCTGGCTTTTTGGTGAAGGCAGATGAAACCATTCTGCGCCAATACCTCAAACTCTCAGAAAGTTTCCCGGTTTTGCTTCTTGTCACCGGTCAAGACCCTGAGTCAGCAACTATGCAGCCTCTGGTTCAAAAGGCCATCGAATCGGCGCAGGGCAGACTTGCTGGTGTTGAAATTGAAGCGCCAACCTATCCTGAACTTGCACAAGCTCTAGGAGTTTCCCAAACCCCCGCTCTCCTCGCAATCCTTAGAGGCCAGCCTGCACCGATTTTTCAGGGTGAGGTGACAAAAGACCAGTTGCTTGCAGCACTGAGCCAGGTATTGCAATTAGCTGTCCAAAATAACCTAACTGGATCGATTCAAGTAGTCACAAACCCCGCTGAGGCCATGCAAAAACCTTTGAGTCCAGAACATCTCGCTGCTCTTCAAGCGATTGAAGCTGGCGACATGGAATTGGCTAAATCTCGCTACGAAAAGCTAATCGTTGAATACCCAAATGATGATGAGGCCAAGGCTGGCCTCTATCAGGTTCAGCTCATGCTTAGGCTCTCTGCACCAAAAGAAACCGGAGAGCTAGCCGAATTGCTGTCTCTTGCCGACCAGGTATTCGTTCAGGGCAAAGCGGCAGAAGCATTCACTTTGATCCTTGATCGCTTCGCAATTGATTTTGAAAACCGTGAGATTCTGAAGGGTCGACTTTTAGAGCTGTTTGTTCTCGCCGGCATTGGAGAGCAGATCGTTCTGGACGCAAGGCGCCGCTTGGCGTCGATGCTGTTCTAGCTCAGTCGCAACCAGACAGATGAAAGGGCTGGGACGGTGATGTTTGCCGAATAGGGCCTGCCGTTCGAAGTAATCTCATCTGTTGTTACTGAACCGAAGTTCCCCATTCCGCTCCCGCCATATATCTCTGAGTCGGTATTTAGAATTTCCTGCCAGATTCCCGGTTTTGGCAATCCAGCCCGAAAGTTTTCGTGTGGATGTCCGGCGAAATTTACAATTACCGCTATTGGGTTTCCACTCGAATCAAACCTCAGAAAACTCAACACGTTTTGATCTGCATTACCGCCATCTATCCACTGGAAACCCTCGTGCTCGTGGTCTAGCTCCCAGAGAGATTGGTTTTCGGTGTAAAGGTGGTTTAAGTCGCTGACAAGTTTCTGCATGCCCTGGTGTGGCGCGTGATCCAACAGCCACCAATCAAGTTCACGAGATTCGCTCCACTCGGATGGTTGAGCAAATTCAGTCCCCATGAAAATCAATTTCTTGCCTGGATGTGCCCACATAAAACTCAAATAGGCTCGCATGTTGGCAAGCTTCTGCCAGCGATCCCCGGGCATCTTGCTTAGGAGTGAACCCTTGCCGTGAACTACCTCATCGTGGCTGATTGGAAGCACAAACTTCTCATCATATGCATAGAGCATCGAGAAAGTAATCTCGCCGTGGTGGTGCTTGCGATACATCGGATCGCGCTGGATATATTCAAGCGAGTCATGCATCCAGCCCATGTTCCACTTGAATCCAAACCCAAGGCCACCAAAATCGGTTGGAGCAGACACTCCTTGGAAAGCGGTTGATTCCTCGGCGATCATCATGATTCCGGGGCTTCGGCGATAGGCGGTGGCGTTGGTTTCCTGGAGGAAGCGAATGGCATCTAGGTTCTCGCGTCCACCGTGGATGTTCGGCAACCACTCACCGTCTTCACGGCTGTAATCCAAATAAAGCATTGAAGCAACTGCATCAACTCTCAAGGCATCAACGTGGAATTCTTCTAGCCAGTAGCTAGCGTTTGCCACCAAGAAGTTTCTAACCTCGGTGCGCCCAAAGTTGAAAACATGCGTGCCCCAATCGGGGTGGTCTCCGCGTCTTGGGTCGGCATCTTCATAAAGTGCTTCGCCGTCATATTTGGCTAGCGCCCAATCGTCTTTAGGGAAGTGTGCTGGGACCCAGTCCACGATCACTCCGATTCCTGCATTGTGAAGCTCATCAATCAAAAAACGAAGGTCATCTGGGGTGCCGAACCTTGCGGTCGGAGCGTAGTAGCCGGTGACCTGATAGCCCCAACTGCCGCCAAAAGGGTGCTCGGCTAGCGGCATGAATTCAACGTGTGTGAAGCCTAAATATTTAACGTGACCAATCAATTCCGGAGCGATTTCACGGTAGTTCTTTGCGCCGCGCCATGAACCGAGGTGAAGCTCATAGGTGCTCATGGGAGAGCGCAACGCGTTACGCCTCTCGCGCTGTGCCATCCAGTCTTCATCTCGCCATTTGTAGCTGCTCACATCCACGACAGATGAAGTAGCAGGTGGAGTCTCAGTACGCCTAGCCATTGGGTCAATCTTCGTAATCCACTGGCCAGACTTTGTGCGAATCTGGAACTTGTAAAGCGCCCCCGGCTCTACTCCGGGGACATAAAGTTCCCAAACGCCCGACCCGCCCATTGAGCGCATGGGGTAGCAGGTGCCATCCCAACCATTGAAATCACCGACCACCCGAACTGCATTGGCGTTTGGAGCCCAAACGCTGAATGCGACTCCGGAGGTGTCACCTATTGAGTCTTTTTGTTCTGAGTAGTGAGCTCCAAGGGCATCCCAGAGCATCTCGTGGCGACCCTCTGTAATCAGATAAAGGTCGAGTTCTCCAATGGTTGGGGTGTGGCAATAGGGGTCTGCGGCTAACCAGTCCGGAGCATTTTCGTAAGTTGCACGGATCCGGTAGTCACCGGGTACTTTTCCCTTACCCTCTAGTTCCCAGACGCCAGAGGCAACGTGAATCAAAGACTTCTTGCTTCGCTTCTGCTCCATGACAACCGTCTGCGCAAATGGCCTAAGTGTCCTGAGGACCCAACCTTTTTCGGTCTCATGAACTCCCAGCACCTGGTGAGGGTTATGGTGGGTGCCTTGGGCTAGCGAAACCAGTTCTTCAATGCTCGGGCTCATTTTTCCACTCTCAGGATGTGTGCTGGTTGGGTGAAGGAGTCAAGCCGAACAAAGTTATGTTCTCCCCATTCAAATTTGTCTCCGGATATTAGATCCAATGCCTTGAATTCCCCTGTAACCCCAAGGGCGGCGAGGTTTAGGTGAACCATGGTCTCTCTCACCGAGTGCGGATCGGTGTTCACGACTACCAAGATTGTGTTTTCTTTGCCGCCATTGTGCTCTGCAGCAAGCGTCTTTGAAAACACCAAGATTTCTTGATCATCGCTCCAGTGAGTGGTTAGGTTTCTGAGTTGGCCAAGTGCTGGGTTCTCTCTCCTAATCTGATTCAAAAGTGCGACATAAGGGGCAAGAGATTGGCCAGATTTTTCGGCCGCCTGGAAATCACGAGACTTGTATTCGTACTTCTCGCTATCGATGTTCTCTTCGGCCCCTGCTCTAGCAACTGATTCATAAAGCTCGAAGCCGGCATACATCCCCCAGGTAGAGCCTGCGGTCGCGGCAATTGTTGCTCGAATCTTGAATGCCGGCTTGCCACCAAACTGCAGATACTGAGTCAGGATGTCAGGGGTATTTACCCAAAGGCTAGGTCTGAAGAAATCTGCCGAGTCGTTAGCTAGTTCGTTCAGATACTCGACCAATTCAGTCTTGCTATTGCGCCATGCGAAGTAGCAATATGACTGCTGGAAACCAGCCTTTCCAAGCGCGTGCATCATTGCCGGTCTGGTGAATGCTTCTGCTAGAAAAATCACCTCGGGGTTCTTGCTGTTGATTTCTGCAATCAACCGCTGCCAAAAACTAACTGGTTTGGTGTGAGGGTTATCAACTCGGAAGATCTTCACTCCGAGTGATATCCACTTGGTCACTACCCGCAAGACTTCTTGGTAAATGCCTTCTGGGTCATTGTCAAAATTGATTGGGTAGATGTCCTGATATTTCTTTGGTGGATTCTCGGCATAGGCGATTGATCCATCAGCGCGAGTGGTAAAAAACTCCGGGTTGGTTTTGACCCAGGGGTGATCAGGAGCCGCCTGCAGAGCCAGATCCATGGCAATTTCAATATCCAATTTGGCGGCGGCATTGATGAAGTCCTTGAAATCTTTCTCGGTGCCAAGATCCGGGTGGATGGTGTCGTGACCGCCTGCCTCATTACCGATTGCCCAAGGCGAACCTGGGTCATTGGCTCCTGCGACCAAAGTGTTATTTGGGCCCTTGCGGTGAGCGTGGCCAATCGGGTGAATAGGCGGCATGTATAAAACGTCAAAGCCCATTTCCTTTACTCGGGCAAGACTCTTTTGTGCCGTTTTGAAAGTTCCAGAGACCCAGGAGCCATCCTTGTTTTTCTTGGCACCTTCAGATCTAGGGAAGAATTCATACCAAGCACCAGATCCTGCAAGCTTTCGCTCGCAATAAACCTGGGCAGGGTCGCTTAGGTTTTCTAGAAAACGAATTGGATTCGCCTCGGCAAGTGCGGTGAGGTCCTGAGCAAGAGCCTTTTCTAGACGCTCTGTTGCTGAAAGTGCCTCATCGGCCAAAACTTTGGAAATTGCAATGAACTTCTTTTTTGTTGCCGCAGGTGATACCTCCGCCAGTTGCTCCAATAGGGAAATACCCTCGAGCATCATCAGCTCTTCGTCGACTCCAGCCTGGAGTTTTACCTCTGTGTTGTGTAGCCATGTGTGGTATCGGTCATCCCAAGCCGACACCTGGTAGCTCCAGGTTCCAACTTGGTTTAGCTGAACTTTTGCAACCCACTGGTCTAGCCCAGGGGAGCCCTCTTTTAAGGAAATTCTCGTTGTGATACTGTTCGGATTTGTTAGGAGCAGATCAACTGCAATTTGATCGTGGCCCTCTCGAAAGGCAACAGCACCAAACTCGATCACCTCATTCTCGAATGCCTTGGCCGGGAATTTTCCGCCATCAACTAGCGGCCAGGTCCTGGAAATCGGAATTCGAAGAATTTGAGATGCGAGATTACCCATTCACACAATTTAGCGAAACGAGAGGGATTCTGCCCGCTAGTTGCAAAAAGGTTATTTTGCTAGAAACAACTGCATGCTGGTTTCGACCATGCGAATTGTCGAACCGGCTGGGAAGTCCGCTTTCCTGGAAGGCGGGGTTTCTAGCGCTGAGTCCCAGAGCAGTTGGAACTCTTTGAGGCCATCTGGCTTAGGAAGTCGAACCTCTTTGACCGCCTCAGTGCCGTTAATTACAAGCAGAATTCCTTGCTTAGATCCGTCATTCATTAAGTGATATGCCAAGCGCTGCAAAGTTCTGCGCTCGGAGTTATGCCAATCCTCAACGCTCATCTCGTCACCACGTACCGAATACCAAAGCATTTGATCCACAAAAGGGGTCGGTTCTTCAAGCTTGGTGAATGCCTTTGGACGCAATGCCGGGTATTGCTTTCTCAGGGCAATTAGGTGTGAGGTTGTCACCTCGAAATCTAGCCGGAACTGCTCTGGGCTCCAGTCTTGCCAAGTAATCACATTGTCTTGACAGTAGGCATTATTGTTTCCGCCCTGGGTCTTGAGGCGCTCGTCTCCGGCGGTGATCATCGGAATACCAGCCGAGAGTAAGAGGGTTCCCATTAGGTTTCTTGCGGCTTTCCGGCGGGCAAAGCTGATCGATGTGTTTGGTGTTTCACCTTCGGCCCCGTGGTTGAAGCTCAAACTGTTGTTTGAGCCGTCCCGGTTTCCTTCTCCATTGGCAGAATTTTGTTTTTGGTTATAACTCACCAGGTCATAAAGCGTGAAGCCATCATGGGCGGTGATGAAGTTGACGGTTCCGATTGGCCCCTCACCGTCGGTGATGATGTCTTGCGAGCCGGCGATTCTTCCGGCCAGTTCCTGCACGCCGTTGTGATGGTTTCCGCTATCGCGGTAGCCCTGAACATCTGAAAGCCAGAATTTCCTGACGGCATCTCTATATCTATCGTTCCACTCTGGAAATCCAGGTGGGAAGTTTCCTGTTTGCCAACCGCCAAAGCCAACATCCCAAGGTTCCACAATTAGCTTTGCCGAGGAAATGATCGGATCTTTTTTCATTTCTTGTAGCAGTGGATGCGCTGGATCAAAGTGATTGTGTTCGTCTCGGGCGATGGTTGCCGCTAGGTCAAAACGGTAGCCATCGATTTGCAATTCCTGAGTCCAGTAACGCAGTGAATCAAGGGTGAGTTGCCGAACCATTGGGTTGCCAAAGTTTAAGGAGTTACCACAACCAGTGGTGTCTTGGTAGTTTCCTTCGTCATCTTGACGGTAATAATTCGAATTATCGAGCCCTCGATAGCTATAGGTGAGCCCCTTATATCCACCCTCAGCGGTGTGGTTATAAACCACATCCATAATCACCTCAATGCCGGCACGGTGAAGTTCGCGAATCGCGGTTTTGAGTTCCCGCAACATCGCCTCAGGTCCCTGGGCACGAGTTGCCTCTGCCGCATACCTCATGTGTGGTGTAAAGAAGTTGATGGTGTTGTAGCCCCAGTAGTTGATTAGTCCTAGGTTCACCAATCTCGGTTCGGAAATAAAGGCCTGAATTGGCAACAGTTCAACCGCTGTGATGCCAAGTTTTACCAAGTAATCAATAGTCGCTGGGTGTCCCAATGCGGCATATGAACCGCGAATTTCCTCGGGGATTGCTGGATTAATTCTGGTTAGCCCGCGCAGGTGGGCCTCGTAGATGATGCTTTCGGAAAGCGATGTCCCTGGCTTTGTAACGCCTTCCCAGTCAAAACTGGTGTCAACTGCCACGCAGCGATAATCCCTTGGGTTATCCCTGATTAGCCCCTTTGCATAGGGGTCGAGCAAATTTCTTTCTGGCTGAAAGGCATGCCTGGGGCCAGCAGGCCCATCTGCTCGCAAGACATAACTAATTCCAGACTGGAAAAGGTCATGACCTGCGGAGAAGAAACCGCCTTCGCCTTGTTCGAGGGGTATTTGATGCAAAGTTGTTGTTGGGTCTGTGGGATCCAGAATTAGAAGATCGATTTTGGATGCAGATTCAGACCAAACGCTAAACATGCCACCACCGTCCATCAGGGACATGCCCAGTGGAGCGGTTTGCTTACTCAGATTTGATTCCAACATTTTCCTCGCCCATAAGGTTAGCGGTGGAAGATTTCTAACTTGTGACAATAGGCTTGAGGGCATGTCGGTTTTCTTGGACCACGCCTCCACAACAACGCTCAGAGAAGAATCTAAAGCGGCGCTCTTGAGAGCACTCGAAGAGACTGGGAACCCATCCTCTGTGCACTCTTCTGGCCAATTGGTTCGTTCCATTCTTGAGGATGCTCGAGATCAAATTGCCAAGGCGATCAATTGCAATCGTTCCGAGGTTATTTTTCTCTCCGGGGGCACAGAAGCCGATAACCATGCCATCAAGGGAATTTATTGGCAGCAAATTGCCAAGGATCCAAACCGAAACATCATCATCACGGCAGCAACCGAGCACCATGCACTTTTGGATCCAGCAATCTGGCTTGAAGCAAATCAAGGTGCCAAGGTTCACTACCTCAGAGTTGAGTCAGACGGAATGGTAAACCTGAACTCCCTGCAAGAGTTCCTAACAGAGAACCATCGGAGAGTCGCTCTAATTTCCCTGATGACGGTTAATAACGAGACCGGCGTAATTACAGACATCCAAAAAGTTTCTGAGATTGCAAAACCGTTTGGCATTCCTGTGCATTCGGACGCGGTAGCCGCTTTTGGCCATGTGCCAATTGACTTTGCTAGTAGTGGCTTGGCTGCAATGTCTATTTCCGGGCACAAAGTGGGTGCACCAATTGGCATTGGCGCCCTTATTGTTCGGCGAGACATGAAGCCTGAGTCTCTTTTGCATGGCGGTGGGCAGGAACGCGCATTGCGCTCGGGAACCATGAACTTCGCCAGTGCCGCTGCTTTTGCTGCAGCCGCAACCGCTTCGTTGGCCGACATGGATAGTAGAGAAGAAAAGCTTGGCAAATTACGTGATGAGCTTGAAAATAAGGTTTTGGAGCTAATCCCCGAGGCAATTGTCACTACCAAGGGCGCCAACCGTGTTCCACACAACGCGCACCTTATTTTTCCTAACACCCAAAGCGATTCTTTATTGTTCCTTCTTGACCAGCAGGGGATTAGCGTGTCCTCTGGAAGCGCCTGCCAGGCTGGTGTTCTCGGTCCATCACACGTGTTGATTGGTATGGGAATCGAAGAGAATCTTGCAAAAGCTTGCATTCGGGTGACTTTGGGTCACACGACAACTGCTGCGGATATTGACGCTTTTATTGCGGCGATTGGTCCGGCTGTTTCTGGGGCAATCAAGGCCCAAGCCTTACAAAACTAAGCATTGCAATTTAGACTTGACCAATGCGTGTTTTGGCGGCGATGAGTGGTGGAGTTGACTCTGCAGTTGCTGCCGCAAGGGCAATTGATATGGGCCACGAAGTTGTTGGGGTCCACCTAGCACTTTCTAGAATGCCTGGAACACTACGGACTGGTTCCCGTGGCTGCTGCACAATCGAAGACTCGATGGATGCACAAAGAGCCGCCAATAAGCTCGGAATTCCTTATTACGTCTGGGATTTCTCGGAGCGCTTCAAGATTGACGTGGTGGATGATTTTGTCGCCGAATACAAGGCCGGCAGAACCCCAAACCCGTGCATGCGATGCAATGAGCGAATCAAATTCGCAGCACTTTTGGAAAAGGGCCTGGCTCTTGGTTTTGATGCAGTTTGCACCGGGCACTACGCCAGTATCGAAGAAGATGCTGAGGGAAACCTGGAGCTCCACAGATCTCTTGCGATGGCAAAGGATCAAAGTTACGTCCTTGGTGTTTTGAATAGAGAGCAACTTTCACACTCTCTGTTTCCGCTGGGTGCAACTGCTTCCAAGGACCTAGTTCGCAAAGAGGCTCAAGATCGTGGTTTGACTGTTGCCAATAAGCCTGACAGTTACGATATTTGCTTTATCCCAGAGGGAGACACCAGAGACTGGCTAAAGGACTTTGTTCCAACAGACCCGGGCAGAATTGTTGACCTTGATGGCAAAGAGCTTGGCGAGCACGATGGCCATGTTGGATTCACCATTGGCCAACGAAAAGGCTTGCGAATCGGCACCCCAGCCAAAGATGGCAAGCCGAGATATGTACTGGATATTCGCCCAAAGACCAACGAGGTTGTGGTTGGACCAGAGGCCGCCCTGGAGATCACGCAGCTTGCGGGTTCTAGATATTCCTGGTGCGGCAAGGCTCCTGAGAATCTAGATGACTTCTTCGATTGCGAGGTTCAGGTACGAGCCCATGGCGACACCGTTGAGGCTCAAGCAGCAGTTGTTGATGGGGAGCTAGTAATTAACTTGAAAACCCCGTTTTATGGTGTTGCCACCGGGCAGACCGCTGTTCTTTATTTGGGCACCAGGGTGCTTGGCCAAACCACAATTGACAGAACTCAAAGCGCGGTGACACTCAGTGTCTAACGATGCCGAAAGAATCGACGAACTGAGAATCCAGATCGAGCGCTTTCGCACCGCCTACTACCAGGAAGACCAAACCCTGGTCTCCGATGCCGAGTATGACTTACTGGAGAAAGAGCTCAAGGAACTTGAAGGCAAACACCCAGAGCTAATTGAAAACAGTCCAACCCAAAGGGTTGGTGGTGCTGCGGCAGAGGTTTTCTCACCTGTAACTCATTTGGACCCGATGATGAGTCTGGACAATGCCTTCTCTGTAGAAGAGTTTTTGGCCTGGTGCCAGAGGGCCGGATCGGGACCATATCTTTGTGAGCCAAAAATTGACGGTCTTGCGTTGAGCCTCACCTACGAAAACGGCGTCCTTGTGAAAGCCGCAACAAGAGGTGATGGAAGCGTGGGGGAGGATGTCACCCAAAACGCCCTCACTATTCAAAATATTCCGCATCGCCTCAAGGGGGAAAAACACCCGGTCGTAGTTGAAATCCGTGGTGAAGTCTTTTTTGAATCCAAGGACTTCGAGGAGCTAAATGCTGGAATTGTTGCCGCCGGTGGAAAGCCATTTGCCAACCCTCGAAACTGTGCTTCTGGTTCGTTGCGCCAAAAGGATGCTTCGGTTACTGCATCCAGGCCACTAAAGATGCTGGTTCACGGTTTTGGTGCTTGGCAAAGTGACCTTGAATCTCAGAGCCAGGTCTATGAGCTATTGACGGCCTGGGGCCTGCCAACAACCAAGCGATATCTGGTTGCCCAAGATGAAAAAGAAGCATTTGATTTCATTCAAAATTTGCAGGCGACCAGGCACGACATTGAGCACGAGATTGATGGCGCTGTGATCAAGGTTGACTCTCTGTCTGCTCAGGCCGAGCTTGGCAAGACCTCAAGGGCTCCACGATGGGCGATCGCATATAAGTACCCACCTGAACAGGTAAACACCAAGTTGCTGGACATCAAGGTGTCGATTGGAAGAACCGGCAGGGCGACACCATATGCGGTTCTGGTTCCGGTCCAGGTCGCCGGATCTGAAGTCGAATTTGCCACTTTGCACAATCAGGATCAGGTCAAAGCCAAAGGGGTTCTGATTGGCGACACTGTTGTCCTGCGAAAAGCCGGAGATGTGATTCCCGAAATTCTGGGCCCAGTGGTTGCCCTTCGTGACGGAACTGAAAAAGAATTCCAGATGCCAAGCCGGTGTCCTGAGTGTCAGAGTGAATTAGCCCCTGCAGCAGAGGGCGATGTTGACCTAAGGTGCCCAAATTCGAGATCTTGTCCTGCACAGCTCAGAGAGAGAATTGCCTATATCGGATCTCGCTCTGCATTGGATATCGAAGCCCTTGGCTATGTCAGTGCAAGTGCGCTTACCCAACCACTAGAACCTAAAGACCCACCTCTGACTTCGGAGGCTGGGTTGTTTTCCCTCAAGCTCGAGAACCTTTTGCCCATCAAGAGCTTGGTTCTGGATCCGGACACGGGTTTGCCCAAGCATGACTCAGAGGGCAAGCCAAAGATCGTTGACTTTTTCCAAAAGAAGGATGGGTCCCCATCCGAGGTTGCCCTAAAGCTATTGGCAAATTTGGAAGAGGCTAAGACAAAGCCACTTTGGAGAATTCTGGTTTCGCTTTCAATTCGGCACGTCGGTCCCGTGGCGGCAAGAGCGTTGGCTGATCACTTTGGCTCGACGACCGCAATCTTTGAAGCTTCCGCCGAAGAGCTTGCTGAAGTTGAGGGTGTTGGCCCAACCCTTGCATCGTCAATCTCCGAATGGATCTCAGAACCTTGGCACAAAGAGATTCTCAAGAGCTGGGAGGAAGCTGGGGTTCAACTCCACACCCCTGGCCACCTTGGTCCCGGCTCGGTTACTAAGGACGGCTTATTCAAGGGGCTATCGATTGTTGTGACCGGATCTATGGAATCTATGACTAGGGAGGAGATCGAAGCTCTTGTGATCGAACAAGGCGGCAAGGCAGCCTCGTCAGTTTCAAAGAAGACCGCTTTTGTTGTTGCAGGGCCAGGTGCCGGCTCAAAACTCTCCAAGGCTGAAGAGTTGGGCATCGAGGTAATCACCGAGCAAGCCTTCCTACAGAGACTGGCCCAATCAACGCAGTAAACTTGGTTTCGAAACCCCAATTGAATTGAGTGACGCATGTCTGAAATTACTCCCGACACAGTGAGGCATCTGGCTTCATTGGCCAGAATCCTGGTTACCGAGGATGAAGTTGAAACCCTCGCCAAAGAACTCAACGTCATTGTTGATGCTGTCGCCA
The DNA here is from genome assembly GCA_021741585.1 of Aquiluna sp. Taxonomy (GTDB): domain Bacteria; phylum Actinomycetota; class Actinomycetes; order Actinomycetales; family Microbacteriaceae; genus Aquiluna. The sequence goes on along the minus strand of JAIOXN010000001.1, from coordinate 366,867 downwards.
CCGTGAAAAAGGCGGTATCGGGGGATATCAAGGCCACCAGCCACCCAATCCCAATGGCAAATGTCTATCGCGAAGACGTTGTTGAGCCGTCATTGACTCAGGCAGAAGCGCTTTCCGGAGCTCCTGACAGTGCCGATGGCCGCTTCCGCGTGGCCGCAATTTTGGATGAGGACTAAAAGATGACCGAACTAGTTTTCAAAACCGCAGCCGAGATTGCTGACCTAATTGCATCCAAGGAAATTTCTTCACAAGAGGTGACCAAAGCTTTCTATGACCGTGCCGAGGCCCTAAACCCTCAGACAAATTCATATTTATATCAAAGCCGAGAGAATGCCATGGCAGCCGCAGTTTCTGCAGATAAGGCACAGGCTGAGGGCAAAATTCTGTCGATTCTTCACGGTGTTCCAATCGCGGTGAAAGACAACCTCACCACCACTGATGCTCCAACCACATCTGGATCAAAGATTCTTGAGGGCTGGGTGCCGCAGTATGACGCAACCGTCGTCAAGAAACTTCGCGCTTCCGGACTGCCAATTCTTGGTAAGACAAACCTCGATGAATTTGCCATGGGTTCTTCCACGGAATATTCAGCATTTGGACCAAGCAGGAATCCTTGGGACCTAGACCGCATTCCTGGTGGATCAGGTGGTGGTTCAAGTTCGGCCGTTGCCGGACACCTTGCTCCAATTGCGATTGGCAGCGACACCGGTGGTTCGATCAGATATCCAGCTGCAGTTACAGGTTCAGTTGGCGCGAAGCCAACCTACGGTGCGGTTTCACGTTATGGTCTGATTGCTCTTGCGAGCTCACTTGACCAGATTGGGCCGGTTTCCAATACGGTTCTAGATTCTGCACTGCTGCAGGATGTCATTTCTGGCCACGATCCTCACGATTCAACTTCACTAAAGGATTCTTTGGGATCAATGACCGATGCCGTGAAGAACGCTGACGTCAAGGGTTTACGCGTTGGGATTGTAAAGCAGCTTTCTAAAGATGGTTTCCAACCCGGTGTGAAGGCATGTTTCGATGACACTATCGCCAAGCTAACAGCTCAGGGTGTCGAGGTGGTTGAAGTTGATTGCCCAAGCTTTGAGTACGCAATCGCCGCCTACTACTTGATTTTGCCCGCAGAGGCATCTTCGAACCTTGCCAAGTTTGACTCAGTTCGATTTGGTCTACGGGTCGCCCCAGAGGGCAACCCAACCATTGAGCGCGTGATGGCAGCAACCCGTGAAGCTGGTTTTGGTCCTGAGGTGAAAAGAAGAATCATTCTTGGCACCTATGCGCTCTCTTCTGGTTACTACGACGCTTATTACGGCAGCGCCCAGAAGGTTAGAACATTGATCCAGCAGGACCTTGAGAAGGCCTTTTCTCAGGTCGATGTTCTGTTGACCCCAACTGCACCGACCACCGCTTTCAAGATCGGTGAAAAGGTCAATGACCCAATTGCGATGTATCTAAATGACGTTGCAACCATTCCGGCCAACCTGGCGGGAATCCCAGGAATGTCAGTTCCTAACGGCTTGGCTCAAGAAGATGGCTTGCCATCCGGTGTTCAAATTTTGGCTCCTGCGATGCAGGATGCTCAGATGTATCGAGTGGGAGCAATTATTGAGAAGCTCTACACCGATGAATGGGGCTCCCCGTTGATTGCCAAGGCACCAAAGTTGGAGGTCAAATAATGGCTAAAGAACAATTGCTCTCTTACGAGGATGCACTGGACAAATTTGAAGTCGTGATTGGTCTCGAGGTTCACGTTGAGCTCAACACCAAGAGCAAGATGTTTTGCGGATGCGCAAACGTCTTTGGTAGTGAACCAAACACCAATGTCTGCCCAATCTGTATTGCTCTGCCAGGCTCGCTTCCTGCGGTAAACCGCAAGGCGGTTGAATCTTCCATCGCGATTGGATTGGCGTTGGATTGCCAGATTGCTCCAACCGGAAGGTTTGCAAGAAAGAACTACTTCTACCCGGATCTAGCAAAGAACTTCCAGACCTCTCAATATGACGAGCCAATTGCCTTTGAAGGCAAGATCGACATTGAGCTGGAATCAGGTGAAGTCCACACTGTGCTGATTGAACGCGCCCACATGGAAGAGGATGCCGGAAAGCTCACCCACGTCGGTGGCGCAACAGGTCGCATCCAGGGAGCCGAATACTCGCTGGTTGACTACAACCGTGCCGGTGTGCCATTGGTTGAGATTGTGACCAAGCCAATCTTTGGCGCGGGGGACAAGGCTCCTGAATTGGCTGCTGCCTATGTGCGTGCTATTCGCGAGATTGTAAAAGCTATGGATGTCTCTGACGCCAAAATGGAACGTGGAAATGTGCGCTGCGATGCAAACGTTTCCCTTAGACCAAAGGGTCAAGAAAAGCTTGGTACCAGAACCGAAACCAAGAACGTGAACTCATTGCGTTCGGTGGAAAATGCAGTTCGCTATGAGATTCAGCGACAGGGCTACATTCTTGCCAACGGCGGCACCATTACCCAGGAAACCCGGCACTGGCACGAAGACCGTGGTCACACCTCTTCCGGTCGACCAAAGTCAGATGCAGATGATTACCGCTACTTCCCAGAGCCAGATTTGGTGCCAGTTCAGCCATCCAAAGAGTGGATTGAAGAGATTAGGGCATCGCTTCCTGAGATGCCTTCACTTCGTCGCAGGCGTCTCCAAGAAGAGTGGGGATTTGCCGAACTTGAGTTCCGAGATGTTGTCAATTCGGACTTGCTAGATCAGGTTGAGGACACAGTTAAGGCAGGTGCTGCACCTCAAGCTGCGCGTAAATGGTGGACAGGTGAATTGGCCAGAATTGCCAACGCGGAAAACTTGGTGGTTCAGGACCTAAGCATCACCCCATTGCAGGTGGCCCAGATCCAGAAGCTGATTGATGCCGGCGATCTCACCGACCGCATGGCGCGAGACGTAGTTGCGGGAGTCCTTGCTGGTGAAGGCGAACCGGCTCAAGTAATTGAAAAGCGTGGACTCAAGGTTGTCAAAGATGACGGTGCGCTTATCGAAGCTATTGACAAGGCTCTTGCTTCACAGCCAGATGTTCTTGAGAAAATCCGTGAGGGTAAGGTTCAGGCAGCAGGTGCAGTTATTGGCGCAGTAATGCAGGCGATGCGTGGGCAGGTAGATGCCGCTCGAGTGCGTGAACTAATTCTTGAAAGAGCTTCAAAGTAGCTTGAAAAAGCAAAAAGCCGAGGATTTCTCCTCGGCTTTTTCTTTGGGGTGAGTAACGGGACTTGAACCCGCGGCCCCCTGGACCACAACCAGGTGCTCTACCAGCTGAGCTATACCCACCATGTCTGGTTGCCCAGAACTTCTAGATTCTAGCAGCGCTAGAGGCTCTGTGCGATTGCTTTTGCGGTATCGGAATCCGGGCCAGGTGCTTCAACCAAAATAGCTTTACGGTAATAATTCAATTCCTTGATAGATTCCAAGATGTCAGCCAGCGCACGGTGATTGCCGTTTTTCTTTGGCATTTGGAAATAGGTCCTTGGGTACCACCTGCGTGATAGCTCCTTCAGTGAGCTAACATCAATATTTCTGTAGTGCAAATAGGAGTCAAGTTCAGGCATCTGACGATTCAAGAACATGCGATCGGTGCCTATCGAGTTTCCGGCAAGTGGTGCCGATCTCTCGGTGCTAACCCACTGCTTGATGTATTCCAGCACCTGGGATTGGGCCTCCTGGATCGAGATTCCGCTTGGGATCTCCACAAGTAAGCCTGAGTCGGTGTGCATCTGGGTGACAAAATCACCCATGTTTGCCATTGCCGTATCGCTTGGTTTGATTACCAATTGAAGACCCTCGTGAACTAGGTTCAACTCCGAATCGGTCACAACAACAGCAATCTCGCAGATTTCATCAATCTCGACTTGGAGACCTGTCATCTCGCAGTCCACCCAAACTATGTAGTCAGCCATGTTCCGGCTTAATCTTCAGAGTGACGCGAGTCTTTAGCAGCCCTGCGTTGAGCTTTTATGTCAGCTTTGGCTTGGCGTTTAGCATCGCGAATCTCGGAGCGGTTTGGCTTTCTAGCCGGCTCCTCGACTGGTTTGGTGATTATAAATTCCGGAAGTTCTTGATCCTTGGCCGCAGCAATTGGAGAAGTTTCAGTCTTCTGCTCATTCCAGGCCATTGAATTATCGTCGTCTAATTCCATGTTGGAAGGATCGACTGACCATGCCAGCTCTGGCGCTGCCGCAGGTGTGGCAGGCGTCAGCGCAAACCCCGGCTCATCGGTTGCGGGGATCTGATATTCAGGGTTATTGGGGGAGTAGAACGATGGTGTCGGTGGCGTCTGTGGTGTCGGTGGCTCCTGCCTTATTTGTTCCGGCTTAGCCTCCGCCTCCTCGACAACAGCAACTTCAGGAGAAGTCGACTCGGCATCAACAGGAGCTATCACAGCCGTCTCTAGTTTCACTTGCTGTTTTTCAATTGCGGCCTGAAGTTTGTCTAGTTTGGCTTGCTCTTTGGCTGCGATTGCGTCAGCTTTGGCTTGCGCTTTGGCTGCAATGGCATCGATTTTTGCCTGAACTTTAGCGGCCTTCTTGCCACCCTTGGCTAGTTTTTTTGCAGCTCTAATTGCCTTGCGCTCCTTGCGCCCTTCAATCAACCAATACAAGGTCGGAACCAAGATCAGGGTTAGAAGGGTTGAGGACAGCAATCCGCCAATCACGACAATTGCAAGCGGTTGGGAAATGAAGCCTCCCTCACCGGTAATGCCAAGAGCCATCGGGGTTAGGGCAAAGATAGTCGCAAGTGCAGTCATCAAGATCGGACGCAGACGTTGTCTAGAACCTGAGACCAATGAATCCTCTACAGACCTGCCGGCCTTGCGATATTGGTTGACCAGGTCGATCAAAACGATTGCGTTGGTAACCACAATTCCAATCAGCATCAACATACCGATTAGCGCTGGAACTCCAAGTGGAGTGTCAGTGATCAATAGCAATCCAAGTGCACCAGTTGCCGCAAATGGGATCGAGATCAAAAGAACCAGTGGCTGAATCATCGAACCAAAGGTTGCAACCATAACGATATAAACAATGGCAATCGCGGCTAGCAGCGCGATTCCTAGTTGTTCAAATGAGTCTGCCTGGTCGCTTGCCGCGCCACCGATGCTGGCTTCAGCACCGGCCGGCAGAGCAATTCCGTCAAGCTTTGCGGTTACCTCGGTAGCCACAGCTCCAAGGTCATCTCCGATTGGGGTAAGGGCCACGGTTGCCGTCCGGTTTCCGCGCTCAGAGGTGATACTGGTTGGCTTCAACACCTCGGTTACAGAAGCGATCGAATCAAGCCTCACAATTCCAGTCAGAGTTGGAATGACCAATGCCTTGATGTCAGAAATGCTTTCCGGAGCCTTGACTCCGGAGACGTAAATCTGAGCCTCTTTGCCGTCAATGGTTAGTTTTCCGAGCGCGGTTGGTCGCAATTGAGCAGCAACAATGCCGGTCACAGCGGTCTCAGAAAGACCAATGGCTGCAGCCTTCTTGCGGTCGACGACAACTTCTAGCACGCGCTCATCGGCCTGCAAGGTTGTTGTGACATCGCTAATAACTGCGAGTGTCTTCATGTCTTCTGCAATTGCGTCGACTGCTTCTTGGAGAACTTCGTTGTCATTTGCGCTGACTTTGATGTCAATCGTGCTGGAAGATCCAAATCCAGGACCTCCTGCAGAAACGATTAGTTCGCTACCGTCTGCAACTTCAATTGCAAGGACTTCTTCTTGAATCAGTGCTGCATCAGCTTCTTCATCAACGGCAACCGTGATTGAGATTCCAGATGCTGCAGCACCAAAGGCAACTCGGCCATCGGCTGCAGAGCCGATGGTGGTCTGAACCACATCTACACCCTCGATCTCAAGGATCTTGGCTTCAAGGTCTTTTGCAGCTGCATCCTGATCCTCAAGTGATGCCGAGTTTGGCATCTCTAGGCGAGCACTGAACTGTCCAGAGTTTCCACCATCGATGAAGTTGGTCTTAAGTTGCGGAACCAGTGAGACGGTGAATCCAAGAATTAATATTGCAGCTGTCACGGTCAACCACGGGTGACGCCTAGTGCCGTTAAGAATTGGAAGGTAACCGCGAATCAAGAAATTCTTCTTTTCGCGCTCTTCCTCGATTTGGCGTTGTTTCTTCTCAAACTTCTTCGGATCTGCTGCTTTGGCTTCAACCAAACGCTTTGGCATTCTGAGGAACCAATAGGCCAAAACCGGAACGATGGTAAGCGATACAAGAAGGGAAGCTAGAAGAGCAATCGCAACCGTGAAGGCGAATGGGCGGAACAGCTCGCCAATCAAGCCGCCAACTAGGGCGATTGGCAGGAAGACTGCGACAGTAGTAATGGTGGATGCAGTAATCGCACCAGAAACTTCCTTGACTGCGGTGAGAACTGCCTTCTTGCGAGTCTCGCCATAGCTGAGGTGACGGTTGATATTTTCAATAACAACGATTGAGTCATCCACCACGCGACCAATCGCAATGGTTAAAGCACCAAGGGTCAAAATGTTCAGAGAGTAGTCGGCAACCTGCAGGCCGATAAATGTGATCAAAACGGAAGTTGGTATCGAAATCGCTGTGATGATTGTTGATTTCACTGAAAACAAGAAGATCAAAATAATCAGAATTGCAAATCCAAGTCCCAAGAGGCCCTCAGTGGTGAGGTCCTTGATCGACTTCTCAATATATGGAGCCTGGTCCAAGGTCGTGATCACTGTAACGTCGCCACCAAGGTCTGCAATCAACTGCGGAACCAAATCCTGAACCCCGTGTGAAACTGCGACCGAATTTCCCTCAGGTGTCTTCGTGATGGCGATCGCAAGTGACTCTAGGCCGTTGGTCCTGGCTATTGAGGTGACAGGAGCCTCTTCATATGTCACAACTGCGACATCCCCAATAGTTAGAACTGTTTCGAGAGGTGTTGCGGTGATAAGCGGTAGCGCTTTGAACTTCTCAATGGTGTCGACTGCTGAACCGATTTGAATTGCAATGTTGCCATCTTCATCGTTCAGGGTTCCAATAGGTAATACCAAGCCATTCGCTTGCAGTGTCGTGGAGATATCCCTTGCGCTCAAGCCATTTTGAGCAAGTTTGACTTGGTTTAGTTGCAGGTTAACCTGCTTTACTTTTGCGCCCGAGACAGCGACATCTCGGACTCCCGCAACCTGCTGGAACAGCGATGGTGCAATTGAGTTGAGACTTTCTGCAATTGCAGTGTTGTCACCCGAATTTGCCGATACGGCCAGAACCATGATTGGCACCGAGTCAAAGCTTCCAGAGATTACATTCGAATTTGCATCAGAGGGCAACGCAGCGGACACTGCATCAAGTGCTGCGTTTAACCGCTCGGTTGCTTGAGCTGCAGTTGTGCCATAGACAAAAGATATTCTCAACACCGATAGACCAGTAGTCGAAGTCACGGTCGTCGACTCTAAGCCTTCTAGGCCAAGGACCGCATTCTCGATAGGAACTGAGACCTGAGCATCAACCACCTCTGGAGAAGCGCCCGGGTAGCTAGTCACAATGGCGGCAGCTGGAATCTCAATCGAAGGAATGAGTTCTTGCTTCAAAGAGCCAACCGATAGCACACCGAAGGCGGCCACGATTACGGTGATCAGTGCGACTACAGCGCGATTAGCAAGGGAAAGCTTGGAAAGAATGTACAAAACGACCTCAAATTTGTTGTGCTGCTATTTCAAACACTTATTTGTTTGGGAATACTCCCGATAATCAATCCTACTTTGCTGAGGGCCGCCTGTTAAAGGCCAGCTTTTTCAAGTAATTGAGTTGGCGTTCCAAAGCGGTGGGTTGTCACCGAAACTGACTGCTCGATGAAATATGGCAGCAGTTCGATGCGCCCAGATTCGGTTGGCGGGTTCGTGTATAAAGCGATGTCACAGTTTGCCAATGGACTATCGGCACCAATCACTTCAAGTGAACCGACTACTTTGCATCGAGATGGATTACTTGAAATCCTCTGAAGCCACTGCTCTTGGGTCTCTTCAATTAGAGCGATATCCGCTTTTCGCAAGATTGCCTTGAGTCTTGGAGCGACTTCAGTGGCGCTAATAACGCCTGACCCCAATGTCAGGATCGAAATCACAGCGCGGAACATCTCCCAACTAGAAGATTCATCCTGAATTCTGAGTTGGCAATCACTTCTTGTGTATCGAAAGCGATTGGCTTCAAGCTTCAGGCCAGAAGGGTCGCTCTGCACAGAGTAAATGGAGCGAATTGCATCCTGATCGCTCTGAGCGCCTCGCAAAAGGGACTCAAGTTCGCTGTTTGACATTTGATCCTCGGCGGCAAGTGCTAAGAGGCGATTAACGGTCTTTGTTGTGATTTCCTCTTTGTGAACTGCTCTAGAGGAATCCCAATCCGAAAGTGTAAGCAGGTAGTTTGGTCCGCCAGCTTTGGCGCCGGGGCCGATAGCAGATCGCTTCCAACCACCAAAAGGCTGACGCTCAACAATCGCTCCAGTGATGCCTCTATTTACGTAAAGATTGCCTGCCTGAACCTTAGAAAGCCAGAGTTTTACTTCCTTAGGTTCCAGAGAGTGAATGCCGGCAGTCAGCCCATAATCAACCGCATTCTGCAGAGTGAGGGCTTCAGCCAAAGTAGAAACCGTCATGATCGACAGAATCGGCCCAAAAAATTCGAGCATATGAGCAGGGGATCCTGGCCTGACGCCTTCACGAATGCCAGGAGACCAAAGTTTTCCAGAGTCATCAAGTTGCTTTGGCTCCAGGAGCCACTTTTCGCCACGCTCGAGCTTGGTGAGACCATACTGAAGCTTTTCTTCAGGGGCCGAGATTAGCGGCCCCATTTGAGCTTTTGGATTGGTGGGATAATCGACAACCAAAGAAGTCACAGCATCAATAAGTTGTCTGCGGAATCTCTTTGACTTACCAACACTGCCAACCAAAATCGCTATCGATGCGGCCGAGCATTTCTGGCCAGCATGGCCGAATGCAGAGTAGGCGAGATCCTTTGCTGCCAGGTCAAGATCAGCATTTGGCGTGATGACAATTGCATTCTTTCCACTGGTTTCAGCCAGCACCCTCAAAGATGGGGAGAAATTTCTGAATAGCTTCGCGGTTTCGTAGCCACCGGTGAGAATCACCTGATCAATGTGCTTATGGGAAATCAAATCCTTGCCCAAGTCGTTCTCACTGATTTGAATATGCTCCAAGACACCTTTAGGCAATACCTGGTTCATGAGATCGGCAAGAACCGCGCCACATCGAGCAGCCTGCCCGGCTGGCTTGAAGATTACTGCCGAGCCTGCCGCCAGTGCTGCTAGTGCAGAACCTGCAGGAATCGCGATTGGGAAGTTCCATGGTGGAGTTACAAGAGTTAGATTGCGAGGCTTTGCAACCGCTCCATCCACCTCCTCTAAAAGACGAGCTTGTTCGGCGTAATAGTGTGCAAAGTCGATGGCCTCGGAGATTTCAGTGTCAGCCTGGTCAATTGTCTTCCCGGCTTCGCTCATCGCAACTTCAATTAGAGCGCCGCGGTTTTGCTCGAGAAGAACGCCGATTTTGTGCAGAAGCTGAGCTCTTTCGTAGGGGTCTTTTGCCCCCCAGTTGGCCCCAGCCAACTTCGCGCTCTCAAGTTTTTGTTCTAGTTCGACTTTGGTTCGTAGAGTGCTGGATGCAACAGATTCGATACCCAGAGTGGAGCTCTTTGCTCGCTCAAGGATTTCGTAGGCCCAGTGTCTGTTTTGGGCGATAGCAGGGTCTGTGTCCGGTGCATTTTCAAAGCCTAGGGCTGGAACTACAGCGGAATCGTTGTGGCGATCCTGCAATCTATTCGGGATTGGAACCTCATCAGCCATGAGTCCAATTGACTCCAAGAATCGATTCTTCTCGCGCTCGAATACCTCTGGTTTGTCTAGCTCAAAAGCACCAGAAAGGAAGTTGTCCTTTGACGCGCCTTCTTCAAGTCTGCGAATCAGGTATGCGATGGCAACATCGAATTCCTGCGGATGCACAACTGGGGTGTAGAGAATCATATTGCCAACGGTGTTTTGGACGACCCGGGACTGAGTTTGTGCCATCCCTAAAAGCATCTCAATATCCATGCCAGAAAGCGCACCGCGCTGGTTGGCAAGTACCCAAGCGAAAGCCAAGTCAAATAGGTTGTGGCCAGCGACGCCAACCGCGACATTCTTTACGCGCTCACTGGTAAGTGCGTAGTTGAGAACTCTCTTGTAGTTTGCGTCAGCTTGTGCCTTTGAAGAGACAGTAGCTAGCGGCCAGCCGTGCAACTCTGCATCAACGCGCTCCATTGGAAGGTTTGCACCTTTAACGACTCGCACCTTGATCGACGCTCCGCCTCCAAGCACTCGGAGTGCTGCCCATTGTTGAAGATCAATCATTGCCCTCAGAGCATCTGGCAGGTATGCCTGCAACACGATGCCACCAGTTAGATTCGCAAACCTGGGGTCCGACAATATCTCTTTGAAAACCGCAACCGTTAGGTCAAGATCGTGATATTCCTCCATGTCCAGATTGATGAACTTCTTTGGCTCGCTCGAAGCCGCAATTTCGTATAGAGGGGTAAGTGTTTTTACAACATCGGCAACCGTTTCATTGAATGCCCATTTGGAGTGTGGGGCAACTGTTGCAGAAACCTTGATTGATACATAGTCGACATCTTTGCGAGCAAGAATCTCGGCAGTCTTCCTCAATCTTGCCTTCGCTTCTTGCTCTCCAAGCACCGCTTCGCCGAGCAAGTTAATGTTTAGCCTTGCGCCGCCTTTTCGGATCCTGCGAATTGATCTGCCAAGCTTTGAAAGGCTGGCGTCAATAACTAGGTGAGAGACCATGGACTTGAGCACCTTGCGGGCAATTGGAATAACTAGCCAAGGTAAAAGTGGTGCAAGGTTTGCCCCGAGGCGAATCAGCACCCGGAGTCCTAAAGGCAAAAATTTAGGAATAACACTCTTGAGTGCATAGAGATTCTTGGCTGCGACACTTAGGTCTTCGGGGCGAATGACTCCATCAACAAATCCAACCGCAAATTCAAGGCCGTTCGGGTCCTGGAGAAGCCCTGAGAGCCTTGCCGCCGATGCAGAGGTCTTCAGTTTGCTTGATTCATCAACCCACAGCTTGACTTGCTCAATTGATGATTTCACGAGCTCTTCGCGACCGGCCAGAGAGGGAATTTGAGTGGTGTTGAGTGACATATTTCCCTAACGATCTGCATTGATTTGAGTAGTCCAACTCTATTGAATCTTTTGGACCCTTGCAGTCGTGAAAGTGGTCAATCTGTTTATCTTCCAGGTTGGACTGAGCCGAGAGGAGATTCGGTGAACTTCCCCATGAGGCAACGGGGAATGTATGGAAATTCATTTGTCAGAAAATAGACGTATTCTCCATCAAGAAAAGTTCCGTTGCATGCATCAAGATCACCCGACCCCTCTTTGAATTCCCAATCCGTGGTCAGAGCGCCGTCCTTTTTATCTCCAAATGAGATGGTGGCTTTCTTGCCTGCTGTGTAAGTGCAGTTGTCCCCAGCTCTTGTGTCGGTTCCCAGCAAATAGCTCGAGGCGAAGGCGCCTGACTTCGAATAGTAGATAAGTCCGCCGTCTTGGGCGAAGCCAACGTGGACAAGGTCATTATTTGTTGAGAAGATCTCTACCATTAACCCGGAAACTCCGTGGTAATGGTACTCACCGTTTGGTTGGACGTGTGCATTATTGAAATCCATACCCAAATCGGCAATTTCCTGAAGCCCTTCAATTGGATAGGACTCTCCGGTCTCGCAGACTGCGACTTCTGCGGTGCCTGGCTCAAATTTGACTCCATTTAATCCGACTCCGGTCTCTCGCACTGCAGTTGGAGTCCCCGTGTAGTTGATTTCTAGAGGCAATTCCCAGGCTCGATTTTGGGCCTGAATTGTATTTGGGTTTCCAGAATTTGGAAAAGTTCCAGTCTCATGGTTTGGAAGAGCATTAGAAACAATGGTTCTTGTAGTTGCCGTGACTGTAACGGTAGTGTCTGTTCCGTATTCGTTGTCAATCAATGTGTAGTTACCAAGGTGGTCACCGTCTAAATCGTGGGTGGACTGCTCTTCATCGTTGCCACTTTCCTCGGCACTAGCTGACCCATCAGTCCCGACTACGCCTGAACTTTCGGAGCCTGCAATAGTGCCTTCTGTCGATTCTGTTTCAATTTCAAGAGTCGAACTTGGACTGTTTTCCTGAAGCAAACTTGCATCTGTGTTCGACACTGTGCAGCCGGTTAGAGCAATCAAGATAAGGGCGACAATTGAAAATCTACTTAAATTCATTCTCCTGACAGTACACATTTAGCGTTACAACTGGGTTTCGTCTGCAGAATTTCAGATTGAACTATCAGTCAACTTTGAGGTTTGCTGAATGAGAGATTCTTAAATCCCTCAATTTGAATCACTTGAAGAGGGCATGGCTAAGCCTGTGTAGACTGTGCTTTGCCCTACTTCAGTGGCAAAGCCCTCGTAGCTCAGTGGATAGAGCAAGAGCCTTCTAATCTCTTGGTCGTAGGTTCGATTCCTACCGAGGGCGCTTCATGTCTTATCGAAATTAACTATCTCGAACCTTGACGCTGACGCCTTCCGCTTGCGGCACCCGGAGGCCGTCCACCACCTGCACCTTGAGGCCTTCCGCCGCCAGCCCCATGCGGCTTGCCGCTTGAGGAACCCTGAGCATTTGGCCTAGACCCAGGCGTTCTTGGCTGCTGGTTCTGAGTTTGCCCATTCTCGCGCAGTGCTCGCTTGCGTTGAGCATTGCGGCCAGTCGACTTGCCAGTTGGCTTTGGTGGAGCTTGAGGAGAAGTAGGTTTTACATATTCGGCAACCTGACCTATGAGGGCAATAACCTCTGGTGACTTTTCGTTCACAGATTGTGGCCTCACGGAGATTTTTGCCTTATTGAGCAAGTCAGACAAATCTTTACGCTGGGTCGGCAAGGAAATAGTCACAACGTCACCCGAAGCTCCAGCTCTAGCGGTTCTTCCTGAGCGGTGAAGGTATGCCTTGTGTTCAGCAGGTGGGTCAACGTGGATCACAAGATCCACCCCATCAACGTGCACGCCTCTTGCTGCCACGTCCGTAGCAACCAAGACTCTCGCTTTGCCAGCGCTAAATGCTTCAAGGTTTCGATCCCTAGCGGCCTGGGAAAGATTTCCGTGCAAATCGACCGATGGAATGCCTGCCTGGGTAAGTGCTTTCGCCAGCTTTTTAGCGTGGTGCTTGGTGCGCATGAACAGGATTCTTCTTCCGGTTCCAGAGGCCAAGGCATAGACCAAACGCTTTTTAGCGTCTGCATCCGATGCCTCAAACACGTGGTGAGTCATCTGGGAAACATGTGAGTTGGCTTCGTCAACTGCGTGCATAACTTGGTTTTGCAAGAACTTATCTACAAGTTTCTGCACGCCGTTGTCCAATGTCGCCGAGAACAAAAGACGCTGGCTACCTCTTGGGGTGGCATTTAGAATTCTCGTGACAACCGGCAAGAAGCCAAGATCCGCCATGTGGTCGGCCTCATCCAAAACCGTTATCTCGATTGCATCGAGTTTCAATAGCCCTTGACCCATTAGATCTTCAAGACGGCCCGGGGTTGCCACAATGATGTCAATCCCATCCTTGAGCGCCTGAACTTGGCGTTTTTGCGGGATACCTCCGAATATTGTCGTGACTCTGAGGTTCATGGCTGTAGCCAATGGCTCAATTGAGTTTGTGATTTGGGTTGCCAATTCGCGGGTTGGGGCTAGCACTAGGCCTCGTGGCTTTCGGTGTGAACCCTGATTCATTGCGGAGTCGGCAAGCCTGGCCACCATCGGAATGCCAAAAGCCAGGGTCTTGCCAGAGCCGGTCTTACCTCTACCCAGAACATCCTTACCTGCCAGGGTGTCAGGCAGCGAATCAACTTGGATAGGGAAAGGCGAGTCAATGCCCTGTGCGCTCAGCGCAGTTGCAATTTTGGCGGGCACGCCGAGGTCAATAAATGTTGGTGTAGTCATAATGAGTTGCTTTTCTGTGATGGAATGCATCACTTTTGAGCCCATGTTTTTGGGCAAATGGCGAAGACATCAATGGATGTATTCGTTCGCCGAAGGAAAGGTTTAGCCACAGTTTCGTGGGGGTCGATCTACGACGCAAGAAAGTGACAGGTCACTCGCTCAGTAGAAGTCTAGGGGAGTGGCCGAAAAAGACCTAGGAATTGATTTGCCCAGAACAGGATTTCAAAGCTCCAACGACAGTCTTTGCTAACTAGGTATGGCATTATTGAAAGCAATATCCTCAGGATTCGGGCAGTAGCCGGGCGAAGATGCGCTGGCGGGGGACCCAGGAGGAAATCATGATTAATCGCACCCAGTTAGCCAAAAACCATCTTGTCGAACAGGCCGTGTTTCTAGAGAAGCACCCCAAGTCAAAGGCTGCCTACGAGGCAGCTGACAATCTGTTTGGCAAAGTGCCAATGACTTGGATGAATAAGAAAGCCGGAGGCTTTCCGATTTACTTCGACAGAGCACTTGGCAACAAAATCTGGGACATCGATGGCAATGAGTATATCGATTTTGCCCTTGGTGACACCGGAGCCATGGCCGGGCACTCGAACCCGATTGTGGTGGATGCGATCATCGATCGCATCAAGAATCAAGGCGGCATCACGACCATGCTGCCGACCGAAGATGCTCAGTGGGTGGCTAAGAACCTCACCGAAAGATTTGGAATGGCCAAGTGGAGCTATTCACTAACTGCAACCGATGCCAATCGCTGGGCAATCAGATTGGTGCGTGCCATCACTGGTAAGCCAAAGATTCTTTTCAATGCTTATTGCTACCACGGCTCGGTTGATGAGGCGCTGATAGTTGTTGGTCCAGACGGCGAAGGCATGTCAAGGCCTGGAAATGTCGGCTCTCCGGTTGATGTCACCGAGACTTCTAGGGTTGCTGAGTTCAACGATCTAGAGGGTCTGGAGCGACAGCTCAAAAACGGAGACGTTGCTGCCGTTTTGATGGAGCCTGCGCTCACGAATATCGGAATAGTGCTACCGGGGCCTGGTTATCTCCAAGGCGTTAGGGAACTAACCCGTAAGTACGATGCGCTTTTGATTATTGACGAGACTCACACCTTCTCCGCGGGCTACGGCGGCATGACAGCCAGAGACGGTCTTGAACCAGATGTTTTTGTGATTGGAAAGGCGATTGCTGGAGGTATCCCAACCGGAACCTACGGACTGAGTGAAGAATTTGCCAAGCGAGTTTTGGAGCGAGACGATCTTGACCTGGTTGACATGGGCGGCGTTGGTGGAACCTTGGCCGGAAACCCACTTTCAGTTGCCGCGATGCGGGCAACTCTTGAGCATGTTCTGACTCACGAGAACTTCGAAAAAATGATTGACCTTGCAACCTATTTCACAAACGGCGTGAATGAACTGTTTGAGAAATACGACCTGCCATGGGCAATAAACCAGCTGGGCGCTAGAGCCGAATATCGTTTCGCTAAGCCGTACCCTATCAATGGAACCCAAGCCTTTGAGTCGGCAGATGCCGAACTTGAGGATTACCTGCACCTTTACTTGGCAAATAGGGGAGTATTGCTAACCCCTTTCCACAACATGGCTTTGATGTGTCCAACAACAACCAAAGCTGACGTTGATCGTCACCAAGAAGTATTTGAAGAGGCGATCAAGTCTTTGGTTTCTTAGTAGATATAGGAAATCTCTTTTAGGCTCTTTGCTATGCGGAAATTTAGAAGAATCATGTGGATTGCTTTGGCATCCGGAGTTGCAGCTTTTCTAATTGTTCCGCTGTTGATTCCATTTGAATCTTCAGGTACCACCGACTATCGGCAAGCTGCCGGACCAGGAGCTGAATATTCGATCCTTGGTGGGGTCGATGTTCACCTGGAACAAAGTGCTTACCTCGGCGAATGCAATTGCCAGCCTCCCGTGCTGGTTTTGATGCACGGATTTGGCGCAAGCACCTTCTCGTGGCGAGAGGTTATCAACCCACTCTCTCGTTATGGTGATGTAATCGCTTATGACCGCCCAGGGTTTGGTTTCACCCAAAGGCCAACTTCCTGGAATGGAGTTGACCCCTATGGCTTTGAGGGAAATTTTCTGATTCTTGATGAGCTAATTGCAAAAATCGCAAAGGATCGCGAGGTATTTCTTGTGGGGCACTCCGCGGGTGGCCAACTAGCCGCAGAGTATGCGCGAGTGAATCCGGGGAAGGTTTCTGGATTGATTCTTGTAGACCCTGCAATCCTGACCACCGGGGGTGGTCCTGCTGGTTTAGATTGGATCTACGACATTCCTCAAATTCTAAAACTGGGCCCACTTTTGGTCCGAGGAATTGCAAGTTCTGGTTTGGATATTTTGGATCAGAGTTTTGTGGATAAATCCAAAATCACCACCGAGGTAACTGCCGGCTACACCGCACCCCTTCAAGTCAAGGACTGGGAGCTCGGCTTTTGGAACTTTGTGACAGCGCCTAGGGACAATCAGTTGCGTGAGAACCTAGGCTCGCTAGACCTTCCAGTTCTTTTGATTACAGGAGACCAGGACACCATCGTGCCGACTTCAGACACGGTGGAGCTTCAGGATATATTGCCAAACAGCCATTTATCTATCATTGAAAACGCCGGGCATTTGCCTCATGAAGAGCAACCTGAGGCGTTCATGAAATCGATTGCTGAGTCAGCGAAAGAGATTGGGCTCACTAACTAGCTGCAGCTAGAGCGATTTCAACCATGTTTCTAAAGCCTGTCTCGCGCTCTTCCGAGCTGGTCATACCGGTTCCATCCATCATGTCGGAAACGGTCACAACCGACAGTGCCCTGCGGCGAAATCTTGCAGCCAAGGTGTAGAGCTGGCTGGTTTCCATCTCTAGCGCCAGAATCCCCAACTTCTTCCATTGTTCTAAGGAATCGGTGGTGTCATAAAAGAGGTCGCCAGATGCGATTCCGCCGACGTGGAAATCGATGCCCAGTTCTCGGGCTTTAGCAACCGCTTTTTCTAGAAGTTCATAGTTGGCACTCGGGGCAAAATCGAGTCCGTTGGTGGCTCTGCGGTTTATCTGAGAGTCGGTTGAGGCGGTCATCGCAATCACGACATCGCGAAGCTTTGTTGGTGCCAGGCCGCCTGATGTGCCGACCCTAATCGCAGTTTGAACTTCGTATTCCTCAAAAAGCTCATGAGCGTAGATGCCAATCGATGGTGCACCCATACCGGTTCCTTGAACTGAGACGCGATTGCCATTGATAGTTCCGGTGTAGCCGAACATGTTTCTCACGTTTGAATACTGAACCGGATTTTCAAAGAAGGTTTCTGCAATCCACTTGGCACGCAAGGGGTCACCGGGAAGCAGAACCGTCTCTGCTATTTCGCCCGGCTTAGCTGCAATGTGGGTGGACATCAGGTCAGTTCGAACTGGCCGCCCTCGATCTGACCCTGCTTGCGGTAGAGATCGAGTTTTGCCCTGGTGTCTTGAATATCAAGATTGCGCATTGTCAGCTGCCCAATGCGATCGGTTGGTCCAAATGCCTCATCGCCATTGCGCTCCATCGAAAGTTTCTCAGGGTGGTAGCTGAAGCCTTCACCCTCGGTTGAAACAATCGTGTAGTCATCACCGCGGCGAAGTCGAAGTGTCACGGTGCCATTTACTGCACTTGCTACCCACTTCATCATCGATTCACGAAGCATTAGAGTCTGTGGGTCTAGCCAGCGGCCTTCATACAAAAGCCTTCCCATGCGACGACCCTCTGCGTGGTAGTTAGCAATGGTGTCTTCGTTGTGAATTGCGCTCATCAACCGCTCGTATGCGATGTGCAATAGCGCCATTCCTGGAGCTTCATAGATGCCGCGGCTCTTTGCTTCAATGATGCGATTCTCAATCTGGTCGCTCATGCCAAGCCCGTGACGACCACCAATTTCATTGGCGGTCATGATGACATCAACCGCAGATGACATTTGCTTACCATTGATGTGGGTTGGGCGGCCCTGAGTAAATCTTATTGAGACGTCTTCGGTTGGAATTTCAACGCTCTGGTCCCAGAACTTGACGCCCATGATCGGTTCAACAATTTCGTAGGAAGTGGTTAGTAACTCAAGTGACTTGGCTTCGTGAGTTGCACCAAGCATGTTTGCATCGGTCGAATAAGCCTTCTCTTTGGAAGCGCGGTAAGGAAGCTTGCGCTCCTGCAGCCACTCACTCATCTCGTGACGGCCACCAAGCTCCGACACAAAGTCAGCATCTAACCAAGGCTTGTAAATCTGCAGGTTTGGGTTTGCCAAAAGTCCATAGCGGTAGAAGCGCTCGATGTCATTGCCCTTATAGGTGCTGCCATCACCCCAGATCTCAGCACCGTCTTCGCGCATTGCACGAACCAAGAGAGTGCCTGTGACCACGCGGCCCAGGGGAGTGGTGTTGAAGTAAACCTTGCCACCGGTGCGGATGTGGAATGCACCACACGCGATCGCAGCAAGACCCTCTTCCGCCAAAGAATCCTTGCAGTCAATCAGCCTCCCCTTGGCAGCGCCATACTCGGTTGCGCGGCTAGGAATTGATTCGATGTCGTCTTCGTCGTACTGGCCAAGGTCGGCTGTGTAGGCATAAGGAATCGCTCCCTTTTCCTGCATCCAAGCAACCGCAACCGAGGTGTCAAGACCACCTGAGAATGCGATACCTACTTTTTGACCAACTGGGAGAGAAGAAAGAACCTTAGACATAGGCTCTAGAGTAACCAAAAACCAGCGGTTACGCCCTCGCCATCGCATTTCTCAAGGTGTCCAGCCCAAGCCCACCAAGATTCAGTGCGGTTTTGTGGAATTCCTTGATGTCAAAAGATTCACCCTTGCGAGCTGCGTAGTCATCACGAATTTGCTCCCAAATTCTCTGCCCGACCTTGTAGGCAGGCGCCTGTCCTGGCCAGCCGAAGTATCTGGTGACCTCAAACTTGACGAACTCTGGGCTCATGTTCACGTTTTTACCCATGAAATCAAGCGCATAGTCAAAGTCCCAAACCCCAGTTCCATCCAACTTTGGCTTCTTTAGGTGAACTCCGATGTCCAAGACCACTCGAGCTGCACGCATTCTTTGACCATCCAGCATTCCTAAGCGGTCCGCTGGGTTATCCAAGAATCCAAGATCTGCCATCAGGCGCTCGGCATATAGCGCCCAACCTTCGCCGTGACCAGACGTCCAGGACGCTAGGCGCCGCCATGCGTTCAGGGTCTCCCTGATATAGGTAGCTTGTGCGACCTGAAGATGGTGACCAGGAACGCCTTCATGATAAACGGTGGTGGTTTCGCGCCAGGTATCAAACTCGGTGACACCAACTGGTACCGACCACCACATTCTTCCCGGTCTTGAGAAATCATCGGAGGGACCGGTGTAGTAGATGCCACCATGCTGGGTCGGTGCAATCATGCACTCAAGTTTCTTGATCGGTTCGGCAATTTCAAAATGAGTTCCCGAAAGGGCTTCAATTGCCTGATCGCTGAGTTTTTGCATCCACTTTTGAAGCTCATCGGTGCCATGGAGTTTGGTCGATGGGTCCTTCTCCAAGAACTCAACAGCTTCTTCCACGCTCGCACCTGGTTTGATTTGGTTGGCTACCTCGGTTTGTTCGGCAATGATTCTGCTTAGTTCCTCTTTACCCCACTCATAGGTTTCATCAAGGTCAACCTTTGCGCCTAGAAACTTTTCCGAGAGCAACTTATAGCGCTCTAAACCAATCGCATCTTCCTTGTTTCCAGCCGGAAGAAGTTCATTTCTCAAGAACTCACCAAAGGCGGCATAGCCTTCGGTAGCTTCTTCAGCTGCTTCCACTATCTCCTTCTTCAGGGAATCAGAGAGAGATCCGGATTCTGGCTTTGCCGATGCCGCAAAGGTTCTGAAGAATCCGTCCTTGGCGGTGATTTGCTCAACCTGGGCGATCACGGTTTCAATTTGCCTGATGGCTGGAGCGTCTTGGTTCTTGGCTCCAATCGCCAATGACCTTGAGTATCCCTCTAGAGATGCGCCAACTTTACGCATTCTTTGAGCCAGATTCTCCCAGTCGCTCTCTGTGGCTGTGGGGGAGATGTCAAAGACATCACGTGCACCTTGGGCGTGAGATGCGATGTTGTTCATGTCTCTAAAGACAAGTCCGGATTCGTATTGTGCAGCTTCACCATGCAGGGTTTGCAGCAATGCGTCTTTGGTTACAAAATCGACCTCGTCCTGCGTTCCTAGTTTTTCGAGGTTTGCAATGGTTGATTTGGTGTGGGCTAGATCTTGGGCTAATGCTTCAGGAGAAAGATTATCCATGTCGGCTTCGCCGCCCGGATATCCAATTGATGTAGCAAAGGATGGAGATCTTTTTGCCAGGTGTAGAACTAGTTCGTTGGCTAGTAGATCAATCGGGGTTTCCTGTCGCTTCATTGCGAACATCCTTTGCTATTTGTTTTTCAGCACCTTGAAGGTTTCCAAAGTTGGGTCTGAAACAAATGCTATTCGGATTCCGGAGTCTCTGGCATCTAGAAGGGCGGTCATAGCCTGTTGAGTGATTCTTTCTCCAGGGGAAAGCACCGGGACCCCCGGAGGATACGGGCAAATCAGCTCAACACTCACGCGGCCAACTGCCTCCTGCGCGGACACTTCCTCATACTCGGCAAAGAATGCATCGCGTGGCGAGATGACCACGTCGGGTTCAATTGAGAAGGCCGCCGCAACCTTGATCTCTCTTGGCTCAGCGCGGTATTTGTCGACCAGTTCAATAATTTGCTTCACCAGGGACGCAATGCGCTCTGGAGTGTCAGCGAGGGTGATCATCGGGATGATCACATCGCGATTGGCCATTTCCAAATCGATGTTTGCGGCAAGGAGGTCCGCTTCAACCAAATTGCCGTCAGCTCCGGTTTCGCTGAGAAGAATTACCAGCTTGAGCGGGTCAATATATTCACCATCAATGACACCGATGCCAGCCTCGCGCAGCGCAATTCGGCCGCGAGCCGTGGCTGCAATCACCGGGCCAATTAGTTCTTCACCGTGGCGCTGCATTAGAGCCCGGGCTGCGTCGATAGAAGCGAGAATTCTTCCAGACATTGATGTGGTCTGGGTTGAATCAAAAGCCTTGTTCAAGCGAGGCAAATCCACAAAACCCTTCTTGGCAAGCACAAAGGATGCCTGAGAGTAGCTGGGCAGGGTTTTGTGGGCCGAGGTCACCACAATGTCGGCGCCCTCATCAAGAGGGTTTTTGGGAAGATCTGGGTGGAATCCAAAGTGAGCAGCCCAGGCAGCGTCTACAACCAGAGGTATTCCAAATTCGTGTGTGACTTGAGAAAGCCTTGGAATATTCGACATGGTTCCGACATACGAAGGTTCACCAATCAAAACCGCTTTGGCATCGGGGTGTTGTTCTAATACCTCTCGCAATCTCGAGGAGGGCAAATACTCAGGCAGTCCGGTTGCAGGGTTAATCTCTGGTCTAACCCAAATTGGAATAACGCCTGCGTAAACCATGCCGACCAATACTGACTTGTGCAGGGTTCTAGAAACAATTACTTTCTCGCCGGGACCGGCAACCGCCATGACGGCCGCATGGTTGGAACCGGTAGAGCCATTGACTCCAAAACGGCAAAGATCTGCTTTCCATAGCTCTGCGGCGAGAGCTTCCGCCTCAAGAATTAACGAAGGGGAGATGCGGTGAGGGTGGTTTCCTGGCAATACCGGAATATCGCCATCAACAACTGGTCCGGTGAGGTCTGTGCGGCCTTTGTGGCCCGGGATTTGGAAAGGGAACCTTTCCGAGGTGATGTCTCTAATCCACGCATCTAATAAGGGTGCGCTTGAGCGCAATCCCATTGGGTCGTTCGGGTCTAGCAGTGTGGCTGCACCAAAGGCGTGCTCGGACAATCAACTCACTTTCGATTTAGGCAGAGCCAAAACAATACAGAAAAAACAAACCCTGTGAGGAAAGTTTTGGCAAATACTTAACGAGATTTCCAAACCTGTGGTGAAAAGCGACGTAATACGTAGTTCTCCAAGAGTCCAACCAGGTTGTAGAGGATGATCGAAACCAGGGTAATAACAACCACATATGCCCAAACCTCATTGGTTTTAGCTCTACCAACCGCGGAAATGATGCCGTAGCCAATGCCGCTTCCGGTTGCCAACCACTCCACCAAGAGCGCTCCAGTAATGGCTCCCGGTACGGAGATTTTCACGGCTGCAAAGAATGATGGCAGCGAAGATGGGAATGCGACATACCTCAGAGCCGCAAGCTTATTGGCGCCGTAAACGGTCGACACGTCCAACATCGCTTGCGAGGCACTTCTGAGGCCGAAAACAATGTTCACAAGTGCAGGAAACAGCACCACAATCGCACCCATAACCGCCACAGTGACCTGGGCTCGTCCGAATACCAAAATCAAAATCGGTGCCATTGCAATCAATGGAACGCTTCGCAAGAGCATGGCAATAGGCATCAGAGCACTCTCGGCAGATTTAGATAGCGCGAAGATTACTGAGATCAGTGTTGCAAAAAAGAGCCCAAAGCCAAACCCGATACTCGCATCGAACATGGTCTGCCCAAGGGCTTCCCATACCAGGGCTCTATTCTCCGAAGCTGATTCGATCAAGAACATCCAGTTGAAAACATCCATAGGGGTTTTGCCAATATATGGAGTCACATGGAAAGCCCAGAGGGCAAACACCCACAAGACCACTACCACTCCAAGTGAAATCAAGGTATTAGTGATTGAAGAACTAACAACCTTTGCGTACTCTCTTGCGGCGTCACGCTTTACCTTGCTGCGAACCGCAATCAGTGATTTGTCTTCGGTGTCTTCGAGCTTAAAATTCAATTGACGCCCAACTTTGCCCAGGGTGTAACCAGCTTGCCAATCAAGCCAAACAGCGCATAGGCTCCACCGGCAATCAATCCAGAAACCAGCGCAACTCCCCATACTCTTGCAATTTCTAGGCTCTGCTGAGCATTCACCATTGCAGGCCCAAAACCTAGATCAGGACCACCAACGTATTCACCCAGGATGGCGCCCAAAAATGCGGCCGGGGCTGCAATTTTGAATGCAGCGAAGATGCTTGGAAGAGCGCTCAAGAGTTGAACCTTGAAAAGCTTCTGCCAAGCTCCGCCACCATAAGCTGAAACAACATCAAGCATTCGCTTATCGGTTTGCTTTACTCCGGTGAGAGTGCCAACCATTGTGGTGAAGAAAACAGAAAGAGCTGCCAGCACAACCGCCGCTCCTGCTGGTTCACCGGAACCAGGTGCTCCAACCACCAATCGAACGATTGGACCGATTGCAACAATGGGAATGCAATAGGTGATCACGGCTATTTGGGTGGTTAGGTTCTCTAGTTTTGGAAAAACTAGTGCTATTGCCGCAAATGCTAGAGCCAAACCGTTTCCCCACAAAAAGCCAAGACCTGCTTCGATAATTGTGACCGAGCCGTTTCTGAAGTAGAACTCAAACCCATCTTCAAAGAGTTTTTGAACCACTGCAAAAGGTGTCGGGATTGCTCCCCCAGAGCCATCTGGTCTAGCACCAACCGACGCAAAAACTGTGAGAGCTAGAATCCACCAAAGCCCAATGACTAAAGATGTGCCAATTAGCCCGGTCGCCCAGGATGGCAGTTTTGTTCTGCTCTTGATCGAAAGACTAGTCATCTTGATGGTTGGCGACGTCGCCAAAGAGTAGATCGCTGGCTCTGTCATGAAGTGCATGGAACTCAGGGGTTCGCATCATTTCAGGGGTTCTTGGACGCGGTAAATCGACCTGAATGATTTCCTTGATTCGACCAGGTCTTGGGCTCATCACCGCAACCTGATCGCTTAGGAAGATGGCCTCTGAAATTCCATGGGTAACCATCAAAGTGGTCGCCGGTTTCTCGGTCCAGATTCTTAAAAGCTCAAGGTTCAGTCTCTGACGAGTCATGTCGTCCAGTGCCCCGAATGGCTCATCGAGCAACAATACCGAAGGCTGGACTACCAATGCTCTTGCAATAGAGACGCGCTGTCTCATACCGCCTGAAAGCTGAGCGGGTTTGGCATTCTCAAAACCTTGCAAGCCAACCAGTTTGATTAGGTCGCGAATTAGGTCTTCATCTGGTGAGACTCTTGCCAATTCAAATGGAAGACGAATGTTTTGCATCACCGAGCGCCATGGCATAAGGGCTGAATCTTGAAACGCGATTCCAAGTCTGTGGTCACTTCTTAGCTCACTAGGGGCCATGCCATCCACGGTTACTGTTCCGCTGGTTGGGCTCTCTAGACCGGCAAGAATTCGCAAGATTGTTGACTTACCGCAACCAGAAGGTCCAAGCAGCGATAGGAAGCTGCCCTTGTCCGAGTGGAGGGTTGTGTCTTCAAGCGCGGTGACAGATTTATTGCCGAGCTTGAAGACTTTGCTTAGCCCGGAAATGGTAATGCCGCTGCCCAAGACGTTTTGGTCTTGGGCAGCGGCATTTGAAGAACTCATGAAAAAAGACTACTTCAGAAGTTCAGGGTGTTCTTCGTAAACCTCAGCAAGAAGGCTTAGGTCGAATAGCTGCTCTGCCGAAATGGTGTAGCCAGCAGATGCCAAGGTGGCAATGTTCTGGCCCTGTAGGTCGGTAGAAATGGTGAATAGACCGTTTGCTTTGGTCTCATCGGTTACAACCAATAGCTCGTTCTGAGCTGCTGACTGCTGCTTTTCCTTAGCAATATCTAGACCTAGGTCCTTGCCGTAAACCTCAACTGCAAGGCGGGCACCCTCGTCGCTGTTTGCAACAGCGTCATACCAACCCTTAGCGGTTGCGTAAAGGAATGCCTTCAGCGCTGCACGGTTGTTGTCGATCGAGTCCTGAGTCACAACAAATGCCTCTGCAACAAATGGCAAGCCGTTGTCAGCAAATAGCAGGTTGGTAACCTCAAAACCTAGGTTTGCAACGGTGATTGACTCGTTGGTGACATAAGCCAAGAAGCCGTCAACCTCACCGTTTACTAGTGGGGCTGGGTCGTACTCAACAGGAACCTTGGTGACAGAAGTTGGGTCAATTCCGTTTGCTGCCAATAGGGCATCAAACAAGGTCTCGTTTCCACCAGCCTGAACACCAATCTTCTTACCAACTAGGTCCTGAGCGGTCTGGATGTTTGCACCATCTTTTAGAGACAAGATGGTGAATGGGTTCTTCTGGTAGGTAGCGCCAATGATCTTTAGTGGTGCGCCTTCTTCAAGGATTACTGGGGTTACAGCTACAGCGTCCGATAGACCAACCAAAACATCACCAGATAGAACTGCTGCGGTTGTTGCAGTAGGTCCAGCAATTAGGTTTACGGAGCTGAAGCCAGCATCTGCGTAGTAGCCGTTTGAGTCAGCGAAGTATTCGCCAGCAAACTCGGCGTTTTTGATCCAGCTGAGCTGAACGCTTAGCTCACCAAAATCTGAAGATTCTTCGGCCGCAGGTGCACAACCAGTTAGTGCAAGAGACGCTACTGCGGCAGTTGCTGCCAATGCCCCCAGGCGCTTTTTTAGAGATGAAAATGCCATTGTTTGGTAACCCTTCAAGTGGTTTTTGATTGTTGGAGAGGATTTGAACACATCATTGTTTCGGAATTATTAAACCAGAGTTTTCCTAAACTTCAGGCACTTGCTGGGTAATACAGTGAATTCCTCCGCCTCGGGCAAATAATTCTCGTGCGTCAACCAGGACAATCTCTCTGCCCGGGTAGGCCTCGCGCATCAAAGCCTTGGTCTCTTTGTCTTTCGCATCATCAAAACTGCAGAGCAAAACCCCGTGGTTTAGAACGTAATGGTTGATGTAGCTGTAGTCCACATAGCCCTCATCATCCTTGAGGGTTTCGGGCGCCTCAACTGCGAGTGTCTGCATGCCAGCTCGCAACAAAACCTCACGAACCTCTTGGGAAACCAAATAATCAGGGTGATTTGGGTTTCTCTGATCGTGATACATCACTCTGCCATCAGGGGTGAAACAGGCGACGATGTCGATATGTCCCTTAGTGCCAAATTCTTCGTAGTCTCTGGTCAGTCCGCGCTTGATCCAAATTGCTTTTTTGGTTCCTAGCTGGGCGTGAAGTTCCTTTTCGACCTCTGCCTTGCTCCAATTTGGATTGCGCTCCTTGCCAAGCTGAACTGTTTCGGTCAAAAGTAAGTTTCCCTTGCCGTCAACGTGGAAGCCGCCTCCCTCGTTCACCAGCTTGGATTGTGAGATCACAGCTCCTTCATGGGCTGCAAACGTGCTAGCCAGCTTTGCGTCTTTGTCATAGCTTGCCCAACCTTGGGCGCCCCAGCCATTGAAGACCCAGTCGATGGCTCCGAGGGTACCTTTATTTGAAACCGTGAAGCTTGGCCCAGAGTCTCTGATCCAGGCGTCGTTGATTGGAATGTCAATCAGCTCAATTGCCGAGGAAAGGTATCTCTTGGCAATCTTTTCATCACCTGGATTCAAGACAACTGTTACAGGCTCGAACTCGCTGGCCGCATTGGCAACGGAGGCCCAAGTTTTTCTCGCTGCTTCGTGTTCAGCCTCGGTGTCGCCGAGTGTGTAACCAGCGGTGGGGAATGCAAGGATTGTCTTGGAGTGTTTTTCCCACTCAGCAGGCATTCGGAAGGTCATTTTTGGAGTCCCGGTATGCCACCGTTTTCTCCAAGCCCGGACTCGGTCCTTGGATTGATTCTTGGGTTAGTTATTAACCCGTAGGTGTCAGGTCTACGGGTGCCAAAGAATGGAAACAGCTCTAACCAGTCTCTTCTTTGGTCAAGATCAAGATCTGCAATCAGGACTTCATCGCCTTCACGCTGCGCCCTTGCGATCACTCTGCCATATGGATCGACAATGAACGAGCTGCCGTAGAAAGACACCAGCCCCTCGTTGCCCCAGCGATTGGGCACCACAATGAATAGCCCATTTGCAATTGCGTGGCCAACGATTGTCTGTCGCCAAAGTGGTTCAGTGTCAAAATCGGGGTGGTCTGGCTCGGAGCCAATAGCGGTGGGATAACAAAGTATGTCTGCGCCTTGAAGGGCGTAAGACCTTGCAACCTCTGGAAACCATTCATCCCAGCAAGTTGGCATTCCCAAAACCGGTTCTCCAGCAAGCGGTAGGTCAACAGTTTTATAAGGTTCCTTGCTGGGACCCTCTTGGAAATATTTATCCTCGAAGTAACCTTCGGTGACTGGAATGTGAAGCTTTGGGGTTTTGCCGTGGAGCTTGCCATCCGGGTTAACCACAATCGCAGTGTTCAAGCCGCGACCATCCTCAAATCCAGTGTCCTCATACAAAGATGCATGGATGTATATTCCAAGCTCCTTGGCTAATTCGGCAACAAAGCTCTGGGTTGGACCACCTAAAAGTGGTTCTGCCGTTTCACTGGGGACTCCGGTTGGACAAACATCTGCGGGGTAGCGGCTGAGAGTCAGTTCTGGCAGGAAAACAATCTCCGCGCCGTTATCGGCAGCTATCCGAATCGCATTCTCAAGGTTTGCTTTGTGCTCGAGCGGATCATTTCGCCAGCTCACCTGCACGCATCCAACTCGAATTGGAGCTCTTTCTGCAGGACGCTTTCTAGCGGGGGAATCCAGTTGCGGTGCGATTGTGAGCTTCATCATTACTCCATTGAATCAAGGATGGTTAATAAGTCTTCGTATTTTGTGGTCGGGTTCACGATTGCAAATCTGGTATTGGTTTTGCCCTGATGGCTTGATGGAACCACAAAAGCAAACTGCTCGGCAAGTAATTTCGCAGACCAGTCCTCATAGTCTTTGGTATCCCAGCCGAGTCTTTCAAACACCACCACCGAGAGCTGAGGATTGCGAACCAAGCGCAAGTAGCTGCGGTCTTGGACGTCTTTGGCGATTTTGTGAGCAAGATCGACGTTTGATGCGATGGCGGTCCTATAGGCACCAACTCCGTGACTGGCCATGGAGAACCAAAGCGGTAGGCCTCTGACCCTGCGGGTCAGATTTACCGCGTAGTCGCTTGGGTTGAAATCCCCGGAGTCATTCAGGATCTCTAAGTATTCACCGTGTTGGGTGTGTGCAGCCTTGGCATATTTTGGCTCGGCATAAACCAATGCACAGGCATCAAATGGTGCATAGAGCCACTTATGCGGGTCGACAATAAATGAGTCGGCATGCTCCACACCTTTGTATAGGTGCTTTAGCTCTGGAACCAAAATCCCAGCCAGGCCATAGGCGCCATCCACATGGAACCAAAGCGAATGCTCTTTGGCTAATTCTGCGATTCCATTTAGGTCATCCAGGATTCCAAAGTTTGTGGTTCCAGCAGTCCCAACAATTGCGAAGGGTGTGTAGCCACTGTCTTGGGCTTCTTGAATTGCCTTCGCTGCCGCCGCCTTGCTCAGGGAGCCGGAACTTCCGGCATCACCTGCAAAGGTTTTTACGCCCATGACTTTTGCGACAGATTTGATCGAAGAGTGCGATTCAGATGAGCAAATAATCGCCCATTTATGCTCGCCAAGTTCGTTGATTGCCTTTTCTCTAGCGGTCACAAGCGCGGAGAGGTTGCCGAGAGTTCCACCTTGAACAAATAACCCGCCGGCATTCTCGCCAAGACCACACTCGTCGGCCAAAAGACTGAGCACTTGGTTCTCGGCATAAACCGCCCCAGCGCCTTCCATCCAGGATCCGCCATAGATGGAGCTAGCTGAAACCACAAGATCGAACAAAGTTGCCAACTCGGTTGGTGCTGCGGGAATGAAAGAGAGGTAATTCGGATGGTCGGTTGAAATGGTTGACGGCGCAAGAACTTCGGCAAAGATTTCCAGAGACTTTTCACCACCCAAGCCGGCTTCCGTGATTGTCTTTCCGGCAAGTGCAAATAAGTCTGCGGGGGATTTAGGGCCGTCAAGTGGAGCCGGGTCTAGGTCAATTCGCTCTTGGGCGTATTGGAGAATTTTGTGGCGAAGCTCTACTCCTGCACCGGTTTGGTGCATGGAATCCGGAGTCGGTAATTCTCTTGAGTCATCTTTGGCCACCGCCAAAGTCTAACTACGCTATAGGTCCCTTATGAAAGTGATCGAAAACAATATTTGTTCGGGTGTTCGCAACGGATGCATTGTTGCTCAGTTGTTCGAGGACAAACTCTCGGATTTCGTCGGAGTTTCGAACCGCAACGTGAACGATGAAATCCTCGGTTCCTCCAAGAAAGAACACCTGCACAACCGATGGGTGCTTCCGCATTTGCTCTTGGAAACTCGCCAGATTGGCTCGAGCCCCAGCGCGGAGTGTTACTGAAATGAGAGCCTCAAGTTCGAAGCCAAGGGCTTGGGGTGCAATTTCCGCGCTGAATCCGGTAATGACCTTGGCTGCAATTAGGGCTTTCACTCTGCCAAGGCAGGTTGATGGCGCAAGGCCAATCTTCTCTGCCAAATCGGCATTCGAAATTCGGCCGTTTTTATTCATTTCTCGAAGAATCGCCAAATCAATCGAATCAAGCTCTGGGTAGTCCTGAATATTCTTCGGCTGCTCCATAATTTGAACCTAACTTTGCGTTAATTGTGCAGGATAAAGAGAAATATACGCATAAAAATCAAATTCAAACTAATTTTCCGAATTATTCGGGAAAATCTAAGAAATTATCCAAAGGATGAAAATGCTTATCGGTGTCCCAAAAGAAATCAAAAATAATGAGAATCGCGTTGCCATGACCCCTGCCGGGGTTCACGAGCTGGTTTCCCGCGGACATCAAGTAATTATCGAGCAGGGTGCAGGAATCGGCTCTACCTTCAGCGACCAGGACTACGTTTCCGCCGGTGCGAGCATTTTGGACTCCGCTGACGAGATTTGGGCAAAGGCAGAAATGATCGTCAAGGTCAAGGAGCCAATCTCTCAGGAATATCCTTTAATGCGCAAGGGCCAAGTTCTCTTCACTTATTTGCACCTAGCGGCATCGAGGGTTTGCACTGATGCAATTTTGAATTCAGGTGTAACTGCAATCGCTTATGAGACTGTTCAACTTCAAAACCGCCAGTTGCCGTTATTGCAGCCTATGAGCGAAGTTGCCGGCAGACTCTCCGCTCAGATCGGTGCATACCAACTAATGAAAACTCAAGGTGGCTCGGGAATCCTTATGGGAGGTGTCCCAGGTACCCCGAAAGCGAAGGTCGTAGTTATCGGCGGCGGTGCAGCTGGAACCGAGGCAGCACTGGTAGCTCATGGAATGGGTGCTGATGTCACGATCATTGACAATTCTCTGCCTAGGTTGCGAGAGCTGGATGCTCGCTTCTCATCACAAATCCACACCAGGGCCTCAAACTCTTTCGAGATTGCTGCACAGCTAAAGACCGCTGATTTGGTTATTGGCTCTGTTCTTATCCCGGGGGAGAAGGCGCCCAAGTTGGTCACCGACCAAATGGTTAAATCCATGAAAAAGGGTGCTGTTCTGGTTGATATCGCAATTGACCAGGGTGGTTGCTTCGAGAACTCTCGCCCAACTACTCACGATGACCCGACCTTTGAGGTTCACGACACTCTTTATTACTGCGTGGCAAACATGCCAGGGGCAGTTCCTGCAACTTCAACCATTGCGCTAACAAACGCCACGCTTCCTTATGTGGTTGCTTTGGCGTCAAAGGGTTGGAAGAAGGCGCTTCAGGACGATGCAGCACTGGCTCTGGGCCTAAACGCACACGAGGGAAAGATCACTCACCAAGCACTCAAGTTAGCTTTCCCAGAACTTGATTTGGTTGAGACCGGTTCGCTGCTCTAGCGTTTTTTCTTGGGCCTGCGAATCAGAGTTATAACAGCTCCAAGAATCGTGACCGAAACTAGCACCCAGAGTGCGATGGTTCTCTCCCGGGCAATTGTTTCGCAAGAGGTCCAACCAGCCTGTTGAGCCTCAGGGACGCAGGTTTCTGGATCAAAAAAGCCGACCCACCAGGCCAGGATTCCTATGCCGGCGATGGTCGCCAGCATTGCTAGTGAATTGTTTCTCAAGCCTCAGGGGAGTCTTGTTTGGCAATCTCGGCGCGGACTGCGTCCATGTCTAGTTCTTTGACCTTGCCAATGATGTCTTCAAGAGCTGGAGCTGGTAGAGCACCAGCTTGGTTGAAAAGCAAGATTCCATCGCGGAAGATCATCAGAGTTGGAATGGATGAGATTCCTGCCATGCCACTGAGTTCTTGGTTTGCTTCGGTATCAACCTTGGCGAACTTGACGTCAGGGTGAGACTCAGAAGCCTTCTCAAAGATTGGTCCAAACATCTTGCACGGACCACACCACTCTGCCCAAAAATCAACAAGGGTGATACCGCCTTGGTTGATGGTGGTTTCAAATGTTTCTAGGGTGAGGTCAACTGTCGCCATGAGTTATTCAACTACTTTCAATATTTTTTGCTTCCTGGCTGTTTGCGCAATCAGGATGCCCAATACAACCACGATACCCCCGAGGGCTTGGGTTAGTGAAATCACCTCTCCAAGCCACAATAAAGCGAAGGCAAAGGCAAGAACAGTTTCACTGGTGGCGATTATTCCCACGATGGTGGCGCTGAGGTGACGCAGTGCCAGGTAGCTAAAGGCCATCGGCAAAAAGCTCCCCATTACTCCTAGCCAAATCAGCATCAGCCACAACGGCGCTTGTGTGCCGGCCAGGTTCCCAGAGAGGTCAATTGAACCTGTAAGCCTTGAGAAATCAAATGTCGACCAATTCGAGAAAGGCAAAAAGAACAGGGTTGCAATTCCCATGCCGTAAACCATGGTCACATTCGTCGGCAGGATTCTTTGAACGCGCTCACCGGTGATGAAGTAGGTCGTAAGTGAGGCTGCTGCGGCAAGCCCAAAAAGGATTCCAACTGGATCGAGCTCTGTGTCCCAAATCTGAGCAACCACGGCTAGACCGCCAAGTACTAGAGCGGCGCCAATCCAAATTTTTCGGTTTACCTTTTCCTTGAAGAAAACCAGGGCGATTATCGGCACCCACAGCACAGCGGTGTACTCAATCAATAGTGCAATTCCAACCGGGAGCTTTACTACCGCAAGTGAATAGGTCCACTGCAACATGCCAACACCAACCACTCCAAGGAGAATGATTCTCGGGATTAGTTTGCCCGGAATCTTGAGGGATTTACGATTTGCGAAAAGCGCCCACAGCAGCGCCAAGGTGAATGCAGACAGAGACCTAACAAAGACAACTTGCTCCGGGCTCATCCCGGTTTGGATTATTACTTTGGTGGTTGATGCGTTGAGCCCAAATAGCAGCGCTGCCGTGAGGGCAAAAAAGACTCCGAGAGTCGGGTGTTTCTGGGTCACTTAGGATTTTCCTATCCGAATCGCTTTGTTGCCGAAATGGGAACAGAAGCAATCGATAGAAAGTTTAGGTTCACATGACCAAATTTGTATTAGCCGGCGGTTGTTTCTGGTGCCTAGATTCCGCTTATTCGCAATTCAAGGGAATTCAAGATGTCACTTGTGGCTACACCGGTGGCAAGATTGCCAACCCAACCTATGAGCAGGTCTGCGACGGCAACACAGATCACGCAGAAGTTGTCAGCATTGAGTTCGATGAAGCAGTCATCTCTACTGAGGCAATCCTGGACATTTTCTTTACCCTGCACGATCCAACTCAACTCAATCGCCAAGGCGGCGACGTTGGTACACAATATCGCTCGGCAATGTTCTTTGATTCAGCTGAACAGGAAGAATTCTTTTCTCAGAGCATCGAGCGTGCCAAGGAAATCTGGGGGGACAAGATTGTCACAACGCTTGAACCACTTGGCCCATTTTTTGAAGCTGAGGAGTATCACCAAGACTTTTTTGCCAAGAACCCAAATCAGGGATATTGCGTGGCTGTAGTTGCACATAAGGTTGCAAAAGTTAGGGCCAAATTCACGCACCTTCTTCGCTAACAGCGAGTATCTGCAGATAGTTATCCACAGATTTCCAAAAGGGCTTTTGCACCGAATTCTGCCTTGCAACACTGAGTGAACCAAATCTCAGAAAGGCAAAAATGTCAGATCAATTATCGGTAAGCGGGCTAGTTGCAACTAGCCCACGAAATGTCATAACCAAAGACGGGCTCTCGGTCACAAGTTTCCGGCTTGCATCCACTCAGCGCCGCTTCGACCGCGAAACAAACAGCTGGATCGATGCAGAGACAAACTGGTTCACAGTCTCCGCCTTTAGGCAGCTTGCAAGTAACACGGCTCTCTCGATAAACAAAGGGGATCGGATTGTCGTGAACGGGAGAATCAAGGTCCGCGATTGGGATAACGGCGAGCGAACAGGAACCACAATTGAAATCGAGGCCGAGTCTCTTGGTCACGACCTAACCTTCGGTACAAGCGTTTTTGAGCGAGTTATCTCAAAACCAATTGTGGAGATTGACGACGACGAAGAAGAGTTTGAAGAATCGGATGCCGAGCTACAGCCTGCTTAGGCAACCGCGAGCCTGAATATCCCCCAAGCGTTCAGGCTCACCCAAATCCCTCTTCGTCGCAAGCATTAGGTGGGCATTGGCCCCAAATTGGTCGGATAAACTATCCGAAGCAAGTGGCGAAGAGGGATTTTCCACGCTCTATCCAAAGGATTTCAAGTGGCTGAGTTTATTTATCAGATGATCAAGGCGCGCAAGGCGCATGGCGACAAGGTGATTCTTGATGACGTCACTTTGGCCTTCTACCCCGGAGCGAAAATCGGTGTGGTTGGACCAAACGGTGCAGGTAAGTCTTCAGTTCTAAAGATTATGGCCGGCATGGACAGTCCTTCCAATGGTGAAGCGCGCTTAGCGGATGGCTATTCGGTTGGCATGCTCATGCAGGAGCCACCTCTCAACGAAGAAAAAACAGTTTTAGGAAACGTTGAAGAGGCAGTTGCTGAACTCAAAGGCAAGCTGGATCGATTCAATGAGATTTCAGCTGAACTGGCTGACCCAAACGCAGACTACGACAAGCTTCTGGCCGAAATGGGAACCCTCCAAGAAGCAATCGATGCGGCCGATGGTTGGGATTTGGATAACCAGCTTGAACAGGCAATGGACGCACTTCGTTGCCCACCAGGGGATGAAATGGTTACCCACCTATCCGGTGGAGAGCGCAGACGCGTTGCACTTTGTAAGTTGCTTCTCCAGAAGCCAGATTTGCTTCTGCTAGATGAGCCAACCAACCACCTGGATGCCGAGAGCGTGCTCTGGCTTGAGCAGCACCTAGCCAAGTATCCGGGCGCGGTACTTGCCGTTACTCACGATAGGTACTTCCTAGACAATGTTGCAGAGTGGATTCTTGAGCTAGATAGAGGCCGTGCCTATCCATACGAGGGTAACTACTCCACGTACCTTGAAAAGAAGGCTGAGCGCCTCGAGGTTGCAGGCAAGAAGGACGCCAAGCTAGCAAAGCGCTTGCAAGATGAACTCGAGTGGGTTCGATCAAGTCCCAAAGCCAAGCAAACCAAATCCAAGGCCCGTCTTGCTAGGTATGAGGAGATGGCAGCCGAAGCCGATAAGACTCGCAAGTTGGACTTCGAAGAGATTCAGATTCCACCTGGGCCACGCCTTGGAAACATCGTTATCGAGGCCAAAAAGATTGCAAAGGGCTTTGAGGGTCGTTCGCTGTTCAAAGACCTAAGCTTCACTCTTCCTAGAAATGGAATTGTGGGAATTATTGGCCCAAACGGTGTTGGAAAGTCAACACTTTTCAAGTGCATCACTGGATTGCATGAGCTGGATTCAGGAGAGCTCAAGATCGGTGAAACCGTTTCGATTAGCTATGTTGACCAGTCCCGCGAGGGCATTGATCCAAACAAGTCACTCTGGGAAGTAGTTTCTGGTGGGCTTGACTACATGCAGGTCGGCCAGGTAGAAATGCCATCGCGCGCATACGTTGCTGCCTTCGGTTTCAAGGGCGCCGACCAGCAAAAGAAAGCTGGAGTTCTCTCCGGTGGTGAGCGTAACCGCTTGAATCTAGCTTTGACTTTGAAGCAAGGTGGAAACCTGTTGCTTTTGGATGAGCCGACAAACGACCTAGATGTTGAGACTTTGGCTTCTTTGGAGAATGCTCTACTGGAATTCCCTGGTTGCGCCGTTGTCATCACCCACGATCGTTGGTTCTTGGACCGGGTTGCAACTCACATCCTGGCTTATGAGGGCACCGATGAAAATCCGGACCAATGGTATTGGTTTGAAGGTAACTTCGAGTCCTACGAAGAGAACAAGATTTCAAGATTGGGTGCAGAGGCAGCAAAGCCTCACCGCTCAACCTACCGCCGCCTGACTCGCGACTAGGAAGCTTCTGGAATCCTCACCATGCCCTCTTGGGCAATGGTTGCAATTAGTGAACCTTGCTGGTCAAAGATTTTTCCTATTGAAAGCCCGCGACCGCCCTGGGAACTTGGGGATTCTTGCACGTAAAGCAACCACTGGTCTGCTTTTGCGGGCCTGTGGAACCACATCGCGTGATCCAAGCTTGCAGAGGAGAGTCCTGGGTGCGCCCAGAAAAGACCTGCCTGCCGAAGGATTGGTTCGAGAATCGAATAGTCAGATGCATAAGCCAGGGCTGCCTCATGAAGTCTTTGGCTCTCTGGCAACGCACTCAAGGTTTTGAACCAAATCATCTGATTTGACGTCCTTGGGTTGGCCGGTTTTAGATACAGCGGCTCTTCAACGTGGCGAATATCAAATGGCCTGGCGTTTGACCAATACTTGGCTGCTGGATGATCGAGCGAGCCAAGAATTTCAATCGCCGAAGGAAGAGTCTCGGGTTTAGGGACCCCCTGAGGCATTTGGTCTTGATGTTCGATTCCGCTATCGGGGTCTTGGAAGGAGGCGATCATTGAAAAAATCGGGACATCGTCTTGAAGGGCATGAATCCTTCGGGCGCTAAAACTGCGGCCATCACGTAAAACTTCAACCGAAAAGCGAATCTCCTTCTTCACGTCTCCTGGCCTCAAAAAATATGAGTGAAGGGAATGGACGTTCCTACCTTCTTGAACGGTTTGTTGCGCTGCAGTTAGTGCTTGGGAAAGCACCTGCCCTCCGAAGACTCTGCCGTGTGGCATCCACTGCGTTCGACCAACAAACTCAGTTTCGGATATTCGCTTCAGATCCAGCACATCAACCAGATCCGCAACCGGATCAATCGGAATATTTGGTTCATGCATTTTTGCCTCAATTCTTTAGCTAGTTTAGGAGCGATGACTTCCAATCTTCTTTTTCAAGACTTTGACGACATTCGCGACCTTGGTTCGTTTCTGACTAGAGCGAAAAAACTTGACGAAACTGGAATGGTGAGGCTCAGGGCCCATGGGAACATCCTCACAGTCACAGTAAGTCCAATTTTTGATTCGGCCATTATGGGCACTGGCCCGAAGATTCTCGGGATGCGTATTGCACAGTTGGCAAGTCCGCATGAATTGGATTCAGCTTTTGAAATCTCCAGCATCCTGGAGCGCATTGCATTATTGGAAGGCTCTCAAAGGTTGGACTTAGCGGTTCCTCCTGTTGTGAAAAAGGCCGCCTGGGGAGGGGTCTCGGCACCTCAAGAGGGTTGGGTTTCAATCGGAGAAATTGATTCAAAAGTATTTCAGGACAGTGCAGAGTCTGGCATTGCAAAGGTAGCCGAAGCGCTTGGGAAATCGATTGGAGTATCAATCTCAAACAAGGTGAGATTCGAAGTCTGGGGGAGTGCTATCGAAGGCACCAACGGCATTCCAGCTGGAGCGGCTTTTGCACTCTATGGCCTTGGATTCTTAGAAAAACAGACCAGTGTCTCGGTCTATCGATCGGGTGCGTGGCTAAGGCTTTCAACCAGGTTTGGGCACGTCCTGGCCAAGGTCGGCACGATCTAATCTTCGAAGGTGTTGAGCATTGCAGTAGCTGCTCTTTCCAGGTAGTCCCAGAGTTCTGCTCGATCAAGCGGAGGCAACTCTAAGCTGTCCACAGCTTTTTCCATATGCTTAAGCCAGGCCGTTTTCGCTGCTGGATTGATTTTGAATTCAAAATGGCGCATTCTGAGTCTTGGGTGGCCGCGTTCTTGTTGGTATGAGTCAGGTCCGCCCCAGTACTGCTCCAGAAACATCCTCAGTCGCCGTTCGGCCGGCCCTAAATCCTCTTCCGGATACATCGGCTTGAGAATTGGATCGTCTTTTACTCCCTCATAAAAAACTCTGGTGAGTTTTTCAAAGGTGGCTTCGCCACCAACGCGTTCGTAAAAACTCATTTAGCCAGGTTGATCTTTGATGCCTGCAAAAGGTTCACACCAGCCTTGTCAAAGGCGTCTTTGAGCTGCTTGCGCAGTTCGCGGCTGACTGCCCATTGGCGCCCCGGAAGGGTCTTCACAGAAAGCCTCAGAACGAATTGCTCACCCGATAATCTCTGCATGCCCAAAATGTCCAAGTCGCCAACAATATCTTTCTTCCAGGCGGCGGACTTGCCCATTTGAGCCCCAACGGTTTTGATGATTTGTTGGACCTCATCAACATCGTTGTCGTAGGCAAATTCAAGGTCCAGAACTGCTTTAGCCCATTCTTGCGAGGAGTTTCCGACTCGGATAATCTCACCATTTCTAACAAACCATAGGGTGCCATGGAGATCGCGAAGTTCGGTGATTCGCAGGCCAACCTTTTCAACTTCGCCATCAACATCGCCGACATCTACCCAGTCGCCAACCCCATATTGATCTTCAAAGACGATGAAAATCCCGGCAAGAATGTCTTTCACAAGAGACTGTGCGCCAAATCCAATCGCTGCTCCAAGAATCGTCGATACGGCTATTAATGCACCGACATCTACTCCAAGCTCGCTCAAAATCATCACAAGTGCAGTGATTGTGATCGTCCAGGTTGCTATGTTGTCCAGCACTGATGCGATTGTCTTGGTGCGTTGAGTCAGTCGCTGTTGGGCGACCATCTCATCATCATTTTGCTTTCGCTGAGCGTTCTTCACTCCGCTCACGATCGCTTTCACGACGCGCTTGGTGAGGAACTTGAGTGCGATGCGAAGCACACCAACCCCAATAAGGATGTAGCCGATTGAAATTGGTGTTGCCCAATCTTGGTAGATCTGCTGGAAGTCCATATATCTCCTAGTTATCGGCTAGTTGAGCTTTTAACCCGCGCTCCAACCCTGCCAGATTCTCAACAAGAATGCGCCTTAGTGCTGGCTTGGAAGAAATTTCCTTGCTGTCAATCAGCTTTTGAGTTGCTGTTGCAAGCTCCTTTGATGCAAGCGACATCGGATATAGATTCACTAGAAGGTAAGAAGCAATTTGGTAGCTTCTTGAGTTCCAGATCTCCAATGCTGACGCCATGTATTTCTCAATGTATGGCTTGAGTAGATCTGTCTCAAGAACCCTTCCGAATCCCAGGGAGGCTGAGTTCACAAGGGTGTTTGAGTAATCCTGAGTCTCTACCAAGGTGTGCCAAGCGGCGGCCTTTGTCTCTGCAGTTGGCAAGCCAGCGCGGGCAGCAGCTGCAAACTTCTGCCCAGATGCAGTGTTGTCTCGCTTTAGTTCGTTCGAGATTTCCGCTTCACCATAACGACCTCCAACAACAAGGCCGGTGATTAGCTCCCAACGAAGGTCTTGGTCAATCTCCAAGCCTGCAAGCCCCTTGCTTCCATCAAGAACGCTTTTTAGCCAATCAAGTTGGTTTGCTTCGCTGGCAAACTGCGGAACGAACTTGGTGAACTGCAGCTGTGAATCCGAACCAGCTGCTGCCTTCTCAGCAAGAGAAATCAGCCCATCAGCAATCTTTG
Source organism: Aquiluna sp. (assembly GCA_021741585.1). GTDB lineage: Bacteria > Actinomycetota > Actinomycetes > Actinomycetales > Microbacteriaceae > Aquiluna. Next base: position 328,166 of record JAIOXN010000001.1, on the reverse strand, counting down.
AAATCGTTGATTTTCTTGATTCAGGCTTCACGTAGAGAGTGGAAGTTGTGACCAATTGGCGCAAAAGCGTGAGTATGGTCGTCGACTCAGTCTCTGGTCCAATGTGATTCAAAACCAGGTCGATGAAATCAGAAGCTGGAGCTTCTGCATCTCTTGCTGCATCCCAGGCTGCAGTCCAAACCAAGGTTCTAGCAAGCGAATCTGAAATGCCTGAAAGATTTTCCATCGCAACCTTGCGGGAATTCTCATCCAAACGAATCTTGGCGTATGCCAGATCATCATCATTCAAGAGAACTAGATCGGGAAGCTTTTGTCCCACGAGCTCATTGATCTCACTCAACTCGCCATCGAGGTCGATTTCAACTCGGTGGGTTCGTTCAAGCCTTCCCGCCGAGAGCTCAAAGAATCCAATCGCTAAGCGGTGTGGCCTGATGGTTGGCTGTTCTTTGATTGCAGTTTGGTGAACCCTGAAACTTGTGATGACACCGTTTGAATCAGTGGCAATCTCGGGCTTTAGGGTATTTACACCTGCGGTTTCAAGCCAGAGCTTGGACCAGTGGCTTAGATCGCGTCCGCTTTCTTTTTCCAGTTCGACAAGTAGGTCCTTGAGTTCGGTGTTTTGCCACTGGTGCTTCTGGAAATAACTAGAAACTCCTCGCATGAATGGCTCTTGGCCAACCCACGCAACCAGTTGCTTCAGAACCGAGGCTCCCTTTGCATAGGTAATTCCATCAAAGTTCACCTGAACATCTTCTAGGTCATTGATAGTTGCCACGATCGGGTGGGTCGAGGGTAATTGGTCCTGGCGATATGCCCAGTTCTTCTCAAGCGAGGCGAATGTGGTCCAAGCACCCTTCCATTCGGTGGCTTCTGCAGTAGCCAAGGTGGAGGCATATTCTGCGAAGGACTCATTGAGCCAAAGGTCATTCCACCATTTCATCGTTACCAAGTCTCCGAACCACATGTGTGCAAGTTCATGCAAGATGGTTACAACACGACGTTCTTTGGTCGCGTCGGTCACAGCGGATCGGAAAACGTAGGTTTCTGTGAAAGTAACCGCACCCGCATTCTCCATGGCGCCAGCGTTGAAGTCAGGCACAAAAAGTTGGTCGTATTTCTCAAACGGGTATGGGAAATCAAATAGTTTCTCGAAGTACTCAAAGCCCTGCTTGGTCTTTTCGAAGATGTATTCCGGATCCATGAACTCGGAGAGGGACTCACGGCAGAAAACGCCAAGGGGAATCTTCCTGCCGTCTTTTGAAGTCAATTCATCGCGCCAGACCGAATATGGGCCTGCAATCAAAGCAGTAATGTAGCTGGAAATCCTTGGAGTTGGCGCAAATTCCCAGGTGGCCAGTTTGCCGGAGACCTTTGGCGTTGGTGTCGTTGAGTTCGAAATCACCTGCCAAGAACTTGGCGCTGTGACGTGAAACTCAAAGGTTGCCTTCAGGTCAGGTTGCTCAAATACTGGAAACATGCGCCTGGCATCTGGAACTTCAAACTGGGTGTAAAGGTAGACCTCGCCGTCAGCTGGATCAACAAATCTGTGCAGACCTTCACCGGAATTCGAATAAACGCCCATGGCGATGATTCGAAGGGTGTTGGTGGCTTTGAGATTTGGCAGTGAAATTCTCAGACCATCGGAGTGGGTTTTGGGATCAAGGGGCTCACCGTTGAGTTCAATGCTGGAAACGGATGCGGTAATTGCGTCGATAAACGTCTCAGCGCCTTCATTTATAGAGTCAAAGACGATCGTGGTGTCGCTTTGAAATTCCTTATCGCCCTGATTCACATCTAATTTGATTAAATAGCTGTGGACATTTATGGCAGCTGCGCGCTCTTGGGCCTCTGATCTCAGGAGGTTTTCACCAGGCATGATGCTCTTTTCGGTTAAGTGTTTGTTACCAATAACTCTATGCCCGAATATGTTTTCAACCCTGCGGGATAATTAGGTATGCGACACATTTTTGCGGCCACCTCAGGAACTCCTGAGCAATCCGCCCTGCTTGCAGAAATTGGCGCTGCATTGCTTGTGCTGGGCATCGTCGCATTTATTGCCAGCCGACTTAAATTCTCAGTCGTTCCGCTTTATCTCTTGATTGGATTGGCGCTTGGCGATGGCGGGTTTATCCCGATGTCGCTATCTGAGGAGTTCTTGAATACTGGAGCCCAAATCGGTGCCATCATGCTGCTGCTGTTGCTTGGTCTCGAATACAGCGCATATGACCTATCAAAGGCCTTTCAGGAGAGAAAAAGCGCGGGTCTGATTGACTTTCTCGCCAATGCAACTCCGGGGTTCATAATCGGCATTGTTTTTGGCTGGGGGATTGCCGGTGGTCTTGCATTAGGTGGAATTACCTATGTTTCGTCTTCTGGTATCGCGGCACAGTTAATTAAGGAATTGGGCTGGCGGAGATCTGAAGTTGCCAAACGAGCCATTGGAGTATTGGTTTTTGAGGACCTTGCTCTAGCGCCATACTTGCCCCTTCTTACTTCCGTGGTTCTGGGTGTAGCAGCCTGGAGCGGATTGCTCTCTGTCAGCATTGCTTTGGCAATCACTGGATTAGTTATTTTGATCAGCTTCAAGGGGTCTTCAAAGCTGGTCCGGGTTTTGGATCCAAATGAACCAGGTGGGCTTCTGCTTACTGTCTTCGGAGCCGCGTTGTTGGCTGCCGGTCTTGCAGATATGGTCGGATTCTCGGGCGTGGTCGCAGCCTTCTTGATCGGACTGTTGCTCACAGGTGAAGTGGCAGAAACTGCGCGCGCGAGGCTTTCCCCAATCAGGGACATTTTTGCAGCAATCTTCTTCCTCTTTTTTGGCATCACAACCAATCCGGCAGATTTGCCGGCAGTTTTACCGTTGGCAATGCTTTTGGCAGTTTTGGGTGTGGCCGGAAAGTATCTAGTTGGTTGGTGGGTAACTAGGGATCTATCCGATCGCATGAGCGCATGGCGAGCTACAGGCTTCTTGATACCGAGAGGTGAGTTTTCTATGGTAATTGCGGCTTTAGCTGCACCCATTTTTGTGGGGCTAGAGCTTCAAGCGCTGACTCTGGCTTATGTGATCATTACAGCTTTCACAGCTTCGATTGTTTTGAGATTCACTCGCAGTAGCCTTGAAAAACGATGACTAAAAGAATTCTGTTTGCGCTTTCGCCCTTGGTGCCAATCTCTTTGTATGCCGCTTGGGTAATGCTTCTCGACCAAGGTGGTTTGCTGCCTAGGCCACTTGCTACTCACTGGGGGGCAACCGGCTCACCAGATGGTTTTGCAGGTCTTGAAGGTCACTTCATAGGTGCTGGGTTTGGTTTTGCGATTCCAGCACTTATTTGGGCGGTTGCGGCTCTTTCTACAAAACTGCATCAAAGCATCCGCAGACTGTTGCTGGTTTTAGCAGTCGGCATCTTTGTAGCGGTTTTTGTTCTAATGGTCTATTTCGTGGCAATTCAAATCGGGGTTAGTAATCCTCGGGACGTGGCAGTTGGGGGAGGCTTTTACTTTGTCTTCCTGCCTCTTCTATTTGGCGTTGCCTATCTCATAATGGGCACGGCAAAGATTTCTGTTGGCAAAAACCTGAAAATTAAGCTTCGGGGGATTACTTTTCTAACTTTGGAGTTCTCCGAGATCGAGTCAGTTTCGGAAGCCAAGATCTCCTGGAAAGATTTCGGCGGGCTCGGGTTACGATTTGCAAAAAACAAGGTCGCTTTCATTCCTTCTTCTGGAAGAGCACTGTGCATAAAAACACATTCAGGCCAGGAAGTCTTTATTCGAACCAATAATGTTGATTTAGCAATATCGCTTATCGCACCAAAAATCTAGGAGACGCATTGCGCATTCATATAGCGACCGACCACGCAGGCATGGAATTGAGCGCATTTTTGGTGGGAGAGCTATCTGCTCTAGGCCATGAACTCGTAGATCACGGCCCAAAGGTTTATGACGCTCTTGATGACTACCCGGGCTTCTGCATATCTGCAGCAAAAGCTGTCGTTGAAGACCAGAAAGCCGGCATCGAGGCTCTCGGCATAGTTTTGGGTGGCTCAGGTAACGGCGAGCAAATCGCAGCAAATAAAGTTGCCGGGGTGAGGGCAGCTCTGATTTGGAATGCTGACACCGCAAAGCTAGCCCGTGACCACAACGATGCCAATGTTTGCGCACTAGGCGCTCGCCAGCACTCCCAGGCTGAGGTTCTAGAGCTCGTCAAAATCTTTATCGGAGCGCCGTTTTCTAACGATGAGCGTCATATCCGAAGAATTTTCAAGATTGCAGCCTTCGAGCAAACCGGTGAGGTTCTTTACTAAAAATGCCTGAAGGGCACAGCGTAAAAAGAAGCGCGAATAAGTTCGAAGAGTTTTTTCTAAACGAACCCGTAAAAGTCACATCACCTCAGGGAAGATTCACCGACTCGAAAATCCTCTCAGGTCAGAAATTTGTTTTCGCGCAACCAAAAGGCAAACAGTTGTTTTTGCACTTTGAAGAGTCAATTGTGCAAATTCACCTCGGGATTTATGGCAAATGGAGCTACCAAAATGGTGAACCTAAAGAACCGGTCGGGCAGGTTCGTGCGAGATTTCAGGTTGAGAATCGCCTGGCTGACCTGCGCGGCCCAACTATTTGCTCATTGATTGATGCTGATACGCATCAATCAATTCTTCAAAGACTTGGCCCGGATCCGCTTTGGGATGACTCAGATAATAAATTGCGCGAGGAATTTATTGCCAGAGCATCGGCAAAAAAGGTTCCCATTGGGCAACTTTTGATGGATCAGGGCGTGATTTCTGGAATTGGAAATGTTTTTCGGGCAGAAATATTATTTCGAGCAAATTTAAGCCCATTTACTCCTGGAAATTTGGTTCCAAACGAGGTTTTGGGCGCAATTTGGGACGACTCTGTTGATCTTTTGGCACTTGGAGTTCGCACTTCGGTGATGCTAACTCGAGAAAATTTTCAAAAAGTTTCCGTGCCAAAAGATGAAAGATATTGGGTTTATAAGCGCGAAGGGATGGCTTGTAGACAGTGTGGAAATCCGGTTTCGATTGCAATGATGGCCGCTAGAAAGCTGTATTGGTGCGGGTTTTGCCAGAAGTAATTGGAGCGAGTGACGGGAATCGAACCCGCGTAATCAGTTTGGAAGACTGAGGCTCTACCATTGAGCTACACTCGCGAACACTGTTAGGTGCTCCACCATTCTATGGGGTAGAGTGTCCTGGTTGCTCTCATTTAGGTGAGGTCAACTGATCCGGGATGTAGCGCAGCTTGGTAGCGCATCTGTTTTGGGAACAGAGGGTCGCAGGTTCGAATCCTGTCATCCCGACCATTTGGTCAATAATCAATCAACTCATGGAGAAACGTTGAAAACTAGCGTAGAAAAGCTAAACCCCACCCGCGTCAAGCTGACCATCACGGTCGACAAGGAAGGGTTCAAGCCGGCGCTAGATGCCGCTTATAAGACCGTTTCTACCCAGGTGAATATTCCTGGCTTCCGCAAGGGCCACGTACCTTCTCAGGTGCTTGACCAGCGTGTAGGTCGCGACCAGATCATCGCTCAGGCAATCAACGACGGTCTAGATGGTTTCTACCGCGACGCTCTAATCTCCGAGAAGCTAAAGCCACTTGGAACCCCTCAGGCGGATATTCAGTCTGCACCAACAGCATCAGATCTTGAGAAAGAGCTAGTTGTAGTACTAGAGGTTGAGGTTCGCCCAGAGTTCAAGCTTCCTGAATACAAGGGCCTAAAGGTCAAGGTGGACACCGTCAAGGTTGCCAAGATGGATATCGAAACCGAGCTAGATGCACTTCGCGCTCGCTTTGGGACCCTAAAAACAGTCGACCGCCCTGCAAAGGATGGCGATTTCACCACCATCGACCTAACAGCTTCAATTGATGGCTCAGAAATTGACACCGCAAAGGACATTTCTTACGAAATCGGTTCCGGCCAGCTTCTGGACGGCATTGACGAAGCGCTTCTAACTCTTACCGCAGGTGAGACCACCACATTCCGTTCCAAGTTGGTTGGTGGCGACCAGGCAGGTGTTGAGGCCGAGGTAACCGTGACTGTGAATGCAGTGAAGGAGCGCGAGCTTCCAAAGGCAGATGACGAATTTGCTCAGCTAGCTTCTGAGTTCGACACCATCGCAGAACTCAAGGCTGATCTTGAGCAGAAGCTTGAGAAGACAATGGTTCGCAAGCAGATTCTTCAGGCTCGCGATCTGATTGTTGATCAGTTGGTTGAAGCCGCAAAGATTCCACTATCCGAAGAGGCAATCAAGCGCGAAGTGGACCACCACCTTGAGGGTGAGGGTCGCATGGCGGATGATGTTCACCGCAAGGAAGTAACTGAAGAGTCTGAGAAGAACTTCAGGGTTCAGCTATTGCTAGATGCAGTTGTGGAGAAAGAGGAGATCAAGGTCGAAGATCAAGAACTCATCGAGTACCTAGCCTTCTCCTCTCGCAATTACGGCATGGAGCCAAACGCATTCATCAAGCAGGTCGTCGACGGTGGTCAGGTGCCATTGTTCGTAGACGAGCTATCGCGTCGCAAGGCAGTCGATGTCTTAGTGGCTCAGGCTGAGATCACAGACTCTAAGGGTGCGAAGGTAGAAATCGAAGGCTAACGCCTTCGGCGAACACGACCACAAAATCACTTCTTGGCACCTATCTTTGTTCTAGATAGCTAAGGAGTTTCTTATGGCAATGCCTCAAATGCCGGCAAACAGCGTGTTCGAGCGTCTTCTAAAAGATCGCATCGTTTGGCTAGGTAGTGAAGTTCGCGATGAAAATGCGAATGAGATTTGCGCAAAGATTCTGCTCTTGGCTGCAGAGGATGCCGAGAAGGACATCTTCTTGTACATCAACTCCCCAGGCGGTTCAATAACCGCAGGCATGGCAATCTACGACACCATGCAGTACGTGCCAAATGACATCGTGACCGTTGGAATCGGCATGTGTGCATCAATGGGTCAGTTCCTGCTTTCATCCGGTGCCAAAGGCAAGCGATACGCCACCCCAAACACTAGAGTTCTTCTACACCAGCCACACGGTGGTTTCGGTGGAACTGCATCTGACATTCAGACTCAGGCCGAACTAATCATGTCAATGAAGCGTCAGCTGGCTTCTATCACCGCCAGCCAAACCGGAAAGACTGTCGAGCAGGTCATGTTGGATGGCGACCGGGACCGTTGGTTCACCGCTCAAGAAGCCCTTGAGTACGGCTTCATCGACCAGATTCAAGAATTCGCATCAAGCGTTACCGGCGTAGGAAAGGCCTAAGCATGAACAACTTCGATTCTCAAACCTCTCGAATTGCAATGCCGCAGAGCCGCTACATTCTGCCTGAATTCGAAGAGCGAACTTCATACGGTTTCAAGCGCCACAACCCCTATACCAAGTTGTTCGAGGACCGCATCGTGTTCCTGGGTGTACAGGTCGATGACGCATCCGCAGATGATGTCATGGCACAGCTTCTAGTTCTTGAGTCTCAGGATCCAGATCGCGATATCACCATGTACATCAACTCTCCGGGTGGATCATTCACTGCGCTAACCGCGATTTACGACACCATGCAGTACATCAAGCCACAAATCCAGACCGTTTGTTTGGGTCAGGCTGCATCAGCAGCCGCTGTGTTGCTAGCCGCTGGTGCGAAAGGCAAGCGCCTTGCGCTTCCAAACGCCAGAATTCTGATCCACCAGCCATCCTCGGGTGGCGGTGGGCAGGGCCAGGCCTCTGACATTGAGATTCAAGCCAAAGAGATCATGCGCATGCGCGAATGGCTTGAGAGCACGCTTTCTGCTCAGACTGGAAAGTCTTTGGAACAGGTTAATAAGGACATTGACCGCGACAAGATCCTTACAGCACAGGAGGCCCTTGAGTACGGTCTAATCGACCAGGTTTTGACTTCAAGAAAAGGCTAATTCCTGCGGCGAGGTAGAGCCATAAAGTCGAATCCGAGTAATAGAGTTTCGACATGACTTTGTCTGAGACCAGCGAACTACTTAAGTGCACCTTCTGTGGCAAGAGCCAAAAGCAGGTTCGAAAGCTTATTGCCGGTCCATCGGTTTATATCTGCGACGAGTGCATTGAGCTCTGCAACGAGATTATTGAGGAAGAACTCGGCACCGCAGTTCACGAGGGTACAGAGTCACTTGATCTACCAAATCCCAAAGAGATCAAAGCGTTTCTAGACGAGTACGTTATTGGCCAGGACCAGGCAAAAAAGCAGCTTTCTGTGGCGGTTTATAACCACTACAAGAGAATTCGCGCCACTGGGACGCTTACCAAGAGTGGCAAATCTCACGACGATATCGAGATCGCAAAATCTAACATCTTGATGATTGGACCAACTGGTTGCGGCAAGACCTATCTTGCTCAGACTTTGGCTAAGCGACTTAATGTGCCATTTGCGGTGGCTGACGCAACTGCCCTTACCGAAGCCGGTTATGTTGGCGAGGATGTTGAAAACATCTTGCTCAAGCTTTTGCAGGCTGCAGACTACGACCCCAAGAAGGCCGAAACCGGAATTATCTACATCGATGAAATCGACAAGATTTCAAGAAAAGCCGAGAATCCTTCAATCACCAGAGACGTTTCTGGAGAGGGTGTTCAGCAGGCACTGCTAAAGATTCTCGAGGGTACCGTTGCCTCTGTCCCGCCACAGGGTGGGCGCAAGCACCCACAGCAAGAGTTCATTCAGATTGACACTACAAACGTCTTGTTCATTGTGGCTGGAGCATTCGCTGGCCTCGAGACGATCGTTGGCGAGCGAACTGGCAAAAAGGGAATCGGTTTTGGGTCTCCTTTGAAGGAAAAGACAGATACCTCAGATGTCTATCGTCAGGTTCAGCCTGAAGACCTCCGTAAATTTGGTCTGATTCCTGAGTTCATCGGACGCCTTCCGGTAATTGCAAGCGTGGAACAGCTGGACAAGCCAGCACTTATTTCAATCCTTACTGAGCCAAAGAACGCACTGATCAAGCAGTATCAGAGGATGTTTGAGATCGACGGTTTCGAATTAGAGTTCGAGCCCGGAGCCATTGAGCACATTGCCGATTTGGCCGTTGAGCGCGAGACCGGAGCTCGTGGCCTTCGCGCAATCCTCGAAGAGATTCTCGGTCCAATCATGTTCGAAATTCCGGGTTCTGAGGAACACGGCAGGGTTGTAATCACTGAGGAAATTGCGAAGTCAAAGACTTTGCCTGAGGTTTTGCCTCCGATTGCAAGACTCAAAGACAAGACGGCCTAGGTCTAAAAAATTAGCTCCCGCCACGAGACCCTAGCTCCATACATCGCAGGAGCGGTTGCCTCCACAACCGGATCTGTAGCTACATTCGGTATTGCAATCGCCGGTCTTGCTGCAATGGGGGCAAGCCCCGCGCAGATTTCAACCGCGATAGCCATCATGCTTCTTGGCTACGGAGTGCTCTCTATTGGGCTGAGCATGTGGTTGAAAATGCCGGTGAGTATCGTATGGTCTACCCCGGGAGCTGCCTTCTTGGCCTCTTCTGCCGGCCTAGGAATGTCTTTCCATGCTGCGGTTGGTGCGTTTATTTTTTCGAGCTTCTTGGTTATCCTCACCGGGCTGTGGCCTTCGATGGGGCGATTGGTTTCTAAGATTCCGCCACAGATTTCGGCGGCAATGCTTGCTGGGGTTATTTTTCCGTTCGTGGCATCGACGGTTCATGCTGCAGTCGATTATCCGGTGTTGATAATGCCGGTAGTCATTTCTTGGCTGATACTCAATCGCTTTCTGCCGATTTGGGCATCACCTGTTGCTATTTCGCTTGGGTTTGTTCTGATCGGCTTATCGCCAGAGGCTGCAGGATATTCGCCAGGGGCTTTCTGGCCAGAGGTGGAAGTAATCTCGCCGGTGTTTGAGATTGGCGCAATCATCGCTATTGGAATCCCGTTTTATCTGATCACCATGGCATCTCAGAATCTGCCCGGCCTTGCGATTATGAGTTCACTCGGTTATCAATTGCCAGCAGGCAAGGTTTTGACCGTCACCGGACTCGGATCTGTAGTCACTGCATTTTTTGGTGGCTTTGGTCTAAATCTGGCTGCTATTACGGCGGCCCTAAACGCAGACTCTCATGCTGCCAAAGACCCCAACCGTCGCTACATCGCGGCAAGTTTTGGGGGAGTGGTCTACATTCTCTTCGCCATTTTCACTACTGCTTTCGCAGCCTTTGTGCTGGCCGTTCCAAGAGAGTTGCTTTTGGCCTTGGCGGGCATTGCATTGATAAATACTTTTGCCAACTCGCTTAAGACTTCAGTGCTTGATGATTCGCTCCGATTGCCTGCTGTGGTGACATTCGTCATCGGAGCAGCGGGCATCAGCGTGCTTGGCATCGGAGGAGCGTTCTGGGCGCTTGTCGCCGGTATTTTGGTTTGGCTTCTTGGTCGGAAGAATCCTTAGAGCAACCCACGTCTTTTGAGAAGTGGTTCGATGCTTGGTTCTTCGCCTAGCAGCTCTCTGACCAGTTGCATTGAATCCACCGAACCACCCCTGGATAGAAGGCCCTTTGAGAATCGCTCACCGTTTTCTCTAGTAAGCCCACCATTAGCCTTGAACCAGTTCACGCTCGCAGCATCCAGCACCTCGCTCCAGATGTAGCCGTAGTAACCGGAAGAGTATCCACCGGCGAAGATGTGAGAAAAGTAGTTGGTCTTATATCTGGTTGGAACCGCGGCAAAGTCCAGACCGTAGTCAGCGATTGCCTTGGCTTCGAATTCGACAAGGTTTTCTGGAACTGATTCTGCTTCGTGGTAGGCCAAATCTAGAATTGCAGCTTGCAAATAATGAGTGGTCTCGAAGCCCTGGTTGAAGGTTTCGGTTGCGTTGAGCTTGTCGATCCACTCAAGACCTAATTTTTCACCTGTCTCGTGATGAATCGCATAATTCTGGAGCACTTCTGGCCAGAGCATCCACATTTCATTCACTTGGGAAGGGAACTCAACAAAGTCTCGCTCGACATTGGTGCCTGAGAAGCGAGGGTAGGTGACCTTAGAAAGCATGCCGTGCAGGGTGTGGCCAAACTCGTGGAACAAGGTGTTCACTTCATCAAAAGTCATCAGGGCAGGATTTCCTGCTGCTGGCTTGGGAATATTTAGGTTATTGACGACAATCGGCAATTTACCTAGCAAGTCTGATTGGTCGACCAGGTTGTTCATCCAGGCACCGCCGTGCTTAGAGGTTCTAGCGAATGGGTCGAATAGGTAAAGCCCAGCCTTGGAGTCGTCTTCGTAAAAGACCTCATAGATCCAGTTGTCTGGGTGATATCCGGTTAGTTCAGTTCTTCTTTCAAACCGAAGACCAAACAGCCTGCCTGCAGCGAAGAACACGCCGTCCTCAAGAACTCGCTTGAGCTCGAAATATGGCTTCAAGACTGCGGTGTCGATGGCGTATTTCTCAGCCCGCAGCTGCTCAGTATAGCGGTCCCAATCCCAGGATTGCAGGTCTTCGGTGCCAGTCTCTGCCTTGAGGAACTTTGCGAGTTCTTTGGCTTCTGCTTCGGCATTCTTTCGGGCAACGGGGGCAATTCGTCGCAACACATCGTGGATATTTTTCGGCGACTTGGCAGTCTGCTGGGCTGTGACATATTCGGAGTAGTTTGCGTAGCCGAACAGCTTTGCTTTTTCTTGCCTGAGAGTCAGAAGCTCTTTTATAACCGAGGATGTGTCATTTTCATTTCCTCTTGAGCACTTTGAGAGCGTGCGCTCCATTAGTTCGTGCCTAAGCTCGCGGCCTGTAAGGCTTGCAAGCAGCGGGTGGCCCGAGTAGTTCAAGAGTGGAATCGTGTAACCAGTTTGATTCCGATCGGCTGCGCTCTGCCTGAGTCCTGACAATTCATCCTTCGAAAGTCCCGAAAGCCTCGAGTCATCCGGCAAGTTGAGAGCCAGATCATTGGCATCTGCCAAAACTTTTTGATCAAACTCTGATTCGAGGGTGCTGCAGCGCTCGTTAATCTCTTTGACTCTGTCCCGCTGGGCTTCGCTCAGTTCCGCTCCGGCAAACCTGAAATCCTCGAGATACTTTGCAAGCAGCCGCTGGCTTTCTGGATCAAGTGACAAAGAGCCCTCTTCTTGAGCCTGTTCCAATTTAGTGAGGCGTTCAAATAGTGCTGGATTGAGCAGAATCGCGTCGTTATGGGCTGTGTAGCGGGGGAAGAGTTCTTTTTCTAGTGCTTGGATTTGCTCGTTGGTGTCGCTGGAAGACTTGTTGTAGAAAACGTGCATAACCTGTGACAGCAAGCCACCAGATTTTTCCAATGCGACCAAGGTGTTTTCGAAGGTTACCTGCAGCTGTTCCAGGATTGCTTGGATTTCCAGGTTGTGCGCCGCAGTTGCCCTGTCGAACGCCGGTGCGAAGTGTTCGTCTTTTAGATTTGCGAAATCAGGAAGGGAATATTCAAGAGTGCTTGGTGCAAATAGCGGATTGGTCATTGCACCAGATTATTCCTGTTCTTGGAACTCCAGATTCGTAATTGCCAATTCGTCACCTGAAACAATTTCCAGATTGTGAATTTTTCCGACTGCCTTTAGGTCCTTCGAAATCAGTTCAAGCATTTTTGTGTCGCCCGAAATGGTAAGCGTTGCAATTTCCGCTTTCATCGATAGCTTCGCATCGCTCTTAGTCTTTCGAACCATGGTCAGAGCTTCGCGGGCATATCTCAAGAGACTGGAATCGCGCGACTCGGTGACATCGCTTGCCTTTGGCCATGGAGAAGAGTGCACAGATCCCTCCTGCCACCAAGACCAAAGTTCATCGGCAGCAAATGGCAAGAACGGTGCAAACAGACCGGCAAGGTTTGTGAGCGCGATTCGCAGGGCGATTACCGCTGAGCCAATCTCCTCATCGCTAAAACCTGGCTGCGAGTAGGCACGTTCTTTGACTAGTTCAAGGTAGTCATCGGTAAAGGACCAGAAGAAGGTCTCTGTGGTCTCTAGAGCCTTGGTGTGATCGAAGTCCTCAAACGCCTTGGTGGCAACCTCGATTACTTCGGCAAGCTTGGCCAGCATTTGCTTGTCAAGCTCTTGGGTGACCTCGGTCACGCCGTCTGGAAGGTTGAAGCTGAGAGCAAAGCGACCAGCATTGAGAAGCTTGATTGCAAGTCTGCGTCCGATTTTCATTTGACCCTCGTCAAATGCGGCGTCGGTTCCAAGTCTTGCCGAGGCTGCCCAGTAGCGAACGGCATCCGACCCATGGGTTTCCAGAAGTTCGTTTGGAACTACAACGTTTCCCTTTGACTTGGACATTTTCTTGCGGTCAGGATCCAAAATCCAACCCGAGATTGCAGCGTGCTTCCAAGGCAGCGTCTTGTGCTCAAGCTCTGATCGCAAAAGGGTTGAGAACAACCAGGTTCTAATGATGTCCTGACCTTGAGGGCGAACATCAAATGGGAAAACCTTCTCAAACTTTTCTGGGTCTGTTAGCCAACCGCCAGCAAGTTGCGGAGTTAGAGAGGATGTCGCCCAGGTGTCCATGATGTCGTGCTCACCAATGAATCCACCTGGAACACCGCGCTGAGCCTCGCTGTAGCCGTTTGGCACGTCAATCGATGGGTCAACCGGAAGCTGACTAGCGTCTGGGGTCAAGACCTTGTCATAGTCAGGATTGCCGTGTTCGTCCAGCGCATACCAGAGTGGGATTGGAACGCCGAAGAATCGCTGGCGTGAGATTAGCCAGTCACCATTGAGTCCGTTTATCCAGTCCTCTAGTCGCACTCGCATAAAGCTTGGGTGGAATTCCAGGTCCTTGCCCTTTGAAATTAGCTCTTGGGAAAGATCTTTGTCCTTTCCTCCGTTTGTGATGTACCACTGGCGGGTAGAAACGATTTCTAGCGGCTTGTCACCCTTTTCAAAGAACTTCACCGGGTGGGAAATTGGCTTAGGGTCGCCAATCATGTCGCCAGATTCCTGCAGCATCTTGACGATGATCTCTTTTGCGGAAAAGACAGTTTTGCCGGCAAGCTCAGCAAAAATCTCGGCGCCTTTTCCTGAAATAACGTCTGGAGCCTCGTTGAGAATACGGCCGTCCCAGCCAATAATTGCTCGGTTTGGAAGATCTAGTTCGCGCCACCAAATCACGTCGGTGACATCGCCAAATGTACAAATCATTGCGATGCCAGAACCCTTGTCTTTTTGGGCAAGGCGGTGGGCCAGAATCGGCACCTCAACTCCAAATAATGGAGTCTTTGCCATTTGACCAAATAGGTTCTGGTAGCGCTCATCTTCTGGGTGTGCAACTAGTGCGACACAAGCCGGAAGGAGTTCGGGTCTGGTGGTTTCAATGAAAATCTTGCCCTCGGGGCCATCAAATCCCACACGGTGATAAGCCGCCGGCATTTCGCGATCCTCTAGTTCTGCCTGGGCTACCGCAGTTCTGAATGTGACATCCCAAAGTGTCGGCGCCATTGCCTGATAGGCCTCGCCGCGGGCAAGGTTATTCAAAAACGCCTGTTGAGAAACCTTCTGAGAATCCTTAGAAATGGTTCTGTAGGTCTGAGCCCAGTCAACTGAAATGCCGAGATTGCGCCAGAGGTTTTCGAAAGCCTTTTCATCTTCCTCAGTCAGAATCTCGCAAAGCTCGATGAAGTTCTTGCGAGAAATAGGTAGCTGGTCTGCTGCCTTGGATGACTTATTGTCCCCACCTTCAAACGGAGGCGTGAAGTTCTCTTGGTAAGCGAGAGTTGGGTCGCAGCGGACTCCGTAATAGTTCTGCACTCGACGCTCGGTTGGTAGACCATTGTCATCCCAACCCATTGGATAGAAGACGTCTTTTCCAAGCATGCGCTGGAATCTTGCAATCACATCAGTGTGGGTATAGCTGAATACGTGTCCAACGTGCAGGGAGCCAGAAGCGGTTGGTGGGGGAGTGTCAACCGAGAAGACGTTGCTCTTTTCCGCCTTGTGATTGAAGGCGTGAATCTTGGAATCTTCCCACTGAGGGACCCACTTAGCCTCAAGGCCATCGACGGATGCTTTCTCGGGAATGTTGGCGCTTCTAAGTGGCTGCGGTTTTTGAGAAGTCAATTGGGTGGTCTCCAGGGTTATCTATCTGCATCTAGGTTAACATTGTTAAGTTCTAGAACCCCTCCGAAAGCCGTGATGTATCCAAAGCACAGAAGCGCCAATGAGTCTCCAGTAGCCTCACCTTCCTTCCCAAAGCTAGAGGAGGAGGTGCTTGCCTATTGGAAAAAAGACGGCACTTTCCAGGAATCTATTGATCAGCGCAGCGCCTCAGACGCACCAGAATTTGTTTTTTATGACGGACCTCCGTTTGCAAACGGTTTGCCACACTACGGTCACTTACTCACCGGATATACAAAAGATCTAGTTCCTCGGTACCAAACTATGCGCGGCAATAAGGTTGAACGCCGATTTGGTTGGGATACCCACGGACTTCCTGCAGAGGTTGAGGCTGAGCGCCTCTTGGGTATCTCGGGCCGCCCAGAGATTGAAAAGTTTGGTGTTGGAAAATTCAACGAGTTTTGCCGGACCTCTGTTCTGAAATACACCGAGGATTGGAGAACCTACGTCACACGCCAGGCTCGCTGGGTGGATTTTGATAACGACTACAAGACTCTAGACACGAACTACACCGAGAGCGTGCTGTGGGCTTTCAAACAGCTCCACAATAAGGGCCTGATTTACGAAGGCTTCAAGGTCTTGGCCTACTGCTGGAGATGTGAGACTCCGCTTTCCAACCACGAGCTTCGTATGGACGAGGATGTGTACCAAGATCGCCAAGACCAGTCGGTGACAGTAACTTTCCCGATTATTGCTCCGAGGACTGATTTGGACGGCGTGTCAGCACTTGCTTGGACTACAACTCCATGGACTTTGCCAACTAACTTTGCTTTAGCGGTAGGACCTGAGATCGAATACGCGATCGTCTCCGCAAACGGTTCCTCAGAGAAGTTCCTGCTGGCTAAAAACCTGGTTGCAGGTTATGCCAAAGAACTTGGCTACGAGGATGCAAAAGACATCGCTATCGAGAAAATTTACCTGGGTAAGGACTTGGCTGGGGTTCGCTACCAAAGAATCTTTGATTTCTATGCAAATCCTGAGCTGTTCGAAATTGATAATGCTTGGCAAATCCTGGTCGCTGATTATGTTGCAGATTCTGATGGCACCGGCATCGTTCACCAAGCTCCGGCTTATGGTGAAGACGATCAGAATGTTTGTTCTGCCGCCGGGATTCCAACCTATGTTTCAATCAACGAACGTGGCGAATACAACTCCGTCATCTCGAGCTATGTTGGTCAGCACGTATTTGAGGCTAATAAGCCAATTACCCAAGACCTCAAGGCGATGGGAAGACTCTTCCGTCAAGCCTCTTATGTTCACTCCTATCCGCACTGCTATCGCTGCAAGAATCCGCTGATCTATAAGGCGGTTTCGTCTTGGTTTGTTGAAACCACCAGATTGCGTGATCGCATGCTGGAACTGAACCAGGAAATCACTTGGGTTCCTGAGCACACTAAAAACGGCGCCTTTGGCAAATGGCTCGAGAACGTCAGAGACTGGGCGATTAGCCGCAACAGATTCTGGGGTGCACCAATTCCGGTTTGGAAATCAGATGACCCCAACTACCCAAGAATCGATGTCTATGGATCATTGGATGAGCTAGAGGCCGACTTCGGCGTCCGCCCAAGCGATTTCCACCGACCAGTGATCGATGATCTAGTCCGCCCAAACCCAGACGATCCGACCGGAAAGTCCATGATGCGCAGAGTTCCAGAGGTTCTGGACTGCTGGTTTGAGTCTGGCTCAATGCCATTTGCTCAGGTTCACTATCCATTTGAGAACACCGAGTGGTTTGACTCCCATTTCCCCGGTGATTTCATTGTTGAATACTCCGGACAGACTCGCGGCTGGTTCTACACCCTGCACGTTCTCTCCACCGCACTGTTTGACCGCCCGGCGTTCAAAAATGCGATCAGCCACGGAATCGTGCTGGGTAGCGACGGGCAAAAAATGTCCAAGTCGCTTCGCAACTATCCAGACGTAAACGAAGTGTTTAACCGTGATGGCTCAGATGCAATGCGTTGGTTCCTCATGTCGTCTCCAATTCTGCGCGGCGGAAACCTAACGGTTACCGAGGCTGGAATCCGCGAGGGAGTGCGACAGTCGCTTTTGCCGCTTTGGAATAGCTACTACTTCTTCGCTCTCTATGCCAATGCGGCAGGATACGAAGCATCGCCGTCGACATCCTCAGAGCAGCTGTTAGATCGATACATCCTTGCCAAGACTTCCGAGATGATCACTCAAGTCACCCAGGATCTTGATGCCTTTGACAGCTTCTTGGCATCTTCTCGAGTTCGCGATTTCGCTGAGGTGCTGACCAACTGGTACATCCGTCGCTCCAGAGACCGATTCTGGTCAGGGGATAAGGACGCCTTTGACACTTTGTACACAGTCTTAGAGGCAACCTTCCGAGTAATTGCTCCGCTGCTGCCGCTTGCTGCAGAGGAAATGTGGCGCGGCATTACCAATGGTCGCTCTGTACATCTTGAGAGCTGGCCAGATCCAAGTGAGTTCCCAACCGATTCTGCGCTTGTGTCTGACATGGATGCAATTCGTGAAGCGGCATCAGTCGCGCAATCACTTCGCAAGGCAGCTAAGTTGCGCGTGAGGTTGCCACTCTCCGAGCTAGTTATCGCGTCCCCAAGCCACGAAACTCTTGGAGCTTATGCAGATTTGATTGCAGACGAGTTGAATGTGAAGTCGGTTCGTGTTGTAGAGGCTAGCGAGCAAACCGCCGCAAGCTTTGGTCTTGAAAAGTCATTGTCGGTCAACTCCAGAGCACTTGGTCCGAGAGTTGGTTCGGATGTGCAACGCATCATCAAGGAGTCAAAGGCTGGCAACTGGCAGCTTGTGGGCAGCACGGTTATGGTCGATGGCACCGAGCTGATTGAGGGCGAATACGAGCTTTCAATGGTTGCGGCTGGAGATTCCGAATCCTCAAAGGTGGGTATTACGTCCTTTGGCTTCGTGTTGCTAAACACCGTCATTACTCCAGAGTTGGCTGCCGAAGGTTTGGCAAGAGATGCCATTCGCCATATCCAACAAGCGCGCAAGGATGCCGATCTTGATGTTTCTGATCGCATTGTTTTGAAACTTATTGCCGATGAGGACTCTTTGGTGGCACTGGGCGTACACCAGCAGCTGATTGCCAACGAAACTTTGGCAACCGAAATTTCTCTCGAATCCGGCACCGGTGAGTTGGCGATTGGCGAGAGCGGTCAAATGCAGATTGTGTTGGCCAAGGCTTGAAAAACCAAGACTGGCAGGATCGCTTAGACGGGATTCTTGAAGAGCTATATGCTCGTCAGCCCGAGCATCACATTCGCCCAAGACTCGAGCCAACTGCTCGAACCGTTGCTTTGATGGGCGACCCGCAGAAAAACTATGGGATCATCCACCTCACCGGCACAAATGGCAAAACCTCAACCGCCCGCATCATAGAGCGACTGCTGCGCGAGCACGGTCTTCGCACCGGTCGCCTCACGAGTCCTCACTTAGTCAGTTTCAATGAGCGGATAGCTTTGGACGGTGAGCCGGTCTCGAATGAGATTTTGGTGGCAACCTATGAGGAAAATAAGCCGATTTTGGATCTGGTTGATTCTCAATTGATTGCCGAGGGTGAGAACCCGCTCACCTTTTTCGAGGCTTTTACTGCGCTTGCATTCCAATTATTCTCGGATGCGCCAATCGACGTCTTGGTTCTTGAGGTTGGAATTGGTGGGGAGTGGGATTCGACCAATGTCGCCGATGCCGATGTCGCGGTTTTCACAAACATTGACCTTGACCACCGGAAATCACTGGGCGACACCGTTGAGGAAATTGCTCAGACCAAAGCCGGGATCATCAAGGAAAAATCACTTGTGGTGAGCTCTCGTCAGGTGCCTAGCGTTCTGGAAGTCCTGAGAGGACGGCCGAGTGCGGGCTTCGTTTCCCCGGGTGAAGGCTTCGAACTCGAAGAAGCTGGCCCAGATGGTTTTGGAACGCGATTTACGCTCAAGGGTCTAGCCGGTTACTACCCTCAAGTTTGGATGCCAATCATTGGCGCTCATCAGGCCGAGAATGCAGCCGTTGCGATCGCAGCGGTTGAGTCATTTCTGGGTGAGGGAAAACGAGCTATTGCAGACGAAGTGCTTAGGTCTGCGATGGCCGATGCGGTTAGTCCCGGAAGACTTCAGGTGATTTCCAAAGAACCATTGGTCGTGCTTGATGGAGCGCATAACCCGGCTGGAGCAAAATCCCTTGCCAATGCCATTGTTGATTATTTTGGGAAGCCAAGGGCAATCGGTCTGATTGGAATTTTGTCCGATAAAGATGTCAGGGCAACTGCCGCAGAACTAATTTCCTCATTTGAACAGATAGTGCTAACCACCGCTCCTGGCCCCAGAGGTATGCAGGCTAGGGAGCTAGCAGATGTTTTTGAAGATTTGGGATTTGAGAATTTCATAATCCAAGAAAACCCAATTACAGCCTTTGAGCTTGCTCAAAGAATTGCAAGTGAAGATGGAGCCGCCCTATTTGTTGCCGGGTCGCTTTATCTAATTGGTGAGATTCTTGGCAGTATTGCCGCAGAGACAGAGGATGAAGATGAGGAATAGTCGTTCGACAAAAAGGTCACTTGCATCAATCGTCCTTGGTTTTGAATCCTTCGTAATCTTTTTTGCGACGTTGGCTGCCTTTGGGCTCAAGCTTGCGGATCCGGAATGGGTCTTTGGGGTTGGCTTGAGTTTCGCGCTATTGAGCATTCTGACACCTGCGTTTCTAAGCAAACCGATTGGCTACTGGATTGGCTGGGCGATTCAGGCCGCAGTCTTTGTTTCGGGATTTTGGCTCTGGGGAATGTTTATTATTGGCGCGATTTTGATTGGAATGTGGATTTGGGCACTTGTTGCCGGAAGCACAATCGACCGGGCTCGTGCAAACTATCAAAAGCTAATGAGTGAGGAAAATAATGACTGAGCAGACTCTCGTACTTATCAAGCCGGACGGCGTGAAGCGAAACCTGATCGGCGAAATCATCTCAAGATGTGAGCTAAAGGGATACTCGGTAGCGGACCTTAAGCTGGTTGCTCCTTCTCGCGACTTGCTTGCTCAGCACTATGCCGAGCATGAGGGCAAGGTTTTCTATGAGCCTTTGATGGAGTTCATGCTCTCAGGCAACATCGTTGCTATCAAACTTGAGGGCAACCGCGTCATCGAAGGCTTCAGGTCACTGGCTGGCCCAACCGATCCAACTACTGCAGCGCCAGGAACTATACGCGGTGATCTTGGCAGAGACTGGGGTACGAAGGTTGTTCAGAACTTAGTTCACGGCTCGGATTCAGCAGAATCCGCATCACGTGAACTCGCTTTGTGGTTCTAGTTTTTTAGAACAGGGTTGGCCAGTAATCCCAAAAGTGAACCAGGATAAAGCCTGCGATTACTAGGTAGTTGATGATCACAACAACCCAGGTCCACTCGAAAAAGCTCTTGCCAAAGTCAACAAACCTTTGGCCAAAAAAGCCTTCTTTGAGGTTATATCCGAGCAAGGTCCAGAAAAGCGGAATTGTTGCGGTCCACGCGACCATGCAATAAATGCATAGCGCTCCGATTTGATATACCGACTGAGTGAACAGCCAAATCACGAACGCAAAAGCGCCAACATGCCCGGCCAAAAATAGCTGC
The DNA here is from genome assembly GCA_021741585.1 of Aquiluna sp. Taxonomy (GTDB): domain Bacteria; phylum Actinomycetota; class Actinomycetes; order Actinomycetales; family Microbacteriaceae; genus Aquiluna. Next base: position 307,478 of record JAIOXN010000001.1, on the reverse strand, counting down.
CAGAACCAAGGCCTAAATTTTGCACCAGCAAAAATAGCCACCCCAACAAGTATTGGAGCGAAGAAAGCTGCCAAGCCAATCAGCGGATTTGGAAAACCGAATAACGCGGCTTGCTCAGAGAGCATCACAGATTTACAGCTAATGAATGGGGAAATGTCACAAGAGGTAACCGCATCTGGAAACTCGGCAACGTGAAGGCGCTCTAGGGTGAGGCCAAAGCTGGCAATCCAACCAACGATGCCAAAAAGAATCAGGGAAACGGGAAATACCATGGGCGTATTATCGCATTTTGGTAACGAACCTGTCATACTTCTATTAGATGCGTACACACTCGCATCAAAGATTTTGCAACAGGACAATAAGGTCCTAGTGAATTTCAAGAATTAGATTCCGGCTGAGGCTTGAATCGAGAGTAAGGCACCAGAGAGTGTGTGCAGGTGCCTTTGAAGGCAAAAATTGGCTAAGAAAAAAGAAGAGCCGGCAAAACCATCGGCAACGATGCTCATTTTCCAGGCACCAGATCTACCCACTCCAAAAGTAAATCCACGCAGCGGAAAACTTGCCGAAGATGAAGCTCCGAAGGCCGAGCCGCGTGCTCGAGTTCAAAAAGAGCGTCCAACCCGAGAGCGCAACAAGCCAGAGGCAGAACCTGAGAAGGAAAAAGAGTCTGGTTCCACAAGGCTTGATGCTAAGCGCTCTCGCAGACGCGATAACCGCGACTCGGGAAGACGTCGCACCTCTGTAACCGAATCTGAATTCTTGGCCCGCCGCGAATCAGTGGATCGCACCATGGTCGTCCGCGATAAAGATGGTCGAATCCAGATCGGTGTCCTGGAAGATGGCTTGCTGGTCGAGCACTACGTGGCTGAAAGCCAGGGTGGATCGCTAATTGGCAATGTCTACCTAGGTAAAGTCCAGAATGTTTTGCCGTCCATGGAAGCAGCATTCGTAGATATTGGCCGTGGCCGCAACGCTGTTTTGTATTCCGGTGAAGTTGACTGGGACGCAGCCGAAACCGGCAATCAGCCAAGAAGAATTGAATTGGCGCTGAAGTCAGGCGATCAGGTTTTGGTTCAGGTAACCAAGGATCCGGTTGGCCAAAAAGGTGCGCGTCTAACTTCTCAGGTTTCATTGCCTGGTCGCTTCTTGGTTTATGTGCCAGGCGGCAACATGTCGGGAATTTCTCGCAAACTTCCGGAGGGCGAGCGCCAGAGACTAAAGCAGATTCTCAAGGGAACCCTTCCAGAGGACGCTGGCGTAATCGTTCGCACCGCTGCCGAGGGTGCTTCAGAAGAGCAGCTAACCCTGGATGTCGAGAGACTTCAGGCGCAGTGGGAAACCATCAACGAGAAGGTCAAAAAGGGCAAAGCCCCGCTTTTGCTCCACAGTGAGCCTGACCTCTTGGTCAAGATTATTCGCGATGTCTTTAACGAAGATTTCCAAAAGCTTGTGGTTTCTGGTGAAACTGCACACTCAACCATCAAGGAATACCTTGAGACTGTCGCGCCAGAGCTTATCGAGCGTCTGAGTTCATATGATGGCGTTGAAGATGTTTTTGACAACTATCGTCTAGGCGATCAAATCGCCAAGGCACTAGAGCGCAAGGTTTACCTGCCATCTGGTGGATCCCTTGTTATCGATCGCACAGAAGCAATGACCGTAGTAGATGTGAACACTGGAAAATTTATTGGTTCCGGTGGAAACCTCGAAGAGACTGTCACTAAGAACAACCTTGAGGCTGCCGAGGAACTAGTTCGTCAACTCAGGTTGCGAGACATTGGTGGAATCGTGGTAGTCGACTTTATCGACATGATCCAGGAGTCAAACCAAGAAATGGTGAGGCGCCGCCTGCTCGAGTGCTTATCCAGAGACCGCACAAAGAATCAGGTGAGTGAGATCACCTCTCTAGGTTTGGTGCAGATGACCCGCAAGAAGATCGGTGTCGGACTTCTAGAGACTTTTGGAGAGACCTGTGACTGCTGCGGTGGCCGCGGCATGGTGATTCACGATGAGCCAAGATTCCGCATGCCTGAGCAAAACCAGAATCAGAAGCAACAAAAGGGCAAAAAGCAAACCCAGAAGCCTGAAGTTGTAAAGAAGGTTGTGACGCAGGAACAAGCGGATGCTTTCAAGTCTGTAGTCGACAAGATCGTTTCGGCTCCTCACCACGAGAATGAAGCGCCAAAAGACGAAGAGTCAAAGGCCCCAGAGGGTAAAACGGAGATTCTAAACATGGTTTTGGAGTCATTGCCAGAGCCAGAAGTCAAAGCAAAACCAAAGCGTCGGAGAGTCACATCAGCAACCCGAGCACCCGTACCAAAAAATGAAGGCGAAATTTAGGCCAAAAGTGTTTGACCACGAGCTCATTGTTCACTAGACTTGGGCGCTGTTGCCCGTGGTGTTTTACGAGGCAGAAATTCCAGGATAGATAGGTTTCAAAGTGGTCTACGCAGTAGTAAAGGCTGGCGGTCGCCAGGAAAAGGTTGAGGTTGGCACAATTGTCACCATGAACCGCATTGCCGAAACCTCTGGCAAAATTGAGCTTCCAGCTGTGCTTTTGGTTGACGGCGACAAGGTCACTACAGACTCACAGGCTCTTGCCAAGGTGAAGGTTGTAGCTGAAGTTCTTGGGCAGCTACGCGGACCAAAGATCATTATTCAGAAGTACAAGAACAAGACCGGGTACAAGAAGCGTCAGGGCCACCGCCAGGACCTAACCCGTGTCCAGGTCACCGAGATCAAGTAGGTAGGTAGAAATGGCATCCAAAAAGGGAGTTAGCTCCACCCGCAACGGTCGTGACTCAAACGCTCAGCGCCTTGGCGTAAAGCGCCACGACGGCCAGGCTGTAAACGCAGGCGAGATCTTGGTCCGCCAGCGCGGAACCCACTTCCACCCGGGAGTGAACGTAGGCCGTGGCAAGGACGACACCTTGTTCGCACTAGCAGCAGGCTCTGTTGAATTCGGCGCAAAAGCAGGACGTCGCGTCGTCAACATCGTCACTCAGTAATAGTTTTTCTGATTGAGGCGGGCCTTCTGGGTCCGCCTCTTTCCAATTAAAAGGAGTCTCATGGTTACATTTGTTGACCAGGTGACTCTTCACCTGCGCGCGGGAAACGGTGGAGACGGCTGTACATCCATCAAGCGCGAGAAGTTTAAGCCACTTGCAGGCCCGGATGGCGCCGATGGTGGCAATGGTGGTTCAATCACTCTGGTTACCGACCCAAATGTCACAACCCTCTTGGACTATCACCACCGGTCGCACCGTTCAGCGGCTAATGGTGCCGCTGGAGCTGGAGACTTCCGCAACGGTGCAACAGGACAAGACTTAGTGCTTCCGGTGCCAGTCGGAACGGTCGTCAAAGATCAAAACGGCAAGATCATTGCCGATCTTGGCGAACCAGGTATGGAGCTGTTGGTAGCCGAAGGCGGCCAAGGTGGTCTTGGAAATGCTGCCCTTGCTAACCGGAAGCGCATTGCTCCTGGATTTCACCTGTTAGGTGTCCCAGGTTGGGCAGGGGATGTAATCCTCGAGCTAAAGACCGTTGCCGATGTTGCTCTAGTTGGTTTCCCAAGTGCGGGCAAGAGCTCGCTGGTAGCCGCTATGAGTGCGGCAAGGCCAAAGATTGCCGATTACCCGTTCACCACTCTGCACCCAAACCTTGGAGTTGTTCAGGCCGGTGGGTCGCGCTACACAATTGCAGACGTTCCGGGTCTAATCGAAGGCGCCAGCCAGGGCAAAGGCCTAGGCCTGGATTTCTTGCGCCACGTCGAACGCTGTTCGGCACTGTTGCACGTTATTGACTGCGCCACCATGGAACCAGGTCGCGATCCAATAAGCGATTTAGATGTGATTCTCAATGAGCTCAAGCTTTACGAGGTACCTGAGGGCCAAACTCCGCTGATTGAGAGACCACAGTTAATTGCCCTAAACAAGGCAGATGTACCAGATGCGCTAGAGCTGGCTGAGTTTGTGAAAGCTGAGTTCGAGTCTCGTGGCTATCCAGTGTTCATCATTTCTGCAGCAAGCCACCTAGGTCTCAAGGAGCTCAATTTCGCTCTCGCCGAAGTCGTGAACGAGGAGCGTAAGTCCAGAATCAGCGCAACTAACAAGAGAATTTCCCTGCTTCCACAGAAAGTTGATGATTCCAAATACATCATCAGGCCAGAGCAGATTGGCGGCCAAGATGTCTTCAGGATCTTGGGTCCAAAGCCTGAGCGCTGGGTTGCACAAACCGATTTTGGCAATTCTGAAGCGGTTGGTTATCTTGCTGAGCGCCTTGCAAAGATCGGTGTCGAAGATCTGTTGTTCAAGCAGGGTGCAAAACGCGGATCAACAGTCATCATCGGTGAGGGTAATGGCGTTGTCTTCGACTGGGATCCGCTTATTGCATCGATAGCGGAGCTATCGGAAGGTCCTCGTGGAACAGATGCGCTACTTGACCCTAATAACAGGCGAACCAATGAGCAGCGCCGCCAAGAGTATTACGAGATGATGGATCAAAGAGCCAAGGGACGCGAAGAGCGCCAAGCGGTTCGCGAATCAAGCGTGTTCCAAGAGGATGAAATAGAACAATGATTTCTGCAGAGCGAATTGCGGGGAAAAAGCGCATTGTCGTAAAGGTTGGCTCAAGTTCAATTACCGGGGACAATGAGCCAAATCTTGATCTGATCGTTGATTTTGCAATGCGCCTGAAAGATAAGGGCAGCGAGGTCATATTGGTGAGCTCCGGCGCCATCGCAACCGCTATGCCCCTGATCGGATTGAGTGTCAAGCCAGAGGATCTTGCCACTTCGCAAGCTCTGGCAAGTATCGGACAAGCCAGGCTCATGTCTCGCTATGACAAATCACTCTCTCGCTATGGAGCCATGCCGGGTCAAATCTTGCTGACGGTGGAAAACCTCGATGAGGCAACCAGTGCTCACCATGCATCAAGAGCACTAGAAAAATTGATCGAAATTGGTGTTTTGCCAATTGTGAACGAGAACGACTCCGTTGCAACACAGGAAATCCGTTTTGGCGATAACGACCAGCTTGCTGCGCGAGTTGCAGCATTAGCGGATGCCGATCTTCTGGTTTTGTTCAGCGATGTCGATGCTCTTTACGACCGCCCTCCAAGTGAGGCCGGTGCTACACCTATTGAATTGGTGCCTTTTGGTGATGAGCTGACCGGCATCGTGGTCTCCGGGACTTCCACCGGATATGGAACCGGTGGAGCACTAACAAAGCTTTCTGCGGCAAGACTTGCCACAAGTGCGGGGGTTGGGGTGCTATTGACTTCGACCGCGAATGTTGAAATTGTGGACTCCGTAGGCTGCATGCACACCTATTTCGAACCGGGACCAAAGAGTCAGGAGACCGATTGAGCACTCTAGATATTCTCAAGCTGGCAAAAGATTCAGCCCCAACATTGGCTTCTGCAAACACCAATCAGAAGAATGCCGCTCTCGAGGCTATTGCGTCTTTATTGGTTCAGAGGGAATCTGAAATAATTGCCGGAAACAAGCTTGATATCGAGGCCGGTGAGAAGAATGGCCTCAGCAAAGGTTTGCAGGATCGCCTAAAACTAGATTCCAAGCGCATTAACGCATTGGCAGCCGCTGTCCGCGAAATCATCTCGCTGCCAGATCCAATTGGCGACTCGGTTTCTGGAATGACCTTGCCAAATGGTCTAAAACTTCAGCAGGTCCGAGTGCCGTTTGGCGTTATTGGCGTGATTTACGAAGCGCGCCCAAATGTCACCATCGACATTGCTGCATTGGCAATCAAGAGCGGCAATGCAGTTGCGTTGCGCGGGGGAACTGCGGCTGAAAACACAAATAAGGTCCTTGTCCAAGTTTTACAAGACGGCCTAGCGTCGGCAGGATTGCCTGCCAATGCTGTTCAAACCGTCGATCCATTCGGCCGTGATGGGGCGGTAGAGATGATGCAGGCTAGGGGATTGGTGGATGTTTTGATTCCACGCGGATCCGCCAATCTGATCAAGACCGTGGTTACAGAGTCCAAGGTTCCAGTAATTGAAACTGGTGACGGTGTAGTTCACATGTTTTTGGATGAATCTGCAGATCTCGATATGTCGATATCGCTTGCTGTCAATGCAAAGGTTCAAAGGCCATCGGTTTGCAATGCCCTGGAGACCCTTCTGGTTCATGAAGCCTCTGCTGATCGATTGTTGCCGAAAGTTGCGACCGCTCTGATTGAATCCGGTGTGACTTTGCATGGCTGCGAGCAAACCGTCGCCATTATCAAGGGGGCAGTTCCTGCAATCGAGGAGGACTGGACCGCCGAGTATTACAGCTTAGATTTGGCTGTCAAAGTAGTTTCCAATCTAGATGCTGCCCTTGAGCACATCGCTAAATATTCAACTCACCACACCGAGTCCATCATCACGAACGATCACGAGAATGCCGAAAGGTTCTTGCAAGAAGTGGATTCTGCAGTTGTGATGGTAAATGCATCCACTCGTTTCACCGATGGAGGTGAATTCGGTTTTGGAGCAGAGGTTGGGATTTCCACCCAGAAGCTTCATGCTCGAGGACCGATGGGGCTTCGTGAACTTACCAGTTCTAAGTGGTTAGTTCGCGGATCTGGACAAGTCCGAAGCTAAACTACTGAGAGCAAAAATAAGGAGATAATCTTGCGATCAATTTTGACCGAGGCAATGGCAGAGGTCCATGTTGAGTTGCCTATGCCGGCGATTCTGTTTGGCGTAGCAGCGATTGTTGCATTCATCGTTCTTGGATTCGTTACCTGGTCCTACAGGGACGTTGCTAACCGTCACAGCCACAAGACCTCATCAAACAAGGCACACCACTAAATACTCATGACCTCGAAAAGGCCGCGCATTGGCGTGATGGGTGGAACTTTCGACCCCATCCACAATGGCCACCTAGTTGCAGCTTCCGAAGCCGCTGATGCTTTCGGGCTTGATGAGGTAATTTTCGTCCCAACTGGACTTCCTTGGCATAAAAAAGCGGTTACCTCCGCAGAGCACAGATATTTGATGACAGTTGTTGCGACCGCTGCAAACCCCAGATTTCGCGTGAGCAGGATTGATATTGACCGCGAAGGTGTCACCTACACCGTAGACACCTTGAGTGATGTCGCAAAGCTTCACCCCGGAGCAGACCTATTTTTCATTACGGGCGCCGACGCAATTGCTCAGATCCTTGCCTGGAAAGACATTGACCAAATCTGGTCACTTGCTCATTTTGTTGCGGTTACCCGCCCCGGTCACGAAATTGCGCTGCCGGATAGTCCAAAAGCTAACATTTCTGTTCTAGAGATTCCGGCTCTTGCGATCTCTTCAACTGATGTCAGAGAGCGTATCAAAACCAACAAACCGGTCTGGTATCTTGTGCCAGACGGTGTGGTGCAATACATTGCCAAACATGAGTTGTATCAGGGGGAGAGATGACCGAATTTCTAACCCGTAGACAACTTAGGGAAGCCGAACGTAAGGGAATCAATCTCGCGCCGCAGGTAGCGCCCGAAGATACCCATGTCGAAGTCTCTGCCAAGCAAGCTTCTTCGATTCAAGACGAACAAACCATAAGCTCAAGCAACAATGCCCCGAGCGAAGCCGAACTAGAGGTTGCGAAGGCATCTTTTTCTGAAGCTAAAGCAGCGGCAGATAATGCAATCAATCTGCGTTCAACCCCATCAGCACCTGCTTTTAGTGTCGCCGAACCTGAGGTAGTTGCAACTGAAATCTCTCAGCCTGAAACAAGAAACATAGTTTCGGAGCCAGTACTAACTCGTAAACAACTGCGCGAGCTTGAGCGAACCGGAAAATTACCTGAAGCTGTAAACACGGTGGCATCTGAAACTGCTGAACCGGTTTCGGTAGTGACTTCTCGGGAAGTAACACCGCATGTTGTTCAAGATTCTGTGGTTAGAGCCGTCGAACCCGAATTGTCGCTCCCAACCTCTGCCGAAATTGAGGCAATCGATTCAACTTCTGAGAATGCGATCCTGGATGCGGCAGAACTGAATCTTGATGAGCCAAGCATTGAATTTAGTGGTGCGAATCTTTTTGCTGAACCAAGCACGCAATCAATCGTCTTGGATGTTGCCCCAGAAGCGATTTCATTGCCCATTGAAACCGGAGAAATAACAGTCACCGGTTCTATTTCAGTATTAGCAGAAACTGCAACTGGCGCAATCACTGGCGGGCTTGACGGTCTAGTGCTAGACAGTATTGACCAGCAGGACGCGGTGACAGGCATAATCTCCACCGTCGAACCCATTAGTGCAATCGACATCATCAACGAACGTGCGAATGTAGGAGTGGTTCCTAAGTCAGTACTTCGTAAGGGTTGGTGGCGCCCATACGCATTGGGTCTGATCGGTCTTTTGATGGCAATTGCTGCCATACTTGCCACAATCACAATCATCAACGCTTTAGGAGCATAGTTTTTGCCAGCATCTAGCCAAACCAAGTCTCAACTTCTTGTCGCATGTGACGCGGCCCGCGACAAACTAGGTGAAGACCTGGTGGCGCTTGATGTCACAGAACCATTTGGTCTTGCTGAAGTATTTCTAATTGTCAGCGCTAAAAACGAGCGTCAAGCTCAAGCGATGGCTGACAATATCGAGGATGAGCTCCTGAAAGTTGGCACCAAGGCCAGGTTCCGCGAAGGTCGCCAGACCGGTCGCTGGATACTTTTGGATTTTGGAGACTTAATCGTTCATGTTATGCACGAACAGGAGCGTGAGTTTTATTCACTGGAAAGACTCTGGAGAGACTGTCCAGTTGTGCCAACCGCGGCATAGTTGTGTAGACTTTCCAAGGTTCAAGGGCCTGTGGCGCAGTTGGTAGCGCACCTGCATGGCATGCAGGGGGTCAGGGGTTCGAATCCCCTCAGGTCCACTCTGGAATTACCCGCTTAGGCGGGTTTTTCTATTTCCAGGACTTTAGTTCTTGACGCAAAACCTGTTTTGATTTGGATCTGGTTTTGTCTCAAGCCTAATTCTTTGGACAGAAATTTGATGAGCGCTTCGTTTGCTTCGCCATCGTGGGCTCTGGCTTTTAGATGGACTAAGTAGCTTCCATCTTCTTGGGTTTCTAACAGGTTGCCCTTTTTGGAGCCGGGTTTTACCTGCACTGAAATCTTCATTCATCCAATCTAGAGAAGATTTGGACATTGTTGATTGATTCAGGAAATTTCCAGCAAATTCTCTTAGGCTTACGCTCGAATCTAGACAGAAAGGTAATCCTTGGCTATTTCGCATAACCCAGTTTTTAACCAGTCCCTTCGCACCGGCTTGCAATCGGCGAGCATGGATCAGGCGCAGGTTGATTCAGAATTTTCAAAGCTAACCTCGGCACCTATGACCATGGAGGGAACTGCCTCCAAGGTTATTTTCATGTTCGTAGGTGTTCTAGCTGGAGCTGGAGCCACTTGGTTCTTTGATCTAGTCTCGCTAGCCTTTCCGGCCATGTTTGTTGGCCTGGGTCTTGGGCTTTGGGCTACTTTTTCCAAGAGAGTTCGCCCTGGCGTGATGATGGCTTATGCACTTGTGCAGGGCGTCTTCATTGGCGGCATCAGCATGATCTTCGAAGCTCTTTACCCAGGGATTGCACAGACCGCTGTGATCGGAACTTTGGCAACCGCTGGAGCGATGTTTGCCGCTTATCGTTTTGGCTGGGTCAAGGTTGATGCTCGCTTCACCAGAATCATGATGTTCTCCATTCTTGGTTATGGTGCATTTGCACTGGTAAACCTTGGATTTGCGATGTTCGCGGGCATTAGCGTTTACAGCACCTCTTTTGGCTGGCTAATCGCTGCCTTCGGTGTCGGTCTTGCAGCTTTCACGTTGAACCTGGACTTTGAGGCAATTTCTCAGGGAGTCGCTCAGCGTTGGCCTCAGGAGATGGAGTGGAGGGCCGCGTTTGGTCTAACCGCTTCTTTGATTTGGCTATATGTTGAGATTCTTCGCCTTTTGGCGATTTTCAACCGAGACTAGCTAGCCTTTTGTAGCCAGGAGTCCCAGAGCTGGCGCAAATCCCAAGCATTCTCAGCAAGGATTGAGACCCCTCGCACTCCGGTGCGGCGGGTCTTTCCTGATATAAGGAGCAATTTGTTGTTGAACAATAGGTTTGCGCAACGATTTTGAGCCTCATCAAAAAATGTGGCATCAGCACACCCGGTTCCATCGTCCAAGCTGATGAAAACCACTCGTTTCCCGCTTCGCATTGGCGGAGATTGGGTTGCGATTCTCACCCCCGCAACCAAGACCTCGGTATTGCCCCGGAGGTTTACTAATTCGCTTGCTCGAATCACTCCCATCTCATTCAGCATTTCCTGAAACTGTTCGAGTTGATGGCTAGATATATCCATTCCGGTTATTGCCATTTCGCTATCTAGCTGCTCCTTTTTGCTCGGAGCGGGATTGCCGCTCGGCAGGCTCTCGAGCACATTTAGGTTGAAGCTGAGTTGGTTCTCATCCAGCTTCGGAGCAGGTTTAGCGCTTATCGCCCTGATTTTGACCATTAGATCGCCTCTGGTGTGTTCAAGGCCCTGGCTGATATTTATTTTGCCAAGTGAGTCGAGTGCGCCAATCAGGCCAAGATTGCTTAGGGTCCTGCGGGATGGCCTTGCTCTTAGGTAGAAATCTGCGATGTCTTCAAAGGGCTGCTCCTTCTTGATTCTTTCTATTTCCGGTTTCGAGATGCTTGCAATCTCCCCAAGCGCCATTCGAACCCCGAAGCCCTGGTTACCTTTTTCAACCAGATATTCGTCGCTTGAGTAATTGACATCAATCGGCAGAATTTTCACCCCCAGTCGCCTGGCTTCTACCAGCAGGAGTCGTCTCGGGTACATCCCGGGATCATGGGTTAGCAACCCGGCAATAAATTCAGTCGGGAAGTGAGTCTTGAGCCAGGCGGATTGGTAGGTAGGAACCGCAAAGGCGGCTCCGTGAGCCTTGCAGAAACCAAAGCTTCCGAAGCCTTCGATTATCGACCAGACCTTCTTGACTAAATCTTGGTGGTAACCGCGGGCAAGGGCTGATTTCACGAAGTATTCGGCGATCTTCTTTTGCTTATCTTCTTTTCCGAGCTGCCTGCGTAATTCATCGGCTTTGGCAAGGGTGCAGCCGGTCATAACCTGCATGATTCGCATCAGTTGTTCATGAAAAACTACGACACCATGGCTCTCTTCGAGAATCGGCCTGAGGTCTTTGTGCATGTAGTCCGGTTGAATAAAACCATGTCGGCCATCAAGATAGGGGCTGATCATGTTCCCCTTCATTGGGCCGGGGCGAAACAGTGATATCTGCATCGTCAGGTCGTTGAATTTGGTTGGTTGATGCTTTCCGGTTAGCTCTCTTTGTCCAGGACTCTCGATTTGAAACATCCCCAGGGTGTTGGTGCTGCGAATCATTTTGAAAGTTTCTGGGTCATCCCTTGGGATTTTGTCGAGATCAAGTTCTTTCTTGCTGACTCTGGCAATTTCCCTCACGGTATAGGCCATCGCGCTTTGCATTCTGACCCCCAAGACGTCAAGTTTGAGAAAACCCATTGGGTCCATGTCGTCTTTATCAAACTGGCTCATGGGTAACCCCATGCCACTTGGCTCGGTTGGAGTTAGGGAGAGCAATCTGGAGTTTCCCAAAATCACCCCGCACGGGTGCATCGAGATGTGCCTTGGGAGTCGGTCCAGCCTGGCTGTTATATCTACCAAGAGGTTTAGTTTTCGATCCAATTGCGTCTTGGCGGCAAATTCTCTTAGCTCCGGTTTTGATTCCATGGCCCCGCGAAAACCTCGTGCGGAAAAGCGCCAGACGTTCTTTGCTATGTCATCAATCTCATCATCTTCAAGACCAAGAGCCAGCCCGGAATCCCTAACCGCACCGCGACCACGATAGGTGGACTGCATTGAGAGTAGCGTGACTCGGTCCCCGCCGTAGCGGCGAAATATATTGCGATAAATCTCATGCCGGCGGGCAGACTCGACGTCAATGTCGATATCCGGCAGAGTACTTCTTTCGGTTGATAAGAACCTTTCAAATAGCAGGCCTTCACTAATTGGATCCACCCAGCTGATTCCCAATAGATAGTTGATTAGCGATCCTGCCCCAGAGCCCCTGGCCGCGATCCTTACGTTCATGTCCCGGATCATCTGGGCGACATCTGCCACGGTCAAAAAGTAGGTTGCGAAACCTAGTTGATTCACTGCGATCAACTCTTTTGAAAGCCGGTGCTGAATCAAGGCCAAATCGCTTGCCTTGGCATCTGGATATCGCCAATTTATTGCGGTGTGGGATTTTTGCCACAGCACCTCAAAGGGGTTCTCGTTGATTCCAAGCGCGCTTTGTTCTGGAGTTTTTGGTTGCCCCCAACCGCAGTCTTGGACCGGATCCAATCGACAGCTGTCGGCAAGTATCGAGGTTTGAGACAGTAGCTTGATTGACTCTTTTGGGTCTTCGGTTATCTCGAGAGCCAGGGCGGCCATTTTCTGAATTGGTTTGAGCCAAGCCTGAGCATTGGGTGCTGGAATAAAAACCCCGAGCGGTTCAAGATGCTTTGCTGAATCCAAGATGTCTGCCGTGATCGCATCATCGGGCTCTAGGTACCTAACCTGATTACTGAGAATCGCTTTTAGGTTTTGGTTTCTTGCAAATTCCAGCATCGCCCTTGCGTGATCGGTGGATGCGATCTCTCCCGGTTCAGTTAGGTGGTTCACCACCTCAATCACTAACTCGGCGGAATCTTTGATTGCCTTTTTCCAAACCTCTATCTCTTCTAATGCCTGGGTGCTGGATTCAAGAATCAGGCTTGCCAATCGACTTTTTGGGCCAAGTAGGATGCTGCAGCTTTCTCCAGCAAGTTTTGCTAGGTCATCCAGCGAGATTGATATGTCCCTTTGTTTGCCTCGGTGCTGGTGAGCCTGAGAGATGATGCGGCAAATGGCTTCCCAGCCTCGACCCTGTTTGTGTCCGTGAGCCAAAATCACCACCCTGCCGTGATTTTTGACTTCTAAGTTGACTCCAATAATGGGGGAGATGCCTTCTCTGATGCAGGCGCCGATGTGCTTTATAGCGCCGTACAGACCGTCTTGATCGGTTATCGCAAGTGCGTCAAAGCCCATGGCTTTTGCGCCCTGCACCAAGGCCTCGGGCCTGGTTACCCCATGGTGCGCAGAGAAGGCAGAAGCAACATTGAGATGCACAAAACTCATTGCTGGCTAATCTCTTTTACTACCCAGTTATCTTGAGGCTGATTGTGAATCAGCTCGAAAAAGACGCGCTGCTGATCGCTGATTGCCCACATTCGCCACATCTCAACTTCTAGTAGCGCAGCACCGATGCCTCTCTCGGCAGATTCGGCATTTTCCCACCAGAGTTTTCTGGAATACCAGCGCACAGGTTTTGATGCAACCAGGTAGTCCCTGTTGCGCCAGCAAAAACCAACGGGGGCGCCGTCATAGTCGAGCATCACTCGCGTGATTTCCTCTAATTGCACAGCCCCAGCCTTTCCCAAATCGAACAAATGTTCGAATAGTGAAAGTGTATGGCGGTGCTAAGACATTTTCAAACCAAAGGCTAGATTGCCTTGATTAAATCCTCTGAGTTATTGGCAACGCTGCCAACTGCTTTTGAAACAACATGTCTAGAGAGCTCGGTTGAAAGTTCATCCGATTCCTGGCTTAGAGCGAGAAGAAGCTCCTGAGTGGTTTGGTAGTCAGGCGCCAGCCAGGCATCGGCGTTATCCGGGGAAAGAAAAACCGGATTCCGGTTGTGGATAAAACTCAACGAAGGGCTGGATTCTTTAGTCAAAAGCGCCGCGGTTAGAAGCCACCTTGTCGGATCGTCAGCGGTTTTCTTGGGATCTCGCCACCAAGAGTAAATTCCGGCGAGTGCGAGCATGCCATATTCGGGGTAGATGTAATAGGGATCTTTAGTGTCATCAACGGTCTGCCATTCGTAGTAACCGGATACCGGAATGATGCAACGCTTACTCACGGCCGACTCCTTGAAGCTCGGCTTTTCCAATACGCTCTCGATTCGAGCGTTTATCAGAGGGGCGGTAGCAATTTCCTTTGCCCAAGACGGCACTAGGCCCCAGCGAGACTTGTGGATTTCACGAGAAGGGAGCCCTTCAATTTCTCGCTCAACAATGATGGGGATGTTTGTGGTTGGTGCCACATTGAAGTTGGTTACAGGAAATTCCTCGTGGATCTGATCGACCTCAAAGAGTTCGGAGATGTCTCCAAGCTCCTTGGCGATGACGAATCTCCCGCACATACCGCTCCTCTGGGCTCAAAAACACTTCTGATACAGCAATACTTTCACACCTAAGAAAAAACAAATTATGGAACTAACTATCAAAATTCACAGATTATTCCCATAAATAGGAATAGTGTGGTTATGGAGAACAAGAAAACTCTCCGGGAAGCAGTAATCGTGTTGTTACAAACAACGGTGATTCTGAGTCAATTAGACACACTTTCATTGGCTCGCTGGCAGTTCGGCCTCACCACTATTTATCACTTCCTCTTTGTCCCGCTCACAATTGGACTAGTTTTCCTAGTTGCGGTTATGCAGACGGCTTGGTACAGAACCGGCAAAGAGAAATACCTCATGCAGACCAAGTTTTTCGGGAAGATCTTCCTGATTAACTTCGCCATGGGGCTCGTTACCGGAATCGTCCAGGAGTTCCAGTTCGGAATGAACTGGTCTGATTACTCCAGATTCGTTGGAGATATCTTTGGAGCACCTTTGGCAATGGAAGGATTATTTGCCTTCTTCTTCGAAGCAACATTCATAGGTCTTTGGGTCTTTGGTTGGGGCAAGCTTTCAAAGGGGGTCCACCTTGCAACCATTTGGATCACAACCCTGGGTGTCTGGCTAAGCGCCTATTTCATCCTGGCTGCAAACTCGTTTATGCAAAACCCGGTTGGTTTTGAAATCAACGAGGCAAAGAACCGAGCAGAGCTAACCGACATCGGTGCGGTTTTGACGAATATTGTTGCGATAAACCAGTTCCCACACACCATAACCTCGGCCTTCATGTTCGCTGGAGCGGTCATTGTGGCGGCTTCTGCCTACCACGTGAAGCGCGGGCAGTACCTAGAGTCAATGCAATCTTCATTGAAATTTGGACTTTGGGCATCAGTAATTGGTGGCATTGGAACTGCAATCACTGGAGATGGACTAGGTCTTGCCATGGTGCAAACCCAGCCAATGAAGATGGCGGCGGCCGAAGCCTTGTACAACACAAGTGCCCCGGCAGCATTCTCAATCTTCACGCTTGGAACTCCCGATGGAAAGAGTGAGCTCTTCTCAATCAAGATTCCTAATCTGTTGTCCTTCCTTTCAACCCACACGCTCGATGGTGAGGTTGAGGGTCTAAACGACCTACAGGCAGAATATGTTGCTGCTTTTGGTCCTGGTGACTACATGCCAACCATTTGGATCACCTACTGGTCCTTCCGTTGGATGATCGGTCTAGGCGCTCTCTCATGGTTGATCGCTGTGGTTGGCATCTGGATGACCAGACGCAATGATCTCAAGGTTCCAGACTGGGCTTATAACGTAGCAATCTGGGGAGCTCCAATTCCCGTCATCGCAATCTCGATTGGTTGGTTGTTCACCGAAATGGGACGCCAGCCATGGATCGTCTTCTCTTTGATGAAGACTGCCGACGGAGTTTCTCCCGGGGTTACCGGCATAGAAGTTCTGGTCTCGCTAATCGGCTTCACTGCCGTGTACGGCGTGCTGGCGGTAGTTGAATTCAAGATCCTGCTCGCAGCTATTAAGGCCGGTCCAGCATTAGCTGAACCGGAACAGAGCGACGACAAACTTGCCGTTGCCTACTAGGAGCAAAAAATGCAATTAAATGAAATCTGGTTTGTAATTGTCGCCTTCCTATTTGTTGGCTACTTCGTGCTCGATGGATTCGACTTTGGTGTTGGAATGTCCCTGCCTTTTCTTGGCAAGGATGACACCGACCGTCGTGTCCTGATAAACACCATTGGTCCGGTTTGGGACCTAAACGAAACCTGGGTGATTGTTGCAGGAGCATCGCTGTTTGCAGCATTCCCAGAGTGGTATGCCTCGCTATTCAGTGGTTTCTACCTAGCTCTGTTCCTAATGCTGATGGCCCTGATTGCCAGGGGAGTCGCATTTGAATATCGCGGCAAGGGAAACAGTGCGAAGTGGAAAAAGACCTTCGATGCGATGATCGTTGCAGGTAGCGCAATCCCAGCTTTACTTTGGGGAGTAGCTTTCGCAAACATCGTTCACGGAGTTCCTCTAAATGCTGACCACATCTTTGTTGGTTACGACATTCCACTGATTGGAAACCTACTGGTTCTTTTGAACCCTTACGGTCTACTGGGTGGATTGGTCACTTTGACCCTGTTCTTTACCCATGGTTTGATCTTCATTTCCCTGAAGACCGATGGCGAGATCAAGGAGCGAGCAAGCATTTTGGCAACCAAGGTTGGCGCAGTTGCGACTCTATTGGCCGCTGTGTTCTTGGTTTGGACTCTGATTGATAACTTCTCAATCGCTGGCCTTGCACTCAGCGCGATTGCTGCGGTGTCATTGATCGCTGCATTGGTGATGAACTTTGTCAAACGAGAGGGAATCGCTTTCAGCTTGATGGTTGTGACCATCATCACTGCGATTTCAAGCTTGTTTGTTGCACTGTTTCCAAATGTGCTGCCTTCAACTATCGACGAGGCTTTCTCTCTAACTATTGAGAATGCATCGAGCTCGGGATACACCCTTCAGGTGATGAGCTGGGTTGCACTGTTTATGGTGCCGCTAGTTCTGGCATACCAAACCTGGACTTATTGGGTATTTAGAAAGCGCATCAGGAGAGAAAACATCCCTGCCAACGCCCACTAAATGAAACCACTAGATCCACGTCTTCTAAGACTGGCCAAGGCGACCCGATGGTATTTAGCCATCGTGGTCGCTTTGGGCATTCTTGCGAGCGCCTCCACGGTTGTGATTGCTTATAACCTCAGCCTGTTCGTGGTAAAAGTCTTTATCGAATCCCAAGAGGTATCTAATACCTGGAACATGCTTCTCTATGCGGCGATTGCGGCAGTAATTCGGGCCAGCGTTGTCTTCCTTCAAGAGGTTGCGGGTAATGCGGCTGCAGCTGCGGTGAAGCTCGATTTGCGTGACAAAGCGTTGAACGTGTTGGACCGTGAGGGGTCAACTCTTGTAGCAAAATATGGAACTGGTTTCCTAAGCGAGCTATTGGGGCCCAGGCTCGACTCGCTAGATGTTTATTTTTCGAAGTATTTGCCGCAGTTGGTTTTCAGCATTTTGGTGACGCCAATTATCGGAGCCATAATTTGGTTTCAGGATTTCACTAGCGGCCTGATTGTTCTTTTCACCCTTCCTCTGATTCCGCTATTTATGGCGCTTATCGGAATCGTCACCAAGGACCTGCAGAGTGCACAGCTTGATGCCTTGGCAAAACTCAAGGGGCATTTCCACGAGGTTCTCAAAGGGCTCTTGACGCTCAAAAGTTTTGGGCGAGATCGGCTGCAGTCACAGGTCTTATTCGAGGTTTCAGAGTCTTATCGCCTAAGGACTATGAAGGTTCTCAGAATCTCTTTCCTTTCTGGTTTTGCACTCGAACTCGCAGCTTCGCTTTCGGTTGCGCTGATCGCTGTGTCTATTGGTCTGCGATTGGTGGAGGGGCAATTGAGCCTGTTCACTGGTTTGTTTGTGCTGATGCTTGCTCCTGAGGTTTATCTGCCAATGCGAAATGTTGGAGTGCAATTTCATGCCGCGAGCGAAGGAGTGGAAGTCTCTTCGAGGGTTCTGGATTTGATCGAAACCCCTCAACTGCCCCAGCCTGAATTATCAAGGCTCGAAGAATCTGATTTTCTGGTTATCACGGGGCCATCCGGCAGTGGAAAGTCGACCCTTCTAAAAGCCAATGCCCATTCCGGAGCTTGGATGCCGCAGACCTCAACTCTTCTTTCCGGAACAATTGTGAGCAATATCGTCGGTCCTGGTGAACCCATTTCGTCGGCACTAGCCCGGTCACTTGAGATTGCGTATATTGACTTTGACATAGATCAAAGAATCGAATCCTCGGAGGCGCTATCGGGAGGGCAGGTTCAAAGAATTGCCCTTGCTCGCACCCTTTACCTAGGATTTTCAACTAACAAGAAGTCTTTTTATCTTGACGAGCCTCTTGCAGCCGTGGACTTGAGCTTGCAGAAAAAGATAGTGGAAGCTTTAGTGAAGTTGGTTGCCGAGGGCTACCGATTTAGCGTTGTTTCTCACCAAAAACTGCTTATCGACGCCGCAACCAAGGTGGTGAAACTTGGCTAAGGAAAACGTTGCGATCCCGAACGATCTTCAATTCAAAGCCGGATTGGCAGTTGCTGGGCTGGAAGCATTTGCCGCAATCGCCCTTGCTGCCACCAGTGGATACCTGATTTCAAGAGCTGCTGAAATGCCGCCGATCATGTATTTGATGGTTGCAGTTGTTGGCGTCAGGGCCTTTGCCTTGACAAGGGCGGCCTCCAGGTATTTCCAGAGACTCTTTTTGCACAACTCTGTGTTCAGAAGGCTCTCTGATCTCAGGCCAAAACTTTTTGAGAAGGTTTCGGAACTTACTCCTTCGATTGGTGGCAGATCTAAATCCAAGGATCTTGGGCGCCTCACATTTGATGTCGATGAGTTGGAGAATCTTGGGCTTCGAATTCTTGCTCCATTAGTTCAAATTGCAACGGCTCTAATCTTCTTGACTCTCTTAATTGGTTACAGCTTCCCCTTGGCTGGGTTGGTGGCGGGAATTCTATCTATTGGCTACTTGGTTCTAATTACCTTTGTCTCCAAAAAGGCTTCTGAGGGTGCAGAGCTTGAAAAGGCGAGCGTGCGCAGTGAGCTCGGCATTTCAATCACCGACTATTTGCTGAACATCGATTTACTAAACGCCTACGGATGGTCAAATGAACACCGGGCCACAATTAGCAACCTTGGGAATTTGCAAATAATGCTTCAGAGGGTAACCGCGAGGACCTTGGGCTTGAGCTCCTCCCTATCAGGCTTAGGGGCTATTCTTGTTGCGGTGGTGGCCGGATTAGTCGCTGCTTTATCAGTCCAGTCAGGTGCACCTGGAAATGTGCTGGCAGTTGCGATTCTGGCCCCTTTGGCAGCGTTTGAGATTTTCGCTGGTGTGCAGGGTGTTGTTGGGGCAAGGGCTATTTACTCCCAGAGCACTGCGAGGGTAAATGCCATATTGGATCAAGCGCAGACTCATGAACAGATTCTGAATTCTGGGGAATCAACTCTGAAGAATTTCGAAAGTCTCCAGCTGACGAAAATCAACATCAAACGCGGGGGAGAGCTTGTGCTGCGGGATTTTGATCTCGAGATTTCCAAGTCAAGCTTTATTGCGATCACGGGCCCGTCTGGGTCGGGTAAGAGTTCGCTGGCATATGTTTTGACTTCGCTGATTAGCGCCTCTTCGGGTGAATTTCTAATCAACGGGAATCCTGCCGACTCATTTAGTTTGCAAGGTCGTAGGACGGGAATTCTATTGGTTGAGCAGCAGCCTCATGTCTTTGCAGGCGCAGTTCGCCAGAATCTAGAAATTTCCGGAGAGAATTCCGATTTGGCCATGATTAAGGCGCTCAAACGAGTTGCTCTCTGGCAAGTTTTTGAGCCAAGAGGCGGGCTTGATGCCCTACTTTCAGAAGATGCCAGCAACGTCTCTGGGGGAGAAGCACAGCGCTTGGCTATTGCCCGCGGACTTCTTGCAAAGAGCAACGTGTTAGTACTTGACGAACCGACTAGCGGGTTAGATCAGGACAATGCCAGCGCACTTATTGCGCTTCTGAGGGAGCTTTGTTCAGATGGCATCGCGGTGGTTTTGATTACTCACGATCTTGAACTCGCGAAATTGGCAGATCGAATAATCGATCTAGGAAATAGGGGCTGAAAGCATCGCAAGACGCTTCCGGAACGGCTGCAAGAATCTTGCAGGTCCAACCGGGATTTCCCCCCATGAACTAACACCGCGTATACCCTGAAGTGCACTTAGGCTCCAGATTTCGCAGTGCGCCAATTCCTCTGGTTTCGCGGCTCTTTGTAGTGTCTGAAACCCGGCCTGTCTTGCCAATTCAAAAGCCAATTCTCTAGTGATGCTAGGAAGCCAGTCGGTTGAATCATCCGGTGCGACAAGGGTCTCTCCTTCCCACCACATGATGGAACTAAGTGCACCGTCGGCGATGTAACCAAACGGGCTAAGAATCACCGCCTCATCGGCACCACGAAGATTCGCTGCCCTTCTAAGTCTCTGGCAAGCAGATAGATCTGGGCCCTTTATCTTTGGGGTAACGCGTGGATCTTTTTCGTCTGAGGACCAAAGAGTTGCAAATTCAGTTCTCTCGGGAGCGGTTCTGAGCCTTAGGAAGAGCCTCTCACCGGCCGGTTGGTGCTCCCTGTATTCAAGCCTCGGAAACTGTTCGCCAGATTTTGGAATCAGGTTTTTTGCAGCTTCAAGAAAAGCGTCCAGCAGCGATTTTGGTTCTCGGTCTGAAACGGAGCTGGCGAATCGGTGAAAGTGCCGATCCAATGCCCTAGAAGACCCGTTGTCCACGAAAAAACTATCTGCGACACTTAGGTTTTCGGTGAGAGCATGCTCGATTTTTATAAATGCACCATCTATAAATTGGTAGAAATCACCAGCTACGCTCATCTAGATAAGACTAGAGCGTTGAAAGGAGGGGTCTATGCCATTTTTTCATGAAAAACTCGCTGGCTGGACCTCTGTTCAAGATGCTTTCGCCGCTTTTTTTGCCAACCAACCCGGATGCTTCTGGCTTGACCGTGAACACAATCCTGTGAATCCTTTCACCGTCATTGGAGCTGGGGTCCATGCTTCTAATCCTTTGTTTACAGCAACGGAGGAAAGTGTCCAAGAATTACCTTTTTCGTTCTTGCCTCACTTGGTCGGAGTTTTGAATTACCGAGAAACCGAATCGGATTCATTGTCTGGCGAATTCTTGGATGTGGATCGAGCGTTTGTCTTTGATCACCAGAATCGCTGGATGTATTTTGTTGGCAGGTTTGAGGCCAGGTCGGATTTTGAAGCGTGGTTTCACGCAGCGCTTCTTCGCCTTGCCCTAATCGGTGGCGACGCGGCTGCCTATAAGCTCAACAACGCTGCGGCAACAGCCTCTAATTTGGTTTCGGAGACTCCAAGATCCAGCTACCTCGATCGAATCGATTTGGCTAAGGGTGCAATCGGTCTCGGCGAGGTATACCAGCTCTGCCTAACCACGAGAATCAGAGGAGCTTATTCGGGAGATCCACTGAGTTTCTTTATACGACTTAGGAAGTCCAATCCGGCTCCATATGCCGCTTTTATTCGGGTAGCGGGTAAGAGCTTTGTCTCGATATCTCCAGAGCAATCGGTCACTGTTGCGGGCAAGTCGGTCAGCTCATCTCCGATTAAGGGAACCAGGGCGAGAAGTGAGGATCTCGAGGCTGACCTGCAGGTTTTACACGATCTAGCCTCGGATCCCAAAGAGCGGGCCGAGAACCTGATGATTGTTGATTTGATTCGGAATGATTTGAGCAGAGTCTGTGACCCAGAGTCGGTGAGCGTTGACGAGCTTTTGGTCGTGAAGACCTACTCCACTTTGCATCAACTAGTTTCAAGTGTCTCCGGAAAGCTTCAAGCTCACGTCGATGGCTATGCAGCTCTTGACGCTCTAAGTCCCGGTGGGTCAATGACTGGGGCACCAAAGAAACGAGCGATGGAGTTAATTTTGGAACTAGAAGACTCTCCTAGGGGTAGCTATTCAGGCGGAATTGGCTGGATTGGGCCAAATGGCGACATGGATCTTGGCATGGTTATTCGAACAGCGATATTCGAGGCTGGCGAGGTCTCAATCGGTGTCGGTGGCGGCATTACCTCCGATTCGAATCCCGAGGCAGAGCATGAGGAGATTATTCTCAAGGCCAAGGCCTTAGTTATGGCTCTTGGGGCCAAGGTTCGTTGGTAACCTTTTCTGGTTGAAATAGAGGGTTATCTTGCACAAAGAATATAGTTTTCAGGAAATTCAAGACCGCTGGCTTCCGGTCTGGGATCAGCTCAAGCCATTTGACTCTTCTAAACCTTCGGATGAACGTCCCACAAAGTATGTGTTGGATATGTTCCCTTACCCATCTGGCGATTTGCACATGGGACACGCTGAGGCTTATGCGCTCGGTGATGTTATTTCTCGGTACTGGATTCAACGCGGCTACAACGTTATGCACCCAATTGGCTGGGATGCGTTTGGATTGCCGGCAGAGAATGCCGCAATCAAAAGAGGGCTAGACCCAAGGGCTTGGACCTATGAAAACATCGCTCAGCAAAAAGCTTCAATGCGTCGCTACGCATGTAGCTTTGACTGGGATCGCGTGTTGCAAACTTGCGACCCGATTTATTACCGCTGGAACCAGTGGCTATTTTTGGAGTTTTATAAGCGGGGGCTTGCCTATCGAAAGAACTCAAATGTTAACTGGTGTCCAAGCTGTCAAACGGTTCTAGCGAACGAACAGGTTGTTGGTGGCCTTTGTGAACGTTGTGATTCAAGCGTCACAAAGAAGGCACTGACCCAGTGGTATTTCAAGGTAACCGAATATGCCGACCGACTTCTGGATGATCTTGACACTCTTGAGGGCAAGTGGCCCGCCAAGGTCTTGACCATGCAGCGCAACTGGATCAATCGATCTCAGGGTGCCAATGTGGATTTTGTCATCGAAGGACGCAAAGACCCAATCACTGTTTTCACCACCAGACCAGACACGCTTTTCGGCGCAACCTTCATGGTCGTTGCAGTCGACTCTGATCTTGCTAGCGAATTGATTGTCGATGCCTCAACCGAGGTTCGGATGTCATTCGTTGATTACCTCGAGAGCACAAAGAAGGCCAACGACATCGAGCGTTTGGCAACCGACCGCCCAAAGACTGGTCTGTTTATTGACCGCTACGCGATTAACCCACTAAACGGTGACAGAATCCCGGTTTGGGTTAGTGATTACGTTTTGGCTGATTATGGCACCGGCGCAATCATGGCAGTTCCTGCCCATGATCAGCGCGACCTTGACTTCGCCCTGGCAATGAATCTTCCGGTGAAAAGTGTTATCGACTCCGGTGAGGAAGACCCTGCAATTTCCGGAGTGGCGACTTTAGGCGCAGGAAAGGCAGTCAACTCAGGTCCGCTAAATGGTCTAGCAAAAGAAGATGCGATCGCTAAAGCGATTGAGATTGTGGTCGAGAAGAACCTTGGTTCAGCAGCGAAGAACTATCGTCTTCGGGACTGGTTGATCTCTCGCCAGCGCTATTGGGGAACTCCAATCCCAATTATTCATTGCGAGAAGTGCGGAGAGGTTCCGGTCCCTGCTGATCAATTGCCAGTTGAACTGCCAGATAGTGCAGGACTGGATCTTTCTCCAAAGGGAACATCTCCGCTTGGAGCGGCATCAGATTGGGTAAATGTCGCCTGCCCAGCTTGCTCAGGGCCTGCTAGGCGTGACTCCGACACGATGGACACCTTCGTTGACAGCTCCTGGTATTTCTTGAGATTCCTGTCACCGAATTCGACGGAATTTGCATTTGATCCAGCCGAGGCCAAGAAGTGGGCACCGGTTGATCAGTATGTAGGTGGAGTTACACACGCCATCCTGCACCTGCTCTATGCCCGCTTTTTTACCAAGGTGCTTCATGACATGGGGATGGTCGATTTCCAAGAGCCTTTCACCAGGTTGCTGAACCAGGGAATGGTCTTGATGAACGGAAGTGCTATGAGCAAGTCTCGTGGCAATCTGGTGAGGCTTTCTGATCAGCTGGACGAGCATGGAGTTGACGCTATTCGTCTCACCATGGCTTTTGCCGGGCCCCCAGAGGATGACATCGATTGGGCTGATGTTTCGCCTGCTGCAAGCTCAAAGTTCTTGGCTCGGGCATGGCGAATCGCACAAGATGTTGATTCCGCGGTGGATGTAGATGTTTCTTCCGGAGATAAGTCTGTGCGCAAAGCAACTCACCAGTTCTTGGCATCCTTCACTGAATCAATTGAGAACTTCAAATTCAACGTTGGTGTGGCAAAGGCAATGGAACTAACCAACGCTCTTCGCAAAGCAATCGACACTGGCTGTGGACCAAAAGACCCTGCAGTGCGCGAGGGTGCAGAAGAGCTTGCCAAAGCTCTTAGCCTCTTTGCACCTTATGTTGCAGAGGACATGTGGTCCATGCTGGGGTACGAGCCATGCGTCGCCAATGCCCAACTCCGTGAGGTTCAGACAGATCTATTGGTTGAAGACACTGTGATTGCAATTGCTCAGGTTGATGGCAAGCTTAGGGACAAGTTCGAAGTTTCTGCTTCAATCACCGAGGATGAGTTGCGTGAAATGGCATTGAGCTCCGAAGCGATAAAACGAGCAATAGGCGATAAGGAACTCGCGAACGTGATTGTCAGAGCTCCAAAACTTATCAACATCGCAACCAAGTAGCCAAGTTTTCACATATCCCATTTATCGCCATTGCGATGAATGGAAGCTTTGAATACTTTCCGGATGGATCAAATCAAAAGCTGGTATTCGGCACAATCTCCGCAGTCAAAAAAGCGAATATTCCTTGGCCTCGGGCTAGTCGCCCTCCTTGCGGGTATCTACTTCTCGCAATCGACAAAGCAGGAGCCAGCTTTATCGTTGCCCATAGGCGCATTCTCGCAAGAAGTGGGCGGGGCAATATTCATCCATGTAGTCGGCGAGGTAAATGAACCCGGGCTGTTTGAACTAAAAGCAGGCTCAAGAGTGCAAGATGCACTGACAGCAGCAGGTGGTCTCACCAACCGCGCTGTCCAAGGGAGCGTGAACCTAGCGCGAATGCTCTCCGATGGAGAGCAGATTGTTGTGCTCTCAGTTGATCAAATGGCGGGTTCGGGTGAGTCATCCGGATATATCTCCCTGAATCAGGCAACTCAAGAGCAGCTGGAGTCGCTGTCTGGGGTTGGTCCGGCTTTGGCAGGAAGAATTCTTGAATACAAAAAGGCGAATGGCTCGTTCTCAGACCTTGATCAGCTGCGAGAAGTGAGCGGAATTGGTGCCAAGCTCTTCGAATCCATTTCCAAAGAGCTAACCCTTTGATAATTGCCATTGCGGCGATTTATTGGTTGCTACTTTGGTGGCTTGCTCCAGAAGGCACAACTTCCAATCTGAAGCAAAACTATCCCGAGATTCAAGGAATTGAGAGTATTCGCTCCGAATTCCTGCATAACTTGGCAGGGGTCTCAGCAGATTCAAAGGCTCTAGTTGCCGGTTTATCAATCGGCGAACGAAGCCTTCTTTCAGATGAAGTCGCGTCTCAAATGAAGGATCTCTCGCTTACTCACCTAGTGGCAGTAAGTGGAGCAAATCTGGCGATTGTGATGGGTGCCATCTACTTCCTGACAGCGGCCGTGGGGTTGGCGAGGAATTTCCGTTTCTGCCTTGCACTTTGTGCCATGGCTGCTTACGTACTTCTTGTTGGACCTGAATCAAGTGTCCTGAGGGCAGCAACAATGGCAACTTTTGTGCTGATAGGAATATGGCTAGGCAGGGGCACAAATCCTCTGATCTCGCTCTCCTGGGCAATCATTCTCTTGCTCAGCATTGACCCAGGTCTAGCGGTTGATTTTGGATTCAGCTTGTCTGCAACAGCTACTGCAGGTTTGGTGTTGCTCGCCAGCAAATGGTTTGAGATTTTGAGAACTAGACTTCCCGACTGGCTTGCCCTTGGGATAGCCGCGAGTGCTTCTGCACAATTATGGACGACTCCAATTTTGTTAATGCTTCAACCTTCTCTGCCGCTTTATGCAGTGATTGCAAACCTTTTAGTTGAGCCTGTCGTTGCACCTGTGACAGTGCTTGGCATTGCTGCCGTGACTTTGGTTGGAATTCTTCCCCTTGCGTCTCAACTGCTTACTTTTCTCGCGTCTCTTGGCACTTTTTGGATCACTTTGGTTGCAGGCTACATCTCGGAATGGCCCCTAACCCGGCTTCATTTTGTCCAGGGTTCCAATGGGGTCGTCCTTGCAGCTGTAATCGTGGCCCTGATAACTGGATTTTCGCTCGCCAGTTCCACTGGAATCAAAAGAGCTTTTGGATCACTGAGCGTCCTAGCAATCGTGTTTGGTTTTGCCTGGAGCGGTTATGACTATTTGCGTTACCGAAACTTCGCGGGGGATTGGAGTGTTTTGAACTGCGATGTGGGGCAGGGCGATGCTCTCTTGGTTCGGAGTGAGGGGCGAATCGCATTGATTGATGTTGGTCGAGATCCAGAGCCAATTGAGTCCTGTCTGGATAATTTAGGAATTAGCCACATCGATCTTCTGGTTCTCACTCATTTCGATGCAGATCACGTCGGGGGTATTTCCGGAGTTACTGGAACCGCATCAGTGGACACAGCTCTGAGATCAGGTTTTGAGGATGATCGTCCGCTGGTTGCAAAAGTGAAGGATGCGTTATCGACCAATGGTGCGCAAACGCTTATCGGCTTTCGCGGACTATCGGGCGAACTCGGCTCCTTTACCTGGAAAGTTTTGGCCCCTAGCTTTGAAGCAAAAGAAGCGTCGGACTCAAATGATGCATCGGTGACAGTCTTTATGGAGAGTTCAGAGTTCTGCCTTTTAGCGCTTGCAGATTTGGGCGAGGTGGGGCAAAAACGGCTTCTTCGAAGCTATGGGGGAGCAATCACACTTAGCGGTCGTCCGCTGATAACTAAAGTTGCACATCATGGGTCAGGTGATCAGTACCGAGAGCTCTACGAAATGTTTCCCCCCGAAATGGCATTGTTTTCGGTTGGTAAGAATGATTACGGGCACCCCACAGATCGGATGCTCAGAATCGCTGCTTCGGTAGGAGCAAAGATTCTTAGAACCGATGAGTTGGGATCAATCGCCATTGGCTCGAAAGACGGGCAGCTCTGGGTTTCCACCGCAGGTAAACTTTCGCTGTGAGTCTCGGAAAAACTGTCTACTGGAATGGCGCCGTGCCTGCTTCCTTGGTTTTGGTTTCTGGGACAGAAAGCTATCTGGCCTCAAGGGCAATCAAGTCCATCAAAACGGCACTTCGTGAGGCTTACCCTGACCTCGAAGTTTCCGAAATCTCTGAAGGTGAATACTCTCCGTCCATGCTGATGGCCGTTGCCGCACCATCCCTCTTCGCTCAACCCAGGTTGATTGTGATCCATTCGGGAGGAGAGGGGTTATTAGAGGATTTACTGCTATATGCAAAGGAGCCTTTTGAGGATTGTTTTGTGGTGGTGCGCATTCCAAATGCAGTCGGTCAAAACGGCAAGATTAAAACACAGCTTTCAAAATCAGCACTCAACGTATCTTGTGAAGAGATAAAGAAGGATTCTGAGAGGGCTGATTTCATAAAGTGGGAATTCTCTTCCTATGGTCTAAAGGTCGAACCATCCGCAATCAAAGCCTTGCAGTCAGCTTTTTCTCAAGATCTCGGAGAATTAGCCGCAGCTTGCAACCAGCTGGCGTCAGCCTCGGAAGGCCTGGTTACTCTCAAACTTGTTGAAGACACTTTTCAGGGACGCTTAGAAACCAATGCATTCAAGATTGCAGACGCTGCGCTTGCTGGCAATGCGGCTGAAGCAATACGCCTGTTCAGGCACGGTTTCTCAACTGGGATTGATCCTGTCCCATTGACCGCCGCGCTGGCGATGCGGATTCGACAGTTGGCAAGATTGTTCAATGACCGCAATGCAGCCCCGGCGGCTTTGGGAATGGCTCCTTGGCAACTGGACAAAGCTCGTCGCGAACTTCAAGGCTGGGAAGAGCAAGAGCTAATTGAGCTGGTGGACCTTTTGGCTCAAACCGATGCTGACGTTAAAGGGGCAAGCCGCGACCCAGAATTCTCAATCGAAAAGTTGCTTTTGGCAATGGCGAGAGCCAACTAGGCATAAAAAAACCGGGCCGAAGCCCGGTCTTTCAGAAAAATCTTTAGAGAGCAGCTACCTGCTTGGCAATTGCGCTCTTGCGGTTGGCAGCCTGGTTCTTGTGGAGAACACCCTTTGAAACTGCCTTGTCAAGCTTCTTGGTAGCGGTGGTTAGCGCTGAAGCAGCTGCAGCCTTGTCGCCTGCAACGGTCGCCTCACGTACTGCGCGAACCGCAGTCTTGATCTCTGAACGAACTGCCTTGTTGCGCTCCTCGGCCTTGCGGTTGGTGCCAATGCGCTTGATGTTGGACTTGATGTTTGCCATGGTTCACTTTCTTTGGCGAAAAACTTTTTCGGAGCGAATGCCCCAGAACAAAGCCAAACTCTATCAGTTTGGTGTCAATTGGGCAAGCACCATGCGAGAATACCTAGGTTGAAATCAAAAAGCAGAGGTTAGTTTGTCCCCACGCGCCCAAACGGCACTAGTTCCTTCGATGACCGACCCTGCTCAAATTCGAAACTTTTGCATCATTGCTCACATTGATCACGGTAAGTCGACCCTTGCCGACCGCATGCTACAGCTCACCGGAATTGTTGATGATCGTTCAATGCGAGCTCAGTATCTGGACCGCATGGATATCGAGCGTGAGCGTGGAATCACAATCAAGTCCCAAGCGGTTCGCTTGCCTTGGGAATATGACAAGCAAACATTTGCAATGAACATGATTGACACCCCGGGCCACGTTGACTTCACCTACGAGGTTTCTAGGTCATTGGCAGCTTGTGAAGGTGCCGTTTTGCTTGTTGATGCTGCTCAGGGCATTGAGGCTCAGACCCTTGCAAACCTTTATCTTGCAATGGAAAACGACCTCGAGATCATTCCTGTTTTGAACAAAATAGACCTCCCTGCCGCACAACCAGAGAAGTATGCCGAGGAGCTAGCAAGCTTGATTGGCGGAGACCCAGCCGACTGCCTTCGCGTTTCCGGTAAGACCGGAGCTGGTGTCGCTGAGCTGCTGGATCGAATTGTGCAGCGAGTTCCGGCCCCGGTTGGTGACAAGGATGCACCGCCACGTGCAATGATCTTCGACTCTGTGTATGACAGCTATCGCGGCGTGGTCACTTATGTCCGCATGATCGATGGCAGCCTGCACCCTCGTGAGCAGATTCAGATGATGTCAACCCGAGCAGTACATGAACTTTTGGAGATTGGCGTTATTTCTCCTGAGCCGGAAGTAACCAAGGGTCTTTCGGTTGGAGAAGTTGGTTATTTGATCACGGGCGTCAAGGATGTTCGTCAGTCGAAGGTTGGTGACACTGTTACCACCAAGTTGCGCCCTGCTACTCAGGCCCTAAAGGGTTATGCAGAACCAAAGCCAATGGTGTTCTCGGGAATCTATCCAATTGATGGCAGTGACTACCCAAACCTTCGTGAAGCTTTGGACAAATTGAGGCTTTCAGATGCATCTTTGGTTTACGAGCCTGAAACCTCGGCGGCTCTTGGGTTTGGTTTTAGGTGTGGATTCCTAGGGCTTTTGCATCTAGAGATCATCACCGAGCGTCTAGAGCGCGAATTCAATCTCTCCCTTATCGCAACAGCACCATCTGTGGTCTATCACGTCAAGCGTGAAGACGGGACTGATTTTGTTGTTACAAACCCAAGCGAGTATCCGGATGGCAAGATTCGCGAGGTTCAAGAGCCGATGGTGAAGGCAACAATTCTGAGTCCCAAGGACTACGTCGGTGTGATTATGGAGCTTTGTCAGGGCAAGCGTGGCACCATGATCGACATGCAATATCTTGGCGAGGACCGTGTTCAGCTTCGGTACAAGTTGCCGCTTGCGGAGATTGTTTTTGATTTCTTTGATCAACTAAAGAGCAAGACCCAGGGTTATGCGTCTCTGGATTACGAGGATGACGGCTTCGCACCTGGTGATTTGGTAAAGGTGGATCTTTTGTTGCAGGGCGAAAAGGTTGACGCATTCTCGTCTATTGTCCACAAGGACAAGGCCTATGCCCATGGAAACAAGATTGCTCAGAAGCTGCGCGAATTGATCCCTAGGCAACAGTTCGAGGTCCCAATCCAGGCTGCTGTCGGATCCAGAATCATTGCAAGAGAGTCAATTCGTGCGATCCGCAAGGACGTTCTAGCCAAGTGTTACGGTGGTGACATTTCTAGAAAGCGCAAGCTTCTAGAAAAGCAAAAAGAGGGTAAGAAGCGCATGAAGATGGTGGGCCGAGTTGAGGTTCCACAAGAGGCTTTCATCGCAGCGCTGTCTTCGGAGGACACTTCAAAGGCCGAGAAGAAGAAATAGTGGCTGGCCCACTGCCTCTTGGAATACCTTGGCCTCAAGATTCGATTCTGGTGCCGCAATCCGAAGAATCCAGTTCCTTCCACGCCTACGTTCACATTCCATTTTGTGAAGTCAGGTGCGGTTACTGCGACTTTAATACCTATACGGCCAGTGAGCTTCCAGGTGCCACCAGAGAGTCTTTCCATGAGTCCCTAATTCGAGAAATCGAATTTAGCTCAAAAGTTCTGGCTCAATCCGCCATCCCTAAACGTCCATTTTCGAGTTTATTTTTCGGTGGTGGGACCCCGAGCTTGTTCGAAGTAGACCAGATCCAAGCAATTCTTGTTGCGCTCGAGAGGGAGCATGGAATTGAACGGGGGGCTGAGGTCACATTAGAGGCAAACCCTGAGACTCTATCTCGGGAGTATTTGCAGGGGCTTTTTGATGCTGGTGTGAACCGACTTAGCATGGGCGCCCAGTCCTTTGACCCTGTTGTTCTGTCAACTCTCGAGCGAAAGCACGATCCAGCAAAGGTGATGGAATTCGTTGCCGTTGCAAAAGAGATCGGCTTCCGAACTAGCATCGATTTGATTTTTGGGGCACCAGGGGAGTCGATGGAATCATGGGCTAACACTTTGCTGGTGGCGACCTCGCTGCAAACCGAACACATCAGTTGCTATTCCTTGATAGTTGAAGATGGCACAAAACTTGCCAAGCAAATATCCAGAGGCGAGCTCGCTGAGGTCGATGAAGACCTCAACGCTGAGAAGTACGAAATGGCCACCAAAGTATTCTCCGATGTCGGTTTGGATTGGTACGAGGTCTCTAACTGGGGAGTGCCTTCTACCCACAATCTGGCCTACTGGAGATCTCAGGACTGGTGGGGATTTGGTCCCGGCGCTCACTCCCACATCTCTGGAAACCGCTTTTGGAACCGGAAACACCCGAGTGCATATGCCACCGCACTAGAAGCTGGTTCACCAGCCCAAGGTATGGAGGTTCTAGACAATCGCACGCGTCTAGAGGAGCGGTTGCTATTGGAAATGAGAATCAAGGGCGGCGTTCCAAGAAGTCTTCTAAATGAATTACTTGTCTCCCCAAAGAAGATTTCCGAACGGATTGGCTCTGGTGATTTAGTTTTACTGCCGGGTGACCGAGTTGGCCTAAGCGAAAAGGGCAGGCTTGTTGCTGACGGCATTGTCTTGGAATTTCTAACTGATTAGTTGCATTGGTTTAGAATTGGCACTCAAGGTAGGTGAGTGCCAATGATTCCAGAACGTTCTTTGGAAGTTCTGCGCGCAATTGTTCAAGACTTCATCTACACCAACCAGCCGATTGGCTCAAAGTCCTTATTGGATCGGCACCCTCTTGGTGTTTCTGCGGCAACCATCCGAAACGATATGGCGCTTCTGGAAGAAGAAGAGCTGATTATTGCTCCTCACACCTCAGCAGGGCGCATTCCAACTGAAAAGGGATATCGTCTTTTTGTGGATCGCTTGGGTGAGGTCAAGCAGCTCTCCAGCGCCGAGAAAACAGCGATTGAGGGATTCCTAGCTGGATCCTCAGACATCGATGATGTTGTTGAGAGAACTGCGAGGACACTCTCTCAGATCACAAATTCGCTTGCATTGGTTCAGTACCCAACGCTTGGTAAATCTACCGTTCGCCACATTGAACTAATCCCGCTTGGCGAGAAGAAGCTTCTTCTTATGCTCATTACTGATTCGGGAAGAGTGCAACAGTCCGCTGTTGATCTTGCCGATTCACTGGAAGAGAGCTTGGTACTAGAGCTACGCGGTCGTCTAAACGGCATGCTCAACGCAGTGATGCTTTCTCAGGTGACTCAAAAACTTGCAGGGATCGAAAGCGAGTTTGCTCCTGACCGCAGGCCTTTGGTGCAGGCGGTTCTAAATGGCCTCTTCGGTCTAGTAGATGAGAATCGTCAAGAAAAGCTCGTCATCTCTGGTGCGGCGAATCTAGTGAAGCAAGATGAGGATTTCTCCGGTGAGCTCTCAAAGGTCCTAGAGGCAATCGAGGAACAGGTGGTGTTACTTCGACTTCTGGATGAACTAAATGCAGACGCAACCGGAGTTGGGTTGAGAATCGGTTCGGAGTTGGGTCTGAATGGCTTATCGCACGCTTCGTTGGTAGCCGCTGGCTACCA
The DNA here is from genome assembly GCA_021741585.1 of Aquiluna sp. GTDB lineage: Bacteria > Actinomycetota > Actinomycetes > Actinomycetales > Microbacteriaceae > Aquiluna. Next base: position 275,108 of record JAIOXN010000001.1, on the reverse strand, counting down.
AAGCGATGGTGCCGAGGTGGCCAAGCTCGGTGTATTAGGGCCGACTCGGATGGATTATTCAAACAATATCGCTTCGGTTAGAGCCGTGGCTAGGTACCTAACTAGGCAACTTGAAGGGCGCAATTAGTGGATCACTACGAAGTACTTGGAGTTTCCAGAACAGCTACTACAGACGAGATCAAAAAGGCATATCGCAAGCTCGCCCGTGAGCTACACCCGGACATCAATCCAGCACCCGAAGCGCAGGAGAGATTCAAGTCTGTAACTCACGCGTATGAGGTGCTCTCAGATGACCAAGCTCGCGCTAATTATGATCACGGCGGAGGTCAGCAGGGCTTTGGTCTTGGAGATATTTTCGAGTCATTCTTTGGCGGTGGCGGCTCGCGTGGGCCGCAGTCTCGAGCTCAGCGTGGGCAGGATGCGCTGCTAAGAGTAGATCTCGATCTGTCTGAGGCGATTTTTGGCGCAAATAAAGTAATCACGATCGACACCGCAGTTCTTTGTTCGGACTGCAACGGTTCTTGCTGCAAGCCGGGAACTTATGTAAAGACTTGCGACATCTGTCGAGGTTCTGGGCAGATTCAGCGCCAGGTGCAGTCGTTTATGGGAATGATGGTTACTAATACTCCTTGTGGTTCATGCCGCGGGACTGGCGAGGTCATCCCGGACCCATGTATTGGGTGCCGAGGTCAGGGAAGGGTTCGTGCCAAGCGCGATTTGGATCTAGACATTCCGGCTGGCGTCGCCGACGGAATGCGTTTGCATTTGGCGGGTCAGGGTGAAGTTGGATTTGCAGGGGGGCCTGCTGGTGATATTTACCTGGAGGTTTCTGTCGCACCTCACGCAATTTTTGGTCGCGATGGTGATGATCTAGTGGCGGTTCTTGAAGTTCCAATCACTGATGCAGCCCTTGGGTTTGAAACCAAAATTGAGACTCTTGATGGCGAAGCCAAAGTTGAGGTCAAGGCTGGAGCTCAGCACGGCGAACAGATAATCCTCAAAGGTCTTGGCGCAAATAAGATCCGTGGAAAAGGAAGAGGGGATCTTCGTCTTGAGGTGAAGCTGTTGACTCCAACCAGGCTAGATTCCAAACAAAAGAGTCTTTTCAAGCAGATCAAGGATCTGCACAAAGACGATTCTCCTCGCCTTGGCTCCAGGCGAGTCAGGGGTCGCTTCTAGTGCATTGGTTTTATGATCCAAGCCTTACTGCTGAAACTGCCACTCTTCTAGGCTCAGAGGCTCAGCATGCAAAGTCATTGCGAATCAGAATTGGCGAGGAGATTTCTCTCACAAATGGAGCAGGCCTTGTAGCTAGAGCTCAGGTTCTATCAGAAGCCCCGTTTGTGTTCTCGATCTCAGATTTTGAGAGTTTTGAGCAGGCAAAATTTCGCTTTCATCTAATCCAGGCACTGGCAAAAAACGATCGCGATGAACTTGCGCTACAAGCTGCTGTTGAGCTCGGCGCTACTCAAATCACTCCTTGGCAATCAGCCAGGTCAATTGTTCGTTGGGATGGCAAGGAAGAGAAAAATAAGTTGCGTTGGCAACAGATCGCATTGGAAGCGATGAAGCAATCCCAGCAGCCTTATCTTCCGAGCGTAAATCCAGTCACCAAAACCAAGGATTTAAAGGTGACTGAAGGTATCGGGCTCGTTCTTGATCCAAGGGCTAAGCGCTCCTTAGAGGACATTGAATTCGATTCAGGTTTGGTGACCTTGGTGGTAGGCCCGGAGGGCGGAATTTCTTTAGAGGAGCTGGGCTTGCTCGAAGCGAACGGTTTTACACCAGTTCGCCTTGGAGTCTCGGTGCTTCGTGCGTCAACGGCAGGGCCTGCGGCGATTGCTGCTATTAGCGCTCTGACCGGAAACTGGAACTAGCTTAGGATTTAGCCTGGAGGATATTTTGGACTGCATTTTTTGCAAAATCATTACTGGAGAGCTAGCGACAGAATTTTTGGCCGAAAACGATCATGCTGTCGCGTTCCGAGACATAGCTCCGAATGCGCCGGTGCATATCCTCGTTGTGCCAAAACAGCACTCAAAGAACATTGCCGAGTTGACCGATGTCGCATCTCAAACCGGCTTATTTGACCTGATTCGCCAGGTTGCAAGAGAGCAAACCGATGGTCAGTTCCGCTTGCAGTTCAATACCGGCGAGCGTGAAGGACAGTCGGTGTTCCATACTCATGCTCACGTTCTCAGCGCTAAGGCCGCTTCTTGAGTCAACTCACATTTGAATTATCTGGCGTCTCCATTCTTGATGTTTTGGGATCTGAGGATCAACTTATTCGTCAATTAGAAACTGAAATGCCGGGACTCAGGGTCCAAAATCGCGGTAATAGCTTCATGCTGGAGGGTTCTGAGTCTCAGTGTGTTGAAGCCAAGAGGGTTATCGAGGAGCTTGCGGAACTCGTGAGATACGGAGTGGTGCCGGACTCCAGATCGGTACACGAGTCTGCACAAATGGTTCGGTCCGACACCGCTAGCTCTCCATCAAAGATTCTTGGAGCTGGAGCAATTCAAACTCCTGCCAAAGTAGTTCGAGCAAAGACTCCTGGCCAGAAGGCTTATCTTGAAGCCATAGATGAAAGCACAATCACGTTTGGTATTGGTCCAGCTGGAACTGGAAAGACTTACCTGGCAGTTGCCAAGGCAGTCTCTGCTCTCTATTCAAAGGAAGTCAGTCGAATCATTCTCACTCGCCCTGCCGTTGAGGCTGGAGAGAGACTCGGATTTTTACCTGGAACGCTAAGCGAGAAAATTGACCCTTACCTTCGACCGCTATTCGATGCTCTGCAAGAGATGTTGGAGCCCGAGGTCACGGCAAGGCTTATGCAGTCAGGCGTTATCGAGGTGGCGCCGCTTGCATATATGCGAGGCAGAACCCTCAACGACGCTTTTGTAATTTTGGATGAGGCGCAGAATACGACCGCTGAACAGATGAAAATGTTTCTAACTCGACTCGGGTTCGGTTCCAAAATGGTTATTACTGGTGATGCGACCCAGGTTGACATTCCCGGTGGAAAATCAGGACTGGCAGTTGCGACCAGGATCCTCAGAGAAGTGGATGGTTTGCACATCGCAAAGCTATCCAGCAAGGACGTGGTGCGGCACGAACTGGTTACCCGTATCGTTGAGGCTTACGAACGAGATGAAGACAATTGAGTATTGAAATTTCAAATGAATCTGAGATTGAAGTCGACACCAATCGGGTGCTCAAGCTTGCAGATTTTGTGAGATCTGAGCTGAAGCTTCATCCAATGGTTGATGTTGGAGTTATCTTCGTTGACGAAGCGCCTATGACAGAACTTCACATCAAGTGGATGGACGAGCCTGGCCCAACCGATGTTTTGAGCTTTCCTATGGATGAGCTACGCCCCGGGTCGGATGAAGTGCCATCGCCTGAAGGCGTTCTAGGGGACATTGTTGTTTGCCCACAGGTCGCAATTGCTCAAGCCAAAACCGCCGGCCACGAACCGATAAACGAGATGCTTTTGCTAATAACCCATGGGATGTTGCATTTGGTTGGATTCGATCATGCAGAACCTGAGGAAGAAGCCGAGATGTTCGGTCTTCAAAAGCAGATTCTCAACAAGTTCTATGACCTGGAGAGTCAAGATGCTTGAGCTGCTAATCGGCGTTGCCGCCCTATTTATTACCTCTTCGCTTGCAACGGTTCAGCATCACTTTGAAAGCAAGTCCGACCCTAGGGCTGGATCACTTTCACTTGCTCGCTCTTTAGTGTTGGTAGTTGCCTCAGCCGCCTGGTTAACTCTGCTATCACCTCAGGCGCCAGTTGGATTCTTGCTTGCTCTGATTTTGCTGGTCATCTGGTTCACGCAGCAGTCACTTGGCCGTCTTTTGGGTTCATCAAAATTGGCCGAAAAGCTTTCATCAAGATTCGATGGCTTTCTGAGTTTTTGGGCTAAATTGGTCGCTCCGATTCGCTTAGCACCGCAGGAAACGATTGAGGAATACGAGCAAGAGCTAATCGAATCGGTTGAAGACTTTTCCGAGACAGTTGTCCGTGAAGTTATGGTTCCTCGCGTTGATGTTGAGGTTGTTGACGCTCAGTCAACCCTTGAGCAGGCATTGGCAATTTTTATTGCTAGCGGTTACTCGAGACTGCCGGTAACAGATAAGGACGTCGACGATGTTGTTGGTGTGCTCTATCTAAAGGATCTTGCCCGTGTCACTCACCAGGATCCAGCGCTATTAGCCACCACAACGGCCCGCGATGCTGCAAGAAAGCCTCTATTCACTCCAGAAACCAAGCCGGTTGCAAAACTCTTGCGTCAAATGCAGAACAGCGGGACCCAGATTGCGATCGTTTCTGATGAGTACGGTGGCGTAGCGGGCATAGCGACCCTTGAAGACTTGATCGAAGAATTGGTTGGCGAAATCTCAGACGAATACGATCGCGAGACTGAAGATATTGAGCTAATTGACGTGCATCACTATCGCGTAAATCCTCGAGTCACTCTTGATGAACTCTCCGAGCACTGTGAATTAGAGCTTGAAGACGATGATGTCGACACAATCGGTGGGCTTCTGATAAAGGCTCTTGGCCAGTTGCCTAAGGGCAAAGAAGTCGTTGAGGTCTTAGGGTTGGAGCTAACCGCCGAGCGAGTAGATGCCAAAAAGGGCAAAATCCTAAGTATCTTGGTGAGAAAGCTTGAAGCCAAGAATGACTAATTTCAAATCGGGATTTATTTCCTTTATGGGTCGCCCGAATGTCGGGAAGTCCACACTTACGAATGCAATAGCGGGGCAGAAGATTGCAATAACATCCTCAAAGCCTCAGACCACAAGACGAGCTATTAGGGCAATCGTGAATCGTGAAAAGGGGCAATTGATTATTGTCGACACCCCCGGTATTCACCGCCCAAGAACCCTCCTGGGGCAGCGACTCAATGATCTAGTTAGCTCAACGCTCACTGATGTTGATGTGATCGCCTTTTGCTCACCGGCTAATGAAAAAATTGGTCCCGGAGATAAGCACATCGTTGCAGAGCTCGAAAAATACCCACGTGCCAAAAAAATTGCCATCGTCACCAAGGTTGACACGGTTTCTAAGGTCAAACTCGCCGAGCATTTGCTAGATGTGAGCCAGCTTTGGGACTGGAAAGAGATTATTCCGCTCAGTGCTCTAACCGGTGACCAAGTCGAGTTGTTGGTGGACGTCGTACTGGGAATGCTGCCTCAAGGCCCTGCGCTTTACCCCGATGACATTGATACCGAAGAGACTCTCGAGGAACGAATTTGCGAATTGGTTCGTGAGTCAGCGCTTGAGTTGGTTGAAGATGAGCTTCCTCACTCTCTTGCGGTAACTCTTGATGAGATTGTCGAAGGGGATGTAAAACCTCAGGTTCACGTTTCTCTTTGGGTTGAGCGTGATAGCCAAAAGGGGATCGTCATTGGCAAGGGCGGATCGATGCTGAAAGAGATAGGCAGCACAGCTAGAGTCGGGATTCAAGAGCTCATGGGTACTGATGTCCACCTCGCAATCCAAGTGAGGGTAGCCCCAGACTGGCAACGCAACCCTAAGCAACTTGGGAAGCTCGGCTTCTAGCCATCACTGTGTTTGAGTGCTAGCCTGAACACATGCGTTTTGCTCTCCTGCTTATAAGCCGCGACGAGGCCTAGAACTGGTCCCACTCGTCGCGGAGCTTTTAGCGGCCTAAACCTTTTAAGAGCGATAGAGAGAAAATGAAAAATAATCAGCAGGCATCCAAGATGCCCTTTGCTAGGTATCAACCGTTTCACGAACAAATCAAGGTAGATCTTCCAGACCGCACTTGGCCATCCAAGCGCATCGAAAAGGCTCCACACTGGTGCGCTGTTGATTTGCGCGATGGCAACCAAGCACTAATCGACCCAATGAGTCCAGAGCGCAAGCTAAAGATGTTCCAGCTATTGGTCAAGATGGGTTATAAGGAAATTGAAGTTGGTTTCCCCTCTGCATCTCAGACAGATTTCGATTTCGTTCGTATTTTGATCGAGCAGAATCACATTCCAGATGATGTCACCATTCAGGTTCTGACCCAATCTAGAGATCACTTGATTGAGCGGACCTACGAATCTTTAGTTGGCGCAAAAAGTGCAATTGTCCACTTCTATAACTCAACCTCTGTGTTGCAGCGTCGAGTCGTGTTTGGTCAGGACAAAGATGGCATCAAGAAAATAGCCACGGATGCTGCAAAGAAGTGCCTATCTCTTGAGAGTGTGCTTCCTGGCACCAGGATTTATTACGAGTACTCGCCTGAGTCTTATACCGGAACCGAGCTCGAATACGCCGTTGAGGTTTGCAACGCGGTGGCGGAAATCATTGCCCCAACCCCTGAGCGCAAGCTGATTATTAATCTTCCGGCAACGGTTGAAATGGCAACTCCAAATGTTTATGCCGACTCAATTGAGTGGATGAGCAGACACTTGGCGCCTAGAGATTCCATCTTGCTTTCGCTACACCCTCACAACGATCGCGGAACTGCGGTTGCGGCCGCAGAGCTCGGTTATATGGCCGGTGCAGATCGCATTGAGGGCTGCCTGTTTGGTAACGGCGAGCGCACTGGAAATGTTGACCTGATCACACTTGGTTTGAATATGTTTAGCCAGGGCATTGATCCGCAAATCGATTTCAGCGATATCGATGGCATCAAGCGAACAGTGGAGTACTGCAACCAATTGGCGGTTCCTGAGCGCGCTCCATACGGTGGCGACTTGGTTTACACGGCTTTCTCCGGCTCTCACCAGGACGCAATCAAAAAGGGTTTTGACCACCTTGAGAGGGACGCCAAGGCAAATGGTGTCTCAGTCCACGAGCAAACCTGGGCTGTTCCTTACCTTCCGATTGACCCTCGTGATGTTGGTAGAAGCTACGAGGCTGTTATTAGAGTCAATTCGCAGTCGGGCAAGGGTGGCGTTGCTTACCTGTTGAAGACAGACCACAATCTGGATCTTCCTAGAAAGTTGCAGATTGAGTTCTCCAAGGTCATTCAAGGTCACACCGAATCGTCTGGTGGCGAAATCACAAGCGAACAACTCTGGGATGTATTCCAGGATGAGTATCTACCAGCAAAGGATTTGAATCTAAAGTGGGGTCGCTTTGAGCTCAAGAAACTTAGCACCCAGAGTGATCTAGATGGAGTTGTCGATCTAAATGTCACTCTGCGCGATGGCTCAAGTGAGATCTCGACCGCCGGAAGAGGCAATGGGCCTATTTCAGCGTTCGTTGATGTCCTGGCAAAGCAGGGTGTGGGCGTTGAGGTGAACGATTACGTTGAGCACACACTCAGCGCTGGTGGAGATGCTCTTGCGGCTTCGTATATCGAGGCAGTCGTGGATGGAAAGACTCTTTGGGGAGTCGGAATAGACGGAGATATTTCCACAGCATCCCTCAAGGCTCTCATCTCTGCCGTTAACCGAGCAATTCGCTAGAGCCTGCAGGGGTTTACCTATAGTTGAGGGCATACTAACTAGATGCCGCACTACCGAGATGAAGCGATAATTCTTCGCACCCACAAATTGGGTGAAGTTGATCGAATTCTCACCTTGCTGACTAAGAACCACGGTCAAGTTAGGGCGGTGGCCAAGGGGGTTAGAAAGACTAGCTCGAGGTTTGGAGCTCGACTAGAGCCTTTTATGGTTGCTGATCTTCAGCTTTATGAGGGCAGAAACCTAGATACCGTGTCGCAGGTTGAGCAGTTATCCAATTACGGAGCCCCCATAGTCGCTGATTACTCCACTTACACCGCTGCCAGCGCAATGGTTGAGGCGGCCGAACGAATGACTAGAGAGAGTTCTTCTTCGCAGCACTACCTGCTGCTTCTAGGAGCACTCAGGACGCTCGCGAGTGGTGCTCAACCCTCCTCGCAAGTTTTGGATTCCTATTTGCTTAGATCTTTAGCCCTTTCGGGCTGGGTGCCAAAGCTCGATGCTTGCGCAAATTGCGGAAGCATTAAAGCTGCCTCATTCTCCATCCACACCGGAGCGGTTTGTTGTTTAGATTGCGATATTCCGGGCTCTGTGAGGCTCGGAGAAGACGGTTTGGGCCACATGCAGGCGCTGTTGATCGGTGATTGGGAGAGCGTCTCTGTGAGCAAACCCCAGGTTCGCAGTAGCGTAAGCGGAGTGATAGCTGGATATTTGCAATGGCAATTGGAGCGCGGCCTGAAGTCGCTAAACCACGTGGAGCGAGTATAGATGCTGAGAGACCCACAGCGACCTTGTCCGAAATTTGAAACTGTCCCCAACCACATCTCCATCGTGATGGACGGCAACGGCAGATGGGCCAATTCAAGGGGGCTAACCAGAACAGAGGGGCATCGAGCCGGCGAAGCTGCTCTTTTGGATGTAGTTGCCGGAGCGATTGAGGCTGGCGTTAAGTATTTGACCGTCTATGCCTTCTCGACAGAGAACTGGAAGCGATCGCCAGAAGAGGTTAAGTTCTTGATGGGCTTCAATAAAGAGGTTCTTCGCAGACGACGAGATCAACTCAATGAGTGGGGTGTCAAGATTCGCTGGGCTGGTCGAAGGCCCAAACTTTGGGCAAGCGTTATCGCTGACCTTGAGGCCGCTGAGAAGCTTACAAAGAACAATCACGGTTTAGTTCTAACGATGGCGGTGAATTATGGTGGCCGGCAAGAGCTCTTGGATGCGATCAATTCGCTGACGCAGAAGGTCGCTTCAGGAAAAATAAAACCAGGAAGAATTTCAGCTAAATCCCTCGAGGCCGAACTGTATGTTCCCGAAGCTCCTGATGTTGATCTCTTCTTGAGATCAAGCGGAGAACAGAGGACCTCAAACTTCTTGTTGTGGCAGTCGAGCTACGCAGAATTGGTATTTCTAGAAACACTTTGGCCAGACTTTACGCGTGAGACTCTCTGGCTGGCCATTGAGGAATTTGGCAGAAGGTCACGCCGCTTCGGTGGAGCGAAAGACACACCACTAAACTAGGCACTTGCCCTTGCCACAGCTATTCATTGGAGATCAATGGCCGCCTCAAAACTAGATCAGGTTATTTCGCTTGCAAAGCGACGTGGATTCGTATTTCAAGCTGGTGAAATCTACGGCGGTTCTCGTTCTGCCTGGGACTACGGCCCATTGGGCGTGGAGCTCAAGGAAAACATTAAGCGTCAGTGGTGGAAGTCAATGGTTTCCTCACGTGAGGACGTTGTCGGGCTTGATTCTTCGATCATTCTGCCAAGAAAGGTCTGGGAGGCATCCGGGCACGTTGAGGCATTTGTTGACCCGCTGATTGAGTGCACCTCTTGCAATAAGCGATTCCGCCAGGACCATCTCGAGGAAGCATTTGAGGAGAAAAAAGGTCGAGCTCCAGCGTCCATGGCAGAGATTGCTTGCCCAAACTGTGGCAACAAGGACATCTGGACTGAGCCTAAGAGCTTCAACGGTCTCTTGAAGACCAGTCTTGGACCGGTTGAAGACGAGAGCGGAATGCACTATCTGAGACCAGAGACCGCTCAGGGTATTTTTGTGAACTTCAACAACGTTTTGAATGCCTCGAGAATGAAGCCACCGTTTGGTATTGGCCAAATGGGAAAGAGCTTTAGAAACGAAATTACTCCAGGAAACTTCATCTTCAGAACTCGCGAATTTGAGCAAATGGAGATGGAATTCTTCGTAAAGCCAGGTGAAGACGAAAAGTGGCACGAGTACTGGCTAGAAGAGCGTTACAACTGGTACGTCAACCTGGGTATTAACCCCGAGAACCTTCGCAAGTTTGAACACCCGAAAGAAAAGCTTTCGCACTATTCAAAGCGCACAGTTGACATCGAATACCGCTTCGGATTCCAGGGAAGCGAGTTTGGTGAGCTTGAGGGAATTGCTAACCGAACCGACTACGACCTAAAGACCCACTCTGAGGCATCGGGGGTTGACCTGAGCTACTTTGATCCTCAACTGGAGTCACGCTGGACTCCATACGTCATTGAACCTGCTGCCGGTCTTACTCGTTCATTGATGGCGTTTATGGTTGACGCCTACGCCGAAGACGAGGCACCTAACGCCAAGGGCGGTGTCGATGTTCGCACAGTCTTGCGTCTTGACTATCGCCTTGCACCGGTCAAGGCTGCGGTTCTTCCGCTGAGTCGTAACGAAGCGCTGAACCCAATTGCAAAGGACCTTGCTACACAGCTGCGCCAGAACTGGAACATCGAGTTTGATGACGCTGGTGCTATTGGACGCCGCTATCGTCGCCAGGATGAGATCGGTACACCGTTCTGCATCACGGTCGATTTTGAGACCCCTGAGGATCTATCAGTGACTATTCGTGAGCGTGACTCGATGGCGCAGGAGCGCGTTGCCCTCTCACAGGTTGCAAGCTACATCTTCGAGCGAATCCAGGGTTAGATTGGCACTCCAATACGGGAAGCACGCGATTGATGTGCCTGTCGTGTTGGCGCCAATGGCTGGCATCACCAACACCGCTTATCGCAGGCTTTGCCGCGAATATGGCGGTGGTCTTTTTGTTTCAGAGATGGTCACATCCAGAGCGCTTGTTGAGCGCACCGAAGAATCCATGCGCTTGATCGGGCATCACGAATCCGAGGACATCCGCTCGGTACAGCTCTACGGCGTCGACCCAAAGACAATCGCCGATGCAGTGACGATGTTGGTTTCTGAGGACAGAGCAGATCACATCGACCTGAACTTTGGTTGCCCAGTTCCCAAGGTGACCCGCAAGGGTGGGGGAGCAGCCCTCCCTTGGAAATCTGATCTGTTTGCAAGCATCGTCCAGGAGGCAGTCAAGGCCGCTGGGGGCATTCCTGTCACGGTCAAGATGCGCAAGGGAATAGACCAAGATCATCTAACCTTCCTTGATGCTGGCAAGGCTGCTAGAGATGCCGGTGTTACTGCCGTGGCTCTTCATGGGCGCACAGCCGCTGATTATTACTCAGGTCAAGCAGATTGGCAGGCGATCGCAGAATTACGCGAGGCGCTGCCAGACGTGCAGGTGCTCGGTAATGGCGATATTTGGTCTGCTCAAGATGCGGTCAACATGATGGAACAGACCGGAGTTGACGGAATTGTGGTTGGCAGAGGCTGCCTTGGGCGTCCATGGTTGTTTGGAGACTTGCAGCAGGCTATTGCCGCCTATCTGTCGGGCGACAAAAATCCCATGATAGACATCGCAATGCCAAACCTGGGTGAAGTTGCCGATGGTTTCTACCGTCACGCCGAACTTTTGGTTGAGTTCTTCGAAGAAGAAGGTCGGGCTTGTCGAGACATTCGTAAGCACGTTGCCTGGTACTTCAAAGGATATCCAGTCGGTGGCGAATTTAGGGCAGCGCTTTCTCAAGTGCAATCCCTTGAGCACATGCGTGAGCTTTTAGGAACTCTTGATCGGAGTATTGAGTATCCTGGCGCTGAAGCAGAGGGCCCTCGTGGCCGTCTTGGTTCGGTCAAATCATGCAGTCTCCCTCAAGACTGGCTCGAGTCTCGAACAATGGACTTTTCTGAGAGCAGGATTCTGCAAGAGGCAGAGTTGTCGGTGTCTGGAGGATGATGCAACCGCTTAACCCATTAGAACCCGGTTACCAAGATCACGATCGGGCACGTTTTGTAGAGCAGGCAAAGTCATCGATGCTTCGTCGTGGTGAATTCGCTCGAGATCGAGCCAGGGTGCTTCACTCTGCAGCATTTAGGAGACTGTCTGCAAAGACTCAGGTGCTCTCTCCTCAATCCGGTGACTTCGCTAGAACACGTCTAACTCACTCACTTGAGGTTGCCCAGGTTGGCAGGGAATTGGCTACTGTCCTGGGTATTGACCCAGATTTGGTCGACATGGCTTGCTTGGCGCATGATCTTGGTCACCCGCCTTTTGGTCACAACGGTGAGTCAGCACTAAACCTCTGGGCTGCCGACATCGGCGGCTTTGAAGGGAACGCCCAAACTTTCCGCATTCTCACAAGACTAGAGCCCAAGATTTACGACGATCAGGGCATTTCCCGCGGCTTGAATCTAACTCGAGCCTCTTTAGATGCTGCAACCAAGTATCCATGGCGACTTTCTGAGGCAGCTCAGTTTGGAAACCAAGTAAAGTTCGGTGCCTATGAAGATGATCTCGAAGTCTTCTATTGGATGCGCGATGGTTCGCCTCAAGGGGCAAAATGTGTTGAAGCCCAAATCATGGACTTTAGTGATGATGTCGCATACTCGGTGCACGATTTTGAGGATGCAATCGTTGAAGGCTTCGTTGATCCAGCGGTCATTTCGCACCCGGCTTCAAGAGATGAGCTAATCGAAGAGGTTGGCAAGTGGTCAGGTGGAATGCTCGCTAAGGTTCAGCTTGAGGAGGCCTTCAATCTCCTTATGTCGAGCCCATACTGGTTGCAGTCTTTTGATGGAAGTCCTCGACACCTAGCTCAACTCAAGAACCTCACTTCGGATTTGATTGGCAGTTTTGTCACTAGAACAACCGAGACGATTCTTGAAAATGCATCCAAGTCCTCGCTCACTAGGTATCGCGCTGGTGTGATCATTCCATCAAAGGTAAAGTCTGAGATTGCGGTCCTGAAGGGGATTGTCGCTTCTCAGGTTATGACCCACAATTCCCGGCAGAACTTCTACGAGAAGCAACGTGAGTTGCTAATGGAACTCTCGGACAAGCTCTTGTCACTCGGCGGGCAAGAACTAGACTCCATTTCCAAAGAGGCGTGGGATCGCGCAGATTCAGATATTGCCCGCAAGCGAGTGATTGTTGATCAGGTTGCTTCCTTCACTGATCCGGCGGCAATTGCACTTCATCAAAAGCTTTGCTCCTAGGATTTGAGCATGGCCGGAAGAGTTAGACAGAGCGATATTGAGGAGCTGAAAGCAAAGGCCGACCTAGTCGAGGTTGTTTCAGCATATGTTTCTCTAAAACCGGCCAGCGCAGGTTCCTTTAAGGGTCTCTGTCCCTTTCACGGAGAGAAGAGCCCAAGTTTCAATGTTCGTTCGCAGCCTGCTTTTTACCATTGTTTTGGCTGCGGCGCCGGCGGGGATGTTTATAAATTTCTTCAAGAAATCGAATCTATTTCCTTTTCTGAGGCCGTTGAAAAACTAGCCGACAAAACCGGATTCACCCTCACGTATGAAGAGGGCGCTAATCCGGAAGGTTCTAACCGCAACCGGTTATTGCAGGCAAACGCAGAAGCTGCCAAGTTCTTCCAGGAGCAGCTCGCAAGTCAAGAAGCATCAGCAGCTCGAGAGTTTTTGGCAGGCCGTGGTTTTGACGCTGCTGCGGCGGCGGAGTTTGGTGTTGGGTATGCACCGAAGGGGTGGCAGAACCTCTTGGAACACCTGCAGAAGCTCGGATTCACGTTGGAGGAGCTGATCACTGTTGGGCTTGCTATGCCTAGCGATAAGGGCGGTTACGACCGATTCCGAGGTCGTGTACTCTGGCCGATCCGCGATGCAAACTCACAAGTCTTGGGTTTTGGGGCAAGAAAACTCTATGAGGATGATCAAGGTCCAAAGTACCTAAATACTCCAGAGACTCCGATCTACCACAAGGGTTCGGTACTGTATGGGCTTGACCTGGCGCGCAAGGAGATTGTCAAGCAGAAGCAAATTGTGGTGGTCGAGGGCTACACAGACGTAATGGCAGTTCATCTCGCCGGACACAAAACTGCGGTAGCCACTTGCGGAACTGCTTTTGGCGAGGACCACATTAGGTTGATTAATCGCCTCTTTGGTACCACTCAAGATCCCGCTTCCGTGATCTTCACCTTTGACCCAGATGCGGCGGGGGAGAAGGCTGCTTTGAGGGTCTACTCCGACACGTCAAAATTCAACGCCCTTACTTTCGTTGCGGCCGGCCCGAATGGACTTGATCCTTGTGATCTACGTCAGCAACGTGGTGATAGCGCCGTTACTGCCATGCTCGAGAGTAAGAAGCCACTATTTGAGTTCGTTATTCGTCATCGCATCGCAAAATTCTCTTTGAACGACTTGGATTCCAGGGTTGCAGCAGCGAGGGCGGCAGCCCCAGTGATTGCTGAAATTATTGATCCAGCCTTGCGTTCTGGGTACACGAGAGAGCTTGCGCAGTGGGTATCGCTTGACGTTAATGAAGTTGCCCAGCTTATTTCCCAATCTGGGAAAGCCCAGACTCAAATGCGCGTTGAACCGATGCGGACTTCGGCCCCAAAGCCGGTGCAATCAACCCCTGGTCCTCGTCTCGAACGCCAGATTCTTGAGGTCTTAGTACAACGACCTGCTTCATTTTCATTAGCAGACCTTAGAAAAATTGCAGCCGCAGGCCTTACGGATGCGACACATCAACGGGTTATCGAAGTAGCTGCAGCTCAGGCGCAGTCTTTGGGATCTCCTGATTGGGCAAACCTGCTAGCCACTTCGTTGCAACCGGAAGACTTGGGGCTTTTACGAGAACTTGCACTGAGCCCACTTCCCGCTAACTCCGAGGCAGAGATTTTGCGGTACTGCACCGGCGTTGTGAAGGGTGCCCTCCTTCAGGCACTGGCGCGCGAAAAAGTTGACCTTTTGGCTGCTCTCAAGCGGATCGACGCTTCCGCTAACGCAGAACAATACAATCAAGTTCAGCGGCAACTAATGGAATTAGAAACAGAACGCCGAAGGCTTATGTAGCGATGGTTTTTTCTGCTAATGTTTCCTAAGCGCTTATGGCGCTAATCCTCGGTAGCTCAATTGGCAGAGCAATCGGCTGTTAACCGATAGGTTCTTGGTTCGAGTCCAAGCCGGGGAGCCACTTTTGTTTGGGGTTTATCTTGGATAAGCGTGTTCTCTCCACATCAATCTCAGTTGGTCTTGCGACCGGTCTTTATGGAATCTCATTCGGAGCACTTGCAGTCATAGCTGGCCTTGACCTTTGGTCAGTGATGCTGCTTTCACTTCTGATGTTTTCCGGTGCCAGTCAGTACGCCTTTATTGGCGTTATTGCTGCCGGTGGGGCACCGATTACGGCAATATCCTCGGCATGGCTCATGGGGATCCGCAATAGTTTCTATGCGCTCAGGCTCAATGCTGAAATTGGTCCAAGGGGTCTTTGGCGGATACTGGCTGCTCAGTTGACAATCGATGAATCAAATGCCGTGGCCGCCGCCCAGCCGAATAATAGGTTGGAACGGTTAGGGTTCTGGGCCACCGGCGTTGCTGTTTTTGTCTTCTGGAATTGCGCAACATTTCTAGGTGCAATTGCAGGAGACTTTTTAGGCTCGGTTGAAACCTGGGGTCTTGATGCCGCTGCTGCTGCTGCATTCCTGGGTTTGCTCTGGCCAAGGCTTAAAAACAACTTGCTCCTAGCGGCACTTGGGTTTCTGGCTGGCGTTATTCTCACACCATTTCTGCCAGCTGGAGTGCCAGTTCTAGTCGCTGCAGCAATCGCCCTGCTTCCGTTAGGGGGCAGAAAATGATTTGGACTGTTATTGGAGCTTCAGTGGCTGTCTTCTCCTGGAAGCTGTTGGGATATCTTGTTCCGCGAAAGTTCATTGGGGATAGCTTCAGAGCATTCGCTGATCGAGTAACGGTCGTGCTTCTAGCAGCTCTAGTGGGTAT
This sequence comes from Aquiluna sp., assembly GCA_021741585.1. Taxonomy (GTDB): domain Bacteria; phylum Actinomycetota; class Actinomycetes; order Actinomycetales; family Microbacteriaceae; genus Aquiluna. The sequence goes on along the minus strand of JAIOXN010000001.1, from coordinate 259,575 downwards.
TCAGGGTTTTACCAGCACTGGCGAGATTGAGTTTGACGCCAGAATTCCTGCGCTGGGCGTCGCTGCGTTGCTTCTTTGGATCAGGGTTCCCTATATTTTGGTCATTCTTGCAGCTGCGATTACTGCCGCGATATTACGCTTCTTGCTAGGGCTCTAGATAGTCTTCGCCTGGCATCCAGGTGTTGTTGGGCTTGCCCCAGCCCTCAAACTTGATGGCTTTTTTAACTTCCCTTTGGTAGGGCTTCAGAAGGCGATCCGCGTAGAGGAGTCCATCGAGGTGGTCATACTCATGCTGGAAAATCCTTGCTAGCCAGCCGGTAGCGTGAATCTCATATTGTTTTCCGGAAAGATCGGTTGCACGGAGCGTGGCTTCAAGTGCTCTCTTTAGGGGGTGCCGTTCTTCAGGGATAGACAGGCAACCCTCTGATTCAATTTCTTCATCTGGCCACTCCTGGGAAATTGGTCCCAGCTCAAGGGTTGGGTTTATCGCTTCGCCGCGATAATGATTTTCACCATCGTTGTAGTCATAGACAAAGATCCTGAGTCCAACCCCTACCTGAGGGGCTGCAAGCCCTACTCCAGGGGCCTTTTCCATTGTGAGATACATGTCGGAGATAAGCTCGCGAATCTCATCGTTGATCTCGGCCACTTCACTTGCTCTTTGGTGCAGGACGGGGTCTCCGGTAATCCAGATTGGTCTAATTTTCACAACGCCAATCTACCTAATCTATTTCCCAGCTTTCTCACTTAGGCTGTCTTAGCTGCAGAATCAATTAGGAGCAGTTTGTTGTCACCCGAATTTATTAGACCAATTGCCATCTTGTTGGCAGTGTTTGGGGCAATCTTTTTATCACTCGGGGCTCAATTTCAAAATGATGCGGTAACCGAGCATCACGCTCCAAAGCAACTAAAACTCGGGTCTTTGCACCTAAAACAGGTATTGGATCTGCTTCGCCGCCCCAGATGGCTCACTGGAACATCTTTCCTCGTCTTAGCGGTTCTATTCCAGCTGGGAGCCTTGGCGCTTGCTCCATTGATCGTTGTGCAACCAATTGGAGCTCTTGCTCTGATAATTACCTCAATAATGAATGCGCGGATTTACAAGATTCGCCTGGATTTCAAGACTCTAACAGCAATCGCAGTCACCACGATGGGTGTAGGTGGCTTTGTTGTTTTTGCTGCATCATCAGCTGCCGCGGTTGAAATGAGCGATGCAAAACTGTTGCAGGTTGTCGGGATTTTGTTTGTGTTGCTCTTGGTTTTTGGTGGGCTTTTTTACTTCTCCAAGGGGAATGTGAGCGCCCTGAACTGGATATTTGGTGCGGGAGTTCTTTATGGATTTGTTGCATCCTTGGCCAAAGTGGTCCTCACCAGAGTGAGTCAAGGGGACTTCAATCTTCTAACTCTCCTTGCGGCGATTGCTCTGATTGGAGCCACCTTCCTCGGAGGCTGGTTCGTTCAGAACGCTTATGCCTCTGGCCCACCAGATCTAGTGATTGCCGGTTTGACTGTGATCGACCCCGCGGTTGCAGTTGGGATTGGTATTGTGATTCTCGGTGAAGCCGCCCAGGCTGAATTGATACAGGTACTGGGCTTCGCGTTTTCGGGATTAGTGGCGGCCACAGGCGTGTTTATGCTTTCCAGGGTTCACCCTCAGATTTCAAAGGAGTAGTTTGCAAGACAAACTTAGAGTTGTTATCGCTTGCGATACCTTTGCCCCTGACATCAATGGAGCAGCAAGATTTGCCGAAAGACTCGCAGGCGGTCTTGCACGTCACGGTCACGAAATTCACATCATTGCTCCGGCCTATGACAATACATCGGGCATGAGAGTTGAGCAGCATGACGGCGCGGATCTCTTTGTCCATAGGATGCGATCTCACAAGATGCCCCAGCACAAGACTTTGCGCTGGCCAGAACCATGGGGTCTCCAGAGGAAGATCGCCAAGATTCTTAGGGACGTAAATCCCGATGCGCTCCACATTCAGTCACATCTTGTGGTTGGAAGATTTGCGGTAAAGGCTGCGAAAAAGACCGGGGTCAGACTCTTGGCCACCAACCACATCATGCCTGAGAACCTCATTAAGTATTCGCTTTTGCCTAAGTTCATTCACAAGGCCGCAATGAAATTTGTCTGGCGGGATGCAGGCAGAATTCTTTCCAAAATGGACTTTATTACAACGCCAACAAGAAGGGCGGCAGAGTTATTGGAGGCCGCGTCTGGCGTCACAGGAGTTCTAGCGATCAGCTGTGGAATCGAGGCCTCCAGATTTGCAAACTCAACTCCAACCTCTAATGCCAATCCCGTATTTTTGTTTTTGGGGCGCCTAGATGATGAGAAGAGAATCAACATTCTCCTGGAGGCAGTTGCGTCTCTAAAGAATCAACCGAATGTGCAGGTCGAGCTAGTCGGTGATGGGGGTGAGCGAGAGAACCTTAAGAGACTTGCACAATCGCTTGGGATTGCCGATCGCGTTCATTTCCTTGGTCACATCACAGATGAAGACCTACCTGGCGCCTACGAGCGTTGCACGGCGTTTGTGATGCCATCCATAGCCGAGCTGCAGTCAATTGCGACCATGGAGGCAATGGCTTCAGGAAGGCCTGTAGTGGGTGCTGATGCGATGGCACTGCCTCACCTGGTCCACGATGGTGACAATGGCTATCTTTTCCCACCTGACGACGTTGAAGCGCTTGCAGAGCGCCTTGAGCGCATTTTGAATGCCGATCAGGCTGAACTGGACAGACTTAGCGAGAACAGTCTCACCCTGATCCAGGCTCATGATATTCAGCGAACCCTGAAGATATTTGAAAATCTTTATGTTGGCGACACTTCACAAGATTCGACCACAGATGACAACTCACCTGCCTACACCGTTCCAATTGGTCAGATCAGCGAAACACTGAGGTCTCGACTACTTGAGTGGCGCGAAGAGGCAACATCACTGCGGAATCGTGCAGAAGATTTCGGAATTGAATCACGTGAGCGTCTAAGCACCCAGTTCAGGGAGTTGCGATCTGAAGTCAGAGAACAGCTAACTGACCTCAGGGAAGAGGTTTCCTCACGCGCCAAGCGCCTTCGGCGTAAATCTAAAGACTAGACTTTCAAGGCGGCAGAGGGGCGTTAGCTCAGCCGGTTAGAGCAGCGGACTCATAATCCGTCGGTCGCGGGTTCAAGTCCCGCACGCCCCACTCGAGAAATTTTAGTTTTGGGAAAGTTGCCTGTATTGGCGATGCACTTCAGCTTGGAATAATCTCTATGAATGACAAAATTGAGGTTTGCTAGTTTCTTATCCATTCCGGCTCTAGTTTTGGCAGGTTGCTCTGTTGGGCCGGCTGTCGTTGAACCATCATCTAGCACGCAGGAATTTGACAGTTTTATAGAGACTGCAAACTACCGCTCCGAGTTGATTCCATCCTTGGTCCTTGACAAAGTTGAGTTTATTCAGGGTGACACGGTCCCCGCCGATGTCGTTATTTCGCCAACGGGAGGTCTCGCTCCAAGCTCTGCTTGGTTGCTCGTCGAGGCTGCTCCGGAACTAGGACTAGCAGTAGAAAAGTCTCCTGGATGGGTTTGTGAGACCTGGGGTAATGACACAGCCAAGAATGCTTTTTCCTGTTTTGCTTCTAAAGAAGATTCTGAACAAGCGATCGCCTCGGGTATTTCCATAGAGATATCCGCTCCAGACGCTTCAGGGCTATTTGGTGTTAGCGTTCAATCTGGTTATGGGGACGTCCCTGTTTCCCTTAATGCTTGGTCCGAGATACCTGGCTTGAGTGACTCAACCCGAAGGGTTCTAAAAGTCATCTCGCGACTTCCTCACGTGCAACCTCAGAGCGATGTGGTTTTGGCCAAAAGCGCAGGCTTGCGAGGTTCGCACCGCTCACAACAGGAATTCGTTTGGTCACACCTGGACTCCTTGAAGCGCATAGCCGTTGGTAGCGCCTTCGCTACATCTTTTGACTCTTTTTGCTTGCTTTATGAGGGCCTGGCAATTAGCGGAGGTCAACAGACCGCAGGGCCATTCACTTTCTCAAACCTCGGAGAATCATCTGGAAATGGAACCACCTGTGACGCTAGTTCAGTTATCTCTCTGAGCTCAGCGGATGTTTCGATTGCAGGGGTTTCCTTTACAGATGTAAGCGGAACAATCACTCCCACTCAATTGACAATGGATACTAAAGTCGCCGACGGGGAGGTCAGTCTCAACATCGCCGGACCATATCCGGATACTGGTTCTGTGTATTCTGCCTCTGCGGTATTTCAGGTTGGCGATGAGCCAATCACGGCCACAGGTGTACTTGATTACTCTGTTCAGAATGAGGTGACCGTTTCACTTGGCGTGGACGCTAAAAACCTTGGGTTTAGCCCCCTTCCGGGCTTGTCCGTCAATGCTGCGAGCTCAATAGGGACTTTTAATCGTAAGAATTCCGCGTCGGGATCGCAGGACTCCTTCGATCTTGCAATGGAATTCTCAGGCACCTGGAATCCAGTCGGCACCGTGGTTGCGAAATCATTGCAGCTTGACATCAACAATCTCTCTGGTGATTTAGTGGCATCCATTGACACCTCGCTGTCCGGTGCAATTTCGATGGATGAAGTGAATTTGGGGGTCACTGGCCTGGAGGTTTCCGGTGATTTCGATTTGGATTCTGGTCGCGTTGAGCTTTCGGTGAATTTGGGGGAGTTTGGCGTTTCGAAAATAGCTGAACTAAGTAATTCAATTGCAACCTTCGTTTATGACCCGAAGGCGTCTGCGGGAGGAAATAGCGCATTTATCTCCGGGACGGCAACTTTTGGAAGTGACATTAAAGAGTTCTTTGCCGGAGAAACTATCACCGCGACTATTGAATTCTCCGAACAGGGTTACTTATTGACGGCGGATATGGAGTCCGCTCCTACCAGCTCTGGCTTCGAGATATCCTCACTTCAGTTCGTCTATACCTCACTAATTAATCCCGCTGTGCCTTTCCAATACGCTCCCGAGTATCCGGGGGTGAGCGGAATACTTATTCCTGTTGCTAACGATTCACCACTTGCTATTGGAGTCTCTAAGTCTTTGCCTGAGACGTTTGTCAACGCCTTGGATGATCTAAAAATTAACGTGATTGATCCAAACTCCATCTCAGTGATCGCTGTCGAATTACCACCTGGGGTTCCAAAGTTGTCGGTTTACTACCAGGCACCCGACCAACCGTATTTGATTGGCGGAGCTGCAGATCAAACGTTTTTGCGGTTCAACGATGTCTTTTTGTCTGTTGAAGCAGGTGCAGAGGATTCATTTACTATCGGCGGGGACGTAACTCTCCACACTTCAGGTACGGATCTCCTTCTCGAATCAGCGCTTACCGTTGCACTTAGCGATTCGGGTGCTGGTATCGATGGATCGCTTGAGTTAGTAGATAACGCAGGCTGGAAAAATGCTTTCGGAATTTCAGGGCTAACGGTCCTTGATCTTCTAATTCAGGCTGGCATCGATGACGGACTACCTTCATTTGGCGTTGAGGCAAGCGTAGAACTCCCTGACTCTGTGACTAGTCCTCTTGGCGTGGTTTCTGGCTCTGTGACAACTTTTGGAATGGATTTGAGCGCGACAACTCCGTGTGCTGTAATTGATATTCAAGCTCCAGCATCAAACCCAACCGCGAATGTAATCTCTCTAGACGGCGGCTCACTCACCGCAAGGGATGCGGAGATCATCCTTGCGCCAGAGGGTTGCAAGTTAGGACAGGTCACCTACTCAGGTTTCGCATTGAATTTTGACGGGAGCATTCGAAATGTAGCGGTCGGTTTCTCAACAACATTTGAACTCTCGCCAGCTTTTAGCCTGGAGGGAAGTGGTTACATTGGATCTTTTCCTCTCGGTTCGGTCCAAATGGAGGAAACAACCGCATCAATAAGCATTAGTGATGCTGGGTTCTCTTTCTCGCTTGCTGGAGGCTTGGACTCCGGAAGCTCTATCAAAGCCACAGGAACTGCTTTCCTGGCTAGTGGCGGGGGATTTACATTCGATGGAGAGGGGAAAGTGTTCATTGATGGAAACGGAAGCGATGTCAAAGTGCACGCCACTGACTGTAAAGACATTTCTTGCTCTGAGTTGACCGATGCAAGTTTCAGCGTCACGGGAAAAATCATCGTAAATGGCTTTGAGTTCGATGCGGCAATCTCTGCAGATTCCATAGGTGATTTCGACGCAAAGCTGACAATCCCTAACCAATCGCATGACTTTACATTCAGCCACTCGAACCCCAAAGTGAACGGGAAGGGTACATTCACTTACACAATTTCGGTTGAGGTATCTAATAAAAAGGGTGGGGAGATTGATTTTTCAGGTTCCGTAAAGTTGAACTCTTGCACCATGGAGATAGTTTTCAAGGAGAACTGCTCGGGCTCCAAAGTGACCTGGACAGACAAGATTTCGACAGGTTCCGTGCAGGTGACTATTAGTGTTGACATTTCAGGCAGCACTTTCAAGTCCTCCTTGAAGCTCTAGTAGTGAACCTTGATCAATCCCTTATGATTCTTAGTTCCTAACGAGCATGTAAGACCGCCTTCTCAACTCTTGCCAGGCTCATTGCGCGTTCAGCCCCACACGCTCCATTCGGCAGCGCCATGGATTTGAGAGGTAAATTCATGCATCGCATCTATAACGTGCCTCTCGCGGAGGTTTATCCGTTATACCTCAAAAAAATTGAACGCAAAGGTAGAAGCGAAGCCGAGCTTGTCCAAGTGATTTGCTGGCTTTCACAGATCACCGAGTCGCATCTCAAAGAATATTGTGAGAATAAAACCACCTGCCGTGAGTTTTTTTGCCGGAACCGAAATTCACCCAGGCGCATCTAAGATCACGGGCTCAATCTGCGGGGTGAAAATCGCCGAGATTGACGATCCGCTAACGAGGAAAATTCGTTACCTTGACAAAGTCGTTGAAGAATTGACAAAAGGAAAGTCGCTCGAAAAAATATTTCGCTCCGAACACTAGTCCCTTTGAACTAGGCCTGATCGGCGCCAACTCTTGACGGGAGTTGTCCACAATTGACTATTTCTGCCTGTTATTACCCATTTTGCTCGCGACACTGATGCCACCGCAATCAGGGCTTCGAATAGCTTGTTATTACCGTTTGGGGAGTAACAGCGAGGGAATTTGACCGTCAGGGATTGCGCCGAGTTGGCCAGTGTTACCAACGGCGCTAAGAGCCTGGAAGCCAGCTGCCGACTCTTCCTGAAATCCACAGCCGCGGCCAGCGCCCGGTCGGTCGCAATTTACCTTTTAGGGGATTCAGGCAAGTATCAAATGGCTGGAAGTGCGGCCAGAGGGCAGCATCAGTTCCCAGATCATTTTGAACTTTCCCAAATCGCGAGCGAAGGGTGGCTAAGGGATTTATTTGATCAGGGTTACTGCAAACTTGATCCCCGTGCGATTCTCGGTTCAATTGGAGATATCGAAAGCTCAATCAATCTCTACCAAGTTGGAATTCGAAACGGAAAACCTGCAGCGCTTATTTTGATGGAAGTTGCAGGTCACGAAGTCCCTGCTTCGCTCCACGATTGGAGCCAGTTCACCAAAGCTGTTATTGAGCTCTGGTTGGGTGACAACAGTTCGAATCAAGAGCAAAGGCTCACGATCAGACAGTCAAAGATTCAAGGTCTTGTGTTGCAGGGGTTTAGAAACTCTGAGATTGCTACAAGACTTGCGGTCAGTTCATCAACTGTGAAACAAGAATTGGGGCAGATTTATCGTTTGCATGGAGTCAGCACCAGGGCTCAACTAAGCAAGACGCTAAATCCGCTTGGGTGACTAGAGCGAGTGCTTCTCTAGATAGCAACTTGCGCATAGCGATTCGTATGTAACCTCTTCACCGTCTATGGCAACTTGGTCGCCATCAAATATGAATTCCCCATTCAGTTTTCTGCCATTGAACATTGCCTTCCGGCCACAACGGCAGATCGTCTTGAGTTCCTCAAGGCTGTGAGCGATCTCAAGAAGCCTCTTCGAGCCAGGGAAAGACACAGTCCTGAAATCTGTCCTAATTCCATAGGCGAGAACTGGGACTTTATCTAAGACCGCGATCTCAAGGGCTTGATTCACCTGCTCTTGGGTTAGAAACTGTGCTTCATCAAGAAGGAGACATGCGATTTTGTTGCCGGTTTCAGCTTCAAAGTTGGCCGCGTGTTGTGCAAAAACATCTCGGAGGTTCTGGTCTGGCTCCACTAGGAAATCGACCATTCTGGTTACGCCTAGGCGGGAAATAATCGCACGGTCGCCTTTGGAGTCAACCGCTGGCTTGGCAAGTAGCACGTGCTGCGAGCGTTCCTCGTAGTTATAGGCAGCCTGCAGAAGAGCAGTGCTTTTACCGGAGTTCATTGCGCCGTAGCGGAAATATAGTTTGCTCATCGCAAATAAGGTTATCGCTTGCCAAACCCAAACTTTGACAGCTGGACACTCTAGGTTTAGCCTAATTGCACCGATCCAGGGCGTTGGGGAAGACGTAACTGGATCGGAGTGAAGCTGCCAAAGCTTGATGTCTGGGTGCTAAGCGCCCCTGAATCGCTTTGTGTCGATGTGAATTCGGCACTGGCAGAAATTGGCTCGTCCGGTATTTGGAAAATTCAACCTGTTGCCATTGGCAACTATCAATTGCGAGTAAGTAAGAACTCCAATGAATTAGCCGCCTCAACGCTTGCTTCCAAGCTCAATCGAATAGGCGTTATCGCGGAACTGGAGCTACCGGTTCGAGGTGGTTTCCAAAGGTATCTGGTTCATCCGGCACTTGGGGTTTGCAGGCAGGAACTTGATGAGGCAGGTGAGGTTTTGCTTAGAAGTGGGGCGGTCCAGGCGCTGCTAGAGCAATCAGCAGGGTCAGCCTTTGAATTCAAAAGACTGCTTAGAAAACTGGATGGAACACTTTGGTTGGATCTGCTGGAGCCCTATCGGCAATCAAGTCAGAAGATCGTCTTATTGAACCGCGTCGGTTAGATGTTGCGAAACGCTAGCACTGCGTTGTGACCGCCAAAACCAAAGCTGTTGCTAATGGCAACTGCATTTGGTCTTGTTAGCTTGGTTGGCTTGGTCGGCACATTCAGCGGAATAGCCGGATCTTGGTTTTCCAGGTTGATGGTGGGTGGAGCCATTTGCTCCTTGAGCGCCAAAATCGTGAAAACGGCCTCAATTGCACCCGCTCCACCAAGAAGGTGACCGGTGGAGGACTTGGTTGCGGCGATTACTAAGTTGTCGGTGTGGTCACCGAATACTCGCTTGATTGCTGTGTACTCCGCAATGTCTCCAACTGGAGTAGAAGTGGCGTGAGCATTTACGTGCTCTACATCTGCGATGCTTGCTCCGGCCTGCTCAAGCGCGTCAATCATTGCTCGAGCTGCTCCTGAGCCCTCTGGGTCTGGAGCGGTGATGTGATAGGCGTCAGACGTGACAGAGCCACCAACGATTTCGCAGTAAATCTTTGCGCCACGGGCTTGGGCGCTATCTAGGGTTTCAAGAATCAAAGCGCCAGCGCCTTCACCCATTACAAAGCCATCGCGATCTGTGTCGTAGGGCCTTGAAGCTTGAGCTGGTGAGTCGTTTCTCTTGGAAAGCGCGTGCATCGCGGCAAAAGCCGCGATAGGAAGTGGGTGGATTGCAGCTTCTGCTCCGCCACAGACCACCACGTCAGCCTCGCCACGCTGAATTCGGTGGTAGGCGTTTGCAATGGCCTCGTTACCAGACGCACAGGCGCTCACGGCGGTTCTGACGCCTGCACGAGCGCCCAGATCCATTCCAATAGCAGCAGCTGGTCCATTTGGCATGAGCATTGGAACAGTCATTGGCAATACTCGCCTTGGACCACGTTCTTTCAAGGTGTCGAAGGCATCAAGCAGGGTCCAAACCCCGCCGATTCCGGTAGCAAAGTCGACTGCTAGCTTCTCTGGAACAACTTCGGGCTCACCCGCATCCTGCCAAGCCTGGCGCGCAGCAATCAGCGCAAATTGGCTGGATGGGTCAAGTCGCTTAGCCTCCTGGGGTGTTAGCACTTCAGCGGCTTTTACCTTGGCTTGACCGGCGAAGGTAACTGGAATCTCGTATTTGGCGACCCACTCTTGCTCCAGAGTGGTGATGCCACTTTCGCCTTCTAGAAGAGCCTTCCAGCTGGACGCGACGTCGCCACCCAGGGGAGTAGTAGCCCCTAGGCCGGTGACGACGACGCGACGCATCTGATTAAGCCTGGGCAGCAGTGATGAAGTTCACTGCGTCGGCTACGGTGATTAGGTTCTTCACTTCTTCGTCTGGAATCTTCACTGAGAACTTGTCTTCAGCGTTGACAACGATGGTCATCATTGAGATTGAGTCGATGTCTAGATCGTCTGTAAAAGACTTGTCCATCTGTACTGAGTCGGTAGCGATACCGGTCTCGTCGTTAACTAGCTCTGCAAGGCCAGCCAAAACTTCTTGGGCAGATAGCGCCATTTGATCTCCTATGTTTGATGAATTTCGGGTTTATTTTAGGGCAATTCAACGACTTGGGCCGCGAAGGCAAGCCCTGCGCCGAAACCTATTTCTAGTGCGTAGCCACCAGATTTCACCTGGCCTTCGGCCAAGAGACGGTGCATAGCAAGCGGAATGCTGGCCGCTGAGGTGTTTCCGGTTTCAATAATATCCCTAGCCACCACTACTGAATCTGGCAGTTCAAGCTGCTTCACAAACTCATCAATGATGCGGATGTTGGCTTGATGGGTCACTAGGGCACTCAGATCCTTTGCTTCGAGACCAGCCTCTTCTAGCGCCTGTTTTGCAACCTTTGCCATCTCCCAAACTGCCCAGCGGAAAACCGAAGGTCCCTCTTGAACCAAAGTTGGCCATGTTGCTTTGCCATCTCGGAAATCAATCAGGGAGTTGGTCATTCCCACCTTGTCCCAATTTGAACCGTCTGCACCCCAAACAGTCTTTGAGATACCAGGGTGGTCACTCGGGCCAACAATCGCAGCACCCGCACCGTCTCCAAGAAGGAAAGAGATCGATCGGTCGGTTGGCTCGATGAAGTCAGAAAGCTTCTCGCCACCGACTACAAGTACGTATTTGGCTACACCAGAGCGAACTAAGGCATCGGCCTGAGCTATTCCGTAGCAGTAGCCAGCGCAGGCGGCTGAAATGTCATAAGCAGCCGCCTTCTTGGCACCGACTAGTTCTGAAAGTAGCGATGCACCCGATGGTGTTTGGAATGGGAATGTGATTGTGGCGAGGATTACCGCTCCAATTTCTTCTGGGTCGATCCCTGCCTTCTTTATTGCCTCGTCTGCGGCTTCCGAAGCCATGTCCATCAATGAACGGTCTTTGCTGGCTCGTTTTCTGGTGACGACACCGGTGCGCTGTCTGATCCATTCGTCGGATGAATCAATTGGGCCGGCAATCTCATCGTTTGTGACCGTTAGGTCTCCGCGCGCCGCCCCAAGGGCGTAAATCCGCGTGAAAGGTACGGGCTGAGTCTGCAAAAGTGTTTTCACTTATGCTCCAATCTTCTGAGTATCTTCTGGAAGTTTGATTGCGATTGTTTTTGCACCTTGGACCCCGCGTTTTACTAGCCCTGCGAGTGCTCCGGCAGGAGGCAGTTCTACAAACTCCAGCTCTTCGCTGGCAATGGTTTCCATGCACAAATCCCAACGAACAGGCTTCGAAACCTGGTCGACCAAAGACTGAAGGAATTCATTACCGGAGGTTACTAAAGAGCCGTCCGAGTTGGACCAAAGCTTGAGCGAGGGGTCCTTTGGCGTTATCAAGTCTGCAGCGGCTTGGAGTCTTGAGATTGCTGGTGCCATGTAGCTGGTGTGGAATGCGCCAGCTACTTTGAGCTCGATCACTCGGGCTTTTGTTGGGGGATTCTCGATAAGTTTTGCAATGGCTTGAACTGATCCTGCAGCGACGACCTGCCCGGCACCGTTGTAGTTTGCAATTGATAGGCCAAGAGTATCTAGGCTGGCCAAAATGTCTGCCATCTCGCCACCCAAGATTGCAGCCATTGAGGTTTTTTCTAAAGTGGCGGCTTCAGCCATTGCCTCGGCGCGAACCGTCACTAGGTGCATTGCCTCAGAGTCTGTAATTACCCCTGCGATAGCTGCAGCGGCAAACTCGCCAACCGAGTGCCCAATGACCCCAGAAATCCCTTGGTGAGCAAGCAAAGTCCTAGCTGTCGCAATCGAGGCACCCACGATGAGCGGCTGAGCGTTTGCAGTGTCCTTGATTTCGTCTTCCTCGGCAGTGGTGCCAAGTCGAATCAAATCCCGGTTTGAGGCGACGGAGAGTTCCTCGAGCTTGCTTGCGAAACCTGGTACCTCTGAAAGAAATGGCTCAAGGAAGCCTTTTGACTGCGAGCCCTGTCCCGGGCAACCCAAAATAAGCATTTAAATACGCTACCTTCTCAATCCGGATTCAGAGTCGTTAATGGCGCCCAGTAGCAAAGCAATTTGAAGCACGAAGGCGGTTCTAGAGTCGGTTGGATCTGCGAAGATCGTCTCCGAGATTCGCTTGAGTCGATATCTGACGGTGTTTGCATGGACAAACATTGTCTTTGATGTTTGCTCTAGGCTCCGTCCGCATTCCAGATATGACCTGAGGGTCTGGAGAAGCTCGGGGGAGTGTTCTGCAAGTGGTGCATAGTATTGCTCAAGCAGTGTCGTTCTGGCCAGAGAGTCACCTGCAAGAGCTCTCTCCGGAAGTAGATCATTTGCAAATGTTGGTCTAGAAAGTTTCGGAGCAGCACTAGAAACAGCGTGCGCACCAAGTGCTGCTTTTGCTGACTTAGTGGCGTCAGAAACCGTCTGAACAATTGGGCCAAGGATGAGGGCAGCTGGTCCGAAGAACGGCTCCAACTCTGAGGCTATGAATGCGATGCGATCCTGTGCATCCTGGGTTGACTCTTGAAGGCCAATGATGACCACCTGGCGACGACCTTGAATACCGATCAGGATATCCCCGCCACTTTTACGTGTGAGTCGGCGCATTGCATCGGGGTCTGGATCGTTTCTCGCTACCCCAAGAAGAACCGCCACTTGACCATCACAACGCCAACCAAGAGCGGCAACTCGTGATGCAATTTCTTGGCTGGTTTCACCAGAAATAATCGAGTCGACGACCAGTGCTTCCAATCGTGCATCCCAAAGACCTCTGGCTTCGGCTGCTTTGGCATAAACATCGGCTGCACTGAAGGCGATATCGCGGGAATACTTCAAAACCGCTTCCCTGAGTTCTGGGCGTTCCTCAACGACCCGATGCTCAACCATTTCAACGACAACGCGAATCAGTTGGAGGGTCTCTTGAAGCGAGATCGAACGCAGAAGTTCCCTTGGAGCCGATCCGAAGACGTCTGCGGCAACCCAGGGTTGAGACTCCGGGTTTTGATACCACTGGATGAAGCTAGTTATTCCCGTTTGAGCAACACCACCGATTGCGGCGCGTCTAGCTGGTGGCATCGAGCGGTACCACGGCAAGGTTTCATCCAGCCGCGTGAGAGTTGCGGTTGCGAGCTCTCCGGCTATTGAGTTGAGCCAGGAGAGGTTATTAGGCGTCTCCACCGGCCGAACCAGATGTTCCAGCGGACACATCGTGCAAGCGATACTTGTCGATGGCCTGTTGCGGGATGCTTGCGTCGATCTTGCCCTTTTCGACAAGCTGCTCAAGAATCCTGACCGCGATCGAAGGTCCGTCAATCTTGAAGAACCTTCTTGCTGCCGCGCGAGTATCGCTAAAGCCGAAGCCGTCTGCGCCAAGTGTGGCGTATCTTCCAGGAACCCAAGGTCTGATCATGTCTGGAACCATGTGGTCGAAATCGCTAACACCAAGTTTTGGCCCTTGAGCTTCTGCAAGCTTTTGGGTGATATACGGCATTGGCGCGTCCTGGTTTGGCTGCAAGAACTTCTGCTCATCGCACTTGAGGCCATCGCGACGAAGTTCACTCCAGCTTGTGACCGACCAAACATCGGCTGAAACGCCCCATTCAAGGAGCAAGTTCTGAGCCTCGAGCGCCCATGGGAGTGCAACGCCTGAAGCCAGAATCTGTGCCTTGTGACCTTCGGCGGGATTCACGCTTACCTGGTGAATACCGCGCTTGATTCCTTCAATGTCGACGTTCTCAGGCTCCGCTGGTTGCAGCATCGGCTCGTTGTAGACGGTTATGTAGTACATCACGTTTGGATCTGGGTGATTGCCACCGTACATGCGCTCAATTCCGTCCTTGACGATGTGAGCGATTTCATATCCATATGCAGGGTCGTAGCTAATAACTGCAGCATTTGTGTTGGCGATGATAGGTGAGTGGCCATCAGCGTGCTGCAAGCCCTCTCCGGTCAATGTGGTGCGTCCAGCGGTTGCACCGATCATGAATCCGCGAACCATTTGGTCACCGGCAAGCCAAATTGCATCGGCTGTGCGCTGGAATCCAAACATTGAGTAGAAAACATAGAACGGAATAATCGGTTGTCCGTGAGTCGCATAGCTTGAGCCAGAAGCTGTGAATGCAGCAACCGACCCAGCCTCGTTGATTCCAGTGTGCAGAATCTGGCCGTTGGTGGCTTCCTTGTAGCTCAATAGCAACTCGCGGTCTACCGACATATAGTTCTGACCTGCTGGGTTGTAGATCTTTGCGGTTGGGAAGAAAGCATCCATACCGAAGGTTCTTGCCTCGTCAGGAATGATCAGTTGAATTCGCTCGCCTGTGCCGTCCGACCTGAGTAGATCCTTGAGCATTCTCACAAACGCCATGGTCGTTGCGACTTCTTGGTTTCCGGATCCCGCTCTAGGGACGGCGTATGCCTTGTCCTCTGGAAGCTTGAAGTCAACGTATTTGCTTCGACGTTCAGGTAGGTAACCACCAAGCTCCCTACGACGCTCGTGCATGTACTGAAGTTCTGGAGCATCGTCTGATGGCTTGAAGTACGGAGGTTGATACGGATCAGACTCAAGTTGTGCATCACTCAGAGGGATGTGCATCGCATCGCGGAATTCCTTGAGGTTATCCAGTGTCATCTTCTTCATCTGGTGGGTGGCGTTGCGAGCTTCGAAGCTCTTGCCCAGGCCATATCCCTTGACGGTCTTTGCGATGATTACGGTTGGCTGACCCTTGTGGTTCACAGCAGCCTGGTAGGCAGCGAAGATCTTGTTGTAATCGTGACCACCACGCTTTAGGCCCCAAATGTCATCATCAGACATTCCCTCAACTAGTTTGAGGGTTCTTGGGTCACGCCCGAAGAAGTTCTCGCGAATAAATCCACCAGACTCTGCCTTGAAGGTTTGATAATCGCCATCTGGTGTCTTGTTCATCAGGTTCACAAGTGCACCATCTGAGTCATTTGCCAGTAGGGAATCCCACTCGCGACCCCATATGACCTTGATTACGTTCCAGCCGGCTCCGCGGAAGAAGGATTCAAGTTCCTGAACAATCTTTCCATTGCCTCGAACCGGTCCATCTAGTCGCTGCAGGTTGGCATTGACCACGAAGGTCAAGTTATCTAGCCCATCGTTTGCTGCAAGCTGAAGCGCACCGCGGCTCTCAACTTCGTCCAACTCTCCATCGCCCAAAAATGCCCAAACGTGCTGGCCGGAAGTGTCCTTGAAACCGCGGCCTTGCAGGTAGCGGTTGAACTGTGCTTGGTAAATGGCGTTAATTGGGCCAAGACCCATCGAAACGGTTGGGAATTGCCAGAATTCAGGCATGAGCCTTGGGTGCGGGTAGCTTGGCATTCCGCGACCAGGTCTCGATTTCTCCTGGCGGAACCCGTCCATATCAGCTTCAGATAGTCGACCCTCTAGGAAGCCTCTGGCATATGGGCCAGGGGAGGCATGGCCTTGAATGAAGATCTGGTCCGCACCTTGAGGGTGGTCGTGGCCCTTGAAGAAATGATTGAATCCAACTTCATACAGCGATGCAGAAGAAGCGAAAGAAGAAATGTGTCCACCGACGCTAATCCCAGGCCGCTGAGCTCGGTGCACCATAATCGCTGCATTCCAGCGCATCCAGGCGCGATAGGTGCGCTCAATTGCTTCATCTCCCGGGAACTGAGGTTCATCCTCAGGCGAAATGGTATTGATATAGTCCGTGGTTGGAACCAATGGGACATTGAGTTGAAGTTCGTGCGATCTGCGCAACAGGGACTGCATGATTTCTCGAGCGCGACCACGACCATGCACCTTGGCGATCGCATCAAGCGATTCAAGCCATTCGGCAGTTTCTTGCGGATCCAAGTCTGGGGTAACAGGTGTAAATGGGTCTTGGTCGTTAAATGACACTTGAGCCTCTTTTCGGCTGATCTGCGGATGGCCCTGTTGGGGCCTTCCAAGTCTATTGACAAAGATTCGGTTTTGCTTGCTACCGTAGAGGTCTAATTGAGCTTTAGGAGCAGCGTGAGTATCGAAATTGGCGAACAGGCACCAGATTTCAAACTATCAAACCAGCACGGCGAGCAGATTTCGCTCTCAGATTTCAAAGGCAAAAAGCCTGTTGTTTTGGTGTTTTACCCGCTTTCCTTCTCGGGAATTTGCACGGGAGAGCTCTGTGAGATCCGCGATAACTTTGGAATGTTTGA
This sequence comes from Aquiluna sp., assembly GCA_021741585.1. Lineage (GTDB taxonomy): Bacteria > Actinomycetota > Actinomycetes > Actinomycetales > Microbacteriaceae > Aquiluna. The sequence continues at coordinate 243,011 of JAIOXN010000001.1, read as the reverse complement.
AAGCCAGAAGGCTGAGCTTTTGGCCATCTCCGTTGACTCCAAGTATGTTCAAGCAAAATTTGCCGAGCAGGAGAACTATGAGTTTTCAGTGTTGGCTGATTTTTGGCCTCACGGCGCTACCGCCAAAGCTTATGGGGTTTTCCTTGAAGACGCGGGGATCGCAACTCGTGCGACATTTGTGATCGACAAAGAGGGCATTTTGGTGGCCAAATTTGTCACTGCACCCGGTGCTCCAAGATCTTTCGCCGACTACAAAAAGGCGCTTGAGCTGGTTTAGCCAAAAAATACCCACTAGTATTTTCTGGTCGCTGATTTTTAGCGAAGGGCCTTTAGCTCAGTTGGTAGAGCGCCACGCTTACACCGTGGATGTCATCGGTTCGAGCCCGGTAGGGCCCACTCGACCCCCTCATTAGTTAGGCAACTATGGCGGATTTCGAGCCTCCTAAGCGAATTGCGCTTTCGGACTCAGAGTTGAGTGCGCAATTGGAGGCCTTGCGCCTTGAACCTAATCACCTTCACTTGATGCAAGAGTTGCTCGCTGAGCAAGCTGCTCTGCGCCAGCAAGACGAACAGACTCTGGATGCTTGGAAAGCTCAGCTTGGTGAACTGGGTGGCTTTGATCCAAGCACTGTCGAAATTGCAGTGATCAAACAAGAGCTCGAGAAAATCTCCTCTAATCAAGAGGCTGTATCAATCCGCACCGACACATTGCCCATCGCCTTAAAAAGGCAAGCTCCAGCACTTAGAAAATATGTTTATTGGTTCGCCGGGGTGAGCAACTGGGTAGTGATCGCAATCTCTATTTCGATTTTGACCCAGATGGCATCGCTTACCCCGACAGAAATCCTTATTTCGGTTCCCTTTGGATTTCTTTTATCGGCGTTGTTGGTAATTCCAATGAAATCGAAGTCCATACACCCGCTTTTGCAATTGGTTAGACCTTTTGGGGTTACTGGACGCTACTGGGCTTCTGGGTTCTTGCTAGCTGGAACTTCCCTTTTATTTTTAGTCGCAATTGAGATGCCTCTTGAAGCACTCCCGGGTGAAACTCTCGACTCAAACCAGAAGGGTATGTTGGCAGCAGTGGCCGGTGTGGCCATACTGTTTGCGCTGACACTTCCGACCAGCTGGTTCGAAATTACGCTCGCGCTTGCTGCCCTTGGTTTTGCCGGAATTGCTTTTTTCAATAGCACCTGGAGCTGGTCTCCGATTAGGCTCCAAATACCTTCGGACTTGGATTGGCTATCAACCGGTTTTGGGATCTCTGCAGCAATTATCATTCTGAAGGTGCTTGGGAGCACGCACTTGCCGAGCAAGCGAGCTAGATTGCCAGAGCAATTGCTGCTTGGAGGGTTCCTAGCTTTAGGCGTCTCTCTTTCGATGGCTATTCCGGGAGGCCAGTGGTTGCTCATCTCTTCCGGCTTAACCTTTGTCGTCTTCCTGAGTCTCGAACTTTCTTCTCGAGACTCTGCACCAGCGCTGTGGTCAAGAATTTTCGGACTGGTGGCGATTGCGGTTGCGGTTGTTTGGATCACAATCTCTCCGCTTGTTAATCTAGAACCAATTGCCGGGGTCGCTGCAGGGGGACTGGCAGCACTGTTTGTTATTGCCTCTTTTGATCTTTTGGGCAGAAGATCCGCAATCCATAGCGCTTCATTAGAGTCGAAACACGGATTCTATGGTGGCCACGACTGGATATCTCTTATTGCAATTGTCTTGAGCATGGTTTTTGGTTGGTTAGTTTTTTCCGACTCTGTGAGCTTTGATTTATCGGGTGCGATGCTCCTTGATGCCACTCTTGCTGGTTTGGGCGTCGGATTGGTGGCGGGATTGATACGGATCCATCGCGTTCGTTCTCAAGAGAATGAGATTCTGATTGTTTCAGGTGGCAACGCAACACTCAATAATCTGCTTGGCTTATAGGTATGCAAAAACTTCACGAACTGATTGATCACTTCGAAGCTCGTTGGCCAGCCGCTTCCGCTGAGGACTGGGATCGCCCAGGTCTTATGGTGGGAAGCCTCAATGCAGAAATCTCCAAGGTCTTGCTCAGTGTGGATGTCACCAAAGATATTCTGGAGCAAGCTGTTGAGCTCGAGGTGGATCTAGTGCTTTCCCACCACCCAATGTTTTTGCGTGGGGTAACAGCGCTGCCAGAAAACTCCTTTCAGGGCGAGCTAGTCGCATTAGCGATCAGGAATGACCTAGCGATATTCGCGGCTCATACGAACGCGGATTTTCAAGAAACCGGGGTTAGCAATTCCCTCGCAAAGGCACTGGGGTTGAATGAATTGTTGCCGCTTGACCCGGCTTCCGACCAAGGTGTCATTGGAAGAATTGCAGAGACCACCTTGATTGAATTCTCGCGCCATGCATCTCGGATATTGCCTTCAGCTGCTGCGGGTCTCAAAGTACTTGGTGACCCTCAGAAGAGGATCACCAGAGTGGGACTTCTAGGCGGAGCCGGAGATTCGTTATTGCAGGCAGCTCTAAAAAGCGGTGTTGATTTGTTCATCACCTCTGACCTTCGGCACCACCCAGCTTCAGATTTCAAAGCCCAGGCTGCAATAGACGGTGGTCCTGCTCTAATGGACATCTCCCATTGGGCTGCCGAATGGTTGTGGCTAGAGGTGGCTGCGTCTGAGCTGAACCAGGCGTTTCCGACGGTAGAGTTTGTGGTCTCGGACATAAATACAGACCCTTGGGATTTTGCGGTGATGCAGTGATAGCGGATAAGAAGTCGCTCCAGACGCTTCTGGAGATTCAAGAATTAGCGATTCAAAACCGCAAACTTGAGCAAGAGGCGAAAGCAATCTCCGGCGGTGAGGAAATCGAATCACTCCGTGATGCAATGCTCGCGCTTTCGCAGCAACTCAATCAGAAGCGCAGCGAGCACGAGGATCTACTTCGTGAGCTAAAGCGCAGTGAGGGTGAACTTGAACTAGTTGCAAAGCGCACCGCTTTGGATAACCAGCGACTGAACCAGACTGCTGTTTCAAGGGATGTTGCCGGAATCCAGCACGAATTGGAAACTTTGAGGAATCGCAGAATGGCGCTTGAGGAGGTTGAACTTGAACTTCTTGAAAGAGTGGAAGCCTCGAACCGAGAGCAGCACGAGCTGAATCTGGAAAAGGACAGTAAAGAGGCAGAGCTCGAGGCCGCCAAAGAAATCGCAAAAATTCGTCTTGCTGATCTAAAAGCTATCCACCTCAAGAATTCCCAAGAAATCTCCAGCAAACGTTCTGAAGTAGCTGGCGAACTAATTGAATTGTTTGATAAAAAATTTGCCAGAGGGTTAGCAATTGGAAAGTTGACCAAGAGCACATGCGGTGCTTGCAACATGAACCTGAATGCAACCTCTATGACGGCACTTGCGAATCTATCTACGGATGAAGTCGCGAGCTGCCCTGAGTGCCAGGCGATCCTGATTCGCGCATGATTTATCTCTACGCCGACGGTGCTTCTAGGGGTAATCCAGGAGCAGCTTCATATGGGGCGGTTATTTACGATTCACAAATGAATGTTTTGGCCGAACTTGGTGAAAATTTAGGCATAAGGACCAATAATTATGCCGAGTATCAAGGTGTGATCGCGGGCCTGAGATATATCCAAGAAGAGAATCTTGGTCCAGCTGTCACCATCCGAATGGACTCCAAGCTGGTTATTGAGCAACTGAGCGGAAGATGGAAAGTAAAGCATCCTGAAATGCGCGAGTTGGTTCTAGAAGCATCTAAGTTGCTACGAGGGCTTGATGCAGCACTTGAGTGGATTCCAAGAGAACTGAACTCTCACGCCGATGCGCTCGGCAATAAGGCTTTGGACGAGGGTGATTTCTCAACCGTTTCAGATTCGAAGATTGAACTTGCTGCAATCCAGCCAAAAAGCATCAGAGCACCAAGGCAACTGAGCGAACCAACCACAGTGGTTGTGGTTCGCCATGGCCACACCAAAATGACCGAGGGAAATCTAATCTCCGGTTCAAATGGCGAGGATCCCTCGCTATCTGACTTAGGTTTCGAGGAGGCAAAGGCTGCATCGGCCGCAATCAGCGAGTTGCTCGAGAGGTTTGGGCTGAGTGCGCCGATCAAGATCTATCACTCACCGCAGCTTCGCACCACCCAGACTGCTGCGGAGATTGCAAAACACTTGAAACTCGAGCCCATCTCGGATATTCGAATCAGAGAGATCGGCTTTGGAGATTGGGAGGGGGTTTCGATGATTGAGCTTGAGAATAATGAGTCTCAAGATGTCACCTCCTGGCGCGGAAGTCTGAGTGCCAAACCTCCTGGTGGAGAATCGGTTCAAGACCTTGAAGCGCGGGTTTGTTCTGCTCTCGATGAGATCATCATCGATAATTCTGGCAGTTCGGTTGTCCTTGTTACCCACATGATGCCTGCTCGAGCAGTTGCAAGAAGAGCGCTCAAGTCGGATCCAGAAACAAACTGGGCGCTGCAATTTTCTCCAGCATCAGTGAGCGTATATCGATTCTTCGGAAATGGGCTCAGCGAGACTTTTGCAATCAATTCTGTTTCTCATTTACCGCGCCACTAGGCTTTAGGGCGAGATGGGTCAACTAGACGGTCGCGGCATTGCCGAGGAACGTCCGGGCTCCAAAGAGCGCAGTGGTGGGTAACACCCACCCGGGGTAACTCGAGAGATAGTGCAACAGAAAGTAAACCGCCCGCAAGGGTAAGGGTGAAACGGTGGTGTAAGAGACCACCAGCGGTTTGGGTGACCATTCCGGCTAGGTAAACCTCTCTGGGAGCAAGACCAAGCAGAAGCCGCCAAGGGCTGCTCGTCCATGGCTTCGGGTAGGTTGCTAGAGCCTGTGAGTAATTGCAGGCCGAGATAGATGACCGTCAACGCGAAAGCGTTACAGAACCCGGCGTATCGGTTGGCCCATCTCTAATCTTCTTGATTTAGCCTTGCAAGGGCGGCAGCACCAATAATGCCTGCCGAATTCTTAGTCTTTGCGGGCACCATCCTGGTTTGAAGGTTTATCAGCGGCAGAAACTTCTCGTGCTGCTTTGAAATGCCTCCGCCAACGATTATCAAATCGGGGGAGAAGAGGCGCTCAAGCACCGAATAGTACTTTTGCAGTCGCACTGCCCACTCTTCAAAACTCAGGCCCTCACGCTCCAGCGCACTGTAAGCAGCCTTGGTCTCGTAATCAACGCCGTCAATCTCAAGGTGTCCAAGCTCAGCATTTGGAACTAGAACGCCGTTATAGAACAGTGCAGTACCGATTCCGGTGCCAAGGGTGGTCATGATTGTGAGGCCCTTTTGATCCTTGCCTGCGCCAAATTTCACTTCAGCAACGGCCGCAGCATCGGCATCGTTGAGAATGTGGACATGATGCCCAAGTTTCTTTGTAAATAACTTCTCGGCATCAAGACCGATCCAAGCATTTGAGACGTTGGCTGCAGACTGTGTAATGCCATGGCGGACAACGGCTGGGAAGCAGATTCCAACCGGCAATCTGCCAACGTGCCCCAGTTGGTCCAAGAGGTCCTTCACTGCCTCCGCTATAGCGTCTGGCTCGCCTCCGGCTGGAGTTTGGACCCTTACTCGATCAGAGATAAGCGTGCCGCGCTTGGTATCAACGATTGCCCCCTTGATCCCAGTGCCGCCAATATCGATGCCAATTGCCTTGCGCGCCACTATGCCTCCGTAAGAATTTCTGGTCCGTCTTCGGTTATCAAAATTGTGTGCTCAAACTGAGCTGTGTACTTTTTGTCTTTGGTGGTGACAGTCCAACCGTCTTCCCACATGTCCCAATCGGCTGTGCCGAGGGTGATCATCGGTTCAACCGTGAATACCATGCCAACTTCAATTAAGTCCGTGTATAGCGGTTCGTCATAGTGCGGGATTATCAAGCCGGTGTGGAAACTCGTGCCCACACCGTGGCCCGTGAAGTCGCGGACTACGCCGTAATTGAATCGCTTGGCGTAAGTCTCAATTGCCCTCCCGACTATGTTGACTTCGCGGCCTGGTAGAGCAGCTCTAATGCCTCTGTGGGTGGCTTCTCTTGTTCGATCGACCAGGTCGAAGATTTCTTGCGATGCATCGCCAATAACCACGGTTCCGTTTGTGTCACCGTGAACACCGTTGATGTATGCCGAAATGTCGATGTTTACCAAGTCACCGTCTTCGAGCATCGTTTCATCCGGTATCCCGTGACAGATCACCTCATTCAGCGATGAGCAAAGAGACTTTGGGAATCCTCGATATCCCAACGTTGATGGATAAGCGCCCTGGGATATCAAAAATTCGTGCCCGATGATATCCAGGTCATTCGTTGTCATTCCCGGTTTTGCGCTATCTAGTACAACTGCCAGTGCCTGAGCGGCAATCTTGGAAGCTTTCCTAATCCTGGCGATTGTTTCGGCATCGTACCTATCGCCACCAACATGGGGCGATGGACCAGGTTTTCCAACGTATTCAGGGCGAATAATGTGCGATGGAACCGGAAGGGGTTTGCTGATTTTGCCGGGGATAAGTGATCTATCTAGTCCTTTAGGCATGCCGAGTAGTCTATTTTGGTTTATATGAAACCCTTGCCCGTGTCCGGTGAAAAGCAATTTTGGTTTAACACCAAAACTATGCAGGTGGAAGAGGGCCCTCAGTCTTTAGCCATTTATCGAATCGGGCCATTCCTCAGCAAAGAAGAGGCCGCAGCTGGACTGGATGTAATTCTTGAAAGAGCCGAGAAAATTCGTGCCGAGGATGAGGAGAACTGGTCTAACTGAAGTTCTTCTCAATCGGCGGGAAGCTGCCGTTTTGAATTTCTGCCCGGTAACTCCTTGCGGCTTCTAGTAGCAGTTCACGCATTTCTAGGTATCGCTTCACAAACGAAGGTGTCTTCTCGCTCAGTCCTGCAAAGTCATTCCAGACCAAAATCTGACCATCGGTCTGAGGTCCTGCGCCAATGCCGATTGTGGGGATTTGCAGCTTCTGGGTAATCTCCTCGGCCAATTTTGCCGGAACCATTTCTAAAACGATTGCAAAAGCACCAGCCGCCTCGATCTCAAGGCATTCGCGCATGATGCGATCGGCATTATCGCCTCGCCCTTGGACTTTATATCCCGAGAGGGCATTGACCGATTGAGGGGTGAATCCCACGTGGCCCATTACCGGAATTCCGTTCTGAGTCAGGGCCCGAATCTGTTCCAGTTTTGGACCTTCAAGTTTCACGGCCGCTACTCCGGTTTGCTTCATTGCGATGATTGCATTTTCAAGCGCCTGGGTTGCCGATACCTCGTAGCTTCCAAACGGCAGATCTAGGACAACCAGGGCAGATTTGACGCTGGAAGAAACCGCCTTTCCGAATGAAATCATGTCTTGGAGGGTGATTGCAATAGGGTCTTTGTTGCCAAGGATGACATTGCTCGCCGAATCTCCAACCAAAATAACTTCAATACCTGCTTGGTCGAAGATTTCAGCAGTCATCGCATCGTAAGAAGTCAGGGCAGAAAACTTCTGTTTCTTATTCTTTAGATCTTTTAGGGTGCCGGTGCGAATAATCATGCTGTCCTAAATCTCGTTGTGAGTGGAACTCTTCTGCCTTTTCCGAATGAAACCTCAGTGGTCTTGGTGCCTATCGCACCCTGCGATCTTTTCCACTCGGCGTTTCGAACCATTTGGTCAATTCTCTCAATCAATTCTCTATCGAATCCAAGCGTGACTATCTCATCAATGCTTCTAACTTCTTCGATTAAGTGTTTTAGAACCTGATCTAGCACTTCATAATCCGGCAAGGAGTCTTGATCAACCTGGCCTGGGCGAAGCTCTGCAGATGGTGCCTTGCTAATTGAATTTTCAGGGATAAGTTCTTTGCCACTTGAGCGGTTCAGCCATCTTGAGAGTGCCCAGACGTCTGTCTTGAAGACATCCTTGATGGGTGCAAATCCACCGGCTGAGTCTCCGTAAATCGTGGAGTACCCGACTGCTACTTCCGATTTATTTCCTGTCGAGAGCAGTAGGTACCCTTCGCTGTTTGAGATTCCCATCAGGATTACAGCTCGGATTCTGGCCTGAATGTTCTCTTTGGCCAGATCGCTCAGCGCAAGCTCTTTCTCAAATGCAGCGTGAGGGCCCTCGATTGAAATCTCCCGGTATTCAATCCCAAGTGATTTTGCAACTGCCTTTGCATCGGAGATCGAGTGCGCAGATGAATATCGAGAAGGAAGTGCTACTCCCAAAACATTTTCGCTCCCAATGGCCTCTGATGCAATTGCTGCACAAAGTGCGGAATCTATTCCACCACTAAGACCAAGAATCACCTTAGATTGGCCAGTCTTGTTTAGGTAGTCCCGAAGTCCCGTGACCAAAACCTGCCAAAGTGTCTTGTGCTCAGACTCTGCAACCGGTCTGATGGTGTCGCTGTTCAGGCCGGTCTCCATGCCGGATTCCAGAATCTTATGTCCTCTTGACTCCAGCATGAAGCTTCCGCCGTCAAACACCAACTCGTCCTGGCCACCGCAGAGGTTGACATAGGCGATTGCAGTGCCTTGTGCGAATTCGGATGCAACGCGAATGCGGGTTTCTTGCTTGTTTCTTGTGTAGGGCGAACCGTTGAGCACTGCGATTAGGTCAACGCTCTGCTTGTTGAAGAATTCACTGGAACTAATCTTTGGATCCCAAATATCCTCACAAATCGCAACTCCAACTTTTGAGCCCTTGATCTCCACAATCAAATTCGAATCCCCGGGGATGAAGTTTCTCCAGTCATCAAACACGTCATAGTTCGGCAGGCGCTTTTTGTGATAAGTCCCAAGAATCTTGCCATCTCGGATAAATGATGCCGAGTTGTGAGCAATTGCATCGGCAGATTGCCTTGGGTCACGTTTGTTTTTAGCAAGCGACACATGCCCCACCAAAATGGTCAGACCTGGGAATCGAATTGATTGTTCGGCGAGCGAGGAGAGAGAACGCTCAGATGCCACCACCACATCTTGCCGATAGCTCAAGTCACCAAGAGGGTAGCCACAGAGGGCGAGCTCCCCAAAGATTACGAGGTCAAGTTCCGATCTGTGCGCTTTATCGCAGAGAGCGAGGATTTGCTCCTGGTTGTAGATGAAATCCCCAACCACCGGGTTTGTCTGGGCTAAACCCACGTTTATTCTCGACACAAGCACTAGCCTATTCTGTAGCAACGGGAGGCAAAATGGACAAGCAGCAAGAGTTCGTACTTCGCACCATTGAAGAGCGTGGGGTCAAGTTCATCCGACTATGGTTTACGGATGTTGCAGGGACTCTCAAGTCGGTTGCTGTCGCGCCTGCGGAAGTAGAAGGTGCCTTTGCTGAAGGCATCGGTTTCGATGGCTCTGCGATCGAAGGTCTAGCCAGAACATCTGAAGCTGACATGCTGGCTATCCCCGATCCATCGACCTTTCAGATTCTTCCTTGGCGTGGAACAGTTGATCCAGCTGCCCGCATGTTCTGCGATATTGCAACCCCGGATTCCAAGCCCGCTTTGGCAGACCCTAGAAATGTTCTTCGCAGGGCCTTGGATAAGGCCGCGAAGATGGGGTTCAGCTTTTATGTTCACCCTGAAATCGAGTTCTATCTTCTTAAGTCCTCAAGCCTTGACGACAATGGGCAGCCAGTCCCGGTTGACAATGCGGGTTATTTTGACAATGTCCCAGGTGGCACAGCTCATGACTTTAGACGTCGTGCGGTTACCATGCTTGAGCAACTCGGCATATCGGTTGAATTCAGCCATCACGAGGGTGGTCCGGGCCAGAATGAAATCGATCTGCGCTATGCGGATGCGCTTTCCATGGCAGATAACATCATGACCTTCCGCACCGTCGTCAAAGAAGTCGCAATCGAGCAAGGTGTCTACGCAACCTTCATGCCAAAACCCTTCACTGACCACCCCGGAAGCGGAATGCACACCCACTTCTCTCTCTTTGAGGGTGACCGGAATGCGTTCTTTGATGCTGCAGCGCCATATCATCTTTCAAATGTCGCCCGCCAGTTCATGGCCGGAATCTTGCGACATGCACCCGAGATCACTTTGGTTACAAACCAGTTTGTTAACAGCTACAAGAGGCTTTGGTTCGGGGGAGAAGCGCCAAGTTATGTCACCTGGGGTCACAACAACCGCAGTGCACTGATTCGCGTTCCTCTTCACAAGCCGGAGAAGTCTCAGAGCACCAGAATCGAATACCGCGCAATGGACTCTGCGGCCAACCCGTACTTGGCATATGCCCTGCTTCTTAGTGCTGGCCTCAAGGGTATCGAAAATGGCTATGAGCTTCCTGCAGAAACCGAGGACGATGTCTGGAGCCTGAGTGACTCTGAACGTCGCGTGATGGGAATTGAAGCACTGCCCCAATCTTTGGATCACGCAATACGCAAGCTTGAAGATTCTGAACTTGCTGCCGAGGTTCTAGGGGAGTCGGTGTTCAATTTTGTTTTGAATAACAAGCGCCGTGAGTGGTCGCACTACCGCTCTCAGGTGACCCCATTCGAAATAGAGCAAAACCTCCGCACGCTCTAGATGTCCAATCCGCGTTCTTCCAGCCTTTCGGAACTTGCCAAGCTTGGTTTTGAGTCACTAAGTCACACCGTTGCCGCGCTTGAAGAGCTAGTTGGTCATGTGGGGGATTCAGGTAGATCGGCCCTCTCTTCAATTTCCAAGTGCGCATCACCGGATGCGGCCTTGGCGGCAATCATTGATTTAGCAAGAATTGACCCCAAGTTAACCGCGAGACTCTTGTCCAAAGAGGAAACTGCTGACCGTTTGGCAAGGGTTCTCGGAGCTTCAGACGGGATGCGGGATTTTCTTCTTCGTCACCCTGACAAGATCGTGTTCTCAAAAAAGCCTGCACTTCCAAAAGTATCTGCCCTTCTAAATTTGAGCGGAGCAACCCCTGATGAGCTGCGTGTTTCATACCGCATGGCGCTCTTGCAGGTTATTGATTTCGACCTCAGCCACGAGAATCACCAGGCACCGGTCAAAGAAATAATGCAGGCGCTATCTGATCTTGCATCCGGGGCCTTGGAAGGTGCTTTGGCAATCGCTAGAGCAGAACTGATAAGTGAAGCACGCTACTCCGAGGCTGATATCCAGGACACCAGGCTTGCCGTGATTGGCATGGGAAAGTGTGGCGCCAGAGAGCTCAATTACGTCAGCGATGTCGATGTCATTTATGTGGTTGGCGGCCAGAATCCGAACCTGATTGAGGTCGGCACAAGGCTCGCATCTAAGTTGGCCCGAATTATCGACGAACCAGGGATTGAGCCAGGATTATGGCAAGTTGATCCGAATCTTCGGCCAGAGGGTAAATCTGGAGCCTTAGTGAGAACTTTGGATGCTCACGCAAGTTATTACGAAAAGTGGGCTGAGGATTGGGAGTTTCAAGCCCTACTCAAGGCAAGATATGTAGCTGGTGATTCTGAACTTGGAAAAGCCTATGAAGAACGCATCAAGCCTCTTATTTGGTCGCGAGCCAATCGTGCCGGAATCGTCGAGAACTCGCGCAACATGCGAAGACGTGTGCTCGATCTGATTCCTGCAAGCGAGAAGGACCGTGACATCAAGCTTGGTCGCGGTGGTCTGCGGGACGTTGAATTCACTGTCCAGTTGCTCCAATTGGTTCACGGAGTAACGGATGATTCGTTGCGGGTGCCAGACACTCTCTCGGCGCTGGAAGCGCTAAGTGACAAGGGCTTGATTGGCAGAAGCGAGAAGACTGCATTCACATCGAGCTATCTCACACTTAGAGCGATAGAACACCGGGTACAACTGACAAAGCTAAGGCGCACCCACCTGTTACCAGAGAGCGAAAGCGAACTTCGGCGTATTGGCCGGGGACTCTCTCAGAAATACAGCGGCGCTCAGGTTCTTGAACTGTGGCAGAAAACAAGGCTTGAGGTAGCTGGCCTGCACGACTCTGTCTATTACCGCCCGCTTCTCAGCGCGATGGCGGCGCTTTCGCCAGACGAAGTCAAACTCAGCGATCAAGAGGTCTTTGACCGTCTGTCAGCGCTGGGCTTCTTGGACCCAAAGGGTGCCGTAGGTCACATAAACGCTCTCACTCAAGGTGTTTCCCGCAGGGCTGCGATCCAGCGAACTCTTTTGCCTGTGCTGCTTCGTTTTATGGCAGAGGGCACCGCACCGGATCGAGCCTTGGTTGCATTCCGCCGACTAAGTGAGGCGCTGGGGGAGACCCACTGGTTCCTCAGGATGCTTAGGGATAGTTCTGGTGCTGCAGAACGTCTAATGAGGGCACTGAGCTCTTCGGCGCTGATCTCTCGGCTCCTTGAGCACATTCCAGAGTCAACTGCCTGGCTGGGGGACTCTGAAGAGCTCTTGCCCATGCGAGTTGATGAAATTGCCAACGAAATGCTCGCAGTTCTAGAGCGTGACGTTGCCAACGAATTCTCCGCCGCAAGCATCAGAAAGATAAGGCGTCGCGAATATCTAAGGGTCGCACTCTCCGCTGTCCTTGGGGTAACCAGCCTTGAGCAGATTTCTGCCGGTCTTACTGCGATCTCTGATGCTTACCTGAGATCAATGCTTGAACTAGCAAAGCGTAAGACTGACATTCAGCTTGATTTCGGAATCATCGCCATGGGCCGGTGGGGTGGATCAGAGATGGGATTCGGTTCTGATGCCGATGCAATGCTGGTTTACCTTGATGAATTTGAAGGCTCTCAGCACAAGGCTGAGTTTCTTACCAAAGAGCTACTTGTTTTGGTGCAAGATGCCTTGCTTGAGTTTGAACTTGATCTTGGTCTTAGGCCCGAAGGTAAAAATGGTGTCACGGTCCGTTCGCTAGAGGGTTACCGCGGCTACTACCAAAAGTGGGCTGATACCTGGGAGTATCAGGCTCTGCTGCGAGCCCGATTGGTAACAGGCTCTTCAACGTTAGTTGAGCAGTTCACGCATTTGATTGATGGATATCGTTACGCAAAAAGTTTCTCTCAAGCAGAGATCATTGAAGTCAAGCGAATCAAGGCGAGAGTCGAGAGTGAAAGATTGCCTCAGGGGGCCGACCCGCTCCGTCACCTGAAGCTAGGTAAAGGCGCCATTAGTGATGTCGAGTGGCTGGTCCAATTACTTCAACTGAGGTTTGCAAATAAGCATGAATCGCTCAAGACGCTCTCGACTCTTGAAGCGCTGCGAGAGCTCTCCCAACTCGGAATTCTTGAGCAGCAAGATGAAGAGCGATTGAGGCTAGGTTGGATCATTTCATCGCGGGCCCGGAGCGCACTATTTCTGGCAATGGACAAACGAATCGATGTTCTTCCATCGGACTTCAGGGAGTTGGAAGCTGCGGCCAGGATCTTGGAGTACCAACCTGGAGATGCATTTGTGCTCGAGGAAGATTACCTTTCTACAACCCGTAAGGCGCGCTCGAGCTTCGAGAAGATCTTTTTTGCATAAAAAAAGCGGGGCTTTCGCCCCGCTTTTCTTATTTGATTCTTATTAGACGCCGTAGTAGAGCTCGAACTCGTATGGGTGTGGGCGCTGTGCGAGTGGTTTGATTTCCTTCTCGCGCTTGTAGTCAATCCAAGTCTCGATTAGATCCTTGGTGAATACATTGCCTTCCATTAGGTAGTCGTGGTCTGCCTCGAGTGCGTCAAGAACACCTGCAAGGGTGCCTGGAACCTGAGGAATGCTCTTGGCTTCCTCTGGTGGCAACTCGTAAAGGTCCTTGTCCACAGGAGCGTGTGGCTCAATGCGGTTTTTGATGCCGTCAAGACCTGCCATCAACATTGCTGCGAAAGCTAGGTATGGGTTTCCGGATGCATCTGGGGCACGGAACTCGATGCGCTTAGCCTTCGGGTTGCTTCCGGTCATTGGGATGCGGATTGCAGCCGAGCGGTTACCAGCAGAGTAAACCAGGTTCACTGGAGCTTCGAAGCCTGGAACTAGGCGGTGGTATGAGTTGACGGTTGGGTTAGTGAATGCGAGCAGGCTTGGAGCGTGCTTTAGCAAACCACCGATGTACCAGCGTGCAACATCGCTGAGGCCACCGTAGCCAGCCTCGTCGTAGAACAATGGCTTGCCGTCTTTCCAAAGTGACTGGTGAACGTGCATACCGGAGCCGTTGTCGCCAAATAATGGCTTTGGCATAAAGGTAGCGGTCTTGCCGTATTGGTGTGCAACATTCTTCACGATGTACTTGAACTTCAGAACGTCGTCTGCGGACTTGACCAGAGTGTCAAAGCGGTAGTTGATCTCACACTGTCCTGCGGTGCCAACCTCGTGGTGGCTTCGCTCAACATCTAGACCTGCATCCTCAAGCTCCAAAACGATGGTGTCGCGGATGTCAGCTAGGTGGTCAACTGGAGAAACTGGGAAGTAACCGCCCTTGTAGGCGGTCTTGTTTCCAAGGTTTCCACCGTCTTCAATGCGAGCAGTGTTCCATGCACCTTCAACCGAGTCCACAATGTGGAAAGCGGTGTTTGCCTTGGTCTCATAGCGGACCTCGTCAAAGATGAAGAATTCGGCTTCTGGAGCGAAGAATGCAGTGTCTGCGATGCCGGTTGACTGCAAGTAACGCTCAGCCTTGTGAGCAACCTGGCGAGGGTCGCGGTGGTATAGCTCACCGTTTCTCGGGTTGTAAATGTCGAAGCTAATGATCAGTGTCTTCTCAACACGGAATGGGTCGATGTACGCGGTTGTCACATCAGGAATCAACTGCATGTCAGATTCGTGAATCGAAGCAAATCCGCGGATGGAAGAAGCATCAAATAGCTGCCCATTCGCAAAAAAGTCCTCATCAATCTGAGAAACCGGCAGGTTGAAGTGCTGCTGAACGCCTGGTAGGTCGGTGAAGCGTACATCTAGGAACTTAACGTCGTTTTCCTTGATATATGCAAGCACCTCGGAGGCAGTTTTGAACATGAAGTTCCCTCTCTAAATGTCTGCTTTATGGGCCATTCCAAACGGAATGATCACAATTTATCGGTTTATTGTTTCAGGAATGTTAAGACTTGCGCTTTGGAGCTCTTGCACGCATTGGGTCAATTCCCTTTGGGATCGGCACAGCCGATGCCCCCGCCAAAGAATCCAATCGATTCGCAACTGCTGTTATCTCAGCGCGATTGATAGCCTTTGGAAGTTTATAGACAGTCTTCAATAGGGCGAATAAACGCACGCCGTGCTCCGAAGTGTTAACCCTGAGCTTCTGAATGGTTACGCCTGGTACTGCTCTTTGAACCTTACGGCCTTCGTCATCAAGCATCTGGGAAAGTTTGGCTGAGTCGCCCTCACCGATGAGCACAACACCTGCTGGCCCAATCATGCGGTATACCGCTTCTCTAGTCTTTGGGCTAACTGCAACCGGCATAGCGTTGGCACGCCATGACCTGCGAATCTGTGAGTCTAGAACTGCACCGACTGCTCCGGCTTGACCTTCAATTTGGAGATAGGCATTCTTCTCGGCTCGCTTTGACATGACAATCATGGCAAGCAAGATTCCCGTGAAGATGCCGAAAACCACATACAGAACGAAAGTGAATGGGTTACCTTCACCGAGGAAGTAAGCGAGACCTAGTCCAACTGCTGTCGACAGCAAGAAGGCTAATAGCGAGAGCCAAGCAGCGCTCGGGTCAGCTTTCGCGGTGATCTTATAAACGCGCCATAGCTGGCGCAAACGTCCTGGTTTTTTGCTCTTGTCTTTAGCCACGTCAGATAGTTTAGCTATGCGACAGCGGTGGCTTGCGAAAACTCGAGTTTCTCTGCCAAGTGATAAAGCTCTTGAGGTATTTCTCGCCCCTTGGCAATCATGCTCTTCGCCCATAATCTGCCGGCGCGGTAGCTTGATCTGACCAATGGCCCTGATAAAACACCTAGATACCCAATCTCTTCGGCCTCTTTTGCGAAGTCGATGAACTCCTGAGGCTTTACCCAGCGGGTAACCGGGTGGTGTCTGGGTGAAGGTCTGAGGTACTGGGTGATTGTGATGATGTCCGTACCCGCATCATGAAGGTCTTGAAGCGCTTGCGAGACTTCTTCCTTCTCTTCGCCCATTCCAAGGATCAGGTTTGACTTAGTGACCATTCCCGCTTCGCGCGCCTGGGTAAGTACATCTAGAGAGCGGTTGTAGTCAAAGGCGGGTCGAATGCTCTTAAAAATGCGGGGAACGGTCTCTACGTTGTGGGCAAAAACCTCTGGCTTTGCATCAAATACCTTCTGAAGGTGCACTGGATTTCCTGAGAAATCTGGAACCAGAATCTCCACTCCGGTGCCGGGTGACTTCTTGTGTATCTGTCGGATTGTTTCAGCGTAGAGCCAAGCGCCTTCATCTGGCAGGTCGTCTCTTGCAACCCCGGTTACTGTCGCGTAGCGAAGATCCATTTCTTTTACTGAGGCTCCGACACGTCGCGGCTCATCTGCATCGAAAGCAGCAGGTTTTCCGGTGTCAATTTGGCAGAAATCGCAGCGCCTTGTGCACTGTGAACCACCAATCAAAAATGTTGCTTCTCGATCTTCCCAGCACTCAAAAATGTTTGGGCAGCCAGCCTCCTGGCAAACTGTGTGAAGCCCTTGTTCTTTCACGAGCGAATGAAGCTGGCGGTACTCCGGGCCCATTTTTGCTGTGGTCTTGATCCACTCTGGTTTGCGCTCGATGGGAGTCTCACTGTTGCGGACTTCAATTCGCAGAAGTTTGCGCTCAGGCTTTGATTCTGACATTCGGTATCTCTCCCATTCGCTTCTCTATAAGGGTAACTGCATCAAGTGGGGTTATGTTCCTGCCGGCAAGCTTGCTCAATGTTGTGGTCTTAGCGTCTGAGATTCCACAAGCGATGATGTGCTCATAGGGTTCCAATGAGTTATTGCAGTTGAGTGCGAAGCCGTGCATGGTTACTTTTTCAGCAACACGAATTCCAATCGCCGCTACTTTTTCATATCCACCTGTGGTTTCTACCCAGACCCCAGTCCGCCCATCGACCCTGGTGCCGGTGATTCCGAACTCCGCAATACAGTCAATCAGCACCTGCTCCAAGAACCTGACGTAGCCAACTACATCAATTGGCTGCGGGAGATGCATGATCGGGTAGCCAACAAGTTGTCCTGGCCCATGCCAGGTTATCTTTCCACCGCGATTTGTTTCGAAGTACTCGCTGCCATCTCTGGGCAGTTCTTCCATTTCGGTGCGTTTTCCCGCGGTGTATACGCTTCGGTGTTCAAGCAGGAGAACGGTGTCTGGCAGAATTCTTGCGACAACGTCCGCGTGAACTTGATTCTGCAGGTCAAAGCCTTCTTGGTACCCGATGAAATTTGGGTCGAAACCCACTCTTCTAAATTCAGGCATGCGCACAACACAGAAGTTGAGACTTATCAACAGATTGAGATAGTGCCATCTCGCCAAAAGATGATCTGGGCAAACTGTAATTTATGAATCTACACATCAAGACAGGCAAGCGTGTTCTTCTTATTTGGGGCAATCCAAGAGAGCTGGCAAACGTAGTCACCAAACTCACTCCTCGCGGCAATCGTGCAGTTTATCTGAAGCCGAGTCCAGACAGAAAGAACTAAATCCCTAGGTTCGCCTCAAAGTTTGCATCTTCGAGACGCTTCTTTAGGTCAGTTAGGAATCGTGAAGCATCTGCGCCATCAATGGTCCGGTGGTCGTATGAGAGAGCTAGGTAAACAAGCGAACGAATCGCGATTGCTTCATTTCCATCTGCATCAGTTACGACAGCTGGACGCTTTGTCACGATTCCTGTGCCAAGAATTGCACTCTGGGGCAGGAACACAACAGGTGTGTCGAAAAGCGCGCCGCGTGAACCAGTGTTGGTCAGAGTGAAAGTTCCGCCTGCTAACTCATCAGGTTTGAGCTGACTTGCGCGAGTGCGGGCCGCTAGGTCTGAAATCTGCTGCGCAATCTGAGCGATGTTCAGTGACGCAGCATCTCTAATAACTGGCGTTAGTAGACCCTTTTCGGTGTCAACTGCGAAAGAAATGTTCTCGCTTGGGTGGTAGACGATAGTCTCACCCTCAACGGAGCTGTTGATCTTCGGATGAGCCTGAAGAGCTTCGGCAGCAGCCAATGTGAAGAATGGCATGAAGTTCAACTTCACACCCGTCTTTGCGGTAAATGCAGCTTGAACGCTCTTGCGTAGATTCGCAATCCTGGTTACGTCGACCTCAACTACTGTTGTCAGCTGTGCAGTCGACTGCATGGAGGCAACAGCACGCTCCGCCAGAACCTTGCGTAGTCGAGACATGCTCTCCGTGGTTCCGCGCAGCGGTGATGCCGCTGTCTGAACAGGTGCAGCTGGAGCAGAAGTGGTTGCATGCGTTCCAGACCCCGCGGCAAGAACGTCTTCCTTTCGGATGCGTCCGCCAACACCAGTGCCTTGAACGTTAGCAAGGTTGACACCCATATCGTTCGCGAGCTTGCGAACGATAGGGGTTATGTAGTTGGGGTCCGACTCGCTCACTGCAGCTTGAGCAACAGGTGCAGCGACTGGAGCAGCAATAGGCGGAACTTGAGGGGGAGTGGAAACAACGGGTGCAGGTGCAACAGGTGGGGCAACAACAGGAGCAGGTGCAACAGGGGCTGCTGCGACTGGAGCAGGGGTCTCGACCACTGGTGCAGCGACGGGTGCCGGAGCCGCGGGAGCTTCAGCTGGGGCAGCAGCGGAGTCTCCGATGATCACCAATACAGCACCAACAGCTACGGTTTCGTCTTCCTGGACCATGATCTGCTGGATCACGCCGGCGACCGGGCTAGGAATCTCTGTATCGACCTTGTCGGTTGAAACCTCAACCAGCGCCTCGTCGACGGCAACGGTGTCGCCAACTTTCTTGAGCCATCTTGTGATGGTTCCCTCGGTTACTGATTCGCCTAGGGCGGGGAGAACTACTTCACTCATTTGAATTACCTTCCTAAATTCTTATGCGTGGGCGTGCAAAGGCTTGCCGGCAAGAGCAAGGTGCGCTTCGCCGATGGCTTCGTTCATGGTTGGGTGAGCGTGAATCAAAGGTGCAACGTCCTCTGGGTAAGCTTCCCAGTTCACAATCAGCTGAGCCTCACCAATTTGCTCTCCAGCTCTAGACCCAATCATGTGGAACCCAATGACAGGCCCGTTGATCTCGCGGATTAGCTTCACTACGCCGGCAGTGCCAAGGATGTTGCTCTTACCATTGCCAGCCAAGTTGTATTCGTAGGTGGATACCTTGTCAGCACCAAATTTTTCTTTAGCCTGAGCCTCGGTGAGGCCAACAGAAGCTATCTCTGGTTCGCAATATGTAACGCGTGGGATGCCGTATTCATCAACCTTGATTGGCTTGAGACCGGCAATCTCTTCTGCAACGAAAATGCCCTGCATAAAGCCACGGTGTGCAAGCTGAAGGCCTGGGACGATGTCACCTACGGCGTACACGCCGGAAAGGTTTGTCTCTAGACGGTCATTAGTAAGAACAAAGCCGCGATCCATGGCCACGCCCTGCTCTTCGAAGCCAAAGCCAGTCGCATTTGGTCCCCGACCTACGGCAACTAGAAGAATCTCGGCGGTGACTTGGTCTCCGTTTTCAAGTTCTACAGTTACGCCCGTTGGCAGCTGTGTTACTGTCTTGAATTTGTTTCCAAGTTTAAATTCGATTCCGCGCTTGCGGTAAGCACGCTCAAGCCCCTTGCTCATAGCAGGATCCTCGTTAGGTACTAGACGATCAGCACCTTCAATGATCACAACCTCGGCTCCAAATGATCGCCAGATGGAAGCGAATTCAACACCGATGACGCCGCCACCAAGGATCGCTACTCTGCTTGGCACGAAGTCCATCTGAAGCGCTTGGTCTGAGGTAATAACACGACCACCGATTTCGATACCTAGGGTGCGAGTATTAGAGCCTGTCGCCAAAATTACGTTCTTACCGGTCAAATTCTCGCCATTTACAGTGATGGTCTTTGGCCCGGTCAACCTGCCCTCACCCTGGAAGAGGGTGATGTTCTTCTGGTTTACAAGTCCAGAAAGTCCTTTATAGAGCTTGTCAACAATTCCATCGCGGTAGGCGTTAACAGCGCCCATGTCGATTGACTGGAAGGTCGCATTCACACCGTAGTGAGAAGCCTCCTTGGTGACATCTGCAACTTCGGCTGAGTGCAATAACGCTTTAGTTGGGATGCAACCTTTGTGCAAACAGGTCCCTCCAACTTTGTCCTTCTCAACCAGTGCAACCTTCATATCAAGTTGCGCGGCCCTTAGGGCGGCAGCATAGCCACCCGATCCGCTACCGAGGATTACTAGGTCAAAGTTCTGATCAGACAAGATTTGCTCCAATATTTGCGCCAAACAAGCTAAGTCTAATACCTATCAGAGGGCCAAAGTTCTAGCGGTTTCGACCAAAGTTCTGATCATTACACCCGAGGCTCCCTTGGGCACAACCGAGTATGGGGCACCATCATTATTTGCAGGGCCGGCTATGTCCAAATGGGCCCAGCTGGTCTCGGGTGAAACGAATTCGGCAAGGAAGTGGCCGCCAACGAGCATGCCACCGGCACGATTGCCAATCTTTACGTTTGCAATATCTGCTAAGTCAGAATCAAGCAACGGTCTAAGTTCTTCCGGCAACGGCATCTCCCAAACGAGCTCCTCGGATGATTGGGCAGCGGCTTTCACCATTTCCACCGCTAGGCCATGGCCCATAACTCCTGCATATCGGTTTCCCAGCGCGATTGTTGCCGCGCCAGTAAGTGTTGCTACATCGATGATGTGGTCGGGGTTCGTCTCTTGCGCCAAAGAAAGTCCATCAGCGAGAACCAATCGACCCTCTGCATCAGTGTTTAGCACCTCAACGCTTTTACCGTTTCTGATCCGGATTACATCCCCAGGCCGAGTGGCTTGGCCTGATGGCATGTTCTCCGCGATACATAGATATGCCGTCACGTCTACTTTTAGTCCTAGTCTTGCGATCGCGGCGATAGCTCCAAGGATGGTGGCAGCTCCTGCCATGTCGTACTTCATTCCAACCATAGATTCGGCTGGCTTTAGCGACAATCCACCGGTGTCAAATGTGATTCCCTTACCTACTAGGGCAAGATGCTTTCCGCCCCCGCGGTACGAAAGCTTGACAAGTCGGGGAGGTCTAACCGAGCCCCTGCCGACAGAGAGAATTCCACCGCAACGCTCTTGTTCCAATTTAGCTTCATCCCAGATGTCAATATCAATCGGCAGCGCCGAGCAAAGGACTCTTGCTTTAGCAGCAAGCGACTCGGGGTAAAGATCATTCGCAGGCAGATTGATGATTTCTCTGATGTCGCGAATGATGTCCGTGATTGCGATGTTCGAATCGATGTTGAGGTCTTTTAGTTCCTCCTCAACCAAAATGTGAAATACTAGATTGTCTTTTTGAGCCTTGTAGTCAGTATTTGTCGCTGGTCCAAGGTTGAGCCCTTCTGCAAGACCAGTGACATCTGCCTCGGTTGCGCCTGGCAATGAAACAACCATCGGAACATCGCTAATGGCTGCCCTTGCCGCTGCAGCTGCAAAATCTCTGGGGGAGAGGCTGGATCCAGCTCCAATTAGGACAAGCGCTCCGTTTTTATAGGGAAGGCGTGCGACACTTCCAATCTTAGATTTTGCGCCGAAGGTAGCGAGCTCTTGCACGGACGGTTCCGCGACCCTTTCCGGTGTCGAGAGACCTTTGTCGTAGAAGGGAATTGCGAGGTGGTGTGGTTGGTTCGGAAGGCTTGAGATTAGAGAAATGCTTTGCATAACAAAGAGTTTAGGTGGGTTAGTATCAGCCTGTGAGCGACATTTACCGTTTTTATGAACCTGAGATCGATATCTCTAATTTGCCAATGGTTGCCCTGATATCCGGATTCACAGACTCTGGATCTACCGTCTCTCAACTCAGCGATCACCTTTTTGCAACTCTTGATAATGACCTGGTCGCTCGTTTTCATAATGATGAACTTCTTGATTACCGCTCCAGGAGACCGGTTCTGCTTTTTGAAAAGGACCACATCGCAAGTTACGAACCGCATGTGCTGGGGGTTTACCTAATGCGAGATGAGGCAGATCAACCTTTTCTCCTACTAGAGGGTTATGAGCCCGATCTCAGATGGGACGAGTTTTCCCGAGCAGTCGTTGATTTCTGCGTCGATTTTGAGGTGTCTTCCTTTACTTGGGTGCACTCAATACCTTTTCCAATTCCTCACTCGAGACCTACCGGGATAACAGTCTCGGGAAATCGCCAAGATTTGATTGCAAGGTTCAGCGAGTGGAAGCCGCAGACTCAAGTACCGGCAAACATCGTCCATCTATTGGAATACAGGCTGATGGAGACTGACCTCCCGTCTTGCGGCTTTGTGCTCTTGGTGCCGCATTATCTAGCTGAGAATGAAGTGCCCAAGGCTGCACTGACCGGCTTGGAGTTATTGAGTGCCGCAACAGGCCTGGTATTTCCGTCCGATGAAATCAGAGAGCGTTCAATTGTCTTTGAGAATAAAGTCGAAGCCCAAGTAGCAGATAACCCAGAACTTGCAAAGCTGGTAGCCACATTGGAGCAGGGTTACGCCACAGGCGAGGGTGCACCAGCTAGATCTCCGATTGCCGCCCCTAAAGCTGAAGCGCCGGATGCCGAGAAGATCGCTCAGGAACTCGAGAACTACCTAGCAGCCATAAGGCGCAATGAGGAACAAGACTAGATTTTGGAATAAAAATGCGGTTATTACGCTTTATTTAGACTAATTCCGCAAAAAAGGTGGCATAATAGCGGTTCAAACCCTTTTCCAGTCAGCAAAACCGACTTGACAAGGGTTTAAAGTCTGCCCGAAAAAGAGGTTAATCATCGCTACTGCATCTAAAGCCAAGGCCAAGGCCTCTTCTACAAAGAAGAGCACCAAGGCTGCCAAATCAGAGGTTGATTCCGACGAAGAAGACATCGATGACATTGACGTGGAGTCGGTGGACGACATCGTTGCCGAGGCAACAACCGCTGTTGATTTAGCATCAGATTCAGACGCGGCCGACAAAGCCGATGATGCGGAGCCAGCGACAGAGTCAATCCAGCTGCCAGCCGATGTGCTAGTTCTTTCCGATGATGATGATGACATCCCGGTTCAGAACCTCACTATTTCAGGAGCAACCGCCGACCCGGTCAAGGATTATCTAAAGCAGATTGGTAAGGTTGCGCTCCTAAACGCAGAGCTTGAGGTTGAGCTTGCAAAGCGCATTGAAGCCGGGCTATTCGCTGAGGAAAAACTTTCAACCGAAAAAACCCTCTCTCCAGCCGACCGCAGAGACTATAACTGGGTCGTCAAGGATGGTCAGCGCGCAAAGGCTCACCTTCTAGAAGCGAACCTTCGTCTAGTTGTTTCCCTGGCCAAGCGCTACACCGGCCGTGGCATGCAGTTCCTCGACCTGATTCAAGAGGGAAACCTCGGATTGATCCGTGCTGTTGAGAAGTTTGACTACACCAAGGGCTATAAGTTTTCGACCTATGCGACCTGGTGGATTCGTCAGGCAATCACTCGTGCGATGGCAGATCAGGCTCGCACCATTCGTATCCCTGTCCACATGGTCGAGGTAATCAACAAGCTTGCTCGAGTCCAACGCCAACTTCTACAGGACCTTGGTCGCGAGCCAACGCCTGAGGAATTGGCTGCTGAATTGGATATGACTCCTGAAAAGGTAGTTGAGGTCCAGAAATATGGCCGCGAGCCAATTTCCCTATCTACTCCTCTTGGTGAAGATGGCGATAGCGAGTTCGGTGACCTTATCGAAGACACCGAAGCAGTTGTTCCAGCCGATGCCGTTGGTTTCACCATGCTTCAGCAGGAGCTAGACAGAGTGCTCGAATCTCTTCACCCACGTGAAGCTGGGGTTATCCGCTCACGCTTCGGACTGGGCGATGGGGTTCAGATGACCCTTGACCAAATCGGTGAGAAGTTCGGCGTAACACGCGAGAGAATCCGTCAGATTGAGTCGAAGACCATGTCAAAGCTTCGCCACCCATCGCGTTCACAGCTTTTGCGCGACTACCTGGATAGCTAAATGCGCACTTTCCTGGCGATGCTGCTTGGGAAGTTAGCAAGGCGCGCGCTCAGAGTGGTGCGCCGTGGGGGAGGATCTGCTCTTCCTGGCACAATTGCTCGTATTATTCAGCCCAAATTACTTGAACAGGCTGTTGCCTCCGCACCACTTGGATTGGTGGTTGTCTCGGGCTCGGCGGGTAAGTCGTCAACGACAAAGATCCTCGTCGAGTTACTGCGCGGACATGGGCTTAAAGTTTTCACCAACCCCTCCACCGCAAACATCCGGCAGGGCTTTTTTGCCTCAGTTCTTCAATTTGGAGACCTACGAGGCCGCATTGATGCAGACATTGTCGTCTTTGAATGGGACGAGGGTCACGGAGCTGCTCTAAGTAATGAACTTCGGCCGCGCCTAGCCGTATTTACTAATGTCCTCTCGGATCAACTGGACAGGTTCGTCGATCCAGTCTTTGTTGCCGAGAAACTTCTGGAGATTGCAAATAACTCAGAATCAATTGTCTTGAATGCGGGGGATAAGAACCTCACTCAGGCACTCTCTAATCACGCTAAGACTTTCACTTTCGGGCTCTCTGAAGCCTTATTAGCATCACCGAAGGCTCCGGTCTATGCCCTAAATTTTGGTCCTGAGCTTGCTCTAAGTCCCGACTGCAAAGTTACGAGCATCTCCGATTCAAGCATCGAGCTTTCAAGTTCGGGTTGGTCCGCTCAATTCGAGCAATCCGGAGGGGGCTTCTCCCAGGCTTTGAATATGGCTGCTGCTTTTGCGGCAGCTAATCAATTGGTGGATTTGGCTATTCCAAAATGCCAGTCCATAGTCGCTTCCTTACCTCCGGTATTCGCAAGGGATGAACTTGCGCAGATCAGAGAGCGAGCGGTCCGGCTGATGCTGGTTCAAAACCCAACTAGCTTCCAGCTGAATCTTTCTGCCCTTGGTGAGTCAAAAACACCACTGATGATCATGGCAGGTCGAGATATTCACGACCCATCCTGGCTCTGGACGGTCGACTTCACAGGCATGACGCGGGTAGATATAGTCGCAGGCTTCAATGCTTATGACCTGGCTTTGAGGTTGAAGTACCAGGGCGTAGAAATCGGAGCCGTAATTCCCGAAATTGATAAGTCAGTCGAGGAGTTTTTGGGGCTCCCTGGTGACAGCCCAACGATCATGTTTTCTGCCGACGCTATGCGAAGAACTCGCAGATATCTAGGACTTGCCAAATGATCAAGATCAGTAGTTTCAGGCCGGAACATTTCAACAACAATGGTGATCAGGGCAACATTGAAGCATTGAGTTATTCCCTAAATGCTCAGCAGATTGAACACCAAGTTGTCGATCAGATAGCGCAGGAAGATGATTTCGTCTTGATTGGTGACGCATCGATTGCTGCAATCAATCACTATGAGGGTGAATTATTAGACCTTGTTCAGCTGCTGACTTCGAGGCTTGCGAGCGGCAGAGCCACGCTTCTGATTGGTCGCTCCTATGAGCTACTTGCTCCGCAGTTGGGGATCGAGCTTCAATTTGGATCTCGTCGCTCTGAGTTCATGAAGGTGTCGACTGAATTTGGTGATGTCATTGGCTATCACAATTCGGAGTTGGTGGAGCCTAGGTTTTTCAGTAATGGGAACTTCTTTGGAACCACCCTTTTCGGTCCGGTTCTAGCCAAGAACCCACAATTACTGAAAAGACTTGCGAGTGTGCTGAGTTATGAGGGGGAGCTGCAACAGTGGCAGCTAGATTTTCCTGCGGAGATCGCCGCTAGAACTACTTTTGGCTAAGGTCTTCCGACTGGTCGTGCCAATTCACAACAAGCGGCTTGAGCTTGTCTTTATTTGCATTTCCGTGGTGGGCGCAAAACAACAGCTCGCCACCTTCTAGCTCAACGCGAATATAAGCTTGCGCACCACAAACATCGCAACGATCGTTTGCAACCAGCTTTGAGACTTCCTTGATATCTTCCATCGTGCATATCTAAACACCGATTGGGCCCAAGTGAGTCCCTAATGCCCCCAGTTTCGCTAACTGCGAAGTGGCAATAATGGGAAAGCCGCAAGATGTCCTAGTCTTCAGCGAGTGGAAAACTACTCAGCAAGACACTTATCAGTTCTCGAAGGCCTAGAAGCCGTTCGCAAACGCCCTGGAATGTATATAGGTTCCACCGATGCTCGCGGTCTAATGCACTGCCTTTGGGAGATCATTGATAACTGTGTTGATGAGGCGCTAGCAGGTTTTGGAAAAGAGATTTCCGTCGCCGTTTATCCCGATGGCTCAACTGAGATTACTGATCAAGGGCGTGGAGTTCCAGTAGATATCGAACCTAGAACCGGGCTTTCTGGTGTTGAAGTTGTTTTCACAAAGCTGCATGCCGGTGGAAAATTCGGAGGCGGATCATATGGCGCTTCAGGTGGATTGCATGGTGTTGGTGCATCAGTAGTTAACGCTCTTTCGTCGAGGCTTGACGTTGAAGTCAACCGAGATGGATTCACGTGGGGAATGTCCTTTCGCAGGGGCGAGCCTGGCAACTTCGAAGGCGAAGGTCCAGACGCAAAGTTCTCACCCTTTTTAGACAAGAGTGAGCTGCGCAAGCTGGGTAAGGTCGGTAAAGGTGTAACCGGTACCAAGGTGCGCTACTGGCCAGACCGCCAAATCTTCGAGCAAAGCGCTCAGTTCTCAATTTCTGATCTTGCAAATCGACTTAGACAAACTGCTTTTTTGGTTCCGGGGCTCACGTTAAAGACCAAGGAGATTGCGACCGGCGAAGAGGTTGTCTACTCCTTTGAAGGTGGAATCGGAGAATTTGTTGAGCATCTAGCTCATGATTTAGCTGTAGTTCCGACCAAGCGAATAACCTTCACTTCAGAGTTTGAAGAGACCGTACCTGTATTGGATGAAGACTCAGGCTCTATGATTTCGAAGGCCGTAACTAGGTCTTGCAAGGTGGACATTGCGCTGCGCTGGGGTACCGGATTTGAAACCGAATTCCGCAGTTACGTCAACATTATTTCTACCCCCAAGGGTGGTTCGCACCAACTTGGCTTTGAGCAGGGAATCCTCAAGTCCTTTAGATCAATCATCGAGGCTAATGCCCGCAAGCTCAAGGCAACCGGTCTCAAAATTGAGCGGGACGACATCATGGCTGGGCTTACTGCTGTCATCGCGGTAAGTTTCCCCGAACCACAATTTGAGGGTCAAACCAAGGAGACCCTTGGAACACCTGCGATCAGAAATATTGTCTCGAGCGGATTTGGCTCTTGGCTGGATGATTACCTTGCAGGCAATCAAAGAGGCACTAAAGCTGAAGTAGAGAAGCTCCTTGAGAAGGTGGTGAACGAAGCCAAGGCTCGCATTAGCGCAAGGTCGCTGAAAGATACTCAGCGCCGTAAGAACGCCTTGGAGTCATCCTCACTGCCTTCCAAGTTGGTTGATTGCAGAGCTGATTCTGCAGCTGGTTCTGAGCTGTTTATTGTTGAGGGTGACAGCGCTCTTGGCACGGCGAAGCTGGCTCGTGACTCCAAGTTCCAAGCGCTGCTCCCTATTCGCGGAAAAATACTAAATGTCCAGAAGGCGTCGATTGCCGACATGCTTTCAAATGCAGAATGTGCGTCGATTATTCAGGTAATTGGTGCGGGATCTGGAAGGTCTTTTGATATCGAGTCCGTGCGCTATGAAAAGATCATTCTGATGAGCGACGCCGATGTCGATGGTGCCCACATTCGGACGTTGCTCCTAACTCTTTTCTTCAGATACATGCGGCCCTTGGTCGAAGCGGGACGTGTTTATGCCGCAGTCCCACCTCTCCACAGAGTAATGGTGCAGTCTGGGCGCTCTAAGGAACCGGTTTACACCTACTCCCAGGCAGAGTTGACCGAGCTGCTCACAGACCTAGAGCGCAAGGGCAAAACATATGCTCAACCGATTCAGCGTTATAAAGGCTTAGGTGAGATGGATGCCGATCAGTTGGCCGAAACCACAATGCAACCAAACAACCGAATGCTTCGCAGGATCACGGCTGATGATGCAAAGGCTGCGGATGAGGTATTTGAGTTACTTATGGGTAACGAGGTGGCTCCAAGACGAGACTTCATCGTGGAGTCGGCGGACACGTTTGACCGCGAGCGCATTGACGCCTAAGGGCTAGTTCACGCCACCAAGATACGAACCTAGGCTCACTCCAGATCCATCACGTCTTTCGTCGATTCCCGGAAGCTCCAGTGGGTTGCCGTCTAGGTCCACCCCTGCAAATTCTGGTCCAACAATCTTTGCGAAATATAGCTGGTCTTCACCCTTGAGGAATCGGTGACATCTCACGCCCATTGAGCCTCTGCCTTTGCGAGGATAGGCAGAAAGCTTTGTTACCTTTGCCGAACCAGGATCAGTGTCCCCGAGGGCAAGAGAGCTGTTAGAGCAAGTTACAAGTGCAGCTTCGGACCCAAGTGATCCAAAGTAAATGGCCCTGCCCCCGGTTAGGTTTATGCCGGCCATTCCGCTTGCGGGTAGACCTTGGGGGCGAACTGATTTCGCATCGAAGACGAGCAAGTTCCCCATTGAGCTCACAAAGGCAATCTCCGATTCATCGGATGCCTCTGCAATACCGACCACTTGATCAAGCTCCTTGAGCGAAATCAGCGAGACCTCATCCCTATCGGGGAGCTCACCCTCAATGCGCTTAACGGTTCCTTGGGCGGTGCCAAGAGCATATTGTCCAGTCAGTTTCCAAGGAACCATTCCAACAACGCTTGCATCTTTCACGCCAATGAAATCCTCTGCGCTTGGGATATTGCCCGAGACTCCAGGTGTGAGAGATGGCAAATCAGAAACGTGCACCCTAACCGCCGCGCCATTGCTCAGGATCAGACCAACGTCAGACCGGAGACTGGTTTCGAAGAAGCGATAACCGCTTGCGGTTTGATCCTGAGGGATAGTCTCAGTTTTGAATACTTGCCCCAAGGCATTCATGCAGGCATTGGTGGGAGAGTCAGCAATCTCAGTGACCGCAATGTTCTTTTTGACAACAGTGACGCCCGATGCGTCGATCAATGTTGTTCTGCGAGCATCTCCATACTTCTCAGCCACAGCCTCTAGCTCTCTAGAGACAGTGGTCTTTAGAAGCGTTGGATTCGCTAGCAACGCTTCTAGTTCGGCGATTTCTTTTCTCAAGGTATCGGCCTCGGTTTCGAGCTCAATGACACTGAAGCGAGTGAGCCGCCTGAGTCGTAGCTCAAGAATGTGTTCGGCCTGTAACTCCGAGAGGTCGAAAATTTGCATTAACCTCTGCCGCGCCAACTCAGCAGTGTCCGAGCTTCTGATTACCTCGATGACTTCGTCAAGATTGAGAACTGCAATCGCTAGACCTTCGAGAAGGTGCAGGCGAGCCTTTCGACGATCCATTCGATTCTTGCTGCGCCTTCGGGTTACCTCGAGGCGGTGGCTCAGATATACGCTCAGCAAAGCCTTTAGTGGCATTTGCTGTGGGCGACCCTCGACAAGTGCGACGTTGTTTACGCCAAAGTTCTCCTCAAGTGGAGTAAAGCGATAGAGCGCCTCCATGACCGAGGAAGGGTCATAACCGGTCTTGAGTTCAATCACCAAGCGAAGACCATTCTCACGGTCCGTTAGGTCCACAACATTGTGAATTCCTTCAAGCTTCTTTGCGTTGACAGCATCACGAATCTTGTCGATGACTCGCTCTGGTCCAACGAGGTAGGGGAGTTCGGTAACTACTAGGCCAGTCCTTCTTGGAGCTACAGATTCAACGCTCATCCTGGCCCGCATTTTGAATGAACCACGACCTGAGTTATAAGCCTCTGTGAGGAGTTCTCCGACGAGCGCAATGCCTCCAGATGGTAAATCTGGTCCTGGTAGAACCTCCATGATCTCTTCAAGAGATGCATCTGGGTTTTTTAGCAGGAGCTGTAGCGCTGCTACTACTTCGCGCAGGTTGTGTGGGGCCATGTTCGTGGCCATGCCTACCGCAATGCCGGATGCGCCGTTCACCAGTAGGTTTGGAAACGCCGCAGGCAGAACAGCGGGCTCTGTTAACTGGGCGTCGTAGTTTGGTTCAAAATCAACGACATCCTCGTCGAGGCTCTCATTTAGAAGAAGAGCCGCTTGCGCTAGACGTGCTTCGGTATATCGGGCGGCAGCGGGGCCGTCATCAAGGCTTCCAAAGTTTCCATGACCATCGATAAGTGGCAATCGCAACGAAAAGGATTGCGACATACGGACCAGCGCATCGTAGATAGCACCATCACCATGTGGGTGCAACTTTCCCATTACTTCGCCAGTAACGCGAGCGGACTTGACATGCCCTCTATCTGGGCGGAGTCCCATCTCGCCCATTTGATAGATGATTCTGCGCTGCACCGGCTTCAGGCCGTCTCTTGCATCGGGCAAGGCGCGAGAATAAATTACTGAGTAGGAGTACTCCAGGAAGCTCTCACGCATTTCCTTCGAAACGTCGATATCGACGATGCGTTCATTATTGCTCGACATGATTCCTAGCTGTGCGAAACTTGGCTGGTGTCCATGACTTTACCTAATCTTCCTAAAGCTCTCGGGAGCTTGCGCCACGTGTTCAAATCTGGTTTGAATGCAGTGCGGTCCGAAGCGAATCCTGCTGGTTATAGACCGGTTAATAAGTTCCTGGTGATTCTTGTTGATGGGCTAGGTGCCGAGCAGATTCTTGCCCGTGAAGGTCATGCGCCATTTCTTGCATCTGCAGTGAAGGCGGGCTCTGTTTCTCACAGCTCATTTCCTTCAACGACAAGTGCCAACATCACTTCATTGGCAACAGGGCTCACTCCGGGTGAGCATGGAATCATCGGCCACATGGTGCAAGATCGCAGACACCAGACAAGGTTAAATTTGCTTACCGGCTGGAGCGCAGAAACTGACCCGCTGGTCTGGCAGCCAAATCAAACAGTTACCGAGATGGCTTTCGAACTTGGCGTTCCTGCATACGTTATAGGTCCAGAGGAATATCGAAGCACTGGATTCACCCTTGCAACCATGCGAGGCGGTGAGTATGTGGCCGCCGAGTCTTGGGGTGATAGATTCTCGGCCGTCAGGCAACTTCTCTCAAAATCGGAAAGCTCAATTAGCTACCTATACATTCCGGAACTGGATAAATTCGGGCATCGAAACGGTTGGCAATCAAGTGGCTGGGCGGCTCTGTTGGAGGATCTCGATCTTGCCATTAGAGCTTTCATCGCAAAGGTCCCGTCCGACGTTGGAGTTGTCATCACAGCCGATCACGGGATGGTCGACACTGAGAACGATCGAAAACTATTCCTTGACGATGAGTTGGAGATTAGCGGAGCGCTAGATTTTTTCGGAGGGGATACCAGAGCCGGGTATGTTTACCTAAAAGATCCAAAGGCCGCTTCGCAGGTTATAGAGAATCTGGCTCCAATAGCTAACTTTGTTACCCCTGTTCTCCTTGATGGGGCTAGCTCTGGAAAGCTCTATGGTGAATTGAGCACTGAGGCAAATGACCGACTGCCCGATTTGATCCTTTTTGCGAAATCCAATTACACGTTGTTTCATTCGGAGCATTCAAAAAAGCGCAGCTCAGACATGATTGCCCACCACGGTGGACTCAGTTCGGCCGAAACCAGAATTCCTCTAATCAGGATCGGTCTCTAGATGCCCGGTTCCAAGAACAATTTCATCCCAACTGGGAAGTGAAGCTCTTCCTTTTGCCGGCTGAGGCTTCACGTCAGTTTCTGCTTGACGTCTGGATCGAAGTTCTTCAACCAAATCGTGCACAGAAGCTTTCGGCTCTTCTTGGTCAGCATCTTCAGTTTCTAACGGCTTCGATGTCAAGTTCTCTGAAGCGACAGGCCTGAGACCAGTGTTGGCCGTAACCGTATCCCTGGGGCTTATTGGAGTCGCAGTAAGTTTCTTTGCGGCTGGACTGATGGGATCTAGGATCCTGTGCTTTGGGGAGAAGTCCCAAGACAGCTCGGGGTCGGTGTCTACTGAGACAACCCATTGATCGCCTGACTTATAGGCTTTGAAATTTGCCGCTGGAAACTGTCGAAGAACTAGATCCTCAAAAGTCAACATTGTTTGACCGTCTGAAACCTTTGTAGTCAAAGCTGCCTGAAGCACGAAATTCAGCTCGTCTAGAATCGGCGCCGCGAAAGGCTCAATTGCTTGAACCGGCACTCCATAACGAGCAGCCACGGATTCAACGCCTTCTCCCTGTCGAATTAGGGTTTGGATGTCCTTTGGGCTAAGCCCCGAGGTGTCCTTCGCGTCAACCTTACGTATCGCATCTCTGAGAGTGTTATCAAGAATTGCTCTGAGTCTTTGACCTTCGTTGGTCTCAAAGACCAGGTAGTCACTTTCTTTTGATACAAACTTGAGTTCCATAGCCGACTCCTTTTGTCAGAAGTTTGTCAGGCAAGCGCTGCTTAGCCGGTATTTAAGCGGTGAGTTGGAGAACTTATGGAGCTTTTGGCGAGTCGGGCTTGCAAAAAAACCAGACCTAAGGCATAGTTCACGCCGAGAAGACAAAGTGAGGTGCTCCAATGGCAACTGATTACGACGCGCAGCGAAAAACTGATGACGACACAGAATCCATTGATGCAATCAAGGAGAGAATCCCCTCAAAACCCTCAAATAACGAGGACGATGTCGACAACGCGGACGGGTTTTTAGCACCTGACGTAGTGAACGAAGAGCTAGATGTAGTTATCCTGCCACTTCAGGAAAACGAATTCACCTGCATGAATTGCTTTTTAGTGAAACCGCTGAATCAGTTGGCCACTAAATCAAAGGCTGGGAAAATCTGCACCGAGTGCGCTAGCTAGCTCACGCGGTTTCCTGCTACTAATTAGCAGATAGGGTGTCGGGTCAGCGCTGTCAATGACAGCTATCTTCACAACCGAATCAACATCACCTTTGATTTTCAACCAAGCCCGGGAGTCAAGTTTTGGCCCCCTCTCTAGCCGAGCGTCCTCGCCTTGATGGATAGAGATTTCACCTAAAGCCGAAATTGGGATTTGCAGTTTTCCAACTCTTAATTCATCAGTTATTTCGATTGTTGTTGCTCTGGCTATCGATAGGTAAAGCACAAGCACTAGCGCCGCAATTCCAAGCCCGATGGCGACAGGCCAACCAAAAGGCGCGGCAGACAACACAACCAGGGGGAAAATCAGTGCGAGGGCCAAAAATGTGCCGAAAGAAGGCAACAGGCGCTCTTTGAAGGTGGGTGTAGTCACGACAATAGATTACGCTCATGGGATGAACTTTGAAGTGCTACTTGTGTCCGAACCGGGATTTGAGCCGGTCTATGCAAAACCCGGGGATGCCGGCGCTGACTTAAGATCCACCGAAACTCTAGTTATATCTGCGGGATCCAGAGCTCTTGTGAAGACGGGTGTTCGCATTGCAATGCCCGATGGTTTTGTTGGCCTGGTTCACCCGAGAAGTGGTTTAGCTGCTAAGCATGGCATCACAGTTTTGAACGCCCCTGGAACCGTTGATGCCGGCTACCGCGGAGAAATTATGGTCACACTGTTGAATACATCAACTGAAGAATTTGCTATTGAGCGCGGGGACAGGATTGCGCAACTAGTCTTCCAGCGCTTTGAGAAAGCACGTTTCATCGAAGTTATTGAATTGCCGGAAAGCTCCAGAGGAGATTCTGGGTTTGGATCCTCAGGTAGGTCTTAGATGGAAAAGTTAGCACCCAGTGATCGCCTGGAGAATGGTCCATTTGACGTGAGTGAAGTGGGCCTCCTCACTCCATATCTGGACTTTGGATCAATTCGCGTAGCTCCTATGGCTAACATGCAAATTCGCGCAGATGTAGAAGAGGCTTCAAAGCGCTTAATTGCGATCACCCTTGAAATCGAATCGCATCGTATTCAGATGCAAGCTTTTGCCGCAAGCAAAACCGAAGGGCTCTGGCAGCCCACTCTCGACTCGATCGAGGCATCGTTGGTCGCTCAGGGCGGATCTTCCAGTAGGTGGGAAAGCGAGCTTGGGGTCGAACTTTTGGCTCAGGTGCCTTTTGAGGAAAATGGCCGCCGATTGCTGCGCGAGTCCAGATTTATTGGTGTAGATGGACCAAAATGGTTTTTGCGCGGTGTGCTAACCGGTCCTGAGATGCACCTTAGTTCGAGGCGAGACCCTCTCATTGCAGCCTTCCGCGCCGTAGCGGTATCTAGAGGAAATGTTCCAATGCCACCGGGCGAATTGCTGCCACTGACCCTGCCTGGGGCAGTTACTTGAGTAATCCTGAGAACGTTGCCAAGCGCCTTGGTTTAGAGAAATCCGACAATGGATATCAGCTGAGTAGAACCTCACTTCTGGACAGCGTTGGGGGATATCTGGGTATTGCTGAATCTGTGCTTCCGGCGATGTCTTTCTCGATCGCCTTTGCAGTATCAAGATCAGCCACATGGGCGGTGTCGATAGCCGCTGGTTTGTCTCTGCTGTTCATATCCACACGCTTGATTCAACGTAAGAACTTGACTCAAGCGCTAGTCGGGGCTGCAGCGGTTGGATTCGCGGCCTATCTGGCTCTAAGAGACGGAGGCGAAGCGGCGGATTACTTTGTGCCTGGATTCTTCACCAATGCCGCTTACGGGTCAGCATTCTTGGTCTCGGTTCTAATTCGCAGGCCCATTATGGGATACGCCTGTCAATTGCTATTTGGACTTGAAGCTTGGAGGCAAGTGCCCGAGCTGTACCGCAGGCTTCGATTTGTGACATTTGTGTGGATTGGATTCTTTGCTCTACGGCTTTCAATCCAATTACCACTTTATTTCAGCAACCAAGTAGAACTGCTTGCGGCTTCTAGGGTAATCATGGGGGCGCCAGCTTATGCCGGTCTTTTGGCTCTCACCTGGGTGCTGTTGAGGAGAATTGCACAAGCGAATAACGATAGATTAGACCTAGAAAATGGCTCAGGAGACACAAATGGTAGATAGCTTCAAATCAGCTCGCAATTTAGTAATCGCAGGAAAAACATACAAGTACTTCAGTATGCCTGAGCTTGATGTAAAGAAGCTGCCATACAGCCTGAAGATTTTGCTTGAGAACATGTTGCGCACCGAAGATGGCGCAAATGTCACAAAGGAGCACGTCGAAGCACTTGTGAACTGGGATCCAACCGCGGAGCCAGATATTGAGATCCAGTTCAGCCCAGCCCGTGTGATCATGCAGGACTTCACCGGTGTACCTTGTGTGGTTGACCTAGCCACTATGCGAGAAGCTGTAGTTGCACTCGGCGGAGATGCTCAAAAGATCAACCCGCTGGCTCCAGCCGAAATGGTGATTGACCACTCAGTTGTTATTGATGTGGCTGGCTCGGCCGATGCGGCAGAGCGCAACGTTGAATTTGAATATCAACGCAACGGCGAGCGCTACCAGTTTTTGCGTTGGGGGCAGACCGCTTTCGACAACTTCAAGGTTGTACCTCCGGGTACTGGAATTGTTCACCAGGTAAACATCGAATACCTGGCGAGAACGATTATGACCAAAGAGGTGAATGGCGAAACCATCGCTTACCCAGATTCTTGTGTTGGAACCGATAGCCACACCACAATGGTCAACGGCCTTGGGGTGCTTGGATGGGGCGTTGGTGGAATTGAAGCCGAGGCTGCCATGCTTGGCCAGCCGGTTTCGATGCTTATTCCAAAGGTGGTTGGGTTCAAGCTAACCGGAAACATCCCAACCGGAGCCACTGCAACTGACGTTGTTCTAACCATCACCGAGATGCTAAGAAAGCACGGCGTTGTTGGAAAGTTCGTTGAATTCTACGGCAATGGAGTATCACGAGTTCCCCTTGCCAACCGAGCAACAATCGGAAACATGTCTCCGGAGTTTGGCTCGACTGTTGCAATCTTCCCGATCGACGAAATCACATTGGATTATCTGAGAATTACGGGTCGCTCAGAAGAGCAAATTGCCCTTGTTGAGCAATACACAAAGGCCCAGGGTCTCTGGCATGATCCAAGCGTAGAGGCGACTTACAGCGAGTACCTCGAACTTGATCTCTCCACTGTGGTTCCTTCAATTGCAGGACCTAAGCGCCCGCAAGATCGCATTGAGCTGTCTTCAAGCAAGGAAGCTTTTGCAAAGGATTTGAAGAACTATTCAACAAGTGCACCCAAGACAGTTGCGGTGAAGGGTGCTGACTTCAGCATCTCTGATGGTGCGGTGACAATTGCCTCCATCACCTCGTGCACAAACACTTCCAACCCTTCGGTGATGCTTGCGGCGGGTCTACTGGCTCAGAAGGCCGTCGCAAAAGGCCTCAAGGCAAAGCCTTGGGTAAAGACATCCCTGGCTCCAGGCTCCAAAGTTGTAACCGAGTATTACGAGAAGGCCGGTTTGACTAAGTCTTTGGATGCACTTGGTTTCCAACTTGTGGGTTATGGCTGCACAACGTGTATTGGTAACTCCGGTCCACTGGACGAGAACATATCGGCCGCGGTGAACGAGGGTGACCTAGCTGTCACCGCAGTTCTTTCTGGAAACAGAAACTTCGAGGGGCGCATTAACCCGGATGTAAAGATGAACTATCTTGCATCACCACCATTGGTTATCGCGTATTCCCTCGCCGGAACCATGGACTTCGATTTTGAGGCACAGCCACTTGGTCAAGATCAAAGTGGAAACGATGTATTCCTAAAGGACATCTGGCCAACTCCTGAAGAAGTGCAAAGCACCATTGATTCTTCGATCAACTCTGAGATGTTCACGACTCAGTACGCTTCGGTGTTCGATGGTGATGAGCGCTGGCGCTCGCTACCAACGCCAAAGGGTGCGACTTTCGAATGGGACGAAAACTCTACATACGTCAAGAAGGCTCCATATTTCGACAACATGAAGCTTGAGACTTCACCTGTCACTAATGTTTCCGGGGCTAGGGTGCTGGTGAAACTTGGAGACTCTGTCACCACCGACCACATTTCTCCTGCAGGTTCAATCAAGGCCGACTCGCCAGCTGGCAAGTATTTGGCAGAGCGAGGAATCAGCCGTGTTGATTTCAACTCCTACGGTTCAAGGCGCGGTAACCACGAAATTATGATTCGCGGTACTTTTGCAAACATTCGCCTGCGCAACCAGCTACTGAATGATGTTGAAGGTAGCTACACCAGGGACTTCACGCAGGTAGATGGGCCGCAGAGCTTCATCTTCGACGCCTCCGAGAACTACATTGCGAACCAGGTGCCACTTGTTGCACTGGCCGGTAAGGAATATGGCTCTGGTTCATCACGAGACTGGGCGGCAAAGGGAACCAGCTTGCTGGGTATCCGAGTCGTGATTGCGGAGAGCTTTGAGCGAATTCACCGCAGCAACCTGATCGGAATGGGTGTATTGCCTCTGCAGTTCCCTAAGGGCGAATCCGCTGACTCACTGGGTCTTGATGGCACAGAAGAGTTCGACTTCACCGGTATAGATGCTCTCAACCACGGAATGACTCCTAAGACGGTTCGGGTCGTTGCGAAGCCGACTTCCCACTCACCAGCGGGAAAGTCGGTCATCGAATTTGATGCGGTAGTGAGAATCGACACACCGGGTGAAGCTGATTACTACCGCAATGGTGGAATTCTTCAGTATGTTCTGCGTAGCTTGGTAGCTTAGGAATCTAATTTCTGGATTCGGAGTTGAAAAAGGAATGAGCCTTCTTTCAAGCATCAAAGAGCCTAGAGATCTCGATAACCTTTCGAGATCTCAGCTCGACGAGCTTGCACAAGAAATCCGTGAGTTCCTGATTGCTTCTGTTTCAAAGACAGGTGGCCACCTTGGACCAAACCTTGGCGTGGTTGAAACTACCATTGCCATTCATCGGGTTTTTGATTCACCGTTGGATTCAATTGTTTTTGACACGGGTCACCAAAGCTACGTGCACAAACTCCTTACAGGTCGGCAAGACTTTAGCCGGTTGAGGCAAAAAGACGGTATTGCTGGATACCCGCAGCGTTCAGAGTCAGAGCATGACATCGTGGAGTCATCGCACGCCTCAAGTTCGCTTTCCTGGGCCGATGGAATTGCCCGGGCTTACAAAGCAACTGGGCAAAGTAATAGGCACGTTGTCGCGGTGATTGGAGACGGCGCACTTACAGGTGGAATGGCCTGGGAGGCTCTAAACAACATCACCGACGATAACGATCGCAATCTAGTGATCGTTGTGAATGACAACGGCCGTAGTTATGCGCCCACCATCGGAGGCTTAGCTAAGACCCTGAACGGCATCAGGACAGAGTCTTGGTACCGCAAAGGTTACAACGCATCCAGAAGTGCCTTCTACTCACTTGGTGCACCAGGACGAGCGATCTTTGATTCGGTGCGCGCAGCCGGTAAGACAGTACTTCGTTCTCAGAGTCCCGGTATCTTTCCAAACCTAAACATCAAGTACATTGGCCCAGTTGACGGACACAATCTTGAAGCGATGGAAGAGGCTCTCACCCAGGCGAAGAATTACGGAGCGCCTGTAATCGTCCATGCTGTAACCCAAAAGGGAAAGGGCTACGACCCCGCAATCAGCGATCAAGCAGATCAATTCCACGCAGTCGGCCAGATAGACCCAGAATCGGGATTGCCAATAAAGGCATCGGCGGGAAGATCTTGGACCGGAGTGTTCTCAGATGAGATGCTCGATATAGCAAGAGAGAACCCGAAGGTAGTTGGAATCACTGGTGCAATGCTGATTCCAGTCGGCCTCAATAAATTTAGAGATGAATTCCCTGATCGAGTTTTTGATGTCGGCATAGCCGAACAGCATGCGGTTACCGCTGCCGCTGGTATGGCATTTGGTGGTCTACACCCGGTTGTAGCTATTTATGCAACATTCCTGAATCGCGCATTTGATCAAGTTCTAATGGATGTTGCGCTCCACAAAGCCGGAGTGACCTTCGTCTTGGACCGTGCTGGAATCACTGGACCCGATGGTGCTTCGCACCATGGGGTATGGGATATTTCTATTCTTCAAGTCGTGCCGGGAATTCACCTGTCAGCTCCTAGGGACGAACTTTCACTCAAAGAGCAGCTCCGTGAGGCAATTGAGATATCGGATGCGCCCTCGGTCATTCGCTTCCCCAAAGGGAGGGTGACGGATTCCATACCGGCAATTCGACGTCTAGCCGGGGGAGTAGACCTGCTTCACGAGTCACCGGCAAAGGATGTTCTGATTGTTGCCGTTGGTTCTTTTGCTCAGACTGGCATTGAGGTTGCCAAACTACTTGCAGCCCAGGGGATCGGAGCTACGGTCATTGATCCACGCTGGATACTGCCAGTCTCGAAGGACATTGTTGATCTCGCAAAGAGCCACCGACTAGTAGTGACGATCGAGGACGGGGTAAGAGTCGGTGGTTTTGGAACTAGAGTCCGCCAGGAACTCCGCGCGAATGAGATTGATACTGGACTCAACGAAGTTGGAATACCTGCTGAGTTCCTAGAACATGCAGAGCGTGAAGAAATTCTGGAGAGACTTGGGCTAACAGCCCAGGGAATCGCCCGAGATATCGTGGCTCAAGTGGTGGGATCTAAAGTTCCTCATGCGAAGCCGTTGGAGGGTTCCCTGTCTCCGGCTGAGCTTTCTCAAGACCAGTTCTAATCAGATCTGCAGTCAAGCTAATCTGCCAGTCTCTAGCTCCCATGCTCGCAAGCTGTTTCGCAATGTCCTCTTGAGGTTCAAAGCAAACCCGGCGCAAGAGATCAGGGGTTAGAAGATTCTCAATAGGCAGGCAGAGTTCAGTTGCCAATTCTGCTAACAATGGCCTTGTTATCTCGAGGCGTTTATGAGCCTCTGGGAACCTCTTTTCCCAACTGCGGTGGTTAGGAATTCCATTGCCGCGTTCTTGGCCCACAAGCTCTATCTCGAGTCTCGGAGACGAGGCGATTGCCTCCCACCATGTGTCTAGAAGTGACCTCGAAGCTCTTCCTTGAAATTCTTTATTTTGAGCCAGCTCGGATCTGCTTTTTGGCTGTTGATTCACTGCCGCCATTATTGAGCGATCTGGAATCAAGCGGCCTGGAGCTACATCTCGCTCGATAGCAATTGCGTCTCTGGTGGCGTGCAGGGAGGCAGCAATTTTTATTTTGCTCAAGTCTTTGATTTTGCTGAGGCCCGGCAATGAACGCCAAGGTTCAGCAAGCTGCGGTTTCGGGGTGAACTTCTTTAGATGCTCAAACTCCTCAAGAGCGAACGCCAGCTTCCCAGACTCTGCCAGTCTGCTCTCTAGAGCAACCCATAGTTCTTCCATGACGTCGACATCTAATGCGGCATAGTCGAGCATTTCTTGGCTCAGGGGTCTAACTGACCAGTCCGCCGCCGAGTGCTCCTTTGCTAGCTCAATATCTAGGAGCTCCAGGGCGATAGAGCCAAGCCCGACGCGTTGCGCGCCTGAAATCCTTGCCGCAAGTTCCGTGTCGATCACTGAGCTTGGAACAATTCCCAATTCGGCTAGGCAGGGTAGGTCCTGAGTTGCAGCATGAAGCAACCAGGTGGATTTATACATCGCAGTAGCCAGCGCCTTTAGGTCAACTGCGTCTAACTCCAAGGGGTCGATCAACCAAATTGCAGTGTCTTTCACCGCCACCTGAATAAGGTAAGCCTTCTGGCTATAACGAAAACCACTTGCCCGTTCAGCATCCAGACCTATGCGATCTTGTCCCTCGAGGGAGTCCAGCAAATGAGCAAGACTTTCTTTGGAATCGACAAAGTGAACCGGAAGTCTTGGTTTGTCTAACTTCAACTAAGTCTCACAACCTTGCTGTTGATTGGCGGTAGCCCGGAAATAAGTGCAAGCAATTCCAGCCAGCCGAGAAGATGTGGACGGAGATCAAAACCGGTTGGAGTCCATGAAGCCCTAATCTCAAGCTCTGCATGTTGAGGCTGGTTCATCAAAGCACCGTGGCCTGTCGAGACGACCGTCGTTGTGGTTCCAGCATCTCCAGCAAACTCAGCACCAGCGTGGCTAAGCGAGTCCTTCAGCCACTCCCAGGGCATCGCCGCAGTGTATTCATCCTTAGCCATTTCGAGTTCGATAGGCGATTTGGCGTAACCAATAATTCTGAACTCCGAATTCCACCCCTCTGGAAGCTCAGGGTCTCTGCAAAAAACCAGTCTAGATACTCCATGGTCGGAAGCTATTTGATGGTCTATTTCGGCAGCAATTGCAATTGACTCTGGAGCAATGTCCCTTGGGGAGGGAATCTGCATGAGGGAGATTTCAGGTCTAGTGGTAACAGAAGCTAACGACGCCAACATGCCGCGAAAGGGCTCGCTGGTTCCTGCTAGGTCTAATTCCACTTGGTAAAAGTACTCTGGGAATTCGCTAAATTACTGCTGCCACGCCACAAGCCCAAGACTCAGGCCATTAATCTGCGTTCGAACTGAAGGTAAAAAACCCACCCTTGCAAAGAAGCGCTCAAGCCCATCAGGATGAACGCTACTTATTACCAGTGCGTCGATGCGTTTGTGTTCGTACAAAGCAATGATGCCTCGCTCACCAAACTCAATATGAATTCTTTTATAGCCCAGATCATGGCATGCATCCAGCGCCTGATGGTAATTGCCTGCTTTATCCGGTCCTATCCAAGTTGCTTTACTTCCTGCGGGGATATCGAGGACGGAAAAGTCAACCGGGTTTCTGCTAAACACTGCTAGGTCTGCACTCTTGGGCATCTTGCATACCTCTTGGCGATACGTGATTCCTGAGGTCAAAATCAGCTGAGATTTTCTCCTCAGGGCAATGAGTAGCTCAAGGTCAGTTGCGTTGCCGATCCCTTTTGAGCTACCACTGGTGCTGACACTGTTGCCGTTCTGATCAACCACTAACGAAG
Organism: Aquiluna sp.; assembly: GCA_021741585.1. Lineage (GTDB taxonomy): Bacteria > Actinomycetota > Actinomycetes > Actinomycetales > Microbacteriaceae > Aquiluna. Next base: position 201,233 of record JAIOXN010000001.1, on the reverse strand, counting down.
CTGTAATAGCAAAGCCGGACACGAAACCCTTGAAGTATTCCGCGGAAATTGGAAAGAACGCGCCTATCGAATCGAGGCTAGCTTGAGACAAGCTCTTTCGTCTTTCTCTTAATTCTAAAAAGCATTCCCCGCATGCCTCGGACCCTCAATGGGCTGATCAGCTTGTCAAGACCAAGCTGAGAAGGGAAGTCATCAGAGAGTTCGAGAATTTCTTTTGCACTCAGGCCGTTCAAGGCGGAATTCAAAACAGAAGCAAATCCACGCGTTGTAGGAGCCTCTCTAGGTGCGGAAAAGTGAAGATGGACTTGCCCTTCGTTGCCTTCAACGGCGATAAAAACCGGTGATTGGCACTCTTCGACCCGCTCTAGCAGCTCCGGGTGGTCTTCAAACTTTGGGTCGAGATCCGGAAGTGCCTCCGAATACTCCAACAGAAGCTCAAGTCGATCCTTTGCTTCGACAAGGGAAAAATCCTCTACAACTGCGGCTGCCTTAGAGTTCACTTGACTAGAGCTCCGGGCTCCTCACCCTGAACAATAGGGACACCAACAAGGTTCCCCCACTCGGTCCAAGAGCCGTCGTAGTTTCTTACATTCTTGATGCCTAGCAGGTACTTGAGGACGAACCAGGTGTGTGAACTGCGCTCACCGATTCGGCAATAGGCAATAAATGAGTCACCTTCATTGAAACCAGTAGCGTCTAAGTAGATCTCCCTCAGCTCTTCCATGGACTTGAAGGTCTCATCGGCGTTTATTGCCGATGCCCATGGGATAGATGCAGCCGTCGGAATATGACCGCCACGGGATGCCCCCTCATCCGGGTAATCCGGCATGTGGAGCCTCTCTCCGGTGTACTCAGGCTTTGACCGAACATCGACCAAGGGTTTGCCTATGTGCTCGAATACCTCATCCCTAAACGCTCTAATTTCAGAGTCCTCGCGGGCAACAATTGGGTAACCAGCCGAAGTTGTTGAGGGTGCGTCTTTTGTGAGCTCGCGGCCGTCTGCAATCCACTTCGCTCTTCCACCGTCGAGAATTCGTACGTCCGGATGACCGAAAAGTTTGAAGACCCAGAATGCGTAGGTGGCCCACCAGTTTGACTTGTCTCCGTAAATCACGACGGTGTCATCACGCCCGATTCCCTTTGAGTTCATGAGCTGTGCAAACGCCTCTGGACTTAGATAATCTCTGCGAATCGGATCATTTAGTTCGGTGTGCCAGTCGAGCTTGACTGCAGTTGGAATGTGGCCAGTTCCGTACAGAAGGATATCCTCGTCACACTCTGCGACCTTTACGCTTCCGATGTTCTCAGCCAGCCATTTCGCGCTAACCAACACCTCTGGGTGTGCGTATCCATTGATTCGGTCGAGATTGGACATGGGGCTCCTATTCTTGTTTAGACTTTGAGCGGATGAAGGGTGATGAATGCTAGAACAAGGCTTTGAGGCCTTCTCTTCCCTCACGACAATCAATCCGGAGATCTCTACCCAAGAGCTTATGCGACAGCTGACTCCACCACCGGAATTTGTCAAAGCTCGCTTTGAAAATTACCTGCCAGACCCCAATTTTCCCAGTCAAATTCAGGCTGTTGAGAAAGCTAAAGAATTCGTAACACCAAAAAGGGCGAAACTTTTTGGTAAAAGCCCTGTATCTCTCGGGCTTTACCTTGATGGAGGTTTCGGAGTCGGGAAGACTCACTTATTAGCTGCGATTTGGCACGGTTTCGATGGGCAAAAGGCGTTCGGAAGCTTCCTGGAATTCACAAGCCTTGTTGGACATCTTGGCTTTGCGGCCTCAGTGCAGGAATTGTCAAAGTATCAACTTATCTGCATAGATGAGTTTGAGCTGGATGACCCTGGCGACACAATGATCATGTCAAGACTCTTGAAGGAATTATCAGCAAAGGGAACTCGCTTTGCTGCAACCTCAAACACTCCTCCAAATGCACTGGGCGAGGGGCGGTTTGCAGCTGCAGACTTTAAGCGTGAAATCCAAGGTCTTGGCGAGCGGTTTGAAATCGTGAGCGTTGATGGCGAAGACTTCAGGCACCGTGACCCTTCTCAAGACTCCAGAAATCTAAGCTCAAGGGAGCTTCTAGATTGGCTGAGCTATCAAGAGGATGCTCATGCGGATAAATTTAGCCAACTACTTTTGCACCTTGGAACTCTGCACCAAACCAAGTACCGCGCACTGTTGAAGAATGTTGGCTCAATTGCTATTCATGACGTGTTCCAATTAGAGGATCAAACTGCGGCGTTACGTTTTGTCTCATTTATTGATCGTCTTTACGAGCAGCAAATCCCACTTCGCACCTCAGGGGATATCCCAGCCACGAAGATCTACTCTCAAACCATGATTCAAGGTGGGTATCGCAAGAAGTATTTGCGATCGATTTCTCGTATCGGCGCTCTTACTGAGCTTTATTAGCCAATCGAGATTGCTTTCGGTGGAATCTTGATCGCTGCTGCACAATCGCACCGCCGACTCCCATTGAGATAAGTGAACCGACCAAAACGGCCAAAGTCGCCTCCGCAATAACCTCAAGGTTCCCCTTGAACGCAAGGTTTGTCATCAGCAGCGACACGGTAAACCCAATCCCCGCCAGCGCAGAAAGGCCAACAAGGTCCTGCCAATTCAATGGAAGCCTGGCTTCTTTGGACACAAATCGCATTGCCAATAGACCGAAGATTGTGATGCCCAAAACCTTGCCAACTGGAAGCGCGACCAAAATGCCGGCGAACACTGGTGAGAATGATCCTGAGATGGATGGCAGGGCAATAGCGACCGCAAAGAAAGCGAAAATCGGAAGAACAATCGTGTTGCTCCAAGGCTGCACCTTGTCAACAAGCGCGTGAGACTTCTTGGCAGGGATTATCAGGCCGAGCATCACTCCGGCAATTGTCGCGTGCACACCTGACTGATAAACCGAATACCAAAGCAAGAAGAAAGTCAAAAATCGGATCGGGACAATCAGTTTGGATTGAAACTTCTCAATGAAGAAGTGCGCGATGCCGATTCCTGCCGCAATGCCAATCCAAACTAGCTTCACCTCAGCCGTAAAGAAAACAGCAATAATCAAGATTGCTACAAGGTCATCAAAAATGGCTAGGGCTAAAAGAAAAATTCTTGCCGCAGCTGGCATTCCGGAGCCAAAAATTGCCAGAATCCCCAAGGCGAACGCGATATCAGTTGCCGTAGGAATTGGCCAACCAGCAGCCAACTCTGTGCCGGCTGTGAAGGAGAAAAAGATTAGCGCGGGTACAACTACGCCACCGGTCGCGGCTACCACTGGAAGAAGGGCCGTGGAAAACTTTGATAGCACTCCCTTGGTCAATTCGTACTTCAGCTCAAGACCAGCAACAAGGAAGAACACGGCCAACAATAAATCGCTAACCCAGTGACTAATGCTCAGATCTAAGTTGATGGCCCCAAAGCCAACGTGGAAGTCCTTGAATTCGATCAACGATGAACCAATGGGGGAGTTTGCAAGCAGTAAACCAAGCATTGCTGCGGCCATAAGAAGAAGTGCTGCTGATTTTCCGCTTTTCATTTTTCCCTCATCTTTTTACAAACTTGAAACATAACGGCGTACTTCCCCGAAACCTAACACAGCGATTATTGACCCCATCGGAGCTATTTAGCCCGTGAAACTCTATGAAACGGAGATCTAATGGATCAGGGGAATACTGCATTCGTCCTTTTTAGTGCCGCCTTCGTGTTGCTTATGACACCTGGCTTGGCATTCTTTTACGGTGGTTTGGTGAAAGCCAAGAGCGTTGTCAGCATGATGATGCTATCGTTTGGTTCCCTTGGACTGGTAGCAGTCCTATGGGTTCTCTACGGATACGCCATTACTTTTGCGGACATTGATGACGCTGGTTGGATTGGAATCCCGCACATTGTCGGAATTGACACAAACGCTCTGGGCCTAACTGCTCAGGTTGCTGAAGCAGCTGCTCCAGTGGGTTCATTCCCTGAGCTTGCGTTCGTCTCATTCCAGGCAACATTCGCAATCATTACAGTTGCACTGATCTCGGGTGCAATTGCTGACCGTGCAAAGTTTGGTGCATGGATGGTCTTCGCCGGTCTATGGGCAACATTGGTTTACTTCCCAGTTGCCGGCTGGGTATTCAACTTCATCCCTTCGGGTGAGGGTGGCTGGATCGTTGACAAGCTAGGCGTCATTGACTTCGCTGGTGGTACTGCGGTTCACATCAATGCGGGAGCTGCTGCTCTGGCCCTAGCGATTGTTCTTGGTAAGCGCTTTGGTTTCTCAAAGGGAATCATGCAGCCTCACAACGTACCTCTAACACTTATCGGTGCAGCGCTTCTATGGTTTGGTTGGTTCGGATTCAACGCTGGTAGCGAGCTTGCTGCCGATGGCGTTGCTTCGGTTGCGTTCATCAACACCATTGCAGCTCCAGCTGCCGCGATGCTTGGATGGATCTTGGTTGAGAAGATCAAGCACGGCAAGGGTACCTCTGTTGGTGCAGCTTCCGGTGTTGTTGCAGGCCTTGTAGCTATCACCCCAGCCTGTGCCGCAGTTGACCCAGTCTGGGCAATTGTTCTTGGATTGGTTGCTGGTGTGATTTGTGCACTAGCCATCGACGCCAAGTTCGCCCTTGGCTTCGACGACTCGCTTGATGTGGTTGGAATTCACCTTGTTGGTGGAATCGTTGGAACCCTGTGGATCGGTCTATTCGGAAACGGAGTTGGTCTTGCATTCGGTTACGGTTTCGAGCAGCTCGGAATCCAGACCCTAGGTGCAGTAGCAGTATTGATTTACAGCTTCGTAATGGCTCTAATCATTGGCTTTGCCATCGAGAAGACCATTGGCTTCCGCGTCAAGGCAGAAGATGAGATTGCAGGAATCGACACCGTGGTTCACGGTGAGCTTGCATACAGCTTCGGTCAGGACCGCGAGTAGCAAAAGCTCCAACAAAAACCCCAGGCCTTCGGGTCTGGGGTTTTTTGTTGTGCGAGAATACCCGCGTGAATAATGACGCTACTTTCTTCCTAATCACCTGTGTTGCCATGGTGCTGTTGATGACCCCTGGTCTGGCTTTCTTTTATGGCGGACTAGTGCGGGCCTCCAGCGTAGTTTCGATGATGATGATGTCCTTTGGAGCTCTCGCGCTTGTATCTCTGCTGTGGATAGCGTTTGGCTACGCCATGGCATTCTCCGGTTCTGCTGATGCAAATTACATCGGCATCGATGGGTTTATTGGCATTAATCCAGACAACATCCTCTTGACTGGCTTACTGGGGGAGAGGCTGAGCTTCGATCTGGTTTTTGCTGCATTCCAAGGAACATTCGCGGCCATAACGGTGGCATTGATCTCAGGCGCAATTGCGGACCGGGCACGTTTCGGATCCTGGATGATCTTCGCCGGAATCTGGGCAACTCTGGTCTATTTTCCGATCTCCGGCTGGGTCTTCAATTTCAGCGTCGACGAGCTAGGCAACGTAGTTGATGGCGGCTGGCTGGTCAAAGATGTTGGCTTGCTTGACTTTGCTGGTGGAACCGTTGTCGAGGTTGGGTCAGGTGCTGCAGCACTCGCAGTGGCCGTGGTGGTCGGCAAGCGTTTTGGTTTCCGTAAGGGCATGTACGCACCGCACAACGTTCCGCTTACTCTGATTGGCGCCGCCCTTTTGTGGTTTGGCTGGTTCGCCTTCAATGCCGGAAGCGAGCTTGCAGCCGACGGCGTTGCGTCACTTGCTTTCTTGAATACGCTTGTGACTCCTGCATCAGCAATGCTCAGTTGGGCACTTTTCGAGAGGATAACCTCAGGTAAGCCAACAGCAGTTGGCGTGGCATCGGGTGCAATCGCCGGAGCTGTTGCAATCACGCCGAGTTGTGCGTTTTTAACACCGGTATGGGCGATCGTTCTTGGTCTGGTGACAGGCTTTGTTTGTGCCTGGGCAATCGAACTCAAGTTCAAATTCGGATTTGATGACTCACTGGATGTTGTCGGTATTCACCTGGTGGGCGGAATCGTTGGAACGTTATCCATTGGAATCTTCGGCACCAATGTTGGCCTTGCATTTGGAAACGGTTTCTCGCAGTTGGGTTCTCAGGCTGTCGGTGTTCTAGCAATCGGGTTGTACTCATTTGGAGCGGCTTGGCTTATCGCCACATTGATTCAGAAGACTATTGGCTTCAGGGTAGAGTCACTGGACGAAGAAGCCGGCATCGACCCGATTATGCATGGACAGCTCGGCTACCATGAAGAGGATGCTCGCTGGGGAAAGAAGTAGATAAGGTTTTCGAAACCTTTCGCGACTGCAACATGACTTTCGCAAAATGTGCCATAATCTTCTAGTTCTGAAAAGAGCAATGCGGATGTAGCGCAGTTGGTAGCGCACAACCTTGCCAAGGTTGGGGTCGCGAGTTCGAGTCTCGTCATCCGCTCTCAGGAATCCCTGAATACGGTGGAGTGGCCGAGAGGCGAGGCAGCGGCCTGCAAAGCCGTCAACACGGGTTCGAATCCCGTCTTCACCTCCAAGCTCCTAAGACTTGGGCGATTGGCGCAGTGGTAGCGCGCTTCCCTGACACGGAAGAGGTCGCTGGTTCGAACCCAGTATCGCCCACCAAAACAAAATACCCAGAACGAACAAAACCCGGCCATCCGAAGATGACCGGGTTTCGTTATTGATTCAGCTACTTGATGACAGTTACTCTGCCATCAAGCTTCATTTGAGTAACCTTGCCGTTTGCCGCATCAGCCTTTAATGCGTCGATTAGGACAATGGCATCAATGTCACGAACCTGGAGCTTCGAAACATCGAACATGTTGTATCCGTCCCCACCCTTTGCGATGAAGTCGGTAGTTGCCAAGGAGTACTTCTTGGAATCCTTGGCGATAGTCGCTCCAGCTGTAGTAGTTACGCTTTGGATCCTGCTACCGACAGCTTTTGTTACATCAACGGTGAACTTTAGTCCAGAGACGTGTGGCCAGCGACCATCAGCTGGGTAGTTGGAAACACCATTCTCCAAAGCGGACCAAAGGGTTGCGCCTGTGATTTCGATCACGCTAAAGCTGTTTCCGAACGGTTGCACTGTGTAGACATCACCAAGGGTGACATCGTAAACAGTTGAAGAGTTGCTAGCCCCGGGACGACTTAGTGTCAGATCAGATGGCTTGTAGTTTGTGGAAGGGAAGGTATCGCGAATACCGCCACCATTTACCAAAGCGAAGTCGGTGTCGTACTTGGCACGAACCGTGTCTGCCGACCAGTTACCAAAGGCGTGCTCTCCTGAACGCTGCACAGGGGGAGAGCCGGCAATTGGAGTCTGGCCTTCAACCTGACCAATCGCAACGTCGAACTTAGCTGTTAGTTGGTCCTTATAGGACTTCACTACTGCCGCAGTTGCAACATCCGCTCCGGTTTTCACTGGAGCATTTGATGTGGTCACTAATTCGTTTGACGAACCAAGAACCTTGTTTGTCGATGTGTTCACGCAAACCTGGCTGCGGTTGTATTCGGCACCGGCGTTCTTCACCATTGCGGTTAGCTTGCCGTTTTGAACCGAAGAGTAAGTCTGGTGTGAGTGGCCGCCATAGAAGACGTCAACGTTGCTGATTTCGTTTGCAAAGTCAACTAGCGGACCAACGGCCTTACCTGCGGTATTGGTGTTCCAACCTTCGTGGATAAGCGCCACCACCATGTCTGCACCGGCTGCTCTAGCAGCTGCTGCTGCATTAGAAACTGCCTTTGAGTCATCAGAGATGACTACAGTTTGCTTCTTACCCGAGTAAGTGAAGTCAAGGTTGCCAGGGAATACCTGCTCAACAGTCTGAGAGGTGTTCATGCCAACAAAGCCAACCTTTACGCCGTCCTTTTCGATGATGGTGTAGCTCTTAGCCCTTGCGCCGTTACCGGCGTTTAGCCCTCGAAGCGTTGAATAGTTGGAGGTAACCCACTCGAAATCCGAGTAGCGAATCATGAACCTGAGGTGTTCCAAGGAGCGATCGTGTTCGTGATTTCCAAATGTAGCCACATCAAAACCAACCTCATTAAAAGCCTTGATGGTTGGTAGTTCAGCGAACTGGCTGCTGATTGGAGGAGCTGCACCAATCGAGTCACCGCTGGCCATCGCAAACGTGGCTGCATTATTTGCACGCTCTGCATCAAAATTTAGCGCGAGCAAAGCTGCACCGAAGCTACGGTTCGCCTCGATCTGTCCGTGGAAGTCGCTCAGTTGCAAAAGCTGAACTGACTTCAATGGCAAATCAGTTGCTGAAATCGGCGCAATGGCTTGACCAGACGATGCAGTAGCTGAGATTCCGTAATTGGAGACCGCTTGAACCGTCACGTTTAGTGCGGTTTCATCAAGCGCATACATAAATGCGCTGGTGGCTGTTCCTGGAACGATAACTGGACAAGAGCCTTCTCCACCGCTAACGATGTAATAGCTCACTCCTGGATTGGCGGTAACAGCCTTCCAGAAGACTCGAAAACCACCATCAGCGGCGATGGTGGTTACCTTTGCGGGAGCCGCTGGAGCGGCATACGTCTCGACAGAGACGGCGGGGGCTGAGAGCGATGCAAAGCCCAACATAAAGGCGGTTGTTACCGCCAGGCCGAACTTGGTTCGGCGCTGTCTAATTGTGTTCATGGTGATGAAGCTAACAAGTCATCTGGCCGGATTTGTTCATCTTATTAACTATTCACCAAACTGTTACTTAGATGAATTCTGCGGCCATCGGAACAAGGTTGCTAGAGTCGTAAATGAACGAAGGAGTTCAGAATGATTCACAACAATGGAGACCGCGAGAAGGCACAGCACGCTGAGATTGCCGAAAAGGCAAGACTCACCGCTGAAAAAGTTGCTCGTGAAAAGCTCGAAGAGTCGGAGCGAGAGAGCAAGATGAATCTCGACAAGCATGACTCAGATTCGGATAAAGACTAGGAAACTAGGCCTTAAGCCCAAGAGCCTTTGCCGTTGATGCAAGCGTTCGCTTCGCAAGAGCTGGATCTTGATTTAGCTTCTTGCCGAAACTCGGGATCATTTTCTTGATCCCGGAGAACCACCCACTAAATTCACTTGGATGCATTTTTTCCAAAACATCGAGCATGACACTGACGCTTACAGATGCACCAGGGCTTGCTCCTAGAAGGCCAGAGATCGTGCCATCAGAGCTGGTTATGACCTCGGTTCCAAATTGCAGGGTTCCAAGTCGGCCAACAGGCTTTATGACCTGAGCCCTTTGGCCAGCTTCATACAGGGACCAGTCCGAAGCCTGTGCCTCTGGGACAAATTCCCTAAGCTCCTCGATCTTTTTCGAACGAGGTTTGGCTATCTCCCTCAGGAGGTACTGAACCAAAGAGAAGTTCTTCACGGCAACACTTAGATACGGCAAGAGATTTGCAGGCCTGATTGAAAGTGGAAGATCTAAAATCGAGCCACTCTTTAGAAACTTCGGATTGAGACCAGCGAATGGGCCAAAAAGAAGTGAGGTTTTGCCGTCCACGACTCTGGTGTCGAGGTGGGGAACGGACATTGGGGGCGCGCCCACCGCAGCTTGGGAATAGACCTTCGCAAGGTGCTTTCTAACGACTGCTTGGTTATCGGTCCGCAAGAAGTGCCCTGAAACAGGAAACGTTCCATAACCTTTGACCTCGGAGATGCCGGATCTTTGGAGCAACTTCAGCGCCCAACCGCCAGCTCCAACAAACACCCGCTTAGATTTGATTAGCCTCGAGTAGCTGGAGCCTCCGAGTTTTAGCTGCCAAGAGCCATCGGAATACTGGTATAGATTCTTAACTTCGGTTCCGGTCTCTAGATGAAGACCATTGTCAGATAGCCATCTCACAAGTTGCTTTGTGATTGCCCCATAGTCAACGTCAGTACCCTGTTCAATTCTTGTCGCCGCAACTTCCTCTTTGGAGTCTCGCCCATTGGTGATTAGCGGAGCCCACTTCGAAATTTGCTTCACGTCTTGACTGAACTCCATGCCAGCAAATAGCGGCTGGGATGAGAGGGCTTGAAAACGGCGGCTTAGGTAGTCGCAGTCTTTTTGTCCTCGGACAAAAGTCATATGTGGAACCGTGCGAATGAATGAAGCTGGATTGTCGAGTATGCCTTCTTGCACCAAGCTTGCCCAGAACTGTCTGGAAACCTGGAACTGCTCATTGATTGCGATCGCCTTGTTTGGATCCGGCAAGGAACCGTCTGTGGAATCTGGCATATAGTTCAGCTCACAGAGGGCTGCATGACCGGTTCCGGCGTTGTTCCAGGGATTTGAGCTCTCGAGGGCCACATCATCGAGTCGCTCGAACATTACAATTCGGCTCTCTGGCATGAGCTTTTTTACCAAGACACCCAGAGTTGCGGACATAATTCCGCCACCGATTAGGGCTAGATCGAATTCTTCAACTTCAGGCACCGTAAAAGGGTAACTCAACTAAAGAAGGGTGACGCCTAAAAGTGCCCCAATTCCATAAGAAAGCGACATTGTGAGAACACTCACAATCACGTTTCTTGCAACAGAACGGAATCTCGGGCTCTTGCCGACGTAAGCCGCCCAATATCCGGTTAAACCAAGAGAAAGAATGACTGACACAACAGTTACTTCAATGCGAATTTCAGCCCATGGTCCAGAGATGGCCAATAGCGGCAAGATCGCACCGATCGTGAACGCAATTAGAGATGACCATGCCGCAGCCCAAGGATGAGCAAGAGTATCGTCGAGACTCTTGCCGTGTGCTAGCTCAGTGTCACGCTGTGCGCTGACGCTGGCGTACTCGCCACCGCCCATGGAGACTGCTCCGGCAACTACTGCAGCAACGCCGGCTAGAAGAACGGTTGTCTCATCCGCTCCGGCTCCAGCAACGCCCATAACGACACCCGCGACCGAGACTATTCCATCGTTTGCACCCAGAACCGCCGCACGCAGCCAGTTCAATTTCTTCTCTAATTTTTTGGTCTCGATTTCACTCACCTTGTAATTCAATGAGATTCTGTGTCAAATTTCTAGCAAGGCCAACCTAAGTCGCTGGATAGACTAGATCGCGAACTAGGAGCCACGTGAACATCATCTTTGAAGAATCCCCGAAGGAAGTTGCAGACTCTGCGACGGGTTTTGACCTGTTCCAGGATCGTTCGATCGTAGCCATCAAGGTGAACGATGAACTTCGCGATCTCAGCCATAAATTGTCCGATGGCGACACCGTAATTGGTGTTTCGATTGATAGCGATGAGGGTTTATCCATTCTTCGCCACAGTGCAGCTCACCTCATGGCGCAAGCGGTTCAAGAGATTTTCGACCCAGCAAAGCTAGGCATTGGCCCTCCGATTAAAGACGGCTTCTACTTTGATTTTGATGTTGAGGAGCCCTTCAAGCCTGAAGATCTAAAAAAAATCGAGAAACGCATGAAGGAATTGGTTGGTAAATCCCAGCGTTTTGTTCGCCGCGAGGTTTCAGACGAAGAAGCTCGGGAACTGATGAAAAATGAGCCATATAAGCTCGAGCTAATTGGACTTAAGTCAGCAGATGTCGGAGAAGGTGCTGCCGAAGTTGGTGCTGGAACGCTATCCGTTTACGAGAACATAAATCCAGACGGAACCATCGCGTGGATGGACCTCTGCCGGGGACCTCACCTTCCCAACTCCAGAACTGTTGGTAAGAGTTTTTCTCTTCTAAGATCAGCCGCCGCTTATTGGCGCGGAAACGAAAACAATAAGCAGCTCCAGAGAATTTATGGAACTGCATGGCCGACTCAAGAGCAGCACGACGCTCACCTTGAGCGTTTAGAGGAAGCTGCGAAACGTGACCACCGCAAACTCGGTGTTGACTTAGATTTGTTCTCCTTCCCTGAGGAAATTGGTTCCGGCTTGGCAGTCTTTCACCCAAAGGGTGGCGTAATTCGAAGAGTGATGGAGGACTACAGCCGAAAGCGCCACGAGGAAGCTGGTTACGAGTTCGTTTATTCCCCACACATAACAAAAAGCAACCTCTTTGAGATATCCGGCCACCTACAGTGGTACTCAGATGGCATGTTCCCGCCAATGAAGCTCGATGCTGAGTACGCAGATGACGGCACACTTAAGCGCCAGGGCCAGGACTACTACCTGAAGCCTATGAACTGCCCATTCCACATTCTTATCTTCCGCTCCCGTCAGCGCAGCTATCGAGAATTGCCACTAAGAATGTTTGAATTCGGTTCCGTTTATCGATACGAAAAGTCTGGAGTTCTGCACGGGCTAACTCGAGTTCGTGGAATGACTCAGGATGATGCTCACCTGTTTGTTTCAAACGAACAGCTCGAATCTGAACTGACGAATGTTCTGGACTTTGTGCTTGGGCTCCTCCGCGATTACGGTCTAAATGACTTCTACTTAGAGCTATCGACAAGAGACCCAGAGAACCCGAAGTTTGTCGGATCTGACGAACTGTGGGAGCGGGCAACCTCAACACTTGAGTCCGTAGCGAGCGCATCTGGTTTGCAGTTGGTTCCTGACCCAGGTGGAGCTGCCTTCTATGGGCCAAAGATTTCGGTGCAGGCAAGAGATGCAATTGGTCGCACCTGGCAAATGTCCACCATCCAGCTTGACCTCAACCTTCCAGAGCGATTCGACCTTGAGTACGTTGGGTCAGACGGAGAAAGACACCGCCCGATCATGATTCACCGAGCTCTGTTTGGTTCTATCGAGCGCTTCTTTGGGGTCCTCACCGAGCACTATGCCGGTCACTTTCCACCATGGCTTGCACCTGTGCAGGTTGTAGGGGTTCCAATTGCTGACGAATTTGGAGACTACCTGCAGAAGTTCGCTGATGAACTTAGAAGCCATGGGGTTCGAATCGAGGTTGACCACTCAGATAACCGCATGCAAAAGAAGATTCGCGACCACACAATGGCCAAAGTCCCATTTATTCTGCTTGCAGGAGCACGTGATCAAGAAGCTGGAACTGTGAGCTTCAGATACCGAGATGGGTCGCAAGAGAACGACATATCACTTGCGGATGCCAGAATCAAGATCCTGAAAGCTATCAACGATAAGACTCAGGTCTAATGACTGACATTCTTGAGTCGATGGGCGCTATGGGGGATGGGCATGAACGGCTTTGGACCCCTCACCGCTTGGTGTACATTCAGAACTTGCAGCAGCCTCAAGATGACGAATGTCCTTTTTGTTTGGCTCCGGAAAAGAGCGACGAGGACGGGCTGATCGTATATCGCGGAAAAACCAGTTTTGTTTTGCTAAACCTCTTTCCGTATAACACCGGCCACATGCTTGTTTGTCCATATCGCCACGTTGACACTTACGATAAGGCTACCGAAGAGGAAATTGCCGAGATCGGCCTACTGACTCAACAGGCAATGCGCACCCTCAACAAGGTCTTTGGCAATCACGGCGCAAACATTGGCATGAATCAGGGTCAGGTCGCCGGTGCTGGTATCGCCGCCCACCTGCACCAACACATTGTTCCCCGTTGGCGTAATGATGCGAATTTCTTCCCAATTATCGCCCAAACTAAGGCCATGCCGAGATTACTTGGTGAGGTTAGAGAAACAATTGCATCGAACTGGGTTTTGCAAGCTTAGAATTGTGGCATGACCCAAGAAATCTTCGAATCAACCCCACTCGTTAAGCGCGGCCTAGCAGAAATGCTAAAGGGCGGCGTGATCATGGATGTTGTGACTGCAGAACAGGCCAAAATCGCAGAAGATGCGGGCGCTGTAGCCGTCATGGCCCTTGAGCGAGTGCCAGCCGACATTCGTGCGCAGGGTGGAGTTGCTCGCATGAGCGACCCAGATTTGATTGATCAGATTATCAACACAGTTTCAATCCCTGTGATGGCCAAGGCCCGCATTGGTCACTTTGTTGAGGCACAGATTCTCGAATCACTTGAGGTTGACTACATCGATGAGTCAGAAGTACTCTCTCCTGCGGACTATGTAAATCACATTGACAAGTGGCGCTTTGAGGTCCCATTTGTGTGTGGAGCGACCAATCTCGGTGAAGCGCTTCGTCGCATTACCGAAGGCGCCGCAATGATCCGTTCAAAGGGTGAAGCGGGCACTGGAGACGTATCTGAGGCGACAAAGCACATCCGAACAATTTCTTCCGAGATCAGGGCGCTTGCAGCCAAGACCGAGGATGAGCTTTACGTTGCGGCAAAAGAGTTGCAGGCTCCTTACCAACTTGTACGAGAAGTAGCCCAAACGGGCAAATTGCCAGTCGTGCTATTCGTAGCAGGTGGTGTCGCGACTCCTGCTGACGCTGCAATGATGATGCAGCTTGGTGCCGACGGTGTATTCGTGGGTTCCGGAATCTTCAAGAGTGGAAATCCAGCGGCTCGCGCCGCAGCGATTGTTAAGGCAACCACATTCTTCGATGACCCAAAGGTTGTGGCAGAGGCATCAAGAGGGCTTGGCGAGGCAATGGTTGGAATCAACGTAAATGACCTGCCTGCACCTCACCGTCTCTCGGAGCGTGGCTGGTAATTGCTAATTGGAGTCCTAGGTCTCCAGGGCGACTACAGAGAGCATCAAAAGCTCCTGAACGAGCTTGGAGTCGAATCAATCAAGGTTCGAAGAGCCTCTGAGCTCGAGAAAGTAGATGCACTCATAATTCCTGGTGGAGAGTCCACGGCCATGTCGAATCTTGCAAAAAGTTTCGGCCTATTTCCAGCGCTGCGCGATTTCGCCAAAGCAAAACCAGTTCTCGGAACCTGCGCTGGGATGATCATGCTTGCCGACGATGTCGAGGGCTCTATTCCCGGTCAGGAATTCATCGGGGGATTGCCAATCAAGGTTTCAAGAAACGCATATGGCGGCCAGACTCACTCTTTTGAATCTGAGGTGGATTTTGGAACTTTGAAAGAAAAGGTCGCATTTATTCGGGCACCGAGAATTCTTGACTCCTCAAAGGTGGAGGTGCTCGCTACCTTGAACGGAGAAGCGGTTGCCGTGAGAAGCGGCCATCTTTTTGGGGCTTCATTCCACCCGGAGATTACTGGCTCGAAGTTTCTCCACAACTTATTCCTAGAGCACTGCAAAATAGCAAAAGATTAGGTAGCTTTATAAAACTATGTCTGGACACTCCAAGTGGGCAACCACCAAACACAAAAAAGCGGCAAACGACTCAAAGCGCGCGAAGCTTTGGGCAAAGCTGATTCGAAACATTGAGGTAGCAACGCGCACCGGCGGTGCCGACATCGAGGGAAATCCAACCCTCTATGACGCAGTCTATAAAGCGCGCAAGAATTCCGTACCAAACGACAACATCGACCGCGCCATTAAGCGCGGTTCTGGAGCAACCGGTGATGGCGTTGAATACACCAACATCATGTATGAAGGCTATGGGCCAAACGGAATCGCTGTCTTAATCGAGTGCCTGACCGACAACAGAAACCGTGCAGCAGCGGAAGTTCGCCTCGCGGTCGGCAAGAATTCTGGCAACATGGCTGACCCCGGATCGGTTTCATACCAGTTTGCTCGTAAAGGAGTCATCTTGGTTCCAGGAGCAGCATCCGAGGATGCAATTCTGGAGGCCACTTTGGAGCACAACGTTGAAGAGGTCGAATCAAACGGGGAGAGCTTCATAGTGACTTGCGACCCATCCAGCATGGTTGATGCCAGAGCCGCACTCCAAGAAGCCGGAATCGAATATGAATCTGCCGATGTGGAGTTCGTGTCTTCAATGAAGATTCAGGCGGATGCAGCAACCGCTGGGAAGGTATTCCGATTGATAGACGCGCTAGAAGATCTTGATGACGTCCAAAACGTTTATACAAACATGGACTTGACGCCAGATGTTTTGGCTGAACTAGAGGCTCAAGGCTAGTGACCCTGATTCTTGGTGTTGACCCCGGCCTCACTCGATGTGGATTTGGCTTAATCGATACCGAGAGAAATTGCGCAGTTGATTTTGGCTTGTTCACAAGCGATGCAACCCAAGCTCCGCGTGATCGAGTCGGGCTAATCTCAATCGGCCTTGAGGAGCTAGTTGCTAAACATAATCCCGATCTCATAGCGCTTGAGAGGGTTTTTGCACAGGCCAACCTCCGATCTGTCATGGGTGTCGCTCAGATATCTGGCGCTCTAATGGCCATTGCATACCGACACGAGATCCCATTGGAATTCTTCACGCCGAGTGAGGTGAAAGCTGCTGTGACCGGGAACGGCAGAGCAGATAAGGCAGCAGTTGGAATGATGGTCGGCAAGATTCTTGGTTTGGCGGAGATTCCTAAGCCTGCAGACGTTGCAGACGCTCTTGCTGTAGCAATTTGTGCGTCAAAGAGAGCCCTCGGGGTTGGAACGGCGGCCCAGCGCAGGTGGGTCGCAGCAGCCAAAGCTTCCAATAGAAAGCTAGGTTAGGCAGATGATTTCATCACTGACCGGAACCATCAGTCAGATTGGTCTCGATGGCATTGAACTTCGAGTTGGTGGCGTTGGTTATTGGATAGCGATAACCACGAGACACTCACTGAAACTAAAGCTTGAAGGAGAGCTCTCAATCCCAACGAAGCTAATTGTTCGTGAAGATGACCTTTCGTTATTTGGTTTTGAATCACCTGGGGAGCGCGATCTATTTGAACTACTGTGCTCAGTAAGCGGCATAGGACCAAAACTCGCAATGGTGGTTCTCTCTGGCTTAGAGCCCTCTCAACTTAGGAATGCCGTCAATAACAATGACGAGGCGGTATTCAGGGCGATATCTGGTATCGGACCAAAGACCGCAAAACTGATTCTTATTTCATTATCCGGAAAAGTAGGACTTAGCACTGCTAGCCCTCAGAACGAAAATGTTTTGGCGGCTCTGTTACAGCTTGGAACTGACGAAGTGCGCGCAAGGGCAATTCTCCGGGATCTTCCACAGGGCCTCTCGGATTCAGAGGCACTTAAAGCTGCTCTTGGAAAGCTCGGAAGCGCAAAGTTGGTAGAGAATGCTTGATGCCACAGCCGAGGAACGGGCAGCTGAACAAGCGTTGCGCCCTAGCAACCTCTCAGAGTTTGTCGGCCAAAAAAGAGTCGTAGATCAGCTCTCATTGGTCATTGAGGCGGCCAAGTTGGCCAATCGCACACCGGATCACATTCTGTTAGCAGGGCCTCCAGGACTCGGTAAAACCACTCTGGCGATGATCGTCGCTCAAGAGTCCAATCGCCCGCTGAAACTCACTTCTGGCCCAGCAATTCAAAGCTCGGGGGACTTGGCCGCGATATTGTCCTCGCTCGAGACTGGCGACGTTTTGTTTATCGACGAGATCCATCGGATGTCTCGGTCTGCAGAGGAAATGCTTTACCTAGCGATGGAAGACTTCAGGGTCGATGTCATGGTTGGAAAAGGTCCCGGTGCGGCATCAATCTCTTTAGACATTGCTCCTTTTACGTTGGTCGGCGCGACCACTAGGAGCGGAATGCTCCCAACACCTTTGCGTGACCGATTTGGATTCACCGCGTTCTTGGAGTTCTACGAACCGGTCGATTTAGCCAAGGTGATCAAGCGTTCAGCCGATCGTCTTGAGATAGCCATTGCCGACGACGCTGCAACAATGCTTTCGACGCGGTCACGAGGCACGCCAAGAATTGCCAACCGACTGCTCAGAAGGGTACGCGATTACGCGAGCGTGAACAGTCATGAGGCGTTGAGCATCGACTCAGTAGAGAAGTCGATGAGCCTCTTCGAGATCGATTCCGAGGGCCTGGATCGCGTGGATCGTCAGATTCTGAGACTGCTTTCAACTCAATTTCGTGCGAAGCCGGTTGGACTTTCTACTCTTGCAGTCGCAATCGGGGAAGAGCCAGACACGATTGAATCCGTAATCGAGCCCTACCTGATTAGAATCGGATTTTTGCACCGGACGCCACGTGGCAGAGAGATAACACCATCAGGTTTGGCTCATATTGAGAGCCACTAGGGCAAACTAACTAATAACAGCCTATAATTTCGGGGTACCAATTCGGTAAGGAAATAATTTGGACTACATACTGCTCGCCATCCTGGCGGTAATGATTCTGCTGCTTATTAACCAGAACCGTAAGCGTAAGAAGGACACCCAGAACCTACTTGAGTCCCTTTCTGTGGGCGCTGAAGCAGTTCTACACTCGGGAATTAAGGGCAAGATCACCGCAGTAACCGATACCGAAATTGAACTTGAGAGCACTCCAGGCACAAAGCTTCGTGTTGTGAAGCAGGCCGTGCGCAGTGCGCAGTCTCAAACATCTGAGGGGAACTAGTTTTGGCTGAAAATACAACCCAGGCTTTGGCGCGAAAGAAACTTGGCTGGGTAGGGGGAATAGCGGCATTCTTTGCTGCCCTAATCATTTGGGGAACAGTTACCGCTCAACCTGGGGCTTCATTTGCCCCAGAGCTTGCACTTGACCTCCAGGGCGGCACATCTATCATCTTGACTCCAACTCTCGCGGATGGTGAGGTTGTTTCCCAGGAGCAGCTAAATCAGGCAGTTACCATCATCAGGCAAAGAATCGATGGAACCGGTGTAGGGGAGGCTCAGGTCTCGATTCAGGGCAATCAGAACATCGTTGTTTCAATCCCCGGATCTCCCGACCCGACCACACTGCAACTAATCAAGGCAAGCGCCTTGTTGGAGTTCCGCCCAGTATTAACCTTTGCCGTTAGCACTTCGGCTGTCGCTGATTCCGAACCAGTGGACACAAGTGCTCTTAGCGATGTCCCTGCAGTAACTCCAGTGAACGCTTCGGATTTGAATTGGATCACCGAGAAGTTGGCAGCAGATTTCGACGCTCTTGACTGCGCCTCTAATTTCCGCTCTGCTGGCCAGGTCGATGACCCTAGCCTCCCACTAATAACTTGTGATGATTACCTGATGTACAAGTACGTACTAGGACCGGTCGAAGTCCAGGGACTGAATATTTCGAATGCTTACGCCGGCAAAATAACCACATCTACCGGTGCTACCACCAACGACTGGGCTGTGAACATCGAATTTGACGCTGCCGGCACAGAGGCCTTCGGAGCTGTAACCTCCAGGCTCTACGGCTTGCAATCACCTCAGAATCAGTTTGCAATCACTTTGGATGGCTTGGTCATCACGGCACCTAGCACAAATGCCGTGATCACAAATGGCAAGGCTCAAATCACCGGATCATTCACTCAAGCATCATCTACGGTTTTGGCTGACCAGCTGAAATATGGAGCACTGCCAATAGGTTTCGAGGTCCAGTCACAGGAAAACATCTCTGCGACACTCGGAGAAGAGTCTCTTCGCAGCGGTCTAATTGCTGGGGCAATTGGTTTGATCTTCGTAATCATCTACATGACTTTCCAGTACCGCGGCCTAGCCTCGGTAGTACTTGGTTCACTTATTGTTGCCGGTCTCCTTGTTTATCTTGCTGTCGCGTTCTTATCGTGGAGGCAGGGTTACCGACTATCGCTGGCAGGTGTGGCTGGGCTTATTGTCGCCATTGGAATCACAGCTGACTCGTTTATCGTCTACTTCGAGAGGATCAGAGACGAACTGCGAGAAGGCAGGACTCTTGAGACTGCGGTGGAAGCCGGGTGGAACCGAGCTCTTAGAACAATTTTGGTATCTGACGCGGTTAGCTTTACAGCTGCAACCGTGCTCTATTTGCTAACCAGTTCTTCGGTTCGAGGATTCGCCTTCACCCTGGGTTTGACAACACTTATCGACCTGTTGGTTGTGACATTGTTCACTCACCCAGTAGTTCAACTTTTGGCTCGCAATAAGTTCTTTGCTTCAGGCCACAAGTGGTCCGGCTTTGACCTTTCTGCAGCAAGGGCAAGCTATGCGGGTCGTGGCAAGTTCGTTGTGTCACAAGCTCTTCCAGCGACTAAGGCAGCCAAGGCTTCTAAAGAGGCACTAAAGCGTCAAACAATTGCCGAGCGTAAAGCGGCAGCAAACTTAGGAGATTCAAATGACTAGTCTGCGCACGATCGGAAACGAGCTTTACTCGGGCAAGAGGTCGTTTGACTTTGTTGGCAAGCGCAACATCTGGTACATCGTTGCAGCTGTGGCAATCATCATCTCCGTCGCACTTCCTTTCCTAAAGGGTGGCTTCAACTTTGGAATTGAGTTCCGTGGTGGTTCTGAATTCAGACTCACCAACTCTCAAGAGCTTCCCCAGTCACTGGCGGTAGATGCAGTAAGAAGCGTTGTTGCTGGAGTTGAGGTGAGCGTTACCGCTGTTGGCGCTAATGATCTTCGAATTCAGACTGAGCAGTTGGCAGACGTCGAGTCTGAAGAGGCGCGACTTGCACTTGCCGAGGCTTATAAGGTTGACGACTCCACCGTTGCATCGAGCTTTATCGGGCCAAACTGGGGTGCTGACGTAACTCAACAGGCCCTTACCGGACTTGCAGTATTCCTTGTTCTTGTTTCACTGCTGATGGCGTTTTACTTCCGGTCTTGGAAGATGTCGGTCGCTGCACTGATTGCGCTAGCCCACGACTTGATCCTCACAGCCGGTGTCTATGCGGGTGTTGGATTTGAGGTGACGCCGGCTGCGGTAATCGGGTTCTTGACCATCCTTGCCTATTCGCTTTATGACACCGTCGTGGTCTTTGACAAGGTTCGAGAGAACACGCTTGAGATCGAATTCTCCGAGACCAGAACCTTTGGGGAAATGGTCAACCTTGCAGTTAACCAGACTCTTGTCAGGTCATTGAATACCTCCATCGTTGCCGTTTTGCCAGTTGCCTCGATTCTGTTTATCGGCTCAGTCCTTCTAGGCGCTGGAACCCTACGCGACATCGCTCTTGCGCTGTTCGTGGGAACAATTGTCGGTACTTACTCATCGATTTTCCTTGCCGCCCCGGTTTATGTTCACCTCAGGGAAAATGAGGCAGCACTTAAATCCGCCGCAAGCAAGGTTTTGGCTGGTCGCGAATAGACTTCTTAGGTAAAATCTTAGGAGCAGTGAATGTCAGACAGCCTTACCTCATCTCTGAGGTCTAGGCTGCCGAGAATCTTCACGAGATCTTCCACAGCATATGGATCCGATTTAGCTGATCTAATCAAGATTGTTCGACTAAACCACCCTAAAGCCGACATTCCCGTGATCGAGCGGGCCTTTAAGACTGCAGAATTTCACCACAAGGGGCAAACACGTAAGTCGGGTGAAGAGTACATCACCCACCCACTCGCGGTTGCAAGGATCCTTGCCGACTTGGGATCTGGCCCCGCCACAATTGCTGCAGCTTTACTTCACGACACTGTCGAGGACACTGGCTATTCGCTTGAATCGCTCAAGGCAGATTTTGGCGATGAGATAGCGCTGCTAGTTGATGGAGTTACAAAACTAGACAAAGTTAAGTTTGGCGATTCTGCTCAATCAGAGACCATGCGCAAGATGGTTGTTGCGATGTCGAAAGACGTTCGTGTCTTGGTTATAAAGCTTGCCGACCGCCTGCACAACGCCAGAACATGGGGTTTTGTAAATCCCGATTCTGCCAAGCGTAAAGCCCAAGAGACTCTTGAGATCTACGCCCCTCTGGCACACCGGCTAGGCATTAGCACAATCAAGTTGGAACTTGAAGATATCAGCTTTGCAGTGTTGTACCCGAAGGTTTACGAAGAGATTGTGACCTTAGTCGCACAGCGGAACCCTTCGCGTTCGGAATACACCGAGAAAGTGTTGGACGAGATCTCCGCCGAGCTTCGAAATGGCAAGGTGAAGGCCAAGATAGACGGCAGGCCAAAGCAGTACTACAGCATTTATCAAAAGATGGTTCTTCGTGGTCGCGAGTTTGATGATATTTACGACCTCGTAGGCGTGCGGGTCCTTGTTGGCTCGGTCAAAGATTGCTACGCCGCCCTTGGGGCGATACACGCAAGATGGTCACCCTTGCCTGGCCGGTTCAAGGACTACATCGCGATGCCAAAGTTCAACCTTTACCAATCCCTCCACACCACGGTGGTTGGTCCTGAGGGTAGGGCAGTGGAGATTCAGATTCGTACCCAGGAAATGCACCAACGCGCAGAGTACGGTGTCGCAGCTCACTGGAAATATAAAGCTCAAGCCGGCAGGGCGGGGGATAAGGAAGTTGATTTTGCCTGGCTCAAACAGCTCAGCGATTGGCAGGAAGAGACCGCTGATCCAGGGGAGTTCCTAGATAACCTTCGGTTTGAAATTGGTGCGAAAGAGCTCTACGTTTTCACGCCTAAAGGCAAGGTTATTGGGCTTTCCGCCGGCTCCACCCCGGTGGATTTTGCGTACGCAGTTCACACCGAAGTAGGACACAAAACAATTGGCGCTAAAGTCAACGGTCGATTGGTTCCGCTTGAAAGCAAGCTTCAGGCCGGAGATGTAATTGAGATCCTAACCTCTAAATCGGAATCGGCGGGACCCAGCAAGGACTGGCTGAACTTCGTTGGATCGGCAAGCGCCAAAGCTAAAATCCGACACTACTTCACGCAAGAACGTAAAGAGCTTGCCACCGAAGATGGGAAAGACGCTCTCGTCAAGGCACTCAGGAGGCAAGGGCTCCCGATTCAATCTCTACTCACCTCTGAGACGCTCACGCGGGTGGCTAGTGACCTAAGGCTTGAGGATATAAATGCTCTCTTTGCCGCGATCGGAGCCGGGCAGATATCTGCGAACGCGGTAATTGATCGAGTTCGCGTTATCGACGGGTACAGCAGCGAAGCAGACCCCGAAGAGATTCAGATCCAGGTTCCAAAGGGAATGCGAGGACCGCGGCGCGCTAACCAAGGTGTCCTCGTGAAAGGATCGCCAGACGTTCTAACAAAGATGGCACGGTGCTGCACACCAGTCCCAGGTGATGAGATAACCGGCTTCATAACGCGTGGTGAAGGGGTATCGGTTCACAGAGAAGACTGCAAGAACGTCAAGAGCTTGAACCAAGAGCGTGTTGTTGAAGTTTCTTGGGCAGATAACTCAAGAGGCGTTTTTATGGTTCAGATTCAGGTTGAGGCTCTAGATCGTTCTGGTTTGCTCTCTGATGTCACAAGGGTCTTGTCTGAAAACCACGTGAACATTTTGTCTGCAACGGTTTCGACCGGAAGAGACAGGGTCGCACTTTCAAAGTTTGTGTTTGAGATGGCAGACCCCTCTCACCTAGAGCATCTTTTGAACCAGGTGCGCAGAATCGAAGCCGTCTACGACGTTTATAGAGTTAAGAGCTCTTAGTCAACAGCCTTTTGAGCTGCTTCCAACCATGCCTTGCGCGCGTCAATCTGAGACTGAATGTCCTTCTTCTTCGCAGCTGCTGCGCCCTTAAGTTCTGCCTCTAGTTCTGCAATTACTGCCTCAAGCTGAGTAACCAGTGAGTTGCTACGAGCCTTAGCCGCTGGATCCGATCGCCTCCAGGCATCAGCCTGAGCATCAGCAACGATCTTCTCAAACTTGCGAAGCTTGTCTTCAAGCTTGCGAACCTCGTCTTTTGCAACGTGGCCAATCTTTACCCAACGAGCCTGAATGTCTGCCAATAGCTTCTTGTCTGCCTCGATGTCTTTGCCGGCAATCTTCTCGGCTTCGACCAGCAATTCCTGCTTAGCCTTCAGGTTGGCAGCGTGAGCGACTGCCAACTCGGCGTCTTTTTCCTTCTTGGCAGCGAAAATGGCATCACCAGCGGCCCTGAACCGAGCCCAAAGAGCATCTTCAACCTTGCCGGCCTTTGGAGCTAGCTTCCACTGATCTTGGAGCTTGCGGTAATCGGCAGCAGCATCAGAGCCCTTTGCAACTAGAGCCTCTGCAGCTTCAGCGAGCTTGGCCTTGGCGGCTTTAGCTTCCTTGAACTTTGAATCTAGGGTTGAGAAATATGCCCTGCGACCAGACTCGAATTTTGCACGCGCCTGGGAGAATCGCTTCCAGATTGGATCAGTTTGCGATTTTGGAACCTTTGGGCCCTCTTTTTGAAGCTTCTGCCAGGACTCGAATAATGCGGTCATTTCTGGAGCGCTCTTTTTCCAGTTCACGCTTTCAAGCTTTGCGACAATCGCTTCGGCCTTTGCTGCAATCTCTTCCTTGAGGACTAGGGCTTCTGCAATTGCAGTCTCTATCTCCTGCGAGATCTTTGCAGCTGCCTCTGCAATGGAAGGAGAGAGTTTGGCCAGTCGGTCACGCAAGTTCTGGATGTTTCCAAAAACATTGGGGGCAACAAGCTCTGCGACAAGGTGGTCGTGACCAGTCTTTAGGCTCTTGGCATCGCTTACCCCGGCAGCAATGCGCTGTTCCAAGGTGCGAACTTGAGCTTCCAGGTCATCAAACTTTCTTGAGAAGTAGGCAATTGCCTCCTCCGCTGAAACGTTTGGGTACTGTCCAATTTGTCTTTCGACGCCGCCGTCGATTACGAAAACATTGTTTTCGCCATCAACGCGACCGAACTGATTGCTGGTCAAGGGTTTCTCCTAGATTGTGAAGTTTTACTCTACCGAAATACTGTTCATCAAAACGGCCTCTAGAGGAGACCCGTCACCCGAACCATCAGAAGTTCCCAAAGCGGCGATTGCTTTAATGGCTTCGAGCCCACCGGTTACTTTTCCAAAGACCGTGTAACCACCAGCTGAATCGGATGGAATTTGGGAGTCGTCATAAACAATGAAGAATTGCGAACCCATTGAAGAGCCGTCCCCGCCGACTCTTGCCATGGCCAAGGTGCCCTCAGCATAAATGTCATCTGCAGGCGCATTCTCGATTGGGCCGAAGTTATAGCCAGGCCCACCTGCGCCAGTGCCATCTGGATCTCCACACTGAAGGACATAAATGCCGGCCGTGGTTAAACGGTGACAGCTCACGTTCTCATAGAAACCAGATTGAGCAAGCGCAACAAAGTTAGCGACAGCCTGAGGCGCGTTGACGCCATCAAGTTCCAAAGAGACCGCTTCGGTATTTAGGTTCAAGCTAGCGTTCCAGATTCGATTCTCTGCAAGAGCTGCATCTGGCACCTCAGAACTGTTTGGTTCGGATGTCACTTCTGGCGCAGCTGACTCCTCGGCGGGAACATAGCCTGGACCAAACCCGAAATACGCGGCCTGGCCAATCAAAGCAACCAATAGTGCGCCTGCACCGGCAAGGATTGCAATTTTGTTATCCCTTGGGCCCTGCGCCTTTCGCTTTGCAATTAGCTGTTGCTTGGCCTCAAAGTTCTTTAGCTTTTCATTGTTCTTCATGAAATCCTCACGGTCTTATCGCGCTGTAATTCTAGGTGTTGCATACAATCAAGCTGTGGTTTATGCACCGCTCGCTTCGATAATGCGCCCTAAAGAGATTTCAGAGGTCTTAGGTCAGGGTCGCCTTATCAAACCCGGATCGCCGCTACATCGCTTGATCACAGGGGATAAACAAGGCTCTTGGTCCTCAATCTTGCTCTGGGGGCCTCCCGGATCTGGCAAGACCACTATTGCAAGATTGATTAGCAACTCAAAGGATGCTCACTTTGTTGAGTTAAGCGCTATATCAGCTTCGGTCGCAGCCGTTCGAGATGTGATAGAGGCAGCCAAAAAGCTTCGGGAAATCTATGACCGTCCGACCATTTTGTTCCTCGATGAGATTCATCGATTCTCAAAATCTCAACAGGATTCGCTGCTTGGCGCTGTTGAATCTGGTGTCATCACGCTGATTGCCGCAACTACCGAGAATCCATCCTTCAGCGTGATTAAGCCTCTGATATCGCGATCATTAGTTTTCCATTTGGAGCCCCTGGCAAAAGAAGAGCTCCTCCAACTTATGGAACGGGCCCGGATCGCCCCTGAGGGCCTAAAGGGTCTGGTATTTGAAGAGCAAGCGCTGGAATATATTGCCAGGATCTCCGCCGGGGATGCTCGTCGCGCGCTAACGCTCATGGAAGCCGCTGCAAATCAGGCGACTGAGTCAGTAACTCTCGAAATCGCTATGGAGTCCAGCGAGAACGCGATTGCGTACGATCCAGATGGCGATGTCCACTACGACACGATCAGTGCGTTCATAAAATCCGTGCGCGGCTCTGATACCGATGCCGCAATTCATTACCTTGCCAGAATGATTGTTGGGGGAGAGGACCCCAAGTTCATTGCCAGAAGGTTGATGATCTTGGCTGCCGAGGATATTGGCTTGGCTGATCCGAACGCAATTGTTATAGCCGGTGCGGTTGCCCAAACTGTTGAGCGAATCGGAATGCCCGAGGGCCGAATTCCACTAGCAGAAGCAACCATTTACCTCGCGCTAGCCCCCAAATCTAATAGAGCGTATGAAGCGATCAATGCAGCGATCGAAGACGTGCAGAGCGGTCTATTGCCCCAGATACCCTCAGCCCTTAGATCAACTGGTGCGGTTGGGTACAAATACCCGCACGACAATCCAGTTGGCGTCATCAAGCAGACTTATGCCGAAATTGAGGCAAGTTATTACCTGCCATCAAATCACGGGTTCGAGCGAACTCTTCAAGATCGACTGAAGGCTGTCCAAGAAATTCTTGGCAGGTAGGTGACATAAGCAGCCTGCACTGGTAGGATTTCGGGGTTGCTCTGCTCCAGCGGCTGGGACGTAGATGCAAGAATCCAATAAGAAATTTGAAAGGCAACTTTTTGTCAAAGACAACTAGAACCCGCAGCAAGACTCGTTTGTCGCGTGCATTGGGCATCGCGCTTACTCCAAAAGCTGCTAAGTACATGGAAAAAAGACCCTACGGACCGGGTCAGCATGGCCGCACCAAGCGCAAGAGCGACTCAGACTACGCAGTTCGTCTGCGCGAGAAGCAGCGTTTGAGGGCTCAGTACGGCATCCGCGAGGCACAGCTTCGCAAGACCTTCCAGGAGGCCAAGCGCACTTCTGGTCTAACCGGTGAGAACCTAGTGGAGCTTCTAGAGATGCGTCTTGACGCGCTAGTTCTGCGCTCTGGTTTTGCACGCACCATGGCACAGGCTCGCCAGATGGTCGTTCACCGCCACATCTTGGTTGATGGAGAGCGTGTTGACCGTCCATCCTTCCGCGTGAAGCCAGGTCAGATGATTCACGTTCACGACAAGAGCGAGAAGACTGAACCATTCCAGGTTGCAGCAGCCGGTGGACATGCAGATGTTCAGGCAAAGGTTCCTGAGTACCTAAACGTTTCAATTGACAAGCTTCAGGCAACCTTGGTTCGCCGCCCAAAGCGCGTTGAGGTCCCAGTGACCTGTGAAGTTCAGCTCGTAGTTGAGTACTACGCAGCAAGGTAATTACTAATGAGCGGTGGCGAAATAGCGGGCATCATACTTGCCAGCTCTTTCGCCCTGCTCGTTATTTTTTTAGGGATCCCACTTACCAAACTGGGAAAAATCCTTGATGAGGCAGCCCTTACCGTCAAATCGGTAAATAAAGAGCTAGAGCCGATCCTTGGCGAAGCCAGGGAGACCCTGGCAGAGGCTAATAAGCAACTCAAAAGAATTGATCACATCACTGAAGATGTGGAACAGGTTTCGCAAAACATTAGCTCCCTGGTTGCCGTTTTCACGGCAAGCATCGGAGCGCCACTAACAAAACTTTTCGGGGTAACCCAGGGGGTTCTCAAGGCGCTAGGAAAGCGGAGGTAATCATGTCAAAGCTCGGATGGTTTGCAGCAGGAATTGGACTAGGTGCTCTTGCAGTGGTCCAGCTTCGTGACAACCCAAAGGCTCAGGTTGCCGTTGATGACGCCATCCTTGCTGCCAGAGAATTTGCCAACTCGGTTGCAGAGGGCTACCGCGAGCAAGAGAAGGCCGCCACAAAGAAGCCTGCTCCAAAGAGCACTGCTGCGAAAAAGTAAAGCGTGAAGACTGCCGAGATAAAAAAGCGGTGGTTGGACTTCTTTGAAAAAAAGGGTCACACCGTTGTTCCTAGCGCACCACTGATTAGCCAAGACCCCACCCTCATGTTCGTGGTGGCCGGTATGGTGCCGTTTATTCCGTTTATGACTGGAGTAATGCCATCTCCCTACTCACGAGCCACAAGCGTTCAAAAGTGCGTCAGAACCCTTGATATTGACGAGGTCGGTAAAACCACCAGGCACGGCACATTCTTCCAAATGAATGGCAACTTCTCCTTTGGCGATTACTTCAAGAAGGAAGCAATCGCTTACGCCTGGGAGCTTTTGACCGGAAGCCTTGAAGAAGGTGGACTTGGTTTTGATCCTGAGAAGCTCTGGGTCACTGTCTATAAAGATGATGACGAAGCCATTGAATACTGGCTTGAGCAGACGTCTATCCCCAGAGAGCGCATCCAGCGCCGTGGAATGGCAGATAACTACTGGTCAACAGGACAGCGAGGACCAGCGGGTCCTTGCTCAGAGATCTACTTCGACCGCGGACCAGAATATGGGGTTGACGGCGGCCCTGAGGCTGATGAAGACCGCTACATCGAGATCTGGAACCTTGTATTCATGCAGTACGAGCGGGCCGATGGTGGCACCAAGGATCACTTTGAGATTCTTGGGGAGCTCCCAAAGAAGAACATCGACACCGGAATGGGCCTTGAGCGCGTAGCATTTTTGCTTCAAGGGGTCGAGAACATCTATGAGATCGACCAAATTAGACCACTGATCGATCTGGCTGCGGCACTCTCCGGCAAGCGCTATGGGGCCAATGCTGATGACGATGTCCGGATGCGCGTGATCGCAGACCACATCAGATCCGCGTTGATGTTGATGTCCGATGGCGTATCGCCTTCGAACGAGGGCCGCGGATACGTTCTAAGAAGACTTCTTAGGAGAAGCGTGCGCTCCTTGCGCCTACTTGGAGTCACAAAACCAAGTTTTGAAGCTCTATTTACAGTGAGCAAGAACGCGATGGTTGAGGCATACCCAGAGCTTGAAGAGCAATTCCCTAGGGTGCTTCGCTCCGCAGTTGCTGAGGAAACTGGCTTCTCTAGAACCCTTGAAGCCGGGACGATCGTGCTTGATGAAGCTATTGCAAACTCAAAGGGAATCCTGCCTGCAGAGACTGCTTTTGCGCTACACGATACCTATGGATTCCCAATCGATCTCACTGTTGAGATTGCCCAAGAGAACAGCCTTGAGGTCGATAGAGCCGCGTTCAATGCCCTTATGCAGGAGCAAAAGGACCGTGCCAAGAAAGATGCCAAGGACAAAAAATCCGGTGGCGCCGGACTTCAAGTCTATGGAGAGTTCAGGGCAATGGGTGAAACCCAGTTCCTTGGATATGACTCTTTGTCAGCCGAGGGCAAGGTCCTTGGAATCATTCGAGAAGGTAATTCCCAGCCGGAGCTTGGTCAGGGACAGCTGGGGGAAATTTTCCTAGATCGCACAAGTTTGTATGCCGAATCTGGTGGTCAGGCCGCTGACGCCGGCCAGATAATCGGGGATGGCTTCGTACTCGAGGTCTTGGATGTCCAAAAACCGGTTAAGGGTCTGTTCGCTCACAAAGTGCGCGTGACCGATGGTACGGTAACTGTCGGGGATTCCGTACAAACTCAAGTGAATCCTGAGTGGAGACTTGGTGCCGCACAGGCACACTCGGCAACACACGTGGTTCACGCAGCTCTTCGCCAAGTTCTAGGGCCAGAGGCTCTGCAGTCGGGTTCATATAACCGCCCTGGATACATGCGTCTTGACTTCTCTTGGTCCGAAGCACTTTCTGATTCCACTCGAAGTGAGATCGAGGAAGTTTCCAACCTTGCTATCCGTGCCGATCTTGCGGTGAGCGCTCAGTTCATGGACATGCCGGCTGCACGCGAGTATGGAGCCGTTGCGCTATTCGGTGAAACCTATGACGAATTGGTTCGAGTAGTTCAGGTTGGTGGCCCATGGTCTAGAGAGCTCTGTGGAGGTACTCACGTTTCTAGATCTTCTCAGATTGGTTTAGTTTCAATCACTTCCGAATCATCTGTTGGATCCGGTTCCAGGAGAGTAGAAGCGCTAGTAGGTTTTGAAGCTTTTGATGCGCTTCGTCAAGAGCGCGATCTAATTAAGAAGCTTGCCCTGACATTGAAGGCCCCGACCTCCGAGTTGGAGGATCGAATCACAGCCTCTCTAGAAGACCTGAAAATTGCACAAAAGCGAATTTCAGAACTTGAGGCCAAGGAATCATTGGCGCATGCACCGGCACTGATTGCAGCCGCAACCGAAATCGGAAGCCACAGAGTGATCGCGGCTGAACTTATCGGCAGCTTTACCGCTGATCAACTAAGGTCATTGTTGCTGTCAGTTCGAGATTCAATCGGTGAGAATGCGGTTGTTATCCTTGGCTGTGTTGCAGATGACAAGCCTCTAGTAATGGCAGCGGTTGGAAGAGCCTCGCAGAGCTCAGTCAGGGCTGGCGACCTCGTCAAGATTGCAGCCAGCGTCCTTGGTGGTGGCGGTGGCGGTAAGCCCGATATCGCTCAAGGTGGCGGCGTTCACATCGACAAAATTGCAGCGGCGGTTGCAATGGCGGCGGATTCGGTTTCGTGACAACTCGGTTGGGGATAGACGCTGGTGAGGCAAGAATCGGTGTTGCTCTCAACCAGGGTTCGCTCTGTCTTCCGATTGAGACCCTGCAGACCAACGACAGGGTGGCGCAAGAGATTGCTGAAATCGCGGCATCCAGATCGGCAACAGCAATTTACGTTGGGCTCCCGCTCTCACTAGGTGGTAGCTTGACGCCAAGCTCTCAGAAAGCCATTGGTCTTGCAAAGCAAATTCAAGATCTTGGCCTGACGGTTCGCCTGATTGACGAGAGGCTAACAACCAAATCCGCACAGGCTAGATTCCACCAGGCGGGAAAGAACACGAAGAATTCCAGAAGCCAGATAGATGCAGCATCAGCAGCTGTGATCCTGGAATTCGCCATTGCATCCGAAAAGGATGGCAGTCTTGCCGGCAAGACACTTGAGGAAGTTCATGAGTGATTTATTTGAGACCCCAGGGGTCAAGCCAAAGCGCACCAAAGGCTTTTTTGCAGGGCTAATTTCGATCCTTGTAGTTTTGGGCCTGGTTGGTGGTGGCTTATTTGTTGGTTATGGCCAACTAACATCGTTCTTTTCTAGATTTCAGGTTGCGGACTACAGCGGTGAAGCAGGAGCTCCAACGACCATCACAATTGAACAAGGTGATGATGGAGCTGCAGTTGCCCGCAAGATGGTGGATGCCGATATCGTCAAGAGTTTTGATGCAATTTATCGAGAAATGCTCAACTCAGATTTCACTATCTACCCCGGGGTCTTCGAGTTTCCAACCAAGATTTCCGGTGCCACAGCACTTCAGATACTAATTTCCGGCACTAACCGAGTAACAGTTTCAACCACCATTCCTGAGGGCTATAAAGTAACCCAGATCACTCAGAGCCTTGTCGCTGACCTGGGTCTTTTAGAGAGCGATGTGCTAACGGCAATAGATGCAATAATGCCAAGATTGCCGGATCAGGCTTTAAACGCCGAAGGATATCTTTTCCCTGCAACTTACACATTTGACCCAGGCGTGAGTGCAACAGAAGTGGTGAATGCCATGGTCGACAGGATGGAGAAGGAGCTTGCAAGATACGATCTAACGCTCAAGAACTCCTTTGATGTAGTCAATCTCGCAGCGCTCATTCAAGTTGAGGCTGGTCTTATAGAGGACTTCTATAAAGTCTCTAGAGTTTTCCTAAATCGCCTGGATCTTGGAATGCTGCTGCAATCCGATGCGACTGTCAGTTATGGCACCGGTGGCACTACCGTAACCACAACCGATGCCCAGCGGGCCGACGATAATCCTTACAACACTTACCTCCACCCAGGACTGCCCGGCGGGCCTATTTCTAATCCTGGCTCGGTTGCCATAGAGGCTGCTCTGCGACCCGCTGATGGAGACTGGCTCTACTTTGTGACCATAAATCTAAAAACAGGGGAAACAATCTTTAGCGAAACATTTGCAGAGCACGAGAGGGCTGCCCAGCTTTTCTATGCTTGGCTAAGAGCTAATCCGGAGTGGAATGACTAGCCACTACGCCGTGTTGGGCTCTCCAATTGCTCACTCCAAATCACCCCTGATCCATACAGCTGCCTTCAAGTTTCTGGGGGTTGATTCAGATTATGTAGCTCAGGAGCTTTCAGCAGGATTGTCTGAATTTCTCGAGAGCTCCCAGCTGTCAGGATTGAGTATCACGATGCCGCTAAAGGAAGATGCGCTAGCAATCTCCAACCGTGCTGACTCACTTGCCATCGCTACCAATTCAGCAAACACACTGATTCGAACCAATGCCGGCTGGGATGCCTACAACACAGACATCTTCGGCATCCAGATGGCGCTAAAAAGTGCAAGTGGGAATCGAGTAGCAATTCTAGGGACTGGCGCTACTGCTAGAAGCGCGATTGTCGCAATGCAAGAGCTGGGAAAAGAAGTAACGGTCTGGGGAAGAGACCCTAAGAAGGCTAAGTCCCTAAGTCTTGAATTTGATGTGGAAGTTTCCGAGAAGCTTCACCAGGCAGCCGAGGCTCCGATTGTAATCAGCAGTCTTCCTGGTGGTGCACTGGATGAGCACCTTCAAAGCATTCGCTTTAGCCCACGGGGAACCCTGCTGGATGTTGCATATAACCCTTGGCCATCGAAGGCTGCCTTGCTGTGGTCAGAATCTGGCAAAGTTGTGTCGGGACTCAAAATGCTAATTTGGCAGGCAGTTGGCCAACAGCGACTATTTGCTGGGTTGGACCTTGATGAAGCACTAAATAATGAGAACAAGCTAGTTATGGCCATTGAAGAGGCTCTAAAGATGGCAAACTAGTCGAATGTTGCGTTGGATAACCGCCGGAGAATCACACGGCCCAGAACTTATTGGTCTAATTGAAGGCCTGCCGGCAGGCGTGAGCGTGCTGAGCGAGGATATTTCAGATGCATTAGCTCGCAGGCGCCTAGGTTATGGTCGCGGCGCAAGAATGAAGTTTGAACAAGATGAGGTAACGCTGTCTTCGGGCGTGCGATTCGGTCTTTCGCAAGGTGGACCGCTAGCCCTAAGGATCGCGAACACCGAATGGCCTAAGTGGGAACAGGTGATGAGTGCATCACCGATTGACCAAACTGAACTCACTGGGGCTAGAGGGGCACCACTAACGCGACCTCGCCCAGGCCACGCGGATTTCACTGGAATGCAGAAGTACGGCTTCGATGAAGCCAGGCCTGTTCTCGAAAGAGCAAGCGCACGAGAGACTGCCACTCGGGTTGCACTTGGTTCCATCGCAATGAGCTTTTTGAGCGAACTGGGGATTGAAATTGTCACCCACACGGTTGCCATCGGACCCCAGGCCAATACTGAGACTGAACTTCCGCGACCAAAGGACCAAGAACTTCTGGACGCTGATCCGGTGAGATGCTTCAGCAAGGAAGCTTCGGCAAGAATGGTTGCAGAGATTGACGAGTGCCACTCAACCGGAGACACAATTGGCGGCGTTGTTGAGACTTTGGTTTATGGGTGCCCTCCGGGCTTAGGCAGCTACGTGCACTGGGATCGCAGACTGGATTCCCAGCTTGCCGCAGCAACCATGGGTATCCAAGCTATCAAGTCCGTCGAAATTGGTGATGGCCTCGAGACCACGAAACGTCGCGGATCGCTAGCCCATGATGAGATTGTCCGTGAAGACGGTGAAGTCATTCGAATTACTGATCGCGCAGGTGGCATCGAGGGCGGCATGTCAAATGGCGAGATAATACGAGTTCGCGCTGGAATGAAGCCCATTTCAACAGTTCCTCGTGCACTGCAAACTATCGATACGGCCACGGGTGAAGCGGCGACCGCTCACCACCAGCGTAGTGATGTTTGTGCAGTTCCAGCGGCGGGGATTGTCCTAGAGGCAATGGTTGCCCTCGTGATTGCCAACAGCGTGCTTGAAAAATTTGGTGGGGACAGCGTCTTGGAAACCAAGCGCAACCTGGATGCATATCTAGCAAATATCCCCGAGGTGCTGCGTTCTCGTATCGTGAAGCCCTAGTTTTATCAAGATGATGCGAAAGATTGTCTTGATCGGCCCAATGGGTGCGGGAAAAACCACTCTGGGTAAGAAGTTGGCAAATGAACTTGACCTCGAATTCATCGACACAGACAAACTAGTCGCGACTGAAAACGGTGCGATCACAAAAATTTTCGAAACCCATGGCGAGGAGTATTTCCGAGAGCTCGAGTCTGCTGCTTTGAGAAGAGCCCTCGATCAAGGTGGGGTGATTGCGACCGGTGGTGGAGTTGTTTTGCGGGAGAGCAATAGGCAAATGCTTAGTGGCAGCACGGTTATTTTTCTAGATACGACAGCTGAACACGTTTTGGGTAAGGTCAATTTACAGAAACGACCGCTTCTGAAGGACAATCCCGAACGGTGGGGGCAGATTTATGCGGAGCGCGAAGCAATCTATCGCTCACTGGCCACGGAAACTATTTTTACCGGCGGAAAAGGAATCCGCACCCTTATGAAAGAGCTGAGAGAGGCCACAAAATGACTCATGCGGTTATCGGCAGAGGCCTGCTAGACGATGTCTCGATGGCTCTCGATGGAGTGAAGAAAGTGCTGATCCTTCACCCGCAAGCGCTCGCAGTGAGTGCAGAGACGCTTCGTGAGAATCTAGTGCAAAAAGGCTTTGAGGCCCTTTTGGCAGAAGTACCCAATGGTGAAGATGCCAAGAGGATTGAGGTAGCCGCATTTTGCTGGGGAATCATGGGCACATCTGATTTCCACCGCAATGATGCGGTGATTGGATTCGGTGGGGGCGCAACAACCGATCTGGCCGGCTTCGTTGCCTCTACCTGGCTCAGAGGAGTCCGCTCCATCTTGATTCCCACAACGTTGCTTGGAATGGTGGACGCGGCTATTGGCGGCAAGACCGGCATCAATACCAGCGAGGGGAAGAACCTGGTTGGGTCTTTCTATTTGCCGCACAAAGTATTTGTTGATCTAGATGCACTAGAGACACTGCCCAAGAATGAACTACTTGCCGGGATGGCTGAGGTGGCAAAATATGGCTTCATTGAGGACCCTTGGATTCTTGAGGCGATTGAGTCTGGTTCAGAGGCTACGGATCACACTAGTGAGACCTTTGCCGAGATAATTCGAAGAAGCATTTCAATCAAAGAGCGCATAACAACGGCAGACTTCAAAGAGGCTGGCCAACGTGAGTTTTTGAATTACGGGCACACCCTTGGTCACGCGATTGAGCTTGCAGAGCGATTCAAGTGGCGCCACGGTGCGGCAATTTCAATCGGAATGGTCTTCGCAGCTGAATTAGCAATGCTTTCTGGGAAGCTTTCCGAGAAAGACGTCGAGAGACATCGCAGCATTCTGGGTGGTCTTGGTTTGCCTTTGATATATCGCTCAGATCGCTGGGAGATGCTGCTTGCAACCATGCAACGCGACAAGAAATCCCGTGGAGGTTCGTTGAGGTTTGTCGTACTTGACGGTATTGGAAGGCCTGGAATCCTGAATGCCCCAACTCCGGAGCTACTATTTACTGCTTTTCAGGCGATTGTGGAATAGCGTTGAGCCATGTCTAAAGTGCTAGTGCTAAATGGTCCCAATCTGAACATGCTTGGATCTCGTGAACCCGAGGTTTATGGCAATGCCACCCTGAGCCATCTGATTGATTTCTGTACTTCAACTGGAGCAGAGCTTGGGATGGAAGTCGATGTTCGTCAGACCAACTCCGAGGATGAACTGATTCGCTGGATTCAAGAGGCTTTTGAGCAAAAATTAGATGTCGTACTTAACCCCGCAGCCTTCACGCACTATTCATACGCTCTCAGAGATGCATGTGCGATGCTAAAGAGCTCAAATTCAAGGCTTATTGAAGTGCACATCTCGAATCCGCACGCCCGTGAGACCTTTAGGCATAACTCAGTCATCAGCGCGGTTGCATCGGGTGTAATCGCCGGTTTTGGCATCCAAGGTTACGCTTTGGCGCTTAGAGCGCTTCACGACAACTAGAATTCACAAGGTTTAATAAGGAGAAAAATGGCTAGCTCAAACGATCTAAAAAACGGCATGGTACTAAATCTTGAGGGACAACTCTGGAGCGTGATTGAGTTTCAGCATGTAAAGCCTGGCAAGGGTCCAGCTTTCGTTAGAACCAAGATGCGCAATGTGCTATCCGGCAAGGTTGTCGACAAGACATTCAACGCTGGCGTAAAGATCGAGACAGCAAACGTGGACCGTCGCGACATGCAGTATCTATACAACGATGGTTCAGCTTTCATTTTCATGGACAGCACAAACTACGAGCAGATTTCTGTTCCAACTCAAACAGTCGGTGATGCAGCCAACTACATGCTGGAGAATCAGATGGCTACTGTTGCGTTGCACGAAGGCAACCCGCTTTATGTTGAACTTCCACCATCAGTAACCTTGGAAATCACCTATACAGAGCCTGGTCTTCAGGGAGATCGCTCAACCGGAGGCACAAAACCTGCAACCCTTGAGACTGGTTACCAAATTGCGGTTCCGCTGTTTATTGAGAACAACACCAAGGTCAAGGTCGACACCAGAACTGGTGAATACCTAGGACGCGTGAGCGAGTAGTTGAGCGCTAGAACCAAAGCACGCAAAAGGGCTCTAGATGCCCTCTACGCTTCAGGTGTTCGCGGTGGGGAACCTCTGGAACTTCTCAAAGCTACAGAGGTCGAGGTCCAGGACCGCCAGGGCCAGCAAGCCATATTCGATTACGCGGAGATGCTGTTGACTGGGTACACCGAAAATGCGGCTGAGATCGACAATGAGCTCCAGATGCTGGCGGATAACTGGTCACTAGAGCGCATGCCATCGATCGATAGGGCAATTCTTCGCCTCGGCGCATGGGAGATCCTCCACAACCAGGAGGTTCCTAACGAGGTGGCAATCTCAGAAGCGGTCGCCTTGGCGGGGGAGTATTCCACTGATGATTCGCCAAAGTTCATTAATGGCGTTTTAGCTCGACTATCAAAGGGCTCGCAAGCACTTTAACCTGTTAGAATATTGACAAATCTCCTTTAAATTCGTCCTGAGAGGCGAGGAAGGGTGGCCAATTGAGCCAGCGCGTAGTTTTGGATGGAGCCGATATTGATCGGGCTCTCAAGCGCATTTCTCATGAAATTCTTGAGGCAAACGAAGGCCCAAAGGATATCGTCCTTCTAGGAATTCCCACCCGCGGCAAGCATTTAGCCAAGAGAATTGCGAAAATTCTGGAATCTATCGACCCAGCTTTTGAAAACCAAGTTGGTGTTTTGGATATCACAATGTACCGCGACGATGCGACCTCAACTGAGCGAGTAATCCGAACTACCGAGATTCCCAACGGCGGCATCAACGACAAAGTAGTTGTTCTGGTGGATGACGTTCTTTACTCGGGCAGAACCGTAAGGGCGGCTCTAGATGCAATCACCGACTACGGTCGTCCGCGCCAGGTGAAGCTAGCGGTTCTGGTTGACCGTGGGCATAGAGAGTTGCCAATCCGAGCAGATTTTGTGGGCAAGAATTTGCCAACGGCAAAGACCGAACGAGTAAAAGTCCAACTTTCTGAAGCAGACCCAATTGACCAGGTCGTGATCTTCCAGTGAAGCATCTGACATCAATCCGCGAACTCTCAAAAGCTTCCGCCATTGCATTGTTGGATAACGCTCAGCAACTTTCACAGGTGAATGACCGCGACGTAAAGAAGCTTCCTGCCCTGCGCGGAAAGACGGTAGTCAATCTATTTTTTGAAAACAGCACACGCACCAGAATCAGTTTCGAGATCGCAGCAAAGCGGCTGAGCGCGGACGTAATCAACTTCTCTGCAGAGAGTTCGTCTGTGAGCAAGGGGGAGACACTCAAGGACACTGCGCAGACTCTAGAAGCTCTTGGTGCAGATGCGATCGTGATTCGCCACCCACTTTCTGGTGCCCCAAAAAATCTGGCTGCGAATAATTGGATCTCTGCAAGTGTGATTAACGCCGGGGATGGCTCACACGAGCACCCAACCCAGGCTTTACTTGATGCTTTGACAATGCGCCAAGTGATTGGTTCCACAACTGACCTAAGCGGTCTAAAAGTTTTGATCGTTGGAGACATCCTGCATTCTAGAGTTGCAAGATCAAACCTGTTGCTCCTGAACCTGCTTGGTGCTGAAGTTGAAATAGCAGGGCCAAACTCGCTCATACCTGAGGGGATTGAAGAGCTTGGGGCTACTATTTCAAACTCATTCGAGAATTCCCTCGCGAAGAAACCGAATGCAGTGATGATGCTTAGAGTCCAAAAGGAAAGAATGCAAGGGGAGTATTTCACTTCGCATCAGGAGTACTCGCGGCACTGGGCACTGGATTCAGAAAGACTCTCGATGCTAGGCGCTGATTCGATGATTTTGCACCCGGGGCCAATGAACCGTGGATTTGAAATCTCCAGCGAAGCTGCGGATGATCCACGCTCCAAAGTTTTGCAACAGGTATCAAACGGTGTTGCTGTTCGAATGGCGGTTCTCTATGGCTGCCTTTCTGGAGGTCAGTCATGAGCCAGGTTGTCCTAAGGAACGTGCTGCTTGCAAACGGTACCGGTGCAGACATCGAGATCGAAAACGGGATTGTCAGTGCAATCGGGTCAAGCTCTGCTCAGGGAATCGATTGCTCTGGCTTGATAGCTTTACCCGGATTTGTAGACGTCCACACTCACCTCAGAGAGCCCGGATTCGAAGCTAGCGAAACCGTTCTCAGCGGTACAAAGTCCGCTGCAGCCGGTGGCTACACAGCTGTACTGGCGATGGCTAATACTTACCCGGTTGCCGATACCAGTGACGTTGTGGAGCAGATTTTTGATCTTGGCCATGATTCAGGCTTTTCGCAGGTTCAACCCATTGGGTCAGTAACAAAAGGTCTAGCCGGTTCGGAACTCTCCGACATTTTTGGCATGAATCAATCGCGGGCGAAGGTCACAATGTTTAGCGATGACGGAGTCTGCGTCTCTGATGCGGACTTGATGCGGGATGCACTGCTTGAGGTAAAGAAGTTTGGAGGCGTGATCGCTCAGCACGCACAAGATCCAAATCTAACCAATGGCTCACAGATGAACTCTGGAGCACTCTCAACCGAATTGGGCCTGAAGGGTTGGCCAGCAATTGCGGAAGAGTCAATCATTGAAAGAGA
Source organism: Aquiluna sp. (assembly GCA_021741585.1). Taxonomy (GTDB): domain Bacteria; phylum Actinomycetota; class Actinomycetes; order Actinomycetales; family Microbacteriaceae; genus Aquiluna. Next base: position 162,298 of record JAIOXN010000001.1, on the reverse strand, counting down.
TGCTCTTCTAGCCGAAGAAACGGGTTCTCGTTTGCACATTTGCCACTTAACGACCGCTGGAGCGGTTGAAGTGGTTCGGTGGGCAAAAAAGCGTGGCATAAACATCACTGCTGAGGCAACACCTCACCACCTAATGCTCACCGAGGAAGAAGTACGAAGCTACGACCCGGTTTATAAAGTCAATCCACCTCTGCGAACAAAAGAGGACTCTCTCGCATTGCGCGCTGCAGTGCTGGATGGAACTATTGACGTGATTGGCACCGATCATGCGCCCCATTCCAAAGAGAAAAAAGAATGCGAATGGCAAAATGCCGCATTCGGCATGGTTGGCCTTGAACATGCTGCCTCAGTGCTTCAGGAAGTGCTAATTGAAGAGGGTGGGCAATCCTGGGAGCGCTTCTCGCAGCTCATGAGCTCAACACCCGCTCGAATAGCAGGTCTTGAAAATCAAGGAGTTCTGGCAGTTGGACAGCCTGCAAACATCGCCCTTGTGGATCCGAATTCAAAACGAGAAATCAGTTCCGAAACTCACTCCAAGAGCACAAATAACCCCTTCAGTGGTCTCGTGCTTCCAGGGTCGATTGTCCACACCCTGTACCGAGGGGTTTTCACCCTCAAAGATGGACAACTGCAGGTGCTCAAATGACACGTGAACTCATCGGTTTCCTAATGATTTTGTTAGTTCTTGTAGTTGCAAACTTAATTTGGTTTTCGGTGCTTCGCAGGAAGAAAGCCCAAGAGAAGTTATTGCCGGCATTCCAAGCGCCAAAACAAGCCCAAGGTCTTGACGCACTATACGTCGCGACCGTATTTGCCGATCGACTGCTGGACCGAGTTTGGGCACACGGCATCGGAATGAGAGGCAAAGCGTCACTTGGCATAGACGAGACAGGCATCTCGGTTCACCGCAAAGGCGAGGTTAGCTTTTTGATTCCAAGTAGCTCTCTGACCGAAACAAAGAGCTCTCAGGCCACCATCGATAAAGGGGTCGAGAGTGATGGTCTCGAAGTGATCGCCTGGTTGCATAATGGCATCGCCCTGGAAACATCCCTCAGATTTGCAGACCCAAGTGTCAGGCAAGAATTTCACAAAAACCTTCAAAAAATGATCGGAGCAACACTTGGATAAGGCGTATTTAGTCCTCGAGAACGGAACTGTTTTTGAGGGGGAGTCCTTTGGTTCAAAAGGCCAAACGCTCGGAGAACTTGTCTTTGCCACCGGCATGACTGGCTACCAAGAGACGATCACAGACCCGTCCTATGCCGGCCAAATTGTCTTGCAGACTGCTCCACACATTGGCATCGTTGGCATGAATGAGCGCGATGAGGAGTCGTCGCAGATTTGGGTTGCCGGTTACGTTGTTCGTGAACCATCGAGAATGGCAAGCAACTTCCGTTCCGAACGCAGCCTTGAGGAAGATCTGATTTCCGGTGGGATCGTCGGAATCTCAAACATCGACACCCGAGCAGCGACCATCATGATTCGCGATGCCGGAGCGATGCGTGCAGGAATCTTCTCGGGAGAGTCCATAGGCACCAAAGACGAAATGCTAGCTAAGGTAACCGCAGCTCCAAAGATGCAGGGCCAGAGCCTGAGCGACCAAGTGACAACCAAAACTAGACAATTGATTCCCACCCAGGCAAAGCGAATTGGCTCTGTTGCAATTTTGGACCTTGGCATCAAGAGATCAACCCTTGAGCATCTTTCAGAACGCGGGCTAGACATCGAGGTTTTCCCATCTTCCGCGAATGCAGGAGAGATTCTTGCAACAAGCCCGAGCGCAGTGTTTTTCTCCAACGGCCCAGGAGACCCACAGGCCTCAGAGTCTCAGGTGCTAATGCTTCGAGAGCTTCTCAAGGCCGGTATGCCGTTTTTCGGTATCTGTTTCGGAAACCAGTTGCTTGGAAGAGCGCTTGGGTTCGACACCTATAAGCTCCCATTTGGCCACCGAGGTATTAACCAACCGGTGATGAATCAAGAGACCCATCGGGTAGAAGTCACCGCCCACAACCACGGCTTCGCCGTCGCCGTTGATGGCGATCAAGCTCAGTCGCCACAAGGATTCGGACTAGTGAGAGTTTCTCACCGAGGTCTAAACGACCAGGTGGTCGAGGGTCTTGAGTGCCAAGACATTCCAGCGTTCTCAGTCCAATACCACCCTGAGGCTGCCGCAGGCCCACACGATTCTCACTACCTTTTCGACAAATTCATCAACATGATTCAGGAGCGCAACTAATGCCAAAGCGTCAAGACATTAAATCGGTGCTCGTAATCGGTTCAGGCCCAATTGTTATCGGCCAAGCGTGTGAGTTTGACTACAGCGGAACCCAGGCCTGCCGAGTGTTGCAGGAGGAGGGGATCAGAGTAATTCTGATCAACTCGAACCCGGCAACCATCATGACTGATCCTGATTTTGCAGATGCAACCTACATTGAACCTATTACTCCTGAGGTGATTGAGGCGATCATTGAGAAAGAGAAGCCTGACGCAATCTTGCCGACACTGGGTGGACAAACCGCATTGAATGCAGCTATGGCTCTTTACGAACGTGGTTCGCTCGAAAAGTATGGCGTGGAACTAATCGGAGCCAACGTGGCTGCAATTAGAGCCGGAGAGGATCGCTTTGAATTCAAGCAGTTGGTTTTAGATGCTGGGGCAGATGTTGCCAAGAGCGTTATCGCCCACACCATGGACGAGGTTTTAGCAGGTGCTGATCAGCTTGGTTACCCGATGGTGGTTCGACCAAGCTTCACCATGGGTGGCCTTGGATCGGGGTTTGCTTATAACGAAGCAGATTTGCGCAGAATTGCTGGTGCGGGTCTTCAAGCTTCACCAACCAACGAGGTTTTGCTCGAAGAGTCAATCCTTGGTTGGAAAGAGTACGAACTAGAGCTCATGCGCGACACAAACGACAATACGGTCGTTGTATGTTCAATTGAAAACTTCGATCCAGTTGGTGTCCACACCGGTGACTCAATAACGGTTGCTCCGGCCATGACACTTACCGACCGCGAGTATCAAAAACTTCGCGACATCGGAATCGAAATCATTCGAGCTGTTGGAGTCGACACCGGTGGTTGCAACATTCAGTTTGCCGTTGACCCAGTTGATGGTCGAATCATCGTCATTGAGATGAACCCTCGTGTTTCTCGTTCTTCCGCTTTGGCATCGAAAGCCACAGGGTTCCCCATTGCCAAAATTGCAGCAAAGCTTGCAATCGGCTACACGCTTGATGAGATTCCTAACGACATCACAAAGGTCACCCCGGCAAGTTTCGAGCCGACCTTGGATTACATCGTCGTGAAGGCCCCAAGATTTGCCTTCGAGAAATTCCCTGCGGCAGACCCAACACTCACCACCACCATGAAGAGTGTTGGCGAAGCTATGGCTATCGGGCGAACCTTCTCACAAGCTCTCCAGAAAGCGCTCCGTTCATTGGAAAAGCGAGGCAGCTCATTTCATTGGGGTGAGCAGAAGCTGTCGGTAGAGGAGCTATTGGAACAAACCAAAACACCTACAGATGAGCGCGTCGTTCAAGTTCAGCAGGCTTTGAGGCTTGGAGCAACAGCCGCGCAAATATTCGAGACCACAAAGATTGACCCTTGGTTCATTGACCAAATCGTTCTTATCAACGAGGTCGCCCAAGAGATAAAGGCAGCTTCCGCTCTTGATGAAGACCTCTTAAAGCGGGCTAAGCAGCACGGATTCTCTGACGTCCAGATTGGTCAGCTCAGGAATCTCACTGAGATCGAAGTTCGCCAACTCAGATACACAATGAACCTGAGACCTGTTTTCAAAACCGTAGACACTTGTGCAGGGGAGTTTCCAGCGGCTACGCCTTATCACTACAGCTCTTATGAGCAATTCACCGAAGTTGTGCCATCAACCAGGAAGAAAGTGGTAATCCTTGGCAGCGGACCCAACCGCATTGGCCAGGGAGTTGAGTTTGATTACTCCTGCGTGCATGCAGCATTTGCATTGCGTGACGCCGGCTACGAAACAATCATGATTAACTGCAACCCTGAGACGGTGTCTACCGACTATGACACTTCAGACAGACTCTATTTCGAGCCGCTAACCCTTGAAGATGTCCTTGAGGTTATCCACGCTGAAAGCGCTAGCGGAGAACTCATGGGTGTGATGGTCCAACTCGGCGGCCAGACAGCGCTTGGCCTCTCGAAAGGCCTAGAAGCTAATGGAATTCCGATTCTGGGAACCACGCCTGAATCAATTGATCAGGCAGAGGAACGCGGACAGTTCCAGCAAATTCTCGATGAAGCTGGATTGATTGCGCCAGCCAATGGAATCGCTACCAATTTGGATGAGGCGGTAACTGTCGCAGAGCGAATTGGTTACCCAGTGCTGGTTCGACCAAGCTTTGTTCTTGGCGGCAGAGGCATGGAGATTGTCTATGACAAAAAAGGGCTCGCGGGCTACTTCGACCGCATCGCCATTCACGCACTAGTAGACAGCGATCACCCGCTCTTGGTAGACCGATTCTTGGATGATGCGATCGAGATTGACATTGACGCCCTCTACGACGGTAAAGAACTATATGTCGGTGGAGTAATGGAGCACATTGAAGAGGCCGGCATTCATTCCGGAGACTCCTCTTGCACCCTGCCTCCAATCACGCTAAGCGATAGCCAAATCGACCGGGTAGCTAGCGCAACCGAGGAGATTGCCAAGGGTCTCAAGGTCAAGGGCCTGTTGAACGTTCAGTTTGCCCTTGCATCAGATGTGCTCTACGTTCTCGAAGCCAACCCACGTGCCTCAAGGACAGTTCCATTTGTTTCTAAGGCCCTGGGAATCACGCTTGCTAAAGCGGCAGCTTTGGTGATGGCTGGATCCAGCATTCATGAGCTGATTGCCCAGGGCGAATTGCCAAAGGCAGATGGTCGCCACCTGCCACCAGGGACTCCCATTTCCGTGAAAGAGGCAGTGCTTCCATTCAAGCGGTTCGCTACAAAGGACGGCAGATTTGTTGACTCTCTCTTGGGACCTGAGATGCGCTCCACTGGTGAGGTGATGGGGATTGATGTTGATTTCCCAACTGCCTTTGCCAAGAGTCAAGCAGCTGCTGGCTCTGCACTGCCGCTTGAAGGAACCGTGTTCGTGTCCGTTGCAGACCGCGACAAGCCTCAGCTCCTACTGCCTGTTCGCAGGCTCTCTCAACTAGGCTTCCGGATTCTTGCCACAAGCGGAACCGCTAAAATGCTAGCTCGCCATGGAATCAAAGCAGAGTCCGTGATCAAGCACTCTCAAGCCAAATCGGGTGAGACATCGATTGTCGACATGATCACCGCAGGTGATGTTGATGTCGTGGTGAATACCCCTTCTGGTGCAGATGCTCGAGTCGATGGCTATGAAATCCGTGCCGCAACAACCGCTGCGGACAAGCCGATATTTACAACAGTTGCGCAGCTAAGTGCAGCGATTGGTTCGTTTGAGGCCGTCCGCTTAGGTCGATTCAACGTCAAACCACTGCAGGAGCACGCCATCGACCGTCAGGCACTTTTGAATGGCTAAGTTTCTAAAGCGCATTGCTCAAGCCCAGCAAACCTATGGATCTCTTTGTCTCGGCGTAGATCCCAGCGACCAGGAATTGGATCGCTGGAATCTACCTGATACTGCTACCGGGGCTCGGGAATTTGGCCTTCGGTTGGTTGAGGCAGCTCACCAAAACCTGGGTTTCATAAAACCACAAGTTGGGTTTTTTGAGAGGTTTGGCTCTGCTGGCTTTCTCGCACTTGAGCAAGTGATGGCCTCTGCTCGCGATGCCGGATTATTCGTGATCGCAGATGCCAAACGCGGTGATATTGGATCCACAATGCTCGGCTATGCACAAGCTTGGTTTGGTGATGATTCACCTTTGAGATCCGATGCGCTTACTGTTTCGGGCTATCTGGGTCCAGATTCCTTGAAAGAAACGCTCGAGTACGCGAAGGATGTGGAAGGCGGGCTTTTCTTATTAGCCGCAACCTCGAATCCAGAGGCAAAGCAACTTCAACTGGCGACAAAGGAAGGCCAGACGGTGTCTTCGGTTGCGCTCGCTGCCGCTCAAGTTCTTGGGCAGGGAAACATGGGTGTGGTTATTGGAGCGACCCAGAACCTAGAAGTGTTTGGTATTGGTGGAATCAAGAATGAAGATTGCCAGATTCCAATTCTTTCCCCAGGCTTTGGTGCCCAAGGTGCAAGGCTTGAGGATATTCCCTCGCTATTCGGGGCTTCGGCTGCAAGAGTAATTGCGAATATGTCGAGAGAGATCACAAACCAAGGACCAGATAAGGTCTGGGAGCTGATCAAAAGGGCAAAGGACAAGCTTTGAGTTTGCTAATCATCGCTGGGCCGGCCGGAGTTGGCAAAGGCACAGTTGTCGCGCGCTTATTGGAGAACGATCCTTCCTTCACCCTTTCAGTAAGTGCCACAACTAGAGCTCCTCGGCCTGGAGAAGTTGACGGGGTTCATTACCACTTCATTTCCAAGGCTGAGTTTGAGTCCCTGATTGGACAAAACCAGCTTCTTGAATACGCGGTAGTTCATGGCGACAACTACTACGGAACGCTGCTGAACGAACTGACCAGAGCTGAGGCAAATGATCAAACGCTTGTTGTTGAAATTGACCTGCAAGGCGCAAGACAGGTCAAGGCGATAATCCCGGCTGCAATAAGTGTTTTCATAAACCCACCAAGCTGGGAAGAGCTCGAGAACAGATTGAGAAATCGAGCGACCGAGACAGAAGTGCAAATTCAAACTAGACTAGGGACAGCTCGCGATGAGATTGCCGCCGCGGGAGAGTTTGATTACCAGGTGACCAACACTGAAATTGATCAATGCGTTGATCAGATCATTGAATTGGTCCAGAAAGAAGATAGAGGATCATGAGCGAGAACTTGACCGGAATTGTTTCCCCACCAATCGACGAATTGCTAGAAAAGGTTGGCTCAAACTACGAGCTAGTCATTTTTGCCTCAAAGCGTGCTCGCCAGATCAATGAGTATTACAGTGCCCTTCACGAGGGATCATTGTTCAACTACGTTGGACCATTAGTGGATTCCTCCATTGACGATAAGCCATTGAGCATTGCCATGCACGAAATTTACGCTGGCAAGCTTGAAAAGCGCAAAGCCGAGTAGTTTCAATGCGAATTCTGCTTGGAATCACCGGCGGAATAGCTGCTTATAAAGCGGCGAATCTTATTCGCGGTTTGAGTGAGCTCGGCCACGAGGTAACTGTTTTACCCACCGAGAACGCGTTGCGATTTATTGGGAAACCCACCCTTGAAGCACTCTCCGGGCACGCCATTGAAACAGATATGTACCAGGATGTCGCTGCGGTAAGACATGTTGAACTCGGGCAGCAGGCAGATCTCATTCTGATTGCTCCCGCAACCGCCAGCTTCATAGCAAGGCTCACTGCAGGAATCGCTGACGACCTCATGCTAAATGCAATCTTGGCTTCAGAGGCACCGGTGTTCCTTGCACCTGCTATGCACACCCAGATGTGGCAAAACCCAGCAACCCAGGCGAATCTCAAGACCCTTGAATCAAGAGGGATTCGTTTACTTGCACCAGCATCCGGCAGGCTTACCGGGGGAGATTCTGGGCCTGGCAGGCTCCCAGAGACTCAAGAGATCATTGATTTTGTTCTGAGTGCGGGCAAGCTGTCAGGGAAGCACGTGATTGTCACCGCCGGCGGAACAAGAGAGCCGATTGATGAGGTTCGATTCCTTGGGAACTCTTCATCCGGGCGAATGGGAATCGAGCTTGCAATCGCAGCAAGAGATGAGGGCGCGAAAGTTACCTTGATTGCTGCAAACATTGAACTTCCGATTCCGGGCGGGATTGACACAGTGAGCGTTTCAAGCGTCGACGAACTTGAAGCCGCAATGGATCAAAGCTGCGACGTCCTTGTGATGGCAGCTGCCGTTAGCGACTACAAGCTAGCCAAGCCCCATCGCGGAAAACTGCCCAGAAATCAAAGTCTGACCCTGGAGCTTCTTCCGACCAAAGATTTGATAGCGAACTTCGCAGTCAATCATCCAGAGGCGTACTGCGTGGCATTCGCACTTGTGGCACAGGAGGATTCGAACCTTTTGACGATTGCAGAGCAAAAACTGTGGGACAAAGGTGTTAACGCAATCGTGGCAAACCGCTCTTCAGCCCTGGGCTCCAAAGTCACCGAAGTCACCTTCGTTACAAAAGATGACCAACACGAGTTCTCCGGCGAGAAATCCAGTGTCAGTGTTGAGCTAATAAGGCAAATTGCAGGGAAGCTGTCTTAGCCCTGTCCTAAACTTGGGCCCATGACGCTACGCACATTTACATCAGAATCGGTCACCGAAGGCCACCCAGACAAGATCTGTGATCAAATCTCAGATACCATCCTCGACGCTATGTTGGAGCAAGATCCTTTTGCACGCGTAGCTGTTGAGACACTAGTTACTACCGGCTTGGTTCATGTCGCCGGTGAAGTCACAACCTCCGGATACGTTGAGATTCCTCAACTCGTGAGACAAAGAATTTTAGACATCGGATACAACTCATCAGAAGTTGGTTTTGATGGAAATTCCTGCGGTGTATCGGTTTCTATTGGAGCTCAATCCCCAGATATAGCTTCTGGTGTTGATACCGCGCTGGAGAACCGATCCGGGAACTCTGACCTAGATAGCCAGCTTGGCGCTGGGGACCAGGGAATGATGTTTGGATATGCCACCAATGAGACCAAAACTCTCATGCCAACCCCAATTTTGCTCAGCCATAGAATCACCGAGCGCCTGAGCCAAGTCCGCAGAGATCTTGGTGACGGCAGGCTACGTCCCGACGGCAAAGCTCAAGTTTCCGTGAACTACGACGGAGTCACTCCGGTTTCGATTGACACAGTGGTCCTCTCCACCCAGCACCACCAAGATGTGTCGCAAGATGACCTTGCAAACCTGGTTTTGGATCAGGTGATTAGGCCGGTTCTTTTGGAGAGCGGTCTTGACTCATCCGATACCAAGTTCTTCATAAACCCATCGGGGCGCTTTGTAATCGGTGGGCCACAAGGCGACGCGGGTCTTACCGGTCGCAAAATAATTGTCGACACCTATGGCGGGATGGCAAGACACGGCGGCGGCGCATTTAGCGGCAAAGATCCATCCAAAGTGGACCGTTCCGCAGCCTATGCCATGCGTTGGGTAGCAAAGAACGTTGTCGCGGCAGGGCTCGCCGATCGTGCGGAAATTCAAGTTGCATATGCAATTGGAGTTGCAAGACCAGTGTCAGTATTCATCGAGACTTTCGGAACCAATCACGTGGAAGAATCGGCCATCCAAAAGTCGATATCTGAGGTTTTTGACCTACGCCCGGCGGCAATTATCCGGGAACTTGACCTAAGGCGTCCAATTTATGCCAAGACTGCTGCCTATGGTCATTTTGGTAGGGAATTGCCTGATTTCACGTGGGAGAAGACGGATCGAGCCGGAGCGCTTCGCGAATCTGCTGGACGTTAGATGAGTCGCTTTGTTGCGGTGGTTGTTGAGTCTGATTTAATTCAGCTCGACCGAGTATTTGATTTTCTAGTTCCAGAGCACCTTCAAGCCACTGTTGCCATCGGGCAACGAGTGAGCTTTTTGCTCGGTAGAACCAAGAAACTTCAAACGGGCTTTATTGTTGCGCTACCCGAATCCAGTGATTTTGCCAAGACCGAGATCGAAAACATTGTTGACGACCGGGCGGTATTGCTTCCGGAGATCTACGACTTTGCTCGGGCAGTCGCAAACCGTCAGGTGGTTGCCCTGGGTGAGATTCTGTCTACGGCTATACCTTCACACATGCCAAGAGTCGAACTAGAAGGATCAAAGCCTCAACAGGATGTGGTTAGCACCCCGGATTTGATAAGGCTCGATAGAGAGCTGACAAAAAGGTCTGCGGTGCTTGTGCCACCGACTTCGTTGGAACATTCGGGCAAGCTGTTTCCCGGCTGGGCAATGTTGCTTGCCCAAGAGGCAATAAAGACATTCCAACTTGGCAAATCGTCTCTATTAGTAGCACCCGAAGACGGTGACGTTGAGGTCTTGAGGCAGACTCTGGACTCACTTGGCGCAACCGATGCAGTAGTCAGAATGACCCAGGGCGCCAAAAAGTCGGTTCGATTCAGTCAATTTCACCAAGTCTTAGACCAGCGCAACGTAATTGTCATCGGCGTTAGGTCAGCAATCTATGCTCCGACGAGGAACCTAGGTTTCATTGGACTTTTCGATGATGCGGATGATTCACTGCGGGAACAGGGTTCGCCATTTACTCACGTGAGAGAACTTGCAATGATGCGGGCTGGAGAGAGTTCCAGATTGCTATTTCTTGCCAACTATAGATCCATAGAGATACAACGGCTGGTTGAAATTGGCTATCTAAGCGACCATGATGCACTCTTGAGGCAACCTCAGATTTCATACACGCAGCCGGGACCTAGGTTCGACGAAGCAGCATTCAAGTTGATTCGAGAGCGACTAGATTCCGGGCCGGTATTGATTCTGATGCCAAGAAAAGGCAATTCTGCTGCTGCATATTGTGCAGGCTGCGATGCCAAACTGCGTTGCACCAGTTGTGGTGGGCCAATTTGGGAACCCAGAGCCGGCCACCTAAGTTGCCGGCTCTGCCTGGTCGTCCACCACAGCTGCAGAGAGTGTGGCTCAAATAAAGTGAGGCTCGGCCGCACGGGGTCTTCCCGCACCGTTGCCGAGCTCGGCAGAGTTTTCCCGAATGTATTGATCGCTGAAGCTGCTGGCCAAAAGAAGCCGAGCGGTCTAAAGGCTAGGAATCAAATCGTGGTCGCTACGCCATCCTCAGCACCTAGGTTGCCTCAGGGTTACAGTGCAGTCTTGATTCTTGACCCAGATGTTTGGTTAGCCTCCCAACAACTCAGAGCGGAGCAGGTGGCGATTCGAGATTGGATGGAAGCCATTGAGCTCTTGGCGCCCAATGGAAGGGCAGTGATTTCGGGAATCGATTCGCAACTCGGGAGCGCAATTTCAATTGGACAACACCGGGAACTAGCAAAGGCCGCACTCAAAGAATTGGGTGGGCTTGGGCTTCCCCCTACCACCAGAATTTGCACGCTTCAGGGAGCCCCTGCCACCATTTCAGAAGCGATCGCAAGCGCTATTGAATCTGGGGCGAAGCTTTTGAGACAGGATCTAGGGGAGCAAGCTTCAGCGCTAATCTCCTTTAGCTATGCAGCCGGTCCGAAACTGGCTCAAGTCCTTCGATCACTTGCCGTAAAGACAAACGCCCGGCTTGTTGGAACCAACATGAGACGCGGCCTCAGGGTTGTCATGGACGACCCGGAAGCCATATAGGTTGGTAGCCGAAATGAAACTTATATTTGCTGGAACCCCAACTAACGCCGCACAAGCGCTAAGACAGCTGGCCGCCTCACGCGAGGTTTCTCTTGTAATCACTCGTGAAGATGCCGCAGTAGGTCGATCAAAGACTCTGCAGGAGTCGGCCGTGGCTAAGGCGGCCCGGGAGCTCGGGCTTAGGGTGCTCAAAGCGAATCGAATCACCTCCGAACACCTGTCAATGATTTCAGAGGCTGGAGCCGAACTCGCGGTAGTCGTAGCCTACGGAGCGCTCATTCCAAAAACAGCTTTGGATATTCTTCCCTGGTGGAATTTGCACTTTAGTTTGCTTCCAAAATGGCGAGGTGCCACCCCTTTGCAGCACTCGATCATGCACCAAGGTGAGGGAGCAGGAGTCACAGTGTTCGAGCTGGACAGCGGTCTTGACACTGGAGGGATTATCGCCCAGCAAGAGGTTACCTTGCTTGAAAACGAGACTACGGCCCTTGCTTTACCTAGATTCACCAACATCGGAATGAATCTTCTGCTTGAAGCACTAATCAATCACCCATCACCTGTTGCCCAAAATGGAGACCCAACATTCGCTCCGAAGATCATGAGGTCGGATGCCCAATTAGATTTCACCTCAACTTCTAACCAAATTGCAGCCAAAATCCAGGCACTCAATCCGGAACCGATGGCATGGTGTGAACTGAGTGGCCAACCTTTGAGAATCGTGGAGGCAGTTTCACTGGGAAATACAAACTGGGGCGAACTGGGAAACAAGACGCGACATCCAGGTGAGGTTTGGCTAGAGCATAAGCAAGTCCGGGTCGCGTGCGCGAATGGAACAGTTTTGGAATTGCGAATTGTTCAGCCGGCAGGCAAGAAACAAATGTCGGCTGCTGATTGGTACCGGGGGCTGAACGGAGAGGTAATCCTTGAATAACCCGAGGCAGATAGCCCTAGATCTTATAAATCGAGTCGATCAGACCGATAGCTACATCAACCTGCTCTTGCCGAAGGTCCTTGAGCGCATCGAAATCAGCGACGCCGATCGTGGTTTGGTGCAGGAGCTGAGCTACGGCGCGCTTCGCTGGCGCAAGCAATACGACGCCTTCATTGACCAGTTCACCAAGGGGAAAGTACTTTCGCAGCAACTTAGGTTCGCCATTCAACTTGGAATGCACCAACTTTTCCGGATGAGGGTGCCTGCTCACGCAGCAATCCACGAGAGTGTTGAACTGGTAAAGGGGTTCGAGAAAAGCGCAGCGGGTTTGGCAAATGCCGTTTTGAGAAATGGTGACCGTGCTGGCTTCGATAAATTGCTAGCAGACTCCACCGCTGGACTTCCCGAGCTTGAGGCTTTAGCGATTAGATTTTCACATCCGACCTGGGTTATCCAAGCTCTTCGCTCAGCCTTAGAGCTTGACTCCAAAGGGGATCAACTAGAGGAACTTCTGATAGCAAACAATCAAACTCCGGTTGTGAATCTAGCCGCTCTGCCCAACACGGACGCTGCCAAGTACCTTGAGTCGCTTGAGCTACTCAGAGACCCGGCCTCGCCGATTGGATTTCTGGGCCAAGGAAACCCCGAGCCGCATCTTTCCACCGCTGGTGTCAGGGTTCAAGATGCAGGATCCCAGTTGGTCGCACTTGCCCTCTTGGAAGTTGGGGATAAATCAGGTTCCTGGTTGGATATGTGCTCAGGCCCAGGTGGTAAATCAGCCCTACTGCAAGCTGGAATCACGCCATTTGGTGGAAAGCTTGAATGCTTTGAGCCCTCAAAGCACCGAGCCCGCTTGGTGAGAGAGGCACTAGACCCCACCAAACCTGGCAAGGTGACAATTGCCTATGGGCAAGATGCAAAGCCAAACAGCTATGACGCAATATTGCTCGATGCCCCTTGCAGCGGACTGGGCTCTGTGAGGCGCAAACCTGAGTCCCGTTGGCGGAAGCAGCCCCAAATGCTTGGGGAACTTACAAACCTCCAAAAGGAACTGCTCGAGGCGGCAGTGCGGGCTCTAAAACCCGGGGGAGTGCTGCTGTATTCGACGTGCTCTCCACTGATTACCGAGACAAATACACAGATTCGGATGGCACTTGATAATCACAAGGAACTGAGCCTGTTAAATGCAAATGAGATACTCAACCAACTCTCACCTGAATTGAAGATGGGAACAACGAGAAAGACTGCTCAATTGTGGACACACCTCCATGGGACAGACGCAATGTTCATGGCAGTTTTGCGCAAGGCCTAAAGTAATTAGCATGCACATCCACCCATCAATCCTTAGTGCGGATTTTGCGAACCTCGAAAAAGAGCTCGGAACCATTTCCACTGCCGATGCTGTTCACGTCGACGTAATGGACAATCACTTTGTTCCAAACCTCACATTTGGAACGCAGATGGTGGATCGCTTGCAAGAGGTCAGCCCCATCCCGCTGGATGTCCACCTGATGATCGAAAACGTAGATCAATACGGCCCGAAATATGCCGAGCTGGGCGTGGCATCTGTCACCTTCCACATCGAGGCATCCCAAAATCCACTCGGTCTGATCAAGGCACTTCGTTCACAGGGGTCAAAGGTTGCGGTTGCCGTTAGGCCCAACACCCCTTTGAGTCAGATCGAGGACCTTTACCCCGAAATCGACATGCTCTTGATTATGACGGTTGAGCCAGGCTTTGGCGGACAACCTCTAATGGAAGAGACCCTGGCTAAGGTTCTCGAGGCTAGCAATGCAATAGCTGAGCGAGGGATGAAGATTCGTTTGCAGGTTGACGGGGGAGTAAGTTCACAAAACATCTCAAGAATTGCCGCATTAGGCGCAGATACTTTCGTTGCCGGATCTGCCGTATTTGGAAGCCTTGATAGGGATGAACAAATCGCCAAGCTTCGCAGTTTGGCTCACAATCTAGCCTAAATGGCGGGTAACCTAGAGGGATGAAATCCTTTGACTCGCTCTATTCCGAGCTGCAAAACAAATTTGAGACGCGGCCAGAAGGTTCGCGTTCAAGCGAATTGTTTGATTTAGGGGTTCATGCAATTGGCAAGAAGGTAGTTGAAGAAGCTGCTGAGGTTTGGATGGCCGCCGAGCACGAGTCTGATGAACAGCTCGCACTCGAAGCATCTCAATTGATTTACCACTTGCAACTAATTTTGATTTCCCGCGGGATTTCCCTTGCCCAAGTTGAGGAGAAGCTCTGATGCTTAGAGTTGCCGTTCCGAATAAAGGGATTCTTTCTGAGTCAGCAATCTCAATGCTCAAAGAGGCTGGCTACGCAGTAAGGCGGGACACCCAAGAGCTACACCTTGTGGACGAACAGAACCAAATCGAATTCTTCTATCTTCGCCCACGAGACATCGCCACGTATGTAGGCTCCGGCTCTTTAGATGCTGGACTCACTGGACTGGATTTACTTCACGACTCCGAGTCAAAGGCAATTGAAGTCGCGGATCTCGGTTTCGGTGGATCAACCTTCAGGTTCGCGGCTCCTATTGGTTCAGAATTTCTGGAGCTCAAGGACCTTCAGGGCAAAAGGCTTGCTACCGCATACCCAACCCTGATCGGCAACTACCTCAAGGAGCAGGGTATTGAGGTCAAGATAGTCAAACTTGATGGAGCCGTTGAATCGGCAGTCAAGCTTGGTGTTGCGGATGCTGTTGCGGATGTGGTTTCGACAGGTAATACACTGCGGAAAGCTGGACTGGCCATTTTCGGTCCAATAATCCTTTCATCCACCGCAAGGCTGATTGCGGCGCCAGGCAAGGCCGGCGAGACAGAAAGATTGCTTCGTCGCTTGCAAGGTGTATTGGTGGCACGTGAATACGTGATCATTGATTACGACTGCCCGATTGAGCTGGTTGATATTGCAACCAGGATCACTCCAGGAATTGAATCTCCAACCATCAGCCCATTGGCCGATAAAGACTGGGTCGCCGTTCGCGCGCTTGTGAAAAGCTCGAGCACAAACCACATCATGGATGAGCTGTATGACATTGGAGCCCGAGCAATCCTGGTGAGTGCAATTCACGCAGCGAGGATCTAGTGCCAGCAATCCGAGTTATTCCATGTCTTGATGTCGCCGATGGTCGAGTGGTCAAAGGTGTTCGTTTCGAGAACCTGAAAGACTCTGGGGATCCAATTGAGCTTGCAAAGCGTTACTACCTGGATGGGGCTGACGAAGTCACCTTTTTAGATGTAGTTGCCACAAATGAGAATCGTGGTACGACCCTAGACATGGTTCAGGCTTGCGCAGAGCAGGTATTTATTCCGTTGACTGTGGGCGGTGGCATCAGAACTTTAGAGGATGTATCAAACCTCCTGAAATCGGGTGCCGACAAAGTTTCAGTTGGATCCGCGGGCATTAGAGTGCCAAAGCTTTTGGCTGATATAGCTGCGGATTTTGGTTCACAGGTGCTGGTAATTTCACTGGATCTAAAAAGAGCAGGATCCAAGTCTGGTTTTGGGGTCACCCTAAACGGTGGCAGAGTCCTCACAGACTTGGATGCACTCGAATGGGTCAAGCAAGTACAGGATCTTGGTGCAGGGGAATTGCTTGTAAACAGCATTGATGCCGATGGCACAAGAGATGGTTTTGATCTTGAGATGCTGGAAGCAATTAGGGCAATTTCGAAAGTCCCACTTATTGCATCTGGTGGTGCTGGAAAAACCTCAGACTTCGTCGCAGCTGCGAATGCAGGCGCAGATGCGCTTTTGGCAGCCAGCGTATTTCACGAAGGTTCTATTTCGATTTCCAGTGTGAAGAAGTCTCTACAAGATGGGGGTTTTGAGGTCAGATGAGAGAAGTGGATTCCTCGAAAGTGAAGTTTGACTCAACCGGACTGGTTCCCGTTGTGACGCAGGATGCAAATTCCGGTGCGGTTCTAATGCTTGCTTATACAAACAAAGCGTGCCTTGAAGAGACCATCGCTCTTGGGGAAATGGTCTACTTTTCTCGTTCCCGAAATGAGCGCTGGCATAAGGGCGACACAAGTGGAAACATTCAGAAAGTTGTCTCGCTGTCGCTTGATTGCGATGGGGACACGATTTTGGCAAAGGTTGAAGCTGCCGGCCCTGCTTGCCACAACGGCACCTTCAGTTGTTTTGAGGAGAACTAGTGCTCAGTTTTAGTGAAGTTGAGAAGCTTGCGGAGCGCTATAACGCCATTCCGGTAGTGAAAGAACTGTTTAGCGGCACCGAGACTCCGCTTGGGGTCTACCAAAAACTATGCGGTAATACCCCGAACACTTTCTTGCTTGAGAGCGCTGAGCAAGGGGTTTGGGGCAGGTATTCGTTCATTGGAGTTTCATCAAGAGGTCAGCTGGTTGCGAACTCTGAGGAGTGCACTTGGCTTGGAGGCGCAAAGCCACTACCGCATGAGGATATAGTTGCAAGCCCAATTGATGCCCTCGAGCAATTGCAAAAGGCTTGGAACTCGGCTCCGGTTGATTTTCCACTTAGCTCCGGCCTGGTTGGATTCATCAGCTGGGGGGCCGTAAACCTATTGGAGAAATTGCCCACTCAAAAAACAAGCGACTATCAAGTCCCTCTCTATGGGTTTAATCAATTCTCAGGGCTGGTGGTCATGGATCACCAGGGAGCAAAACTCCTAATAGTTTCCGTAGTCTTCCTAGATGGTGAAGGAAGCCTTCGTGAGAAATATGATTCGGCACTGGCTGAGATTGCTCAGATTGAAACAAGTCTTAGAGGTCCGACACCTGCGATTATTTCTGAGCCCCTATGGCCTGAACCAGCATTCAGTTCCAGAACAGGACCCAGGGAGTATCTCGAGCAGGTTGAGCGAGCAAAAGAACATGTCCGGCTCGGGGACGTTTTCCAGGTTGTTATAGCTCAGCGTTTTGACCAAGAAGTCAGAGCCGACGCATCTGAGGTTTACAGGGCTCTGCGGGCATCCAACCCCAGTCCTTACATGTACCTGACTCGCTGGGAGGATGAGAGCGGGCCATTTGACATCGTGGGATCCAGTCCTGAGGCTTTAGTAAAAGTATCTGGGACTAGAGCCATCACTCACCCAATCGCAGGCTCAAGACCTCGCGGTGAAACAACCGAACAAGACAATCAGTTTGCCCAAGATCTTCTGGCTGATGCCAAGGAGCAAAGCGAGCACCTGATGCTTGTAGACCTTGCTCGTAATGATCTCCTCAAAGTCTGCAAACCAGAATCCCTTCGGGTCACCGAGTTTATGCAGATTCATAAGTTCAGTCACGTGATGCATCTAGTTTCAACCGTCGAGGGGGAGCTAGAGGATGGGATGGGCCCTGTTGCTGCCATGAAGGCAACCTTCCCTGCTGGAACGCTGTCTGGAGCGCCTAAGCCCAGAGCACTCGAGATCATCCACGACCTAGAACCAAGTTACCGAGGCTTGTTTGGCGGAGTTGTTGGCTATTTTGATTTCCAGGGAAACTCTGACCTGGCGATTGCGATTCGAACCGCACTAATTCGTGATGGGGTTGCCAGAATTCAAGCCGGGGCTGGAATTGTGCTTGATTCGGTTCCGGAGTCAGAATTCAAGGAAACGCAAGCCAAAGCTAGCGTTGTTCTAAGGGCAGTCGCGGCGGCCAATGCGATGAAAGATGCGTAAACAGCTCTTTCTAATCACATCGGCATCTCTTGCCTGGTGGATAACAATAAACCTGACATGGGTAACTGTCGGAGATAAGGATTTCACCGGCGGAAATCTAAGTCCGGTTCTTAACCTGATGCCCGGAATAGCCCTTTTGATGATTTTCATTTCTGCCTACGGAAGGTTGCGTAGGTCGCTACTTATTGGCATATCCCTGATTGCAGGCTATGCGGGGTACCTCTCCTTTTTCACTTATTGGATTGGATCCTCTGTAGTTAAAGCAGAGTTTGAGCGACTAACCGGGATTGCCGGGGGAGATCACAGCGCCTTGAATGTGGCAACAGGAATAAGCGCCGCACCAACGGCCTCCGCTGCACTGGCATGTTTGGTTGCCGGATTAGCAATTTATTCTTCGGCTAGGAAGCCCGCTCAGACGAAGAGGCGCTCTTCTGAAGTAGAGGTCGACTATGAGCCCGACAACCGCGCGCTGTGGGATGAACAAGAAAACTGATTGCTAGAATCATCAGGTCGAAAGAGGAACAATGGCAAACACCAACACAGACCCAGGACACGGCAACTCAGTAGCATCTTGGACAACGGTAACTATCGTGATGATTGCGTTCACTCTTGGAACTCTTTTTTACTGGCTAGATAATGCTCCTTTGGTTTGGGCCTCTGCCGTTCTCGCAGCGCTAGGTCCTCTTGTTGGCTTCTTCCTAAAGCGCGCCGGCTACGGTGTTGGTGGGGCGCACACCAAGAACCACTAGTGCTCGCGGGGCTATTTCAGAACGCTCTGAATGATTCAGAACAGCGCAAGCTGCAAATTTCAGAGTCAAACCTTTTAGAGAGAATCGCGTCACTTCCTTCCCCCATCGATGTTTACAGTGCGCTGTCGCCTGCTAGCAACATCAAGCTGATTGCGGAAATCAAAAGACGCAGTCCCTCTAAAGGCTTTCTAGCCGATATCCCAAGCGCAGCCGAACTTGCCAAGATTTATCAGGACAGTGGTGCCCACGCCATTTCTGTTCTAACCGAAAGCTCTGGTTTTGGTGGCAGCTTGGAAGACCTCGTTGCAGCTAGATCGGCTGTTGAAGTACCACTTTTGAGAAAAGATTTCATCTCTACCCAGTATCAGATTCTCGAGGCCAGAGCAGCCGGAGCAGATTTCGTTTTACTCATCCTTGCGCATCTGAACCAGGGGGAGTTTGCCGATCTTTACAAATTTGCGCATTCTCTGGGTCTAGGTGTTTTGGTTGAAACACACACCACCACAGAAATCGAGCGAGCGAAGGATCTAGGTGCAGAGCTCATTGGAATTAACACTAGAAATCTTGAGAATTTCCAAACCGACCTAGCGCTGTATGAAAAGATGGCGGGTCTACTGCCAGCTACTGCCATAAAAGTTGCAGAGTCTTCGGTCAAGAACCTCCTGGATGTTCAGCGGTATCGAGACGCTGGCGCCGATGTAGTTCTGGTTGGCGAAGCCCTAGTCACAGGCGAACCAAGTACTTTAATTCCACAATTCACCAGCGTTGCTTAGGATTTAGCTCATGAACCCAAAACTCAGTGAAACCGTAGGGCCGTACTTTGGCGAATTTGGCGGTCGATTCGTTCCTGAACCGCTAATTGCAGCTTTGGACGAACTGGACGCAACATACCTTGCAGCCAAGGCCGACCCTGCCTTTAGGGCCGAGCTTGATGAACTGAACAAGAGCTATGTCGGCAGACCATCAATAATCACTGAGGCTAAGAAGTTTGCCGCCGAGTTTGGAGACCTGAGGGTTTTTCTAAAGCGCGAGGATCTAAACCACACCGGCAGCCACAAAATTAATAACGTCATGGGCCAGGCTCTTCTGGCCAAGAGAATGGGCAAAAAGCGTATCATTGCAGAGACTGGAGCCGGTCAACACGGAGTTGCTAGCGCCACAGCTGCTGCCTATTTTGGACTTGAGTGTGTTGTTTACATGGGTGAGGTTGATACCCAACGCCAGGCCCTAAATGTCGCCAGAATGAAACTTCTTGGGGCCGAGGTTGTCGCCGTTACGACCGGATCTCGCACCCTGAAAGATGCCATCAACGAAGCATTGCGTGACTGGGTGGCAAATGTTGACACCACGCATTATCTTTTGGGCACAGTAGCCGGACCGCACCCTTTCCCAACCATGGTTCGTGATTTTCACTCCGTGATTGGCAACGAATCAAGAGCGCAGATGCTTGAACTGACCGGGAGGCTGCCAGATGTGGTTGCCGCCTGCGTTGGTGGGGGTTCAAACGCAATCGGTATTTTCCACGCCTTCCTTGACGATCCAGAAGTTGCCCTCTGGGGATTCGAGGCGGCAGGGGATGGGATTGACACCCCAATGCACGCAGCAACCCTTTCAATGGGTGTTCCTGGAGTGTTACACGGAGCCAGAAGCTACATGCTTCAGGACGAGGACGGCCAGACCATGGAGTCTCACTCAATTTCGGCAGGTCTGGACTACCCGGGCGTCGGTCCAGAGCACTCTTGGCTCAAGGATCTAGGCAGGGCTAAATATCACGGAATCACAGACTCGCAGGCAATGGCGGCAATGCGACTTCTGAGCACCACCGAGGGAATCATCCCGGCTATCGAGACCGCTCATGCCCTTGCCGGTGTCGAGCACCTGGCAAATGTTCTACCCGCTGGTTCTCACGTTTTGATCAACCTAAGCGGTCGTGGAGATAAGGACATGGAAACTGCCGGTCGCTACTTTGGATTGTTGAGCTAATTATGAGCGCGGTAAAAGAACTACTTCTTGAAAATAAGCAGTCCGGTCGCGGCACACTGGTCGGGTACTTTCCCGCTGGCTACCCAACCGTGGAGGCGTCTGTCGAAGCCTTGGTTGCAATGGCAGAGAACGGCTGCGATCTCCTGGAAATCGGTGTTCCATACAGCGATCCAGTCATGGATGGTGTGGTTATTCAAGAAGCTACACTGATGGCTCTTGAGAATGGCTTCAAGCTCAAAGACCTGTTTGAGATCATCCGTGGCGTGCGTGAAAGAGTTGAAACTCCTCTTCTGGTGATGAGCTACTTCAACCCAATTCTTCGATACGGCGTCGACGAATTCGCTAAGGACCTGAAAAACAGCGGAGCCCAAGGGATTATCACCCCGGACTTGATTCCGGATGAGGCTTCGCTTTGGCTCGATGCTTCCGAGAAATATGACCTAGACCGAGTCTTTTTGGTTGCACCAAGCAGCTCGGATTCAAGAATCGTTTCAACATCCGATGCATCCCGTGGGTTTGTTTACTCGGTATCGACAATGGGTATTACCGGAGAGCGCGCCAAACTCGACGAGCTTGCGAGATCCGTTGTATCTCGAGTCAAGTCACTGGGAACCGAACCGACGTGTGTCGGAGTTGGAATCTCAACCGCACAACAGGTTCGTGAGGTGAACTCCTATGCCGATGGCGCCATCGTAGGTACTGCGTTCGTGAAGGCTTATGCCGCTGGAGGACAAGAAGCGCTTATTGCTAAAACCCAAGAACTAGCGAGCGGTTTAGGATAGGCGAGTGCATTTTCTTTCAAGTATCCCGTCACCGGAAATCAGCTTTATTGACCTAGGCCCGGTTCGCATTCACTTCTATGCGCTATTTATCCTCACCGGGATCATCTTGGCGTCCTTGATGACCGATGCAAGGCTTCACCGTCGTGGTGCTGAGCGTGGCGCATTTCTAGATATTGCTCTTTGGGCAGTGCCTGCAGGCATCCTGGGTGGTCGTTTCTATCACGTCATCACTCACCCGAATGACTATTTTTACGAGGGTGCTGACCTACTTGCCGTCTTCAGAATTTGGGAGGGTGGCCTAGCAATCTTCGGCGCCATTCTCTTTGGCGCTATTGGTGCTTGGTGGGGCGCTCGTCTGGCAGGAATAAGATTCCTTGCGGTTGCCGATGCAATCGCTCCAGGTTTGCTGTTGGCTCAGGCAATTGGAAGACTGGGCAACTATTTCAACCAAGAGCTTTACGGCATTCCAACCACTTTGCCTTGGGGATTGGAAATTCCATCCTCAAACCCGGCTTACCCAAACGGGTTGCCAGATGGGTTGGCCTTCCACCCAACCTTCGCATACGAAATGATTTGGAATCTGTTCGGGGTTTTGGTGCTTCTTTGGCTTTCTAGGCGCTTCGATTTGCAGTGGGGGAAGCTTCTTGCCAGTTACTTGATCATTTATTCAATCGGAAGAGGTTTCATAGAAACTATCCGAATTGACCCAAGTGAGATTATCCTTGGACTTCGAGTAAATGTCTGGTCAGCGTTGATCACGATTGCAATTGGTGTGACCTTCTTTTGGATTCAAACTCGCCGACACCCCGGGCGTGAATCATCGGTCTTCCTGGAAGGCAGAGACCCTGCCCAGGCACCAAAAAAGGCGAAACCTAAAGCCAATGACGAAGAGTCTGTGACCGACCCCGTCTAAAACCATTATCACCCTGGGCCAATGTCGTCCCTTTTGACTAGTTTCGATTGGAGAATGCATGCCATCAATGAGCCCTTTCCAAAGGTTCAGCACCGCACCTGCAGCGCAGGGTCTATACGACCCAAGCGCTGAAAAGGATGCGTGTGGTCTGGCCATGGTTGCCACCCTTCGCGGCACCGCAGGGCACGACATTGTTGACATGGCGCTTTCCTCCCTAAGAAACCTAGAGCACCGTGGTGCGGTGGGTTCTGATGCCGGCACCGGTGATGGCGCCGGAATCCTCACACAACTTCCTGACAAGTTCTTCCGAAGCGTCTTGGATTTTGACCTTCCAGAGCGTGGCAGCTATGGCGCTGGTTTGGTCTTTTTCGAAGCAGAGCATATTGCTCGCGATAAGGCGCTTTTTGAAAAGTTAGCCGCTGAAGAAAACCTCACAGTTCTGGGCTGGCGCGAGGTGCCGGTTCGACCAGAAGTTTTGGGAGATTTAGCCAAGGCTGCAATGCCGGTTATCCACCAGGTTTTTGTGGGCTCAAGGGATGAGGCTAAGGATCTTGAACTCGAGATTCGCCTATTCCGCTTGCGGAAACGTAGCGAACGCGAGGTGGGCATTTATCACCCATCGCTCTCGATGAGAACCATTGTCTACAAGGGCATGGTTACCACCTTGCAGCTGGAGCCGTTCTACCCAGACCTAAGTGATGAGAACTTCGAATCGATGCTGGCATTGGTTCACTCGCGCTTCTCAACGAACACATTCCCTTCTTGGCCATTAGCTCACCCATTTAGATTCATTGCCCACAACGGTGAAATCAATACGGTCAAGGGAAATGCAAACTGGATGCGGGCCCGTGAGTCACAGCTTGAATCCAAGACTCTGGGAGACCTAGACAAGCTAAAGCCAATCGTCAGTGCCGGAGCATCAGACTCCGCAACATTTGATGAAGTTCTTGAGCTTCTGGTGCTATCTGGGCGATCTTTGCCTCACGCCATGATGATGATGATTCCAGGTGCTTGGGAAAAGCAGCTTGATCTTGACCCGAAGGTCAGAGACTTCTTCGAATATCACTCGATGATCATGGAGCCATGGGATGGACCTGCAGCAGTGGTGTTCACAGACGGCTCAATGGTTGGAGCAACACTTGACCGCAACGGCCTTCGCCCAGGGCGCTTTGTTGTCACCGAAGACGGTTTTGTGATTCTGGCATCTGAAATTGGCGTTGCAGACATCGCTCCAGAGCGAATTGTTCGCAAGGGCAGACTGCAGCCGGGCAAGATGTTCTTGATCGACACCAAAGCTGGTCAGATCATCGAAGATGAGCAAATCAAAAGTGAAATTGCTTCGATGGAGCCTTATGGTGAATGGCTAGAGACCAGCATGATCAACTTGCGCGATCTTCCAGAGCGTGAACACATTCGCTATTCAAGCGCTTCCGTGAACCGCCGCCAGAGAGTCTTTGGTTATACAGAGGAAGACCTCAAGGAATTTATTGCCCCCATGGCTAAGACTGGCCAGGAGCCGATTGGTGCCATGGGTACAGATACTCCTATCGCTGCGATTTCAGATCGTTCACGGCTTTTGTTTGACTACTTCACCCAGCAGTTTGCACAGGTCACAAACCCGCCATTGGACGCTATCCGAGAAGAGGTAGTTACCTCGATGTCGGCATCAATTGGACCGGTTCAGAACCTGCTTACCGCAACCCCGGAGCACGCCAAGCAATTGGTAATGGACTTCCCGATTCTCACAAATGATGAGTTGGCAAGAATCAAGCACATTGATCGCGCCAACAACATCGGCAAAGCCGTTGTCATCTCTTGCCTTTACAACGTCATCGAAGGGGCGGATGCTCTAAGAGAGCGCCTGGACGAGATGGCAACCGAGGTTGATGAGGCCCTAGACCAAGGCGCCACATTCATCATTCTTTCCGACCGCGATTCCAACAGCGATTGGGCTCCAATCCCTTCACTTCTTGCAACATCTGCGGTTCATCACCACCTGATTCGCCAGGGGACCCGCATGCGTGCAGGCCTTGTTGTTGAGGCGGGAGATGCTCGCGATGTTCACCACATGGCGACACTGATTGGCTATGGCGCAGCTGCGATCAACCCATATCTTGCGCTTGAAACAGCAGAAGACATGGTCATCCGTGGGCTAATCACTGGAATCACTCCAGAGCGATCCAGCAAGAACATGGTTAAAGCTTTGGGTAAGGGAGTGCTCAAGGTTATGTCCAAAATGGGCATCTCAACCGTTGCTTCCTACGGTGGAGCGCAATGTTTCGAGGCTATCGGACTAAGCCAAGAACTAGTTGATCGCTACTTCACTGGCACCGTTACCAAACTTGGCGGGGTTGACCTAGAGATCTTGCACCAAGAAATTGACCAGCGTCACTTGGCGGCATATCCGCTCGAGGGGGCTGCCAAAGTGCACTTGCCTCTTGAGGTTGGTGGCGAGATGAAATGGCGACGTGAGGGCCCACCGCACCTTTTCAACCCAGAAACGATTTTCAAGCTTCAGCACTCAACTAGGCAGAAGCGTTACGACATCTTCAAGGACTACACAAAGGCCGTGGATGACCAAGCGGAACGCTTGATGACACTTCGTGGACTCTTCAAGTTCCGCGATGGACTGAGGCCAAAACTAGATATATCTGAGGTTGAACCGGTATCCGAAATCGTAAAGCGATTCTCGACTGGTGCGATGAGTCTCGGTGCAATTAGCCCAGAGGCTCACGAGACACTTGCAATCGCCATGAATCGCCTTGGAGCCAAGAGCAACACAGGCGAGGGAGGCGAGGACACCGCAAGGCTTTTGGATCGCGAACGCCGCAGCGCAGTGAAGCAGGTTGCCTCTGGTCGCTTCGGTGTTACGTCGATGTATTTGACTCATGCCGATGACATTCAGATCAAGATGGCGCAGGGGGCAAAGCCTGGTGAGGGTGGCCAATTACCGCCACACAAGGTCTACCCGTGGATTGCAGAGCTTCGTCACTCAACACCTGGCGTTGGACTTATTTCTCCACCACCGCACCACGACATCTATTCGATTGAAGACCTCAAGCAATTGATCTTCGATCTCAAGCGCGCCAACCGCAAGGCGAGAGTCCACGTCAAGCTGGTTAGCCAGTTTGGTGTTGGAACCGTTGCTGCCGGTGTTGCAAAGGCCAAGGCAGACGTGGTGCTGATTTCCGGTCACGATGGTGGCACCGGGGCTAGCCCGCTGAACTCCCTCAAGCACGCCGGAACCCCTTGGGAACTCGGGCTCGCTGAGGCTCAGCAGACCCTATTGCTCAACGGACTCCGCGACCGAATCACGGTTCAGGTCGATGGCTCAATGAAGACAGGTCGCGATGTTGTGATCGCCGCGTTACTTGGTGCAGAGGAATATGGTTTTGCTACCGCTCCTCTCGTTGTTGAGGGCTGCATCTTGATGCGTGTTTGCCACCTAGACACCTGCCCAGTTGGAGTCGCAACTCAGAACCCGCTATTGCGCGAGAGATTTAATGGTCAGGCTGATCACGTCGTGAACTTCTTCGAGTTCCTTGCTCAAGAAGTTCGTGAATATCTTGCAGAACTTGGTTTCAGGTCTCTTGATGAGGCAATTGGCCACGTTGAATTGCTTGATGTTAATAAGGCGATTCATCACTGGAAGGCCGATGGTTTGGACTTGGCTCCAATCTTTGCTGCGCAAGACATCGTCTCCACTCAAAATCTCAGGAGAACAACCGAGCAAGATCACGAGCTGGAGAATCACTTTGACTTCCCGCTTATTGAGCTCGCATCGGCTGCCCTCAAGGATGGCAAGGCTGTGACTCTAGATCTCGAGATCAACAACACCAACCAAGCTATTGGCACGATGCTCGGAAACGAACTGACTGCTCGCTGGGGAGAACAAGGGCTGAACCCTGGAACTCTAACGCTGAACCTAAAAGGATCAGCAGGTCAGTCTCTTGGAGCCTTTATGCCTCGGGGCATCAAAATCAACATCACCGGTGACTGCAACGACTATGTTGGCAAGGGCCTTTCCGGAGGAGACATTTCGGTCCGACCACCTCTTGGTGCAGGCTTCATTGCAGCCGAGAACGTCATAGCTGGAAACGTAGTCGGTTACGGAGCAACCTCTGGGTCGATTTTCCTAAACGGTGTTGTCGGAGAGCGATTCATGGTCAGAAACTCTGGCGCAAGAGCAGTCTCTGAAGGCGTGGGAGATCACGCCCTCGAGTACATGACCGGGGGAGTTGTCGCAATTCTTGGTCGCACCGGTATCAACCTAGGTGCCGGTATGTCCGGTGGAATTGCCTATGTTTATAAGCTCTCCGAAGCCCGAGTGAACCGTGAAGCACTTGCCTCCGGAGAGTTGGTCCTTGCCAACCTTTCAGAGGCTGATGCTCAGACACTCAGAGAGCTATTGACCGAGCACGTTGAAAACACTGGCTCAAACCTTGCGCAATCCCTCTTGGATAGCTTTGATTCAGAGATTGCAAACTTCGTAAGAGTTATGCCTAGGGATTACGCCAAGATTTTGGATATTCAAAACAATGCCAAGACCGGCGGGATCGAATTAGACGGCGAAGAAGTGTGGACCCAAATCTTGGAGGTGACCCGTGGCTGATCCAAAAGGCTTCATGAACATCACAGAGCGTGAAACTGCTCCACGCAGGCCGGTTCCAGTGCGAATCCAGGACTGGAAAGAGGTCTATGCCAAGCGAAATGGTGAGGTTGTAAAAGCCCAAGCCTCTCGCTGCATGGACTGTGGAATTCCTTTCTGTCATGCAGGCTGCCCACTGGGCAACTTGATTCCTGAGTGGAATGACCTGACTCACCGCGATCGCAACAGAGAGGCGATTGACCGCCTTCACGCAACCAACAACTTCCCGGAATTTACGGGAAGACTTTGTCCTGCACCCTGTGAGAGTGCCTGTGTTCTAGGCATTAACCAACCTGCGGTCACCATCAAAGAGATTGAAGTGTCAATCATTGATGACGCCTTTGATGCTGGATACGTAACCCCAAGCATTCCGGAACGACTAACAGGTAAGACCATTGCCGTGGTTGGATCCGGCCCTGCCGGCTTGGCAGCTGCTCAGCAGCTAACTAGGGCCGGTCACACCGTTGCTGTATATGAGCGCGATGACCGCATTGGTGGGCTCCTCCGCTACGGCATCCCAGATTTCAAAATGGAAAAAATGCACCTTGATCGTCGATTGGCCCAGATGGAGGCCGAGGGAACTAGATTCCGCACCTCGGTAAACGTCGGCGTGGACATCAGCTGGGAAGATCTCAAGCGACGCTATGACGCTGTTTTGATTGCTACCGGCGCAATGGTTCCAAGATCCCTTGATGTTCCAGGTGCAGACCTCGATGGCGTTCACTTCGCCATGGAGTATTTGACACAGTCCAACAAGGCCGTTGCCGGGGACCAGCTGGAAAACCAAATCAATGCCTCCGGGAAGCATGTTGTAATTCTTGGTGGCGGCGACACCGGAGCCGACTGCCTTGGTACTGCAACCAGACAGGGAGCGCTATCAGTTAGCACGCTAGCAATTGGCAAGAAGCCTGCCGACCACCGCACTGAAGACCAGCCGTGGCCATCGGTGCCCAACCTGTTTGAGGTTGCGAGTGCCCACGAAGAATTCGGCGAGCGCCTCTATGCCCATTCAACCGTTGAGTTTGTAGGGGAGAATGGCAGGCTAGTCGGAGTAAGAGTCGCGGACACCGAGTTCGTCGACGGTAAGCGAATTCCAAAGGTTGGCACTGAGCGAATCATGCCGGCAGATCTAGTGTTCCTGGCACTTGGTTTTACAGGTCCAGAAACACAAGATTTAACCGCACAGTTACAAACTCCATTGGATTCGCGAGGTAATCTAGCTCGCGATGGTCAGTACCACATTGCCGACGGAGTTTTCGTCGCAGGTGATGCCGGCCGAGGGCAATCTCTGATAGTTTGGGCTATTGCCGAGGGTCGCGCCGCCGCTGCCGCGATTGACAAGCACCTCGAAGGTGAGACACAGCTTCCGTTCCCAGTGAAGCCAACTGATAAACCAATTTCGGTTTACAGCTAAAAAGGAAAAGGTATCTACAGTAAATGAGACGCGCAAAAATAGTGGCCACGTTCGGGCCTGCAATCGCGGACTACGACAAGGCACTTGAAGTTATTGAAGCAGGCGTTGACATCGCCCGCATGAACCTCAGCCACGGCTCCCACGAGGTTCACGAGGGTGTCTACAAGACCATCCGTAAGGCTGCTGATGCTGCTGGCAAACCAGTTGGTATCTTGGTCGACCTTCAGGGTCCAAAGATTCGTCTTGGCCGATTCGCAGAAGACAAAGTCTTCCTAGATAACGGCGCAACCTTCAAGATCACAACAGACGACATTCAGGGCGATGTGAACATCTGCTCGACCACCTACAAAGGCCTTCCTGGCGACGTCAAAGCTGGAGACGCTATCTTGATTGATGACGGAAAGATCGCCCTTCGTGCAACCGAAGTCAGCACAACGACCGTAACTACAGTCGTTGAGTACGGTGGCCCAGTTTCAAACAACAAGGGCATCAACCTGCCAGGTGTTGCGGTGAACGTTCCGGCCCTGTCCGAGAAGGACGAGGACGACTTGCGTTGGGCCCTGAAGCTTGGTGCTGACATGATTGCATTGAGCTTCGTGAGAAACGCAAAGGACATCGTTCGCGTTCACGAGATCATGGCAGAAGAGGGTCGCTTCATTCCAGTTATCGCAAAGGTTGAAAAGCCTCAAGCGGTTGCTGCCCTTGAAGAAATCATCGACGCATTTGATGGCGTCATGGTCGCTAGAGGTGACCTTGGAGTTGAATTGCCGCTCGAGCAGGTTCCACTTGTCCAAAAGCGTGCCGTTGAACTAGCACGTCGTTGGGCAAAGCCGGTAATCGTTGCAACCCAGATGCTTGAGAGCATGATCACAGCATCCCGCCCAACCAGAGCGGAGACCTCAGACGTCGCGAACGCTGTTCTGGATGGTGCAGATGCACTAATGCTCTCTGGTGAAACCTCCGTTGGAGAATTCCCAATCGAGACTGTCAAGGTGATGGCAAAGATCATTGAGTCCACCGAGGAAAACGGTTTGGACCGCATTCCATCACTTGGTACCAAGCCTCACACTCACTCCGGTGCTGTGGTGCTTGCCGCCATGGAGATCGCTGAACTTCTAGGCTCCAAGTACGTTTGTGTGTTCACCGAGTCCGGTGACACTTTGCGCCGTGTTTCTCGCCTGCGCTCAAGCGTTCCTGTCCTCGCGTTCACCCCTAGTGAAGAAGTACGCAGAAAGTTGGCTCTGGTTTGGGGTGCAACAACTTTCATCGTGGACCAGGTGAAGCACACCGATGACATGATCAAGCAGGTTGACGAGATCGTTCTAGCTTCAGGCAAGTGCCGCGTTGGCGACGAGGTCGTCATCGTGGCAGGTTCCCCTCCAGGAATCCCGGGTTCAACTAACTCCCTAAGAGTCCACAGAGTTGGCGATGCAGTACACGCTGCGGCTCCTGGGTATTCAAGCTAAGGATTAAACACAAAATGCGGTGGGGAAACCCACCGCATTTTTTTGTGCCGGAAGTGGGATTTGAACCCACACGCCCATAGGACAAAGCATTTTGAGTGCTTCGCGTCTGCCGTTCCGCCATTCCGGCCAAGCACAGAAAGTCTAGTGGATTTCTTTTAGCTAAGACTAAAGTTAGAGCATGGAAGAAGCTCTAAAAGTTGTTGTTGCCGAGGACGAAGGTCTGATTCGGATGGATGTCGTTGCAACGCTCCAGGAAGCAGGATATTCCGTTGTTGGCGAGGCCGCCGATGGCGAAGAGGCCGTGAAGCTTGCAACTGAGCTTGAACCAGACCTGGTGGTCATGGACATCAAGATGCCAAAAATGGATGGCATCACCGCCGCTGAGAAAATCGCAGAGTTGAAAATTCCAGTTGTCCTTTTGACCGCATTTAGCCAGGCAGATTTAGTTTCCCGTGCTGCTGAAGCCGGCGCTATGGCTTATGTAACAAAGCCATTTAAACCAACTGACCTTCTGCCCGCAATCCAAATCGCGCTATCTCGCCACGAAGAATTGGTTTCTCTTGAAAATGAGATTGCGGATCTGAGCGACCGCCTCGAAACCCGCAAGCTCATGGATCGGGCAAAGGGACTCTTGCAGTCCAAGATGAACCTCACTGAACCAGATTCTTTCAGGTGGATTCAAAAAGCTTCCATGGACCGCAGGCTCACGATGGCTCAGGTTGCCAAGACCGTTATCGAGCAGCTGGGCGAAAAGTAACTTAGGCGCTCTTTGCTCGAATCAGGTTTGTGATTCGAACCGTGGACAATAATCGTCCTGCCTCATCGGTCATTTTGATTTCGTGAGTAGTCAGAGTCTTGCCAAGCTTGATTGCGGTGCAGGTTCCGGTAACAATTCCCTCAGTTATTGAGCCGTGGTGAGATGCATTAATTTCAATGCCCACTGCGTATCCGCCTGGGTGAGCAAAAACATTTGCGGCGAAGCTTCCCAAAGACTCGCCGAGCACCACATGCGCTCCACCGTGCAATAGCCCCAGTGGTTGAGTGTTTCCAGTTACCGGCATGGTTGCGACAGCCCTTTCAGCAGAGAGCTCAACAAGTTTGATGCCCATTGAGTCAGCCAGCGCACCCAAGCCACGCATTCCCATTACTTCCAAAGCTTTGTCGTCTGCGCGAACCGAGTCCTGAGTCATCTTGTTCTCTCCTCAAAAAGGTAGGCTAACCAGCATGCAGCCTTCCGAAAAGCCTACCCTCCTGTTGATTGACGGTCACTCGTTGGCTTTTCGTGCCTTCTATGCGCTGAATCCAGAGAACTTTAAGAATGCTGCTGGTCAGCACACCAATGCAGTGCACGGCTTCATCTCGATGATGTTGAACATTCTCGAATTAGAGAAGCCGACGCACTTGTGCGTGGCATTCGACGTATCCCGCCACAGTTTCCGCACTGAGGAGTTACCGGAATACAAGGGCACCAGAGGAGAGACCCCAGAAGAATTCATCGGACAGACCGAGCTTTTGGTCGAAGCCCTTACGGCGATGAACATCACAACAGTCTCTAGAGAAAACTTTGAGGCAGACGATCTTCTGGCTTCACTTAGCGTCTTGGGCGAAGAGTCCGGGATGCGGGTATTCGTAGTTTCTGGAGATCGCGATACCTTCCAGCTCATAACCGAGAATGTCACGATTCTTTATCCAGTCAAAGGTGTGATGAATCTTGCTCGTATGGATGACGCTGCCGTTTATGAGAAGTACGGCGTTCACGCCAAGCAGTATCCGGAACTCGCCGCTCTGGTTGGCGAGACCTCTGACAACCTCAAAGGAATCCCAGGTGTTGGACCTAAAACCGCCGCCAAGTGGATTCAAGAATATGGTTCTCTGAGTGCAATTTTGGAGCGAGCTGATGAGATTCCAGGCAAGGTGGGGGAGAGTCTTCGCGAACACCAAGAACTTGCGGTTCGAAACCGTCGCTTGAATCACCTATTGCGCGATCTGGAATTTGAATTCACCCTGGATGACCTGGAACTCGGTCCGGTGAACGAGAGCGCACTTCGCGAGACCTTCGCAAAACTCTCCTTCCGAACACTACTGACAAGAGTCCTGGCTCTTCGGGGTGCTAACGGCACGCAGCACAAAGTCTTCACGGCCAAGATCGAATCGGAAACCCCAGCAATTCCAGCCAGTGTTGAGCCCGTTCCATCTGCAGCCGAGATTGTCGCAGCAGGACTGCCCGACAAGCCGGTCGATTCAGAGATTGGGAATCTGGCGAAGATTAGAGAATTGATCACAACCGGCCGATCATTTGTTCAGGTCGAGATTTCCGACTCCAAGATTGTTGGCTTTGGAATTGCCACAACCGATGTTCGACTAAATTGGGATG
Organism: Aquiluna sp.; assembly: GCA_021741585.1. Lineage (GTDB taxonomy): Bacteria > Actinomycetota > Actinomycetes > Actinomycetales > Microbacteriaceae > Aquiluna. The sequence goes on along the minus strand of JAIOXN010000001.1, from coordinate 130,042 downwards.
GCGTAGGAGAGATTTCCGAAGTATTGCAAGCGGGGAATTTCGGGGCCTGGGATGCCAAGGGCTTGGCAAAGCGACTAAGTGAAATCGGAATCACCCTTGGGCCGGTGATAGATGACGTCCTTCTAGCGGCATACATTGTTGACCCCGTGGAAAAAGACCTCGTTCCAGACTCCTTGATCCGCACTCACGCCGGTATCGACATCGAGCGACAGGATCCAAACGAACTCCTCTCCGAATCTGACCCATCATTGGATGCCTGGATTTATGCCTCCCTAGCATCGGTCTTGCTGGCACACCTTGAATCAGAAAACTCGCTGTCGGTTTATCGAGACATCGAGCTTCCTGCAACTTTTGTGCTGTCTCAGATGGAACAAACCGGAATAGCCGTTGATGCAGAAGTCTTACAGGCACAGTTCGATGAGCTAACCCAAGAAGTGGACGAAATTGCAAAAGAGGCTTATGCCATCATCGGCCACGAGGTAAACCTTGCCAGTCCCAAACAGCTTCAAACCGTCCTGTTTGAAGAGCTTGGAATGCAGGGAACCAGGAGCGTCAAGACTGGCTTCTCAACCAATGCAGAAGCACTAGCCACATTATTTGAACAGACCGAGCATCCATTTTTGGAGCGCCTGTTGGCGCACCGTGATGCCACAAAACTGCGCCAGATGACCGAGACTTTGATCAAAGCCATCGAGCCAGACGGTCGAATCCACACAACCTATTCGCAAACTGGAACCTCAACGGGACGACTATCGAGCGAAAATCCAAACCTGCAGAACATCCCAATCAAGACCGAGCGCGGCCAAAGACTTCGCAGTGCATTTATTGCTGGTGAGGGTTTTGAAACCTTATTGACGGCTGACTATTCCCAGATTGAAATGCGAATCATGGCTCACCTTTCAAAGGATGCTGGGCTGATCGAGGCATTCCAGAAGGGTGAGGATTTACACAACTTTGTTGGGGCCAGAATCTACGGAGTCGAACCAAGCGAAGTGGATTCCGCAATGCGTTCCAAGGTCAAGGCAATGAGCTACGGGCTGGCATATGGTCTGAGTGAATACGGTTTAGGTAGACAGCTGAGAATCACGGGTAAGGAAGCCAAGCAACTCATGAGCGACTACTTCGAGAGATTCGGGGGAGTGAAGTCATACCTTGAGAAGGTTGTCCAAGGAGCAAAATCCCTCGGCTACACAGTGACCGAATACGGCAGGAGGCGACCATTCCCAGATTTGAACTCGAAGATATTTCAGATTCGAGAAAATGCTAGACGGGCTGCACTAAACGCGCCAATTCAAGGCACCGCGGCCGATATTATGAAGCTCGCGATGATTAGCGTCGACAAGAAATTGAAGGCAGAGGGCCTAGCTTCCAAGTTGTTGCTACAGGTTCACGACGAACTTGTATTTGCAGTGGCTCCTGGTGAACTTGAAAGGCTTACGCAGTTGGCAACGGAGTGTATGCGAGATGTTGCAGAGCTATCAGTGCCTCTTGAGGTTCACATTGGAGTTGGCAGCAACTGGGAGCTGGCGGGTCACTAGAGAAGCGTGTAGGATTCACAAGGTGCATTTTGCACTAAATCCTGTCCGAATCGTCGGGCTAAAAAGCAAATGATTCATTTGGTTTTGGCACGACCCGAGTAAAACAAAGTGGAGTAACCACATTTATGGCAACTAAAGCCACAGCAAAGCCTGCGAAGATCGCAGTAAACGACATTGGTTCAGCTGAAGAATTTCTAGCTGCAGTCGAAGCCACCCTCAAGTTCTTCAACGACGGAGACCTGATTTCGGGAACCGTTGTAAAGATTGATCGCGACGAGGTGCTTCTAGACGTTGGGTATAAAACCGAAGGTGTCATCCCATCCCGCGAACTCTCCATCCGTCAGGACGCAGACCCTAACGACATCGTTAAGGTTGGAGACGCAATCGAGGCCCTTGTTCTTCAGAAAGAAGACAAAGAAGGCCGCCTAATTCTTTCCAAGAAGCGTGCTCAGTACGAGCGCGCCTGGGGCGACGTGGAGCGCATCAAGGAAGCCGATGGCGTTGTCACCGGTACCGTTATTGAGGTAGTCAAGGGTGGTGTAATCGTGGACATCGGTCTACGAGGCTTCCTACCTGCTTCCCTCATCGAAATGCGTCGCGTTCGCGACCTAGGTCCATACCTTGGTACCGAGGTTGAGGCAAAGATCCTTGAGCTAGACAAGAACCGCAACAACGTTGTGCTTTCTCGTCGCGCACTCTTGGAGCAGAGCCAGACCGCTAACCGCACCACCTTCCTAAACGACCTAGTCAAGGGACAGGTTCGCACCGGTGTTGTTTCATCGATCGTGAACTTCGGTGCATTCATCGACCTTGGTGGCGTGGACGGTCTAGTCCACGTTTCAGAGCTGAGCTGGAAGCACATTGAGCACGCCAGCGAAGTTGTTGAGGTTGGTCAGGAAGTTACCGTTGAGGTTCTAGAAGTTGACAACGACCGTGAGCGCGTCTCATTGTCTTTGAAGGCAACTCAGGAAGACCCATGGCAGCTATTTGCTCGCACCCACGCAATTGGACAGTACATCCCTGGAAAGGTCACCAAGATCGTTCCATTCGGTGCATTCGTTCGCGTTGCCGACGGTATCGAGGGTCTAGTCCACATCTCAGAGCTTTCTGCAAAGCACGTTGAGCACGCAGACCAGGTCGTTTCTGTCAACCAGGACGTATTCGTCAAGTTGATCGACATCGACCTAGAGCGTCGCCGCATCTCGCTTTCCTTAAAGCAGGCACTTGAGGAAGTTGACGCCGAAGGCGCAGACTTCAATCCAGTGCTTTATGGAATGTCCGCAGACTACGACGAGAACGGTCAGTACCGTTACCCAGAGGGCTTCGACCCTGCAACCAGCGAATGGAAGCCAGGCTTTGAAGAAGCCCGCACCAAGTGGGAAGCAGAATACGCCGAGGCTCACACTCGTTGGGAGACCCACAAGGTTCAGGCTAAGGCTGCTGCAGAGCACCTAGCCTCAATTCCAGACGCACCTGCCGCTCAGGAGCCAAGCGCTTCTGCCGGTAGCGATGCTAAAGAAGGAACCCTTGCAGCCGATGAGTCACTTGCCGCACTTCGCGACAAGCTATCTGGCGATAAGTAAATAACTAATTCATCGCCGGGGTTGCTATTGCAACCCCGGCTTTGTTTTATCCTTTGAAGATGCTGATTGCACTAACCGGAGGAATTGGATCCGGAAAATCCACCATCGCAAAAAGATGGGTGGAGCTAGGCGCAACCGAAATCGATGCAGACCAGCTCGCTCGCGAGGTTGTTGAACCTGGTACAGAGGGTCTACGGCAGGTAGTTAAACACTTTGGCTCAGAGGTTTTGGAGTCGAATGGACATCTAGACCGTCAAGCACTCGCAAAGAAAGCTTTCGCCTCTCCTGAATCAAGGAAACTATTGGAGTCGATTCTTCATCCGCTCATTCAGGATTTGGCCAATAAGCGCACCCAAGAACTCTCTGGTGTGGTTATCTACACGATCCCGCTGTTCGTTGAAACTCAGTCTCCGTTAAAGTTCGACAAGGTCGTTGCCGTCTCTTGCCCAGAGACGGTTCGGATTCGAAGGCTGGTTGAGAACCGCGGGATGCAGGAGGCCGAGGCTCGAGCCAGAGTTGCAGCCCAGGCAACCGATCAAGAGCGGGAATTGGTTGCCGATATCGTAATGAATTCTGATTGTTCACTCGAGGAACTAATCGCACGAAGCGAGGAAGTTTTTCAAGGCTTTGTCGCTTAAGCTGTAGTGATGGCTGACCCAGAACTAAAACCCTTCAAAGTGGTTAGCCCATACCAACCATCCGGAGATCAGCCAACCGCAATTGCTGAACTTACCAAGCGTATAAACGACGGCGAACGAGACATTGTTTTGCTGGGCGCCACCGGAACCGGAAAGTCAGCAACCACCGCCTGGTTGATTGAAAAAGTTCAACGCCCAACCCTGGTGATTGCTCACAATAAGACCCTGGCTGCACAGCTAGCTAGCGAATTACGCGAGATGTTCCCCGATAATGCGGTTGAGTACTTCGTTAGCTATTACGACTACTACCAACCCGAGGCTTATGTTCCGCAAACCGACACCTTCATTGAAAAGGACTCAACAATCAACGAAGAGGTTGAACGCCTGAGATATTCGGCAACCATGTCGCTACTGTCTCGACGAGACGTGATCGTGGTTGCAACAGTTTCCTGCATCTATGGTCTTGGCGCTCCCAAGGAGTACTTGGCACAATCACTACCGCTGAAAGTTGGGCAGCGAATCGACCGAGATGAGCTGATCCGAGGTCTGGTCGCAATCCAATACCAACGAAACGACATCGAATTCACAAGAGGAAACTTCAGAGTCAAAGGCGACACAGTGGAAGTAATCGCGGTTTATGACGAAGAAGCCACTCGCATCGAGTTCTTTGGTGATGAAATCGAGAAAATCTATCGAATTCACCCATTAACAGGGGAAGTTCTGATGGAACGCGAAAGCGTCGCCATTTACCCGGCGTCCTACTACGTTGCGCCAGTTGAACGCATGGCCAGTGCCATTGAGGCTATCGAGGAAGAACTCGAGCACCGCTATAAGGACTTTGAGCGACAGGGAAAGCTCCTAGAAGCCCAACGAATCAAGATGAGAACCACGTTTGACCTCGAGATGATTCGCGAGATTGGGTTCTGCTCTGGAATTGAGAACTACTCGCGCCACATTGATGCCAGGGAGGTAGGAGAAGCACCAGCCTGTTTGCTGGATTACTTCCCAGAAGACTTTCTCACTGTCATCGACGAGTCTCACGTGACCGTCCCACAAATTGGTGCGATGAGCGCTGGCGATGCTTCAAGAAAAAGAACTCTGGTTGAGCACGGCTTTAGGTTGCCATCTGCCCTGGATAACCGCCCGCTTCGATTTGAAGAATTCTTGGAGCGAGTAGGGCAAACGGTGTACCTTTCTGCAACACCGGGAAAATACGAGCTTGCAAAATCAGACGGTGTCGTCGAACAGATCATTCGCCCAACTGGTTTGGTCGACCCACAGATTGTCATCAAGCCATCTAAGGGCCAGATTGATGACCTGTTAGAGGAAATCAGAGTCCGCACCGCCAAGGACGAAAGAGTGCTCGTTACAACCCTCACAAAGCGACTGGCTGAGGAGGTCACCGAGTACTTCACGGAAATGGGAGTCAGAGTTCGCTACCTCCACTCTGATGTCGACACACTTCGAAGAGTCGAGCTGCTCAGGGAGCTACGCCAAGGCGTCTACGACGTGCTTGTGGGCATCAACCTATTGCGCGAAGGTCTAGACCTTCCAGAGGTGTCATTGGTTTCTATCCTGGATGCCGATAAGGAAGGGTTCTTGCGCTCAGCCACATCGTTGATCCAGACCATAGGTCGTGCTGCCAGAAACATCAATGGTGAGGTTCACATGTATGCCGATCGAATCACGGATTCGATGGCTAAGGCGATTGATGAGACCAATCGCCGCAGAGAGAAACAGGTTGCCTACAACGTTGCCCATGGAGTTGATCCACAACCGCTGCGCAAAAAGATTGCGGATATCACGGATCAGCTCATGCGCGAAGAGGTTGATACCGAAGAACTAATCAAGGAACTCGGTAAGGGTGGCAAGGCCAAAGCTGGCTTAAAACCTAGGACTTCGGTTGGCTCTCAGGGCAAGGAAGCCTTGATTGCAACCATCCTCGAGCTGGATGCCCAGATGAAGTTAGCTGCCTCAGAGTTGCAATTTGAATTAGCGGCACGAATTCGAGATGAAATTAGTGAACTCAAACGCGAGGTGCGGCAATTTGATGCCGCAGGACATGCCTAGACTTCTACAGTGACTATCAAGACTCCTTCCGGCTCCAAGCTCTCTATCAAGGGCGCTCGTGTCCACAACCTAAAGAACTTGAACCTTGAAATCCCCAAGGATTCGATGGTTGTTTTTACCGGCCTCAGTGGTTCCGGAAAGTCTTCACTTGCTTTTGACACCATCTTTGCCGAGGGTCAACGCCGTTATGTTGAGTCGCTCAGCGCATATGCCAGACAGTTTTTGGGACAGGTAGATCGACCTGACGTTGACTTTATTGAAGGTCTCAGCCCTGCGGTTTCTATCGACCAAAAATCCACAAATCGCAACCCAAGATCTACGGTTGGAACCATTACCGAGATTCACGACTATTTGAGATTACTCTGGGCCCGAATCGGCGTACCACACTGCCACGAATGTGGCGAAATAATCTCAAAGCAGACCCCACAGGCGATTGTTGATCAGCTACTGACCCTCGATGCCGGGACTAGATTCCAGCTTCTCGCACCAATTGTCCAACAGAAAAAAGGGGAGTTCGTAGATCTCTTTGCCTCCTTGCAGTCTCAGGGTTACGCCAGAGCTGTAGTAGATGGGGAAACGCTTGTTCTCACCGAGGCAAAGCCGCTCAAAAAGAGCTTCAAACACGACATCTCAGTAGTTGTAGACCGCCTGGTGATCAAAGATGACATCGGATCCAGGCTCACAGACTCCATCGAAACCGCACTCAAGCTAGCCGATGGCCGTGTCATTGTAGATTTTTTGGACGAGGGCAAGACTCGCACCTTCTCGGAACGACTCAGTTGTCCAAACGAGCACGATTTGGCGCTAACTGAAATCGAACCAAGAACCTTCAGCTTTAACGCACCATTTGGTGCCTGCACCACCTGCTCGGGTCTTGGCACCAAGATGGCGGTTGACGCAGAGTTGGTAATTGGAGACCCTGGAGCCAGCATTAATCAAGGTGTGATTCTGCCATGGTCAACCCAGGGCAAGGGTCTCTACAGCTACTTCACCAGGCTAATTCAGGGCTTGGCAAACGATCTCGAATTTTCCCTAGACACTCCTTGGGAGCAGCTCTCCGAGGAGACTCAGCAAGCTGTCCTTCGAGGCAACGATTTTGAGGTCCAGGTCAAATGGAAATCAAAGTACGGCCGTGAGATGCGCTACACCTCAGGCTTTGAAGGTGTTTTGCCATATGTTGAGCGTCGCTATCTGGAATCAGACAGCGATTGGCTCAGGGGGAAGTGGTCTGAATTCCTAAGAGAAATCCCATGCCCCGCTTGTGAAGGAGCAAGGTTGCGACCAGAGGTCCTAGCGGTCACCGTGCACGGCAAGTCGATCCACGATGTTTCCGCCATGAGCCTGAAAAACGCCCACAACTTCTTTGACTCGGTTGGTCTCACCGATCGTGAGGCAACTATCGCAGCCCAGGTGCTCAGAGAGATTCGTGCACGGCTCGATTTCCTTTTAGCGGTTGGCTTGGAATATCTCTCGTTAGAGCGCTCCGCAGGCTCTCTGTCCGGAGGCGAGGCGCAACGCATCAGGCTTGCGACTCAAATTGGAGCCGGCCTCACAGGTGTGCTTTACGTGCTTGACGAACCGTCAATTGGTTTGCACCAGCGCGACAACCTAAGACTTATTGAGACCTTGATCAAACTCCGTGACCTGGGTAACACCTTGATTGTTGTAGAGCACGATGAGGACACCATTAGAGCAGCTGACTGGTTGGTTGATATCGGTCCTGGAGCAGGTTTGCACGGTGGGGAAGTGGTCCACTCTGGAAGCTACAAAGAGATTTTGAGCAATAAGAATTCGATTACCGGGGATTTCCTTTCTGGGCGAGTCAAGATTGAGGCACCAAAGAAGCGCCGCAAAGTGGACCCGAATCGGAAAATTAGGGTTGTCGGCGCAAAAGAGAACAACCTTCAAAACATTGATGTTGAGTTCCCACTTGGCGTCATGACCGCGGTTACCGGCGTCAGCGGATCTGGAAAATCATCATTAGTAAATGATGTGCTCTATGAAGTGTTGGCTAACAAGCTAAACAAGGCAAAAGGCGTTGCTGGCAAGCACATCAGGGTCGAAGGGCTCGAGCAACTGGACAAGGTGGTGCACGTTGACCAGGCACCAATTGGCAGAACTCCGAGATCTAATCCCGCAACCTACACCGGGGTTTTTGACCACATCAGAAAGCTCTTCGCGGAAACTACCGAATCAAAGGTTCGAGGGTACCTACAAGGACGCTTCTCATTCAACGTCAAAGGCGGCAGGTGTGAAACCTGCGCCGGCGATGGAACAATTCGGATAGAGATGAACTTCCTACCGGATGTTTATGTAATGTGCGAAGACTGCAAGGGTGCTCGCTATAACCGTGAAACACTCCAGGTTAAATACAAGGGCAAGTCGATTGGCGATGTTCTGAACATGCCGATTTCCGAGGCGGCAGAATTTTTTGCTCCAATCAACTCTATTGCGAGATTCCTCAACACTCTGGTTGAGGTTGGTCTTGGTTATGTTCGCTTGGGTCAATCTGCAACAACCCTCTCCGGTGGTGAGGCACAGCGAGTGAAGCTGGCTACCGAATTGCAACGGCGCTCAACCGGTAAAACCATCTATGTCCTTGATGAACCGACCACCGGTTTGCACTTCGAAGATGTTCGAAAGCTACTTCTAGTGCTGAACTCCCTTGTAGAAAAGGGAAATACCGTCCTTGTTATCGAGCACAATTTAGATGTGATTCGTTGTGCCGACTGGATTGTCGATATGGGTCCAGAGGGCGGCTCGGGCGGCGGGTTGGTAGTGGCCCAAGGAACCCCGGAAACCGTGGCCAAGTCCAAGGAGAGCCACACCGGCAAATTCTTAGCGACAATGCTTGGGTAATGGCTAAGGACCTAAGCTTCAGGCCGAACACCGGTGAGATTCCTACTCAACCGGGTGTCTATCGTTTTTTGGATGCATCTGGCAAGGTGCTTTATGTTGGAAAGGCCAAGAACCTTAGAGCTCGGCTAACCAACTACTTCGGCCCACTGCAGTCGCTTCACGAGCGCACCCAGCGCATGCTTTTGGCAGCAGGCGATGTGAAGTGGACGATCGTTGACACGGAGAACGAGGCTCTTCAGCTCGAGTTCATGTGGATCAAAGAGTTTGACCCGCCGTTCAATGTTCGTTTTCGAGACGACAAGACCTACCCATATCTTGCGATAACAATGGCGGATGAGGTGCCTAGAGCTTTTCTGACTAGAAACAGGGAAATAAAGGGAGCCAAGTATTTCGGGCCCTACCCACAAGCCTGGGTGGCAAAAGAGACTCTGGAAACACTGCTCAAGGTCTACCCCATTCGCTCTTGCACCACAGGCATCTATCAAAGAGCGAAACGCCAGAACCGTGCTTGCCTTTTGGCGGATATTGGTAAGTGCTCCGCGCCTTGCGTTGGAAGAATCTCGAAACCCGACCACAAAGCCCTAGCCAAAAGACTTGGCGACTTCATCGCATCTGGTAGCGAAGGTCACGTAGTTGAGCTCAAGGAGCGGATGGCGAAGGCTTCTGAGGAGCAAAATTATGAGCTGGCGGCGCATTATCGCGACGACATACAAGCCCTTGAAAAGGTTCTTGAGAAGAGCACCCTAGTCTTCACCGACGACACTGACGCAGATTTGATAGGTATAGCACGCGATAACCTCTCGGCGGCGGTATCAATTTTCATTATTCGAGGCGGCAGGATCAGAGGAAACCGTTCGCTAGTGGTTGACCTGGAGCTTGAAAGAAGCAACCCTGAATTGCTTGAGTATGTCATCCAAGACATCTACACGCCCAGTGGAAAAGGCGAACCTGTAGAGATTCCGAGAACAGTATTAGTTCCGGAGACACCTGCTGACGGAAAAGCACTGGAAGCCTGGTTGAGTAATCTTCGAGGCTCGAAGGTTGAAGTTCTAATCCCTAAACGCGGGGATAAAGCCAAGCTCTCTCAAACGGCAAACACAAATGCGTCACAAGCGCTGAATTCTTATAAGCTCAAACGCACCTCAGACTTTGCAGCAAGAGCGGATGCGCTCTCAGGAATTCAAAAGGCGCTTCAGATGGAGAATGCGCCGCTACGAATCGAGTGTTTTGACATCTCACACCTTTCGGGCACGGGAACCGTCGGCTCCATGGTGGTGTTCGAGGATGGACTGCCGAAAAAGGACCACTACAGAAGATTCAACCTCGAGACCGCAGACGATACTGAATCGATTTATCAAGTTTTAACTAGGAGATTGAAATACCTGCAAGAGGAATCAGCTGGAGAGAAATTCAGCTACCGGCCATCGCTTCTGCTCATCGACGGCGGTCTACCTCAGCGTAATGCAGCCATTAAGGCCTTGAAGGATTCAAATGTTTCGGGAATTGCAATCGCAACGCTAGCAAAACGCATGGAGGAAATCTTTGTTATGGGTAGCGATTATCCAGTGATTTTGCCAAGAACTAGCGAGGAACTTTTCTTGTTGCAACGCATTCGTGATGAGGCGCACCGCTTTGCAATCACAGCTCAACGCGCTAAGCGCAGCAAGTCAATTGCATCAGCACTCGAGGATATTCCTGGACTGGGAGAGGCGAAAGCAAGAACTCTGCTTCGCAAGTTTGGATCCCTTAAGCGGATAAAAATCGCAACAGAAGACGAGATTGCACAATTGCCTGGTTTTAGTGCCAAATTGGCCAACCAAATCAAAACTTCACTCACAGATTAATAAATTCGACACACACGCGACACGCCGAAGGGCTAACCTAGTGCTTGAACTTGCAGGGGAGTCATGGAAGCCACGAAGAAACCGGAATTGCTGGTTGTCACCGGCATGTCTGGTGCTGGGCGATCCACGGTGGGCAATGCGCTAGAAGACCAAGGATGGTATGTAATTGACAACCTTCCGCCTCAACTTCTTGGCCCGATTAGCGACCTCTTTTCTCTAAGCAAGGCCGCGCTCCCGAGAATCGCGGTGATCATCGATGTAAGAGGTGGCGAGTTCTTCAATGATCTTCAGGTTCACCTAACTCAACTTCGCCAACGTGAAATAAACGTTCGCTTGTTATTTCTAGAGGCAAATGATTCGGCTTTGGTGAAGCGTTTTGAATCCGTTAGGCGACCTCACCCTCTCCAAGCGGATGGGACAGTGTTGGATGGTATTGCCAAAGAGCGCAAAGAACTACTTGGGCTTCGTGAGAGCGCAGATCTAGTCTTCGACACCTCTGACTCGAACGTGCATCAACTCACCAATCGAGTCGCTGAAGCCTTTGACGCAAATTCCCGCTCGCTTAAGGTAAATGTCATGAGCTTTGGGTTCAAATATGGGCTTCCAGCCGATGCTGACCTTGTTGCTGATGCTCGATTCATTCCAAATCCTCACTGGAGAGAAGAGCTAAGAGCCAAGACCGGAAACGATTCCGAGGTTTCCGAATACGTTCTATCGCAGCCAGGTGTCGAAGAGTTTTTAAAACACTACGCGGCAGGTCTGAAACATGTCTTAGCTGGTTACCGCAAAGAAAACAAGAGATTCGCAACCATTGCAATAGGTTGCACGGGCGGGAAACACCGCTCAGTGGCAATTGCCAATCAAATAGCAAAAATCCTCGCCGACGAGGATGACGTCAAAATCTCTGTTCAGCACAGAGATTTAGGTAGAGAGTAATCGTGGCACTAACACAAGCAATCAAAGAAGAACTTGCACGAGTACCAACCGGGAACGGTCTGGAAAGGGCCGCTGAGCTGGCAACGATTCTTCGCTTCTGCGGAGGTCTGCATCTGATTTCCGGACGCATAGCCATTGAGGTTGAACTTGACTCCTCAACGCTTGCAAGAAGGATTTCACGGGCGATCGTCGAATTATATGGAATTAGGGCCGACCTTGCAGTGGTTGCCGCAAGCGGTGTTCGCAAAAACAGTGGTTACCAAATCCGGGTGTTGCGTGATGGTGAACTACTTGCAAGGCAAACCGGTCTGATTGACAACCGAGGACGCCCGGTTCGAGGTTTGCCAGCAACGCTAATCAGTTCAACCCTTGATGAGGCAAAAGCTGTAATGAGAGGGGCCTTCCTCGCACAAGGAGTGCTGACCGATCCAGGTCGTTCAACATCGCTGGAGATTACAGCCCCTGGCAATGAGTCTGCGATGGCGCTAGTTGGCGTAGCTAGAAGACTCGGCGTCAGCGCCAAGGCGAGAGAAGTGCGGAATGTTTACCGAGTTGTCGTGCGCGATGGCGAGGGGATAAGTGAACTCTTGAGGCAAATGGGCTGTGTTGAGCATGTTGAGAAATGGGAAGAGTTACGCAATCGCCGAGAAGTTCGAGGGGCGGCAAGCCGACTAGCTAATTTTGATGATGCAAATCTCCGTCGCAGTGCCCAGGCTGCTGTTGCTGCAGGCGCAAGAGTCGCAAGAGCGCTGGAAATTCTTGGATCCGACGCCCCTGATCACCTGAAGTATGCGGGGGAGCTTAGGCTAAAGCACTCAGAAGCGTCCCTTGATGAACTTGGAAGACTTGCGGATCCACCGATGACGAAAGATGCAATCGCGGGAAGAATCAGAAGATTGCTTGCAACCGCCGATCGCAGAGCATCTGATCTAGGAATTCCAGACACCGAGTCGGCGATTACAGATTTTCTTGAGGAATAAATCAGTTCCTTTTGCCTTGAACTAAATGAATGGAGAATGATATGACTTATACACTTCCGGAACTAACCTTCGACTACTCAGCGTTAGAACCAAACATCTCGGCCCGAATTATGGAGCTGCACCACTCAAAGCACCACGCGGCATATGTTGCAGGAGCAAACGCTGCCCTTGAGGCCATGGCCCAGGCACGCGAGACAAACAACTTTGCAAACCTTCCAAAGCTTGAGAAGGATTTGGCTTTCAACCTTGGTGGCCACGTAAATCACAGCATCTTCTGGAAAAACCTAAGCCCGGAGAGCTCCATGCCAGAGGGTGACCTCCAGGCTGCGATTGCTGAATACTTCGGGTCGTTTGATGCCTTCCAGGCTCACTTCACCGCTGCTGCAATGACGATCCAAGGATCAGGTTGGGCCTATTTGGCATGGGATGTTATCGGCAACCGGATGATCATTGGTCAGCTTTATGATCAGCAGGGCAACCTAGCAATGGGAACCATGCCTCTGTTGATGCTTGATATGTGGGAACACGCCTTTTACCTTGACTACGTCAACGTAAAAGCAGACTACGTCAAAGCTTTTTGGAACATCGTGAACTGGCCAGATGTAGCGGCTCGCTTCGCATCTGTGAAGGTAAATTCACGCTCACTGCTGCTAGGCTAGGGCCGATCCGCCCAAAGGCGCGTGGAGCACTAATTTAATTCCCCATTTTTAGAAACTGGAGTATTCCTGTGACTCGTATTGGTATCAATGGTTTTGGACGTATCGGACGTAACTATCTCCGCGCGGCCCTAGCTCAGCAATCAAACCTCGAAATCGTAGCCGTAAACGACCTCTCAGACCCTAAGGGCCTGGCTCACCTTCTAAAGTACGACTCTGTAACCGGTCGTCTAGATGCAGCAGTGTCAGTCGAGGGTGACTCAATCATCGTAAATGGCAAGGCCATCAAGGTTCTTGCAGAGCGCGATCCAGCAAACCTTGGCTGGGGTGACCTAGGAGTTGACATCGTTATCGAGTCAACCGGTCGCTTCACCGATGCAGCTGATGCTCGCAAGCACATCGAGGCTGGAGCCAAGAAGGTTCTGATCTCTGCACCTGCAACCGGTGAGGACGCTACGTTCGTTATTGGTGTCAACGAGCACCTATACGACCCAGCCAAGCACCACATCATCTCTAACGCTTCATGCACCACTAACTGCCTTGCTCCATTGGCAAAGGTATTCCACGACAAGTGGGGCATCAAGAACGGTCTGATGACTACCGTTCACGCGTACACTGCAGACCAGAACTTGCAGGATGGTCCTCACTCTGACCTACGCCGAGCTCGCGCAGCAGCTGTAAATATCGTTCCTTCCTCAACCGGTGCTGCAAAGGCAATCGGATTGGTTCTTCCAGAGCTAAAGGGCAAGTTGGACGGATTCGCTCTTCGCGTTCCAGTTCCAACTGGTTCGATTACTGACCTAACTATCGTTTCTGAGAAGGCCGTAACCGTTGAGGAAATCAAGGCTGCCTACAAGGCTGCCGCTGAAGGTCCAATGAAGGGCATCTTGATGTACACCGAGGATCCAATTGTTTCCTCTGACATCGTCACCGATGCACACTCTTCCATCTTTGACGCAGGCCTAGTCCGCGTTATCGACAACACCGTGAAACTAACAAGCTGGTATGACAACGAGTGGGGTTACTCAAACCGCCTAGTTGAGCTAACCGAACTGGTAGCTTCAAAGCTCTAATGCTGCGCAGTCTGGATAACGCCGGTTCGCTTTCCGGCAAGCGTGTAATTTTGCGCTGTGATCTCAACGTCCCGCTTAAGGATGGCGTTATCACAGACGACGGCCGTATTCGTGCATCCTTGCCAACCATCAAAAACTTGGTTGAGCAAGGTGCTCGAGTAGTTATTTGCTCCCACCTCGGTCGCCCAGAAGGGGCGCCGGACGAAAAGTACTCACTAGCACCAGTGGCTGCAAGGCTCGAAGAGCTGCTGAATCAGCCAGTTGTATTCTCACCAACCACAGTCGGCCCAAAGGCTAAAGCCGCGGTCGGCATGCTCGAGGATGGGGGAGTAGTTCTTCTTGAAAACCTTAGGTTCAACCAAGGTGAGGCTTCCAAGGATCAGGCGGAGCGCGAATCCTTCGCTGCGGAACTTGCCAACCTAGGAGATGTTCTGGTCTCCGATGGTTTTGGTGTTGTTCACCGCAAGCAGGCCAGCGTTTACGAGTTGGCAAAGCTAGTTCCAAGCTACGCAGGACATCTGATTGCAACCGAACTAGAGGTTTTGCGTCAACTCACCGAGGAGCCAAAGCGCCCATATACGGTCGTCCTTGGGGGTTCAAAGGTTTCGGACAAGCTCGGTGTTATTTCGCACTTGCTTCCAAAGGTTGACCGGTTGGTTATTGGCGGCGGCATGGTTTTCACCGTGCTTGCAGCCCTAGGTCACAAGGTAGGCAAGAGCCTTCTTGAGCTTGATCAAATTCCGACCGTTAATGCTTTCTTGGCCCAGGCCCAAGAGCTAGGCGTTGAGGTAATTTTGCCCACCGATATCGTTGTAGCAGCTGGTTTTGCGGCCGATGCAGCGTTTGAGACTGTCTCTGCAAACTCAATCGAATCTTCCAGTTTCGGTGATTCTGGAATGGGCCTTGATGTAGGTCCAGAATCTGCCAAGGTATTTGCAGCAGCGGTTGCAAGTTCACAAACCGTCTTTTGGAATGGCCCAATGGGTGTTTTCGAATTCCCGAACTTTGCCGGTGGGACCCGCGCGGTAGCCCGGGCATTAACAGAGGTCCAGGGACTAGGTGTAGTTGGTGGTGGCGATTCTGCTGCTGCGGTTCGCATTCTTGGATTCGATGAGGCGAAGTTTGGCCACATCTCCACCGGTGGTGGTGCAAGTTTGGAATATCTTGAAGGTAAAAACCTTCCTGGACTGGAGGTCCTAAATGACTAAGCGCACCCCGCTCATTGCAGGTAACTGGAAGATGAACCTTGATCACCTCCAGGCGATCGCCCTCATCCAGAAACTTTGTTGGACGCTGAACGACGCAGATCACAACTGGGATCAGGTTGAAGTGGCGATCTTCCCACCTTTCACTGACCTCAGAAGCGCACAAACGCTAATTGAGGCGGAGAAGTTTGAAGTTAGATTGGGTGCTCAGGACATTTCCAAATACGAGTCTGGGGCTTATACGGGAGAGATTTCCGGATCGATGCTGTCGAAATTAGGAGCTAAGTATGTTCTCATTGGACACTCCGAGCGTCGTCAATATCACAACGAGAGCGATGAGCTGCTAAACGCCAAAGTGAAGGCTGCTTGGGCAAACTCTCTCGTGCCAATCATTTGTGTGGGCGAAACCCTAGAAGAGCTTGAAACTCAGGGGCAGAGTGCAGTGCCTGTGGCACAGACAATTGCCGCACTTTCAGGACACGAGACAATCGGCGAGTTCGTTATCGCCTACGAACCTGTTTGGGCTATTGGCACCGGAAAGGTGGCAACCCCTGCGGAGGCAGAAGCAGTATCCAAGGCCATCCGCGCTGCAATTCTCGAGAATTTCGGCGGAGAGAGCGCCCAGAGTCGAATTCTTTACGGCGGTTCGGTTAAGGCTGCGAACGTTGCCGGATTCTTGGCTTCAGGGGAAGTTGACGGAGTTTTGGTCGGTGGTGCTAGCCTTGACGCAGAGGAGTTCGCTGGTATAGCGAGATTCCAAAAGCACATCGTTCTATAATCTTCTCTAGCCCTTTAGGGAAATAACAAAGGATTTTTTCATGGCCGCGATTCAAACCGCCCTCTTGGTATTGCTTGCAATCACCAGCGTTCTACTTATTCTGTTGATCCTGTTGCACAAGGGTCGCGGAGGCGGCGTTGCAGATATGTTCGGTGGTGGTGTTTCTAGCACCATGAACTCTTCAGGCGTTGCAGAGCGTAACCTAAACCGCATCACCATCATTCTTGGCTTGGTTTGGGTAATCGTAATTGTGATTCTTGGATTGTTCACTCGATTCGACTGGGCAGCGTAAACATTGTCTAACTCATCATCAATTCGCGGCGCTAGAGTCGGCGCTGGCCCAATGGGCGAGCAGGACCGCGGGCACCACGTCGAGAAAATCACTCGCAGTTACTTCTGCTCAAATGGCCACGAGGCTCACCAGTCTTTTGCTGCAACAGCCAATCTTGAAGAAGTTCCGATTGAGATTGACTGCCCAAACTGTGGTTTCCCTGCAGGCATGGACAAGGAGAACCCTCCTCTAGTTGCGAAAGTTGAGCCTTATAAGACTCACTTGGCATACGTAAAGGAGCGTCGTACCGACGAAGAAGCTGCAGAAATCCTTGATGAGGCCCTTCAGGCCATCAGAGAGCGCCGTGAACGCGCTGCAGCGGCTGCTAAAGCGCGCGGCTAACTTCCTCATCCAAAAACCAGGTTGTGGTCTTCAAGCCTTGAACCTGGGCCGCTGGTAGTTCACAATTTAAATCTTGCAAAGCACAGCCAACGGCCTCCGCTTTTGATTGACCAGAGGCTAGAAATACGACGTGATCTGCTCGGTTTAGTGCCTGGTAGCTGAAACTAAGGCGTTCGGCAGGTGGCTTGGGGGAGTTTTTCTCGGCAACAATCCAAGTATTTGGCTGAGTGTGGCCAGGGAAAAGGCTTGCGATATGACCATCTGGCCCCATCCCAAGAATCAAAACATCAAAAACAGAACCCGAAGCTTCAAGTTCGCCAAATGCACGTTCAACGCTGGAATTCATTTCAAGCGCCGCGCTGTCTAGATCTTTACTTGGTCCCGGGAATCTAAAGAGTTTTGCGCTAGCGAGTTCCTTCCAAGCATCAAGGGCTTGGGCCTCATTTCGATCTGGGTGATTAAGATCAACAAAGCGTTCATCCCCCCAAAAAATGTCGAGCTTCTCAAGATCTAGAGAGAGCTTGGCTAGATCAGTAAGGATTTGGATTCCCAGTGTCCCACCGGTTAGAACCAGGCGTGCGCGAGCATTAGTTGAAAGTGCTTGATTTAGTTTTTCAGCAATGGTTTCTGCGGCGGATTGTGTGAGTTCGGAAGTTGACTTCGAAATTTGAATTTCAACGGTCATTTGCCAAAACCTTTTTGAAGCACCTCACCATAGATTTCATCTTCACCCAAGAAGCGCATGTCCTCAACTAGACAGTCCTGGTCGCTTCTTCTAGGGAGCAAAACTGAGGAATTGGGGGCATCGGTCTGAGTAATCTCGGCAACATCTTCCTTGCGGATGATCGCAAGTGAGCCATTATCAAACTGAACCCTCACTCCTGCGATTCCATCAACCGAAACGCCATCAAGCAAGTGGTCCTGCCCAACTGAAACCCCAAGGTTGATTTCAAGCCACTTTGCGAGCAATTTTGCACTCGGAGAACTAGCGGCTCCAACCACTGTTACGTTGGTCACTTTTCTATCCAAGTGCTGCTGAAAAAGGGCGGCGAGCTGCGATCGCCAAAGTGTGATTCGAGTCCAAGCCATGTCGCCATCGCCGGCGGCGTAGTTAATGGCAAGCTGCTGCAGGAAGCTGACTGGATCTGTTTGGCAGGCGGAGTCAGTTATTCTTCGACTTGCTATTTGACCAATGGCGGTCTTTGCAGGATTGGCACTGCAAGCGCTAGGCCACCAACCAACAACTGGAGCATCAGGCAATAGCAACCCCATCACCAACGACTCGGCATTGGAAGCCGCTTCGCCATGAGCCTGAAGAATGATTACCTCACTGGCGCCGGCATCCCCGCCGACTCGGATTTGTGCATCAAGCTTTGCCTCGGCATCTGACTTGCTATCGTCGTCCGCTAGGACAATGATCCTCGAGGGGTGCATTCGAGAGGCCGAATTCGCGGCCAAGACAGCGCTTTCGATGTGATCGAAATCGGTTTCAATCACAAGAGTTAGAACCCTCCCCAGTGCGACAACGCCGCCCTGATCTCGCAACTCTTGGAGCTTCTTACCGATTTTGCTAACGGTAGTGTTTGGCATATCGACGATCATGGGCGCCTCCAACTTCTACCATCGCGTTCTAGCATCGCGTCAGATCCCCTTGGACCCCAGGTCCCCGGAGCATATTGCTCGGGCTTGGAGTTCTTCTCCCAGTGAGACACAATCGGATCCAAAATCTTCCAGGACAGCTCGACTTCCTTTTGTCTTGGGAACAGCGGGGGTTCACCAAGCAATACGTCAAGGATCAAGCGCTCGTAAGCTTCGGGGGAGTCCTCCGTAAAGGCATGGCCATAACCAAAGTCCATGGTCACATCGCGAACCTGCATGCTCGGACCCGGGACCTTTGATCCGAATCTTAGAGTTACACCCTCATTTGGCTGAACTCTAATAACTAATGCATTCTCGCCCAGCTGAGCTGTCTGACTCTGGCTGAAAAGTTCATTACCTGCGCGCTTAAACACGACGGCAATCTCGGTGACGCGGCGCCCGAGACGCTTACCGGCGCGAAGGTAGAACGGGACACCACTCCAACGATCGGTATCGACATCTAATCTCATTGCCGCATAGGTCTCGGTTTTAGATTCCGGATTTATGCCGTCTTCTTCTAAGAAGCCAAGAACTTCTTCGCCACCCTGCCAACCTCCGGAGTACTGCCCTTGTGAGGTGTGGAGAGAAAGGTCATCTTGCAGCCTAACCGCGGCGAGCACTTGTTCTTTTTCGGCTCTAAGGTCAGCCGCATCAAATGATGCTGGCTTTTCCATTGCGGTGAGGGCCATGAGTTGAAGAAGGTGGTTCTGGATCACATCACGTGCCGCACCGATGCCGTCGTAATATCCGGCGCGACCACCAATGCCAATATCTTCCGCCATGGTGATTTGTACGTGGTCAATAAATTCGCGATTCCAAATCGGCTCAAACATCTCATTGGCAAAGCGCAGAGCCAAAATGTTTTGAACAGT
The DNA here is from genome assembly GCA_021741585.1 of Aquiluna sp. Taxonomy (GTDB): domain Bacteria; phylum Actinomycetota; class Actinomycetes; order Actinomycetales; family Microbacteriaceae; genus Aquiluna. The sequence continues at coordinate 110,699 of JAIOXN010000001.1, read as the reverse complement.
TTCCTTGCCCAAGTAATGGTCGATTCGGAAAACAGAGTCCTCTGGGAAGACTCTTTCAACAACGTCATTCAACTCTTTGGCGGTCTCAAGATTTGAACCAAATGGCTTCTCAATAACGACCCTGCGGAAAGCTCCTGGTTGACCCTGCGAGATTCCGGCAGCTTCCAGCTGATTTACAACTAGCGGGAAGTCTCTTGGTGGAATGGAGAGATAGAACGCGTGGTTTCCTGCAGTTCCCCGCTCAGTATCAAGCTCGTCGATAGTCTGCTTTAGCCTCTGGAAAGCCTCAGGGTCATCGTGTCTGCCAGAAACGAACCTGATTCCCTTGACTAGCTGATTCCAAACATCTTCCGACCAAGGGGTTCTAGCGTGAGCACGTACGGCGTCATAAACCACCTTCTCGAAATCTTCCCTCTCCCAGTCCCGTCTGGCAAACCCGACCAAAGAAAAGGCTGCGGGCAATAAACCACGGTTAGCCAAGTCGTAGACGGCTGGCATAAGTTTTTTGCGAGACAGATCTCCTGTCACGCCAAACATAATCAGAGAGCTTGGCCCTGCGATCTTGTGAAGCCTACGATCCTTGGGGTCGCGAAGTGGATTCTTTCTCACGAAGCAAAGACCTGCTTTAGCTCTTCTAGATCTTCAAGTGGATTAGTCAACTTGATGCTCAGGACCTTTGAGCCGTTATCTGCAAGCACCTTTGCATCGCCCTGAGCCTGCGCGCCGATTAGGGTGCCGAAGCTAAAGGGGCGACCTTCGATTTCCAAATCTGAGCTGAAATCCTGAGTGATCTGAATGAAGATTCCTTGCAGCGGTCCACCCTTGTGGTACTGGCCAGTTGAGTGAAGGAATCGAGGTCCCCAACCAAAGGTCACTGGTCTCCCCGTGCGCTTGGCTAGGACATCCCTTAGCGCCTCCATTTGAGGGTATGCATTGCGGTTTAGATAAACCTGCAGGCTTATGTAGCTATCCTCTTGAACATCTTTTAGCAGTTGCTCTGCTGCTGCATCCAAAGTGTCGCCGCGAATCTCAAAACCGTACGAATTGAGTTCCATTGCGTGGTAGACCACATCTGGATAGCTCTTACCCATTGGGGAATCGAGTAATGTGCGAGCCGCAATCTTTGCCGATTCGACATTTGGTTGGTCAAATGGATTGATTTGCATCAGGTTTCCAGCAATCGCGGTGGCATACTCCCAAAGCAAAAATAGCTCGCCAAGGTCTCCAGAGAAGACGATGTCGTCAGTTGCAGATAGGGCTGATCCGAATCTGATTAAAAGCGTGTCCTGGGGGACTGCAGCAACCTCCGGGGCGTTCCGTGAAACGACCACTGGCAAAATACCTCGGCCGAGCTTTCCAGTGCTTTCAGCTACTAGCTGCTCAACCCAATCGCCAAAGCCGGATAGCTCGTCGGTCTCAATCAGGAACTTGTCCTTGAATCCAACAGCTGCCTGCGACCTTGCCATCGCTGCGCCGAGCCAGAGAGCTGGGTTGTCCTCGGAGTCTGAAGACAAAGCTGCGCCAGCGTTTGACGCAGATGAGAGCAGCTGTGAGATATCTGCTCCTGCGAAACCTGATGGCACCAATCCAAAGGCAGTCAGGGCGCTGTAGCGTCCACCAACATTTGGATCAGCATTATAAACCTTGTACCCGGTTTCTCTAGAAGTTTGATCCAAGGGTGAGCCTGGATCGGTCACGATGACAATGCGATCAAGCGGATTGATTCCGGCATTCCTAAAAGCGGCCTCAAAGGCGCGCTTTTGGGAATCGGTCTCGACTGTTGAGCCCGACTTCGACGAAACCACAACGGCCGTACGATCCAAATCAATCAGAGCTGATTTAACTTGATCTGGGGCGGTTGAATCAAGTACTACCAACTCAACGCCAGAGGTCTTGGTAATTACCTCAGGAGCAAGTGAGGAGCCTCCCATTCCACAGAGCACAAATCGATTGATGCCAGCCACATGGAATTTGTCTCGCTGCAACAAGATATCCGCAATCAGATCCACGGAGGTCTGAGCAGATTCCACCCAACCAAGACGAATGCTAGCTTCGGACTCCGCATCTGGACCCCAAAGGGTGTGGTTTTTGGCTGCAATTTCAGACGCGATCTCCGACTGAATCAGCTTGGATACGGTTTCACGCAGTTGATTCTGCAGATTCTCTGCTACTAGAAGCTTCATTTTGCTGCCTCTAGTGCTGCTGCTACTGAATCAACAAGTTCGCCCCAAGAAACGATGAATTTATCAACACCTTCATCCTCAAGTACCTGAGTTACATCCGCGAAATCAATTCCTGCAGCTGCAAGGGTGGCCATGAATTCCTTTGCAGAATCAAGATTCGCAATAATCGACTCGGCTGGAATGACGCCGTGATCCTTAGTTGCCATCATGGTCTTCTCTGGCATGGTGTTTACCAAGTTTTTGGAAACCAATTCGGTGACATAAAGAGTGTCTGGAAGCGCAGGGTCCTTCACGCCGGTTGAAGCCATAAGTGGACGCTGCAAGCGAGCACCTGCTGCCTCGAGCTCGTTCCACTCTGCGGTTGCAAAACGATTTAGGAATAGCTCATATGCCAGACGGGCATTTGCAAGGGCAGCCTTGCTCTTCAGCTCTGGCTTGCCAAGGGCTTCTAGTCTCTTATCCACTTCGGTGTCGACTCTTGAAACAAAGAATGAAGCAACAGAGTGAATCTTGCTCAGATCCTTGCCTGCAGCCTTTGCGCGCTTTAGGCCCGCAAAGTATGCGTTGATAACTTCTTCGTAGCGCTCAACTGAGAAGATCAGCGTCACGTTAACGCTAATTCCGTGAGCGGTCACCTCTTCGATTGCAGGAAGGCCTGCTTTGGTTGCCGGAATCTTGATCATGACGTTCTCTTTGCCAACCATCTCGTGCAGCTCTAGCGCCTGCTCAATGGTGCCCTGGGTGTCATTGGCTAACGTTGGTGCAACTTCGATGGAAACTCTTCCGTCAACACCGTTTGATTCTGCATAGACTCCGGCGAAAATCTCGCAAGCATCGGCCACGTCTTTTGATGTGATGTTGGCAATTGCGGTTGCCGTGCTTGAACCAGCCTCAGCCTCTTTGGCAATTGCACTGTGGTAACTGTCGCCCTTTAGAGCAGCTGCAAAAATAGTTGGGTTGGTGGTTACGCCACGAACGCTTGAGTTTGCGATCAAGTCCTGAAGATTGCCGGATTCAATACGCTCACGCGAAAGGTCATCAAGCCAGATCGAGACTCCGTTCGCAGTTAGGGTTGCTAATGGGTTACTCATTTTTGCTCCTTAAGAGTCTCTTTAGCGGCGGCTACAACCGCAGCGGTGGTAATTCCAAATTCCTGGTAAAGCTTTTCGTAGGAAGCACTGGCACCGTAGTGATCGATTCCAACACTGCGACCAGAATCTCCAACCACCGATCTCCAAGAAGAAGTTAGGCCGGCTTCAACCGAAACCCTTGCCTTGATGTTTTTCGGAAGAACTGAATCCTTGTAATCAGATGACTGCTCGTCAAACCATTCCACGCAAGGCATCGACACAACGCGTGCCTTGATTCCCTCTGCGGCCAGCTCAGTTCTAGCTTCAACAGCAAACTGAATCTCGGAGCCGGTGGCGATCAAGATGACATCCGGTGAACCGTCCTCTGCATCGGCTAGAACGTATCCACCCTTTGCGACACCGCTGGCTGAGGCAAACTCGCCTTCGCGTGGGAAGACGGGAAGATTTTGCCTTGAAAGCACAATTCCAGCTGGCGCATTTTTGCGCTTTAGGACCTCAAGCCAGGCATGTGCTGTCTCATTTGCATCGGCCGGACGCACAACCGAAAGGTTTGGAATTGCGCGCAGCGCTGTAAGGTGCTCAATTGGCTGGTGGGTTGGGCCATCTTCGCCCAATGCAATCGAGTCGTGAGTCCAAACATAAATTGCAGGCACGCCCATTAGTGCCGCCAGGCGAACCGCTGGCCTCATATAGTCAGAGAAAACCAAGAAGGTTCCACCAAAGACTCTGGTGTGCCCGGAAAGGGTAATCCCATTGAGAATTGAACCCATCGCGTGCTCACGGATACCAAAGTGCAGGATGCGGCCAGCTTTTTTAGGTGACCAGTGCGCAGTTTGCCATTTTTCAGGCACGAAGGACCCGGCACCTTCGATGGTTGTGTTGTTTGACTCTGCAAGGTCCGCAGAGCCTCCCCAAAGTTCTGGCATCTTTGCCGCAATGGCATTGATTACCTTGCCGGAGGCGGCCCTGGTTGCAAGCTGGGTGCCGGCTTCAAAGCTCGGTAGCGCGCTCTCAAGGTTTGCTGGTAGCTCACCCTTAATTAGACGCTCAAGCAGCTGAGATTTCTGTGGATTGGCTAGTTTCCAGTTTTGGAAATCAGCCTCCCAGAAACGCCTTGCTTGCGCGCCCTTCTCGATAACGCTCCTGGTGTGCTCAAGAACCTCAGGGGCAACAACAAAGTTTTTATCTGGGTCAAAACCAAGCGCAACCTTTAGGCCAGCCAGCTCCTCGGCACCCAATTTTGAGCCGTGAATTTTTCCGGTGTTTTGCTTGGTTGGCGAAGGCCAACCGATAATCGTGCGGAGAGTAATCAAGGTCGGCTGCTCAAGATTCGCCTTGGCTTCCTGGATTGCCTCGTAGAGAGACTTGACGTCTTCTTCGTAGTTGCCATTTTTACGCCAATCAACTTCTAGAGTCTGCCAACCGTAGCTGCGGTAGCGGGCCTGAACATCTTCGGAGAACGAAATGTCAGTGTTGTCCTCAATTGAGATCTGGTTGGAATCGTAAATCGCAATCAGGTTGCCAAGACCCAGGTGGCCAGCAATTGAAGCTGCTTCCGCGCTAACACCTTCCTGCAGGTCGCCATCTCCAGCAATCACGTAAACAAAGTGATCAAAGGGGGAGCTTCCCGGCGCTGCATCAGCATCAAAGAGGTCGCGCTCGAATCTGGTGGACATCGCAAAACCGGTTGCCGAGGCAATTCCTTGACCTAGGGGACCAGTGGTGATTTCAACGCCATGGGTGTGGCCAAATTCTGGGTGTCCTGGTGTCTTTGAACCCCAAGTGCGTAGTGCCTCAATGTCCTCCAGCTCAAGGCCGTAACCTGCCATGAATAGCTGGTTGTAGATAGTTAGCGATGAGTGTCCAGCCGAAAGAATGAACCGATCGCGACCAACCCAACGGTCGTCCTTCGGGTCGTGGCGCATGACCTTCTGGAACAAAAGATACGCGGCTGGGGCGAGTGAAATTGCGGTACCTGGGTGTCCGTGCCCTGCCTTCTCCACGGCATCTGCCGCTAGAACTTTTGCGGTCTTTACCGCAAGGTCATCGAGTTCATTCCATTCAAACAAGCTAAAACTTCCTGTCATAGGCCAAAAGAGGGGATTTCACAGGCGACTCTGCCCAAGGTTTTGCTGGAAAGTCTATACCTGAATTGGGTTATCGGGCCTTGGCTAATAGACTTGTCACAAATGTCTAAATCCTCTTTGGTCCCTGCTCGTTCACGCCTTGCCGTGAAGGCAAAAGCGTATTTTGCGCTAACGAAACCAAGAGTGATTGAACTCCTTCTAATTGCGACTGTCCCATCGATGATTCTGGCTCAGCAGGGGATGCCCTCACTCTGGTTGATATTTGCAACCCTGTTTGGTGGAGCGCTGAGCGCCGGAAGCGCAAATGCCTTCAATTGCTATATCGATGCCGATATCGACAAGGTGATGGGTAGAACCAAGAACCGTCCACTGGTTACCGGTGAGTTGACGATGCGTGAGGCGATGATTTTCGCCTGGGTCATCGGTGTTGGATCAGTTGTTTGGTTGGCACTTGTCGTCAACCTGCTTTCTGCCGTGCTCTCCCTGATTGCAATTTTGTTTTATGTTTTCGTCTACACCCTTGGCCTCAAGAGACGCACCGCACAGAACATTGTTTGGGGTGGAGCTGCCGGCGCAATTCCGACCCTTATTGGCTGGGCGGCCGTGACTAACGAGCTTTCAATGAGCGCCTGGGTGCTTTTCTTGATTATTTTCTTGTGGACACCTCCGCACTATTGGCCGCTGTCAATGCGTTACCTCGAGGAATACAAGGCAGCCGGGGTTCCGATGCTGCCGGTGGTTGCAAAAAATGAGCTTGTCGGAAGGCAAATCATTTTGTATGCCTGGGGATACTTCGCATCAACCCTGTTGTTGATTCCGGTGGCTCAAATGGGCATCACGTATTCGGTGGTCGCTGTACTGGCGGGGCTTTGGTTCAGCTTTGAATCACACAAGCTCTATGCGGAGGCCAAGAAAGGGATTCCGAAGAACCCGATGAAGCTATTTCACGCTTCGATTACTCACCTCACGCTTTTGTTTTTGGCAATTGCGATTGACCCGTTACTGCCCTTTTAGAGCCTTCAGTCTTGCAAGTGCCTCGTCGCGCTCCTTGGCGTGATCAACAATTTGAGCTGGGTATCCCAGGCTGTAGCCATCAATAAATTCCCAGGGCGTGTGAACACTCGCCCCAACTAGATGGCGCAACTCTGGAACAAATTTACGAACGTAATCGCCATTTGGATCAAACTTCAAGCCTTGCAAGATCGGATTAAAGACTCGGTAATAAGGAGAGGCGTCGGTTCCGCAACCGGCAGTCCACTGCCAACCATGCGCATTTGAGGCTGGATCAAAATCGGTTAGGTGCTCTTCAAACCAGCTAGCACCGATCTGCCACTCGAAATGCAGATCTTTGACCAAGAAACTTGCCACCACCATGCGAGCTCGATTGTGCATCCAGCCGGTTGTCAGTAGCTGACGCATTGCAGCATCAACCACCGGATATCCCGTTTTGCCTTGCTGCCAAGCAACTAGAAGTTCCTGATCTTTTTCCGGATTCGCATAAGCCATCCGGGCAAATTCTTCGTTGTAATACTCGGTCAACGTGTGTGGATTGTGGAAAAGCACGTCCGCATAAAACTCGCGCCAGCAGATTTCTTTTCGGAAAGTTTCCTCTGATGGAGAGTCTCCCAATTGAACCAAAAGCGTTCTGGGGTGAATTTCGCCGTGTGCCAGAGCGTGAGACAGGTGAGAGGTGCCAGATTGGTCCATCCGGTTTCGCCCGTCTGAATAATTCGAAAGCGCGCGTTTTCTAAATTTGGCAAAGGTTTCAAGGGCAAATTTTTCGCCAGCTCGAACCTCGAAGGTTGCAGTTGGCAATTCAAAACCAGACTGATACTCGATCCATCTTGCCGTCTGGAGCGAAACCTGAATTGGTCTTCCAGGGTCAAACTGACTCCAACGCTTATAAAACGGTGTGTAAACCCGCAACGGGCTGCCGTCATCTTTGAGAACCGTTCCTGGCGTCACGGCATAGTTTGAACCAACCAACTCGAGGGCTATTCCGGCTTCAAAGAGCTCTTGAGCGATTTTCGCCTGCAGCAGCTTGCCAGTTGTGTCATATGCGCGCATTGAGATCACTTTGCCAGCAGAGACTTGATTCGCAACAGCCAGTAAGTCGCTGTGTTTATGCAGGATTGAAATCTTGGTCGGGAAGTCGGCCTGGAGTGCGATGAAGGAGGCAATTAGGGAGTTTTTGCGTATCTCAGACAGCTCGGAAAACCCCTCGGGAAGCACAAACACTGGGGTGATAGCTTCTCCAGAGTCAATTACCCTTGCCAGCGCCTCGTTATCTTGAATCCGAAGATCGTTTCTGAACCAATAGAGGGTTGCCATTTAGCGCTTGTCTCGCAATCTAAGTAATTGCAAAGCGAGAAGTGAAATCAATACGGCTGCGCCAAGCATGTGTGCGCCAACCAACAGCGGTGGAACGCCAAGCCTGGACTGAATCACACCGATTGCAGCTTGGATAACAGTGCCGACAAATAGCAAAACTAAGGTCTTGGTAATTGGATTCGAAAGCGACTTATCAACTCTCAACTGAGAGAATAGCTGGAGGGTGATCAGAGCAAGCATTAGGTAACCCGGGTAGCTGTGATAGTGCTGCCAAACCTCAAGATCGAGTCCGTTTCTCGGGGTGTCGATATCACCAGCATGGGGACCAGCCCCGGTTACCACGATTCCAAACAGCACTGCGATTGTTCCAACAACTGAAGTTGGCCAAGCCAGCGAAATTGCAAGTTTTGCCTTGTTGGCAACAGGAGAGGGCAGTCCACGCTGGAACATGGTCGTGGCAGTTGCGATAAGAACACCAGACACCACAAAGTGCAATCCGACGATCCATGGATTCAAGCCAGTCAAGACGGTAATACCACCAATTACTGCCTGCACAATGATGCCAAGGCCAAGGCCGAAGGCCGGGACCAAGATTCCCTTGCGTTCAGCACGTTTTGCTAAACGGACTAAGTAATAACCGCCAAGCACCATGGCCAAAAGGCCAACAAGCCACCCGGTCAACACCAATCCTGAAATTCCAAAACCGGCATTTACTCCAATGAAGGCCACGAGCAGGATGACCCCCGAGAAGAAGATCCACGTTGCCGGCAAGAGCTGCTTAGTCTGGGAGTGAAGCCTCATGGCAACCGCGAACATCAGAATTGAAATTATGAGAAGCACAAACGTCAAAAGGCGATTGCCAAATTCGATGATTCCGTGGAAGCCCATCTCTTGGGTGGTGATCAGGGAGTCCTCAGTGCATTTTGGCCAGGTAGGGCAGCCTAGGCCAGAGGCAGTGAGCCTCACCAAGCCGCCGGTAACCACAATCAAAATTTGAGTAACTAGAGATAGCCACAAATAGAGCCTGAGCCTTGCCTTGGACGCAAGAATGTCGAACCAGAGAAACTTTAGAACCTTCACTAACCCTCTTTATCTCAATGCTACTAAGGCAACCCTTACTACTTTAGAAACCAAGTTTGGGTTATTGTCTTAGGAGCTAACTCCAATTCTCGCACGGCAATTTCCAATGGAATAACTCCAAGGCCTGCGGGTTGTAGAGATTGGCACCTTAGGAGGATCATGTCTGAGAAAATTATCGACCGTCCAGAGCTAGACGAACTTGGAACTTACGAGTTCGGCTGGTCAGATAAGGATGATGCCGGCGCAAGCGCTAAACGTGGCATCAGCGAAGAGGTTGTTCGCGATATCTCTGGCCGCAAAGACGAGCCAGAGTGGATGCTTGAGCGTCGCCTTAAGGGTTATGACTTCTTCCTGAAAAAGCCAATGCCAACTTGGGGTTCAGATCTTTCTGGAATCCACTTTGACAACATCAAATACTTCGTCAAGTCCACCGAGCGCCAGGCCGAGAGCTGGGAAGATCTTCCAGACGAGATCCGCACGACCTATGAGCGCCTAGGTATCCCAGAAGCCGAGCGTCAGCGTTTAGTAGCCGGCGTTGCGGCTCAATATGAGTCAGAGGTCGTTTACCACCAGATTCGCGAGGACCTTGAAGAGCAGGGCGTTATCTTCTTGGACACCGATACCGCGCTTCGTGAGCACCCAGAACTATTCCAAGAGTATTTCGGTACCGTGATTCCGGCTGGAGACAACAAGTTTGCTGCTTTGAACACCTCGGTTTGGTCCGGAGGTTCGTTTGTTTACGTGCCAAAGGGCGTGAAGGTTGAGATTCCACTTCAGGCTTATTTCCGAATCAACACCGAAAACATGGGTCAGTTTGAGCGAACTCTGATCATCGCCGACGAGGATTCCTACGTTCACTACATCGAGGGCTGCACCGCGCCGATTTACCAGTCAGATTCGCTGCACAGCGCAGTGGTTGAAATCATCGTGAAGAAGAATGCTCGCGTTCGCTACACAACGATCCAGAACTGGTCTAACAACGTTTACAACCTAGTGACCAAGCGCGCCATTGCACACGAGGGCGCAACTATGGAGTGGGTAGATGGAAACATCGGGTCCAAGGTGACAATGAAGTACCCATCGATCATTCTTGCTGGAGAACACGCACGTGGTGAGACCCTCTCGGTCGCATTTGCCGGAGAAGGTCAGCACCAAGACGCTGGGGCCAAGATGATTCACCTTGCTCCATACACAACCAGCTCGATCATCTCCAAGTCAATTGCTCGTGGCGGTGGCCGCACTAGCTACCGAGGAGAGATCCGCGTTAACCCGGGTGCGCACCACTCTGCCAACACTGTTCGTTGTGATGCGCTGTTGGTTGACACTATTTCCCGTTCTGACACCTACCCATCAAACGATATTCGTGAAGATGATGTCTCAATGGGGCACGAAGCTACGGTCTCTCAGATCAGCGCCGAGCAGCTGTTCTACCTACAGTCCAGAGGAATGCCTGAAGATGAGGCCATGGCAATGATCGTGCGCGGCTTTATTGAACCAATCGCCAAAGAGCTGCCAATGGAATATGCGCTCGAGCTTAACAAGTTGATTGAAATGCAAATGGAAGGGGCTGTCGGCTAGATGGCACAGCACGGTATCAAAGAACACAGCCACGGCGGCGATGTTCCAATCCAAACCAGGAACCTACGACCAAGATCCACCAGCGTCAGCGATTTCCCAGAAGTTTCAAAACTTCAGGAGATTTGGCGCTATTTGCCAATCGACAAGTTGCGCGGCCTTGACCAAGAGGTTATGGGGGAGCTTGGACAAGAAGCGATTGAACTTGTATTGGCTCCGGGAGTAACCTCTCGCTGGATCGAATCTTCAGACTCGCTTGTCGGGACAGCTGGCCTTCCAGAAGACCGAGTTTCGGCTGCGAGCTGGACCAATGCTTCAAAGACCCTGGTGATTGAGATCCCTAAAGATCTAGAAGTAAATGAGCCAAGCTTCATCAGAATCAACCCAGCTTCGGTTGATGCAAACGCATTGCACATTGTGGTTGTGGCGGGCATGCACTCGAACTCCACCTTGGTACTTGACCACATCGGCCAGGGTGTTCTAGGTGAAAACATCGAGATCGTTTTGCAGGATGGTGCAAACCTGAACTTCGTGACGATTCAGGAATGGGAGAAGGGCTCTTCTCACGTTTCTGCGCAGTTCGCCAAGCTTGGTAGAGATTCCAACCTCAAGCATGTTGTGGTTTCACTTGGTGGAGATGTTGTGCGTGTGACACCTTCGGTTGAATTGAGCTCTCCTGGAGCAGAAGTCAACATGTATGGGGTTTATCTTGCCAACACCGGAAACTTCTTTGAACACCGCCCATATGTTGACCACATCGCACCAAACTGTGTATCGAATGTTGCCTATAAGGGTGCCCTTCAGGGTGCGGGAGCTCACACGGTCTGGGTTGGTGATGTCCTGATTCGCGAGAGTGCGACCGGAACCTCAACCTACGAACTAAATAGAAACCTGCTTTTGACCGATGGTGCAAGAGCTGACTCGGTTCCAAACCTTGAAATCGAAACCGGAAAGATTGAAGGTGCTGGCCACGCCAGTGCATCTGGTCGCTTCGATGACGAGCAGTTGTTCTATTTACAGGCTCGCGGCATTAGCGAGTCAGAGGCAAGGCGCTTGGTGGTACGAGGCTTCTTGTCTGAATTGATTCAGAAAATCGGTGTTGCTGAGGTGGAAGAACGCCTCATTGCAGCAGTTGAACTTGAACTAGAGAAGGCTGGTGTGTAATGGCACTAAGAATTTGTTCACTCGATGACCTCAAGCCAGGTAAGGCGCTCAGGGTCAAAGTTGGTGACGAGGCTATTGCAATCGTCCGCACACCTTCCGGTGATGTCAAAGCACTAAATGATAAGTGCTCTCACGGTGAGATTTCCCTGTCAGAGGGTTTCATCGACGATGAGACCATCGAGTGTTGGGCCCACGGAGCAAAATTCGACCTCAATACCGGTAAGCCACTTAGCTTGCCAGCCTATGAGAGCGTCGCAACCTATGAAGTATTGATTGAAAACAACGACATTTTTATCGAGCTGGAAGCTTAGAAGGAAGAAAACAATGGCAACTCTAGAAATCAAAAACCTGCACGTTTCAGTTCAGACCGAGCAGGGCGCTAAAGAGATCCTCAAGGGCGTTGACCTAACCATTCGTTCCGGCGAAACCCACGCAGTTATGGGACCAAATGGTTCCGGTAAGTCAACTCTTGCCTACTCAGTCGCAGGTCACCCAAAGTACGAAGTGACAGACGGTGAGATTCTGCTCGATGGCGAAAGCGTACTAGAAATGAGTGTTGACGAGCGTGCTCGTGCCGGACTCTTCCTGGCGATGCAGTACCCGGTTGAGATCCCAGGTGTTTCAGTTTCAAACTTCCTGAGAACAGCGAAGACCGCCCTGACAGGTGAGGCACCAGCCTTGCGCCAGTGGGTCGGTGACCTTCGCGAAGGCATGAAGAACCTGAAGATGGATTCCGATTTCACGGAGAGAAACGTAAATGAAGGATTCTCTGGCGGTGAGAAGAAGCGCCACGAAATCTTGCAGCTGGAACTTCTAAAGCCAAAAATTGCAATCTTGGACGAGACTGACTCTGGACTAGACGTAGATGCCCTAAAGATTGTTTCTGAGGGTGTAAACCGTGCGAAGGCGAGCTCTGACCTTGGTGTGTTGCTGATCACCCACTACACCCGCATTCTTCGTTACATCAAGCCAGATTTCGTTCACGTTTTCGTAGCTGGGAAGGTTGCAGAGCAGGGCGGACCGGAACTTGCTGACCGCCTTGAAGCCGAGGGCTACGATCGCTACCTAAAGGCTTCTGCATGAGCGAACCGAAAGAACTAGAACCAAAGCGTTTCGATGAAATCCTCGAAGCGATGCGGGACATCATTGACCCAGAAATCGGGGTCAACATTGTTGATCTTGGTCTGGTTTACGGTCTTCAGGAATCCGATGACGGAGCCCTTCTGATCAACATGACGTTGACTTCGGCCGGTTGCCCACTGCAGGATGTCATCGAAGAGCAGACTGCTGATGCACTGGATGGCGTAGTTGAAGCATTCCGAATCAACTGGGTCTGGATGCCACCATGGGGTCCTGAGAGAATCACCGAAGACGGCAAAGAAATGATGCGCGCAATCGGTTTTTCGATCTAGAGCTTAGACAAATACTGCCCACCTAGGTGGGCAGTATTTTTATGCTTGAAATTTACTTCAGGAACTTCCAGACGGCTGGTAATAGTGCAGCGGCGGCAACAGCCTTCACGACATCACCAATCAAGAACGGTGCAACGCCACCAGCAAGTGCCTGGGGGAGTGTCAAGCCAAGTGTGAGCATCAATCCGGTAACACCAAAGGCGTAGATCACCACGGTACCAAGGCTCAGCGTCAAAGCAAGTTTGATGGCGTTTTTGGTGAAGCCCTTGGACGCGAAGTAACCAATCACCGCAGCGGCGGCAACAAACCCAACGAGGTAACCTGTGGTTGGAAGCACACCGGTGAGAGTCTTAGCTCCGGCAAAAACTGGCATACCGATTGCGCCGAGCACAAGGTATAGCGACATTGAAAGCGCTCCACGGCTAGCGCCAAGGGCTGCGCCAACCAGCAGAACCGCAAAGGTTTGCATGGTCATCGGCACTGGGAACATTGGGATCTGAATCTGAGCAGCAAGTGCAGTAATTAGCGCACCACCGGTTACAAGTGCAACATCGGTTGCGCGAGATCTAGAAATAAAACGGTCTGCGATAACAACGCTCATAGGATTCCCTTCGATTTAGGAGAAGTCTATTGGCTTGCGTCTTCAATTTCGTTGTCTTGATCCGCCAAAGTTCGCTTTCTAACTTTGGGCGCTATGAGCCCCTGACTCTCCAGCTGAAGTCGCTTGTCGTTTCGATAAGCCCAGAAGAAGGCAATAAATGCCATAAGGCCAAAGATTATCCACTGGAATGCATAACTCAGATGGTTACCTTCGTTCAATGATGGCCTTGGCAGAGCAATTGGATATGCATTGCTGCCTGGGGTTTCTGAGACTAAACGGCCGTAGTAATCGGGGATCACCTTTCCTATGCCGGAAAACCGCTCAACAAGTAAATCGAGATTGATCGAAGCCAACTGTCCCGCAACTTCGGCTTTTCCAAGGTCCATTTCAGGTGCTCGCAGCCGAACAACAAGTTCCTTTATGCCCGAATCTGGCAGTGGATTTGATTGCGGTGTAGTGATGTCTGATGAGCCCGCTAGCCAGCCGCGTTCCACAATCAAAATTCTGCCATCTTGGAGCAATAGGGGGACAAGCTGCAAGAATCCAGGCTGACCGCTAAGTGGGCGATTTCGAACCAAGGTTGTGTATTCAGAGAGATATTCACCTGTGACCAAGACGCTTTGCCATTCGCTTTTGGCATTCCCGTTCTCGTCAATTTCCCAGATTAGTTCCGAGAGAGGCACTGGGGCGGAATCGTAATTTTCTAGTACTAGGTCAATTTTGTTGACGGCTTCTTCACGTCTTGAAAACTGCCACCAGCTCAAAAGAGATGTAGCAATCGAGAAGACTAAAACTAGGGCCAGCCATGGGCCCCACTTTCTAATCTTGCTCGTTTTCAATCAATAAATCCTTCAGGTAGAAATTTCTAGCGCCTAGATAGTCAACCAGATACTGCCGATGCTCGGCACAAGCACCCCATGCCTTTTCACGTTCTGGAGCGTGAACCTTTGGGTTATTCCACAGAATCAGCCAGAGCGCTTCGTTTTCGCAGCCCGCTCGGGAGCATTTTTGCTCAGTCGCCATCTACGATGCGAACCTCTGAGGCTTTGATAGAAATTTTTGGGGCGACGATGTTTGTTTTGGCGGCCTTCTCGTTGGTGCCCTGAGCATTGGCAACTACCACTGCAAAATATGGCAAGAAAATTGCAAGTGCAAAGAAAATCCACATCAAAATGCCAGTGGTGAATACACCGAGGATGATGCAAACCATACGCACTGACATCGCGACGGTGTATTTCACCATTCTGGAGCGTCGCTCATCATCTGGGCTAATGCTCAGTGAAGTGGCGCTTTGTCTATTGGCCAAGTGGCAACTCTCTATTTCCGCCCAGATTGCTAGGCTTTGTTATTCATAACGCGATATTCGCAATGGTATTCCCCGGGAGAGAAAATGACCGAGTCAAAAACCGTTTTGATAACTGGTGGCAATAGAGGAATTGGATTTGCCATCGCCGAAGAGTTCATCTCATCAGGTTATAACGTCGCGGTTACCGCACGCTCAGGCAACGGACCTGAGGGATCTTTCACCGTAAAAGCAGACGTCACCGATGGTGCATCGCTTGATGCAGCAATAGCCGAAGTCGAAGAGAAATTTGGCGCCATCCACGTGCTTGTTGCGAATGCTGGGATCACCAAAGACACTTTGCTGATGCGTATGAGCGACGAAGAATTCGAAGATGTCGTCAATACCAATTTGAACGGTGTTTTCCGAGTGTTGCGCAGGGTCACCAAGGGCATGATTAAGGCTCGTTTTGGGCGAGTAATTCTCATTGGATCGGTAGTTGGTCTACTCGGTAGCGCCGGACAGGTGAACTATTCGGCAACCAAGAGCGCTTTGGTTGGCATGGCAAGAAGCATCACACGCGAGTTAGGTGGCAGAAACATCACGGCGAATGTTGTTGCTCCGGGATTCATCGACACCGACATGACCGCTGAGCTGACCGAAGACCTTCAAAAGGCTTATAAAGACAAGATCCCGGCGGGCAGATTTGCGGCCCCAAGCGAGGTTGCCAAGGTGGTTCGCTGGTTGGCTTCTGACGAAGCGGCATATATTTCGGGAGCGGTAATTCCCGTTGATGGTGGCCTTGGAATGGGCCATTAGGTAGTAACTTTCTAATAATCAAAAAAGGAGAAAATCTTGGGCATTCTTGAAGGTAAGAAAATCCTCATCACCGGCGTTCTAACCGAAGCCTCTATCGCATTCAGCGCGGCAAGACTTGCCCAAGAAGAGGGTGCTGAGGTTGTTCTTAGCTCATTCGGAAGAATGCTTCCAATCACCACCAAGATCGCAGAGCGCTTGCCAAAGCCAGTGAAGGTCATCGAACTCGATGCAACCAATCAGGAACACCTAGATGGTTTGGCGCAGAACATCAAAGACACCATCGGCAACATCGACGGCATAGTCCACGCAATCGCATTTGCTCCGCAGACCGCACTTGGCGGGAACTTTATGGAAACCCCTTGGTCTGATGTTTCGACTGCAGTTGAAGTTTCGGCATACTCGCTCAAGTCGATCACGACTGCTTGTCTTCCAGTTCTAAACAATCCTTCATCTGTAGTGGGTCTCACCTTTGATGCGACTGTCTCTTGGCCGGTATACGACTGGATGGGCGTTGCAAAGGCTGCCTTCGAGGCAACCAGCCGCTACCTGGCTCGCTACCTAGGGCCAAAGGGTATTCGCGTGAACCTAGTTTCAGCGGGACCTCTTAGAACCACCGCAGCCAAGGGAATCCCTGGATTTGCAACCATGGAAGAGCTCTGGACAGACCGAGCACCACTTGGTTGGGACCTCACTGATACAGAGGCTGCAGCAAAGGGATTAGTTGCACTTCTTAGCGATTGGTTCCCAGCAACCACGGGTGAAATGATCCACGTGGATGGTGGACTTCACTCAACCGGTGCCTAAGGAAGTAGCTGAATTAGCTGTGCAAGATCGCGCTCATTGAGCGCGATCTTTGCTTTTTCCCTGACAACTGGCTTTGCGCAAAAAGCTACCGACAGCCCGGCGACTTCCATCATCCCCAGATCGTTAGCTCCATCGCCAATCGCGATGGTTTGATCCATGCCTAGCCCTAAGTTGCCAGCCCATTCCACAAGTGCATCTGCTTTAGCCTGGCGATCGATAATCTTGCCGATTACTTTTCCAGTCAACTTGCCGTCTTGAACTTCGAGTGTGTTAGCACGCTCAAAATCAAAACCAAGTTTTTCCTTTACGGGACCCAAAAGCTGGATAAAACCACCAGATACTGCGGCAGCTTTGCCGCCGCGGTCGTGGATGGCGGCGATAAGCTCTCGTGCACCCTTGGTTGGGCTCAGGGCGTTTGCCACTTGATCCAAGACTTTGACATCGAGCCCAGCCAGGGTTGCAACCCGCTCAACCAAACTCTCAGCGAAATCCAATTCACCGCGCATCGCTCTTTCGGTGACCGCAGCAACCTGGTCATAGGTGCCAGCGTGCTGGGCAAGTAATTCAATTGCTTCGTCATCGATGAGAGTTGAATCAACATCGAAAACCACTAAGAACTTTGTCAAGGTGTAACCAACAGCCCCTTATTGACAACTGTGATACCCGAATCTGTGACCGTGAAACCACGCTCTAAATCGCGTTCACGGCTCACGCCAACGCTGGCCCCATCGGTGACAACTACGTCCTTATCAAGAATTGCTCTGCGGATAGTGCAATCTCTGCCCACCTGAACGTTGTCCAAAAGTATTGAGTCTGTTATCAAAGTCCTTGAAAACACTCGGACATTGGGGGAGAGGACGCTTCGTTCCACGATTCCTCCAGAAACTACAACCCCAAGGCTCACAATCGAATCCTGGGTTCTACCCTGATTTCCCTCTGAGTCGTGAATGAACTTGGCAGGAGGCAAGTTGATTTGCTGGTTGAATACCGGCCACTCTGAGTTATACAGATTGAAGATAGGCATTGTTGAAATTAGGTCCATATGGGCGTCGTAATAAGAATCAAGTGTTCCCACATCGCGCCAGTAGGACTTATCGCGCTCTGTGACCCCAGGAATCTCGTTGAAGGTGAAGTCGTAGGCACCCGCGGTTCCCTTGGCAACAAAGTAAGGAATGATGTCACCACCCATGTCGTGGGTTGAGTCTGGGTTTTGGCCGTCTAGTTCGATCGCATCAATCAAGCTTTGGGCGTTGAAGATGTAGTTGCCCATTGACGCCAACGCCTGGGTTGGATCACCAGGAACTGGCTTTGGATTGGCTGGCTTCTCAAGAAATTGAGCAATTTTAGATGGGTTCTGTGAATCTACTTCGATTACGCCAAATTGAGTTGAGAGAGCGAGAGGTTGCCTAATAGCGGCAACCGTTGCTTCCATTCCGGACTCAATGTGCGCCTGAAGCATCTGGTCAAAGTCCATACGATAAACGTGGTCAGCGCCGACTACAACAACGTAATCTGGGTGCTCATCGCTCAGAGCGTTCATGGACTGCAAAATTGCATCTGCTGAGCCGGTGTACCAACGCTTTCCTAGACGCTGCTGGGCCGGAACCGATGCCACGTATGCACCGAGCAATGGGGACATGCGCCAGGTCTGGGAAATGTGCCTATCCAAGGAGTGAGATTTGTACTGGGTGAGAACGACAATTCTTCTCAGGCCGGAGTTGATCAAATTAGATAGCGCAAAGTCAATTAGTCGATAGCTTCCAGCAAATGGAACTGCCGGCTTGGCGCGATCTCCTGTGAGCGGCATTAACCTCTTGCCTTCGCCCCCGGCAAGTACCATTCCAAATACTCTTGTTCGACCCATAACCAAATGTTAGTTGCATAAATACTTGCTCGCACTAGCATTTGGGTATGCGTGTGGATTTTGTTACAAAAGAGTACCCGCCTCACATTTATGGGGGAGCGGGAGTGCACATCACCGAGTTGGTGAAAGTCCTGAGAGAGCGAATCGACGCTCGAGTGCATGCTTTTGGTGAGCCGGTGTCCGAACCTGGCACCCTGGGTTATCCCATCCCTGCACAATTTACCGATGCTAATCCAGCGCTGCAGACCATGGCAGTTGACCTTGCCGTCGTCAAAGAGCTTGAGGGCGCCCAACTAATTCACTCCCACACTTGGTACGCCAATTTTGCAGGTCATTTGGGTTCAATGCTTTATTCGATCCCACATGTCATAACCGCTCATTCCCTTGAGCCACTGCGGCCCTGGAAAGCTGAACAGTTAGGTGGCGGATACGCGGTCTCCAGCTTCATTGAGAAGTCGGCTTACGAGCAGGCAAAGATCGTTATTGCTGTATCCAATGGAATGCGGAATGACATTCTCAAGGCCTACCCAGACTTAGATCCAGACAAAGTGAAGGTCGTCTACAACGGCATCGATTCACAGAAATGGCAACCAAACCACGATTCCGAAACAGTTAGGGAATTAGGCGTCGACCCAGATAAGCGCTCCGTCATCTTTGTCGGTCGCATCACTCGCCAGAAGGGTTTGCCATATTTCCTTCGAGCCGCAAGGGAGCTGCCTAAAGACGTCCAACTCATTCTCTGCGCCGGGGCTCCTGACACCAAAGAAATCAAAGCCGAGGTAGAGCAGCTGGTTGCTGAGCTATCTGCCGAGCGTGATGGTGTGATCTGGATTCCAGAGCATTTGCCTCAGCCAAAATTAGCCGCCCTATTAACTCAAGCTGATGCTTTTATTTGCCCTTCGATTTATGAACCGCTTGGGATTGTAAATCTCGAGGCAATGGCCTGTGGTGCACCTGTGATTGCAACCGCAACCGGTGGTATTCCAGAGGTTGTGGTACATGGCGAAACTGGCTGGCTAGTTCCAATCGAGCAAGTTAGTGATGGCAGCGGGACGCCTCTTGACCCTGAGAAGTTCATTTCTGATTGGTCAAGTGCCATGTTGGGGGCGCTGGAATCCGGAAATCTCAAGAAATTTGGAGAGGCAGGACGAGTACGAGCGGTAGAGAAATTTAGTTGGGAATCTATCGCAAGTTCAACTTTAGAGGTCTATAACCTGGCCCTCCAGGGTTAGGCTTTATACCAATGTCTACTGCAATTAACCTTCAAAACCTGAGCGTTGTTCGGGACCAAAAGCCAATTTTGGATTCGATCACATTTTCTGCAACCAACGATCAAAGATGGGTCATTCTTGGCGCAAATGGTGCCGGTAAAACCACCCTTCTTCGGGTCTGCGCGGCACAAATTCACCCGTCGACAGGTTCTGCAGAAATCCTCAATCAAAGATTAGGCGAGGTTAATGTTTTTGAACTACGAACCAGGATTGGTTTTGCGTCAAGCGCTCTAGCCGCACAGATTCCAAACAGCGAAAGCGTTCTAAATGCGGTTATGACCGCAAGCTACGGTGTAACCGGCCGCTGGAATGAGCAGTATGACGAAATCGACCACCGCCGTGCCCTCCGGGTTCTTTCAGAGTGGGAACTCTCAGATTTTGCAGATCGTGCTTTTGGAACACTGAGTGATGGTGAGCGAAAGCGGGTTCAAATTGCGCGTTCTATCATGACCGACCCAGAACTATTGCTGCTAGATGAGCCTGTTGCCAGCCTGGACTTGGCAGCAAGAGAGCTAACCTTGCGACTAATCAGCGGATACGCCCAGTCAGCCACCGCCCCTGCTATGGCAATGGTGACCCATCACCTTGAAGAAATTCCGGCGGGATTCACTCATGCTCTATTACTTCAGGATGGAAAGATTCTTGCCCGCGGTGAGATTGGAGCAACAATCACATCCGAGAGCATTTCTGAGACTTTCCGCTTCCCACTGCGGGTTTCGTATCAGAATGGTAGATTCTCGGCGATTTCCGCCTAGACGAAACGCGCGATAACTGCTAGGCTTTCCGGCTGTTGCGCTATCGCAAATAGATTTCATCAAGAAGGAAAACATGAAGGCAGATATTCACCCAAGCTACGAGCCGATCGTATTTCGCGACCTAGCATCAGGCGTTGCGTTTCTGACTCGTGCAACCATCACCAGCGACAAGACCATCGAATGGGAAGACGGCAAGACCTACCCTGTTTACGATGTTGAAATCTCGTCAGCTAGCCACCCTTTCTACACCGGAAAGCAGCGCATTATGGACTCTGCTGGCCGCGTAGAGCGCTTCAACGAGCGATTCAAGAACTTCAAATAGCCTTTAGTGGCCAACCTAAAACCGCCTGGAAATCCGGGCGGTTTTTGCTTTGCATGTATTTTGCGAAATCAAGGCTCTGTTCATCAGACCAAATCACCTGAGAATCGTGAAGCTGCTGGGCAGTGACGTCCAGATTAGGGAACTTCTTGGCCTGAAGTTGAGCTAGTCTGCCTGCTGCAATCGCATCTGCGGTTGAGTTGTGAGCATCCAGTAGCTCAACTCCGTAATCTGCACAAAGCACTCCGAGAGTTCGCTTACCGCTGCGGTATTTCATTTCCTGCTTGTCTAGTACCAGAGGATCAATTACAGGCTTTGGCAAAAGGGGAGTGGCACCGTTTCGAAGCGCCTCGAAGTGCAAAATAGTGAAATCGTATGGCGCGTTAAACGCAACAAGTGGCATGGACTCTTGGAGCTCGCGCAATAACTCGACCATTTCAAAAACCGCGACCTTCGGCTCCATGCCGTCTCGAATAGCAATTTCTGTGGTGATGCCGTGCACTGCCGCCGCTTGCTCTGGGATCTCAATACCGGGGTTGACTATCCATTCCCTGACCATTTCAGGTTCGCCGTTGGGCCCAAGGGTTGCTACACAGGCGGAGACGATTCTTGAGGTCTCAAGGTCAAGACCCGTGGTCTCAAGGTCAAACACTGCAAGCTTTTTGCTCCAGCTCGGCGCCTGTGGTTCAAAATCAAAATCTAACAATTCACACTCCTGTTCTCAGGCTATCGTTTCGTGTTCACAACCTAGACTGGTCCGGTGACAAAGTTGAGAACTTCTGCCCCCATGCTTGCAAAATCTGCCCAAGATAGGGCGCGCCGAGAGGATTTTGGCGATACCGCTGTGTGGAGATATTCTTCGACTCCGGATGCTAAAAGCCTTCTCTTGGTTCATGGATTTCGTGGTGACCACCATGGCCTGGAGGCGATTGCTGGTGCGTTACCAGATTTCGAAGTATTCATTCCCGATCTGCCGGGTTACGGCAAAACCCCTCCTTTTTCAGGGGAGCACAACCTTGAAAACTACGGTCGATGGCTAGTCGAGCTCTATAGGCAGTTGCCCCAAGACGTTGCAGTCTTAGGTCACAGCTTTGGTTCATTGGTGGTTTCTAAAGCCTTGGAGCTTGAATTGCCGACCGAAAATGTCATCCTGCTAAATCCAATCTCGACGCGCTCTGAGGATCAAGAAGACCTGGCCAACAAGGCAGCCCGATGGTTCTATCGCTTCACGGAAAAAACTGGGGCAGCAGGATCTCTTCTTCTTCGCTCACCTTTGATTGTTCGTGGGATGTCTATGGTGATGGCCACAAGCAAGAATTTAAAACTAAGGTCTTTCATACACTCCCAGCACGCTCGCTTTTTCTCCAGCTACACAAGCGACAAGGTGGCCTGGGAGGGCTTCAGGGCTGCATCAGGAGGGAACGTGATGGATCACATCGAGCATTTCCCTCTAGAGACTCTGCTAGTGGCAGGGGAGGTCGACAGCATTGCCCCGCTTCGCGGTCAAATTGAACTTAAATCCAAGCTTCCCCAGGCTCGACTTGAAGTGATACCTGGAGTTGGGCACCTCACCCACTACGAAAAGCCTCTCGAGGTTGCGGCGCTGGTCAGAGATTTTGCGGTGAGCAATTGAAATTGTTTTTTGATGGCAGATTCATAAACCCAGATCGCCCAGACGGGATTACGAGCTTCAGTATTGGGCTCATCACGGAGCTATCAAAGATTCAAGAGATCACGGTCTTGTTGAATTCTCAAGAACAAGCTGAGCTCTTGCCTCAGGTGAAATCGCTCTTTGTCAATGCACCAACCTCGCTCCTGGAAGCAGTTCTCGCTCTTAGATTGAGAAGGCACAAAATTGATGTTTTGTTTTCCCCGATGCAGACCACCTCTTCCTTTGGAAGAAATTACAAGCTAATTCTGACCCTGCATGATCTGATTTACTATCGCCACCGCACGCCACCGGCAAGTTTCTCTTGGCCAATTCGACTGGGGTGGCGACTGTTCCACCTAAGTTTCTTGCCGCAGCGCTTGATTCTCAATGGGGCCGATGCGGTGGTGACAGTTTCTGAGACCACAAAGCAAGAAATGCAGAAGGTCAACATCACGAAGCGACCGATTCACGTGATTCACAACTCCTCGAGCGAGCCCGATTCGGAACACGTTGGTAATGGTTCAGAATCCAAAGACCTGATCTACATGGGCAGTTTCATTGGCTACAAAAACGTCGAAGCGCTGATCCAAGGAATGGGGCATATTCCAGACCACAGGCTCGTTCTGCTAAGTCGCATTGACCCTAAACACAAAGCATCACTTGAGAAACTAGCCGAACAGGTGAATGCAAAAATATTCTTCGCTGACGGTGTGAGTGAAAAAGAGTATTCGGGTTGGCTTTCGAATGCGAAGGCGTTGGTGTCGGCATCTTTAGATGAAGGGTTTGGGATTCCGATTGTGGAGGCCATGCGCCACGGAACCCCGGTAATAGTGACCGACATAGAGATCTTCCGCGAAGTCGCCGGACCTGCGGGCCTGTTCTTCAACCCCAATACACCAAGTAGTTTTGCCGAGGCAGTAATTAGGGTTTCGGATGCTGAAATCTGGAAAGACTTTTCTCAAAAAGCGAAGCTACAGGCCCAGGAATTTTCTTGGGAGGATTCGGCGCAAAAGCTCTTGGCCCTATGCCAGAGGATCGGGGGCCCAACCCTCTAGGTTCCAGATTTCAGTGTGGTGAAGCTTGTGAAGCGAAGCATTTTGGAGCCTTTCGCCCTTTGGCGGAATTTCACCAAGACTGACATTTGAAATGACGCTTCTGATTAATGCGCCATGGGATACCGCCAAAATCTTGGCCCCAGAATATTTTTCTAATAGTTGATCCAGTAGGTCTGCGGACCGTTTTTCAACCGCAAGTCTGGATTCGGCACCAGGAATGTGATCTAGATCCGCAAAATCTTTTTGCCACTCGGCATACGTCATGCCTTCGCCAATTCCAAATGATCTCTCAAGCAAAAGAGGTTCGACCGCTAGCTCTATCTCACCAATCCGTTGTTTGACGAGCTCGGCGCTGTGAACAGCCCTTCCGAGGGGAGAGGTCAGGATGATGTCCCAGTCTGATTTAGAAATCACCTCGGCAGCTTTAGTGATTTGGGCTATTCCGGTTTCATTCATTGGGATATCTGTTGTGCCCTGCAGGCGCAAATCGATATTCCAATCGGTTTGCCCGTGTCGAAGCAAACCCAGGTAGGTGTTAGTCATTCAGTAACGCTCCCAGAATTTCAGATGTAGACGCTGAAAGTTTTACGTCTGCCAAGTTGTCACCCTTGGTTTCGCCTTGATTGATAATCACAATTGGAATCTGGCGTTTCTTGGCAAGTTTTACCAACCTCAGCCCGCTGTTTACGGTTAGCGACGTGCCGGCAACAATTAGCCCCTGGGCATTTGAAATTGCGTTCTCTGCAGCCTCAACCCTAGAAGCTGGTACCTGCTCACCAAAGAAAACTACATCGGGCTTATAGTGCCCGGAACAGATCCCACAGACAGGTACTCGAAAGTTTTTTCCAACATCGACCTCGGCATCACCGTCTGGAGTGAACTCAACTTCTGTAGATCGGACCAGCGTTGGATTCAGCTGAGAAATTCGAGCGTCCAACTCTTCTCTGGAGAGGATGTCGCCGCAACCGGTGCAGAGCACCTGGCTTAGCTTTCCATGCAGCTCCAACACTGACTTGGAGCCTGCCTTCTGATGCAGCCCATCAACGTTCTGGGTGATTACCTTTGCAAGCCTTCCGGCGTTCTCCGCCTGCGCCATTGCGAAGTGGCCAGCGTTGGGCTTGGCTTCAACAATTCGGCTCCAGCCAACAAAGCTCCTGGCCCAATATCTAGCCTGGTTTTCTTTTGAGCCCATGAATGCATCGAACGTAAGTGGGTGCCGAACTACCCTTCCGGCGCCGCGATAGTCCGGGATGCCCGAATCGGTGGAAATACCAGCACCGGAAATCGCAACAAGTGTTTTGCCCATCAATAAATCCCGAGCGTGCTCAAGGCTGAAGCTAAGCGCTGTAGGGAGGTTTTCCGGGGTCATCGCCAAAGTCTAACCTTTGTAGTTTGGAGTTTATTGCGAGCGCCGATTGGGCAATTGTGTCCGAAAGGGGACTTGAACCCCTACCCTCTATCGAGGACTAGCACCTCAAGCTAGCGCGTCTGCCATTCCGCCACCCGGACCGGTGCTGCTCTGATTTGAGCAGAAGGACAATCTATCACCTAAGGCAATCCAATGTTTGAAGTTACTTGGAATAGCGGGCGTTGGGCGATAGCGTTGTCCTATGCATGAAGAGCCAGCAGTAGCACTACAAAGACTTGTCGCAGCGCTTGAGCGCCACCTGGATGCCTGCTCCTCTAAGCGAGAAGGCTCTGACCAAGAAATTCAAGAGGCCTACGATCAAGTGGCTGATGCATTTGAAAAGTACGAAGAGGTTCTAGAGGTTGCCTTCTCGGAAGTTCTACCCCTTATCGCCGAAGACGAATGACCCTATTAGAAGCATTACTCCTGGGCCTTATCCAAGGGCTCACGGAGTTTTTACCAATTTCTTCTAGCGCTCACGTTCAAATTGCACAGGAGCTACTTGGACTATCCCAAATCTCCAAGCCCGAACTAACAGCATTTATTGCAACCATCCAAATTGGCACAGAGATTGCTGTGGTCAGCTACTTCTTCAAAACCATCATTGAAATCCTTAGAGCTTTTTTCAAAGATGCTCTGAAGCCCTGGGGGAGTCAGCATGAACAATCTCGCCTTGGTTGGCTAGTGATTCTAGGCTCTCTGCCGGTAGTCATCTTGGGGCTAAGCTTCAGCGACTTCATTGAGAGCGATGTTAGACAGCTCTGGGTCATCGGTGTGATGTTGATTGTCTTTGGTTTGTTATTAGGTGTTGCAGACCGCTTTTCCAAAAAAACCAAGTCACTGACACAACTCAACGTGAAATCGGGCCTTGTTTTTGGCCTGGGTCAAGCTCTGGCATTGATTCCTGGAGTATCACGCTCAGGTGGCAGTATCACTGTTGGTCTCGCCATGGGCTTCACTCGCGAAGCTGCTGCACGTTTTAGCTTCCTGTTGGCCATTCCTGCGGTCTTGGGTTCAGGTATCTACCAATTTGCCAAGAGCTACCAGGATCTGCCCCAAGAACTGCTTCTGGGCACTTTTGCGGCAACTATCGTGGCCTTTGTCTCAGGCTATGCGGTTATTGCCTGGTTTCTGAAATACCTAACCAAAGGATCATTCCTGCCATTTGTTATCTACCGGGTCCTATTGGGGAGCCTCTTGCTGTTAGCACTCTGGGTGGGGGCTATTTAGCTCTCTGATTCAGGATTATCTTTTAGGTACTTCTCAAACTCGCGAGCAAGTGCATCTCCTGAGGCCTGTTCGGAATCAAAAGCGTCTCTTTGTTTCTCTAGTTGGCTCACGTATACGGTCATCTCGTCATCGCCTTCAGCAATGTCATCGATGCCGCGCTCCCACTCAAAGGCTTGCTCAGCCAACTCAGACGTGTCGAAACTAAACCCAATCAGAGACTGAAGCTCATTCAAAAAACCAAGGGCGGCCTTTGGGTTGGAAGAGTTGTGAACGTAGTGCGGAACAGAACCCCAAAGCGAGAGCACCGGAATGCCTGCTGCCTCAAAGGTTTGACCTAAGACCGTGTTTATGCCCACCGGACCCTCGTAGGTCGAAAGCTCCAGATCAAAAAGCTTTATGAAATCTGGATTTTGGGATGATTTGAACACCGGCATCGGGCGAGTGTGTGGAACATCGGCGAGCATTGCCCCAAGCATTATTACGGCGTCGATTTCGCGATCTTCAATCATTTCTTGGACTTCAGCGGCAAAGCTGAGCCAGCGCCTAGATGGTTCAATCCCAAGCAACAAATAGAGTCGCTCGAGGGCAGGGTTTTCGGAGAGTTTCTCAGCCGACGCCTGCAACAACTGGGTTCCTGGCCAAGTAAGGATTCGATTGCCCTCAGGATCAGTTTCAATCATTGGGCGTGAGAATTGGAAATCGTAATAATCCTCTGGATCAACCGCTTCTAGAGTTTGCGCTTGAACCTGATTGGCAATTGCCTTGAGTGCGCCGGAAGCACCTTCTGTGGCATCGTTCCAGCCCTCGAAGGCAACAAGCAAAATTCTTCCCGAAAGCAATGGCGCTCCTATCTCAGCAATCAAACTCTAATTCAAGCTACTAACTAGACTTACCCTCGATGTCTGAATCCACTTTCCCCGCAGCCGTCCTTTTTGACATGGACGGCACCCTAATCGACTCTGAACCGTATTGGATATTGAGCGAAACCAGCCTTGCTGCAGATTATGGTCACACCTGGACCGAAGAGAATGCCCACGAGATGA
This sequence comes from Aquiluna sp., assembly GCA_021741585.1. GTDB lineage: Bacteria > Actinomycetota > Actinomycetes > Actinomycetales > Microbacteriaceae > Aquiluna. The sequence goes on along the minus strand of JAIOXN010000001.1, from coordinate 83,674 downwards.
TTGGCAAGTCGCTGTATGACTCCTCAGCCATGTTGAAGGAGAAATTCTCCATCGAAAACCTCTCGGTTCAAGGGATTATTGACCGCCTGACGAATGAGGTGGTCGAGCGGCTACAGCAGCAACTTCATTTTCGACCAGGAGCCCTAGAACTCCTCATTGAACTGAAACAGGCCGGGATCAAGACCGCATTGGTGACGATGTCCATGAAGCGCATGGCAATGGCAGTGGTTGACCAAATCCCATTCGAAGCTTTTGATGTTGTGGTTGCAGGCGATGACGTACGATTCGGAAAGCCTCATCCAGAGCCCTATTTGAAGGCCGCAGAATTACTGTCAGTTGAACCCCAAGATTGCATTGCGTTTGAGGATTCAAGTACCGGCCTTGCTTCAGCGGTTGCAGCAGGCACTTTCGCAATCGGAGTTCCCAACTTAATTCGCCTACCTGAGGGTTCAGATCGCAAAATCGTTCCGACTTTAGTTGGACTTACCCTTGCAGAACTCAAAGAGATGAGGCATTCGTGATGGAAGTTTTTCAGCCCGGCGATCGGGTACAACTAACCGGGCCAAAGGGCCGACTGAGCACGATTACCCTCATTGAAGGTGCCCGATACGGAACCCACAGGGGCGATCTGATGCACGATGACATCATCGGGCAGCCTCAGGGCGTGGTTATAAAGAACCAGAACGGTATTGAGTATCTTGCGCTAAAGCCATTACTTACCGACTACGTACTCTCAATGCCTCGCGGTGCAGCAATTGTTTATCCAAAAGATGCGGGCCAGATCATCGTCGAGGGAGACATTTTCCCGGGAGCTGTGGTCATCGAAGCCGGCGTAGGATCAGGAGCGCTATCTAGCTACCTCTTGCGTTCAATTGGAGAAACTGGCTTTTTGCACTCTTTCGAAAGACGAGAAGAGTTTGCTCAAATTGCCCGTGGCAATGTTGAGAATCACCTGGGCAGGGTGCCAAGCAACTGGAACATTACCCTGGGTTCCCTTCAAGAAGTATTACCTGAGACTGTTGCCGAGCACAGTGCCGATCGTGCTGTTCTGGACATGTTGGCTCCTTGGGAATGTGTTGATGCGGTGGCAACCGCCCTGAAACCCGGGGGATTATTGATTTGCTATGTGGCAACCGTGACGCAGCTTTCTAGAACTGTCGAAGAAATCAAGTCTCACGGTGGGTTTACAGATCCACACGCTTGGGAGTCTTTGGTTCGAGGTTGGCACGTTGAGGGACTGGCCGTCAGGCCAGATCATCGCATGATTGGTCATTCTGGCTTCTTGCTTTCTGCAAGGCGCCTAGCTCCGGGAGTGGAGCTGCCCGCATTCAAAGCCAGACGGGCCTCAAAGACCGATTACAGCGATCAAGACATGGAAATTTGGTTGCCTGACTCAATCGGTCAGCGCGCGATTAGTGAGAAAAAACTGAGAAAAACAGTCCGCAAGGTCACAAAGACCTCGCAAGACCAGCAGAATTAGTCCAACGAATACAAAGGTTAATCAATTGCGCAAACTAGCAACCCTTCTAATCCTTCCAACCATTTTCTTGGCAGGCTGCTCTGCCGAGCCTGAGGTGGCGAAAGACCCAACCTCTTACGCCGCGATGAGCGCAGGGCTTGAAAACTCATGCGAATCTTTTACAGGCGGTTCTGCGGTTGATCAGATCGAGGTCGCCGGCGAATATGGAACAAACCCTGAGGTGACCTTCCCAACACCACTGTCAGGCACAGGTGTTGAGACCAAAGTTGTAATTGAGGGCGATCAAGGCGTGATTGTTGGTAGCCAGAGGGTTGCGTTGCACTTCACAGGCTTCAATGCTGCAACCGGAGAGCAATTTCAAGGCAGTGAGTTTGGTACCGAGAACTATATTGTCCAGGACCTAATCGACGGCGCTGCTCCTGATTTCTGCAAGGCTTTGACTGGCGTTCAGGTTGGATCTCGAGTTGCTATTTTGCTAAACGCTCAGAACGCACACGGCGGAGTGGGAATTGAGAGCCTTGGAATTAGCGCAGAGGATGGCGTAATTTTCGTGTTTGATGTTGTTTCGGCCTATCTTCCAAGGGCTGTCGGGGATAGCCAGACTCCGGCTTCGGGTTTGCCGACTGTGATCCTTGCTCCATCTGGACAGCCAGGGGTTCAGATTCCAACTAGCGATGCCCCAACTGAGTTTCAGAAAAGCACCCTAATCAAGGGTGCAGGTGAAGCCATCGCTCTAGGTGACACCGTGGTTGTTCATTACTCAGGCTGGACCTGGGAAGGCACTCAGTTTGATTCATCGTGGGAGAAGGGAGCTCCGGCCTCCTTCCCTGTTTCAGTTGACTCCCTAATTGAGGGTTTTGTAGAGACTCTTGAGGGTGAGACGGTAGGTTCACAGGTAATAGCCGTGATTCCGCCAGAAATGGGATACGGCGCTAATGCACAGGGTTCGATTCCTGCCAATTCAACGCTGATCTTCGTTGTGGATATTCTGGGCAAGGAATAGTCCTTGTATAAGCAAACTCCTGCTGAGCGGTTAGTAACCCTCACCTGCTGTTTGCTTTCACGACCCAGTCTCGGGCTAAGCAAAAACGAACTTTTTCAAGCCGTCACTGCTTACGCGCAGGCTGGTTCAGATGCTGCGCGAGAGAAGATGTTTGATCGCGATAAGAGTGCGATTCGCGAGGCGGGATTTATTCTCGAAGTTATCGGCAACGATGGATTTGATGACACCGATTCCGCAAGGTACCGAATACAACATTCCAGTTTTTCATGGCCAGAGGACTTTGAGCTAACTCCACAAATGCTCCAACTTCTGGAAATCGCGGGCAAAGCTTGGAATAGCCAAATGATGGGGGATGCGGCCAGATCCGGAATTATGAGATTGCGGTCACTTGGCTTGATTCCGATGAGCACAGACCTTGCAATGTTGTCGCCAAGACTACTTGCCCAGCATCCTGCATTCGCTCCACTTGCAAATTCCATTTCAATGAATCAGATGGCCAGGTTCAACTACCGCAAAGCGGATCTAAGCGAACAGATTCGCGAAGTGTCACCCAAGAAACTTCGCCAATTAGCAGGGGAGTGGGTGTTGCTTGCGGATGAGAATGGGCAAATAAAGAACTTTTTGCTTCGACGGATCGTATCCAGTGTGAGTGAACTCCCGGACTCTGCCACCGTGGTATCTCTAGCGGCTATTGATCAGGCCGAAGCTGAGCTATTAATACACGTTGAGAACCAAGTAGCCAAGATAGAAATAGCTCCCGACACCGAGGCTTTCTGGCATTTTAATCCCGGCCCTGAGTTGATCGTCGATCTGAATTACATGGACGAGGCGCTATTGGCCGAGGACTTAATGGAATACGGATCAGATCTTGTGGTGCTGGAGCCCACTTCCCTTGCAAAGAGGATTTCCGAGAGCCTTTTGAGGGTGGTGGAACTGCATGCCTAAACAAGAACTCGACGCGGATGAGCTGTTCAACTTAGCCTTATCGATAGTTGGAATCGTTCTCAGAGACGGCTCAATGCAGGTAACTGAGCTTGCGAATCACTTTGATGTGAGTGAAAGGGCAATCGAAAAAGCAGTGAAGGTAATTGCCAACAGCGAGGATATTGCGAATTATGAGACCCACTTTGAAGTTCAAGATTGGCTGTTGGAAGAGGGAGAAGTTAGCTTTACGCCCGGCCGAAGTAACCTGACCAGGCCGCCGGTGTTATCCCAGCGCCAAGCAGTTGCTCTTGGCACGGGGCTCGAGTATCTGAGCTCGCTACCTGGTTTTGAGAACAATACCGATCTTGAGACTCTCCGCAGAAAACTGATCCATTCGGTGACGCCAGTCCAGGTTGAGAGTAATTTTTCAAAAAATACCGAACTCGATTTGCTTCGCGATGCAATCCGAAGCGGCGTGAGCATATCTTGTGAATACAGAAATCAGAAGGGTGAGACTTCAATGAGACAAATTGATCCGCTCCGCATTGATTTTCTTGGCAAGCGCCACTACCTGCGCGGTTGGTGCAGACAAAACCTGGAGGTTCGTTCTTTCCGACTTGATCGCATGATCAAACTCACGGCTACCGGTGAAGCCATATCTCAAGATGCGTTGGCTGCCGAAATTTCAGAGAATGTTTATGGCGAAGCCAATCAGCAGATTGAAGTGCAGGTTATAGCCAAACCCGAAGCGGCAGAGATTTTCTGGAATTTTCCTACAAGCCAGCGGCCAGAGTTGATAACCGGGGAGTATCACGGCACGATTCGAATCGGTAACCTCGCTTCGCTGGGTCGCCACATCACTCGATACGGCGGTCAAGTTAGAGTGATAGCACCTAAAGAGGCAAGGCTGGCGGTATTCGGGTTTGCCCAGAGTGCGCTACTGGGCATCCAAAAACCAGAGAATGAGGACTAAAGATGAGTTGGGTGTTTTGGCTCAATTTGGCATTTACTCTTGCTGGAATCTATGCGATCGGGCTAATTTTTTACCGGCTCTCGCTTTCCCTAAGGTCGATAAAGATCGATTCAGACAAACTCAAACTGGCCATTGAATCGCTGAAAGATATCGAAACTCCGGATATCAAATCCGCCCAGACGTCGTCGGTTGAGGATCTACCTTCGCTAATCTCAAAAAGAGCAAATATCCTCAAGGCCAAGGAGCAACGAGCCAAGGCTAGAGAGCGTAGACTGATTGAACATTTAGGTTCGATAAAAATCGAGAAGAGGCAACAATGAGACTTCAAGGCTGGGAATGGATCATCATCCTTGCAATTGTTCTTTTGCTATGGGGAGCGCCGAAGCTTCCTGCACTAGCAAAGAGCGCCGCGCAATCAATGCGAATTTTCCGCAAGGAAATGGGTGGAAGCCAGGAGGCCAAGACAGAGGCTAAGACAGAGGCTCCAAAGGCAACTGAGAGCGAGAAGCAGCAAGACTAATGCTGCGGCGCAAGAACAAAGAGCGCCGCATGAGTCTTGGCTCTCACCTAAGAGAGCTTCGACGCAGGCTTTCCTGGTCAGCGGGCTTTATTTTGGTTGGAACCGTAGCCGGATGGTTCCTATTTGATCCGGTTTTTAAGATTCTTCAGGCACCGCTTTTGGAGGTTACTGAAGAGCGTGGCATTGAAGCAATTGTCAACTTTGGCACCGTGGTGTCAGCTTTTGACCTCAGGATTCAGCTTGCGATCTTTATGGGCATCATTCTGACAGCCCCGTTTTGGCTTTATAACCTTTGGGCATTTATCGCTCCCGGTCTGAAAAAGCGTGAAAAGCGATTTGCTCTTGGTTTTGTCTTTGCCGCATTACCGCTATTTCTAACCGGGACATTTCTTGCCTGGACTGCGCTTCCCGGGTTTGTGGTGGTACTAATCGGATTCACACCTGAGGGCAGCTCGAACGTCATCAATGCAAGCGAGTACATGCTTTTTGCGATCCGAATTCTCTTGATTTTTGGCTTGGCATTTGTGATGCCGGTGGTTTTGGTCTTGATGAACTTTGCGGGGATTGTCACAGGTAAGGGCATTCTCGGAGCGTGGCGCATTTCACTGCTTTTAATAGCGCTGGTTTCCGCTCTTGCGACGCCAACCGCGGATCCCATGTCTATGTTCTTGTTGATGGCACCGCTTGCCGCGCTCTACTTCATGTCGGTTGGCATCGCGATGCTGAATGATAAGCGCAGGGCGAGAAGACAAGCCAAGCTGATCGACGAGGGTTTTGATTCGGGCGACGAGCTAGTCGTTGAATGAGCTAAGCCCCGCCGAGCGTTATAAACGCTCTAAGGAGAACTCCAAGTTCACCAAGTTAGAAGCTTTCGCCTCTGAGCTTAGATTCCCACTTGATGACTTTCAGGAAAAGTCTTGTAGAGCGCTTGAGTCAGGTTCTGGAGTTTTGGTCGCTGCTCCAACCGGCGCTGGAAAAACTATCGTCGGAGAATTCGCAATCTACTTGGCGGTTCAGAGCGGGCAAAAAGTCTTCTATACCACACCAATAAAAGCCCTCAGCAACCAAAAGTTTGCTGAGTTGACGGCAAAGTACGGCAAAGAAAAGGTTGGGCTTCTTACCGGAGATACAAACAACAACTCTGATGCGCAAATAGTTGTGATGACCACCGAGGTTTTGCGCAACATGATTTATGCGAACTCTCAGTCGCTTCGTGATCTTGGGTTTGTTGTGATGGACGAAGTCCACTACCTTGCAGATCGCTTCAGGGGAGCGGTGTGGGAAGAGGTGATTCTCCACCTGCCAAAAGACGTCAGGGTGGTATCACTTTCAGCAACGGTCTCCAATGCAGAAGAATTCGGTGCTTGGCTTGCAGAGGTTAGGGGCAATACTCAGATCATCGTTTCGGAGATCCGCCCTGTTCCGCTTCACCAGCACGTAATGCTTGGAGATGAGATTCTCGAGCTTTTCGAGTCAGGATCGAACGGGATGAGGGTCAACCCAGAGCTCGCAAGAAAACACCAGGCTCTCCAGCGAAATCCGATTAGGACTCGCGGCAAAGGCGGTCACCATCAAAGGGATCGCGGGTCATTCCAGAAACTAGATAAGCCCAGAGTGGTTTCGAATCTAGAAGAAGCTGGGCTTTTGCCAGCGATCTTCTTCATTTTCTCCAGAGCCGGTTGCGAAGGTGCAGTAAGTGCCTGCCGACGAGATGGACTAAGACTTACTAACCGAGAAGAGCAACTTGAGATTCGAAGAATTGCTGAGGCGCGCTGTTCTTCGATTGCCGACGAAGATTTAGACACGCTTGGTTATTTCGATTGGCTGGCTTCCTTGGAGCGGGGTTTTGCAGCCCACCACGCTGGAATGCTGCCGGCCTTCAAGGAAGTCGTTGAAGAGCTCTTCTTGCGAAAGTTAGTCAGGGTGGTTTTTGCCACTGAGACCCTCGCTCTAGGCATCAATATGCCCGCCAGAACAGTTGTATTAGAACGCCTGGATAAGTTCAATGGTGAAGGCAGGGTTCAAATAACGGCGGGGGAATACACTCAGCTGACCGGAAGGGCAGGCCGCAGAGGCATCGATACTGAGGGACACTCCGTCATTCTTTGGGGCCAGCAGTTGGACCCTAACCTGGTTGCCGGGCTGGCCTCCAAACGAACCTACCCTTTGAATTCAAGCTTCAAACCGACCTACAACATGGCCGTAAATCTCATCTCTGCCTTCGGAGCGCATCGAGCCAGCAAGATGTTGGAAAAGTCTTTTGCCCAATTCCAAGCCGACAGGGGAGTGGTGGGGCTAGCCAGGGTGATTGCTGAAAAGCAAGAATCTCTTGAGGGTTATGAAAGCGCCATGGAGTGTCACTTAGGTGATTTCATTGAGTATTCAAGAATTCGCCGAGAAATTAGCGACTTGGAGCGAGGAAACTACCAAAACAGAAATCGCGCTGGCAAAGACCTAAGGCAATCCAAGGGTGCCAGACAGCTGGAGATGCAGCTTGCTGACCTCAAGCGACAGATGCGAGCACACCCATCACACGGTTGTGCGGATAGGGAAGCACACGCACGGTGGGGCGAAAGGTATCAAAAACTTCGCAAAGAAATCGATGCGGCCGTTTCGCAGATTGAGAGTCGCACAAATCTAGTTGCCAGAACTTTCAATCGAATCTGCCAACTACTCACAGATTTGAACTACCTTGTTGAGGAAGACGACGATCTAGAAGTCACTGATTCTGGCAATCGACTCGCAAAGATTTACGGCGAACGCGATCTTCTAATTGCGGAGTGCATCAATAAGGGAGCATGGACAAATCTGGATCCGGCAAACCTAGCCGCCTTGGGCATGGCACTTGTTTATGAAGGCAGGCGCGACGAAGGTGACTACGAGCCAAAGCTTCCGAAGGGCGATTTCCGAGATGCTCTCGAGGCGACCGAGAACATTCAAGAACAGTTGCTGGAACTGCAAACTCGCTACCGTCTTCCAAAAGAAACCCAACTTGATTTAGGTCTTTGCTGGGCAACCTATCGCTGGGCTTCAGGTGCTCGTTTAGACGATGTGCTCAAATTATCTGGCCTACTCCCTGGGGACTTCATTCGCTGGTCCAAGCAGCTGATTGACTTGCTGGATCAGCTCTCCAAGGGGGCTGATGCCAAGTTGGCTGAGACTGCATATCGGGCAATGGATTTGGTCAAGCGTGGCATAGTGGCTTACAGCTACTACATCTAGGTTTTAGGCTTTAGTGATGCGCAAAGACTTGATTTGGAGACTTCCACTTGGAATTCTCGGAGGCCTCTTGGGTCTTTATGCATTCCCCACCGAGAACGTTTTCTGGATTGCACCCCTAATCCCCGCGATGATCTTGATTGCCACGTTGGGAACCACTTTTCCTGCCGCACTCCTCATTGGGTTCTTAGCTGGACAGGCTTTCTATATCTCTCACATCGAGTGGTTGAGTCTTTACCTTGGACCGGTACCCCTTTTGGCCCTGAGCACCTTGATGTCCTTCTATTTTGCATTCGGCACCGCTGTGACCTCATGGCTGTATGGAAGGCTCAAGCCCAAGGGGTTGGGCTTGGTCCATTTTGCACTCGCTGCTGCTGGGATATGGACCTTGAGGGAATGGCTCTCAAATAACTTTCCATACGGTGGATTCCCTTGGTCCCGGCTTTCAATGACCCAATCGGATTCATTCATGAGCCACTGGGTTTATTGGGGAGGGCTATCACTTCTTAGCTTTGTGATCGCAGCAATCGGATCTCTATTGGCCCTTCTGCTTATCGATCGCAAATTCTTCAAGAGACGCGGTCAAATTGCCACATTCTCAACACTTTCGGCACTACTGGTTATTCCACTGATCGCCCCACTTGGGCTAGGTACTTCAAAATCTGGTGAAATTACCATGGCAGCTGTGCAGGGGAATGCAAACGCCGGTTTATTTTCAAACCTGTCCCGCGGGACAATTCTTGATAATCACATTGAGGCAACCAGAAATGTAATTGAGTCAGGGCAAAAAGTTGACTTATTAGTATGGCCCGAGAATGCATCGGACCTAGACCCACTCAGATCTGAAGCCGCTAGGGCAAAAATTGATGCGGTTGCAAACAGCGTGGACGCGCCGTTTATCTTCGGCACCATAACCAAACGAGGTGAAGATACCTACAATTCAACTTTGTTGTGGGAACCAGGTATTGGCCCAACCGATTACTACGACAAGAAACGCCCAGTACCTTTTGCCGAGTACGTTCCAGACCGGGACTTCTGGCGCATGCTGGCTCCTGACCTCATTGACCTGGTTCCACGCGGTTACAGCTTTGGCACAAGAGACGGCATATATGAGCTGGATAAATACAGAGCGGGCAGCCTGATTTGTTTTGAGATTGCGGCCGATGACATCTCTCGTGGTCTGGCCCTTGATGGAGCAAACATTATTTTGTCCCAAACCAATAATGCTGATTTTGGATACAGCGATGAGACCTATCAACAGGCAGCAATTGCACGTCTTAGGGCCATAGAAACTGGTCGAGTGGTTGTAAATATTTCCACTGTCGGCCTCTCTGAAATTTACCTACCTTCCGGAGATGTTGCGGATAGTTTGCCTTGGTATGAAGCCGGTGCAATGGTTACCAAAGTGCCTTTATATGAAGGAGCAACACCTGCGATGAGTTTTGGGGTTTGGTTTGACCTAATCAACGCAATAATCGTCTTTATCGCACTGGCCAATGGCTTGAGGAAGCGGAGGACTAGAAGATGAAAACTTTGGTCCTCATGCCAACCTTCAACGAAATAAATACTTTAGAAAATTCAGTCAAAAACCTGTTTGAGCACAACCCGAATCTTGACCTCTTGGTGATTGATGACAATTCACCCGATGGCACGGGTGCATTGGCCGACACCATTGCGAAAGCAGATTCGCGGGTTTTTGTGCTGCACAGAATATCAAAGCAGGGGCTGGGTAGGGCCTACATAGACGGCTTTCGTTGGGGGATAAAGGCCGGCTATCAACTCTTGATTCAAATGGATGCGGATGGTTCGCATCAACCAAAAGATTTGCCAAAGATTCTTCGAGCGGCAGAGACTGCCGATTTAGTGATTGGCTCTAGATGGGTGAGCGGGGGAGAGGTCCAGAATTGGCCCGTTATTAGGCAGCTAATTTCAAGGTTTGGCAACTTCTACGCTCGATTTATGCTGGGCTCTACAATCCAAGACTTAACCGCCGGATTCAGGGCCTATACGTCATCTTTGCTGGAACAAATTGACCTAAAGAGTATTCAAGCCCAAGGGTATGGGTTTCAGGTTGAGATGACCCTTAGATCCTTAGATGCAAAAGCTCGAGTGATCGAAGTTCCCATCAGCTTCATTGAGCGAGAAAATGGCCGAAGCAAAATGACCTGGGCAATCATCATCGAGGCATATTTACTTTGCACAAAATGGGGAATTCAAAGGCTATTTAGGCGCTAATTTTTCCGCTTGAACGGCGGATGCGCATCGAGACAAGCATCTCCTGCAATAGCTCTTCTAGCTCCTCTGGAGTTCTGCGCTCAAGGACCATATCCAAGTGAGTTCTTGGTGCATCTTTGGCAACACCTTCGAACGGAACTTCAACACCGTCCTCAAAGCGAATCGCCTCCAGGCTGCAATTTTTGCAGTCCCAGGTGCGGGGGAGTTCTGCATCAAGAGCAAATTTCAGCTCAAATTGGTGACCATCGGGACACTGAAAAGTTGCTATCACGCGTTCGGATAACTCGACTCCGATTTCTCTTTCAAGAGACTTCGAGCCAAGTCCGGTGCCGCGCATAGTTTCAGCCATAATTTACCCCTGTCCTTGAATGGTGCAACAGGGGGTGTCCCGGGGAATTCCTTATTGGGTTCAGCTTTCAGCTGATACTCAGCTTCTGTGGAAGAGATCCACTCGATCGGTGACGATTCCATGAGCCCCTAGCTCGATAAGACGTTTCATCTGAATCGGATCGTTGATTGTCCAAAAATGAACCTCGACTCCGTTTCGATTTGCTCTTGCAATAAACCGGGAAGAGTCAAACCTCACCGGCCCTTGTTTTACTGGAATTTGGAAAGCATCAATATTTCGAACAATTCGCTTGAAGAACATTCCGAACAAAAGGTTATGACTTGCCCAGGCAGCAATCACCTGCTTAGAAGAGGCGCTGGTTGCAACCTGATAGCCAAGAAGAGCTAACGCCCTTTGCCTCCGACTGTCTGAAAAGCTTGAGACCAAAACGCGCCTAGTTGCATTTTGCGCCAGGATTGCGGAAACGGTTGGCATAATCGCAGCTTTGGACTTGATGTCTAGGTTTAGCTTGATGTCCGGAAACGCAACAAAAGCCTCTTCAAGCGTTGGAATTTCGGAGTCGTTGGAGAGTCGGATTTCCTTGATCTGAGAAAGCGTTAGCTCTGAAATTGCTGAGCTGATGCTAGAAACCCGATCCAGGGTGTCATCATGAAACAAAACCGCCACACCGTCTTTTGTGGCATGCACATCCGATTCGATGTGAGTGGCTCCAAATTCAATTGCTTGGGCAAAAGCCTCCAGGGAATTCTCGTCTATTCCAGTTCGGTGTGAGTGCAAACCGCGGTGCGCAAAGACACGGGGCACAGGACCAATAAAAAAATCAGTTTTGGCCATTATCTTCTTTCGCCGCCCAGTACTGTTTGAGTCGTGCCCAAGTCTAATTTCGCGAAGCGATTAATAACGCTGCTAGCTGGATTGTTCATCTATGGGGTCGGCATCGCAATGATGGTCAAGGCAGAAATTGGCCTTGCTCCATGGGATGTTTTGGCCCAGGGGATTAGCAGGCAAACTGGACTAAGTTTCGGCCAATCCACCATTTCAGTGAGCCTGATGGTCTTACTGCTCTGGATTCCCCTAAAGGTGAAGCCTGGTCTTGGGTCAGTACTAAACGCTTTACTTCTCGGTATTTTCGCCGATTTGGTGCTTCCGTTCATTCCCCATTTTGATTTCTACTGGGGGAATCTTCTTGTTTTTGTCACGGGCATGGTCGTGCTTTCATTTGCCACCGGTCTTTACATATCAACCCACATGGGCAAGGGGCCACGGGATGGCTTGAACACTGGATTGGCAATCAAATTCAAATTACCCTTCTGGCAAGCCAGAACCATGGTTGAGGTCTTGGTTGTCCTGATCGGCTTTGCCCTAGGCGGTCAGGTGCGCGAAGGCACCATGTTATTCGCGCTGGGAATTGGCTATCTCAATCAGATTGGGCTGAGAATCTTTGGGCTTGCGGATAAAGGCGGTCGTCTTTAGCAATGCATAGAGTCAGCACCAGAATCATTCTCTTTTCACCTGAGGGCACTTTTTTGCTGTTCCTCTCTGACTTTGACCCCGGATCCAACCTCCCGCCACGCTGGATTTTTCCTGGCGGCGGATTAGAGCAAAACGAGACTTTATTAGAGTGCGCGGTCCGAGAGCTTCGGGAGGAAACCGGGTTGGAGATAAATGCCGATCTGTTGGTTGACTTGGGCGAATCGCTTAGTTTCGAGCAAGAAGATCCCAGAAAATTTAAAACAGGTGAATCGCACTTTTTTAGGCTTGATGTCAACGCTGAATTTGAGCCCAAGAATGACTATTGGACGCAGGATGAAATTCGAGACACGTTAGAGCATCGTTGGTGGTCGCTGACAGAAATCAACAATCAAAACCCATGGGTGGGGCCCGATGGAGTAATTGAGCTTTTGCACAAACTGCTTGATTGAGCTACCGACGACCCCGCTTAAGCACTGGATACATTCAGCCGATAATAAACATTATGTCAAGTAACATTTTGAGAAGCCATCCCCTGAACCAACGTTTTTGTCTTTTAGCTCGTCGCCGCTTTCCAGCGACCTAGAAGTTCATTTGCGCGGCCATCCTCCAGAGCTGCTGTGGCCAGGGTAAAAGCGTTTTCAAGCCTTAGGTCCAAATCGATCGTTGCGGCTTCAGGATTCTTAGCCAGTTCGTAGGCAACTATTCCCGCTGCGGCATTTGCCAGAACGACCTTCTTTATGGCTGCAAAATTTCCGCTGACGTTTCCGGAAAATAGCTCCATAGCGATTTCGGCGTTTTCTTTGGCGTCGCCACCTAGCAACTGTTCGAGCGAGACAGCCTTCTCGACGAAAGCACTTGAAGTCGACTCGGCTATTTCCCCTCCGACCACCTGCCAGATCTTTGTTGGTGCTGTGATGGAAATTTCATCCAGTCCATCTAGTGAACTAAACACAAGCCCTGTTCTGCCCCTATTGGCCAATTCCATCGCCATCAGTGGTGCAATTTCTTGATTGGATACCCCCAGGGCTGTCGCAATTGGCTGAGCGGGGTTGGCTAGCGGCCCCAGGAAATTGAACGTAGTTGGAATACCAAGTTCACGCCTAATCGGAGCCACGTATTTCATTGCTGGGTGAAAAACCGGAGCAAAGAAGAAGGTTATTCCGGTTTTTTGAAACACCTCCGCGATTTTCTCTGGCGAAAGATCGAGTCTCACACCGAGCTCTTCGAGCATTTGAGACGAACCGGTTTTTCCAGATGCGGAGCGCGAGCCGTGCTTGAGAATTGGTATGCCAGTTGCTGCTGCCACGATCGACGCCATTGTGCTGATATTCACGGTTCCGATGAGGTCTCCCCCGGTACCAACAATATCCAGAGCATCATTCGAGATATCCAGTGGCAGTGCGTTTTGCAGCATGGCATCCACCAGGCCCGAGAGCTCTTGAACACTCTCACCTTTGGCGCGCAAGGCGAGCATAAATGCACCGATTTGAGCAGCAGTTGCTTGGTCATTCATTATCGAATCAAGCGCCCAAAAAGCTTGAGCTTTAGTGAGGTCCTCCCCCGCTAGCAAGCTTGAGAGCAACACGGGCCAACTGTTTTCCACCATCGAAGCAGTTTAGCCAACGAATTTGCGGGAATTAGTCCTAAAAATCTAGGAAAATCGGCATTTTTCGAGGTCAAAAAAAGCATCGGTCGGTTAGACTTTTGACTATGTCTGCTACTTCTATGCCTGTTGCGCCTAGCGCGGTTATCAACAGACCCAATTCGACCGCAGTCGGAACCATTGTTTGGCTAGGTAGCGAGGTTATGTTCTTCGCTGGCCTGTTTGCCATGTATTTCAGCCTTCGTGCTGGTGCACCAGACCTATGGGCTCACGGCACTGAAATCTTGAACGTGCCATTCGCACTGATCAACACTCTAATTCTTGTGGCATCCTCGTTCACCGCACAGTTTGGTGTGTTTGCTGCCGAGCGCATGCAACCTCGCCGCACCGGTAATTCTCCAGCAAAATGGGGAATGGTCGAGTGGTTCTTCCTCACCTACTTGATGGGGGCAATCTTCGTTTCTGGTCAGGTTTGGGAATACGCAACCCTGGTTTCAGAAGGTGTGGCGCTGAACTCTGACTCCTATGGCTCTGCTTTCTACATCACCACCGGATTCCACGCATTGCACGTGACCGGCGGTCTGATCGCGTTCTTGCTAATTATTGGTCGCGCCTATGCAGCAAAAAACTTTGGACACAAAGAAGCAACAAGCGCAATCGTTGTTTCTTACTACTGGCACTTTGTGGACGTGGTGTGGATCGGGCTATTCGTAGTCGTCTACATCCTCAAATAAATAAATGGAGAAATCGTTGAACCAAGAGAAGCCGCTAAGGCGTCGCCCATGGGCCGCGGGACTAGTAATTTTCCTAGGTCTAGCACTGTCAGGTGGCGGCTATGCCGCTGCCACACAGGCCGTTAAGACCGAAGAAGTCTCTACCGCGGATCAGATTTCAGAGGGTCGCAACCTATTTTTGGCCAACTGCGCAAGCTGTCACGGAACTAACGGTGAGGGTGCAATCGGAGGCCCAAGCCTGATTGGTGTTGGCGCCGCATCCGTTGATTTCCAGGTTGGCACCGGCCGCATGCCTGGACAGGCCTCTGGACCACAGCTTTTCAAGAAGCCACTTCAATTCACCCAGGAGCAAATTTCAGCTATGGCTGCTTACGTTGCATCCTTGGCGCCAGGGCCAGCAATTCCTGCTGACGAGTACCTTGCAGGAAACGGTGACCCAACCCACGGTGGTGAGTTGTTCAGAATCAACTGTGCGATGTGTCACAACGCCGTTGGTGCCGGTGGAGCGCTTACTCAAGGAAAGTTCGCACCGAACCTAAATGGTGTTGAGGCTAAGCACGTCTATGAGGCGATGGTCACAGGACCTCAAAACATGCCAGTTTTCAATGATTCGAACCTGACCCCTGAGGACAAGGCAGACATCATTACTTACCTAAAGTACGTAGACGACAACCAGTCCGTTGGTGGATTTGAACTTGGTGCAATTGGTCCGGTTGCCGAGGGACTATTTACCTGGGTATTTGGGTTCGGTTTCATCATCGCCATCACCGTATGGCTCGGCGCAAAGAGCAACTAGGAGCATCTCATGAGTGAACTAGAGAAGGTTTACCAAGCTGGGCTTGCAACTGACATTGAGCGCCCAATCAAGGATCCAGGAATCGAACCTCACCGGGTTCGTATGACCGATAAAAGCGAACAGCATGCTCGCACTGCAGAGAAGCAAGTTGCCTTGCTATTCGGAGTTTCTTTTGTTGGCGCAATCATTGCAATCTGGGGTTACTTCGCTTTCCCAATCGTTGCTGGAGATCTAAGCGCAACAAGAAACAACACTCTATGGATGGGTGTTGGAATGGCTCTGAGCCTTCTAGGTATTGGTTTCGGTGCCGTGCACTGGGCCAAGACCTTGATGCCTGATGCTGAGGTTGAAGAAGCTCGTCACCAGGCCCGTTCAACCGATGAGGCAAGAGCTCAAGCCGTTGAAGTTATCAAACTGGCAGATGGAGAATCTGGTTTCTCTCGCCGCAAGCTAATTCGTCGCTCGCTTTACGGAGCGCTTGCAGTATTCCCAATCCCTGCACTTGTAATCTTCGGAGACCTGGGGCCGGTTGTTGGTGATTCCCTGAAGCACACCATGTGGAAGAAGGGAACTCGACTAACCAAGGACCCAACTGGAATTCCAATCAAGGCATCAGATGTCACCATTGGCTCAGTTTTTCACGTTATCCCAGAGGGTCTAAACGAATCTGAGCACAAGCTGGAGGAAAAGGCTAAGGCTTCCGTACTTCTAGTTCGAGTTAATCCAGAAGAGCTAAACGAAGACCCGGCTAAGGCTGACTGGAGTTACGACGGAATCGTTGCTTACTCAAAGATCTGTACTCACGTTGGTTGCCCGGTTGCTCTTTACGAACAGCACACCCACCACTTGCTTTGCCCTTGCCATCAGTCGACCTTTGACTTGGCGAACCACTGCGAGGTTATTTTTGGACCGGCCTCGAGGCCGCTCCCCCAGCTTCCAATTGCGGTAGACGCAGAAGGTTACCTAGTGGCCCAAAGCGACTTCTTGGAGCCAGTAGGCCCGACATTCTGGGACATTAGGAAGGAATCATGAGCACTGCAACTGAAGCCAAATCCGGTGGATTCCTCAGCGGAACAGCTAACTACCTAGACGAGCGCACAAGCATTGCCGTTGCCGTCAAGACCTTCGGTCGCAAGATTTTCCCAGATCACTGGTCATTCATGCTTGGAGAGGTCGCCCTTTACAGCTTCGTTGTATTGGTGCTCTCAGGAACCTTCTTAACCTTCTTCTTCCAGCCATCGATGGCGGAGGTGCACTATGACGGCAGCTATGCGCCGCTAAAGGGTGCAGAGATGTCAATTGCATATGCTTCATCGCTTGACATCAGCTTCGATATCCGCGGCGGGCTAATCATGCGCCAGGTTCACCACTGGGCAGCGCTTTTGTTTGTTTCTGCAGCAGGTCTTCACATGATGCGCGTGTTCTTCACTGGCGCATTCCGTAAGCCTCGTGAACTCAACTGGATCGTCGGTTTCGTTCTGTTCATCCTTGGAATGGCAGCTGGATTCTCTGGTTACTCACTTCCAGATGACCTACTCTCCGGAAATGGTCTGCGAATCATCGATGGCATGGTGAAGGGTATTCCGTTTATTGGAACAGCCATTTCATCAGGTCTGTTCGGTGGAGAATTCCCTGGCACCGAGATCGTGGCACGTCTATACAGCGTGCACATCATGATTGTTCCAGCGCTAATCATTCTGTTTATTGGCTTGCACCTGATGATGGTTGTAATCCACAAGCACACCCACTATTCCGGTCCGGGAAAGCGTGACGACAATGTCGTTGGCTACCCACTAGCTCCGGTTTATGTTGCTAAGGCTGGTGGATTCTTCTTCCTAGTCTTCGGTGTAATCATGGCAATTGCCGCGACATTCACGATCAACCCAATCTGGAACTACGGTCCTTACGACCCATCTCCAGTGTCTGCCGGTACTCAGCCTGACTGGTACATCGGTTGGTTGGATGGTGCGCTTCGTTTGGCACCAAGCAACTTGGATGTAAACATAGGTGAATACACCATCCCAATGGGTGTCATGTTGCCGCTGATTGTTTCCCTTGTCTTCCTTGCAGCAGTTGCTGCCTATCCATTCATTGAGAACTGGGTGACTCAGGACAAGCGCGAACACCACGTGCTTGACCGCCCAAGAAACGCTCCTACCAGAACCGCAATTGGTGCTGCTGGCGCAACTTTCTACGCAGTTCTATGGGCTGGTGCATCTACTGACCTGATTGCAATTAACTTCCAGGTCTCTCTAAACAGCGTTTTGACCACGATGCAGATCCTGCTAATCATCGGCCCAATCATCGCCTACTGGGTAACCAAGCGCGCCTGTCTGTCGCTTCAGCGCAAGGACCGCGAGATTGCCCTACACGGACGTGAAACTGGCCGCGTGGTTCGTTTGCCACACGGTGAATACATCGAGGTCCACGAACCTGTAGATGAGTATGAACTATGGAAGCTTGTTGACTTCAAGGATTACCAGCCAACCATGGTTCGTCCAAACAAGAATGGCAAGATCACTTTTGGCACCAGGATTCGCGCAGCTGTTTCGAAGATTTACTTCGAGGACAGAATCGCTCCTGTTTCAAAGACCGAGTTTGAGCTTGCTCACCATGAGCACGCTCCAGCTATCGAAGAGAAGCCTGCCGCTAAGCCAAAGGCTAAGCGCAAGCCAAAGGCGATCGCTAAGTAAATATGTCGATGAGAACCGGCTCTGGATTCCCCAGGGTCGGTTCTTCTTTAACCTAGACTTGCCTAGTGCCAAGCCAAGCCAACCTCATTGCCTTTCTGATAACTGCGCTGATTATCATCTTGATTCCAGGACCTAGCGTCGTCTTCGCCGTCGGTAGAACCCTTGCGCTTGGCAGGCCAGCTGGCCTTAGCACGGTTGTCGCAAACGCCCTAGGAACTACAACCTGGCTGATCGCCACCGCATTTGGACTCGGAGCACTCCTTGAGGCATTTCCGGTTCTATTGCCTGCGATTCAGATTATTGGCGCGTTGTATTTAGGGTATTTAGGCATCCAGACACTACGCGGTAGCTCAAAGCGTCACGATGAGATTGTGAATCAAAAGACGAACTCACTCTCATTGAAGCAAGTCTTCAAAGAGGGCTACCTGGTTGGTCTAGGCAACCCGAAGGTAGCAGTGTTTTTCTTGGCGATACTCCCCCAGTTTATTAACCCTGCTGGGAGCTTCATCCTGCAATTTTTGCTTTTGGGGCTAATCTTCGAAGCGATTGGAACCATCTCCGATGCTCTCTATGTGATGGGAGCGGCACTGGTCAGAAACTGGATTCTAAATACCCCAAGGCGACTCACAACCATGATTGCGACCGGCGGCCTAATGATCGTTGGTGTCTCTATTTGGCTTCTTATTTCAACCTTCGAGGGGCTTTAAACACCAATGCCAGCCCGAAGGCTGGCATTGGTAGTACGTGGAGATGCCGGGAATTGAACCCGGGTCCATTGCAAAGATCGTGACTCTTCTACGGGTGTAGCTTTCTAAGACGTTCTACTTGGCTCCGGTATTTATCGAAAGCAATTACACCGACAAGCCCAGTCAAAGTTCAAGTCCCGATTACCCCTTTGACAAAGGCAACCAGCAAGATTTCTAAATGACGTCTGGATCTAGAGCGAAATCAAACCTAGTCAGACGGACTTCGGGGCTAGCTTAAGCAGCTAGGGCGAAGTCGGCGCGCTTTGTATTGGCACCTATAGTTTGCACAGAGCGTTTACGAGATAACTGTGCATCCTCGACCCGCTTCTTTCACTCAGCAAAACAGTGTCGAAACCGATCATCCCCATGTTTAGTTACTTTTGTATCAATCTTGACTTTCGCCAAGTAGATAAAGATAACAGTGATTCCTGTTAATTGCATGAGCAATTAGGCAAGTGTGGCTAATAAGTCCTTGGTCAACAAAACTTCCGCAAACTCACCGTTGAGATTAGCTGCGGTCATTCTCATGACGTCTACACCCGCAATCACATCGCCATTGAGGTCTTTTTGATCAAAAGCATCGGTCGCATCAATCACGAAGGTGGTTTCAAAACCTAAGTTTCCCGCCATCCTGGCTGTTGTCTCACAGCAGAAGTTTGTCGTGATGCCGCAGATTACAAGCTTTTTGAAATTGCGTTTGTGCATAAAAAGCATCAAGTCCGGTGTCCCGTAAAAGGCCGAGTTGATTGATTTCTGGATCAATGCTTCTCTAGCTCCATCCAGAAAATCCTCAAGCTGGTTACCAGGATTTCCCGAAAATAATGGTGAATCAGGATTCTTGGAATTGTGCTTGACGATAATGACCGGGAAATTCTTGGCCCGCCAGGCGGCTACTAGCAACTCGATGTTAGACAAGCACTCTGGATTGGCACCGCTCCCCCAGTGTTCGGTGTCCCGAAAACCTTTTTGGGCGTCAATTACCAGTAGAACTGGATCGTTGCTCATTTAGTGGGCGTGTGCGCCACGGCTGTACTCGAAAACGAATCCAGCAATTGCAACTACACCGATTGGAGCAGCGATGTAGAACAGCCACCAGCCAATCGCAAGTGATGCAAAGGCCATCGCTGCCGAGGCGCCAAGCATCAGCGGCCACCAAGACCAAGGGCTAAAGAAACCAATTTCACCAGAGTCGTCTGCGATTTCTGCATCGAGGCGGTCCTCAGGCAAGGTTGCGGTTCTCTTGTCGCCCATGTGCAGGTAGTAAGCAATGAACAAGGAAAGAATCACAAGCAGGCCGATTGCAGCGGTGCCGATTGGCTCCATCGCGCCCCATTCGATGTATGTCCACACGCCATATGCGATGTCTGCAATGGTGAAGTAAGCGGCCATTACAAGCAGAATTACGATATTGGACTTCATTAGATGATGCCTTCTTTGCTGTACGAGTCCTTAGCCTCCGGAGCTGCGTGCTCTGGGTGATTTAGGTCAAAAGCAGGCGACTCTGAACGAATTCTTGGAATCGAGTGGAAGTTGTGACGTGGGAATGGTGAATCAGTTGCCCACTCCAATGATCTTCCGTAACCCCATGGGTCCTTGAGCTCAGTCTTGACACCCTTACGTGCGGTGATCCAGACGTTCCAAAGGAATGGAATCATCGATACAGCCAGGATTGCAGCACCGATGGTAGAAACAATGTTCATCTCGGTGAAGCCGTCTTCAGGCAAGTAGGTCGCATAACGACGTGGCATGCCGATTACACCCAACCAGTGCTGAATCAGGAATGTGGTGTGGAAACCTACGAATAGCAACCAGAAGTGAATCTTTCCTAGGCGCTCATTCAACATCTTTCCAGTGAACTTTGGCCACCAGAAGTAGAAGCCCGCGAACATCGCGAACACAACGGTTCCGAAGATTACGTAGTGGAAGTGAGCAACCACGAAGTAAGTGTCAGACAAGTGGAAGTCAAGTGCTGGCGAGGCCAAGATGACACCGGTTAGACCACCGAATACGAAGCTAACCAAGAAACCTAGGCTCCAGAGCATTGGAGTTTCGAAAGTTATGGAACCTCGCCAGAGCGTTCCAATCCAGTTGAAGATCTTCACGCCTGTCGGCACCGCGATCAACATTGTTGTGAACGCGAAGAATGGCAGTAGAACCTGACCGGTGACGTACATGTGGTGAGCCCAAACTGTCATGGACAGAGCCGCAATCGCGATGGTTGCATAAACCAAAGTCTTGTAACCAAAAATTGGCTTGCGGCTAAATACCGGGAAGATCTCCGAAACGATTCCGAAGAACGGTAGCGCAATGATGTAAACCTCTGGGTGACCAAAGAACCAGAACAGGTGTTGCCACAGCATGGCACCGCCGTTGGCAGGATCAAAGATCTGAGCCCCAAACTTACGGTCCGCACCAAGTGCGAAAAGTGCCGCAGCAAGCGGAGGGAAACACATGATGATCAAGATTGAGGTGACCAGTGTGTTCCAGGTAAAGACCGGCATACGCCACATAGTCATACCAGGGGCACGCATTGTGATCACGGTGGTTATGAAGTTCACTCCACCCAAGATGGTTCCAAAACCGCTAAGCGCTAGACCGAAGACCCACAAGTCTCCACCGATACCTGGGCTGAATGTGGTGTTAGAAAGCGGTGCATAGGCAAACCAACCAAAGGATGCAGCCCCCTGAGGCGTAAAGAATCCAGCAACAGCAATAAAAGAACCGAAGTTGAAGAACCAGTAAGCAATTGCGTTCAGTCTAGGGAACGCAACATCCGGAGCACCGATCTGGACCGGCATAATCACGTTCGCAAAGCCTGCAAACAAAGGAGTTGCAAACATCAAAAGCATGATTGTTCCGTGCATTGTGAACAGCTGGTTGTACTGCTCCTTGGTTGCAACTACGTCCAAGCCAGGCAGCGCCAGCTGGGCACGAATAATCAGCGCCATCACGCCACCGATTAGGAAGTAGATGAACGAGGTGATGAAGTAGAGATAACCGATCTTCTTGTGGTCGGTTGTAGTCAACCAATCAACCAAGATCTGTCCCTTAGTGCGCTTTGGAGTGAATACTCCTGGAGCGGTTCTGGTTTCGGTAATTGTTGCCATTTTCCCTATCCCTCAGTGCTTTCAGACTTGGAAAGATTTTGATTACGGTCATACTCGCTACCGAGCTGACCAACGTTGCCCCTAGCGGCTAGAGATGCAATGTGAGCGTCATATTCACTCTGAGAGACGACCTTCACGTTGAAGAGCATCATTGAGTGATACTCACCACAGAGCTCGGCACACTTACCAACGTAGGTGCCTTCCTTCTCTGGAGTGAAATACATGTAGTTGGTGCGGCCTGGGAACATGTCCTTCTTGTACAAGAACTCAACAACCCAGAAGGAGTGAATTACATCGCGAGAATTTAGCTGCACCTCAACCGTTTTACCTACGGGTAGGTAGAGCGTAGGAAGAGTCTCCATGACATTTTCCTCAGCACCTGTGAACTGTGCCTGTATGCCTGAGTCGAATACATTCTCGTCCACGTAGTTGAAGTCCCAGCTCCATTGCTTGGCAACTACGTTGATCGTCACGTCTGGATTTTCGGTCTTCGCTTCGATAGCAGTCATGTCGCGAGCGGTGAACGCGAAGAAACCAAGCACCAAAATCAAAGGAATTACGGTGAACATGGTTTCAATCGGCATGTTGTAGCGAAGCTGAACTGGCATGCCGGTCTCGCCCTTACCTCGACGATAAACAATTAGTGCCCAGGCAATTAGGCCCCAGGAAAGCACTCCAACCGCCAAAAGAACAATCCATGAGCTTGTCCAAAGCCCAATGATGCTGTCTGTGTGGTTTGTTACACCTGAGGAATCAGGCAGAAAGCCGCGTTGCGCCTCGGCAGAACAACCCGACAGCGCAAGGGTTGCAGCGGAAATGGCTGACAACGTTGCAAATCGGCGACGATTTTTAATCAATGGACATCCTTCTAACATCGCTATAGATGCCTAAAGTCTAACCCAAAACAGCCCTAAAACTTGGCTATTTCGGCTCTCTAGCTAAAGGAATCTCCGCAGGCGCAGCTTCCCGAAGCGTTTGGGTTGTCGATAGTAAATCCCTGTTTTTGGATTGAGTCCTCAAAATCAATTGAAGCACCGTCCAAATAAGGGATACTCATGGCGTCAACAACGACCTCAACCCCACCAAAATCAACCACGGCATCGGCTTCTTCAAGCAGTTCGTCGAAGAAAAGTTGGTAAATCAAACCGGAGCAGCCACCTGGTTGCACATTCACGCGAAGTCGAAGGTCATCGCGACCCTCTGCAGATAAAAGCGCTTTCACCTTGTCGATCGCAACATCGGTAAGTAATACTCCGTGCTTTGTAGCCTCAGTCATTTTTCCTCCAGGTTCACCAATGAGTTTAACGCCTATGAGCGCAATTGATTCCCATGAAGCAGCATCAATGCTTCAGCACCAATGGCCCTCTTTAGAGTTGGAAGGTGCTGAGACTCGTTTGGAGAATGCGCCCTTGAATCTGGCTCTTCAACCCCTGTAACCAGAATCTCGGCATCTGGAAACGCGCTGGCGAAAGACGATATGAATGGGATTGAGCCACCAATTCCAATGCTCACAGACGGGTTAGGCCACATTGCACTAAATGCCTCGTGCGCCAGAGCCGAAGACCAGCCTTCTTTAGCAAGGAATCCAGGACCTTTTTCGCTGTGACCAAAAGTAACTCTGGCCCCAAATTCAACTTTTTCCAAAAGATGCTTGCGCAGCAACTCAAGGCCTTCGGTTGGATCTTGATCGGGTGAAAGCCTTAGCGAGACTCGGGCTGTGATGGATGGTTGAGCCGTATTAGAAGAAACCGCCACTGTTGGTGCATCGATCCCGATTATTGTTACCGCAGGTTCCCCCCAGTTTTGCTGAACCAAGGATTTGGTCCCAAGAGTGGACACCCCATCCAAAATCCCAGCCGCTGCGCGGAAATCCTCGTCAGATATTGGTATTTCGTCTACCTTGGTGGACTTCAAGCCGTGGATTGCAACATCGCCATTTGAATCAGTGAGACTCGCCAACAGACGAACCATGACCGTCATCGCATCAGGCAACGGGCCGCCGAACATTCCGGAGTGCACAGCATGGTCAAGAGTTGTCACAGTGAAAGTTTGGGAAACCATTCCACGAAGAGTTGTGGTCAAAGCGGGAATATCCTCGGTCCAGTTTCCGCTGTCCGCAACGATTATGAGATCCGCAGCCAAATCAGCCTTATTTTCCTCAAGGAAATTTTCGAAAGACTCAGAACCGGCCTCTTCTTCACCCTCAATGAAGAGAGTTACTCCTAGATCGACCTGTTCGGCTAATTCCAGGAGTCCCCGAAGGGCATAGAGGTGGGTAATAATTCCGGATTTGTCATCGGAAGCACCTCGCCCGAAGAGTCGGTCACCCTTGAGGGTTGCCTGAAACGGATCGGTCTCCCAAAGCTCTGATTCCCCCGGTGGTTGAACATCGTGGTGTGCATACAAAAGAACATGGGGAGCGCCAACCGAACCAGCTCTTCTTGCAAGAATGGCGGGTGAACCCAGTTCCCCATTGGGTTTTGCGGCCTTACGGATATCAACAAAATCAAAGAAGTGAATAGCTTCAAACGCACTTTTTACTTTTTGGGCTGATAGCTCCAAGTTGTTCGGGTCAAAGCTCTCCCAGGCAATGCCAGGGATCTTTACCAATTCACCCAATAAACCAATTGCACTTGGGAAAATCCCAGATACATAGTTCTCTACTGGCTCAACTAATGCAGTGTTTAGCGGTATTTGCTTGAAGGACATACCGCTAATCTAGTGGCACATCCCGAAAGGTAGCGATGAGCGAAGAAACCTCCCAGCCAGCCGGAAAAGGCCGCCCCACTCCCCCTCGCAAAGAACGCGAGCAGGCAAGAAAGCAACCGCTTGTTGGCGACCGCAGCAAGGCTGCAAAAATTGCCCAACGACAGAAAATTCGTGATGAGCGCAATCGTGCTCGCGAGGGGTTAATGCGAGGCGAAGAGCGCTATTTGAGCATGCGTGACCGCGGACCGCAGCGAAAGTTTGCAAGAGACTTGGTTGACGTGCGATTCACCATGGGTGAGGTCGTACTCCCCGCTCTGATGGTTGTTGTACTTGCGACTTTCATCGATTCCTACACAGTCCAGGTCATCACACTTTTTGGAATGTGGGCACTGTTTGGCCTGGTTGGAATTGACGCCTGGTTGGTTGGACGTGCAGTTAAGAAGGCATGCGCCAAGAAATTTGGTGAGGACAAGCTTGAAGGCGGCCTCGCTTGGTACGGCGCAATGCGCTCAATCCAAATGAGACCTCTAAGAATCCCAAAACCACAAGTGAAGCGCTTCGCCAAACTAGACAGATAGGCAAAACAATGCAGTTTAGATACCTAGGTAACTCAGGATTCAAGGTTTCCGAGATCATTTACGGAAACTGGCTCACCCACGCCTCTCAGGTTGCTGATGAGCAAGCTTTCTCGACGGTGAAAGCTGCATTGGAAGGCGGCATCACCACCTTCGACACAGCTGATGTCTACGCGAATCAAGCAGCAGAGGTAGTGCTCGGGAAAGCACTCAAAAATGAGCGCCGTGAGGGTATTGAAATCCTGACCAAGGTTTACTGGCCGGTTGCGGAGAAAGGTCCGAACGACACTGGTCTCAGCCGCAAGCACATCATGGAATCTATCAACGGATCTCTAAAGCGCCTGCAAACCGATTACGTGGACCTTTATCAAGCCCACCGCTTTGACTACGAGACCCCGCTAGAAGAGACCATGCAGGCATTTGCCGACCTAGTTCGAATGGGAAAGGTTCTCTATGTCGGTGTATCAGAGTGGAACGCCGACCAGATCCGTGCCGGTCACAAATTGGCCAAAGAACTTGGCATCCAATTAATCTCCAACCAGCCGCAGTACTCAATGCTTTGGCGCGTTATCGAGGAGAAGGTAATTCCAACCTCTGAAGAGCTAGGCCTGAGCCAAATAGTCTGGTCTCCAATGGCGCAAGGTGTCCTAACCGGGAAATACCTACCTGGCGCAGCAGTCCCGGCAGGATCAAGAGCTGCCGATCCAGATCTAAAGGGCATAATCGAAAAATTCATGGGAGAGAAAACCCTCACCAGAGTTCAAGAACTCAAGCCGCTCGCGGATGAACTTGGGGTCACAATGGCGCAGTTTGCAATCGCCTGGGTGCTTTCAAACAAAAACATCGCAGGAGCAATCGTTGGTGCATCAAGGCCGGATCAAATCTCATCCAACATTGGCGCTATTGGAGTTGAGATCCCTGCAGAGATTCTCAAGAAAGTCGATGAAATTCTTGGTGACTCGATCGAGAATAACCCTGACCTAACTAAGAGCCCAGAGGGAAGACTCTCCTAGAGCCCTTTCGCAAGCCTTCTCGGCCAAGATGGTCCAGCGTATATAAATCCGGTGTACCCCTGAACTAGGTCTGCCCCAAGGTCCAAGCGTTCGCGCGCTTGCTCTGAAGTCTCGATGCCACCAACAGAAATAACTGTGAAACCTTCACCCAGACGCTGGCGAATCTTCACAAGCATGTCTTTAGCCCTCTCATGCAATACCGGTCCACTGAGACCACCGGCTTCAGACACGACGCTTGATTTTCCAACACCTTCTCGCTTGATTGTGGTGTTGGCTGCGATGATCCCGGAAAGCCCAAGTTCGCCGACCAGGTCGATGATTCCGTAAAGGTCCTGATCGTTGAGGTCTGGAGCAACCTTTACCAGCACCGGAACTTTTCCTGCTTCTTCCGCAACAGCCTTCAGGATGGGACGAAGCGATTCAACCTGCTGCAAGTCTCTCAGACCTGGTGTGTTTGGAGAAGAGACATTCACCGCAAAATAATCCGCATACGGAGCCAGCAACTTGGCGCTTTTGCGATAGTCACTGGCAGCATTTTCGGGTTCCGTCACCTTACTTTTGCCGATGTTGACGCCAATAATTGGAAGCTTCCTATTGGAGCTTCGAACTTCAGCTAATCGTTTCGCGATTACCTCAGCACCTTCGTTGTTGAAACCCATTCGATTTATTAGTGCTCGGTATGCAGGCACCCTGAACATTCGCGGCTTTGGGTTTCCAGGCTGCGCAATTGCGGTGACGGTGCCGATTTCAACATGCCCAAACCCGAGCGCATAGAGTGGAAGAATTAGCTTTGCGTTTTTATCAAAACCAGCAGCCATCCCAATTCGATTGTCAAAGTCAAGACCTAAGAGCTTGATGGACTTCTTCACTTTTTTCGGCCTAATGATGCCGACTCTATAAGCAAAATTGATTGCCAATACCCCAAGTTTGTGGGCCACTTCCGGGTCAATCTGCTTGAAGAAGAGGTTGAAAATTAGGCGATAAATCACTTATCGCTCCGCAGGCTCTTGATTGCCGACTCAAAGTCACCAAGCGAGTCCCAGGCTTGGTAGACGCTTGCAAATCGCATATAGGCAACATGATCCAGCTGGCGAAGTGGCTCGAGAATCGCCAAGCCAATATCCTGAGCTTCAATCGTTGCAGCACCAGAAGATCTGAGGGTCTCCTCGACGGTCTGAGCCAATAAGGCCAAATCGGCGTCGGTAACTGGACGCCCTTGACACGCTTTTCTGACTCCGGAGACAATTTTGTCTCTTGAAAACGGTTCAGTCACTCCGCTTCGTTTAGTGACCATGAGGCTTGCTGTCTCGATAGTCGTAAAGCGCTTTTGGCACTCTGGACACTGGCGCCTTCTTCTGATGGCCGAGCCGTCGTCAGAGGTCCTTGAATCGATTACCCGAGAATCAGAGTGTCGGCAGAATGGACAGTGCATTAGTTCTCCTGAGAAAATCTGATTTTGCCAGCATCGCCGTGAGCATCAAGACCTTCGGCACGTGCAAAAACATCGAGCTTCGCAACGACATCTGCCAAGCCTTTTTTGGAATATGAGATCACTTGTTGTGGTCTCAAGAAAGTGTGTACACCGAGACCTGGGCCAAACTTCGCCTGTTCCGAGGTTGGCAAAACGTGATTCGAACCAGCAAGGTAGTCACCGAGACTCACTGGTGAATAGTCCCCTAGAAAAATTGCTCCAGCATTTGTGATTCGTCCAAGCACGGATTCGTTGTTTTGGCAGTGAATCTCGAGGTGTTCAGTGGCATACAGATTCGCAAGTTTTATGGCTGCCTCAAAGTCCGGAACAAGAACTAATGCAGATTGAAGACCCGAGAGAGCGGTCTCCACCCGAACTCGGTTCTTTGTCATGGGAACTTGGACTGCGAGTTCAGACTCAACCGCATCAATCAGGTTGCTGGAATCCGTGACCAAAACCGCAGCAGCATTTTCATCATGTTCGGCCTGAGAGATTAGATCTGCAGCAATGAAAGCCGGGTTGGCACTTTCATCTGCCAGGATCAAGATTTCCGTTGGGCCGGCTTCGGAATCGATTCCGATGACGCCTCGCAATAAACGCTTGGCAGTTGCCACGAAAATATTTCCAGGACCTGTGACCATGGTTACAGGCTCTAGACCAATCTCTGGAACTCCATACGCCAAAGCTGCAACAGCGCCGGCTCCCCCAATTGCGTAAACCTCAGTCACCCCAAGAAGCTTTGCCGTGGCCAATATGCTTGGGTGTGGCAAGCCACCAAATTCTTTTTGCGCCGGAGTGCAAATGACAATCCGAGGGACATTCGCCACTTGAGCAGCTACAGCGTTCATGATCACACTTGAGGGATACACAGCTTTTCCGCCTGGCACATATAAGCCAACGGAGTCCACAGGCACGTAGCGCTGCAAGACGGTTGCCCCTTCGCCAAGTTCGACTGAAAAATCTTTCGCCAAACCACGTTCGGAAACTTTGCGGACCCGCAGAATAGCTTCCTCAATGGATAGTTTGAGTTCGGCAGAGAGCCACTCCAAAGATTTAGCGAGATCAGAATCGGAAACTTGCAGTGAAATTGGTGCGATTCCATCAAACTTCTCTGCTTGAGAAAGCAGGGCCTGAGTGCCATTTTTTCTGACATCAGCAATTATTTCGGAGACAATGTTTGTCACTTCTGAATCAACAGACTCGGCGCGAGGAATGGACTCTCTAACGCTCTGAGCAGTCAGAGAGGTATCTAGAGAAAGCCTGCGCAAACCAAAGTCCTTTGTATGAATGAGTTGGATACCCTAACCTTATCTTTAGATGAACGCAGAATCCCACAACCCCACGCACTTAGGTGCTGATGCATTACGCGCAGTATTCCGACTACACGCCTCCGGTGTAGCTGTAATTACCGGTGTTGATGATGTGAATCAACCGCTAGGTTTCACAGCAACCTCGGTGACCTCGCTTGGGTCGAACCCTCCCCTAGTTTCATTCAATATTGCCCAAGGATCTTCGACATATGAACATCTAAAAATTGGCGCCAAGATGGCGGTTCACACGCTTGGAACAGAGAATCTGAACCTTGCCCAACGCATGGCCGGCCCGAAAGAAAATCGATTTTCAAAAACTGATTGGGAAATTGGGCCGTTTGGAATACCGATATTCTCGTGCGCGACAAGCTATTTGGTTGGCACGATTCGCGAGGTATTTACTGTTGAATCAAATGCCGTTGTTGTACTAGGCGTTGAATCTGCCTTCGTGAACGATGAAGAGCAATCTCCGTTGTTGTACTTCCAGCGCGGCTACCTAACCGTTGGAACCCGCCTGAAGGATAACTTTTAGTTTTTAGCTGACCGCATCTTGGCCAAGTAAAGCCTTAAGTTCACCAAACAAATCATGACCGACCGCTACTCGCTGGGGCAATAAGAAATGCTTAGCATCCGAATTGCTTTCGAGCTTTACCTGCACCTCGACTGGGCCTGGATGCTTATCCAGGATTGAACCCAGTTTTTGCAATCGGTCTTTAGTCGCTGAGGCTTCGTGAATGGTCAGGACCAACACTCCGCCCTTTTCGCGACCCGAATCCAAAGTATCGATATTGAACGCTTGAAGCATGATCTCTTCGTCCCGGCGAGAGATGCGACCACGAATAGAAACAGTGCTATCTGGAATTAGAAGTTCACGCTTTTCTAAATAAGTCTTACCCATAAACATGATGCTTATTTCACCGGAAAAGTCCTCTAGGGTTACCTGTCCATAAGGGTTGCCAGAAGCCCTTGCCACCTTGTGTTGAACCTGTGTGATCAACCCAGCAACGGTGACTGTTTCACCATCTTTTATATCGGATTCTTTGAGAGCGATTGTCCCCATGTCCGAGTGCTTCATCAATAGCGCCTCTTGACCGGCCAGCGGATGATCCGAAACATATAGGCCGAGCATTTCACGTTCGTGAGCCAAGAGGTCACGCTTTGTCCACTCTGGCAAATTTGGAATCGGAATAATCGCAGGGTCTTCACCCTCAAGATCACCAAAGAGATCCATCTGGCCGGAAAGAGCCTGCTTCTTCACTACTCCCGCCGCATCAATTGCGTCCTCGTGAACTGCAACCAAAGATCTTCTTGTGTGACCCATGGTGTCAAAAGCTCCGGCCTTGATCAGCGATTCAACAACGCGTTTCGCTGTTCCCTGAGCTGCAACCCTGGTCAAAAAGTCTTGGAAACCTTCAAACTTCTTCTCAGAGCGACCTTCAATAATCGCATCCACCACGTGCTTACCTACGTTTCTAATCGCACCCAAACCGAAACGAATGTCATCTCCAACAGCCGCGAAAACGCCGATTGATTGATTCACA
The DNA here is from genome assembly GCA_021741585.1 of Aquiluna sp. Lineage (GTDB taxonomy): Bacteria > Actinomycetota > Actinomycetes > Actinomycetales > Microbacteriaceae > Aquiluna. The sequence continues at coordinate 53,200 of JAIOXN010000001.1, read as the reverse complement.
TCGGGAGGTAACACTCGTATGCCCATTCGGCGGCATTCATTGAGGTAAACAGCTAGTTTGTCCTTGGAATCTCCCACAGAAGTCAAGAGTGCCGCCATGAACTCAGCAGGATAGTTGGCCTTGAGATAGGCGGTCCAGTAGGACAGCACTCCATATCCCGCAGAGTGCGCCTTATTGAAGGCGTAGTCGGCAAAAGGTAAGAGGGTTTCCCAGAGTGCGGTGATCGCTTCCTTGCTAAAGCCATTCGACTTCATTCCCTCGCTGAAGATTTCAAACTGCTTGGCTAGCTCTTCTGGCTTTTTCTTACCCATTGCCCGACGGAGCAAGTCTGCTTGTCCAAGGGTGTAGCCAGCTACTTTTTGGGCTGCTGCCATAACCTGCTCTTGGTAAACAATCAGACCGTAGGTTGGGTCCAAAATCTCACTCAGTGGGCCCAGCAACTCTGGGTGCACACCCTCAGACTGCTGCAACCCATTCTTTCTTTGGGCGTAGTTGTTGTGCGAATTCATACCCATCGGGCCCGGACGATAAAGCGCAATTACTGCGGAAATATGTTCGAACTCGGTTGGCTTGAGCGATCGCAACAACTGCCGCATCGAATCCCCATCAAGCTGGAAGACTCCAAGAGTGTCTCCTCTTGACAAAAGCTCGTAGGTTGCAGAATCCGCATTCATATCTAAGGTCTCCAGGACCACTTCTTCACCACGGTTTTGCAAGATGTTTGCAAGCGCATCATCCAACACCGTCAGGTTTCGCAGACCCAAGAAGTCCATCTTCAAAAGACCTAGCTCTTCACACGGAGGTTGATCAAATTGGGTAATAATCGCGCCATCTTCCTCGCGCTTCATGATCGGAATAACATCCATAAGAGGTTCCGCGGACATGATCACACCTGCAGCGTGGACCCCCCATTGACGCTTCAGGGACTCAAGACCCTTGGCAAGGTTGAATGCCTTCTGGCTATCCTCATCTGTTTCCAGAATCTCTCTAAACTCAGCCGCTTCCGAATAGCGCTCGCTATCTTTATCGATCAGCTCGTTTAGGGATATATCTCTACCCAAAACCATCGGCGGCATCGCCTTGGTCAGCTTTTCGCCGACAGAATATGGCAAAGCCAATACGCGGGCGGCGTCTTTGATGGCCTGTTTTGCCTTGATGGTGCCGAAGGTCACGATTTGTGCAACTCGGTCATCGCCATATTTGGCTGTGACGTAGCGGATTACCTCTGCACGTCGGCGATCGTCGAAGTCAACATCAATATCGGGCATAGAAAGGCGCTCGGGGTTCAAGAAGCGCTCGAAAATCAAGTCGTGAGCCAGTGGGTCTAGTTCTGTGATCCCCATGGCATAGGCGACAAGTGAACCGGCTGCGGAACCGCGTCCGGGACCTACGCGAATGCCCTGCGCTCTTGCCCATGCAATGAAATCTGACACAACCAAGAAATAACCGGGGAAACCCATCTTGAGGATGACTTCAATCTCATAGGCAGCTTGTGCCTTGTGCTTATCGCTGTAGCCACCAGGGAATCGCTTGTTCATGCCTTCCCAGACTTCCTTCTCCAGCCACTGGGCTTCGGTATAGCCCTCTGGGACTGGGAATCTGGGCATTAGATCGCGTTTTTCAAAGTTCACTTCACAGCGCTCGGCGATCAAGAGGGTGTTATTTGCGGCCTCTGGAACCTCTTTGAAAAGTTCCCGCATTTGGGCCGCAGATTTTAGGTAATACTCCTGGGATTCAAATTTGAATCGGTTGGGATCATAAAGATTGGATCCGACCTGAACACACAAAAGCGCATCGTGGGCCTCGTGGTCCTCCTGGTTGGTGTAGTGAAGGTCATTACTTGCAACCAAGGGCAATTTGAGGTCTTTGGCAAGCTTCAGGAGGTCATCCCGGACACGCTTCTCGATATCGAGATTGTGATCCATTAGCTCTACAAAAAAATTGCCTTCTCCGAAGATGTCCCTGAACTCCGCTGCGGTTTCTAGGGCCTTATCGTATTGACCCAACCGTAGCCTGGTCTGCACCTCACCTCCGGGGCAACCGGTGGTAGCGATTAGTCCCTTGCCGTACTTGTTGAGAAGCTCCCTGTCCATGCGTGGCTTGAAGTAGTACCCGGATAGGTATGCCTCAGAAGAAAGCCTGAAGAGATTCTGCATCGAGTTGTTGTCGGTAGACCACATGGTCATGTGGCTGTAGGCGCCACCTCCGGAAACATCGTCGTCTCCACCGTCTGACCAGCGGACTTTGCTCTTATCTAGTCGTGAACCAGGAGCTACATAAGCTTCAATGCCGATAATCGGCTTTATGCCGTGATTGGTTGCCTGTTTCCAAAACTCATATGCACCGTGAGCGTTTCCGTGATCGGTCATGGCAATTGCAGGCATTTCAAGCTCGGCCGCTTTTGAGACAAGCTGCTTGATGCGAGCAGCACCGTCAAGCATCGAGTACTCGGTGTGGTTATGCAGGTGCACAAATGATTCGCTTGTCACACCCGCTCCTTACCTAGAGTCAAATCCTAAAACCGAAAAGAGACATCGCGAAGCTTGTCTAGGGCGAGTTCCAAATCGCTTGGATATTCGCTTTGAAATTCAACCCACTCACCAGAAATCGGGTGAGAAAAAGCAAGCTTTTTGGCGTGCAGCCACTGGCGATCAAGATCCAATGCTGCTGCAAGTTTTGGATCACCTCCATAAAGCGGATCTCCAACCAAAGGGTGGCGAAAGTGTGAAAAATGAACCCTGATTTGGTGGGTTCGACCAGTCTCGAGACCAATCTCAAGAAGCGCGGCAGCCGGTAGAACTTCGATGGTTTGGTAGTGAGTAACTGCGTGCTTACCGGCCTCGGAGATGGTGAACTTATAGTCGTGTTTGGTGCTTCTGGCGATCGGGGTGTCGATTGTGCCCGATACAGGATCAGGGTGCCCCTGAACCAAGGCATGGTAAGTCTTCTTCACGGTTCGGTCCCGAAAGGCCTGCTTAAGAACCGAATACGCTCGTTCACTCTTAGCCAGCACCATCAGGCCAGATGTTCCAACATCTAGGCGTTGCACAATTCCCTGCCGCTCCTGAGCTCCCGAAGTTGAGAGCGATATTCCCCTTGCAAGCAGCACTCCGGGAACACTGGGTCCAATAAAACCTTGGGATGGGTGTGAAACCACGCCCGATGGCTTGTCGATGACAATTATGTGGTCGTCTTGAAAAACAATACCGAGTGCGTCAACATCTTCTGCGGATACCTCTATGCCACTTGGCTTTTCGTCCAACACGACTTCGAGCATTTGATCCAGAGTAACTTTGGCTGATTTACCCAAGGTTGCTTCCCCGGACTTCACGGCACCTGAAAGCAATAGCTCGCTCGCTTGAGAGCGCGAGAGTCCGAGCATTTTGCTAAGAGCAACGTCCGCTCTCTCCCCAGCAAGGGAATCCGGAACCATCAAATACTTATTTTGCATGCTTCCCGCCGACTTCATCCCCACGAAGGATTTGAATTATCGCCAAGCTGACCCCGATAACTAGAAAGCTATCGGCAAGATTGAAAATTGGAAAATTCCAAGGGATTTGCAAGAAGTCCACAACGTGACCATTTAGGAACCCTGGTTCTCTGGTGAGGCGATCAACTAGATTTCCAGAGGCACCTCCTAGAACGAATCCATAGATTAGTGACCAGATTGATGACTTGGCTTTAGGTCCATACCAAAGCAGTGCTAGGACCGCCCCTATGGCAATCAAAGCCAAAATCCACGTCTGCCCCACGCCCAAGGAGAAGGCCGCAGAGTCGTTATAAACCAGGATAAGTTTTAGAGCGTCGCCAAGAATTTTTGGGTTAGAGCCGTCGCTTAGGCTTTGGATTGCGAGGGCTTTAGTGACCTGATCAAGAATAAGGACAATTACTGCCGATAGAAAGAAAACGGCACGGCGAGCACTAACTGCGCTCACCAACCTGCGCTTCCCCAATTTCATCGTCTTCGTCAAGCTCGACTTCTACATCAGCTTCGACAGCTGGGGTCTGCTGGAAGATTATCTTGCTGGCCGCTTCTAGAGGCTCTTCGAACGACTCCTCGCGAACCAAGTTTGTAAGCTGGCCCTCGATGTAATCACGCAGACGCGAGCGATAATCGTGCTCAAATTCGCGAAGGTCATCAATTGTGTTCTCGATTACCTTGCGATCAAGCTCAAGTTGGCCAATAACAGCCTTCGCCTGAGCCTCAGCATCGCGCACTAGACGTGCAGCATTTTCTTGGCCATCTCGAATTAATTGATCGCGCTTGGTGAGCCCCTCGCGGACGTGCTCTTCGTGGAGCTTGCGAGCCAACTCCAACAAGCTGTGCGAATTATTTGCATCTGCCGCCGAAGGAACGCTCGCGCTCAGCACAGCAGCCTGCATAGCAATTGCAGGGGCCGACTCCGAGATCTCTTCAGATTGAGTCTTCGCGGCAGATAGCCTCTGAGTCAGGTCCGCGTTTTCGGAGCTCAGGCGACGCATCTCCACAACAACTTGATCTAGGAAGTCGTCGACCTCATCCTGGTCATAACCTTCACGAAACTTGGTTTGCTGGAATCTTTTATTAACAACGTCTTCGGGCGTCAGCGCCATGATGGACCTTCCTGATTTAGCGCACGAAGCGCTCTGACTATGTTAATAGAGTTAGAGGCTGCGGGCCAACCCCTGCACAAAAAGAACTGCAATCAAAAGAATTGTCCATGCCAGATCAAGCGCAATTGGTCCAAGCCTCAAAGGAGGTATAAATCGACGCACAAACTTCAATGGAGGGTCCGTCAATGTATAGCAAATATCTAGCAAGGGCATAAGAATCCCGCGAGGGCGCCAACCGCGATTGACACTCATCACCAAATCAGCAACAAACCTTGCCAACATTGCATAAAAGAACAGCTGAGTCGCCCAGTAAAGGATTTGACCAATAAACGACATGCTTAGCGCATCAAATCTTCGGACTCGTCCTCAGATTCCTCGCTGTCGTTGACAGAGACATTTGCAGGTGAAAGCAAGAAAACCTTAGGAGTAACGCGACGAAGATTGCCCTCAAGTCCGTCTTTTAGTCCAAGCATAAAATCAAGCATGCGCTTGGCATCGGGCTCGCTCATAGCTCCGATGTTCACGATCACTGGAACGTTCATGCGGAACTTAGCCGCGACCTCGCGGCAGTCAGCATAGCTTTGCGGGTCCAGCGTAATGATTTCCGACAGGTCACCTGAGCGTCTTGGTCTAGTAGCGGCAGCTCTTGGCTTTGCCGCGGACTCTTGCTTCGAAGGCTCGGAGTCACCAAACCCAAAGAATGTCATTACAGATTTGAATACGCCCATGAAAAACTCCTTAGATTGGTTCAAGACTAAGCGTTATTAGCCCTCGGGCCCGTTATTGCTGACCCAACTCTGATGTGTGTCGCACCCATTTCGATTGCAGCCTCAAAATCTTCACTCATTCCAAGCGAGAGATCTCTGGACTCAGGTGAAATCGATAACAGTACCTCCTGAATTGCCAAAACTCGATCGAATTCAGATCTCGCATCAACCCCAAGTCCGGCAACTGCCATCAGGCCACGAAGTTTAATCCTGGGCTCCTGCAACACTTTCTCTGCTAGCTGTCCGAGGTTTTCGGGTAACACTCCCCCACGGCCGGGGTCTCCCGTCAGATTTAGCTCAATAAAGCCATCAACCTGTTGCTCATTTCTAGTCAAGACCTTTGATAGCTCAGCAACTAACGAATCTCGGTCTATCGAATGAATTGAGCTTGCATATCCAAGAACGCTTTTGACCTTATTGGTTTGCAACTGGCCGACAAAATGCCACCTGGCCTGTGCATTGGGTCGTAGCTCGGACAATGCAGCAGACTTGGGTTTTGCTTCCTGATCTCTGTTTTCTCCAAAAACATCTTGACCTAGATCACTGAGTTCTACCACCAAATCCACCGGGTGGTTTTTTGTGATCACAATAAGCTCAACCTGATCTGGACTGCGCCCAGAACGAGCACAGGCGCCGGCAATCCTTGCCAGCACCTGCTCGAACCTAGTGGTTATTGAACTCACCGGAAGAATTCAGGAAGATCCAAGTCGTCGCCGAAACTGCCCGGGGCAAAAACCTTTTGAGCCTCTGGCTTCGCAGTCAATTCATCCTGCAACTGCAACTCTTCGACAAAGCTTGGGATTGCGTTGTCTTCCAAAGCCGAGTCATCTGTTTCCCATGTCCCGGTCTCTGAAGTTGCCGCCGCTGAACTAAGTGCCGCGCTTCCGAGTGCCTGAGCTTCAAACTTTCGGTACATGGGCTCTCCGCCGTCAAAACCTGCAGCAATAACGGTAATCCTGACCTCGTCACCAAGAGTGTCCTCGATGGTTGCACCAAAAATGATGTTTGCTTCTGGGTGCACGGCCTCCTGGACCAATCTTGCAGCATCGTCAATCTCGTGTAGACCAAGATCAGATGCACCTTGAACCAACAGCAGCACGCCGTGAGCGCCCTCAATAGTAGCCTCAAGCAATGGTGAAGAAACGGCGATTTCCGCCGCCCTAACGGCACGGTCTTCACCCTTGGCGGTACCGATCCCCATTAGGGCGCTTCCGGCGCCCTGCATGACTGACTTGACGTCATTGAAGTCAAGGTTGATTAGCCCTGGGACGACGATCAAATCGCTAATTCCCTGGACACCGGCACGTAAAACGTCGTCTGCAGTGATGAAGGCTTCAAGTGCTGAAATCTTCTTGTTTGACATCTCCAGCAAGCGCTGGTTTGGGACCACGATCAAGGTGTCCACCTCTTCGCGGAGGGCTCTGATGCCCTCTTCGGCCTGAACTGCACGACGCTTTCCCTCAAAGTTAAATGGACGGGTGACTACACCCACAGTCAGTGCTCCCAAGCGCTTAGCAATGCGGGCTACAACTGGAGCGCCGCCGGTTCCAGTTCCGCCACCCTCACCAGCTGTAACGAACACCATGTCAGCACCCTTGATGGCCGACTCAATTTCGCTCTCATGCTCTTCAGCGGCACGGCGACCAACCTCAGGATCGGCACCTGCTCCAAGACCGCGGGTAATGTCCCGACCTATGTCTAATTTGACATCAGCGTCGCTCATGAGCAGTGCCTGCGCGTCTGTATTTATCGCTACGAACTCCACACCGCGAAGGCCAGACTGAATCATGCGATTCAGCGCATTCACGCCACCGCCTCCAACACCAATTACCTTAATAACCGCCTGGTAGTTCGGGATCTGAGCCACGTGTTCCTCCTATAGAAAACCCTCAAGTTAAGGCTGAGGCTTAACTTTTCAAAAGGTTTTCAATTTGCGCGAAGAAGGTATGCCTTCTGGAGGGCAGAATCTCACAAGGGATTGGGCGTGTCGGAAAGTAATCCGAGCTCAGTAGTTGGGGTAGGTAACAACAGGAGAATTCGGGGATGAGACATCTATCGTGACACCGTTTTTTTGACCGGTTTTAATGAGAGAGTCAAGCACTTCTGCTTTTAGAAGAGCCTGATCCGTACCTCCCCAAATAACTTGAATATCGCTATCGCGCAGCACCATGGTGGTGGTCAAGGCTTTTGAGACCTGAATAGAAAATATGTCTTCGTAATTTGAAATTGGAAGTGAAAGCAATACCTCCACAGCAACATCGAACCTGTCATCGGCCAACGGGCTACCAGGAAATTTCAAATAAGGAAAAATGTCGGTTTTTGTGGACTCAGCGATTTTGACTCCGGCAGCATCGTACAAAAAGTTTTTCCCAGCCACCGGGACAATCAAAATCGGTTGACGCTCTCGAATTTTTACAGTGATCAGATGCGGGGGCTGCGCTTGAATTGCAAAAGTATCGACCAAGCCAAATTCACTTATTAAACCACCGACTTCTTCCTCTGTTACAGTCGGCAGCGGCCTCCCGATCAGGCTTTTTAGCGCCTTCTCGACCTTTGCTTGCTCCAACCGCTGAGTGCCAGAAACTTCGATTTCCTCAATCGCTAGTAAGGGCGTGAAGAATGTTGCCGCCACTAGTGCGCCCAACAAGATCGGACCTACGATACCAACTATGCGACCCCAGATGCTAAAGCCGCCGATCGCTGAACGTTTGGGAATCTTGGTCTTGGTTTTTCTTTCCGCTCCAAGACGCTTTTTTTCGCGCTGGAGTAATTCGCGCTCCGGTTTGCGCAATTACTTCTCCAGCGCCGATAGCAGGCCAGGGACCATCTTATAAACATCGCCACAGCCCATGGTTATTATGAAATCGCCGTCCTGGGCAATCGATGCCGCTTCAACGCAGGCCTGATCCCAATTCTCCACCGGGTGCATTCTGCTCGAATCGACAAATTTCTCTGAAATTAGGTCCTTGGTCACCCCAGGCTCAGGGTCTTCCCTAGCGCCATAAATATCAAGCAAAACTATTTCATCAGACAGCTCAAGAGCCCTGGCAAATTCTTCCGAAAAAATACGAGTTCTCGAATATAGGTGAGGCTGGAAGACGGTTATGAGCTTGCCGCTGCCAACCACTGCACGAGCCCCAGAAAGAGCGGCGGCAACTTCAGTTGGATGATGTGCAAAATCGTCATATACCCGAACGCCGCGCTTGGTTCCATGCAGCTCAAAACGCCTTACGGTTCCGGAAAAACCCTGCACTGCAGCGCAAGATGATTCAAAGTCATATCCGATTCCAACCAAAACCGCGACTGCACCTGCGGCATTTAGCGCATTGTGCTTTCCAGCTATTGCAAGTTCTAACTCGGCCCTATGCCCCAAGTACTCAAGCTCGAATTTAACTCTTGGTCCGCCTGCTTCAATCGCTACCAACCGAACCGTGGCGCCTGGAGACTCACCAAATGTGAAGATCCTGGGATGTTCTAATCCAGCAGTTACCCTGACAGCCCCAGGATCGTCCGAGGAAATTACAACCAAAGAACCTGCCGCATTTGCAAACTTTATGAATTCACCCTCAAAAGCCTCAAGGGAACCAAAGTGGTCAAGGTGATCCGGGTCAACATTCGTAATAAGCGTGACTTCAGTTTTGTAGTGCAAAAAAGATGAGTCGGATTCGTCAGCCTCTATGACAAAATGCTCTCCACGTCCAAAACCGGCAGACGCATCGTACTCTTGGATGACACCACCATTTACAAAACTAGGGTCACCCCCCAACCTTTTAAGTGCGCTCACAACCATGCCGGTTGAAGTTGTTTTGCCATGGGCTCCTGCCACCGCAATCAATTTCCCTTTTGATGCAAGGTGCGCCAAAACCGCCGAACGATGTAGCACCGGAATGCCTTTTTCGAGCGCCAAAAGCATCTCAGGATTGGTTGGCCACAGCGCAGAGGTCACCACAACCGTGTCAGGATTGCCAAGATTACTAGCATCGTGACCGATAAATATCTCTGCCCCAAGTTCTCTTAATTGCGCGATGTTCGGAGATTCTCTAACGTCAGAACCAGTTACTCTGTGCCCCATAGCCAAGACCAGCCGCGCTATTCCAGACATGCCAGAGCCCCCGATACCAATGAAATGGATGGCTCCAAGGTCTGCTGGTATCGATTGAGAATAATCTGGCTTAATCACGGCTATCAGTATCCACTGCTGAGAGCACCAATGCGCTTAGCCGCTGCGTGGCGTCGGGAATTCCCGTTGAAAATGCAGCCTTTCGCATCTGAATCAGAGATTTAGTATGCGAAAGAAGGGGAATTACCTCTCTGAGAACATAGTCGACGCTGAAATCTTTGTCTGAAATCAATTTGCCGCCACCTGCCTCAATTAGTGTTGCAGCATTAAATTTCTGCTCTCCGTTTCCAACTGGGTAGGGAATGTAGATTGCAGGCAGTCCGACGGCCGCAAACTCCGAAACCGTCGACGATCCCGCCCTGGAGATGGCAAGGTTCGCTGCGGCTATCGCGGCGTCCATTCTTTGGCAATATGCCATCCGAACATAACTCGGCTCGCGCAAATCTGGCAAACCTGCTCGATCTCCGACTATGTGTAGCACTTGAACTCCAGCAGCCCTGATCGCCGGAAGCGCTGCAATTACAGTCTCGTTTATGCTTTTTGCGCCTAAAGAGCCTCCGGTGACCAAAATGGTTGGCATCATCGGATCCAAGCCCAGCTCGATACGAGCCTGGCCCTGATCATATCCCGCAACGCAATCCACAATTTCTTGTCGAATGGGCATTCCAGTGAGGATCGCAGGCATCAGATCACTGTTTGGAAATGCCACGGCAACATTTTTTGTGAGCTTTGCTCCGAGCCGATTGGCAATTCCCGCTAGTGCATTGGCCTCGTGGATCACCAAGGGTGTTCTAGACAACCAAGCTGCAATATATGCCGGAGCCGAGGCATATCCACCAAAGCCAACAACAGCATCAATCTTTAATCGTCTAATCGTCTTGAGAACTCCCGCAGTTGCCACCAGGAGACGAATCGGATAGGCCAAAGCTTTGAGGTCGAATTTTCGAGGAAACGGCAATTTTGCAATAGTTATTAGCTCGAAACCGCGCTCGGGAACCAGTCTGGATTCAAGCCCTTCTTTTGTTCCTAAGCAAATGACCCGATTTCCCTTTGATTCCAAATCTGTTGCAAGCGCCAACATGGGATTCACGTGCCCTCCGGTTCCGCCACCGGCAAGTAAGAACCTAGTCATCTCAGCGCTGCCCTAATTTAGCCATGCGGTCTCGCTCAACGGCTAGCACAACTCCAACCGCTCCTAGAGTTGCGATTAGAGACGAGCCACCAGCCGAAATCAGAGGCAACGGAACTCCGAGCACCGGTAGGTAACCAAGTACAACTGAAATGTTGATCAGAGCCTGCATAACAATCCAGAGCATGACGCCGACCACCATGTTGCGACTAAATGCTGAGGTCTGCTTTTTTGCGATAGAAAACAGAGTCAAGCCAATTAGGAAAAACAGCAGGATTACAAAAATTGCCCCAATTAATCCAAGCTCCTCGCCAATAATGGCGAAGATAAAATCATTCTCAACCTCAGGAATCCAACTCCACTTAAGCTTGGATCGACCCAGGCCAGTTCCGAATAGGCCACCTGAAGCAAGTGCCCAGGTGCCGTGTTCATATTGCCAACGAACCCCCATTGGATCTGCCGAATCTGGGTTCAACCAGGCATCAAAGCGGATCCGTCTAGAAGCGGACATTTGAACCAACAAAACAACTGCCGCCAAGCCCGCTGCAGAGATTGCCAACCATTGCGATAATCGCATTCCAGCAAACAGAAATAGCCCCATCAGCATCACTGCCATGACCACACCAGTTCCCATGTCTTTACCCATAAAGACCACAAGGAATAGCGATATCCCAGAGTAGGCAGCAATTCTGGTCGTCAACTGGCGGTTCTGTAGGTCATCTTCAGAGTAAAGCGAGAGTAAATAAGAAATACCAATGATTAGAGCCAGCTTCAAAAACTCCGAAGGTTGCAATGTAAAAAGCCCAAGGTCAATCCAGTTCTTATTTCCATTTACCTCTTTACCGAATAAAACGGTCGCCAGCTGAAGGCCAATCATGCCCATCATCGCAATCGAACCGATTCTTCGGTAAAAAGCGATGGGCATATTTGAAGCGACGATCAATAAAAATGTTCCAGCAAGCGCGAAGAGCCCCTGTTTATAGAAAGTACTACCGGCATTCGAGGTTGCTTTGAATGCGTCAACAGAGGAAGCGCTAGCCACCATTGCCAGGCCAAGAAAAACGGTAAATGCTACGAGGCTTATTAGTAAGTAGAACTCTCTTGACTGAGCTCTGAATCTTGGCCTGATACTTGGTCTCTTCAGATCGGTCATCGTATTACCTGTTTCCGAACCTCCGCGGAGAATGCAGCTCCGCGATCAGCATAATCCTTGAATTGGTCCATTGATGCTGCTGCAGGTGCAAGCAATACGGTGTCGCCGGATTGTGCAAAGGCAATAGCTTTTGCTACCGCAGTTGCCATCACTTCAGTATCGCGAATCACCGAGATTGGGACATTGGGCGCATGAGCCTCAAAAAGCTCTTCTAAAACTTGAGTGTCGGAGCCGATGATTACTGCTGCACGCAATTTGTCACGATTACCAACAATCAGTTCAGTTGGATCAACCCCCTTGAGTAACCCTCCTACCAACCAGACAATAGAGTCAAAGGCAGCCAAGGATGCTGCCGCTGCGTGCGCATTTGTTGCCTTGGAATCATCAATAAAAGTTATCCCCTGACTAACTAACACGACTTCAATACGATGCGGAGAAAGCCTGAAGCTGCGAATGCCCTGACGGATTACATTTGGCGCTGTGCCCAATGCCCTTGTTATCGCTGTTGACGCTGCCACGTTCGCCTTTAGGTGGTTCGTAACAACACCAATTTGGGCAAGATCTGTGTCGGAGGCAATCTCCAGAGCCTGACCAGCGCGCTCGGGAAGAAAAGCTCTGTCGACCAAGAACTCCTCAACAAAACCCACAGAGCTAACACTCGGAGTGTAGACAGAGAAGCTAACTGCTCGGCAACCCTCAACGACATCAGCATTTTCAGCGGCCTCCAGAGTCTTTGGATCCTGCTCGTTGAAAATGATGGCTTCCTTGGTCCCGACAAATACTTTTGACTTTGCCGCGAAATATTGATCAAAACTGCCGTGCCAATCAATGTGGTCCGGGGCAAGATTCAAAAATGCACTCACCTCGGACTCAATTGCCCCTAAATAGTGCAGCTGAAAACTGGAGAGTTCAATTACAAAATAGTCATAGCCATCTGGCTCCCGGACCGCGTCAAGAATCGGATTGCCGATGTTTCCACAGCTGACCGCACGCTTACCCGAAGAATTTAGAATGTGGGTCACAAGTTCAGTAACGGTTGTTTTTCCATTTGTGCCGGTAATCAAAACCCATTTTGCAATTTTGGAATTCTTGTCTCGCAGCGCGAAGGCAAGATCAATGTCAGTTATCACTTTTTTATCGTTAGCCAGGAGCCAGGAAACCACTGGATGGCTAGGTGCAAAACCAGGTGAGACCACATAAACATCAAAATCGCCGGCAGTTTGAAAATCCCCTAGCGAGTCTGATCCGACAAAATCTGCACCTATTACATCCAGCAAATCCCGGTATTGCCCAGTTGATTCACGCGCAAAAACCGTAACCTTTGAACCGAGTTCAATGAGGGTATCCGCTACCGAAAATCCGGATTTGCCAAGCCCTAGCACCCCAAATGACAAGCCAGTCCAGTCGCCGTGCCAACTATCTGGAAGGTTCATATGCCATAGTTCCATTCCACATAGAACAGGCCGACTCCAGCCACCACACACAGCGCCGCAATAATCCAAAAGCGCACCACGATCGTGATTTCAGCCCAACCCTTTAGCTCAAAGTGGTGATGTAGGGGCGACATTAAGAACACGCGCTTGCCGACCCCAGTGCGACGCTTTGTGATTTTGAACACCAGGCGTTGAATCACTACTGAACCGGTAACGATCACAAACAGGCCACCAATCAGGACTAATAGCAACTCAGTCCTAGACACAATCGCCAAGGCCGCCAAGCCCCCACCTAGACCCAGGGAACCAGTGTCCCCCATAAAAATTTGTGCCGGTGAAGTGTTCCACCATAGAAACCCGATACACGCACCAACTATTGCGGAGGCTACAACTGCCAAATCCAATGGGTCTCGCACCGAATAGCAACTTGCGATGTTTTCCACCACCGTTTGACAGCTTTGATTGAACTGCCAGAAGCCGATGATTACATATGCCAGGGTGGCAAATATTGCGCTGCCTGATGCCAGGCCATCCAAACCATCGGCAATGTTTACGCCGTTGGATGCGGAAGCGACCAGAAGATAGACCCAGAGGACAAACAGCCCCATGCCTATAACCGAGCCCCAAATAAACAAGTCAATCGGAAGATCGCGGAACAGAGAAATTGCTGTGGAAGCTGGAGTTAGGCCGTTTTCATCAGGAAACTGCATCGCAAGAAAGGCAAAGACGACGGCAACAAGACCCTGGCCTGCAATTTTTGCCCAACCTCCAAGACCTAAACTTCTTTGGTTTCTGACCTTTAGATAGTCGTCCACAAATCCAACCAAACCAAGTCCAAGCATCATAAATAAGACCAAAAGAGCAGAAGCGCTTGGCGTTTCGGAGTTTATGAATTTACCTAGAAAGTAGCCAATGGTTGCAGCCGCCAAAATGACAATTCCGCCCATGGTTGGGGTGCCACGTTTGGTGTGGTGAGACTGAGGTCCGTCATCTCTAATGAATTGACCCCACTGTAATTTCTTGAACGCCCAAATGAAGGCGGGGGTAGCAAAAAGGCTGATAAATAGTGCAATTCCTCCAGCACTTAGAAGCGCTCTCAATTCACACCTGCCAATTTGTCTCCGAAAAATCTAAGCCCGGCAACATTGCTGGATTTCACCAGGACCACATCGCCTTGGGTTAGCTTTCCACGAATCTCTTCAAATGCTTGAGTGACATCCTCGAAATACTCGGATTCGCCATCCCAGCTGCCCTCGAACATTGCTCCTAGGTGAATGAGCTTCGCCGCCTCTCCGATAACAAATAGCTTGTCTATGTTGTATCGAACTACCAATCTGCCAAGTGCGTCATGCTCCGCTGCGGCAAACTCACCAAGCTCAGCCATTTGCCCCAAAATTGCGACGGTTCGGTGACCTTGCCTACCAAGAGTGGCCAAAGTCTGAAGACCCGCACGCATTGAGTCTGGAGAGGCGTTATAGGCGTCGTTGATCACCAGAACCCCTTCAGGGCTTTTCAAAAGCTGCATCCGCCAGCGCTCAGCCATCTCTAGGTCTTCCAAACAAGAAATCGCCACTTTTCGGTCAATTCCAATTTGATCGCTAATGGCTAGGGCCGCGGCCGCGTTATAGCTGTGGTGCTCCCCCAGTATTTTCAAGCTCACAAGGTGCTCGTCGCCATCCGGGAATTTCAGATTAAAGCTGGTTCCAGCTATTGAAATCGCCGCATCAGAGATTTGATAGTCAGAACCCGAGTCGTATCCAAATCCAATTACCTTGGCGCTTGTCAATTCACTGAACGATTTGACCCTTGGATCATCAAAATTTAGGAGTGCTACTTTTTTAATGTGCGGCATTAGCTCGGCTTTTATTGCCTCGGTTGCTTCTATGCCCCCGAAAGCGCCGGCATGCGCAAGACCCACCTTGAGTTGGACTCCATAATCTGGCTTAGTCCAGCTAGCAAGCTTTTCGATACTCCCCGGGCCGGCTGCCCCGAGTTCAAGAACTAAATACCTGGTGTCCGCTTCTAATTTGAGAACTGTTAGTGGAAGTCCGACTTCATTATTAAATGAATCCCTGGGTGCAACTGTTTTTCCCTGAGATTCAAGAATCGCACGAAGCATGTTTTTGGTCGAAGTCTTGCCGTTCGAACCAGTTATGCCAATCACTTCCAGTTCTGAGGACTGCCTGACCTTTTCAAGGACATTCGAGGCAAGATGAGAAAGAGCAATAACCGTGTCGTCAACCAAAACCTGCGGTATAGCAACATCAGAATTGAGCTGGCTAACAACCGCCAGGCTGGCTCCATTGCTAGAAACGTCGCCAAGGTAGAGATGGCCGTCTTCCTTTTCTCCAAGCTTTGCAAAAAAGATATCGCCGGCTCCAATTAGGCGAGAATCGGTATCGACCCTTCCGCTAACTTTTTCTTCGTTCCTGCCAAAGTGCAGGACGCCAGAGACTGCAGCTGCAATTTCACCAAGTGTCATCTCAATCATTTTTCTTCCAAAATCTCTCTTGCGATTTCTCTGGCGTCGAAAGGGACTTTTTGGCCGCTAATTTCCCTGTATTTAAGATTTCCCGGACCACACCAAAGCACCACTCCGCTTTCCGGAGTGTTCGCAATTGCATGCCTAATTGCAGCGGCAGGCTCTGCAATTTCAATCAAGCTCTTGTTTTCGGCGGCATCCATTAGAGCTCTACGAATCACTTCAGGCTCTTCATCTCTGGGGTGCTGATCCGTTATCACAAGAAGATCTGCCGGCTTAGCCGCCTTGGCCATCGGTCCTCGCTTGCCGACATCCCTGTTTCCAGAAGCGCCTAACACGACCGTCAACCATGAATAGCGCTTGGAGAGTTCCTGCACTGCCGCACTAACTCCGTCGGGTGTGTGAGCATAGTCCACATATACGGCAGGAGCACGACCCGAAACTCGCTCTAATCTGCCTGGGACTTGTTGTTGTGCACTCGGTGCAGCTTGCCGAAGGCTTTCGAATTCGAATCCAGATTCGGCCAGCATGGTAATCGCTAACGCGAAATTCCTTGCCATAAGTTCACCTGCGGCAAACCCTACGACTAATTTCTTACCGTCTGGAAAAGTGAGCTTTAGGTCACCTGCATCATATGCATAGAGGTAATCACCAGCTGTCTGACCCAGCGTAGCTAAAGGGACGCCAGATACCCGCGCAAGTCTCTGGCCATATTCGTCGTCAATCATGACAACAGCCCTCTTAGCAAACTTGGGCATGAACAGAGCAGATTTTGTGGCCAAATAGTTGTCCATATCCCCAAAATCATCAAGGTGATCTCGAGAAAGGTTCGTGAAGCCCACACACTGGAATTGGATTCCGCCGATTCGCCCGTGTTCCAAGGCGTGAGCAGATACTTCAATTGCAGCATCTGTCTGACCTGCAGCGCGCATTTGTGAAAGCATTTGATGCAACTTGGGAGCCTCTGGAGAGGTGAGTTCGCTCTCAATGCTCTGGTCGCCCACAATTCGCTTTGTAGAAGCGCTTAGGCCAGCTGAAACACCAAGGCTATTTAAAAGCTGATGCAAATAAGTGACCGTAGAGGTTTTCCCATTGGTTCCGGTGACACCAAACAGCCTCATTGGATACTTATTGGTTCCATAAATAACAGCCGCCAACTCCCCGGCTATCGATCTCGGATCCGAATGCAATAGAACTGGAATAGAAGATTCAAAATGAAGACCCGGATTAGTTAGAACCGCGATGGCACCTTTAGCGATTGCGGAATCTAAGTATTCAATGCCATGGTGTTTGGCGCCTTTGGCGGCGATAAACATATCTCCGGGGCGAATATCTGACGTAGAGATTTGAATTCCCGAAGCCTCTAGTGAAGCAGTCTGGGTTAATTCGATGCCGAATTCAGCTAGTTGCTCTTTAGTTAGGTGCATCAGCTAACCCAAATTTATTCGATGGAATATTTCGTGATTTCGTGGTCGATGGCGGAACTCGATAGGTCTTTAGAACCTGCTGCATGATTGCCTTGAAGGGAGCTGTGGTTCCCGCAGAGTTAGAGGCTCCAATCGGCTTATAGATCGAGACTCCCACGATAAATTCAGGATCCTCAATTGGGGCAATGCCGTAAAAGGAAATTGCATACTGCGAACCGTATCCGGTTCCTTCTTGAAGCTGTGCCGTTCCAGTTTTCCCACCTACGCGATAGCCAGGAATTTGAGCGGTCTTTCCAACGCCACCAAACTCCACAACTTTCTCCATAAGTTCAAGCGTGAGATCCGCGGTTGACTCTTTAACAACCCGAGTCGAAGATTGCGGGGCAACCTGAACCACTGTGCCATCAGACTTAGTGCAGGAATCAACCAAGACTGGATCGAGCCTCACCCCACCATTGGCGATGGCTTGATAGGCCGATGCCATTTGAATGGTGGTTACCGATATTCCCTGACCAAACATGGTGGCGTAATTGGTCATCTTGTCCCAGGTCTTATAGGGGTGCAAAATGCCAGAGCTTTCGCCCTCAAAGTGGATCTCCGATTCGGTGCCAAAGCCAAATTTCTCTAGGTACTTGTATCTAGTTTCTGAAGGGATGTCGATCCCGAAGTTTGAGATCCCAGTGTTTGAGGAATAACGCAGAACTCCGGCGAGAGTCAACTTGTATTCCTCGTGATCAAAGCTGTCTTTAATCGACCCACCAGCAAAATCTAGCTTCATGTAGTCCGGAGCCGGACGTGTGTCAAACTCATCGGCAGTTCCAGTATCCACGACCATGGCCGCGGTGAGCGACTTCATGATTGAACCAGGTTCGAATGCTGTTTGAAAGATTCTGGAGCCCCTGTCAGCAGCCTCGACTCCCGCCGGATCGTTTGGATCAACCGAGGGCGCCTCGGCAGCTGCCAGAACCCTACCTGTTTTGGCCTCCATGACAATTGCCGATGCCCACTTAGCTCCAGTGTCGTTCACGGTATCGGCCATAACCTGCTGGGCAAAAAACTGCAGGTTTGAGTCGATGGTTAATTTGAGGGTTCCACCGTCCTCGGTTGGCTGAGTAGTAATGGTAGAGCTAGGAATTCTGACACCATCGGGGCTGCGCTCGAATGCCTCCTGTCCGTCCACACCAGCCAGGCATGGATTGTATTGCAGCTCAAGACCTGCAAGAGGAGTGCCATCGGCTCCTACAAAGCCAATTACATTGCCAGCAACTGCCCCATCTGGATAGAGTCGATCAGAAAAGGTATCGGTATAAACCCATGGGATACCAAGATCTCTGATCTGGTTATAAATGTCCGCATTTACCTTCTTGGCAATATTGGCGTATTCGGAGTCGCCAATTAGCTTTGGCGCAATTTCCTCAAATGGGAGACCCAAAATAGCAGCGAGTTCGCGAGTTATTTGCTCTACGCTGAGCTCGATTTTTACGCCATCAACAGTTTTGAATACAGGGCCCACATTCTTTGGGGCAACGTTGACATCGTAACGAAAGACAGTTCTTGCCAGAACCTGATCTTGAGAATCAACGATTTGACCCCTGAGTGCAGTCAAGGTGTTCAAAACCGATCTTGCCTTCATCGATTCCTGTTGAATCTCAGCGGCTCTCACCACCTGGAAATCTACGAGTCGCAATCCGAGCATTACAACTATTAACGCAAGCAAAGCGACGAAGACACCAAGGCGTCTAATCAGCTTGGCTGGCGAACTCATGTTGGACCTATCTGGTTGGCGAAGCGGGAATCAGCCCCGAGGCCAAAACTACTTCAGAACCTCCAGAAACCAATGGTGCGACACCTTCATCCACTTCGGTTGAAGCAACCGTGGCGGCTGAGAATTCACTTGTGGTACCCATAACTGAATTGGGAACCAGGTTGCCACTTGCAAGGGTAACTTTTGATGGGTCCGCTGGTTTTGGCGAGCCAAAAACCTTGTCCTTCTCGATATCCAGAAGAACAGAAGCTGGATTTGCCACCATTCCAAGACGGTTTGCCGCATCGGCAAGATTTTGAGGTGATCCTAGAGAATCTACTTCCTCCTGGATGATCTGAACCTGAGTTGCAAGATTACGCTGCTGAATCTTGAGTTCACGCAAGTGATAAGCATCCTGTGTAAGAACCATGTTTAGAACCAAAATCGCGATATAAACCCCGATTATTCCCGCGATGAAAATCACGCCCGCCATTAAATTTGGACGAAGTCGTTTTGCTTCTGATTGTGACACCATGAATACAGCCACTTACTTTGCCTCCAGTTTTTCTGCTGCTCTCAAGCGCGCCGAAGCGGCCCTAGGGTTTTGATCAAGTTCAAATTCAGTTGCGCGCTCGACACCTTTGGTGATGATTTTCAATACAGCACCAGTACCAGGAAGTTCTATTGGCATTTCGATTGGCGTCGAGCTCTTGGCTGCTGACTGAAGCGCATCCTTGACGATGCCGTCTTCCAATGAGTGATAAGACATGATCACTAGTCGCCCACCTGGACGAAGCGCTGAAATTGCCTGTGGCAAGCTGCGCTCGAGCACTAACAGCTCATCGTTGACAGCAATTCTTAGGGCCTGGTAAATCCGCTTTGCAGGGTGACCAGCTGTCTTTCCTGGAGCCTGTGGAACGCAAGAAGAGACGATCCTGTTGAGATCCTTAGAAGTGCGAATCGCTGAGACCTCACGCGTCGATACGATTTTCCGAGCAATTGGGCCGGAGAAGCGCTCTTCACCATATTTTCTGAAGATTCGAGTTAGCTCTTCTTCGCTAAGAGTTGCAAGAAGGTCCGCCGCAGTCTTTCCACGAGTTTGATCCATCCGCATGTCAAGGTCTGCCTCTTGCGCATAGCTGAAGCCGCGTTCGGCGAGATCTAGCTGCATGGAACTAACACCCAAATCCATCAAAATTCCATCAACAAAGTCAATAGAAAGCTCTCGCAAGATTTCTTCAATTTCGTCGTAGACACCGAAGGCGGGAATGAATCGGTCTCCGAATTGCTCGAGGCGCTTGGATGCAAGTTCGATTGCCTTTGGGTCACGGTCGATCCCAATAACCCGAAGCGTTGGGTTTTCAAGTAAAAGAGCCTCGGTGTGACCACCAAGCCCCAAAGTGCAGTCGATTACAACGGGATCGTTTCCCAAGAGAGCTGGTCGAAGTAGTTCGAGGCAACGCTCAAGCATTACTGGGCGGTGTAGTTCAGAGGTTGAGTGATTCATAAGCTTTGGGGTCTTTTCCCTAAACCTTGGTTCTTGTCCGTCTGTGTGCTTGGTTTTCACAGGTTCCGGCTCAGGGGAAGAGAGTCGGAGACGGCCAAGAATCAAGGCCCAGGGCTAAAACAATCCCGGAATCACCTCCTGAGCCTGATTTGCGAATCCTTCTTCGTTTGCCTTCAAGTAGCTGTTCCAAGTTGCGGCATCCCAGATTTCAGCCCTCGAGCCGACACCGATGATCACAAGTTCTTTATCAAGGCCCGCGTATTCGCGGAGCAGGCTGGGAACTAGAACCCTGCCCTGCTTGTCAACGCTTTCGTCCTGAGCGCCAGATAGGAACACGCGTAGGTACTGCCTGGCCTCAGAGGAAGTAACCGGGGCTTGGCGAATCTTTTCGTGAACCGAATCAAATTCTTTTGCCGAAAAAACATATAGGCAGCGGTCCTGACCGCGGGTGATTACAACGCCTTCGGAGAGTTCTTCGCGGAATTTTGCAGGAAGAATCAAACGCCCTTTGTCATCAAGCTTTGGGGTATGCGTACCTAGCAACATTGCTATTCCCCTTCCCAAGCTATTTACTCCACTTTACTCCACTTTCCTCCACATTGCCTATTTTTTGCGTGTTTTTTATATCAATTTGGTCAAGTTTGCAAAAAAAATGCCTCCGGGCATTCCGGAGGCATTCGAAGTTTTTAGTTACTCGTTATTGAATCTTTGATTCCAACGATCCTCAAAGAAATTGGCTTTGGGGGCCTGGACGCCCTTTGGCAACTTTGGAGCGGTGAAATTACTGGATGCCATTACAAGGCCGATCACCATAACGGTGAAGGCCACCACTCCGAAAAATGCCACCTGAAGCACGACCGCAGTAATAAGAAGGCCAATACCCATGAGCATCACCAGAACACCAGCAACCAATTTGCCAGCGTTCTTTGAAGTAGAACCAACCGCAGAAACGCTTTTTGCAAAGGATGCGTCCTCGGCCATCAGGTTGCGCTCCATCTCGGCAAGTAGCTTTTGCTCGTGCTCCGAAAGTGCCATTTGCAACTCCAATCCAACTCATAGTCTAGAGATTCAAGCCGTTGTAGGCTATCCCCCGTGGCTCAAGATTTCCTGCTAAAACTAGTCCAGCAACGACTCGATGACTTTTGCGATGACAAAAGATCCGAGCTCGTTGAAATCTCTGAAGAACTAGAACCAATAATCGACTACACAAAGTCCCTATTGGCCGGAGGAAAAAGATTCAGGGCTCTTTTCTGCTTCTGGGCCTGGGCCGGATACCAAGATTCTGAGGTGGACCCAAGAAATCTCAAGCTAGACGATCCAATCATTGGAATTGCAGCTGCCCTTGAGATGTTTCACGCCGCAGCCCTGGTTCATGATGATCTGATCGACCAGAGCGATACCCGCCGTGGAGAAACTGCCGTCCACAAGAAATTCGAGAACTTGCACAAAACCCACAAATTTGCAGGTTCTGCAGAACGCTTTGGAGTTGCAGGTTCGATTCTGGTTGGCGATTTGATGCTCTCTTGGTCATCGGAGCTGTTTGGCGATGCACTTTTGCATTTCCACGATGAGGTAATCGAGAAAGCCTGCCGAGAAGAATTTGGCAAAATGCGCTTTGAAGTTATGGCGGGCCAATATCTAGATGTTTTAGAAGAAAATGCCGCTCCTACTAGGCAGCCAGGCGAAGCAGTTGCCAGGGCCAATAAGGTCATGCTTTATAAAACAGCGAAATACAGTCTTGAAGCGCCACTTTTGATTGGCTCGGCACTTGGTGGCGGTGGAAAGAACCAGCGACTTGGTCTAAGTGCTTTTGGAATTCCATTGGGACTCGCATTTCAGCTCAGAGATGATCTCTTGGGAGTATTCGGTGACCCTGCGGTAACAGGCAAGCCTGCCGGAGATGACCTGCGTGAGGGAAAGCGGACAGTGCTGATTGGGCTGACCCTTGAATCCATTCCGACTCCTGTAGCCAGAACCTTTGAAGAGCTTCTAACTTCAGGCGCAATTGACCAAGAACAGCTCTCATTCATGCTTGAAACCATTGAAGAATCTGGAGCTTTGGCAAAAACTGAGCGCTTGATTCTTGAGCATTCCAAGAAGTCGATCGAAGCACTCGCATCACTGGAAATTTCAAATCAAGGTCGAAAAGAACTTGCCTACCTTGCCGATGCGGTTATTAACCGCAGTAAGTAACTAACCCAGAGTTTGGGCAGCTCGGCGAACCGGTGCCTTGTGACCTTGCAACAGTGAATCAATTGGGCGGTTGCCAAGATTCTCATTCTCGGCATAGATCCACTCGATGGCCTCTTGCTCGCTCAGCCCGTTGTCCAATAGCAAGAACATTGTTCCGCGAATGCTGCTCAAGGGCTCACCGTTTTGAATGAGGTGGGCTGGAACCTTAGGTTCCTTTTCGACCCGAATCGCAAAAAGTGCGTGCTCTTCGATCAGTCTTCTAACCTTTGATGCGCTCACTCCAAGTTGCTGAGCAACTTCATCAATTGTCAGCCACGCATCGACTTCTGGAATTTGCAACTTAGCTCCTGGTGCTTTGAACAAGCTGCTCGGCCACCAAGAATGCTAGCTCAAGCGACTGCATGTGGTTTAGGCGAGGGTCACAAACTGATTCATAGCGCAATTCCAGGGTGGCTTCGTCAATGTGTTCTGAACCACCAAGGCACTCTGCGACATCGTCACCGGTTAGTTCAACGTGCAATCCACCCGGATGGGTGCCAAGAGCGCGGTGAACCTCGAAGAAGCCCATAACCTCGTCCATGACATCGTCGAAACGGCGAGACTTGTAGCCATTCTTGGTGGTAATTCCATTGCCGTGCATGGGGTCAGTGATCCAAAGCGGCTGAGCACCAAGGTCGCGGGCTGCTTCAACAAGCTTTGGAAGCTCCTCGCGAATCTTGCCGGCTCCCATGCGTGAAATAAATGTCAAGCGACCTGGTTCGCGCTCTGGGTCCAATTTTTCGATTAGTGCGTGGACATCTTCGCGTGTTGTAGTTGGTCCAAGCTTCACACCAAGCGGGTTTCTCACCTTTGACAAGAAGTCAACGTGTGCGCCATCTAGCTGCCTGGTGCGCTCGCCAATCCAAATGAAGTGACCGCTTGTCACATAAGGAGTATTGGTTCTCGAGTCGATTCTTGTCAGTGGGCGCTCGTAGTCAAACAGCAGACCTTCGTGAGAAACAAAGAACTCGGTTGCTTTCAGCTCCGCCGAATCAACTCCGCAAGCCTCCATGAAGCGCATTGCGCGATCGATGTCGCCAGCAATTGCCTCGTACTGCTTATTAGCAGGGTTGTCCGTGAATCCCTTATTCCAGGAGTGGACCTCACGGAGATCCGCAAAGCCACCAGTGGTGAATGCCCGAATCAGATTCAGCGTGCTAGCAGAGGTGTTGTAAGCCTGCAACAGGCGCTTTGGGTCATTTCGTCTAGCCTCCTCAGTGAATTCATATCCATTTACCGCATCACCTCGGTACGCCGGAAGTGTCACGCCATCCCTGGTCTCATTGTCGGAGGAGCGCGGCTTGGCGAACTGGCCAGCCATGCGACCCATCTTTACAACTGGAAGCGATGATCCATACATCAAAACAACTGCCATCTGCAGCACAGTCTTAATGCGGTTACGGATTCGGTCTGCGGTTGCGTCAACAAAGGTCTCGGCGCAGTCACCACCCTGGAGCAAGAAGGCTTCGCCACGGGCAGCCTGAGCCAAACGGTCGCGCAAAGTGTCAACCTCACCGGCAAAAACCAAAGGTGGCAACTTGGCAAGCTGCTCCTTGGTCGCGGCCAACTCCCCTAGGTCTGCCCAGGTTGGCTGCTGCTTAGCCTCAAGGTTTACGTAGTTATCTAGTCCAAAATCGGTCATGGTGCTCCTTACGCACTCGCCCTAGCCATGCGATTTCTCACGGTTGAGGCATAAATGTCTTCGTACTCCTGGCCCGAGAGCTTGTGAATTTGATAGACAATCTGATCGGTTACCGCGCGCAACACTGCGCGCTCCCCCTCCATGCCGGAGAATCTAGTGAAATCAAGTGGTTCGCCAATAACGACGCCCACTCGGTGAATTTTCGGGTACTTAGCACCCAACGGCTGAACCTTTTCGGTGTCAATCATGGCAACAGGAATCACAGGAACTTTGGCCTCCAGCACCATTCGAGCAATTCCGGTTCTGCCTCGGTAAAGCTTTGCATCCGGGGACCGGGTGCCTTCTGGATAGATACCCAAGAGCAATCCACGCTCGAGAACGCCAAGGCCGGTGTTCAATGAATCCTCCGAGGCTTTGCCTCCAGAGCGATCAATCGGCAACTGACCAGTTGACTTGAAGAACCAGCGTGTCAAAGCCCCCTTGACGCCCTTGCCGGTGAAGTACTCGCTCTTCGCCAAAAAAGCTACCGGGCGTCGAACTTTCAGTGGAAGAAAGATTGAGTCTGAGAAAGACAGGTGATTGGAGGCCAAAATGGCACCACCAGAACGAGGAATGTTTTTATGACCCTTGACCCATGGTCTAAACAGAATGTGCAAAATCGGGCCAAGAATGAAGTTCTTGATAAAAAAGTAAGCCACGATCGCTCCGGTTTCGGTTTCCTACAGTTTAGCCAAGTGTTTCGCGGGCTAGGTCTGCAGCACCGATAACGCCAGCTTGGTTGGAAAATTGCGCTGTAACAATCTTGGCTTCTGGTCTAAATCCCCTCGCAGGCAAATCGTTCAAGAAGCCCTCTCGAATCGGTTCAATAATCGAGTCGCCAGCCTCCGAGAGCCCGCCGCCTATCACGTAGATTTGCGGGTCCAGTACAGCCGTGAGCGTGCCCATGGCTTGACCTAGATATCTGCCCGCATCGCGAAACAATCCAATTACTGCTTGGTCGCCCTCAAGCAAAGCCTGGTAGACCACATGGCCATCCAGCTCGCCTTTTTCCTCTTTGAGTTGGCGCAACCTTTCACCAGCAGGACCGTCGCCTGCTGCTAACTTCTTGGCGGCCTTTAACACTGCGGTCCCCGAAGCATATTGCTCAACGCAGCCCTTGCGACCGCAGCCACAGAGCTTTCCGTCTTGAACCACTCTCACGTGGCCAAGCTCGCCACCAATTCCAAAACCCCCGCGTCGAAGCTTGTAGTCGGAAACTACCGCGCCACCCACCCCGGTTCCCAGAGTCAGCATGACCATATCTTTACTGCCCCGACCTGCGCCGAATTTATATTCCGCCCAACCCGCGGCATTTGCATCGTTTTCAATCACAACTGGGTGCGGCACTAAAGCCTGAAGTCTCTGGCGTAGTGGCTCATTCCGCCAATTCAAATTTGGTGCATACAAAATCGTTGCCTGGTCGGCATCTATAAAGCCGGCCGCAGCAACTCCGACTCCCACAATCACATCGGTTGCGAGTGCGGTTAGCTCCGAGATCATCTCGACCACGACCTCAACCATGCGATCAGGATCCTGGGCTGGAGAAGGCTTTCTGATTTCAGACACGACATTGCCCGCGGAGTCCACAAGGCCACCAAGGATTTTGGTTCCGCCGATATCAATACCTATTGCGAGCAAGGGATTCCTAACGAGTCTTTTCATAAATTTTAGAGCCCAAAGCAATTTGAGATGCACTCCTAAAAAGTGAAAACCGTCATGCAGACGAATCTTCTGGCCTAAAATTCGAATACAAGCTTCACAATTTTGAATCGGGAGAAAACAATGACGTTTTACGATGTGCCACTGAGAGTCGAATCTCACCCAGAAGAGAACTCGACCGATCTTCTTTTAGAACGCGTGAAAGCAAACCCATCACACGCTCTATTTAGCCGCCAAAATACTGATGGCTCATGGCGCGATGTAACCTCTCAAGACTTCTACGAGGAAGTCAAATCACTCGCAAAAGGTTTGATTGATGCTGGCATTAAGCCTGGACAAGCAATCGCAATCATGTCTCGCACAAGATACGAGTGGACCCTGATTGATTTCGCAATTTGGTTCGCCGGTGCCATTTCAGTTCCCATCTATGAAAGCAGCTCCGCTGCCCAAATTCAGTGGATTCTTTCGGACTCAGATTCAGTAGCGCTCTTTGTTGAAAACGACGAGCACATTGAGCGGTACAACTCAATCAAGGCTGAAACCCCAAGAATTCAAAACGTATGGCGAATTGATTCAACCGATTACTCAAACCTTCACAAAAATGGCGAGAAGGTTGGCGATGATCAGCTCGAGAAAGCAAGATCGAACGCAGAGCTATCTGACCTTGCGACTATTGTTTATACCTCTGGCACAACAGGCAATCCAAAGGGTTGTGAGCTAACTCACAAGAGCTTTGTTGACCACAGCAGAAACGCTGCTGCAGAACTTCCTGAAATTGCAAACCCGGAGCAGCAGTCCCTCATCTTCTTGCCACTTGCTCACATTCTGGCTAGATACGTATCGGTGCTTTGCGTCCACTCGGGCATAAAGGTCGGTCACCTAGGCGATTCAAAGCAGGTTGCTCAGGTCCTTCCAACCTTCAAGCCAACCTTCCTCCTGGCCGTTCCTCGCGTATTCGAGAAGGTCTACAACGGAGCTGAGCTCAAGGCTGAGGCCGGTGGCAAGGGCAAGATCTTCCGCAAGGCTGCCGAAACCGCCATTGAGTACTCTCGAGCCCTTGACCAGAAGGGTGGACCGGCACTTGGCCTAAAACTTAAGCACACCGTATTTGACAAGTTGGTTTACTCAAAGATTCGCCTTGCAATGGGCGGCAACGTGAAATACGCAATTTCCGGTGGTGCCCCACTTGGCGAGCGCCTAGGTCACTTCTACCGCGGTATTGGATTGATCGTTCTTGAGGGCTACGGCCTAACCGAAACCGCTGCTGCTGCAGTAATCGGCAGGGTCAACTGGCAAAAGATTGGCAAGGTTGGCCGTGCCCTTCCAGGTACCGGTATCAAGATTGCGGATGATGGCGAAGTTTGGCTACGCGGAATCAACGTGATGCGTGGATATTGGAGAAACGAAGCCGCCACCCGCGAAGCGTTTGTCGAAGACTGGTTCCGCTCAGGTGATATCGGCGAGCTAGATGAAGATGGCTTCTTGACTATCACCGGCCGCAAGAAGGAAATTCTTGTAACTGCAGGTGGCAAGAACGTTGCACCAGCACCAATCGAAGATCCACTTCGCGCAAACCCAATCATCGGTCAGGTAGTTGTTATTGGCGACCAGAAGCCGTTTATTGGTGCACTTATCTCGCTAGACCCAGAGATGATTCCTGTTTGGAGTGCCAACAACGGCATCACCGAGAAGCTCACCCTTGCCGAAGCAGCCAAGCACCCAGCAATCATTGCCGAGGTTCAGAGAGCTGTTGACCTGGTGAACGAAAAGTTCTCAAAGGCTGAGCAGATTCGATCCTTTGAACTTCTAGATGTGGAGCTAACCGAAGCTTCTGGACACCTGACTCCATCGCTAAAGATCAAGCGCAACAAAGTGATGAGCGATTTCGCCCTTCACGTTGAGAGAATCTACGGCTGATTCAGAAACCAATTCTGAGAGCGCAAATTGGCGAAAGCTAGTTTGCGCTCTTCTTTTTCTAGGCGGTCTAGATAGAGCAGACCCTCCAAGTGATCACACTCATGCTGAAGAGCCTGAGCCAAAAGCCCCTCTCCCCTAATCTCAATTTGACTGCCATCTAATAAATATCCGCGAGCTGTTGCAATTGGATATCTAGGGGTTTTGTGCCAAAGGCCTGGAACCGACAGACAGCCCTCGTCAAGGAGTTCGATTTCACCCTCGGTTGAGATGATCTCTGGATTTATCAGATAGCCAATTTCACCGTTCACGTTATATGAGAATGCGCTCAGGCCAACACCGATCTGGGTGGCAGCAACACCGGCCCTGCCAGGCAGTGCCGTTGTGTCCAAAAGGTCCTGAACCAAAAGCTTGGCAGATTCGAAATCCACAATCTCTTGAGTCTTGCTCTTTAGTACCGGATCCCCAAAGAGCCTGATTTCCCTAACGCTCATCTAAAGGACTACTCAATGACAGCAATCAGGTCGCCACCCTCAACCGGGGTTGGACCCGAAATGCCAAGCCGCACTATCTTGCCGGAGATTGGGGCTGCGATTGCAGCCTCCATCTTCATGGCCTCAATGCTCGCAATCTGAGCGCCTGCAAGAACAGAATCACCCACTGCGACCTTTGGCGTCACAACTCCAGTGAAAGGTGCTGCAGCATGTCCAGGATTATTAGAATCTGCCTTTTCGGCCGATGCAACTGCAACTGAAATTGAGTGGTCTCGGACGGTCACTGGACGTAGCTGGCCATTCAACTTGGTCATCACGGTGCGGAAGCCCTTAGGGTCCGCCTCGCCGATTGCCTCCAAGCCAACAAATAGCTGGAGACCCTTCTTCAGTTCAACGACATGCTCAATCTCGGATTCAAGACCATATAGGTAATCAAGGGTGTCCAAATTGTCGAGGTTGCCATAAAGGCTCTCGATGCGATCAAATTCCTTGGTCGGAGCAGGGAACAATAAGCGGTTCAGTGTTGCGCGGATCACCTTGGAGTCACCTGACTCCAGAAGCGCTAGGTCTTCCTTGGTCAATGGGGTGACGCTGATGTCTTTATTGCGCCCCTTGAGAACCTTGGACCTAAATGGCTCTGGCCAGCCACCTGGCAAATCACCCAATTCACCAGCCATAAAGCCAATGACGCTATCTGGGATGTCAAAATTCTCGGGGTTTTGTTCAAACTCCTGAGGATTAGCCCCAACTGCAACTAGGTGCAGAGCTAGGTCGCCAACCACCTTAGAAGATGGGGTCACCTTCGGTGGACGGCCAAGAATCCGGTTCGCTTCGGCGTACATCTGCTCGACCAACTCGAACCGGTCTCCAAGACCAAGGGCGATGGCCTGCTGGCGAAGGTTGGATAGCTGTCCGCCTGGAATCTCGTGGCGATAAACCCTGCCGGTTGGTCCTGGCAGTCCGGACTCAAACGGAGCATAGACGCGGCGAACCGCTTCCCAATATGGCTCGAGGTCTGTAACCGCATCAAGATCAATCTCGGTGTCCCGACTAGTATTTGCGAGCGCCGCAACCAACGCGGATGCGGAAGGTTGAGACGTAGTTCCAGCCATTGGGGCACTTGCAACGTCAACTGCATCCACACCGGCATCAATGGCAGCGAGTAGAGTCGCTAGCTGACCACCTGCGGTGTCGTGGGTGTGAAGGTGGATTGGAAGCTCAAACTCGCTTCTCAATGCACTCACAAGAACGCGAGCAGCCTCTGGGCGCAACAGTCCCGCCATGTCCTTGATTGCAAGGATGTGGGCTCCAGCCTCAACAATCTTGCGAGCAAGAGCTAGGTAATACTCGAGTGTGTACAGGTCCTCTTTGGGATCCAGCAAATTACCCGTGTAGCTCATGGCAACCTCTGCGACTGCGGTTCCAGTTTCACGAACCGCCTTGATTGCAGGAATCATTTGGTCAACATCATTTAGAGCATCAAAGATACGGAAAATGTCAACGCCGGACTTTGCCGCTTCTTTCACGAAAGCGCGGGTCACATCTTCTGGATAGGGCGTGTACCCAACGGTGTTGCGACCTCGCAAGAGCATCTGAATACAAACATTTGGCAATGCCTCGCGTAACTTGGACAAGCGCTGCCAAGGGTCCTCACCCAAGAAACGAAGCGCAACGTCATAGGTTGCACCACCCCAGGCCTCGATTGACAAAAGCTCAGGAGTCATGCGTGCAACATATGGAGCCGCCGCGACGAGATCTCGACCTCTAACCCTGGTAGCCAGAAGTGACTGGTGTGCATCCCTAAAGGTGGTGTCAGTTACCAAGACTCGGTTCTGCTCGCGCATCCAGGATGCAAAGCCTGCAGGTCCCAGTTCTGCTAGTAGCTGTCTGGAACCCTTAGGTGCGGGCTGGGAAACATCTATTGCAGGAAGCTTCAGTTCTGGTCGAGGCTTTCCTTCCCGAGTTCCATAGGGCTTATTTACCGTGACCTCGGCCAACCACTGCACAACTTTGGTACCTCGGTCGCGTGAACCTCTGGTCTGAGTTAGCTCAGGGCGCTCATCAATGAAGTGAGTGGAGAGATCACCAGAGGCAAAGATTGGGTCCTCAAGCACTGCCTGCAGGAAGTTGATGTTGGTTGCCACACCTCGGATGCGGAACTCGGCTAGGGCGCGCTTGGCGCGATCAACAGTGGAAGTGAAATCACGACCGCGAGTAATCAGCTTTACCAACAAAGAATCAAAGTGCGGGGAAACTTCGGCCCCGGTTGTCACCGTTCCGCCATCTAGACGAATACCTGCACCACCAGGAGAGCGATAGGTGGTGATCATTCCAGTGTCCGGCCTAAAGCCCTGCGATGGATCTTCAGTGGTGATTCGGCACTGAAGAGCAAATCCATGAGGCTTAATGCTCTCCTGGGAGAGTCCAAGCTCTTCAAGAGTTGCCCCTGAAGCAATTCGAAGTTGGGATTGCACCAGGTCAACATCAGTGACTTCTTCTGTGACGGTGTGCTCGACCTGAATTCGCGGATTCATCTCAATGAAGACGTGCTTGCCGGCGTTGGGGCCAACGGTGTCAATCAAAAACTCAACTGTTCCAGCGTTCTGGTAACCAATCTCCTTGGCAAAAGCCACCGCATCAACAAAGAGTTGCTGGCGAAGTTTGTCATCAAGTAGCGGGGCCGGTGCAATCTCAACAACCTTTTGATTCCTGCGCTGAATCGAGCAATCGCGGTCGTGCAGGTGGATCACGTTGCCGTGCATATCGGCAAGGATTTGAACTTCGATGTGACGCGGTCGAATTACCGCTTGCTCCAAGAAGACTCTGGCATCGCCAAAGGCACTGCCGGCTTCGCGCATTGCGGCCTCGAGAGATTCAACCAACTGGGATTCCTCATCCACCTTCCGCATGCCTCGGCCACCGCCACCGGCGACAGCCTTCACAAAGAGCGGGAAGCCGATCTTCTTTGCCTGAGGGACCAAAACGTTTATGTCATCCGAGGACTCGGTCGATGCAAGAACTGGAACGCCAGCACGAATTGCTGCAGCCTTGGCGTTTACCTTGTCACCTGCAAGCTCAAGAATCTCGGGTGCTGGACCTACAAAAGCAATACCGTTTGCCCTAGCCGCCCTGGCAAGGTCTGGGTTCTCAGATAAAAATCCGTAGCCCGGGTAAATGGCATCAGCACCGCACTCTTTAGCAACGCGAATAATCTCATCAACGCTCAAATAAGCGCGAACCGGCGAACCCTCTGCCTTGATTTCATAAGCCTCATCGGCCTTGAGGCGGTGCACAGAATTGCGATCCTCGAATGGGTAAACGGCGACCGTCGAAGCGCCCGCTTCGAATGCAGCGCGAAACGCGCGAACGGCGATTTCACCTCGGTTTGCGACGAGAATCTTTTTAAACATGGCACCTCATTGGATTTGCGGGGAGTCTTGAGCGACAGTGCTAATAAAAAGGTACCCTATTGCAGTGCATGTACTAAGTGTTAGCTCCCTAAAAGGTGGTGTCGGTAAGACCACCGTCGCTCTCGGTTTGGCATCAGCCGCCCTCAACAAAGGCCTCAACACGCTTGTTATAGACCTAGATCCTCAATGTGATGCGACTAGTGGACTTGGTGCTGTAACCGAATTCGGCACATCAATCGCCGAAGTGCTGCAAGCCCCAAAGATTTCAACCATCAGGCGTGCAATTGTGCAATCACCTTGGCACCAAAGTTCCAAGATGGACGTTTTGATCGGTAGCCCTAGGTCTTTGCTTTTGGATAACCCTGCACCAACCGTTGCAGATGTTTGGAAACTTGAAGAGGTCCTCACTCACCTAGAGGACGAATACGACTTAGTAATCATTGACACTCCCCCGTCGATAAACGCACTAACCAGAACCGCATGGGTGGCAAGCGACCGAGTAATTTTGGTTACTGAGCCTTCCCTTTATTCAGTAATTGCCGCAGATCGTGCCAGAAAAGCGATTGCAGAGATCAGCGCGAAACTCACTCCAAGGCTTCAATTGCTGGGTGTTGTCGTAAACCGACTCAGGACCCAATCCAATGAGCACAACTACCGGATTGGCGAACTTCAGGAAATGTTTGGCGAGCAGCTGCTTCGCCCATTCTTTGAGGAAAGAGCTGCACTCCAGCAATCAACCGGAGCCGCGAAGCCAATCCACGCCTGGCCAGCCGAAGGTGCCTCAGAAATTGCAAAGAGTTTTGATTGGCTATTGGCCGGTGCACTCTCTGACATGGAAATTGGAGACCAAAAACGAGATCGCGTTGGTGTTGTCACTAGAGCAACAAGGGGGCATCACAACCCAATTTCAGAGCTAATCCCGCAGAAAATTGAGGAAAACCCTCAATCAAGAAGGGCAAATAAAAAGAAGCGTTGGTTCTCGCGCTAGGAAATCTTGCGGGCTCTTCTTAGAGCCAGCTCGTCTTGCAAAACAGCCTCTTCGGCAGCAAAGTCAACCAAAGTAGCCTCAACCTCACGTAACACGCGACCCACAGCAATTCCAAACACACCCTGACCTTGACCCAAAAGGTCGATCACTTCGTCTTGCGATGTGCAGAGATAAACCCTTGCACCATCAGACATCAAAGTGGTGTTGCTCAAATCTGAAATACCAGCAGCATTCAGCTGCTCAACTGCGATACGAATCTGCTGCAAGGAAACTCCGGTGTCCAAAAGTCGCTTGACGAGCTTTAGAACCAAAATGTCACGGAAAGAATAAAGTCTTTGAGATCCAGAACCGGTAGCGGTCTGAATGGAAGGAACTACCAACTGAGTTCTGTCCCAGTAATCAAGCTGGCGATAGGAGATGCCGGCAGCGGCAGCGGCAGATGCACCACGGTAACCGATGTCCTGCGCAGGCAGGCCCTCGGTGAACAGCATCTGGGACTCGTAATCCAATTGCTTCTCCTACAAATTGTTTAAGACCTGTTAAGTTTGCCTTCAAGTTGAGGTTTAAGGTTCAAGGAGACTCTTGGGCGTGTCGCCTAGTTCTCAATGCGATCGATAGCCTCAGAAATCAGGTGAGAGCGAATAGCGCCAAAGCGCTCGGCGATCTCATTTGCGATGTGAGCAGCCTTGGCATTTGAGTCTGGAGCCTTGCGTCGAAGCACCGGTTCGGTAACGCCGGTGATGATTCCAACCTCGCGCTCGGTTGCAGACTTTAGACCACGCAGATGTCTTGGCTGGATGCCGAACGCCTCAAGGCCGACCAAAGCAAAGGCAATCTCAACCTCGTGAGAAGAATGGGGCTGGGCACCAAATAGTCCAAGCTCTGCACCTTCACGAAAGGCTAGATCGGAGATTCCAGTCTCTTGTTTGAGCTGGGCAGTAGAGAATTTCTGCCCCTTTCGCAGCGAACTTGGGGAAGCTACTGGCAAGAGTGGCTGGCGTCCTGCATCGATTTCATCCAGGTGTTCGCGGATAACTTTTAGCGGCAAATACTGATCGCGCTGCAGGGTCAAAATGATTCGAAGGCGCTCGATCTGGCTTTCGGAATATTTGCGGTAGCCAGCATCGGTCCGGTCCGGAGTAATCAGCCCTTGATCTTCTAGGAATCGGAGCTTGGATGGAGAAAGGTCTCCAAACTCAGGCTTTAGTGCTGAAAGCACCTGTCCGATTGTGTAGAGCTTGAGGTGATCTTGAAGTTTACGAACAGTGCTTTCCATTAGGCACTCTCACTTGGAGAGGCGTAGAACGTCATTCGAAATTTTCCAACCAGAACTTCAGCACCATGATACAAAGGCGCTCCATCGACTCGGTCGCCATCGACATAGGTGCCATTCATCGAACCTAAATCTCTGATCTCAAATCCACTTCCGGTTCTCACGAACTCGACGTGCTTTCGAGAAACAGTTACGTCGTCTAGGAAAATGTCTGCATTTGGGTGGCGACCAGCAACGGTCACGTCCTGGTCCAAAAGAAATCTAGAACCTGCCCCAGGTCCGCGCCTAACAATCAACAGTGCTGAATCATTGGGAAGTGCTGCAACGGCAGCGGATTCCTCAGGAGTGAGGGCTTGGGTGTCGGAGGCGATTAAATCATCAGCGAAGCGAGCTGTTTCATCGCTTGAATGCGCTTCTTTGGACACTTTTGGCCTCCCCTATCCCCCTATGTTAGAGGATTTTTGCGGGGTAAAAAAACCAATTCCCAAACTTGCTTCACATAAATAAAACCGGCCAACCAATAAAGCCCAATTCCCCAAAAAGCAAAAGCCCAACCAAGCGGCAATATCACGAATTCAGCAGCCGGCCATATGTCTGCAAGCAGCAAAAGTGGCAATGCGTAAAGCAACGAAAATGTCCCGGCCTTGCCTAAAAAGTGAACCGGCAATGGCCCATAACCATGGGTGGCAAGAATTGGATAAACAATCAACAGCATCAAGTCTCGTCCGATGATCACAATTGCGAACCAGGCAGGAATGTTGCCATTGATTGTTAGGCCAATAAGACTGGCAAAGATATAGAGTCGATCGGCCGCAGGATCAAGAATCTTGCCAAGGTTTGTGACTTGGTTATATTTCCTCGCGATTTGCCCATCTAGCCAGTCTGAGAAAGCTGCGAATGCTAGAACGAAAAATGCCCAAACGAAATAACCGTCTTCAAGTAATAGCCACAAAAAGACTGGCACGAGCAAGAGCCTGAGAACACTGAGCATGTTTGGAACACTTTTTAGGTCCGAGAGAATGCTCATGGCAAGAAGTCTAGCCAGTGAGGTTGGCTAAATGACCCCGGCTCGCCTTAGCACCTCAGTGACATTTTTGTACTCGTTAAATGCGTAAAGGTGAACCCCGGGAACGCCACCCTCAACGAGCTCTGCTATCAAGTTGGCGGCCCAACTGATGCCCGCCTCAGTTCTAGCCGAGAGGTCATGCGCCAATTCCAGATTCTTACGCAGTTCAAATGGGTCACGCTCGCCAGTGAGCTCGAGGACCCTAGCAAGTCTTTTTGCTGAAGTAATAGGCATTATGCCGGGGATTATTGGGATCCTGACTCCCCAAGATCTCGCCTGATCCACAAAATTGAAATAATCGGCGGCATAGAAAAATAACTGCGTAATAGCAAAGTCAGCACCAGCCTCCTGCTTTGCCAGAAGGGCGGCAATGTCGGAACGATTCTCACCAGATTCTGGATGCCCGTTTGGAAACGCCGCCACTGCGGTAAGGCCCCTTTCCTTTCTGACCGAACGGATAAGCGAAACTAATTCCGCCGCAGATGAAAGCGACTCTTCTGGAAGTTCGGCTATCCCTGCTGGAAGGTCACCCCTCAATGCCAAAAAGTTATGAATGTCAGCATCAAGGAATTCACTTACCAGTCCAGCTGCCTGAGCCGAAGTGCTCCCCACGCAGGTCAAATGTGCTAGAGGGATTGTGTGAGTTTTGTTGTTTATGTAGTTCAGAACTTCAAGGGAATTCTTGGATTCAGAGCCGCCCGCGCCAAATGTCACTGAAATAAATGCTGGATCTAACTTTGAGAGCTCATCAATAGCCTCGTAGAGCGCAGGAGCGCTGTCGGGATTTCGAGGTGGGTAAACTTCAAATGATATCTGCGTCTTCAAAATGGTCCTCCGTAGGTTTCGCCAACGGGGCCCCGTGTTCGGCTAAAACAAATATAGTCGGACTGACAGGATTTGAACCTGCGACCCCTTGACCCCCAGTCAAGTGCGCTACCAAGCTGCGCTACAGCCCGTTGTGAAACAACTTGGTAAGTCTATTGGGACTTAGCTTTGAATCTTCGTTCAGCGAAGATTACCCCCAGCACCATAGCCGCACCAACCACAAACCAGGTCACTGTGAGAACAGGTTCTGTAATTTGAGTGAAAGACCTTGCTTCATCTTGCCAAGGCCATAGCGCGCGCAGCGAACCCACCATAAGACCAGTCATAACCACCATGGTTATCTTGTGATGATGGCTTAGAAGAAATTGCAGTAAAGAGGCGAAGCTTCCAAGGCCAAGAATTGCCCCCAACGCAAAAAGCCCAAGAAAACCTAGATCACGATCATTCACCGCTGCAATCGTTGGCGCATACATACCCATGGCTAGGAGCAAGAATGAACCAGAAACTCCTGGCAGCACCAATGCACAAATCGCTATTGCAGCCGAGCCGACAATGACCAAACCACTTGGGTTACCAGCTTGCGCCTGCGGAAGCGAAGTCATAAGCACTGCAGCTATAGCAGCCACAGCTCCAAGCAGGAACTCCCTCATTCCCCATTTGCCAGCCATGGAAAATGGGATTGAAATGGAGACCGCAATCATCCCGGCAAAAGCAGCCCTACTGAATTCCGGAAACTGCTCAAGAAGTGGCTCAAGGATTTTGGCACCCAGCACCAGTGCAGAGGCCATCCCCACCAATAGGGGCAAAAGCAATTTTAAGTCGATGTTCTTGAACCGTAGACCTGCAGTTTTGTTCTTCTTGAACAAGGCTAGAAAACCAGCAACAAATTCGGATGCCGAGAAAATGATGCGGTCGTAGACGCCAAGAATTAAAGCGAGTGTTCCGCCTGAAACTCCAGGGATTACCTCAGCGGTGCCAATTAGCGCACCCTTTAGGAGATTCATGAGGTGCTTCACTAGTAGCCCAAAATATCCAATGAATGCTGGATTGCAGCCGCAGAATCCTTGAGCTTTTCGAGCTCCAAGTCGTTCATTGGAACAAGCACCTGCCGCACGGCACCGCTCTTGTTCACGACCGTTGGTACAGATAGTGCAACGCCCGAGATGCCATGGTAGTCCTGCAAGGTTGTGCTCACCTGCAGAACGGCATTCTCGTCGGTGAGAATCGCCTCAGCGATTCGAGCGGCCGAGATTCCAATTGCATAGTTTGTCGCACCCTTGCCGGCAATCACCTTGTAGGCCGCATTCTTCACATCTTCAGCAAGAGCATCTAGCTCTAGCGCCGTTAGTGGATTACCTGAAGACAATAACCACTGATCTAGCGGAATAGGGCCGACTCTGGCTTGTGACCAAAGCGAAAACTCACTATCTCCATGTTCGCCGACAATATATGCGTGGACAGAAACGGGTGCAACGCCTAGCTTCTCGGCAAGCATCCAACGCAGTCTCGCTGAATCTAGAACTGTTCCTGATGCAAAAACTCTGGAAGCCGGCAGGCCGGTTATCTTCTGGGCAACCACGGCCAAGACATCGCAGGGGTTTGTGACAAGCATAAAGATTGCTTCTGGCGATTGCTCCAAAAGTTTTGGCAGCATCGACTCCAGAATCTTGACATTCACCGCCGCCAAATCCAACCTGGTTTGCCCAGGTTTTTGCTTGGCCCCTGCGGTAATGATGATTAGGTCGCTATTTGCCGTAAGTGTGATGGCATCCCCACCAGAAATTTTTGAGCTGCCGGTAAATGGGGTTCCATGAGCAAGGTCTAGAACCTCAGCCTCAACTTTGTCTTTGGCGATATCGTAAAGAACTACTTCCCTTGCAACTTCTTTGATTAGAAGTGCATAGGCAGTTGCGGTGCCAACCGCACCTGCTCCGACAACGGAAATCTTGCCCATTACTTACCTCGCTTGCGACGCTCTCTAACGCGAACACCAATCTCAATTGGCGAACCCTCGAAACCATAGGTTTCGCGCAGTTTGCGAATGATAAATCTTCTGTAGCCGGGGTCAATAAACCCGGTAGCAAAAAGAACAAACTTTGGAGGCCTGGATGCGGCCTGGGTCCCGAACAAGATCCTTGGCTGCTTGCCCCCGCGAATTGGGTGCGGGGTTGCAGCCTGAATCTCTTGCAAAAATGCATTTAACTTGCCAGTTGGAATTCTTGTGTCCCAAGACTCAAGGGCCAATTCCAAAGCTGGAACCAGTTTTTCCAGGTGTCTTCCGGTGGAAGCTGAGATGTTGACTCGTGGAGCCCAGTCGACGTGAGCAAGATCACGATCGATTTCCTTCTCAAGGTAGATTCTGCGATCTTCGTCCAGAAGGTCCCATTTATTAAACGCGAGAACCAGGGCACGACCAGAATCCAGCGCTAACTGGACGATTCGGATGTCTGCTTCACTGATCGGACCGGTTACATCAAAGAGCACTACTGCAACCTCAGCGCGCTCGAGCGCGGCTGCGGTTCTAAGCGATGCGTAGAAATCAACACCCTGCTGACGGTGGAGTCTTCTGCGAATACCTGCGGTGTCAACAAATCTCCAGACCTTGCCGGCGATTTCTACTTGCTCGTCGATTGGATCTCTGGTCGTTCCGGCTAGGTCGTTTACAACTGCTCGATTGGTTCCAGTTGCCTTATTCAAAAGCGAGGACTTGCCAACGTTTGGACGGCCAATTAGCGCCACCTTGCGAGGGCCGGAATACTCGTCTTCGGCAACATTAGATTTCTCAGGCAACACCTTGAGCGCGGCATCCATCAGGTCTGCTACTCCCCTGCCGTGCAATGCTGAAACCGGATAAGGCTCACCAAGACCCAAGTTCCAAAGTGAGTGAATCTCGGCCTCGAGGTGAGCATCGTCAATCTTGTTAGCAACCAATAGAACCGGTTTGCCGCTGCCGCGAAGCATCTTGACTACTCGCTCATCGGAAGCAGTTGCGCCGACTAGGGCGTCAACAACGAACAAAACAGCATCTGAGAGGTCTACTGCAATTTCAGCCTGCTGAGCAACCGAAGCATCAATTCCAGCTGCATCGTGCTCCCAACCACCGGTGTCAACCAAAGTGATGGGGCGCGCGTTCCACTCGGTCTTGTACGAGACTCGGTCACGCGTTACACCGGGGGTGTCCTGGACTACCGCTTCGCGGCGGCCAAGGATTCGGTTCACAAGTGCTGACTTACCAACGTTTGGGCGACCAACAATCGCCAGCACCGGAGGTGCTGGGCGATAGCCAGGGATCATGCTCTCATCGAGCTCTAGACCAAGTAGGGCTAAGTCTTCTTCGTCGAGCTCGTATTCCTCGAGCTCGCCACGAAGAACCTCTGTCTTCGCCTCAATCAGTTCAGGCTCAAATTCCTCAGCCATGTTGCACCGCCTCAATAACGTCTAGGACTGCCGCCACGCTCTGCTGGAAATCCAGGTTCGTGGTGTCAATCAGGATTACCCCATCGGCAGGGGTCATGAAATCAACAACTTTTGAATCGCTCTGGTCACGAGAAATGAGACTCTGTGCTGATTCGGTTTTTTCAAGGCCTCTTCTTTTTAGTCGAGTTTCCTCGGAGGCAGTAAGCAATAGTCTAACCTGCGCATGGGGTGCGACTCTAGTGGTGATATCTCGCCCCTCAACCACAATTCCTGAGTGAGGACAACTCTTGATGCGCTCCAGCGCGTCTTCCAGCTGCAATTGGCGAACGCTCTGCTCCCTGGCAATCTCTGAAACCGCATCAGCGGCAGCCTGCTGCCGAATCTCATCGGTAACGTCAGCCCTACCGAGTCTGACCCATTGATCGTTGGGATCGTGAGAAATTTGGTAGTCAAAGGATTCTAGAAGAGACTCCAATGGTGCGTCTGAGTTGCGAAGCTTGTGAACAGCGAATGCCCTATAACCAGCGCCAGTATCGAGATAGCCAAAATCTAGTCTTCTGGCCACTTCTTTTGAGACGCTAGATTTACCGGATCCTGCAGGTCCATCTACGGCAACGATGAACTCGGCCACTAAACCAACCGCCATCCGTTTTCTATAAGTGAGTCAATTAGTTTTTGCGCATTAGCTGGCAAAACTTCAAGCTCGACTAATCCGATTGCAGCCCCTGGAGAGTGCTCAAGGTTCAGATCTTCCAGGTTGACGCCAATTTCGCCAATAAACGTGAGCAGCGCAGCAAGCGCACCTGGGGAATCGTCAATCACCACGGTAACCACTTGGTACTCAAGGTACTTTCCTCCATGCTTGCCTGGAATCTGAGCAATGCCGCGATTTCCATCTGCGAGCGCCGAGTGAATCGCAGCCAAAGAGCCAGCGGAATCAATATTTGAAATTGCATCGTCTATTCGCTCAAGCTCCCCACGCAATTGCGACACCAGCGGCTTTAGCGCTCCAGCATTTTGACTAAAAATTTGCACCCACAGATCCGGATCGCTTGCGGCAATCCTCGCGGTGTCGCGCAAGCCTTGACCGCTGAGTGCCAACTGCGAAGTGGTGCCAGAATTCAAGGCTCCAGCCAAAAGAGTTGAAACTAGCTGTGGCAAGTGTGAAACCAGCGCAACAGCTTCGTCATGTTCTGGGACGCTCATAACGGAGACCAATGCTCCGATTCGCAAAGCAAGGTCTTCGACTAGATCAATTGCCACTTGGGAGTTTCCGGCACGAGGAGTGATAACCCAAGGCCTTGCGAAAAATAGGTCCGCTCTGGCACTTGCCGGACCGCCCTTTTCTCGCCCCGCCATTGGGTGAGAACCAACGTAGCGATCTGCCAATTCAGGATGCTCTTCCACTTCTTTGGCGATTGCACCCTTCACACTTGCGACATCGGTCACTATCGCCCTTGGGTGCTTTTTGAGTTGAGCAAGAACCACCAATGCAGTCAAATCCGGCGGCACACAAACCAGAACTAAATCTGGTTCACCCTCAGATTCAACTCCCGCCCCGTATTCAATCGCGAGTCTTAGATTGGCCTTGGATTGATCCTCAAGATTTGCAACGATGCCGTGCTTTGCCAAGGCCAAACCAAGGCTGGTCCCTAAAAGACCAACCCCGACAATCTTGACCGAAGGATTACTCACTGGGCTAGATCTGTCCTAAGCGCTGCGGCACCGCGAAGGTAAACGTGTTGAACCTCAGAGCGAGAGAGCTTGGTGTCGGCATGCATCATCAAGCGGATCACTCGAGGCATTGCACCGGCCACATCCATCTCCACAGAACACATCAAAGGAACATCGCCAAGACCCAACTCTCTTGCTGCAAGGGCAGGAAATTCACTTGTGACATCTGGGGTTGCGGTAAACCAAATAGAAATAAGGTCTGAGGTCTCAAGGCCGTTTGCATGCAAAACTTTGGTGACCAATTCGGCGGTAGATTTCAAAAGGTGGCTGCGCTCATCAACCTCAAGTTGAATAGCGCCTCTAATTGCGCGAACTGCCATTAGTCCTTCTTCCTGCCCTTATCCGAAGCCTGACCTGCCTGCATGAGAAGGCTGATCTCAAGTTTACTTAGCTCGCGGAAGTGTCCGGGTTTGGTGTTTCCCAGCCTCAAGGGCCCAAAGCTCTTTCGAGTGAGATCAAGCACAGGGAAACCGATTGCGTCAAACATTCTGCGGACAATTCGATTCTTGCCAGAGTGCAAAACAATTTCAACCAAGGATGACTGCTCGGATTGGTCAATAACCCTTGCTGAATCTGCCTGGGCAAGACCATCCTCAAGCTTGACGCCATCCTTGAGCTGCTGCATCTCGACTCGAGTTATTTTGCCTCGGACTCTTGCCACGTAAAGCTTCTCAACTCCAAAGGACGGGTGAGCCAGCTGGTTAGCCATCTCACCATCATTGGTCATCAACAAAAGTCCGGTGGTTTCAGAATCCAGGCGGCCGACGTTGAATACGCGGTCAAGCCCAACAAAATAATCGGCAAGACATGGTCTGCCGTTTTCATCCTGCATGGTTGAAACAACACCTTTTGGCTTGTGGAATGCAAAGTAAACGCGATCTGGATCAAGCTGAATCGGGCGACCATCGACTTCCACCTGGTCTTTTTCGGGATCAATCCTGGTACCCAGTTCACGACGAACCTTGCCATTGACCTTGATTCTGCCCTTGAGCATCATCTCTTCGCAGACGCGTCGTGAGGCAACTCCGGCTGAAGCCAATACCTTTTGGAGTCTTACTCCCTCGTTGTCAGTCAATGTCATCCTGTCCTGGTAGATAAGGGCTAATGGCAGGTAGCTCATCGATGGAGTTGATTCCAAGGACCTCTAGCAAAAGCTCGGTGGTTCCAAACATCGCTGCCCCGGTTTCGGCATCGGTGTAAAGCTCTGTGATCAACCCCCTGGACAGCAGGGTCCTTACAACGCTGTCAACATTGACACCGCGGATTGACGAAACCTGCCCCCTGGCAACCGGTTGGCGATAGGCAATAACCGCCAAGGTTTCTAAAGCCGCTTGTGAGAGTTTTGCTGGATTCTCATTTGCAACCAACTGCTTTACTGCCCAGTCATGCGCGGGGCGAACGTAGATTCGCCATCCGCCGCCAACCTCGCGCAGCTCAAAACCACGACCTAGGCCATCGTTAGCCTCCTGGTATTCCTTTTGAAGTGCTTCAAGTTCGTTCTTCACGCTGTTGATTGGCACTTCTAGTGCACCCGCTAGGGTGACTAGGTTCAAAGGAGTCTCGGCAACCGTCAGGATGGCTTCAAGCCCTGCCCTTAGTTGAAAATCAGTCGTCATATTCGGCTCCGAGTTGAATCAGTGAATCCATTGCAAAGGTCTTATCTTCCCAGACCACGCGAAAATCCGAAAACGGATCCTGCTGATCAAAGGAAACTGCGGCCATTCGATACAGCTCCAACAGCCCTAGAAATCTGGCAACCAACTCAGACCTGTCTTTGCAGTCCGATATCAGCTCTCGGAAGGTGCTGGAGCCCTTAGACCTGAGCCGCTCGACCATTATGCGGGCTTGCTCACGGATACTCACCTTTGGGGCGTGTAGGTGAGTAAGTCCGACCCCAGGAATTTCTCTCGGTGCGAATGCGAGCATTGCAATCTGCGCAAACTCATCTTTTGTGGTGTTCCATTGCAGCTCGGGGCGCATGTTTCTAAAACGCTCTTCGAGACGAACTTCCCTTGGGATTCTGGTTGATTCAATTTCCAGAGCGGTTCCAAACCAGCTGGCTATTTCCTTGAAGGCTCGATATTGCAAAAGTCTTGCAAACAGCAAATCTCTAGCTTCAAGCAGGGCAACATCTTCGGCGTCAACCACCTCACCCTGAGGCAAAAGGCTTGCAATTTTGAGATCCAGAAGCGTGGCTGCAATCACCAAAAACTCGGATGCAGATTCGATTTCTGCATGAGCGTCCAATAACTTTACATATTGCAAAAACTCATCTGTGATTTTGGCAAGCGAGATATCGGTGATATCTAACTCATGCTTACCGATAAGTCTCAATAACAGGTCAAATGGACCATCAAAGTTATCGAGTTGGAGCTGAAAATCTATTTCAGATTCAAGCTGCACTGCCACGATTCACCAGCTCCCGAGCCACTCTTCTATAAGCCTGGGCGGCATCGGAGGTGGGTGCGAATGTTGTGATTGGTTTTCTTGCCACGGTTGCATCAGGGAACTTCACGGTTCTAGCAATTGCAGTCTTGAAAACATCATCCGGGAAGGCTTCTTGCAGTCTCTCCAAAACCTCACGAGAGTGCAGCGTTCTTGCGTCGTGCATGGTTGGAATCAAACCATCGAGCTTCAGGGTCGGATTGGTGCGCTGCTTGACCTTCTCAATAGTCTGAATCAAAAGTGCGACACCCCTAAGCGCAAAGAATTCTGTCGCCATTGGGATAAGAACGCCGTGAGCTGCGGTCAGTGCATTCACGGTCAAAAGACCCAGTGATGGCTGGCAGTCAACAAAGATGACGTCATACTCGTCTTTGACTTTGTGCAAAATGCCATCAAGAACTCGTTCCCGGCCCATTTCAGTGACCAGGTTCATTTCGGCAGCGGAAAGGTCAATGTTGGCCGGAATGATATCTAAGTTTTCAACCTCGGTTTTTTGGATTGCTTCGTGCGGATCCATGCCGGCATTCAT
Source organism: Aquiluna sp. (assembly GCA_021741585.1). Lineage (GTDB taxonomy): Bacteria > Actinomycetota > Actinomycetes > Actinomycetales > Microbacteriaceae > Aquiluna. The sequence continues at coordinate 9,178 of JAIOXN010000001.1, read as the reverse complement.
CATCAAGTCGTAAATAGTTGGGGCGTCTTGGTAGTCGGCAGCAAGGTTTACTGAAAGAGCACCTTGAGGATCGAAATCGACGACTAGCACCTTGCGGCCATACTCAGCCAGTGAGGCAGCGAGATTGATTGTGGTGGTGGTTTTACCAACACCACCTTTTTGATTGCACATCGCAATAATGCGTGCCGGACCGTGAGCTTTTAGCTTTGCCGGAACCGGAAAATCTTTCTCCGAGAGATTCACCTGTGCCTCCAATAATTGATTGCTATAGCCTACCGCCGCGCACGCGGGTGCGCGTTCCGATAGACCTCTCTAAGGGTATCAACAGTGACCAAAGTATAAATTTGAGTGGTTGCCACGGATGCATGCCCGAGCAGCTCCTGAACCACCCTCACATCCGCTCCACCTTCAATCAAATGAGTTGCAAAACAGTGCCTGAGCGTGTGAGGGGAAACCTCTAAATTGCATTCCGCCCCAGCCTTCTGAATGATCTCCCAGATGCTTTGTCGAGAGAGTCTGCCACCGCGTTTATTTAGAAACATTGCTGGAGACCCAACCTTGGCAACAAGGTGAGGCCTGACTCTGATCAAATAGGCGTCTAATGACCGCATGGCATAGGAACCGATCGGAACAAATCGCTCTTTTGAGCCCTTGCCCTTGACTCTCAGCAATCCCTGATCCATGACCTCATCAAGATCAAGTGAAACGATTTCACTGACGCGAGCACCCGATGAGTACATCAGCTCCAAAATCGCACGATCCCGCAATCGAATCGGATCTGCAACCTCATCCTCTGGATCCGGTCCAGAAGCGCTCAGTAGCTTGAGAACCTGGTCTTGGCTAAGCGCTTTGGGCAATCGCTTGGGAAGTTTTGGTGGTTTCAATTTTTGAGTTGGATCGTCAGTGCGGATATCTTCGAGCACCAAAAACTTTTGAAACCCTCTGACCGCGGCGATGATTCTGGCCAAAGACGAGGATTTGAAGTCTTTGGAGTTCAGCCAAATCAAAAAGTCACCAAGCTCTATGGCGGAAACGTCTTTGACTGACCTTTTGATTGAATCCAGAAACTCTTGGTATTTCGCAAGGTCAGAACGATAGGCGCTCAGGGTGTTCTTGCTCAACCCACGCTCAACGCTAAGGTGCCGCAGGTATGAATCAAGCGGCTCCATATTTAGCTCTCGTCAAACAGCTTTTGTTGCTTTTGACGCTCAAGAGCAGCCTGGATCAAACCGTGGAATAAAGGGTTTGGTCTGGTTGGTCTTGAGCGGAATTCTGGGTGCGCTTGGGTGGCAACATAATAAGGGTGAACCTCTTTTGGAAGCTCAACATATTCAACCAATTGACCATCCGGACTCGTTCCCGAGAAAACAAGACCCTTTTCGGCGATCTGCTCGCGATAGTGATTATTTACCTCGTAGCGGTGACGGTGTCTTTCGCTTGCACTCTCTGAACCGTAGACCCTGGCAACCTGTGAACCCGGGGTTAGCTTCGCCTCGTATAGACCAAGTCGCATTGTGCCGCCGAGGTCACCGCCGGCAATTACTTCAACCTGTTCGGCCATTGTTGCTATCACCGGATGCTTGGCATCTGGTTCAAATTCGCTCGACGTAGCGCCATCAATCCCAACAACATTTCTCGAATATTCGATTACCATGCACTGCAATCCGAGGCATAGCCCCAGAGTTGGAATCAGGTTTTCGCGAGCAAACTTGAGAGCTCCCAACTTGCCTTCAATGCCGCGGATTCCAAAGCCTCCTGGGACACAAATTGCATCTAGGTCACCTAGATTTTCCATTGCTCCAGATTCACTCTCGCAGTCATCAGATTTTATCCAACGAATGTTTACTTTGGTTGATTCAGCGAAACCACCGGCACGCAGCGCCTCGGTCACAGAAAGATAGGCATCCGGTAGATCGATGTACTTTCCGACTAGTCCGACATTGACTTCATGTTTTGGATCGTGGACTGCATCTAGAACTGGGTTCCAGTGGCTCCAATCCACTTCACCGCACTCAAGACCTAGCTTTTTGATGATGATGCTATCTAGGCCCTCGGAGTTCAGGACCTTAGGAATGTCATAGATCGACGACGCATCGGCTGCAGTGACAACCGCTTCGCGATCAACATCACACATCGCAGCAATCTTGTTCTTGATGCTGTCAGGAAGATCACGGTCTGATCGGCAAACGATGGCATCTGGTTGGATACCAAGAGAGCGCAGCATCGCAACTGAGTGCTGGGTCGGCTTGGTCTTTAGTTCGCCAGATGGCTTGAGGAATGGCACAAGAGTGACGTGAACGAAGAACACATTGTCACGTCCAACGTCTTGTCTCACCTGGCGGGCAGCCTCCATGAATGGCTGAGATTCAATATCACCAACGGTCCCACCGATTTCAGTGATGATCACGTCCGGGATTGGCTCCTGAGTGGCCTGCAATCTCATGCGGCGCTTGAGCTCGTCCGTGATGTGAGGGATGACCTGCACGGTGTCGCCCAAGTACTCTCCGCGACGCTCTTTGGCAATTACCGTGGAGTAGGCCTGTCCGGTTGTTACGTTGGCAGCAGCGTCTAGCTGAATGTCCAAAAAGCGCTCGTAGTGACCAATATCTAGATCTGTCTCAGCGCCATCTTCGGTAACAAAAACTTCACCATGCTGGAAAGGATTCATTGTGCCAGGGTCAACGTTTAGATAGGGGTCAAGCTTCTGCATGACGACTTTTACGCCACGTGCTCTAAGTAGATTTCCCAGTGAGGCTGCGGTTAAACCCTTGCCCAAAGATGAGGCGACGCCGCCTGTAACGAAAATGTGTCTTGGGATTCCAGAGCTATCGGCCATGGAACTTCAATCTATCAGTGATTTAGCTCTCGAAATTGAGCAACACGAAAGTTGTTTATCGAGTTTCTAATAATTCTCTAGCGTGCTGTCTTGCAACCACTGAATCCGGGTTTCCGGAGAGCATTCTGGCAAGTTCGATCTCTCGCTCTTGGTCGCTCAACACGCTAACGCTGGAAGAGGTTATTTCACCAGAAACTTCTTTCGAGACCCTAATTTGTCGATCGGCAAATGCAGCCACCTGGGGCAAGTGGGTAACAACAATTACCTGGGTGGATTCGGCTAGTTTCTTAAGCCTCTTGCCGAGTTGGATTGCCGCCTGTCCACCAACACCAGCATCAACTTCATCAAAAACCATGGTCGGCAAAAGCTGGCTTGATGCCAAGACCAGTTCGATTGCCAACATGATTCTGGAGAGCTCACCCCCAGATGCCCCCTTACCGAGCGGTCTGGGTTCAGCGCCTGGATGAGCTGCAAGTAGAAATTCGATCTTGTCATTCCCATGGGATTCAAAATCCGCCAAAGTTGTGATGCTTATTTCAAGTGTCGCTCCGGCCATGGCAAGCTGGGCAAGCTCCTGGGAAACACGCTCCTTCAATTCGGAGGCTGCTGCTTTGCGGGCGGCGGAGAGTTGCCCGGCTGAGAGCGAGAGCTGCGAGAGAGCGGCCTCAAGTTGCATCTCAAGTCGCTCTACCTGGTCATCTGATGAATCAAGATCTAGTAGCTCTGCCTGATAGCCGGGCTGTTCAGAAATCAGTTCCTGGATGCTCTTGCCGTATTTGCGTTCAAAGGCAATCAGCTCGGCTCGCCGAGATAGCATCTGCTCGAGCTGCTTTGGATCAGCTTCCAAGCTGGCGATAAACGAAGCCAAATCCGCAGAAACCTCTGCGGATAGAGTGCTGATTTCTCTAATTCTGGCGGCCAAGTCAACCAAGACGGGGTCTTGTGAGGACTCAATAGCTTTTCTCGCAACAGCTACCAGCTGCATCGCATCCAGGGAATCTTCGGAGCTAAAAGCATCGTGGGCCATTGCAGCTGATGATCTCAGACCCTCCACATTGCTCAAACGATTGATCTTCTCCAAGAGTTCTTCGATTTCGTTCTGTTGGGGTTTGAGGTCATCAATTTCAGCAAGCAGGCTTCGCAGAAATACTGTTCTCTGCAGATCCTTCTCACCTGCATTGCGCACCCTCTCTAATCGAGTCTCTAGGTCTCTATAAGCCAGGTAGTTTCTTTGATAAACCTCGAGCGCCAAAGAAACTTCAGCACCGCCAAAGGCATCTAGCGAGTGACGCTGAGCTGTAAGTGACCTTAGGCGAATTTGGTCGCTCTGGCCGTGGACCGCCACAAGGTCCTCAGCAAACTCTGCCAATGTTGCAGCTGGAACACTAGCCCCGCCAAGCGCCGCTCTAGATCGACCATCCAAAGAAACACTTCGATTGACAATCAAAGAGCCTTGCTCAATTTCTGCACCGGTGCCAGATATCCGATCGGTGAGGTCACCATCAGTAATTTGCCAAAGCCCTTCAACAAATAATGCGCTTTCGCCTCTGCGGATTGTGGAAGAGTCTGATCTGCCACCAAGTAGTAAATTCAATGCAGTCAAAACCATGGTTTTTCCGGCGCCAGTTTCCCCAGTTAGGGCCGTGAATCCAGCACCAAGATTGAGGGTTGCCTCTTGGATAACCCCCATATTTCGGATCTTTATGGACTCAATCATTTATTGGAATCTGGACCTCTCCAACCGGTAACAGGGAGGGAAAACTTCTTCACCAATCGATCTGCAAACGGTGCATCATCGAGCACAACCATGGGGATTGGCTTGGCGCTTTGAGCGACTTCGACCCTCGAGCCTGGCCCGAGATCAAAAGTTCTTCGCCCATCACACCAAAGCACTCCCGAGCCTGCACTGCGGCGTAAAACCTCAATTGCAAGCTGCGTTTTTGGCCCGACTACCAGCGGTTGAGAGAAAAGAGCGTGAGCACTAAGCGGAATCAACATGAGTGCTTCAACGTTTGGCCAGATCACTGGCCCACCAGCGCTGAATGCGTAGGCAGTAGACCCGGTTGGGGTGCTAACAAGAACACCATCGCAACCAAAGGATGAAACCGGTCTGGAGTCAACTTCGATAACGACTTCCAGCATTCGCTCACGCGCGCTCTTTTCAACAGCTACCTCGTTTAGGGCCCAACTGCGGAAGGTTTCTTTGTTGTCTTCGAGAACCACTACATCAAGAGCTAAACGATTGCGCACTTCATAGTTCTTGGCGACAACCAATTTGAGAGTTTCCTCTAGTGATCCAGCTTCGGCTTCTGCCATGAATCCAACATGACCCAGGTTGATTCCAAGAATTGGGGCGTCCGAATCACGAAGCAACTCTGCCGCCCTGAGGATGCTTCCATCCCCACCCAGAACAAGACCGATTTCAATTGGTTGGTTCTCGTAATTCTCAAAACCAAGAGTTAGCTCCTGTAGCTTCAGAACTCGTTCAGCCTCTTCGGATTCAAAGACAATTGTGAATCCATGTTCAATCAAAAAACTGCAGGCAGATACAACCTGCCGCGATTGCGTGGCAGTTTGGGCATTGGTAACTACCAGTGCGTACCGAGTCATTTGTCTCTCTTTGCCAGTCTTTCGATTTCCTTAGACCATTCTGGCCGATTATCGGGACCATTTGGAGTAATCCACAACAAGTACTCACTGTTGCCATGAGTACCTCGAATGGAGGACTCCACCAACCCCTTGATCGTGAATCCGTTTTCGATGGCACAATCAACCACCTGGTTTATGGCTCTGTGCCGATCAGGCCAGTCGGTCACGATGCCAGATGCATTCAAAGAGTGCTTCCCTACCTCAAACTGTGGCTTGATAAGCCAGACCTGCTGAGCATTTGGAGCAACACTCTTTAGATTGGGAATCACAAGAGTTAGAGAAATAAAAGACAGGTCGGCCACGGCAAACTTGAAGTTATGCTCTGTTTTTGTAAGCTCCTTGAGCTTCTCCGAATCCAATTCACGAAGATTACAACCCTCGATGTTTGTAACCCGAGAATCTTCACGCAATTCCTTGGCTAGCTGGTCATGCCCAACATCAATACAAACTACAGATGATGCTCCGGCCTCAAGCATGACCTGCGTAAAGCCACCGGTGGACGCTCCGGCATCAAGGCACTCCCCTGAAATCTGAATTTCAAAAGTTTTCAAAGCATCGGAAAGCTTCTGCCCCGCTCTAGAGACAAAATCAGGACCTTCGGCAATTGCTAGGTGGTCTGTGAGCTCAATCTTTTGTGCTGGCTTGGTCCCAGGTTTTCCATTGACCAGCACGCGGTTCTGTGTAATCAGCTGAGCGGCATGAGAGCGAGACCTTGCAAGTGAGCGAATAACCAGCTCGATGTCTAAGCGTTCAGACACTAGGAAACAAGCTTTTCAAGCTCTGCAATAACCTGCTGCAGGGCTTCGAGTTGAGCTTCTTCCTCAAGATTCTCGATCTCTGAGATTCGAGCGGAGATCTGTTCAAGATTCAATTGGAACCACTTTCATAGAGCCTGGAGTCAACCTCAAGTCCATAAATTGGAGTCTTGGAACTCCAGATTAGCTCAGTCGCGCAGCGCAATGCATCCAGGCCCTTCGGATCACCTTTGGTCACCATCACCTGTGTACCGGCAATTTCAACCTCAGTCTTATTGCATTTGAAACCGTGTTTGGTCTTCTTGACTTCTGGGTATGGGGCAAAAAGCTCTCTAAGGTCGCCGACGATGAACTTTGGGCGATCTTCCTTTTTCGCAGAAAGCAACTCCTTACGGGTTGCGATTCCGGTCATAACACAGGCTGAATCAATGCCGAAATTATTTGCGCCTCGAATATCGGTATCGAGTCGATCTCCAATAAATAGTGGACGCGAAATCTTTAGTTGCTCTATTGCTGAATCAAAGATTGGCCGGAAAGGCTTGCCGGCAAAATCCGGAAGTATTCCAACTGCGGTATGTACGGCAGAGACCAATGTGCCATTGCCAGGAGCAATGCCGGCTTCGCGAGGAATAGTCCAATCTTGATTTGTCGCAAGCCAAATTGCACCATTCTGAATCGCATAACTTGCCTCAGCAAGATGTTTCCAGCCAACTTCAGGACTGAACCCCTGAATTACAGCCGCCGGCTGATCGGTGGATGTTTCAACTATCTGAAAACCGGCAGCTTCGACCTCAAATCGAAGACCCTCTCCCCCGACTACTAATACTTTTGAACCGGCCGGGATGCGCTGACAAAGCATCTTTACTGCAGCCCTGGCTGAACCAATCACTTCATCTGGCTCTACATTGAGCCCGAAACCAGCCAATTGGCCAGCTATAGACTCAGGCTTCCGGGAAGCGTTATTTGTGACATAGCCAACTTTTAGTCCATTGGACTGGGCCAGATTGATGCTTTCAACAGCATGAACCACGGCTTTTGCACCTAGATAGACAACCCCATCTAGATCCAATAACAGGGAGTCATACTGGCTAGCGAGCGCGGCCACCCGGTCTCCTTGGCTTGAAATCGCCGGATCTTCCAGATGCAGGCTTGCCCTTGAATCCACCATCGCGTGGTTTGAACTCGCGCTTTTCGCCGTCCTTAGGCTTGAACTCGCGTTTCTCGCCAGAGCGAGGCTTGAACTCTCGCTTCTCACCATCGCGTGGCTTAAAGTCCTTGCGCTCAGTAGTCCTTGGTTTGAACTCCTTCTTTGGAGCCATAGTTCTTTCAAAGTCCTCAGTGGTGGGGATTTCGATCTCTTCAAAAAGTTCAAAAAGTTCTTCACCGTGGGAGGCGAGTGCCTTATCGGCTTTAGCCGCCAACTGCTCCCACTCATCACCATTCTTCCCTTGCTCTCGCAAAACCTCTGCATAGGAGCGGAACAGGAGCGGTGACTGCTCGAATACGCGCTTAGGCGATAGTTCGGCGATTTCGAGCTCTTGCTGAGCTAACTTTGCATTGCCTAGGTCTAGCCGTGCACCAGACAGTGCAATTGCGAGGTTGATCCGGATTCCAACTGGAAGAGAATTTCTATCAACTCCAGCCACAGCCTCGAGTGCTCGCTCAGGACGGCCCATGCCGCGCTCGGCATCAACAATCAGCGGAAGCTGATCGTTTGAACCGGAAAGTCTTCTGTGGGTGAGGAGTTCTCGCAAGGCGAGCGTGAAATCACCAATCGCATAGGCGGTAATTCCAAGAGTTTCGTGAGCAATAGCCAATCTGCCGGCTCTGCGAGCTGCGGCAATGGCGTGCTTATGGGCCAACTCCGGGTCATCATTGATCAAAAGCGAGACCATGGCAAGGTGACGAGCTGTCATCTCGGCATTCTCTGCAGTTAGGGTCTTGAGCTGGACGCGAACTCCCATGTCAACGTCGTCAGGGGTGATTTCTGAAGGAATAAGCGGAGACTTCTCGTCGGTGCGTTCCCGCGCAACGCGCTTTTGCCACTCAGGGCGCTCCGACTCATTGCGCTCGCTGCGCCCAGAAGGGCCTTCACGCTTAGGCTCTGGCCTAGATCTTCTCTGTTCCATTTTCGTATCGCTCCCTGGAGCATGTTGTGACTCTAATTGTGGCTTAAATAGAAAAGGCCACCCCATAAGGAGTGGCCATTTCTAAAGTAAGTCCGGCGGTGTCCTACTCTCCCACAAGGTCCCCCTTGCAGTACCATCGGCGCTGAGAGTCTTAGCTTCCGGGTTCGGAATGAGACCGGGCGTTTCCCTCTCGCTATGGCCGCCGAAACACTATTGATATCTTAGTGATTTCGAAGATCAAATCTTCGGTTCTCGACCGTATATCGAGAACCACACAGTGGACGCAAGCAAATTAGAAGTTATATCAAGTTATCGGGCTATTAGTACGGGTCAGCTCCATGCCTTTCAGCACTTCCACATCCCGCCTATCAACGCAGTAATCTAGCTGCGGCCCTCTCGACACAAGGTCTTGGAAATCTCATCTTGAAGCAAGCTTCCCGCTTAGATGCTTTCAGCGGTTATCTCTCCCAAACGTAGCTAATCAGCGGTGCACTTGGCAGTACAACTGACACACCAGAGGTTTGTCCAACCCGGTCCTCTCGTACTAGGGTCAGGTCTTCTCAAATTTCCTGCGCGCGCAGAGGATAGAGACCGAACTGTCTCACGACGTTCTGAACCCAGCTCGCGTGCCGCTTTAATGGGCGAACAGCCCAACCCTTGGGACCTACTACAGCCCCAGGATGCGACGAGCCGACATCGAGGTGCCAAACCATGCCGTCGATATGGACTCTTGGGCAAGATCAGCCTGTTATCCCCGAGGTACCTTTTATCCGTTGAGCGACAGCGCTTCCACAAGCCACTGCCGGATC